>CAWJZC010000009.1:0-271494 GCA_963847195.1 uncultured Chloroflexia bacterium | reverse complement strand
ACGGGATGGCAAAACAGCGACAGTCGGCGATCTCAAAGTCGGCGACCAGGTTAATGTGACCTCCAACCCCGACAATACCGTCTCCCGGATCGAGACGACGAGCGTCGCGAGTAGCGGCAGCAGCATCTGGAAGTGGCTCATCCCGCTCCTGATCGCATTGCTCGTTATCGGCCTCCTCGCCTACCTGCTGAGCCGCCGCAAGAAGGACGATTTCGTCCTCGAGCGCGATCGGACGAACGTACCGCGCGCGTAATCAACTCGACTGATCGCAGGACTATCGTGGACGATGGATACGAAAGGACATGTACTGAATGGCTGAGATGGATATTCACCGCGATGACCGGGTCGTGACCGCTGACGGGGTGGAGCTGGGCCGCGTCAAGCATGTGGTCGTCGATGGACCGACGCGGCAGGTGACCGATTTCGTTGTCGAACAGGACGGGCACGAGTGGCTGGTGCCGATGAGCGCGGTCGTGCAGAACAGTGGAAATAGCCTGACGCTGCGCTCGACAGGCGCCGAACTGACCAGCGCGGCCCGCTTCGATCGCGGCGAATACCACGCGGTGGATGACGACGCGGTAGACAACGATACGGCCTATGCGGGCAATTCCGGTCAGGCAATGCCGGGAGCCGCCACACTCGAGCACGCCGGCCACGATGACGCGGTCGTCGATGACGAGCGGGGCATGACTGGCCGGAACCGTGGCGGCGAGCGACTGGCACGCCGGGAGGCGGGTAAGGACTACAGCAAGGACGATAAGAACATCACGGTTCCGATCGTCGAGGAGCAGCTGAAGGCGGGCGTCCGCGAGACCGAGGCGGGCCGCGCCCGCATCGTCAAGGACGTGCGCGAGGAGCAGCAGACGATCGACGTGCCGGTGCAGCGCGAAGAGGTCTACGTCACCGAGCGCGCCGTCAACCGCCCCGCCACCGAGGCGGACCTGAAGATGCGCGATCGGGACATCGAGATCCCGCTGCGCGAGCAGGAGGTGGTGACGCAGAAGCAGGCGGTGGTGACGGGCGAGGTGAACGTGCGCAAGGAAGTGAAGCAGGAGACGGAGCGGGTGAGCGACACGGTGCGGCGGGAGGATGTCCGGGTCGAGGATGCGGGCAGCGACCGCGTCCACGTCGAGGGCGCGGGGACGGCCGGCGGGGCCGGCAAGACGGTGACGGACAAGCGCCAGTATGACGCC
Source organism: uncultured Chloroflexia bacterium (assembly GCA_963847195.1). Lineage (GTDB taxonomy): Bacteria > Chloroflexota > Chloroflexia > Thermomicrobiales > JALYUS01 > JALYUS01. The sequence goes on along the minus strand of CAWJZC010000009.1, from coordinate 270,301 downwards.
CAGGGCAACCTCGTGGCGGAGAACGAAACCGTCGAAGAGGGGACGAACCGGACGCGGTAACGCGGGATCGCTCGCACATCAGGCACGGACAGTGTACATCGCACAGGGGACGGGGCAGCCAAGGCTGCCCCGTCCCCTGTGCCGCTTGAACGGCGCGGGACGCTATCGCGCCGGAATAGCGTCCGATGGGAACGGGCAACGAGAGGGTATGGGATCCCCCTCTCGCTACCCGATACTGGCTATTCCCGACTCAACTGTCGCCCAAACGGCGGAGGAAGTAATTGTGGGGGGCGGCGATTCCGGCGCCCGTCGCGGGCGCTGTTACCGTCGGCGGGGCCGCTGCCACCGGCGGGGCTGTCGTCGCGGGCGGTGCGACGACCGGCGCGGCGGCGACACCCGCGAAGCGCATTACCTGGCCGTTCTGCGGATCGACCGACCCGGTCGCGACGAAGAGGTTGCCCGCTTTGTCGAAGGCGATGCCGTTCGGCGTGTTGAGATTGTCCGCGACGACCTGCTTCGTGCCGTTCGCCAGGATGCGCGAGACGCGCCCCGGCTTCGGCATCGGCGGGTTTGCCGTCATATCAAGCCCGCTCGTCAACTCGGAGATGTAAAGCAGGCCATCCGGCCCGACCGCCACACCGACGGTGTAGGTGAGACCCGTCACGACATCCGACACCTTGCCGTCCGCCGTCACCTTGACGACCTTCGAGCGGCCCGGCGTCGGCTCGCCACCGCCGAGGAAGGCGACGTAGAACGAGCCGTCCGGCGCGACCGCGACGCCTGTCGGCACCGGGTCAACTTCCATCTTGCCGCCACGATCCGGGTTGGCATCCGGCGCGGGGAGACCGGGGAAGGTGGCGACGACCTTCAGTTGCCCGCTCGGTGTCACCTGATAGAGGTCGTTACCGGCGGCATCGGCGACGTAGAGATTGCCGTCCTTGCCGAGAGCCATGCCGTACAGATCGCTGTCGACCATCGTCCCGTCGGGGTTGTGGGCGATCTCGTACGCGCCGATGTCCGCAACTTTGGCGACCGTGCCGCTTTGCGGGTCGATCTTGACGACTTGCCCCTCGTACGAGAGTGGCTTGCCCTGCGGCACGAAGTTGCCGTTGGCCAGCCAGATCGCGCCATTCGCCAGCACGATGCCCGCCGGGCCCGTCGCTCCCTCGCCCGTCCCGTACGAGGGGAGATTAGCCGCGACGACGCTCTTCGTACCATTCGGCGCGATCTTCGTCACCCGCCCGGTCGTGCCGCGCATGGTGTCGCCACCGCCCGGCCCGCCCGACAGTTTCTCCGGCCCGCCGGACCCGGCCTCGGAGACGTAGAGCGTGCCGTCGTCGGCGACCGCGATAAACCGCGGGCTGGAGAGGCCGCTCGCCACGACCGTCCCCACCGCCCCCTGCGCCCCGACGCCGCTCAGCGACAGGCACCATGCGAGCGTCACGACGAGCGCGAGGAGCGCCCGCACCATCCCCACCGACCGGAACCGGACTTCACCCGATAGACGACCCATGCGTTTCTCCCTCCGACTACTACCAATCGTGCCGCCGGCTTCCTCGTACCGAGCGGCATTCTCTCCACCGCGCCCTGCTCGTCGATCCGGGCGACGGCGCATCAGGTGGAACGTCAAAGACCGCGCGATGGTTCTGACCTTCCCAAACACCTTTCCCGGCTCTCCTCATCGAACGGCGAGCGAAGGCCCCGCCATGCGCTATACTCACTCCTCCTGCCGCCCGAAGGGCGCCGCAGTCCTTCGTCCTCAGCCCTCAGCCCTACCGGAGGAACCATGAAGAAAGTCCTGATGACCGGCGCGAGTGGGAAGATCGGTGTGTCACTGCGAGAGCTTTTGAAGGATCGGTATGCGCTGCGGTTGCAGGAGCGGCCGGGCGGCACGCCGGTTGGCCCCGCGCGGGAGGGCGAGGAGATCGCCCGGACGGACATCACGGACCTGGACGGGATGCGCGCCGCGATGCGCGGGTGCGACGCCGTCATCCACCTCGCGGCCTCGTCCGCCGTCCAGACGCCGTGGGAGGACGCGCTCACGAACAACATCGTCGGCCAGTACACCGTCCTGGAGGCGATGCGCCAGGAGGGCGTGAAGCGCATGGTCTTCGCCACGACGAACCACGTCACGGGCTACTACGAACTGAAAGGTCGCCCCTGCTACCCGGACATGCCCGTCCGCCCCGATGGTTACTACGGCGCTTCGAAGGCATTCGGCGAGGCGCTCGCCCGCTTCTACGTGGACGAACACGGCCTGGAGGTGATCTGCCTGCGTATCGGCTCGTGGCTGCCGGAGCCGCAGAATGTCCGCAACCTGAGCACCTGGCTCTCCCCGCGCGACATGGCGCAATTGGCGTGGCGGGCGATCGAGACGCCGCTCACCTGGGGCATCTTCTACGCCATCTCCGGCAACACCCGCCGCTACTGGGACATCGGCCCGACCGAGGAGCAGCTCGGCTACGCGCCCGAAGACGACGCCGAACGATACGCCGCCCAGATAACCACCCCCTGATCCCTCCCGTGTCGGGAGGGAGCAAGGGGGTTGGGCAATCTCCCAACCGCCAGATTGTCGCTTTGTTCACATTGCCAACGTCCGCGGTATACCGCGAACGTACGCACAAAATGGCACATCGAATCCTAACATTGTGAACAGTTGCACAATCGCCTATAGCATGGTACTCTTTTTCATGGACGGAGCGATCGTGCCCACGGGCGGCGTTGCTCCATCTCGATATTACGGCAGGGATGCCGGAAAGGGGTCAATTGAGATGAAGACACAGACGGTACGCGCGGGCATCCGCGCCTTCGGGCGGGCGATCGTCTCGCCGCTGGCGGACATGGAACGGACGGTGGAGTTCGCGGCGCAGTTGCAGCAACACCTGATCCGCACCGATGCGCTGCCGGAAGCGCGGCGAGAACGGCGCGGCACGCAGTAGGGACTCATTGAAACGGCGATCAGGCGGGCCAGGGGAGCGATCCTCTGGCCCGTTACCCGTCTGCCGAGGAGTATGATGGGGGATGCACGGCGAGTTGACGGAGGAGGGTGGCGCGATGAACATCCCGGCTTCGGCGGATGCGGCGGCGTTTGACGCGGACCTCTTCGTGCGGGCGGTGGGCCGGTTCGCGGCGGGCGTGACCGTGGTGACGACGAAGAGCGCGCTCGGGCTGCGGGGGATTACGGCGAGCAGCTTCTCCTTCGTCTCGCTCGCGCCGCCGCTTGTCCTCGTCTGTATCCTCGAAGGCTCCTCCTTTGTGCCGACGATCGAGGAGAGCGGCGCGTTTGCCGTCAATGTGCTGCCGGAGGACGATGAATTCCTCTCGGACCGCTTCGCGAATCGCGCGCCGCTGGTCACCGCGACCTTTAGCGGCGTGCCGTACCGGACGGCCGTGACCGGCGCGCCGCTCCTGCGCGCCGCCATCGGCTGGTTCGATTGCCGCCTCCGGGCCGCTTATCCGGGCGGCGACCACCGCATCTTCGTCGGCGATGTGCTCGCCTGCGGCGAGAGCGACGGCGAGCCGCTCCTCTACTACCGCAGCCGCTACGCTCGCCTGACGATGTGAGGAAGTAGTAGCCAGTAGCCAGTAGCCGGTAGCCAGCGGGACTCCTCCCATTCTGGCTACCGGCTACTGACTACTGGCTACTGGCTACTCGCCGCCGCGATATGGAGGATGTCGGCGAGGACGCCGTAGGCGGTCTGCGCGGTGCCGGCGTCGTACTCGCCGATGGCGAGGTCGCCCATCGTGTCGGTGCGGAGGATGAGCATATTGGCGGTGCCGGAGAGGGTGGCGAGCGGGTCGATGAGCGGCAGGGCTTGCGGGGCGACGCGGCCATGGGGCGTGCCGTCCCGCGCCTCCCACGCCTCGGCGACCAGTTTGATCGCCGTGCCCGCCGCAGCCGCGCCGTGGAGATCGCGCGCCGTAATGCCGCCGATGCCGGTGCGCTCGATGCTCGCGGGGCGTACGTCGGCGTCCATCAGCGCATTCATCAGGGCGCAGACCTTCACGGCAGCATCCCAGCCGTCGAGATCGTAGGCCGGGTCGGCCTCCGCGACGCCGAGCCGTTGCGCCTCGGCGACCGCTTCAGCGAGCGTCTGCCCCGCCGCCATCATTGTCAGCACGAGGTTGGAGGTGCTGTTGACGACCCCCCGGAAGCCGCGCACATGGGTGGCGGGCAGGGCCTTCTCGACGAGCGCGAAGATCGGCGCGCCGTCCATCACGCTCGACTCGAAACGAAACTGGAGATGCTGGCTCAGGGCGAGATCGCGCAGGCGGCGGTAGCCGTAGGCGACCGGCCCTTTGTTCGCCGTCACGACGTGCTTGCCGTTGCGCAGCGCCGTTTCACAGTGGCGGAGGGCGGGCTGCCCGCTCTCCGGCGCGAGCCGACTCAGTTCGACGATGATGTCGGCGGGCACGGTGGCGATGAAGGCGGGCACGGCGATCTCGCCCGCCAGTGCGCCCGGCAGTCGCGCGCTCGGATCATCCTCGATCGCGGCGACCGTCCGCGGCAGATCGACACCGTCGGGCGCGATGATCGTGCCGTGCCGCGCCGTGGCGATGCCCGTCACGCTGATATCGACGTGATAGTGCCGATAGAGCAGGTCCGCCCGCTGTTCGAGCACATCCGCCAGCGCCTGCCCGACATGCCCGAACCCCACCAGCCCCACCCGCACCGTCCGCATCACCGCCTCCGATCGGAAACCGGATTGAACCACAGAGGCACAGAGAGCACAGAGAGATACAGAGATAATGAGAAGGGAGTATATATCTGTCTCCAGCATAGCATTGCTTTCCCTGATTCTCCGTTCCTCTTTTTCCTCCTCTGTGCTCTCTGTGCCTCTGTGGTTAATCTCCCTCAGTGCGGAGGGAGGTGGTGGTGGTCTGCCAGGGGGCGCGGAGGGTGAGGGTGTAGGCGTTGGTGGCGCGGATGTCGCCGCTCGGGTCGGTGAGGCGGAGGGCGATGGTGCAGGGGCCATCGGGTGCGTCGGCGGGGGGGTGGAGGGGGAGGGTGCCGATGGGCGTGGCTGGGCAGTCCGCCGCGACATCGCAGGGGAGCGACCCCTCGCCGAGGATCGCGCCCGTCCGGTCGTGCCGCACCAACCAACCGGCGGTCAGGCCGGGGAAGGCGCGCGGCAGGTCGTTGACGACGATCAGTTCCGCCTGCCACGGCGCGCCGAGCGTCGCGCCGAGCGGCGCAGTCCAGTTCAGCATGACATGGAGCGGCGCGAACGCCTGCTGGAGCGCGTAATACCCCTGCTTCGGGCGGCGGTAATAATCGACCACCGACCAGCTGATAGCGGGCCAGCAGTCGTTGAAGGTGAACATCAACGCGCCGTTGCACGGCGCGTACTTCATGCGGCGGTAGTGCTCGGTGTGGAACTTGAGGACGAGCGCCTGATACGCCTGGCTTTTGGCGATCAGGTCGTGCCACCCCGTCGCGTCCGGCACGGCGCGGAACTGTAATTCCGGCTGCATACAGTGGTGTTTGAGTGTGCGCAGGGCGCGCGGCGTGGGCGGCCACGTCTGCTGCTCGGTCGGGAGGATGGCGTTCAGCGTCTCCTGCGTCGGCAACGCCTGCGCGCCGTACTCGGTGACCACCTCGAAATGCTCCGGCGTGAATTGCGCGAGGTCGTACACCGTCTCGCCGAAGGCGTCGCCGGGGTACCAGCCGCTGTAGAAGTGGAAGTCCACCGGCCAGCCGTAGCGCTCGCGCTCCGCCATGATCTCCCAGTGGCCGAGGTACTCGTTCGCCTGGTGGGTGATGCGCGTCGGGTCCGCCGCGCGGGAGACGGCGGCGAGCGCCATGCCGAGTTTCTTGAAGTTCGCCTCGCCCGGCTCGGAGCCGTAGCAGTAGAGGAAGACGGAGGGGCGGTTGGCGAGCAGGGCGATCATCTCCTCCACCTGCCGCGTCGCCCGCCGCACGAGGTCGGAGTCGTTCGCCATCCGCCACTGCATCGGGAAGTCCTGATAGACCAGCAGGCCCGCCGCGTCGCACGCCGCGTAGAAGGCGGGGTGCTCGACGACGCAGAAGGGGCGGACCATGTTCATGTTCGCCTCTTTGAGCAGGCGCACATCCCGCCCATACCGCTCCGGCGTCATCGTGCCGAGTAGCTGGTCTGAGAGATAGTTCGCGCCCCGCCAGAAGAGGCGGCGGCCATTGAGGTGGGTTGCCCACCCCTCGCCGCGCCGCTCGACCGTGCGCAGGCCGATTCTCTCCGTGACGCTGTCGCTCGGCGCGTCGCCGGCGCCAAGCGTGACGGTCAGTTCGTAGAGGTCGGGCCGCCCCTGATCCCACGTCCACCAGAGATGGGCGTCCGGCACCTGCAACCAGAGCGTGTGGACATTCGGGCCGGGCAGCAGGCGGATGCGTCCCTCCTCCGCGATCGTCTCGCCCGTGAAGGTGGCGGGCGCGAGCGTCAGATGGACGCCGACATCGACGGCGGCGGGCAGCGTGTTGACGAGCGTGAGGCGCAGGGCGAGCGCGGCGCGCCCGGTATTGGCATGGGCGGCGAGATCGGCGTCGGCGCGGACGCTCTCGATGAACTGCGGCCCGGAGAGGAGGAGCGTCACATCGGCCCAGATGCCGCCGGGGTTGATGTCGAGATTGTTGACATCCCAATCCTGCAAGGCACCCTTGATGAGCGTCTTCCGCTCGTGCTCGCGCGCGTGCTTCACGCGCACATCGTTCGGGCTATCGACGCGCACGACGAGGACGTTCCGCGCCGCCAGCCAGGGGGTGCAATCGACGGTGAAAGGGGCGAAAAACCCCTCGTGCGAGCCGAGATAGAAGCCGTTCAGCCAGACATCGGCATAGTAGTCCACCCCCGCAAAACGCAGCCGCGCGACGCCGTCGTTCGGCATCTCCGGGCGCGCGAACTGGGTGCGGTACCACGCGACGCCGTTGTAGTCGTGGCCGAACTGCTGCCAGTTGCCGGGCACGGGGATCGTCTGCCAGTCGCCGTCGTCGTAGGCGGGCAGGTGGTAGGCGCACTCGTCGTCCGCCGTCCGCACCAGATCGGCGGGCGTCAAATCCCCCAGGCGCTCCGGGTCCGTCCGAAAACGCCACGGCCCCGCCAACGACACCGCCCGGCCCTGCTGCAACGTCCCGCTCCTTCATGTGCGCCCCGTTCGTCCCTGTACGTGCATGTTCCAGGCGCATTGTAGCATCCATTATGGAGGTGGGAGGATCGGCTCGCCACGGCTATCCTGATGCTTGTTCAGGAGCGCCGCCAGTCGGCAATTTTTCGCTGGGAGAGCCGGTACAGAGCATCGCATATCGTCATCGCAACATGCGGGCAGTGCCATTCTGCTGAATCTCCGCTACCGTCCCCGCCGAAACTCTGTCGGCAAAATCTGTGATCTCCGACCAGTGTGTGATGAGCCAGCGGGCTTGTTGCCAGAAGGATAATTTGCTGTAGAAGCGTCCGAGAAAGAGCGCGGTCACTCCACTGGCCTGCAAGGCTGCCGCCTCGATCTGTCTCGTCTTCATGTGACGGTCGGTAGTGATGAGCACCCATCCCTGGCCGCGTAACTGGGGAATGAAGTCCACATCCTTGATGTAGGCAGGGAAGACATCTCGCAATGCCTTCGCATCGACACCGAGCGTCGCGAGCATGTGTGCGAAGCGGTAGGAAATGCAGTTGTCGAACAAATACGTCATGCGGCGAGCGGAGATGATTCTTCCAGGAGCATCCGCTCGTAAGTGACTGCGGCCTCAACTGCCGCAATGGGGGCGTTGAACCACGCGGCGACCTCGGCAGGGCTTTGGCCGTCGCCCGCCATCACCGCGTCAAAGAGCGTCTCAGTCGCGATACCTGTTTCCGCATCAATCGGCCTGCCGAATGCGCGCTGTGGATCAAGGACGACTCTGCCGCCATGTTCGAGCGGCCAGAAGCGCAGCGCGGCCTCATCCTGATAATCGATCTTGCGAAAGAAGGCGCGAACGACCGTCTCGAACGCACGCTGACCGCGTGTCAGGTCTTCGATGGCACGCTGTTCATCGGTTTCTGCTTGTAATGTAACGAAGATGTGCGTGCCGTCCGTGTCAAATCGCTTCATCGCGAAGGGATAGGGAGTGCCGAACATCTCAGCGGCTCGTTGGGCGGCCTTCCGAATAGCTAGCATTGAGACGCCTTCGACGCGAAAGAGCTTCACGAAGAGGAATTCGATCAGTTCCAGGAAGGTGAGCGTCGATGCATCCGCCCCGAAGTGCCCGGGGATAAGCGGGCGATGAAGGTAGGTCGTCCCCCGGCTCGTATACCGATATTCCTTCGCCCACCGTCGCAGCGTGGACGGCTTGACGCCGATGATCCGCGACGCCTCCGGGAAGGTATAGAGCCCGACACCGATCAAGCTGTCCGGGGCAATACTATCGGTATGCATCGCTACCCCTCCGCTCTTTCCGTACGATGCTGCGTCACGACAGAGAGTATAACGCATCGTGCGGTCGTGTATTGCCACAACGAAGAAATCGCCGAACACACGATTCGCAGGGGCGGTGCTCGAACCGCCCACCGTTGCAGCACCGCCCCTACGAGCCCATGCCATCCCATGCGTAGGTCGCCGCTTTGATGGATTGGTAATTAGCATCCAGCGCGGGGGTGAGGAGGAGCAGGGCGGCGATGCGGCGCGCCATCTGCGTCACGGCGCGCGCTTCGTCGAGGCTGAGCGGGCGACCGAGGAGGGGCTGCTCGCGGTAGGAGAGCCATTTCTTCATCACCTGATAGCCGCCGATAGTATACTCCCAGACCGTCGCGGGCACATTCGCCCAGTACGCGACATCGTTCAGATAGACATCGTACGCCGTCTCGCCGAGGACGGAGAGCCCCTCCCCCGACCCCTCCCCGGAGCGGAGAGGGGAGCCCTCTGAACCCCCTCCCGTTCCGGGAGGCGGGTACCCTGTGGGCAGATGGGGGTGGGCAAATCCCCGTTCCGCATCCGTGTAATCGCGGGCGACGAGGCGACCTTTGCCGGGCATGGTGACGCCGCCCTTGCCGCCGTGGCCCCACCCGGCGGTGAGGGCGAGGTCGTTCGGCTGCATGTAGTGGCCGCCGTCAACGCGGGTGATCGGGCCGATGGGGCGCAACTCCGGGCGGATCGCGCCCGTCGTCACGCCGGGGACGGGCTGCTCCGTGTCGAGCAGGTTCGCCACTTGCCGCCCCAATGCGGCGGAGGCAAGTAACATATCCCTGTCGGCGGGGAGCGGCACGCGGGGCCAGTCCTGCCGGATGCCATCGGCGTTCTCCGCGAGATAGGCAGGAGAGTAGCCGATAGCGAGTGCGTGCATCCAGATCAACCCGGCAGTCTCGGCGTCCGCGTCGGGATTGGTGATGTCGAGCGCGGCGAGATAGTTACGAGCAGCGGGGGAGAGATTCGCTCTCTCACCGTCGAGGGAATCGTCCGACTCCGCGAACAATGTCTTCTGACTATTGGCGTTGCCGTTTGCAGTCAGAGGAAAACATGCGCTACCGGGGCGTGTCAGATGCCGATCTGGTAATGCATGTGTAATGAAGAAAGGAGTCCCTTCGTTTTGCCGCTCGGCCTTCTGACGTGAAGTCAGAAAGCCATTCCCCGCTTGAAACGCCGCGAATAAATCTTCTCGCTTCTCATCAAGCAATTTCGTTTCTGGATGCCAAAAGGCGTATCTGGTATCAAAAGGACGATAGCAGTATCGAATCACATGCCCTGTATCCATGCCTCGCTGCAAAAGGTGCTTGCGGGTTGCCGCCGCATCGAATCGCCCTGAGGACATTAGCAGTGAGGATGTGATGTGGCGGACGGCTTCATCGCTCAACGTATCATCGAAGTAATCATGCATTCGCTTTTCAAGCCTTGCACGGTCAATATCGATTAAATCTTGATCGCGGCTCGTGTTTACGCCTGAAGAACTAGTCGAGAACAGGTGCAGTAGCAGCGGCCAATGTCCATAATCTATGCCAGAAAGCAGTGGAAAGAATGGCAATCCGAAATCATCTGGCGGCTCGATGCGCTGATAGAGCGTGTCGCCATCCTGCTCGGCGGTGGCGGCGAGGGTGGCGCGTTTCTCCTTGCCCCAGAGATGGCGGAAGCGCACCCCGTCCGCGCCCGTGTGCGTTTCGTCGCGCACAAGCAAGGTAATCGCCGTGCCGACTTGGATACCCTCGCGGTTCCACTCGGTCGAGAAGATGCTCGGGTCGGGGTCGCCCTCCGGCGTCAGTTTGCCCGTTTTGTATTTGTCCCCGTTCAAGCAATCAATCCAGATGTGGTCGAACACGTCCAGATACCGCTCGCGCATCGCCGTGAAGGAGAGGCCGTCCAGCCACGAGTAGTTGGAGATGAAGCAGACGATGCCGGAGTCGCGTGCCCTCGACGATGCGCCGCTCCGCCATGCGGAAGAAGCGGACATAGAGGTCGTTCAGCCCCTGGCCCTGCGGCTGCTTGGTCGCCTTGGCGAGGCGGTAGGCGGTGGAGAGGTCGCGCTCCTCGGCGATGGCCGCGCCCGCGAAGCCGTTGTACGGCGGGTTGCCGAGGATGACGAGGATCGGCGCGTCGCGCTTGATGTGCGCGGCGGCGTCGCGCTCCTCCTCCATCTCCGGCAGGCCGAGGATGTGCTGCTTCGGCCCGGTCGGCGGCTCCCAGCCGGTGAGCGCGTTGGTCAGGTAGACGCCCGCCCGCTCGTGCGAGCCGTCCGGCAGCGGCTGCTCGCAGAGCGGCGCGCCGAGGCGCTGCAAGAGCAGCCCCAGTTGCAGATGGGCGACGACGAAGGGCGCGGGGAGAATCTCGAAGCCGAAGACGCGCTCCATCGCCGCCTTCTTCAGATCGTTGCCGCCGAGCGCGTCGCCGCCTTGCGCGTCCAATGTGGCGGCGATCCGCTTCAACACCTCGACGAGGTACGCGCCCGTGCCGCAGCAGGGGTCGAGCACGACGACGCGCGGGTCGGCGAGGCCGTCCGGGATGTCCAATTCCTCGCGCAGCACGGTATCGACGCGGGCGACCATGTAGCGGACGATCTCGGGCGGGGTGTACCAGACGCCGAGGTCCTTGCGCAGTTCGGGGTCGAACGCCTCCAAAAACGGCTCGTAGAAATACTGGACGGCGTGCTCATCCGCGAATTTGGCGAAGAAGGCGGCGCGGTCCACCCGATTGAGGGCGGCGGCCGTCCAGTCGAGCGTCTCGACCAGCCCGAGCGGGCCGAGTTTGGAGGGCGTCGCCACCTGCTCGAAGAGGACGCGGATCATCGGCACATGCAGGTACCACTGCGCCATCCGCCAGTCGAACCGCTCGGTGCGCCCCGGCTTCTCGCTGTGCCAGAGCACCCAGGCGGAGAAGACGCCGTAGAAGAGCGTCTGCACGAGCGTCGAGCGGAAGAAGTGCTCGCCCTTCTCGCCCTCGAAGCGCAGGCCGAGCGATTCCTCCAGCGCGCTACGCACCGAGCCGAGGGCGGGCAGCGTGGAGCGTTCGATGCGCGCCCGCGCGTCCCGCGCGTAACTGGCGAGGAACCAGGCGACATCCTGCGGGCCGGCGAGCGGCGCGGCGTGGAGCATCACCCGCTTCAGGTACTCGACAAACCGCTCGCCGTGCTCCTCGGCGGCCACATGTGGCGTCGCCGCCGCCGCCCAGAACGCCGCCTCATCCGGCGCGAGGGCGTACCCTTCGAGCGTCGTCGCGCCGCCGTCACTTCCGTCGCCGCGCCCGACGAGGACGAAATCGCGCAGATTGGTGACGAGCACCTGCCCGTACCGCTCCAGGTACTTCGCCACCTGCGGGCTGGCGGCGGTGGTCGCCACCGCCTCGCCCGTCCCCTTGACTTCGATCACGCCACGGGCGGGGATCGCGCCGCGGGCCATATCGGGCGCCGCGCCGTGGGCCAGTTGATCGTGCGAAAAAAAGCCGCCGTCCGGCAGCCCCGCCCCCGCGCTGCTCGGGTGGATGACGCAATGCACGCGCGGCCTGAGTCCCTTACCGATCTCGTTGAGCAGATTCGCCACGGCGGGGTAGTGCGACGTCTCCTTCACCCCGAGATGGTGATTGACGGACAGGTCACGCAGATAGGCTTCCAGCGCGTGCATCTCGTCTCCTTGGGCGGTGGGCGGCAGATCGTCGTGTGAGTATAGCAAAGGGTGGGTCCTCACCCCCCGGCCCCCTCTCCATCGCCCGTAGGCTACGAAAGGAAGAAAGCCCGTTTGGCGATGGAGAGGGGAGAGAGAAATGCGGTGAAAAGAACGAAACATATTGCACATAAATTCCCTTTCCCCTCCCCTCTCCATCGCTGTAAAAGACTAAATTGTGTCGTGATCCTTCTGCGATGGAGAGGGGTCGGGGGTGAGGAACGAACGCCGGGAATGCGCCCCCCGCCCTCTCTGTTGTCACTACTACGCGACGACGACGGGTTGTTGCGTTTGTCGCGCAACTTCTGCGACAATCCCGGCGCGTGGAGGGACAGAGGTCGATGGCGCAGGCAACGGCACACGGGACAATGACACTGCTCGACCTGATCGGCAACACGCCGCTGATCCGGCTGACGCATGTCACGGCGCATCTGCCGGCGGCGGTGACGGTCGCGGCGAAGGCGGAGATGAACAACCCCGGCGGCAGCGTCAAGGACCGCCCCGCCCGCGCGATGATCGAGGACGGCATCGCGCGCGGCCTGCTGACGCCGGATAAGACGATCCTCGATGCGACGAGCGGCAACACCGGCATCGCCTACGCGATGATCGCCGCGACGCTCGGCTATCGCGTCGAACTCTGTATGCCCGCGAACGCCAGCGAGGAGCGCAAGCGCATCCTCGCCGCCTACGGCGCGGCGCTGGTCGAGACCGACCCGGCGGAGGGGTTCGATGGCGCGGTCCATGAGGTGCAGCGCCGCTACGCCGCGCACCCGGAGCGCTATTTCTACCCCGACCAGTTCAACAACGACGCGAACTGGCGCGCCCACTACACGACGACCGGCCCGGAAATCTGGGAGCAGACGGGCGGCGCGGTGACGCACTTCGTCGCCGCGATGGGCACGAGCGGCACCTTTATCGGGCACTGGCCGCCGCCTGCGCGACTACAATCCCGCCGTGCGCCTGATCGCCGTGCAGCCGGACAGCCCGCTGCACGGCATCGAGGGCACCAAGCACTACGCCTCCGCCATCGTCCCCGGCATCTACGACCCGTCGCTGGCGGACGACAGTCGCCGAGGTGAGCACCGACGACGCGCACGCGATGGTCAAGCGGCTGGCGCGCGAGGAGGGCCTGATGGTCGGCGTCTCCGCCGCCGCGAACGTCGTCGCCGCCCTCCGCGTCGCCGAGACGCTGGACGCGGGCACCGTCGTCACCATCTTCTGCGATGGCGCAGCCAAGTACCTCTCGCTCCCCTTCTGGTCCGAGGACGGGGAAAGGGATTGAACCACAGAGGCACAGAGAGCACAGAGAGACACAGAGGAAAGAATAAAAGAATGCTCTCCTCTGTGTCTCTCTGCGCTCTCTGTGCCTCTGTCGCTGAATCATTGTGAGGAGGGATCATGGCCCTGGTGTGGACGAATGAATTGCGCTCGAGTGTGTGCCGGCACAGCGAGCGGGGGTACCCGGACGAGGTGTGCGGGCTGCTGATCGGCGTGCAGGAGGGCGATGAGAAGGTGGTGCGCGAGGTCGTGCCGGTCGAGAATGCCTGGGAGCAGGTGGACGAGCGGCGGCGGCGCTTCCGCATCGGGCCGGAGGTGATCGCGCGGGAGGAGCAGCGGGCGCGCGAGGCGGGCCTGAGCATCGTCGGCTTCTACCACTCCCACCCGGACAGCGAGCCGCGCCCCTCCGAGACCGACCGCGAGTACGCCTGGCCGACCTATTCGTATCTCATCCAGGGCGTCTACAAGGGCATCGCCCTCGACATCAAAGGCTGGGTGCTCAAAGACGACCGCTCCGGCTACAATGAAGAACAACTCATCGAGCGTGGGTAGAGGAAGGATAACCGATGAACCACAGAGACACAGAGGACACAGAGAAATACAGAGGAGAGAAGAATACTGTTTTCTCCGTCTTCTCCTCTGTGTTCTCTGCGTCTCTGTGGTTCACAACGGTTTCCGATTGATATGAGGAGGCATTGTGCATGGCGGAGAATGTGACGATTCTGATTCCGACGGCGCTCAGGCCGTTCGCGGGGGGCAAGGAGCAGGTGGCAGTTGGCGGGCGGCACCGTCGGTGAGGTGCTCGGGCAACTGACCGGGCAGTACGCGGACCTCAAGAAGCATCTCTACAACGACAGCGGCCAACTGCGCTCGTTCGTCAATGTCTATCTCAATGACGAGGACATCCGCTATCTGCAGAAGGACGCGACGCCCGTCGCGTCCGGCGATACGGTGACGATCGTGCCGTCCATCGCCGGTGGAACGGCGACGTTGGAAGACGTGGAACTCTCGCCGGACGAGATCGGGCGCTACAGCCGCCACCTGATTATGCCGGAGGTGACGCTGGCGGGGCAGAAGAAGCTGAAGCAGGCGCGCGTCCTGCTCGTCGGCGCGGGCGGCCTCGGCGCGCCGCTCGGCCTCTACCTGACGGCGGCGGGCGTCGGCCACATCGGCATCGTGGACGCCGATGTGGTGGACTCCTCGAACCTCCAGCGGCAGGTGACCTACACGACCGAGGACATCGGCATCTCCGAAGCTCGACGCGGCGAAGCGGCGGCTGACCGCGCTCAACCCGTACACCGAGATTACGACCTTCGAGACGCGCCTCTCCAGCGAGAACGCGCTCGACATCTTCAAGGACTACGACATCATCGTGGACGGCACGGACAACTTCCCGACGCGCTACCTCGTCAACGATGCCTGCGTGCTGCTCGGTAAGCCGAATGTCTACGGCTCGATCTTCCGCTTCGAGGGGCAGGTCTCGATCTTCTACGCGAAGGAAGGCCCCTGCTACCGCTGCCTCTACCCGGAGCCGCCACCGCCCGGCCTCGTCCCCTCCTGCGCGGAGGGCGGCGTGCTCGGCGTGCTGCCCGGCATCGTCGGCGCGTTGCAGGCGGCGGAGACGCTGAAGCTGATCCTCGGCATCGGCGACCCGCTCGTCGGGCGGCTGCTGCGCTTCGACGCGCTGAAGATGCAGTTCCGCGAGTACAAGCTGCGCAAGGACCCGACCTGCCCGATCTGCGGCGAGCACGCGACGCTCCACCACCTGATCGACTACGACGAGTTCTGCGGCATCACGCCGGGGCCGGAGGTCAACCTGGAAGCGCAGTGGGAGATCACCCCGCGCGAGCTGAAGCAGCGGCTCGACACGGGCGAGCACATCGTCATCGTCGATGTGCGCGAGCCGCACGAGTGGGCGCTCGGCACGATCCAGGAGCCGGATGTCCGCTTCATCCCGCTCGGCGACGTGCCCGCGCGGATGCACGAACTCGACTCGGCGGACGAGATCGTCTTGCAGTGCCGCTCCGGCGTGCGCTCCGCCAAGGCGCTCGGCATCCTCAAGGACGCGGGCTTCCGCAAGCTGAAGAACCTCACCGGCGGCATCCTCGCCTGGTCCGACGACGTGGACCCCTCGCTGCCGAAGTACTAAACCTCCCCTCAGTAGGTGACCACTCGGTTTTGGAAGGGTGGTAGCAGGCTTTCCAGCCTGCCCTCTTGATCGCCGGGGAGGCAGGCTGGAAAGCCTGCTACCACCAACAGAAATACGTCGTCCAAGTGCGATTGGCGACCTACCTGGCCCCCTCTCCATCGCCCATCGTCTATGGGCGATGGAGAGGGGGCCGCCCATGTCAGGCGAGCATCGGGTCAAGGCCCATGATCGGCGTGCCGATCTGGATATTGGCGGCGTCTAACGCCTGCGTGAGATCGTCGATGATGTCGCGCGGGTGCTCGATGCCGGCGGAGAGGCGGAGCAAGCCGGGCGTGATGCCCATCCGCTCCCGCTGGCGGGGGGCGACTTCGCGGTGCGAGGTCATCGCGGGGCAGGTGATCAGCGTATAGACATCGCCGAGGCTCGTCGCGGGGACGCAGAGCGTCAGGGCATCCATGAAACGCATCACGTCCTCCTGCGCCGCGCCCGCCAGCTCGAACGTCACCATCCCGCCCGCCCAGCCCGGCTTGAAAAGCCGCCGCGCCGTCGCGTATTGCGGGTGCGAGGAGAGACCGGGGTGGACGACGCGGGCGATGCGCGGGTCTTGCTCCAAGGCGCGGGCGATCAGTTTCGCGTTGAGCATCTGCCGCCGCAGCCGCAGCGTGAGCGTCTTCAGTCCGCGCAGCACCATGTATGCCTCGTTCGCCGCGAGTTCGGGCCGAGCGTGCGCACGAGCGGGATGAGCGTGTGCGCCTCGTCGCCTTTACCGATCACGACGCCCGCCAGCGCGTCCGCGTGGCCGTTCAGGTACTTCGTCATGCTATGGACGACGAAATCCGCCCCATTGGCGAAGCCGAAGAAGCAGCGGCGGCGGCGTGAACGTGCCGTCCAGCACCACCCGCGCGCCGACCGCGTGCGCCGCCTCCGCGACGGCGGGGACGTCGGTGATGCGCAGCAGCGGGTTGGACATCGCCTCGATCAGCACGGCGCGCGGCCTGGTTTCCGTGATCGCCGCGCGGGTCGCCTCGGTGTCCGTTGTGTCCACGAAGGTCGCCTCGATGCCGAGCGTGCTGAGGACATTCATCAGCAGGGTGAAGGTCGCGCCGTAGAGGTCGCGCGCCGCGACGATCCGCTCGCCCGCGCCGACGCCCGCCGCCAGCAGCGCGAGGTGGATCGCCGCCATGCCGGAAGAGGTGACGACCGCCACGTCGCCCCCTTCGAGGTCGCGGATCGCCTCTTCGAGTGCGGTGATTGTCGGGTTGCCGTAGCGGGCGTAGACGTAGCCGGCTGTCTCCCCCGCGAAGACGGCGTCCAGCTCGGCGATCTCGTCGTACATATAGGCGGCGGAGCGGTAGATCGGCGTGGAGACGGGCGTGAAGTTCGGCTTCGGCCCGCGCTCGCCCGCATGGACGGCCCGCGTGCCGATATCCCACCCGGTCATGTCGCGCGTGTTCGGCATGGCAGACTCCGAGGACTGAGGACGTGAGGACTGAGGACGTGAGGGTCCCGTGTCGCGTATCGTATCATGCCGCGACGGGAGCGGGGCACGTGAATGACGTATCCCCCGCACCGAGCAATTCGCCCGCCCGGAACATTCCTGCCGCGCGAGGTCATCGAGGTTTAGCGCGCCGCTGCCAATCGCATCAACCGCCCGCGCCCTGATCGATGATCGTGCGGGCGGTATAGGCTTGATCGCTTGCCTTATCCCCCTGGACGATGACGGTGTCGCCTGCTTTGATGTCGCTCAGGGCGCCCGCTGTTTGTGTGCGGACGGTCGTGCTCGCGTTCGTCGTGACCGTCGTCGTCGTGCCGTCGAAGCCTTGCAGCGTCAGCGTGCCGTTGGCGATGGTCGTGATCCGCCCGGTGGGGCCATTCAGTCCGGCGAGCGCCCCGCCGCCACCGGCCCTGCCCGCCGGTGCGCTGCCAGCCCCGCCGCTCGCGTTCCCATTTGCCTGCCCCCGACCGCCACCGGCCGGGTTCCCCGCCGGTGTGCCCCCTGCCGCGGCGTTCCGCCCGCCCTGCCCTTGTCCTTGGCCACCGCCGCCGTTTAGCGCGAAGATGGTCTTCGCGGCATAGTCGGTGGCGCCCGTCTTATCGCCCTGCACCGCGACGATATCGCCGCTCTTGAGATCGCCGAGCGCGCCGGGCGCGAAGGTCGTGACGGTTGTGGAGGCGTCCGTCGCGACGGTGACGGCGATATTGTTCGGCTGCTCCTGAAGCGTGAGCGTCCCATTGTCCGCCTTGGTCACCTTGCCGGTGACGCTGCTCCCCGCCCCGGCGGCGGTGCCGCCTCGCCCGTGCCGCCCGTGCCGCCCGTGCCGCTCGCGCCCGTGCCGGTGGTGCCGGCGCCCCCGGCGCCCCCGGTCCGCTGTCCGCCGCCCGCGCCGCCCGCGCCCTGCCCGCCGGAGACGGTCGTCCCGCGTGCGAAGGCGCTCCGGTCGCTGGAGACGCTCAGCTCCCCGGCTGTTTTTCCTTTGCCGTACGCCACGAACCCCGTGCCGATGATGGCGAGGAGGAGTACCACGCCGATCACTACCCGTATGCTGTTCCGTCGCATCACGCGATCCTTCCGCTTTGTTCACCCACCGCGCATGATCGCACACCCGCGTGCATCGCGCGCCTTCGGGGCGCATCCACCGTGACAAGGATAGAATTTCCCAGCCGCCGGTGCGCGGAGTGCGAAATGTTTGTAAAAAGAATCCTGCGGGGCGGCGTTGTCCGCAAAGCCGAATGAGGGCGAGGCCATACGCGGTCTTTTGGGTAGCAGCAGGCTTGCATGCCTGCTGCTACCGGTTTTCTGCGACGAACTGTATACGTTCGAGCGGGCTCAGGTGCTCTTTTTGAAGTTGAGGGCGGCGGAGTTGATGCAGAAGCGCATCCCCGTCGTCTCGCGCGGGCCGTCGTCGAAGATGTGCCCGAGATGGCCGCCGCAGGTGGCGCAGAGCACCTCGGTGCGCACCATGCCGAAGGTGCGGTCCTCGTGGAACTCGACGTTGCCCTCGATGGAGCGGTCGAAACTCGGCCAGCCGCAATCGCTGTCGAACTTGGTGTCCGACGAGAAGAGCGGGGTGCCGCAGGCGGCACAGGTGTACATGCCGCTCTCGTGATTGAGGTAGAACTGCCCGGTGAAAGGCCGTTCCGTCCCTTTCTGGCGGAGTACATGGTATTGCTCGGGGGTCAGGTTCTCTCGCCAATACGCATCCGGTTTGGTTTTCATGTTCTCTTCCATAGCACCGAGTATAGCAGATAGTACTCGTGTGTCACCGGGTTCGGGGTTCGGGGTTTGAGGAAGATTCCTGTGTCTTCGAACATCGAACCCCGAACCCGGTGACACATGCGATACTGGAAGGGTGAGCGATGAGCCGTGCGGGGTGATCGGCTGTAGCGAGACGCGCAAGGAGAGGCGATGATGAATGATGAGATTCGCCGGGCGCTGGCGCGCGACCGGACGATTGATATCACGACCATCGGGCGGTCGAGCGGGCAGCCGCGCCGCATCGAGATGGCGTTCAGCAACCTCGATGGGGAGATCTACATCACCGGCACGCCCGGCAAGCGCGACTGGTACGCGAACCTCGTCGCGAACCCGGCCTTCACCTTCCATCTCAAGCAGAGCGCGGCGGCGGATCTGGCCGCGCACGCTACGCCGATCACCGACCCGGACACTCGCCGGGCGATCCTGACGCGCATCCTCGCCAATCTCGGCCGCTCGGCTCAATTGGAGACCTGGATGACCGACAGCCCGCTCATCCGCGTCACCTTCGATAGCAACTAATTGGTGGGGGCAGGCTGCAAGCCTGCCCCCACCGCACCTTTGGCTCGTCTCTTTGATGCGTATGAGGGGGCTTCCCGGATTATGGCACTGCCACTTTCAGTCCTCGACCTTTCCCCGATTGGCACCGGCTCGACCGCTCGTGAGGCGCTGCGGAACACGATCGATCTGGCGCGGCTGGCCGACCGGCTCGGATTCACGCGCTACTGGCTCGCTGAGCACCACAACATGCCCGGTGTCGCCAGTTCCGCGCCGGAGATCGTCATCGGGGCGGTCGCCCGCGAGACGGCGCATCTCCGCATCGGCTCCGGCGGCATCATGCTGCCGAATCACACGCCGCTCAAAGTCGTCGAGACCTTCCGCGTCCTGGAAGCGCTCTATCCGGGGCGGATCGACCTCGGCATTGGCCGCGCCCCCGGCACGGATCAATTGACCGCCCTCGCCCTCCGCCGCTCGCGCGAGGCGCTGACGGCGGACGACTTCCCCGCCCAGTTGGGGGAACTGCTCGCCTTCGCCGCCGACCAATTCCCGGCGGATCACCCCTTCCGGGCGGTGCGGGCCGTGCCGGTCGATGTCGCGCTGCCGCCGATCTGGCTGCTCGGTTCGAGCGACTACAGCGCGCAGGTCGCCGCCGCAATTGGCGTCGGCTTCGCCTTCGCGCGGCATATCAACCCCGATGGCGCGGTGGAGGCGATGCGGATGTACCGGGAGCAGTTCACGCCGTCCGAGGCGCTGCCGGAGCCGCAGACGATCCTCACCGTCTCCGTGATCTGCGCCGACACGGACGAGCGCGCCGACGTTCACTGGCGTCCTCCTCGGCGCTCTCCTTTTTGCGCTTGCGCAGCGGCCAGCCGGGGCTGCTCCCCAGCCCGGAGGAGGCGGCCGCCTACCCCTATACGCCGATGGAGCGGATGCAGATGGAAGCCTCCCGCACGCGCACCATCATCGGCGCCCCCGCGACGGTGCGGGCGCGGCTGGACGCGTTGATCGCGCAGACCGAGGCCGACGAGTTGATGGTCACGTCGATGATCCACTCCCACGCGGAGCGACTGCATTCGTACGAACTGCTGGCGGAAATGTTCGGATTGTCGCCCGCCGCGTCGTAAACGCCGTCATTGTTGGTGGCGTAGGCTTCAGCCTGCGCGAGAAAGCGCAGACTGAAGCCTACGCCACGACCGTACGGTCATCGGTGTACCATATGCACCGGTGTCGCGCATGGATGCACGAAGCAAAGGAAAAACGAATGCGACTGGCAGGGAAAGTAGCGGTCATCACGGGGGCGGCATCGGGGATCGGCGCCGCCACGGCACGGCTCTTCGCGCGCGAGGGCGCCCGGCTGATGCTCGGCGATCTGGACGAGGCGGGCGTGCGCGGGTCGCCGAGGAGTGCAACGGGGCGGGCGGCGAGGCCGGGCGCGCTGCGCACCGATGTCACCGTCCGGCGCGGATATGCGCCGCCTGGTCGATGGCGCGGTGGAGCGGTACGGCAAACTGGATATCATCTTCAACAATGCCGGTATCGGTATGCCGGGCTCGATCATCGACCGCGACGAAGACGACTTCGACCGCGTCATCGCCGTCAATCTCAAGGGCGTCTATCCTCGGCTGCAAGTATGCGCTGCCCCATTTGCTCAACAATCCGACGGGCGGCGCGATCGTCAATATGTCCTCCAACGGCGGCCTGATCGGGCGACCCGCCGATCCGCTCTACGTCGCCACCAAGCATGGCGTGATGGGCCTGACGAAATCGCTCGCCCTCGCCTACGCGGACCAGCGCGTGCGCGTCAATGCCGTCTGCCCCGGCCCGATCGACACGCCGATGATCTGGGAGGGGATGCCGCCAGCGGAGATGGATCGCGACGAGTTTATCCATCGCGCCGTGGCCGCCTGCCCGACGCCCCGGATGGCCGCGCCGGACGAGGTCGCGAACGCGGCGCTCTTCCTCGCCTCGGATGAGGCGAGTTTCGTGAGCGGCGTCGGCTTGGCCGTCGATGGCGCGAAGGCGGCGGGCGTCTTCCCCGCCAATCGCTACCGGCTCGACTTCGATCTGCTCAGTTGACCCTGCCGGACATATCGCAGAGGTGACATAGATGGCGAATGCAACGGAATCATCGACACTCCGCCCGACACAGATACGCGGGACAGCATCAACGAACTGGCCGGGATCGCGCCGGACTCGCCGGTGGGGCAAGCTGCGCGCCGAGCGACCGGAAGTGGTCCGCGCGGCGCAGGGCAGTTATCGCGCCTTGCTCGAACCGGACGATCCCGCCGGGGTCAGCCGCCGCGAGCGGGAGATGATCGCGCTCCGGGTCGCCGTGCTGACGCCGAGCCCGACGCTCGCGGCGTCGCACCGCGACCGCTTGCGCGACCTTGGGCGCGACCGATACGGACCTCGCCGCCATCGAGCAGTTCCCCGATGGCGCGGGACTGTCGCCGCGCGAGACGGCCATCCTGCGCTACACCGACCGGCTGACGCGCGAGCCGGGCACGGCGCAGACCGGAGCACATCGCGGCATTGAAGGCCGCCGGCCTGAGCCCGCGCGACATCGTCACCATCGCCCAACTGATCGCCTACATGAGTTTCGAGGTGCGCCTGCTCGCCGGGTTGCGCCTGCTCGCGGAGGAAGCATGAGCACGACCGAGCGCCCCGCCTTCACGATGGATGTCCTCACCTGGCGCCCCTGGCTGGAGACCGTGGATGAGACCGGCGCCACGCCCGAGCAGGCCGCGCTGGTGGACGAGGTCGCGCCATCGCCCGACAGCCGCGCCTACTACGCGCTGCTGGCCCACGATGTACCCGCCCTGCGCGAGCGCACCGCCCTCTTCAACGCGATCATGTACGGCCCCGGCGGCGTGCGCCGCTCCGACCGCGAATTGGCCTCCGTCGCCGCCTCGCTCGTCAATGGCTGCGTCTACTGCACCTCCGTCCACGCGCGGCGGTACGCGCAACTGAGCAAGGAGACGGACGCCATCCAGCGCCTGCTCGATGAAGGTATCGGGGCGGAAGTAGGCGAGCGCGAGCGCGCCGTGATCGATTACGCTGTCAAACTGACGGACGACCCGGCGGGGATGACCGCCGCCGACCTCGCGCCGCTGCGGCGGCTGGGGCTGTCGGACAAGGAAATCCTCGACATCACCAGCGCCGCCGCGATGTTCGCCTGGGCGAACCGGCTGATGCAGACCCTCGGTGAGGGCGTACCAGCGGCCAACGCGCCGACGTAACGAGTTCAAAACGACGGGGGGTGAACCACCAAGAGCACTAAGGACACCATGGACGTAGCCATGATGAGTCACCCGGTATTTGTGCATTCGGCGTGGCAAGCGGATCGCTCTTGATATGGACCGTCACCGCCCTCGCCTCCTTGCTCCCTTGACGCATCTACGGAGCCTCGGTAGCGTGGCTCACGCTGCAAGTATGTGCGTTCTCTCCGATTGCGAGGTGCTCGATGCCGATTCCGACCCCGCTCTTCTTGACTCGTCAGAATCTTGCCTTTACGCACGACGCCGCAACCGTCCCCGCGCGACTCACCGCCCATGCGCGGACGATGGCGCAAGGCGTCTATCAGGTCGCCGAGGATTTCTACGTCGCGGTCGGCTACGGCCATCTCCAACATGACGATGGTGGTCGGGACCGATGGGGTTCATTCTCATCGACTGCCTGGAGACGGAGGAGGCCGCGCGACAGGCGCTGGGCGACCTGCGGAAGGTGAGCGACAAGCCGATCAAGGCGTTGATCTACACCCACAGCCATCCCGACCATATCTCCGGTGTACGCGGGCATCCTCGATCCTTCCGAGATCGCATCGGGACAGGTGGCGGTGTACGCCCACGAGCGCCTGGCAGCCACGAAGCTGGGCAATCCGAGTCTCGGACTCATGCCCCCCTTACGGTTAGCCTACACCTTCGGTCTCGACCTCGATCGCGGCCCTGAAGGTTGGGTGGAGACTGGCCTGGGGACCGCAGACGGGCATTGGCACCATCGGATTCCTGCCGCCGACGACCGTCTTCCACGGGTCGCTCGACATCGAGGTCGCTGGCATCAGCGTGCACCTGCACGAGGCGCCGAGCGAATCGGACGATGAGATCGTGCTGTGGTTCCCCGACCGGGGCGTCTTGCACGTGGCGGACGTGATCCAGGGCGAATCGTTCCCGAACCTGTACCCCTTGCGCGGCGCCGTCCGCGACGTGTGGCAGTGGATCCGTGCGGTTGACCTGCTGCGGGAGTTTGACGCACAGGCGCTGATCTTCGGCCACGGTCGCCCGCTCACGGGGCAGGGCGAGGTCCGGGACTTGCTCGTGGCCTATCGGGATGCGATGCAGTACGTCCACGACCAGACCGTCCGCCTGATGGCGCGTGGACTGACGCCCGACGAACTGGTCGAGGCGGTCGCCGAGTTGCCGCCCCGCCTGCGCGCCCATCCCTGGCTCGGTGAGTTCTACGGCACCGTCAAGCAAACGGTGCGGCAGATTTACGCCAACTACTTCGGTTGGTTCGAGGGGGACCCGGCGTTCCTCGATCCACTGCCGCGTCGCGAACGAGCCGCCCGCTACGTCGCGGCGATGGGCGGACGCGATGCGGTCGTCGCCGCAGCGACGCAGGCGCACGCGGCCGGCGATTTCCGCTGGGCGGCGGAGATCCTGACCCATGTGCTCCGGCTGGACGCGGACGATCAGCCCGCATGTCAGCTCAAGGCGGACGCACTGCGACAACTCGGCTATCAGGCGAGCAACCCCATCTGGCGCAACAACTACCTGATGGCTGCCAAGGAGATCGACGGGACGCTGGATCGCACCAGGCTCCTTGGCGCGGTGCGCGCTCTGGGGAATCCGGACATCGCCGCGATAATGCCGATTCCCTTGCTACTGCGCGGACTCGCGACCCGACTGGACCCGGAGCGAAGCGATGGGACGCAGATACACGTGTGCTTTCGCTGCACCGATACCGACACGAGCTACGGTCTCGCGATCCGTTCCGAGATTGCGGAGGTGCTCACAGGCCCTCCCGCCGACGCGACGATCGAGATACAGACCACCGAGCCGACGTTTCGCGGCCTCCTGACCGGCCGGCTCTCGTGGGCGCAGACCACAGCGGAAGATGCGACGATCGCTCGACAGAGGAACCGCCGAGGACGCAGCGCAGTTCTGGAGCCTATTCGATCCCCCCGTGGGGAACTCCCGGCACTCGCGCTGCGCTAGCCCTGCTCGATGCGGTCACCTTGTCGAGGGCGGATAGCGGCGCTGCCAGCGTCGGTGGCTCTCCCCGCATTTTGGTGAAGCCAGTATGCGCATGCTCACGGCGGTATCATGCCGCTATCAATACGTCTGCGACAGGAGGGGCGATGGTAAGCGAGCAGCGCATGACCTGGATTGCCGATCCGCGTGTCGACGCCTACATCGACGCATTACCCGCTTGGCAGCAAGCCGCTTGTCAGGAAGTGCGCGCCCTCGTGCACGCCGCCAACCCCGCAGTAACCGAGACGATCAAGCGCACCGTCCAGCCATACTTCGTGCTCGATGGCAACATCTGCGCTCTGTTCGCTGCCAAGGACCACGTCAACGTCTTCCTCTACGACGGCGGGATCGTGCCCGACCCGGAGTACATCATCACGCGGCCACACCAACAAGACCGGCGCACGATGCGATACGCGAAGGCGAGCTGATCAACGCGCCAGCGCTGAGCGCGATGTTCCGGCAGATCATCGCCAACAACCGGCGGGTGGCTGGCGGAAGCTCAAGCGGGCCGGTCGGGCGGCGATAGCTGAGACTGGCGTCACCAAACTGTGGGGAGAGCCGCGTCCGTGCAAGGATACCGGGTCCCTCGTCCGGCTAGAGCAGATTTCGTATTGGTGGCGGCGGCTTTGGCCTGCCGTTCCTTGTTGCGGCAGGCTCAAGATCGCCGTCACCACAATACCTCTGCAAAACGCTGTAAGTCCAGAACACCAAGAGAAATATGTTTGCTCTTCTGGGTGTCCTTGGTGTTCTTGGTGCCTCGGTGGTTCTGCTCCCTCCCTTATGTGGATGAGGCGCGCAGGGCGGGGAGTACATCGGTCGCCACCCGCTCCAACACGGCGGATTGGTCGTCGCGCGGCATGTCGATGATGAACTCATTGACGCCGACCGCGCGATACTTGCCAATCACTTCTTCGAATGCACCGACCGATGCCCACGGGTCAGCCGGGAGTTTCGCAGCCCAGCCGTAGATGCCGCGCCGGATCGCGCCCGGATCGCGCCCAATCGCCGCGCAGTTTTCGTCCAGCGTCTGATTCCATACGCGCACTTCATCGACCGTGCCCGATGTGTTCCACGCATCCGCGTATTGGGCGACGGTCTTCAGCATTCGCGGCCCCTTGCCAGCCAGCAGGAGTGGTGGGCGCGGCCGCTGCACCGGCAAGGGGCGCGACGGCGCATCGTGCAGTTGATAGTAGCGACCCTCATAGGTCGATAACTCATTGCGCAGCATCCCGTCGATGATCTCGACCGCCTCGCGGAATCTGCCGACCAATTCACCGGGCGACGGGAAGGGGATGCCGAACTGCTCATGCTCCGGCACGAACCAGCCCGCGCCGAGCCCGAGTTCCAGTCGGCCATTCGAGACGTGATCGACGGTGACCGCCTCTTTCGCGAGCAGGCCGGGGTGCCGGAAGGTGTTGCAGGTGACGAGGACGCCGATCCGCACGCGCTCCGTCTGCGTGGCGAGGGCGGCGAGCAGCGTCCATGCCTCAAAGTACGGGCCGGTCGGTTTGCTCGGCTGATAGAGGTGGTCGCAATCCCAGATGCTATCGAAGCCGAGCGCTTCGTAGCGCCGCCACCGCTCCGCGAGCGCCGGCCACGGCAGATTCTGGTCCGTGCATATACCGAAAGAAAGTCGCTCACTCATCTTCGTTCAACTCCTCGCTGCCAGCTCCGGCGAATGCGTACCGACGGTAGGGGTACTCGTGCGGTGGCCCCGCCGCCACCCACATCGTCACCCCGCGTCGGTGCGGCGATCAGCGACGCGAAGGTGATGACATCCGAGTCCGGGGCGTCGCCGGGGGCGCGGCAAAGCGTGTCGGGGTAGCACGCCCGGTCGCGCAGCAGATGCTGCATCACCCCGGCGTTCAGGCTGCCGCGCGCTTCGGCCAGTAATTCCCGCATGCGCTCCAGCCGCACGCGGGAGTTGGCGCGATTCTGCTCCGGGGAGCGTTCCTCGGGCAGCAGTTCCTCGGCGATGTAGTGGTTGGAATGTGCGAGCAGCCCGTCCTCCGGGTCGAGGCGGGCGTCGCGGGTCGGCGTCGTCTCCAGGTCGGCGGCGGTACCGTGGGCATCGAGCATGAGCAGGTTCCGCGATGAGGCGCGAGGGACGGCGCGAATCGCCGCGATTGCATCGTCGACCGACTCGCACGTCAGCGCGAGGCGGGAGAGGAGGTAGCGCGGATAGCCGACCCGCCAGCCGTCGCAGGTGAGGAAGTTGGCGAAGACGCCCAGCCCATGCTCGTTGATGCCGAGATACGAGACCTGACCGGCCGGTGTGAGCATCAGCACGGCGGGCGCGTCGTCGGGCACGATCTCCAGGACGACGCCGATCTCGCTGTAGAAGGCCGGGAGGTCCGCATTCTGGCCGATCAGCGGGGTGCCGTCGCTGGTCGCCTCGGCGAGGATGGCGAACCCCGTGCATTCGTCCCCGGCCTCGACACCGGCCAAGACGGGCAGCGGGGCGGGCGCGTCGGTGGTCGGCGCGGCGACCTCGGCGCGGAGTTGCAGGAGGTACGCCTCCGCGAGCGGGATGCGCGCACCCTCGGCGACGCCCTGGATTTCTTCATCGAGGAAGGGTGCACATGCCCGCACGTAGGCGCGGTAGCGCATGGCGTCGGCGAGCGCCCGCGCCGGGCTGAGGCCGCGCGATGTGCCGAGGCGCGCCAGCGCCAGATCGCGGTGGCGATGGATCAGCGCGGCGCACGCCTCGCCGCACTGCCGCCCGATGGCGCGGTGCGTGCCGCCGAGACGGTGAAACGGGAACGTGCGCGGCTGCTCAGACATGGTCACCCCCAGTTGCCGGGCCGATGATGCCGTTCGGGCTTGCACCGTAGCATGGCGCGATCCCCCTGTAAATAAACCGCGCCGACGTACGCATGGGTCCTCGACCACCGACCTTCCTTCGTCTTGACAAAAGGCTTATACTGGGTACGGAAAGTGTTCGTACATCCTCGGGAGGGAGTGTGCCGCCATGTCCACACCGCTGCTCGCACTGATCGTCGTGATCTTACTGGTCGCGGTAGGGGCGGGCGATGCGGTTCATTGGGGGCGGCGCTGAGAGGAGCGGAGCGATGGGGAGCAGCAGCGGACACCGACAAACCGGGCGCACCGGAACGGCGGCGCAAGCGTGAGCGTGCCAGAGATCGCGGCGACCTTGCAGGTGCCGGAGACAGTCGTGCGCTCCTATCTCGCCACCCAGACCTTTCGCGGCGTGCGGTTGACTTTCCGCGAGCGTCAGGAACCGCGCCGCAGGGCGCGCCAGTGGCGGCAGCGACCACTGAAAGGGATGTAGAGAGCGCGATGGCAACACCGGAATCCCCCCGCAGTCAGATTCGTGATATCGAGCGACATGAGGCCGTGCGGGAGCGCGGCTCGAAGGCCCCCGGCGTCGAGCGCGGCCTGAACGCGCGCGGCATCCGGGAGTTGCGCCAGATGAACCGGCCGCCGCATCGCTACTCCATTCCCTCCTCCATGCCGCTCACGCAGATGGGCACGGCGATCATCCTCGCTGCCGTCCTCCTGCTCGTCATCATCGCCGCCGTCGGGCTGCTCCTCCTGCGGTAAGAGCGCGCTGAGTGGTCCAGCCTCTCAGCATCATTCCTCTGGAGGGTCTGGCGTTTTCGGTGGTAATCTCTCGCCCTATGGAAAGTCGCTGATCGCGCCTCATCCGTCGCCGCAGCGCTCGCGGGCATTCTCCTGCCACCGGGCGTGGCGATCCGTCCGTGGGCGGAGACGGATTTCCCCACCATCCAGGATCTCTCGGACGCGGAAGGCTGGCCGACGCCGCGCGCCCGTCCCGATGCGGCGCTCGACGCGTGGCGGCGCTCGTGGCCCGCGCTCGTCGCCACTGCCGACACGGGCGTTATCGCCTTTGTGCGGGCACTGACCGACGGGGAAGTGACGATGTTCGTCCCGGAGTTGCTCGTCGCCCCCGCGTGGCAAGGCAAGGGGCTTGGCGGCTGCTTGTTGGATGTCTGCCATCTCCTCTATCCGCATGTGCGCATCGAGTTATTCGCGACGGAATCCTCCGCGTCCTTCTACGCGGCGCACGGATTCCGGCCTTTCCCCGGATACCGAAAGAGTTATCGCTGACCGTGACCTCCCGCCGATGGACATTCACGTCGCCAAAGAGGCAGGCGGAGATTCTGCCCAAAAAGCAAGGGATTCGTTCGTTGCCGACTTGACGAACGGGCTGCCGATGAACGATCTTTCGGTTCGTCTCGTCGCGATCCGTATGCCGTTGGGGCAGGAGGGGGATGGGATGCAGTACGACACGCTGATTACCGGCGGCAAAGTGATCGACGGCACGGGCAACCCGTGGTTCTACGGCGATGTCGCCATTGAGGGGGAGCGGATCGTCGCGATCGCCCCGCCCGGGCGGCTCGATCCCGCCGATGCGGCGCGCATGTGATCGACGCGGCGGGGATGGTCGTCTCGCCCGGTTTCATCGACATCCAGTCGCACTCGATCCTCCCCTTCTTCACCGATACGCGCTCGCTCTCGAAGATCACGCAGGGCGTGACGACGGAGATCATGGGCGAGGCGTGGACGCCCGCGCCCTTCGGCGGGCGGATCGAATCGCCCTTCCGCACCAGCTTCTTCGGCGGCGCGGAGGAGTGGGACACGAAGGCGCGCGCGTGGACGCGCTTCCGCCACTGGCTGGAGGAGTTGGAGGGGCGGGGCGTCTCGGTCAATGTCGGCTCGTTCATCGGCGGGGCGACGGTGCGCGAGTACGGCAAGGCGCAGGAACTCGGCGAGCCGAACGCGGAGGAACTGGCGGCGATGTGCCGTGTGACGGCGGAGGCGATGGAGGATGGCGCGTTCGGCGTGGCGACCGCGCTCATCTACCCGCCCGGCGCCTTCGCGGGCACGGCGGAACTGATCGAGATCGCCAAGGTGATCGGCCGCTACAACGGCGTCTACATCACGCATCTCCGCTCGGAGGGCGACCGCTTCCTCGAATCGCTCGAAGAAGCGATTGAGATCGGCACCGCGGGCAAATGCGCCGTCGAAATCTACCACCTCAAGGCGACCGCGCCGCGCAACTGGCACAAGATGGCGCAGGTGATCGCGCGGATCGACCGGGCGCGCGCGGAAGGGCTCGACATCGCGGCGGACATGTACCCGTACATCGCCTCCGGCACCGGCCTGAGCGCCTGTCTGCCGCCGTGGGCATCGGCGGAGGGGAAGCTCTTCGCGAACCTGCGCGACCCGGCGATGCGCGCGAAGATCCGCGACGCGGTGGTCGAGCCGGACGGCACCTGGGAGGCGCAGCGTCAACGCAGGTCGGGCCGGAGGCGCGTGATGCCGATCGGCTTCCGCAAGCCGCGAGAACCGGCAGTACGCCGGGCAAGCGCCTCGCCGAGATCGCGACGATGCGCGGCCAGCACTGGTCGGACGCGCTCATCGATCTCGTCGCGGACGAGGAGCATTCGATCTCGACGATCTACTTCAAGATGTCCGAGGAGAACCTCGCCCGGCAACTGAAGCAGCCGTGGGTGAAGATCAGCACGGACGCGGGCGGCATCGACCCCGCGACGGCGGAGGGACTGACGCACCCGCGCGCCTACGGCACCTACACCCGCGTGCTCGGCAAATATGTGCGCGAGGAGAAGGTGCTCCCGCTCGAAGACGCCATCCGCAAGATGTCCTCCGCCGTCGCGGATCGCCTTTTCCTGCGCGATCGCGGCGTGCTGCGCGACGGCCACTATGCCGATGTCGATCGTCTTCGACCCCGACACGGTCGGGGACCGCGCCACTTTCACCGAGCCGCATCAACTCTCGGTCGGCATCCGCGATGTCTGGGTGAACGGCACGCGCGTGCTGGCAGACGGCGCGCACACGAACGCCAAGCCGGGCAAGTTCGTGCGCGGGCCGGGGGCGAAATGACCTAACCCTCGAACCCCCTTCCCTCGGAGGGAAGGGGAGAAAAGAGATCGGCCCTATACGGGCCGGATGCGGCATCGTGCGGCAGTGCGTTTTATGCTATCCTTCGGCGGCGTTGATTGCCATACATAAAAATCTGGATATTGAAAATCAATCGAATCTCCTCGCTATTGTGCGGGGTGGGAGGGAAGAGTGCAGAGCCGTCGTCGGTCGTTCATGCATGTCGCGCTGCGTAGCCTCCTCGTCGGTGTGTTTCTCGTCGGCGCGCTGATCGCGGTCGGCCCCGCCCAGAGCGTGCTCGCGGACACCTTCACGGTCAATAGCAACGGCGACGGTCACGACGTGACACCGGGGAACGGTATCTGCGAAACGGCGTTCGGCAATGGCACCTGCACGCTCCGCGCGGCGATCGAGGAAGCGAATGCCCTGGGCGGCGCGAACACGATCACCGTGCCCGCGATGACGATTACGCTCACGCTCTGCCACTGCACTCGAATGCTGAGCCGCACATCACCTCCAACATCACGATCAATGGCGCGGGCTCATGCCTCGACCATCATCCAGCCGACTGCGACGTTCAACGCAGCGAATACACGCGTGCTTGACGGTCGCGAACAACGGGAGCGCGACGATCTCCGGCGTCACGTTCCAGTAACGGCAAAGTGACACCACCGCCAATCTCCATAACTGTATGCCGGTGAACGGCGCTGGCATCCTCAATAGCGGCACACTGACGCTCACCAACAGCGCCGTCAGCGACAACATCATCGCGCTTGGCTGCGCGGGTGGCGGTGGCGGTATCTACAACAGCGGCATGTTAACGCTCTACCAATACCGAATGTAACGGACAATGCGGACGACGCCGGCAGCCCGGATGGTGGCGGCATCAGCAACGACACGGCTGGCACGCTCATCGTGAACGGCGGCATCTTCTCGAGTAATCACGCGTCGCAGGGCGGCGGCGGCATCGGAAACCTCGGCATGCTGACGATGAGCACGACATTCATCGGCGGGAACTCGGTCGATCAGCTCGGTGGGGCCGGGATTTACAGCCAGGGTACGATGACGCTGAGCGGGATCACCGCTTCGTCCAATATCGCCACGACAGGGTGTGGGGGCGGTATCGCCACGATCTTCAACACCGCCACCTTGAGCAACAGCACGGTGATTGCCAATCAAGCCACGTGCGGCGGGGGTATCTTCGTCTGACCAACTGGCACAGATGACAATCACCGGTTCCGACATCGGTGGGACGACAGCGGGTTACGCCAACACCGCGAGTGGCTCGGGCGGCGGCATCGACAATTCGGGCACGTTGACGCTCCAAGGCGCGACACGCGTCCTCGCCAATACGGCAAATGGGACGAGCGCGACAAGCGGCGGCGGCGGCATCTACAATTACTACGACGGTATCGACGCCGGGAGCGGCGTGCTGACCGTTGACGCTGGTGCGGTCGGCGTGGCGGGCTACGGCAATACCGCGCACCTCGGTGGTGGCATCTACAACCACGGCGGCATCGTCACAGTGCGGAACAGGAGCACCGTGAGCGCGAATGTCGGCTTGTTCGGCGGCGGCGGCGTTCTCAACGAGAACAACGACGCCGGCACCATCCGTGGCGGCACGGTGACGGTGGACAATAGCGTCATCGGCGGAACGGCATCGGGTACGGGCAATACGGCGACGCCAGGCAACAGTTCCTTCGGTGGCGGCATCTTCAGCCTCACCAGTGCGACCAGCAACAATACCGTGACGTTGCAAAACTACGCGCGCGTGCAGGGCAACCTCGCCAATGGTGGCAACGGCGGCGGCATTTACTCCGGCGGTTTCTTGAATATCACCGCCAGCACCGTGAGCAGTAATTCCGCACTCTTCGGGGCCGGTATTGAGAGTCTCAACCGAAATGGTGATGGGGACGAGCGCCGTCCGGGATAATACCGGCATCTGCGGTAGCGGGGCGTGCGGCGGCGGGATCGTGGCGAAGAACGATGCGTCAATCACGCAGAGCACGATCAGCGGCAATGGTGGCGGCGGCGTCTTCGTCGGCACCGGTGCCGGAATGCTTATCACCAATAGCACGATCAGTGGCGCCGGCGGCGCCGGCGGCGGTTTGACCATCGGTTGCTCCTTCTGCCTGCCCCACCACGCTGACGAACGTGACGATCGCGAACAACAGTTTCGGCATCGTCGGCGTGAGTGGTACGAACGGCACGGTGGCGATCAAGAATTCGCTCCTGAGCAACTTCGGCGCGAACTGCGTCGGTGCGGGGGGAGGGGCCGGGGGAGGGGACATCCGCCATGGCCTATCGCATCGCCATCGGGGAAGTCGCGCACGAGACGAACACCTTTTGCGCGGCGCCGACGACCACCGCGCCATTCAAGGAGTATCAGTGGCTGCACGGTGACGAGATCGTGCGCGTGCATGGCGGCAACCGCACCTACGTCGGCGGGATGCTCGCGCAGGCTGAAGAACTGGGCGTGGCGGCGGTGCCCGCCTTCACGACGATGGCCTATCCCTCCGGGACGATCACCGCCGCCGCGTACGAGGAAATCGTCGCGACGCTTGCTGGCCGCCATCGAGCGCGCGATGCCGGTGGATGCGATCTGCCTCGCGCTCCACGGCGCGGGCGTCGCGGAGGGGGTGGACGACCTCGAAGGGGCGATCCTCGCGGCGGTGCGCGAGCGGTTCGGCACGGCGATACCCGTCGCCGCCTCGCTCGATCTGCACGGCAATATCACCCCGACAGATGCTCGAACACGCGGATGGCTTGTTCGGCAACTGGCTTCTACCCGCACACCGACAGTTACGAGCGCGGCGCGGAGGCGATGACCTTCCTCTACCGGATGCTGCAAGGCGAAATCAGGCCGGTGATGCATCTGGAGCAGTTGCCGATGATGATCCCGACCTGCAGCACGGACCTCGAACCGGGCAAGCGGCTCAACGCCCTCTGCCGGGAGTGGGAGGAGCGGCCCGGCATGATCGACTGCACGATCTTCCACGGTTTCGCCTACACCGATGTCCCCGCCGTCGGCATCTCCGTCCTGACGATCACCGATAACGACCCCGCGCTGGCGGCGGAGGCGGGCAAGGCGGTCGCGCGAGGCGATCTGGGCGGCGCGCGAGGAGTATCGGCCGGAAATCCTCACCGCGCCGCAGGCGATTGCCCGCGCCCTTGCCGTGCCGGAGGGCCCGGTTGTCATCAACGATACCTCGGATAACCCCGGCGGCGGCTCGCCCGGCGACAGCACGCATCTCCTGCGCGCGATGCTGGAGGCGAAGCTCGACAATGCCTGCTACGCCTATATCTTCGATGCCGAGACGGCCGCAGCAGGCGCACAAGCGGGCGACGGGCGCGACGATCAGCGTCCGCCTCGGTGGCAAGACGGACGATCTGCACGGCGCGCCGATCGAGGCGGAGGCATACATCAAGTGCCTCACCGATGGCCGCTTCCGCCTGACGACGCCGATGGGGCGCGGCCTGCTCGTCGATCTCGGCCCGATGGCCCGCCTCCAGATCGGCGGCGTGGATGTGCTCGTCGGCTCGTTCCGCCAGCAGGTGCTGGACGACGAGATCTTCCTCCTGCACGGCATCGACGTGCGGCGGTACCGGATCGTCGCCGTCAAGTCCAGCGCGCATTTCCGCGCCGGGTACACGCATCTTGCGACGGCGATCATCGCGGCAGATGCGCCCGGTGCGACAACGCTCGACCTTTCCGGCTTCCCGTACCACCGCATCCGCCGCACGATGTGGCCGCTCGACGCCGCCGAGATGCGCGGCGACTACCGGGAATATCTCTAATCCGGTAGCGTAGGCTTTCAGCCTGCGCGAGAAATGCAGAGACGCAGGCTGAAAGCCTACGCTACCAAAGGAGCGCAGATGTGGATTGAATGGCGCATCCGCTGGCGCGGCGACGAGGCGACGGTTCGCTGGGAGGATGGCGCGCTGACGAGCGACAATGCCGTCACCGCCGCCTTTGGCCGCTTCGTCGTCAGCAATGCCCCGACGACCGACCGCCCCGCCGAGGAACGCCTGGCCGATCCCGCCCTCGCCCGCCAGACGATGGCCGAGTTCGCCGATGCCATCCTTGAGACGAGGATGAGGACTGAGCGCTGAGCGCTGAGCGGCTGTTTGACATGCCCAAAATCGCCTCTCATACTCTCGAAATAGTGGTGGAGTGGCACCCAGCGCAGCTTGCCTCGCGCTCTGATGCGGGGTTCCGTGCGCGACATTCGGCGCGGAAAGAGATGCGAGCGAAACATTCCCATGGATGACGACGAATTGTACGAGACGATGGGCGATGCCCCGTCGCGCACCAGAGAGCGCGAGCGCCGCAAAGAGCGGACGCCCGAGCGCGCGCCGTCGTGAGGCGCCGCGCGATGCGACACGGCGGGGCCCGACCCGCGCGGTGCGGGAGGGGCGGGAATCCTTCAAGTGCGTCCACTGCCGCGCCTTCATCGGGCCGACGATCAGCGGCGGCAAGCACCGCAACCATTGCCCGCTCTGCCTCTATTCCCGCCATGTGGACGGTGGGCGGCCCGGCGACCGCGCCAGCGACTGCGGCGCGAAGATGGCCCCCATCGGCCGCTTCACGCGGCCAAACGGCGAGCCGATGGTCGTCCATCGCTGCCTCGGCTGCGGCTTCGAGCGCAACAACCGCCTCGCCGCCGACGACAATATGCTCCTCTTCGAGGAACTCCCCATCACGGAAGGAGTGGGCGACGCGCAATGAGCAGCATGAAGACTGAGTGGCCCGGATGACTGGGTCTATACTCGGCCCTGTGCTCCTGTCTCCTCGTTACTCGTTACGCATCGGTACTTTGGAGGTCCCATGTCGTCGCCCATTGCGCCTGATCTGAGCGATGTGTTCGCGTATGTGGACGCGCACCGGCAGGAATTCCTCGACCGCCTGATCGACTATGTGCGGCGGCCGAGCATCAGCGCGCACGGGCTGGGCATCGCCGAGGTGGCGGCGTACATCGCGGACGTGATGGAGCGCATCGGGCTGGCGGCGCGGATCATCCCGACCGCCGGGTGGCCGATGGTGCTCGCCGAGCGGCACGACGCGCCGGGCGCGCCGACGGTGATCCTCTACGGCCATTACGATGTCCAGCCGCCCGACCCGCTGGACGAGTGGCTCTCGCCCCCCTTCGAGCCGACGATCCGCGACGGGCGGCTCTACGCGCGCGGCGTGGGCGACAACAAGGGGCAGCACTTCGCGCAGATTCTGGCGCTCGAATCGCTCCTCGCCGTACGCGGCGCGCTGCCCTGCAATGTCAAGGTGCTGCTCGAAGGCGAGGAGGAGATCGGCAGCCCGCAGATGCCCGTCTTCGCCCGCGAGCACCGCGACGAACTGGCGGCGGACCTCGTCATCACCAGCGATGGCCCGGTGGATGAGGACGGCCACGCGCGCCTGCGCTTCGGCGTGCGCGGCGTGCTCAGTTTCGAGCTGCGGGCGCGCGGCGCGAACCGCGATCTGCACTCCGGCAACTGGGGCGGCGTCGTGCCGAACCCGATCTGGACGCTCGTGCAACTGCTCGCCACGATGAAGAATGACCGGGGCATCGTCACGATCGACGGCTTCTACGACAATGTCGATCCGCCGACCGCGCTGGAGAAGGAGACGCTGGCGGCGATGCCCATCGATCTGGACGCGGTCAAGCGATCGCTCGATCTGGCGGAGTTCGATCAGCCGCTCGAGCGCGGCTTCTACGAGCGGCTGTCGTCGTTGGCCGACCTTCACGATCAACGGCCTGCACGGCGGCTACGGCGGCCCCGGCTCGAAGACCGTCCTGCCGCACGAGGCGTTCGCGAAGTGCGATATCCGCCTCGTCGAGTCGCAGACGGCGGACGAGATTTTCGCGAAGGTGGAGGCGCATGTCCGCCGCCACGCGCCGGGCGTGCAGGTGATCCGGCAGGGCTCGATGGACCCCTCCAAGACGCCGCTCGATTCGCCCTACACCGAGCCGATCCGGCGCGGCATCGCGGCGGGCCAGGGCGAGGAGCCGCTGCTCGTCCCCGCGATGGGCGGCAGCCTGCCCGATTACGTCTTCACCAAGACGCTCGGCATCCCCGCCTTCGGCGTCCCCTACGCCAACGCCGACGAGTCCAACCACGCCCCGAACGAGAACCTGGAGATCGAACGCTTCTACAAGGGCATCAAGACCGGCGCGGCGATGCTGACCTATCTCGGGGAGAGTAGGCAGTAGCAGTAGGCGGTAAGCAGCGGGGTCGGGACGAAACTTCCTTTCTGACGGTCGAAGCGGTACACTCAGGGTGCGGGCGGTACCCGATTTCGTGATGATCCGGACGGAGGGTGCGTGCAGAGATCGTCCGGCAGCACGTCGCCCGCAAAGGTTTATCATTGATTCGCATCGAAAACGCATGGGGATTACCGAAATCCGCATTTCGTTGGATCAGTCCCGATGTGGGGAGGCATGACTCCCCTCATGCCGCGAACGTTGCCCACGCGTAGCGCATGCCCTTTCGGTATGCGCAGCGATACAGACAATCTCGGCTCTCAGACAATGGAGCGTCGGTCGATCGTAGCGCAGGCTGGTACTTTCGTCACTGAGTGGAGGAGTGTTGCGTGGGTAGCATCGATGTCTTGATCCGGGGCGCGCGGGTGGTGGATGGCACGGGAATCCGTGGTTCTACGGCGATGTGGCGATTGTCGGGGAGCGGGTGGCGGCGGTCGCGCCGGCGGGCCAACTGGCGGCGGGGGATGCGGGCGAGGTCGTGGACGCGGCGGGGATGGTCGTCTGCCCCGGCTTCATCGACATCCAGTCCCACTCGATCCTGCCGCTGATGGAGGACCCGCAGTGCCTCTCGAAGATCACGCAGGGCGTGACGACCGAGATCATGGGCGAGGCGTGGACGCCCGCGCCCTTCGGCGGCCTGATCGAGGCGCCGATGCGCAACGCGATCTTCCTCACCAACCTCCCCGAGTGGGAGGAGCGCGCGCGCAACTGGACGCGCTTCCGCCACTGGCTGGAGGCGATGACGGCGCGCGGCGTCGCGCCGAATGTCGGCTCCTTCCTCGGCGGCGGCACGCTGCGGCAGTACGCCAAGGGGATGGCGATGGGCGACGCGACCGCCGACGAGCGGGCGACGATGCGCCGGGTGATGGCCGAGGCGATGGAGGACGGCGCGTTCGGCGTCTCCTACGCGCTCATCTACCCGCCCGATGCCTACGTCGGCACGGACGAGATCGTCGATGTCTGCAAGGTCGTCGGGCAGTACGGCGGCGTCTACATCACGCACCTGCGCTCCGAGGCGGACCAGTTCCTCGAAGGATTGCAGGAGGCGTTGGAGATCGGGCGGCGGGCGAACGTCGCGGTCGAGGTCTACCACCTCAAGGCGGCGGGCCACGAGAACTGGCACAAGATGACCGCGGCCATCCAGATGATCAACGATGCCCGTGACGCCGGGCAGGACGTGACGGCCGACATGTACCCCTACATCGCGGGCGGCACGGGGCTCTCGTCCGTCCTGCCGCCGTGGGCTGCGGCGGACGGCAAACTCTACGAGAACCTGCGCGACCCGGCGATGCGCGCGAAAATCCGCGAGGCGGCGCTCAACCCCTCCGGCGACTGGGAGGCGATGGGCGCACTGAATGGGCCGGACGGCATCGTGCCCGTCGGGTTGGAGCGGCCGGAACTGCGCAAGTACAACGGCATGCGCCTCTCCGCCATCGCCGCCGATCGCGGCACGGACTGGCTCGACACGGCGATTGACCTGCTCGTCGCGGAGGGCCAGCGCATCAGCACGATCTACTTCATGATGACCGAGGAGAATCTCGCCCAGCAACTCCAGCAGCCGTGGATCAAGATTTCCACCGACGCGGGCGGCGTCGACCCGGCCTGGGCGGCGGAGCGCGGCCCGACGCACCCGCGCTCCTACGGCACCTACCCGCGCGTGCTCGGCAAGTACGTGCGCGAGGAGCGGGTGCTGACGCTCGAAGACGCCGTGCGCAAGATGACCTCATCGGTGGCGGATCGCCTCAGCCTGCGCGATCGCGGCCTGCTGCGCGCCGGCTCCTACGCCGATGTGGTGATCTTCGATCCCGGACACCATCGCCGACCGCGCCACCTTCGAGGAGTCGCACCAGTTCTCGGTTGGCGTCCGCGATGTCTGGGTGAACGGCACGCGCGTCCTCCGCGACGGCACGCACACCGGCGCGACCCCCGGCCACTTCGTCCGTGGCCCCGGCGCGCAATGACTGCGCGTGGCTGACTAAACGACCAAATTTCCCCCCGATTGATCGAACGGTGCACGAACGCCGGACACAGAACTGTCCGGCATTCGGTTATTCAGCGCGTGGGCGGCGCGGGGGCGGGATTCGGCCCACTCCCGCCGGACGGTAGACTTGCCGGCGCCGTCCTGCCCGCCGGTGCGGGGGCGGGCTGTACCCCGGTGAAGACCGGCGCGCTGACTGTCACCATCGCCTGACCGGTGACAGGCCCGTTCGCCCCGGTCATCGCGGCGGTGATCGTCACCGGCCCGTTCCCCACCGCCTTCGCGGTCACCTTGCCGGTGCTGTCCACCGCCACGCTCGTGCCGTCCGCGCTACTCCACGTCACCGTACCCGTCACGTCCTGTGTCGTGCTGTTCGAGAAGGTGGCAGTCGCTGTGAGGTGCGCGCTCTCCCCGACTTTGATCGTCACGCTGCTCGCCGTCACGGTCACGGTCGTCAGCGTGGCGGGCGAGATGGTGATGCTCGGCAATGTCCCCGCGATGCCGGGGGTTGCAGTGTCGGTTGCGGAGAGGGTTTGCGCCCCCGGCGTCTTAAAGATGACCGTCACGGTCTTGATGCCTTGATCGGCGGCGGTGAAGGTGGTGTCCGGCGGCAAGACCGCGTTCGGATCGCTACTGGTGAAGTGGACCGTGCCGGTGTAGCCGGTCGCGACATGCCCGTACTGGTCCTGCGCAGTGACCGTGAATGAGGCGGATACACCGCTCACCACCTGTGTTCCCACCCGCGCCGGTTGCGGCGCGCTACCCGCGCCGGCGCTCGTGGCGCCGACCGCCGCCACACTCAGTTGCGTCGCGGGGCCGGGCATATTCGTCAGTGTGAACGTCGCGTTCCCGGCGATGCCGCTCGCGGTCGCCGTCACACTGTAGGCGCCCAGTGTCGTATTGGACGTGAAGACGGGCGGCGTGGCGATACCCGTGCCGTCCGTCGTTGCCGTTGTCACCCCGCCCGCGAAGCTGCCGCTCGCACCGCTGGCGGGCACGACATAGGTCACGATAACGCCCGCGCCGACCGGGTTGCCGGACGAGTCGGTAACGGCCACTTTGAGCGGATTGGTGAAGGCGTGCGCGACCGGGGCGCTCTGTGGGGACGTTCCCGCCACCGGCGTGAGATGCGTCGCAGCACCCGCCGTCACGGTGATCGCGGCTTGCTGCCCGTGTATGGTCTGGTCCGCGCGGTCGGTCGCCGTGACGGATTGCGCCGCGCCGGCCGTTTTCAGCGTGACGCCGCCGATAAAGAGATGAATGCCGTTGTCCGGCGTCGGTCCGGTGGTCGTGAACGTGTAGTCGGCGGGTAGGCCGCTGCCGGGGCTGACCAGGGGGTCGTTGCTGGTGAACTGCACCGTGCCCGTGTAGCCCGTCGCGGTATTGCCACTGGCGTCGACTGCCTTGACGGTGACATCGGTCGCCGCCCCGGCGACGATATTCGTCGATGCGGTCGTGACGACGAAACTCCTCGCTACGCCCGCCTGATTGGTGAGGGTGAAGGTCGCGCCGGGAACCAAGGCGGTCGCGGGCGGGGTGAGGTTCGCGATTACCGTGTAACTCCCGGTCGTCAGGCCGGCGGTGAGGGCCGGGGCGGTCGCGACACCGCTCGGATCGGTCGTGACAATAGCGGAGGCGAGATTCCCCGCGAAGGCCGCCCCGGCGCCCGCAACGGGGGTGACGGTGAAGGTGACGGAGACGCCGCCGAGGGGGCCGCCGCCGCTATCTTTCACGGTAGCCGCGAGCGGGAGTCGACGAAGATCGCGCCGCTCGTAGCGTTCTGCGGCGTCGTGCCGGAATTGGCGGTGATGCTGCTCGGCGGGCCAGTGTTGCGGAGATTGAAATTGACACCGCCGCTCGTCGCGCCCGGCAGATTCGCGTTCACCGCGTATGCGCCGGCCCTGCCGTTTGCGGTCGCCGTGACCTGGGCGGCGCCGCTCGTTGCGCCGCTGCCTGCTGTGCCGATCGTTGCCTTGCCGGGCGGCGTGCCGGAGAGCGTGGCCGTCGCGGTGGAAGCGGGCGGCGCGAAGTCAGGAAGCCGCCCGCAACGGGATCGCCCGCCGTGCCGGTGACCGTGGCAATCAAGGGACTCGGGAAGGGATGCGAGGTCGGCGTCGATTGACCGTCGCCGCTTGTCAGGGCGAGCGCGAAGGCGCGGGACTGGAATGCGCCGATGTCG
Source organism: uncultured Chloroflexia bacterium (assembly GCA_963847195.1). GTDB lineage: Bacteria > Chloroflexota > Chloroflexia > Thermomicrobiales > JALYUS01 > JALYUS01. Next base: position 229,485 of record CAWJZC010000009.1, on the reverse strand, counting down.
CACCCCGTCGCCGGGCGCGCCACACCGCGCGCGTCGGGGACGCCGCACCCGCCCGCCCCGCCGCCCGCCCCGATGGCGGGGGACCCGGGCAGGAGGGCGAGCGTCTTCGTCCCATCCGTCGCGCCGTTGGCGCGCAGCGTCGTATCGAGCAAGGGCTTAGCGGGTGTGTCGTCGTACCAATTGCCGTTGCCGGGAGGCACGGTATTGCTGGAGCAATCGCGCCACCATCGCCAATCAGATCATTATTCGCCGTTGATCCAGCGCCAGCGAGAACATCCGCACCGCCGTTGCCGGCGACTATCGTGTTCGTCAGCGTCAAGGTAGAACCGAAGACTAAAGATGACCACAGCCCGGTATTGTCGACGATCGTGCTGCTCGTTATCGTTGCTGCTGCGGAGGCGAAGTAAATCGCGCCGTCACCGTGGGCCCGTTATCGTCGTGTCCGGCAATGGTCAGCGTGTCGGCGTTCGCGATATCCAGTATCTCCGCGTAACTGCCGGCATCTGCTATTGAGTACGCTACCGAGCCACCGAAGCTGGTACATCGCGATGTCGTTGCCCACCAGGCTGCTCTGGTCATGGTCAGTGACCGCCACCGCCCGAGGTAATCGTCAGCCGTGCCGCCAAGCATTGTCCGCGATGCCGCGCGTCGCTTGTACGGTGCCACCCATCAGTTGTCGATCGCGCTGCAGTGTCGCTATTTGCCCATGCTGGAGGGCGACTGATCGGTCATCGTCACGATAGACCGTGGTGCCCAACGGTAACGAGTGTGATCGGCGCCTCCGCCATCGATCGCGAGGGCGCTCGTCGTCGGCCCGTTCATGCGTCATACTGGTCATCACCGTCAGCGTCGCTCGTGAGGTTGATCGGCCCGGCAAGCCCAGCTCTTGAAGGTGATCGTGTCCGTGCCGCTATTCGCCGCCGCCAGCGCGTCGCGCAGCGTGCAGGCGCCGGTTGACCCGACGCCGCCACCGGGCACTGGTTCGCATCCGGCGGCCCGTCCCCGTTGTTGTCGACGAGATACGTGGCGTGCGCGGGGCCGACATTGGTCAGCGTGTAACTCACCCCGCCGCTCGCCGCACCGGCGATATTCGCGTTCACGGTATAGGCGCCGCGCCCGCTGTTCGCGGTCGCGGTGACCTGCGCATTGGCGGTGGCCGCGCCGCTGCCCGCCGTGCCGATCGTCGCCTGGCCGGCGGATTGCCGGAGAAGGTGGCCGCCGCGCCGCCAGCCGGCACCGCGACGAAGTTGACCAGGCCACCGGCGACCGGATCGCCCGCGGCGCTCGTCACGGTGGCGATGAGGGGATTCGGGAAGGGCTGCCCGGCGGCGCCGTGCTGGCCGTCGCCACTCCCCGTCGCGGGCAGGCTGATCGCGAAGCCGCGCGACTGGAAGGCGCCGATGTCGCAGCCGTACGTGGCGTGCGAGACGCCGCGCTGGTCGGTGCCGCCGCGCCGTTGGGTTGCGGCGGCGCAGGTGGCAGGATCGCCCGCGCCGATGGCCGGGGAGCCGGGGAGCAGGGCATACGTTTGCGTGCCGAGGAAGCCCGTGATTCCCGCGCTGTTATCGCGCAGGTCGGTATCGAGCAAGGGATTGCCGGAGAGGTTGCCGGTGCCGTTGATGACGCTGCCATCTCCGATCAGATTGGCATTGCCGGAGACGCTGCCCGACGGAAGAGATATCCTGGGCGTTGCCGGCAACGATCGTGTTCGTCACCGTGGCGGAGCCCGTCCCTGAGACGAAGATGCCGCGCGCTGGAGCTGCCGGCGATCGTGCTGTCCCTCACCTGAACCACGCCGGCTGGGGCGCTGATACCGTCCAACTGGTTGCCGGCGATCGTACTGTTCGCCACCGTGACAAAGCCGCCCGGCACGAAGGGGTAACCAAACGCACGGCCGGTGCCGTTGTCAATGAAGATACCGACGTGATTGTTGGAAATCGTGCTATTGGTGACGGTGACGCTACCCCCGCCAACCCAGATGCCAGCATCATTGTAGATGTCGCCGCTAATACTGCTCTGCATCACGGAGACTTGGCCGCCCTGGTCGAGGAAGACCGGCGCATGGGAGAGGACACAGCGCGTCAGCGTGATCCTACCCGCGAACATCGCCTCGATCGACGCCAGCCCGTGTCGCAGGGTGACATCGGTGACCGTCAGGGCGTTGGTGCCATCGTAGACCACGAAAATGGATCGGTTGCCGTTTCCATCGATGGCGAGCGTGCCCGCGCCCGGCCCCGTGATGGTCACCTGCTGATGTTGCAGCATGGTCAGATTCCACTGTTCAACGTGATCGTGCCGGTCACGCCGGTCATGTCGATCGTCTGCACGTTGACATCCGCGAGACAGGTGCGCAGCGATCCCGCCCCGCCATCGACGGTGGTCGTAACCGTGCATGTCGTGGCGGCTGCCACGTTGGCGGGAGCGGGCGCAACGAGCGCACACATCAACATGGCGGTGACGAGAACCCAGAACCCCCGCAGTGGCCAGGATCGCATTGCATTTCCTGTTAACGCTGTTCTAGGGGTTCTTCTCCCCACACATTCTTCCCCGCACCTATTTTGACAAACTTTAGACTAAAATGGAAGTGACTGGACACGGTGTCGGAATGCGCGATCTTCCTCGGTACTTTGTTGATGTGCGCGGGCGATGCACGAGATCATGCCGGCGAAGAGGGATGTGCGGGCCGCGCTCTATCCGCCTCGGCTGCCGACGAGTTCTCGCAGGTCGTGGGGGGTGTCGACATCGCCCGCCATGCCGGGGGCGCGGGCGATGGCAAAAGCCAGGTCCAGCCGCTCGGCGGCGGCGATGTGCAGCGCGAGGCTGCCGGGGCCGAAGTGGAAGGGGAGCGCGCCCGGCGGCGCGATGAGGAGGGCATTTGTGCCGCTCTGAGAGTGGTCCGGGGCGATGACCGCGGCCGGTGGAGGCGCGAGCGCATGGACCATCGCGCTGATCTCGTCGGGGCGCAGGCGTGGCAAATCGGCGTGCAGGACGAGGATCGCCTCGGCGGATCGCGCGATCGCGTCGGCGCGCGCCTCGTCGAGTCCGGGGTTGAGCCCGACGGTGCGCTGCCGCAGGGCCGCCACTCCCCAAGTTGTGGCGAGTTCCAGCACGACGGGGTCGGGGCTGACGACGGTGATGCGCGCCAGCATGGCGGATTCCCGCGCGGCCTCCACCACGTGCCGGAGCATTTCGATCATCAGCGTCGCGCGCGCGTCCTCGGTGAGTAGCGGCATGAGCCGGCTCTTCGCGTCCGCCAGACCCTTGACGGGGATGAGGGCGTGGATGCGCACCGTCACGCCCCCGCTGACCGGCGGGGGAGCGATGCCGCGAAGGCGAGCACGTCGCGCGCCAACTGCTGGCGGTCCGCGTCGCTCTGCATGACCGTCTGCGCCACCTGCACCGCCATGCCCAACGCCGCGATGCGCGCGCGGTCCGCCGTGTCGACGGTATCAATCGTCATCGCATCGAGCAGGCCGACGTAGCCGGTCGCGACGCCATAGGCGGAGACCTCCATCCCCTGCGCGGCCAGCATCCGGTCGGCGGGGCCCTTGAGCGCCTTCCCGCCGACGATCGGTGAGACGGCGATTTTGGCCGCCGGGCTCGCGACGAGCGCATCGCGCAGGCCCGGCACGCGAGAATCGGCCCGATGCTGACCAGCGGATTCGACGGGCAGAAGACGATCGCCCCCGCGCCGGCGAGCGCGGCGGACACTTCCGCTGTCACCCGCGCCCGCGCGATCCCCGCGAAGCGGACCGCCGTGACGCGCTCCTCGTGTCGGCGGCGCACGAAGTAATCCTGGAAGTCGCGCCAGCCGTCCGGCGTCTCGACCTCCGTCGCGACCGTCTCGTCGCACATCGGCAGCAGCCGGGCGCGGATGCCGAGCGGCCGCGTGAGCTCCGCTGTCGCCTCGGTCAGCCGCCGCCCAGCCCGCAGAGCGGCCGTGCGCTTCAGATGGGTGGCGAAGTCGGCATCGCCGAGCCGGAACCAAGCCTCCTCGCCGTACCGCTCCAGCATGGCGAGGGTGGCGAAGGTGTCGCCCGCCACCCCCCAGCCGGTCGCCGGGTTCGCGAGGCCCGCGAGCGTGTACATCACGGTATCGAGGTCCGGGCTGATGTGGACGCCGAACAGATCGAGGTCGTCGGCCGTGTTGCCGATCACGGTCAGCGTATCCGGCGGCAGGACGCGGTAGAGTCCATCGGCGAGTTTCGCCCCGCCGACACCGCCCGCGAGCGCGACGACATTCATGCCACATATCCCTTTAGGTTCATCGCATGCCTCCGAATCAATGGGACGCGGCGACCTTTTCCCGTCTCCCCACACACGGGCAGACGGGGAGTATCAAGGTGCGGCGCCACGCACTCCCAACCAAACACTTGTGATGAGGCGTTTGTTCCGAGCTCCGATCTCCGAGCTCGGATCGTGCGCCCAACGCATCGCTTGTCGCTATATCGCACATCCCAGGTCGCAACGGTAGGGGGAGCGAGGAGCGAGTAGCGAGTAACAAGAGGGAGCGCGGCATCTCTGCTCGTTACTCGCTAGTCACTACTCGTTGCTTGACGCGTGCCTTTTGGCGGGGAATTTGTTCTTGAGTTCACGTAAGCCGTCACATTGGCGCGCAAAATCCGCTACACTAGTAGATAATTCGCGCGCGAAAGGGGACTCCATGATTCTTCCGACCTACCAGACGCTCCGGGAGCAGTTGCTGACGGTGCTCTACAACAAACAGGAGCAGGGGCACATCGTCATCGGTCTGGCGGAAACGCTGGCCAATCTGCCGGACAGTTACGACGCGCTCGCCACCTTCGCCCAATCGCTCGGCGATTTGCCGCGGGAACTCGACTGGCCCTTCGACGAGCCGAACGCGCTCGACGAGATCTGGGACGGCTGCGACCCCGACCGACCGCTCGGCGCGCTGGCGGCGATCGGCGCGGAGGAGAGCGCGCGGCGCGCGGAGGCGGCCTTCCTCGGCTCCGTCTGCGGCTGTATGCTCGGCAAGCCGGTGGAAGTCAACCCGACGCTCGACGAACTGCGGGACGCGCTGCTGCGCACGGACGCCTGGCCGCTCGATGACTACATCTCGGAGCGGACGCTGCTGGCGCTCGGGCGGCGGCATAGCTCCTGGGTGGAGTCGGCGCGGGAGCGGATCGACGCCGTCGCGCCGGACGATGACATCAACTACACCATCCTCGGCATGATGCTTCTGGAGCGGCACGGACTCGCCTTCACGCAGGCGGACATCCGCGATCTCTGGCTGCGCCATCTGCCGATCACGCAGACCTTCGGCCCCGAGCGTACCCTGCTCCTCAAAGCCGGCATCAACACGCTGCCGGGCGGCGACCCGGATGCGCTCGATGCCTGGGTGAGCATCCTCAACGCGAACGACGAGCAGTGCGGGGCAATGATCCGCGCCGACGCCTACGGGTACGCCTGCCCCGGCCGCCCTGCCCTCGCCGCCGCGCTCGCCTGGCGCGACGCGAGCTGGACGCACCGGCGCACCGGCATCTACTCCACCATGTTCACCGCCGCCGCCATCGCCACCGCGCCGGTGGCGACGGACCCCCTGGAGATCTTCGAGATTGCCCTGACCTTCGTGCCGCGCCGCAGCCGCTTCTACCGCATCGTCGCGGACTCGCTGACGATGGTCCACGAGGCGAGCGACTGGGAGGACGGCTATTACCGCATCCACGGCAAGTACGCGGAGTTCAGCCACTGCCAGGTCTATCAGGAGGTCGGCACGCTGATCAACACGCTCCGCTTCGCCGAGAGCGTCGGCGACGGTATCTGCAAGCAGGTCAGCCAGGGGAACGACGCCGACAGCTACGGCGCGACGGCCGGGTCGCTGCTCGGTGCATTCTTCGGGCCCGACTCGCTCGACGACCGCTGGCTCGCGCCCTTCGGCGATACGATCCGCACCTCGATCGCCACGCAGCCGGAGTGGAGCCTCGCCGCGCTCGCCCGCCGGATGGGTGCACTGCCGCAGCGCATCGCCACGGAACTGGCGACGCAGCCGGAGCCCGTCGGCAGCCTGTAGCGGCGATCAAGGAGCGCCCCGAAAGAGATGGGGTCACCGAGGGTTATCCGCATGGATGCCCTCGTTTCGTCGCGCCCGGCGGGATTGCTGGCGACAGCGGCACGCGCAATGGATCGTCGCACGAAGGTAATACTTCATGGAGAAAACGGCTTTTTTCCCATTCCATTATTATTTTTACAAATTTGCTCTTGACGCATCCGTTAGCGATGTCCATACTACATTACGTAAGTGTGTGGACGTGCAAACACCCTGCGCACAATTGCGTACAATTTATGATGCATCAGAGGCGAGGGTCTTTTCGATTGGCACAGCGATGCGGTGGGCGTCTGGGATAGCGGGAAGGGGATCGGAAAATGTCTACACGCGGGTGGATGATCGTGCGACACTGGTGCGTGATCGCGGCGCTGATGGCGCTGGTCGTGCTCGCGGCGCTGCCGGTGGGGGCAGCAACCCCGCCGCAGCCCTTGCCGCCAGTCGGCGTTAATGGTGACCGCCGCCAGCCGAAGTCGATCTCCAAGGCGAACGACCGCGCCGAAGCGGAATATCACGACGGCCTCTGCCCCGCCGACATTGGGGAAGACCTATACGTCTGCACAGACAATCGTTGACCCGGCCAATGCGGCGAACGAATATTTCGGCAATCCCCTGGCTATCAGTAAGGACGATCAGGTCGCCGTCATCAGCGCGACAGACGATTCGGGAACAGGCAATGTATATGTCTATACACGGAGCACGCCAACCGGGCCGTGGAGCAGATAGTGTCCACGAGTTTCTGTAAATAGCGACGCCGCTTTGCAAGGCGGCCATCGTCCTCCACGATCGGTGTGCAACGAACCGAATCGAAGGAGGAAGACGATGGCCTACAAGCAGCGTACCGGCATCCCCACGGCGACACAATCCATCCTGACCGACGATCCTGAGTTCTTCCGCGTCCTCGTAGAGCGCGTTGTCCAGGCGGTGCTCGAAGCGGAGATGACCGCTCATCTCCATGCCGAATTCTACGCGTAGCCCCGAACGGCAGGGCTATTGCAACGGTTATAAGCCCGCCAACTCAATACCCGCGTCGGCACATTGATCTTACAGGTGCCGCAAGATCGGGACGGGACCTTCTCCACGCACTGTTTGCCCGCTACCAACGCAACGAGAGGCGCTCGGCTCGCGCTCATGGAGATGTATGTCGAGGGCGTTCCACCCGCAAAGTGCGCGAGATCACCGAGGTGTTGTGCGGCACGAGCTTCTCGAGAGTCTCTATCTGGCCTGGCCGGGACCTGGACGGAGCTCGAAGCATGGCGCAACGTCCCCTGAGCGAGACGACCTATCCCTACCTGAGTGTGGATGCGCGCTATGAACACGTCCGGCAAGGTGGGCATCGTCAACGAAGGGGCGCTCATCGTCGCTGGCGTGCGCGCAGACGGGCATCGCGAGACCTCGCGGTCGCTGTCGCGGATACCGAGAGCGAAGCGACCTATCACCAACTATTTGTGCTCTCAAGGCACGTGGCCTGGGCGGCGTGCGGCTAGTGACGAGTGATGACCACAGGGGGCTGAAGGCAGCGTTGAACGCCATTTCCAGGGCGCGAGCTGGCAACGGTGCCAGGTTCACTTCGTGCGCGAGATGGTCAAGTTGGTCGGGGCGGGACGACGCGGGGAACTGGCGGCGGACCTGCGGGAAATCTTCGCGGCGACGACGCGCGAACAGGCAATGGCGACGGCAGAAGCGGTGGCAACACGTTGGGAGGCATCCCATCCCGCGCTCGCGCGGCTGCTGGAGGAAGGGATCGAGGATTCTCTCGCGTGCCTTGTGTTCCCGCTGGCACATCGGGCGCGGATCCGCACCACGAATGGTTTGGAGCGACTCAACGAAGAAATCAAGCGGCGCACACGGGTCGTACGCATCTTTCCAAATCCGGAGGCGTGTTTACGACTGGTCACGGCGCTGTGCGTCGAGCAATCGGAGGAGTGGCTCAGCGGGCGACGCTACCTTGAGTTGCCTGACCCTGTTTAGGCATACTTCTGCCGGGGCACCGTGGCAGAGCATCCGGACGGGAGGAGACGACATGACGGGGATTGTTGCCGAGCGGGGCGCGCCTCATCTCACCGTCCGCGCGACCGCCGATCTCACGCTGGCGGAGCGTGACCACATCGTCGCGCTCTGCACGCGCGCATTCGAACAGGACTTCGCCGACCTCTTCGACTTCGTCACAAACTCGATGCACGTGCTTGCTTACCGAGAGAACAGGCTGATCGGGCATGCGTGCTGGACGACACGCTGGCTCCAACCGGATGGCCACCCCGCGCTCCGCACCGCATATGTCGATGCGGTGGCGATCGACCCCGCCGATCAGGGGCAGGGTATTGGCAGCGCTGTGATGCGCCGGGTCGCGGATGAGGCGCGCGATTTCGCCCTCAATGCGCTCTCCTCGACGCAGGCAGTCGGCTTCTACGAACGCCTGGGATGGGAGCGCTGGCGGGGACCCACCGCAGTCCGCACGCCACAGGGGGTGGTGCCCACACCGGAGGATACCGTGCTGATCTTGCGTACGGCGACCACCCCTGCGCTCGACACCGCCGGCCTGCTCATCGCGGATCCGCGCGGGGGCCAGCCGTGGTAGGGGCGGTGTGACTGCTTGCAGAGCGATCGAGCGGAGATGGTAGGTGCTCGGGTAAGATGATCGTCGTGGAGGAATCTACAGAACTTCGCGGACACAACCCGTGGAGAGCATTCCACCACAGACGCTTCCCGTACCGAGCGATGTCCAGGGCTACTATCAGTTCGGCTTCTCCGTCGCGGTCAATAATGATGCTGCCAACCGCACTATCCTCGTCGGTACACGGGGTGGGAGCGGCAACTTCGGCGCGCCGGGCGCGGCGTATGCCTTCGTCCTGGTCGGCAATACCTGGATGTTCCAGCACGAGTTCAATCCCACCGGCGGCGGGGCGACCGACGCTTTTGGCTGGTCGGTTGCCCTCAGCAGTGACGGCAATACCGCGCTAATTGGCGCGCCGGAAACGAACGATATTGCCACATCCACATATCGCCAGGGCGTGGTTTATAGCTATACCCGTTCCGGCGCGAACTGGACCCAGCAGCAGCGATTCACCGATACGACGCCCCCCGGCCCCAGCGCTCCTCTTGGCGACCACTTTGGCGTATCGGTGTGGCTGAGCGATGATGGCGGCATCGCCCTGATCGGCGCGGACGTGAAGGGATACCCAGGTCTCTATCACGGTGATGCCTTGGTCTACACGGGCACCAGTGGCGTCTACGGCAGTGAACAAACCCTGGCGGCAAATGATCCTAACCCGCCTACTCCCCCTTTCAACACGAGTGATAGCTTCGGTTGGTCGGTGTCACTCTCCGGTGATGGCAAGACCGCCCTGGTCGGTGCGTTTAATCATATTGACCCAAGCCTCGTCCGCAATCCGACAGCGGCGGCAACAGGGTCGGCCTACGTCTTCACCAATACGGGTGGATTTTGGGGTGCGCCGATAGAACTCAACGAGTCCATCAATACGCAGGCCGATGGCTATGGGTATCGAGTGGCGATTTCGGGAGACGGTCTGACGGCGGTCGTCGGGGCGCCGTTCTTCGGCGATCCCGCCGTCGTTCCTACCAGCAACTACGGACAGGGCGCTGTCTGGCTCTATACGTTGGGTGGCGCCACCGCTCTCCCTGTAGGCCAGCAACCAGTCGTCGCCTCCGATGCCATGCTCGGCGACGAGTTCGGGGTGGCAGTCGCCGTTCCCCAGACGGGCACGAGCTTCATCAGCGGGGCATCCACAAAGACGATCGGAGCCAACGCGAATCAGGGTCAGGTCTATGATCTCTTTTTGAGCCCGGATCTCTCTCCTGCACCGGGCGCGCTTCCCGCCGGCACAGTCGGCACCCCGTATAACAACGGTACCGGTGTGCAATTCACAGCGACGAACGGCGCGGGTAGCCCGTACACTTACGCCACCGCTCCTACGGGCGGTACGTTATCAGCCGGTCAGACTGACGGCCCGCCGCCGGGCGTGACGATCAACACGAGCACCGGCCTCTTCTCGGGTACGCCGACAACGGCGGGTAGCTACATCTTTTACGTCTCTGCCACGGACAAAGCGGGCGGCGTGACCACGCAGCAGTACACGGTGACGATCGCGGCGGGGGCGACGACGACGGCGGTGACCGTCACGCCGCCGAGCGTCTCCTACAGCACCGCGAGCCAGAGCATCGCCCTCTCGGCGACGGTCACCTCCTCGCCGGCGGGCGTGACGGTCAACGAGGGGACGGTGACCTTCACGGTGCAGGACAGCGGCAATGCCACCGTCGGCGCGACCATCCCTGCGGTGCCGGTGTCGGGCGGGGCGGCGACGGCGAACTACACCTTGCCGGCGGGCCAGGGGCGCGGGGTCTACACGGTGACGGCGACCTACACCCCGGCGGCGACCGCGCCGAGCTTCACGGGCAGCGCCAGCACGGGGGGCACCCTCACCGTCACTTCTGACGCGACGACGACGGCGGTGGCGGCGACGCCGCCGAGCGTGCCCTTCAGCGCGGCGACGCAGAGTATTTCCCTCTCGGCGACGGTGGCGTCGTCGCCGCCCGGCGTGGCGGTCAACGAGGGGACGGTGACCTTCACGGTGACGCAGCGGGCGACCACCATCGGCTCCGCCGTCGGCCCGCGTGCCGGTATCGGGCGGGGCGGCGACGGCGAACTACACGCTTGCCGGCGGGGCAGGGGGGCGGGGTCTACACGATCACGGCGGCCTACACGCCGGGCGCGGACTTCGTGGGGAGCAGCGGGACGGGGACGCTGACGGTGTCGGCGGGGACGCTGGCGATCGCCCCGGCGACGCCTGCCGGACGGGACGGTGGGTGTGCCGTACAGCCAGCAGCTGACGGCGAGCGGGGGGAGCGGGGCGGGGTACGCCTTCTCCGCGCCCGCCGCTTCCTTGCCGCCGGGGCTGACGCTGACTGCCGCGGGGCTGCTGGCGGGGACGCCGACGGCGGCGGGGCCGTACACGTTCACGGTGACGGCGACGGACGGCGCCTCGAACACGGGGAGCCGGTCGTACACGGTGACGATCGCGGCGGCGGGGCCGGCCACCCTCAGCAGCCTGTCGGTGACGGCGCCGGCGAGCCTGGGGAGCCCGGCGAGCATGAAGGTGGGGCAGACGGCGCCGTTCACGGCGACGGCGACCTTCTCGGACGGGTCGACGGCGGTGGTGACGGGGCAGGCGCAGTGGGGCACGAGCAACGCGGCGGTGGCGATTGTGGACGACGGGAGCAACCCCGGCAGCACGCCCGCCAGTCGGGGAACGGTGACGGGGGTGGCCGGGCGGGACGGCGACGATCACGGCCTCGTACACGCTGAACGGGGTGACGAAGACGGGCAGTGTGAGCGTGACGGTGGCGGCGCCGATCTTCACAGGAGTGCAGGCGCAGCCGGCGCCGGCGGGGAGGCCGGGGGCGGCGAGCGTGCCGGCGGGGCCGAGCCCGGCGCCCGCCCCCGCACCACCCGCGCGGTAAGGCCGCGCGAGGAACCTCCACCGCGCGGACCGAGATGATCGATGACGGAAGGCAGGGGATGGCTTTTGGCTATCCCCTGCCTTCAATCATCATGCCATTAGCAGGTGCCGGTCAGTTCCTGGAACGGTGTGCAGTCGGCGCCGACGAGATTCGCACCCGGATCGATGGCCGCGCCGACGGTCTTGAAGTATCCCTCGACCTTGGTCTTCTGATGATTCGCTTTCTCGGTGATGAGAACGTAATAGTAGCGCGTGTTTGGCTGGAGATTGCGCAGTCGCACGCTGTGTGTCGGCCCCGTCTGCGCCAGTTGCAGCGCCGCCGCGTCCACATGCGCGAACTCGTTGAAGTCCTGCGTGGAGATCGTCGGCTGCGTGCTGGCGGAGAGGATCGTCGCGGCATCCTGGTCGGTGAGGAAGGTGAAGTCGGCGTAGGAGTCGTCATCGTAGGAGTGGCCCACGGTGATCTTCAACTGAGTGACGGCGGGCGGGAAGCCGCCCCCGCCGGCGCTGACCGCCGTGACGAGGAGGAACATCGCGGCGAAGAGAGCAATCAGTGCTGAGGTTCCGTTGCGGAAGAGGATGCGCGCCATGTGAGTGGCTCCTTGCGTTCATCGACCGGGGCGCGGCCCATGTGCCTGCCCCGGTTGTATGACAGCCACCCGCGTAAAACCTTACACGCTGTTAGCCGGCGTGCCTTTCATGCCGCGCAGGAATGCCGTCGCGTGGGGCAGCACGACATCGCTGCGGCGCGACACTTCGCCGTGATTCAGGCCGGGCAGCGTCACGAAGGTGATGTGCGCCTTCCCGCCCGCCGCGCGCGCCGCCTCGTCGTGGATCGGCTGGTCGCGGTCGCCCGCGTAGATCAGCACGGGCACCCGCACCGCCGCCAGGGCCGCCTCGAAGCTCGGTGCTCCGGCGCTGCCGGCGGTTGCCGCCGCGAGCGCCTCGGCGTCGTTGGCGAGCACGCGCTCCCGCATCCGCGCGGGGAGCGGCCCGTCGCGCCGTTCCGACTCGGCGAGATACCCCTCCATCCCACCGGCGCGGATCGCCTCGGCCCGCCATCCCGACGCGGCGGGGTCGCGCGCGTACGGATGCATGCCGCCGAGGATGAGCGCCTCGAAACGCTCCGGTGCATAGTGCGCCAGCGCATAGCCGATATGTCCGCCCATCGAGTAGCCCCAATAGATTGCCCGCGCGATGCCCGCGTCATCGAGGACGGTGGTCACATCGGCGGCGCGCTTATCGAGGGTGTAGGCGGCGGCATCATGGGGCTTGTCGCTCTTGCCGTGGCCGCGCGCGTCGATCAGGATCAATTCGTAGTCGTTTTTCAGCGCGTCGGCGTAGCCATTGTCGCGCCAGCCGTCCAGCGACCGCGTGAAGCCGTGCTGGAGGACGAGCGGTGGCCCGCTCCCCTCACGCTCGTAGTAGATGCGTGTCCCATCATTCGTCGCGTAGGGCATGATCGCACTCCTCGCTACTCCCGTTCCTTACTGCTTCAACTTCCACTGCTCGAAAGCGGCGAGGGTCTCGGCATCGGGCGGGTAGACGCCCTTGATCGAGCGGCCGCTGTCGATCAACTCGCGGATGAAGATCTCCTTCGGCTCGTACTCCGCCGCCTCCGCCGCGAGCTCCGCCGCCATCGCCTGCGGGAGGACGATGACGCCCTCGCCGTCGCCGACGAGCACGTCGCCGGGGCAGACCATCACGCCGCCGCAGGCGATCGGCACCTGAATGTCCGCCGCGAAGTGCTGCGTCGTGTTAACGGCGGCGTGCATGCCGCGCGCGTAGACGGGCCGCCCCAGCGCGCGGATCGTCGGCGTGTCGCGGAACGCGCCATCCGTGACGATGCCCGTCGCGCCGCGCATGAAGATGCGGGCGGCGAGGATGTCGCCGAGGCTGCCGGCGTTCGTGTTGCCCCGCGCATCGACGACGAAGACCTCGCCCGGCCCGACCGTCTCGACGCCCTTACGCTGGATGTTCGTCAGGTCCTCCAGCCCCTCGCCGCCCGGCATATCCTCTCGCGCCGGGATGTAGCGGAGCGTGAACGCCCGCCCGACCATATGCTTCTCCGGGATTGAGGGGCAGCACGCCCGCCATGAAGACCGAGCGCACCCCCCGCCGCATCAGCAGCCCGGAGAGCGTCGCCGTGCCGACATTTTCCAGTAGCCGGAGTGTTTCCGGGGCAATCTCCACCCGCCGCCGAATATCCGTCGCAGGCATCCCATCCTCCTTTACCGAAGGGAATAACCACAGAGGCACAGAGAGCACAGAGGGACGCAGAGAATACGAGGAGAGAAGAATAGCACGGCAATCCACATCGACGCGGGATTGGTTCCCGTATTCATTCTCTCTTCTCCCTCTCTGTGTCCTCTGTGTCTCCGTGGTTCAATCCCGCGTCTCCGGTCAGTTTGGTGGCGAGGCGGCGGAGGGCGACGGCGCGCCAGCCGAAAGCGTCGAAGTGCCAGACGCCCCGGCCCCGGCGCGGCGGTTGGAGCAGGTGGGGCGGGAAGCCATACGCCGCGCCGAACTCGATCAGCAGGTCGCGGTCGCTGCTGAGGACATGGCAGTACTCCCCCGTGCCGAAGTGCGGATGGGACCAGCGGAAGAAGTGCAGGGCAATCCCGCCCGTCTGCGCGTAGGCGACCGCCTCCCGCACCTCCCGCCGCTCGAACGCCCGCACCGGCATCGCCATCGTATGCGTCACGCGATCACCCGAAAAATACGAATACAAATGAACCGCAAAGACGCAAAGATCGCCAAGAACGCAAAGAGGGAAGAGAATCAATGAGCGAGCCCCATTCCCCTCTGGTGTTCTCCTTTGCGATCTTCGTGTCCTTTGCGTCTTTGCGGTTCATTGGCTTCCGTCAGATGGACGGCTTGAGTTGGCAGCCGTCGACGGCGATGTTGGCGCCGGTGACGAGACTGGCGCGATCGGAGCAGAGGAAGACGCAGACATTGGCGATCTCCTCCGGCGTGCCGAAGCGGCCGAGGGGCATGTCGTTGGCGATGAACGTGGCGATCCCTTCCGGGTCGCGCTCCTTGCGCCGGGCCCAGCCGCCGCCCTCGAACATGATCGAGCCGGGCGAGACGGCGTTGACGCGGATGCCGTCCGGCCCGAGGTCTTTCGCCAGAGAGCGGGCGTACATGATCTCCGCCGCCTTCGCCGCGTTGTATTGTGGCGAGCCGCCCACCTGCCAGCCGGAGACGGACGAGATAATCAGGATGACGCCGCTCCGCTGCGCCTGCATCAGCGGCGTCGCGGCCCGGCTGGCCCGCACCGCCGCGTTGAGATTGACATCGAAGGTGTGCTGCCACGCCTCGTCCGTATTGCCGCCCATGCCGCCGCCGACATTGTTGACGAGGATATCCAGCCCGCCGAATGCCGCCGCCGCTTCCTGCCACGACGCGCTCCACCTCCGCCGCGACGGTGAGATCGCCCGCAAGTGCGACCACCTCGCCGCCGCGCGCCCGCAGCCGATCCGCCGCCGCCTCGACATCGGCGGCCGTCCGTGCCGCGAGCGCCACCCGCACGCCCTCCGCCACCAACGCTTCCGCAATGGCGTAGCCGATGCCCCGGCTCGACCCCGTGACGAGCGCCCGCTTACCAGTCAATCCCAGTTCCATGCTCACTCCGTTCGCGAAACGTGCTGCGTGCTGAGTGCCCCACCCCGTTATGCTACTGCATCCGGGCGGGAATTGATGATACCGTACAGTCGACATTTCGCGGCGTTTGTCATCTGCGGAGGTAGCGTATGAACATGCAAAGAAACACCCAGCACTCCCTTGATCGCGAGTTGCACGACGTGATCGAGGCGGCGATGGCGCATTACCATGTGCCCGGTGTGGCGGTCGGTATCTATCAGGACGGCACGGAGCAGATGGGCGGCCTCGGCGTGACGAACGTCGATCATCCGCTCGCGGTGGACGCGCATACGCTCTACCAGATCGGCTCGATCTCCAAGACTTTCACCGGTACGACGGCGATGCGGCTCGTCGAGCAAGGGAAACTCGATCTCGACGCGCCTGTTCGTACCTACCTGCCGGATTTGCGCCTCGCCGATGCCGAGGCGACGGATCGCGCGACGATGAAGCACCTGCTCATTCATACCGGCGGCTGGGTAGGCGACTACTTCGACGACTTCGGTTCCGGCGATGATGCGCTGGCCAGGATGGCCGTGGCGATGGCGGACGTGCCGCAGGTTGCGCCGCTCGGCTCCCTCTGGTCGTACAACAATGCCGCCTTCTATCTCGCGGGCCGGGTGATCGAGGTGATCGCGGGCAAGCCGTTCGAGGAGGTTGTGCAAGAGTTGGTGCTCGACCCGCTCGGCATGAAACGCACCTTCTTCTTTGCCCGCAATGTCGATCACCGAGCGGTTCGCGGTCGGCCACACGGTCACCGATGATACGCCCACGGTCGCACGCCCGTGGGAGCTGCCGCGCGTCATCAACCCGGCGGGCGGCCTCTTGTCCGATGTGCCGGACTTGCTCGCCTATGCCCGCTTCCACATGGGTGACGGCGCCGCGCCGGACGGCACGCACGTCCTCACGTCGGAGAGCGTGCGGTACATGCAGACGCCGCTCTTCTCGAAAGGCAGCCAGGGCGAGATGGGCCTGACCTGGATGCTGGAAGATGTCGGCGGCGTCCGCACCGTCCGGCACGGCGGCGGGACGGTCGGCCAGCAGACGCTCCTCGTGCTCGTGCCGTCGCGCAAGTTCGCCCTGACCATCCTGACCAATTCCAGCCGTGGGAGTGAGTTGCATGGTGAGGCGGCGGCGTGGATCCTCGATCACTATCTCGGCCTCAAGAACCCGGAACCGGCGCCGCTCGACGCCACGGCGGAGCAACTCGCTCCCTATATCGGTCGCTACACCGCCGCCGGCACCGATCTCGAATTGCGCGCGGGCGACAACGGATTGATGCTCCACCAATTTCCGAAGGGCGGCTTCCCACGCAAAGGCATCTCGGCTCCCAAGCCTCCCCCGCCCGTCCGCGTCGCCCTGTACGGCGAGGACCTGCTGATCGGCCTCGATGAGCCGATGAAGGGCACGCGCGGCGAGTTCATCCGTGACGCGGATGGTTCCATCGCCTGGCTCCGCCTCGGTAGCCGCGCACATAAGCGGGTGGGATAAGCAGAGCCCCCGTCCCCGCCCCCTCTCCCGCCGTGCGGGAGAGGGGCGCATCCTACTCCGAACTGATAAATTGACGATGGGCGGGTGGGCTGATACCATGCATACTTGTGAATATGCACATCTCGGGGACCATGCGAAGGCGGACACGTCACGGGTATCTCAGCCCCCGGTAGATGTGCGCGGGTCATTTGTGGAAAATGACCTAGGGATCTCGTGTGTTGGAACGTTCAGATACGAAGGAGTAAGGCACCGTGGACGAGAGCGCGAAACACCTGAGCCGCCGCCATTTCCTCACCGGGGCCGCCGTCGCGGCAGGGACCGCCATCCTCGCCGCCTGCGGCAGTAGCAGCGCCACCGACACGCCGAAGCCCGCCGCCGCCACCACCGCGCCCGCAGCAGGTGCGACGACCGCGCCCGCCGCGTCGAGCGCCGCGCCGGCAGCCACCACCGCCCCGGCCACGACCGCCGGCACGACGTCCGCCGCCTCGGCTGCCGCGCCGACGACCGCTGCCGCCGCGACGACCGCGACCGGGAGCGCCGCCGCGCCCGCCGCCAGTGGGACGGCTGCCGCGGGCAAGGGGAAGTTCGCCTCGCAGATCGACACAACGGGGATCAAGAAAGGCGGGCACCTCACCGAAGGGTCCGTCTCCGACATTCAAACCTTCAATCCCATCCTCCAGAAGGACACCGCCTCCGGCCGCATCCACGCACTGGTCTTTGATGGCATGGTGAGTGTGGACCCGGACACCTTGCAGCCCATCGGTATCCTTGCCACGAAGTGGGAGATCGCGCCGGACAACAAGACCTACACCTTCACCCTCAAGCAGGGCGTCAAGTGGCACGACGGCCAGCCCTTCAGCGCCGACGACGTGAAGTTCAGCTACGATCTCTATATGAATAAGGATACGGGCACCGCCCGTGCGGGCGAACTGAATGACCGCGTCGCCTCGGTGACGGTGAAGGACCCGCAGACGATCGTCTTCGCGCTCAAGGATGTCTCCGCGCCCTTCCTGACCAACAACGCGATCTACCCGATTGTGCCGCAGCACGTCCTCAAGGATGTCGCGCCGAAGGACCTGAAAAGCAACGAGTTCAGCACCGGCAAGCCGGTCGGTACCGGCCCGTTTAAGTTCAAGGAGTACGCGCAGGGCGATCATGTCACGCTCGTCGCGAACCCGGACTATCACCGTGGCGCGCCCGCGCTCGACACCTACGTCTACAAGTACACGAAGGACTCCACCGCGCTCTATCAGCAGGTGAAGACGGGCGAGGTGGATTTCTACGGTGGCCTGACGCCGGACTTCTACGACGATGCGAAGAAGCAGACGAACTTCGATACGATCGCCTATGACACCTTCGGCTTCCAGTTCTTCGGCTACAACCTTGATATGGCGGGCGGCAAGGCGAACGCGATCTTCCAGGATGTGAAGGTGCGCCAGGCGCTCATGTACGCGGTGGACCGCAAGGGGATCGTGGACAAGATTCGCAACGGCCTGAGCACCGTCGCGCAGGGGTCGATGCCGGTGGTCTCCTGGGCCTACCAACCGGACAAAATCACGGTCAAGTACGACTACGACCCGAAGAAAGCGAATCAGATCCTCGATGACGCGGGCTGGAAGAAGGGGTCGGACGGTATCCGCGCGCAAGGCGGCAAGAAACTCTCCTTCTCGATGTACGCGCAGGGCGGTAATAAGACCGCCGAGGGCTACATGAATGTCTTCCAGCAGAACTGGCAGGACATCGGCGTCGAGATGAAGCCGATTTACGAGGAATTCAGCCAGTTCGTCACCCGCCTGACGCAGTCGTTCGATTTCGAAGCCTTCCTCGTCGGCTTCAACTGGAGCACGGACCCGGACCAGACGACGATGTGGGATTCCAAGCAGCACGGGCCGGGCTTCAACCTTTACTCGTACAGTAATCCGAAGGTGGACGATCTGCTGCTGCAAGGATTGCGCACGCTCGATCAGGAGAAGCGCAAGCAGATCTATGTGGACGTGCAGAACCTCGTCCTTGCGGACGCACCCGCGATGATTACCGACTTCCCCAAGACGCTCGCGACGGTCAACAAGCGCGTCAAGAACCTCATCCCCAACGCGGTCAGTATCCCGCTCAACGCGTACCAGTGGTACGTGACGGACGGGAAATAGAACCTCACCCCCGGCCCCTCTCCATCGCGATGGAGAGGGGAGTCGTCGGGGCGCATCTCGATGCGCCCTGCTGGATATGATTAGGAGCGAGCAACGTGGATGAGCGTGTGAGTCGCCTCAGCCGGCGGCATTTTCTCGGGGGCGCGGCGACGGTGGCGGCGGGGGCGATCCTCGCGGCCTGCGGTGGCAGCACCGCCACGGATACGCCGAAGCCCGCCGCCGCGACCGCCGCCGGTGGCGCGACAACCGCGCCGACAACGGCTGCCTCGGCAGCGGCCGCGCCGACGACCGCTGCGGCTGCGGCGACACAACCCGCCGCGAGCGTGACGGGAACCACTACCGCGAGCCCGGTGACAGCCGCGAGCCCGGCAGCCGCTGCCAGCTCCGCCGCTTCCCCCGCCGCCGCGAGTACGGCGGCAGCCGGGAAGACGATTGCCTCGCAGATCGATCCGGCGGCGATCAAGAAGGGCGGCCACATCACCGAGGCGTGGAATACCGACATCCGCGTGCTCAATCCAATCGTCAGCACGGACGTGTACTCCGGGTATATCACCAACCTGCTCTTCGATGGCCTCGTGGTCGTGGACCCGGACACGCTCGATGCCGCGCCGCGTCTCGCCACGAAGTGGGAGATCGCGCCGGACAGCAAGACCTACACTTTCACGCTGAAGCAGGGCGTCAAGTGGCACGATGGCCAGCCCTTCAGCGCCGACGACGTCAAGTTCAGCTACGATCTCTACATGGACCCGAAGACGGGCACGCCGCGCGCCGGGACGCTCAATGAGCATATCGCCTCGGTCACCGTGAAGGACCCGCAGACCGTTGTCTTCGTCCTCAAGGATGTCATCGCCCCCTTCATGGTCACGGACGTGAGCTTTGGCATCGTCCCGAAACATGTCCTCGAAAACGTCAAGCGCGAGGAGATCCCCACCAACGATTTCACGACGACGAAACCGATCGGCACCGGCCCGTTCAAGTTCAAGGAGTGGATCCGCGGCGACCATGTCACCGTCGTCGCCAACCCGGACTACCATCTCGGCGCGCCGGCGCTCGACCAGTACGTCTACAAGATCGTCAAGGACAACACCGTCCTCTATCAGCAATTGAAAACGGGTGAGGTGGATTACGGCATCGTCTCGCCGGACTTCTACGATGATGCGAAGAAGCAGACGAACTTCGACACCATCCCGTACGACACCTTCAGTTTCACCTATATCGCCTACAACCTCGACCCCGCGAAGACGACGCTCTTCCAGGACCCAAAACTGCGCCAGGCGCTCTCGTACGCGCTGGACCGCAAATCGATCGTCGACAAAATCCTCAATGGCCTCGGGACGATCGGCGTCGGGACGGAGCCGGTCCGCTCATGGGCATACGCGCCGGACAAAATCACGACGAAGTACGACTACGACCCGAAGAAGGCGGCCCAGATGCTCGACGATCTCGGCTGGAAGCCGGGATCGGACGGCATTCGCGTCAAGGACGGCAAGAAACTCTCCTTCACGCTCAATGCGTCGAGCGGCGACAAAGTGACCGAGGGCACCGTCTCGGTCTTCCAGGAGAACTGGAAGAGCGTCGGCGTCGAGATGAAGCCGCAGTTGGAGGAGTTCAGCAATCTCGTCACGCGGGTCGCCAAGAACTTCGACTTCGAGGTCTTCATGCTCGGCTTCAGCCAGAGCGTCGACCCCGACCAGCAGACGTTCTTCGACAGCAAGCAGCATCTCTCCGGGTTCAACCGCTTCAGTTACAGCAACGCGACCGTGGATAAAGACCTCAATGACGCCTTGCATACCCTCGACCGCGAGAAGCGCAAGCAACTCTACATCGACGCGCAGAACCAGATCGTGGCGGACGCGCCGATCCTCGTCATCTATTTCTCGAAGCAAATCATCGGCATGAATAAGCGGGTCAAGAACCGTATCCCGAACGCGGTTGCATCGTCAACATTCAACGTCTCGCATCTGTGGTACGTGACGGACGGGAAGTAAAGGGCAGGGAACCTCACCCCCGGCCCCTCTCCATCGCGATGGAGAGGGGAGGGGAGATTTGGTAGAGTGTGAGCGACGTGGAACGCATTGCGGTTCATCCGGATATCGCCCGGCAGATGATGGGACTGGCGCGCGAATTCCGGGCGCAGCCCACGCCATCTGAGCAGCGGCTCTGGGGAGCGCTGCGAAACCGCCAATTGGATGGGGCGAAGTTCCGTCGTCAGCAGGCAATTGGGCCGTTTATCGTGGACTTCTTCTGTGCGGAGCATCGATTGATCGTAGAGGTTGACGGCGCGATCCATGACACACAGCATGAGCATGATGAGGAACGGCAAAGAATGCTCGAAGCGTCCGGTTACCGAGTTATCCGCATCTCCGCGCAGGCCGTTGAGACCGCTCTCTCAGTTACCCTTGTGGCTATCCGCCAATATCTCGATTGATCTCGCTCCCCCTCTCCATCGCGATGGAGAGGGGGCCGGGGGGTGAGGTTCTCTTATGGGCAGATACGTCATTCGTCGGTTGATCGGGATCCCGCCGCTGATCGTCGGGATCACGCTGATCGTCTTCGCCATCGTCCATCTCACGCCGGGCAGCCCGCTGGACGACCTCCGGCTCAACCCGGAGATCAAACCGGCGGATATCGTGGCAATCGAGACGACGCTCGGCCTGCACAAGCCGCTGTACCAGCAATATACCGGCTGGATGGGCCAGTTGCTGCACGGCGATTTCGGCATCTCGCTCAAGACGTACCGGCCCGTTCGCACGCTGATCGCGCAGCGGGTGGGCAATACGCTCCTGCTCACCGGCAGCGCGTTGCTCTTCTCCCTCGCGGTGGCGATACCGGTCGGCGTTCTCTCGGCGCTCAAACGCAACACGATCTTCGATTACATCGCGACGGTCAGCTCGGCGCTCGGCGATTCGATTCCTTCGTTCTGGCTGGGTCTGATGCTCATCCTGTTGTTCGCCGTCCAGTTCCAGTCGTGGGGGCTGCCCTGGCTGCCCTCGGGCGGGACGCAGACACTGCCAAACGGCGGCGATTTCCTCGATCGCGCCAAGCACATCATCCTGCCCGTCCTGACGATCAGCTTCGTGCAGATCGCCCTCTGGGTGCGGTATATCCGCGCGCAGATGCTGGAAGTGCTCAACCAGGATTACGTGCGCACCGCCCGCGCGAAAGGGATGAGCGAGACGAATGTGCAGATGCGCCACGCCTTCCGCAATGCCATCCTGCCGCTCATCACGCTCGTCGGCTTGAGCATTCCCAACCTCTTCGGCGGCGCGGTGGTGATCGAGTCCGTCTTCGGCTGGCCGGGCATCGGCAGCCTGCTCATCACCTCGGCACAGAACCGCGACTACACGGTCGTGATGGGCCTGGCGGTCTTTTTCTCGGTGATCGTCGTCTTTGCGAACCTGTTGACGGATCTTCTCTACGGCGTCGCGGATCCGCGCGTCCAATATTCATAGGGCGAGGAGCGAGGTAGGCGATGGAAGCAGAGATTCAATCCCGGCGTGCGGCGACGGCGATCCTGAGCGCCGGGCAGGAGGAGCGGGCGCAGTTGCGCAAGTCGCAGAGCAACTACGCCCGCGCGTGGCGGCGCTTCCGTGGGAACAAGATGGCGCTCTCGGCCCTGACCGTCGCCTTCCTGCTCGTACTGCTGGCGCTCTGCGCCCCCCTGATCTCCCGGTACATCACGCACGTCGGCCCCTCGAAGCAGAACCTGCTGCATCAGTTCGAGCCGATGAGCCGCAGCCATCTGTTCGGCACCGATGAACTCGGCCGCGATGTCCTGACGCGCATCGCCTACGGCGCGCGCGTCTCGCTCGGTGTCGCCGCCACGGCGGTGATTGCCGCCATCTTCCTCGGCACGCTCGTCGGCTCCTGCGCCGGGTATTACGGCCGTTGGGTGGAGACGGTGTTGATGCGCTTCGTGGACGTGATGCTCTCGATTCCGGGCATCATCCTCCTCATCCTGATCAGCGCGCTCTTCCATGTCGGCCCGGTGCAACTGGCGCTGGTCATCGCGGCGCTCGGCTGGTTCGGGCTGTCGCGGCTCCTCCGCTCGGAAATCCTCTCGATCAAGCGGCGCGAATATGTCGAGGCGGCCCGCGTGATCGGCGCGCCGGATCGCGTCATCATCCGCCGCCATGTGCTGCCCAACGTGACGCACCTCATCATCGTCTTCGCGACGGGCGCGACGCCCGCCTTCATCCTCACGGAAGCGGCGCTCAGCTACCTCGGCCTCGGCATCCAGCCGCCGACGCCCTCCTGGGGCAACATGCTGACGAACGCCCAGCAGTACATCTACAAGTCGAAGGGGCTTGTCTTCATCCCCGGCTTCTTCATCTCGATCACCGTGCTCTCGCTGATCATCGTTGGCTACGCCCTGCGCGACGCGCTCGACCCGCGACTGAGCAAGTAGACTCCCCCTGCCCCTCTCCTTGGATGGGAGGGGTGTCTGCGCGAGGGTGCGTGCCTTCCCAGATATCCTACTCTCCGTGTATGTCCCCCTCTCCATCGCATGGAGAGGGGCGGGGGAAGCCTCACCCCGCGTGCTTGAATCCCGCCGCCTGCATCGTCAGCGGCACGCCGTCGCGGAGGGTGCGCGCCGCGATCACTTCGGCGACGATGAGGAGCGAATCGCCCGCCTCGATGCGGTCGGTGACGCGGCATTCGAGCGCGCCGAGGGTGCCGTCGATGAGCGGGCAGCCGGTGGCATCGCCCGGCGTCCATGCAACTCCCGCGAATTTCTCCGCCATCTTCGCGCTGTGCCGCCCGAGCAGGCCCGCCAGTTCGCGCTGCTCCGCCGCGAAGACGCAGAGGGCGAACCGCCCCGTCCGCATGGCGATTGCCCGCGTGCGACTCTCCCGCTCCATACTCACGGCGATCAGCGGCGGCGCAAATGAGACTTGCGTCGCCCAGTTCACCGTCATCGCCGCCACGTCGTCGCCGTCGCGCGCGGTGACGGCATAGAGGCCATAGGTAAACAGCCGGAGTATCTGCTTCTTCGCTGTTTCGTCCATTCTTCCTAACCCCTTGACCCCCTTCCCTCCGAGGGAAGGGGGAACCGGATGCGCGTTGCTGGCGCCTATCGTACACTGCAATCATTGTATTGGACCCGCATTTCTCCTCTTCCTTCGGAGGGAAGGGGCCCGGGGGTTAGGAATGAATCTCTGTATGGTCGGCTACGGCACGATTGCGAAGGCGCACACGAAGGCGTTTCGGGACGAGGGGGTGACGCTCGATACAGTCGTCGGGCGGGTGCCGGAGCGGGCGGCGGCATTTGCTGCCGAGCAGGGGTACGCGCGGCACACGACGGACCTGGCGGAAGCGCTGGCGCGGCCGGAGATCGATATCGTCGCCATCTGCTCGCCGAGCGAGGCGCACGCGGCGCAGTCCGAGCAGGCGTTGATGGCGGACAAGCATGTGCTCGTCGAGATTCCGCTGGCGATGTCCTACACCGAGGGGCGGCTGCTCGCCGGCCTGGCGCGGGAGCGGGGCAAGACGCTGATGGTCTGCCACACGCACCGCTATCGCAGCCAGACGCGGGAGGCGAAGCGGCGCATCCTGGCGGGCGAGTTGACGCTGCATCATGTCATCAGCCGCTACGTCTTCCTGCGGCGCGAGAACCGTGACCTGACGGGCAAGGCGCGCTCGTGGACGGACAACCTGCTCTGGCATCACGGATGCCACGCGACCGACCTCTGCCTCTGGCTGCTCGGCATCACGGATGTCGCGGGTCTCGACGTGACCGCGCAAATTGCCCTACCGGATCAGCACATGCAATCGTTCCTCGACCTCACCGTCCTCGCGCGCACGCCGCAGGATCAGCTCGTCTCGGTCAATATGTCCTACAATTCCCACCTGAGCATCTACGATTACCTGCTGATCGGGCGGGAGGAATCGCTCGTCTTGCCCGGCCAGGGGCCCGATCCGGTGAACGGCGTCGCGGTGCAGGATCGCGACTTCCTCACCGCCGTGCGCGAGGGCAGCGAGCCTGCGATCAGCGCCGAGTCCGTCCTCCCCGCCCTCTGGGTCCTCCAACAGGCCCAGGACCACTACGACGCCTGGCTCCAACACCACCCCGGCGCGCTCCACCCCATCTCACCGTGAAAGAATTGAACCACAGAGGCACAGAGGACACAGAGGGGAGAAAGAGGGGCAGAGTTCAATGATTCTTCTCTTTCCGGTCTCTGTGTCCTCTGTGTCTCTGTGGTTCAATCCCCTTGGTCCCAAGCGGCGCGGAGTTTGCGTTGGGAGGCGAGGAGGTAGTCAGGGTCGTCGGAGAAGACTTCCAGGGTGATCGTGCCGTCGTAGCCGGTGCGCTTCAGGGCGCGGACGAGGCGCTTCCAGTCGAGGCGACCCGCGCCGAGGGGGAGATGATCGTCCGCGCGGCCACTGTTGTCGGAGAGGTGGACATGGACGAGCCGCTCCCCGAAGGCGGTCAGGTACTCGTGCGTGCGGTTGCCGCGCACCTGCGCATGGGCGATGTCGAGGTGGAAGCCGATCGTCGGGTGCGCGTCCAGCAGCGCGCGGAGGTCCGCGACGGTGGCGAAGCGCTCGGGGATATTCTCGACCATCAGCCGCAGGCCGTGCGCCTGCGCGGACGCTGCCAGCCGCGCGAAGGCGGCGACATTCCAAGCGAGAATCTGCTCTGTGCCGATGCCGACCGTGCGCCGCCCGCCATCGGGATGGACATTGACGAGCGCGGCGCCCGCCGCGACGAAATGGGGGAACGCACTCTCGACCTCCGCGATGGCCGCCTCGCGCAACCGGGGCACGGGGGAGGCAAACGGCAAGTACCACGCCGTGTGCCCGACGACGCCCAGCCCGGTTGCCTCCAGCGCGGCCCGGATCGCGCCCGCATCCACGACATCCGCGCCCGTCTTCGGGTGCTCCAATGTCAGATCAATGAACTGGAAGCCGTGCTCGGCGGCCCAGGCAATATCCCGCAGGGGATCGCGCGATGGATTGTTCATCATCCCGATGATCAAAGACTTCCTAACCCCTGCCCCCTTCCCTCCGAGGGAAGGAGGATTTGTTCACGGCGCTGTCGGCGGCAGAACTGCTATGACACCACCGAGCCCTCGCCGCGAGGCATTCCCCTTCCCTGCGAGGGAAAGGGCCGGGGGTTAGGGCTTTGCCGTTGCCAGCATTTCTTCGTCCGCCGGGTAGTCGGCGTAGCGCTCGGAGGATTCGAGGCGGGGGGCGCCCAGCCAGCGCTCGGCGTCCATCGCGGCACGGCAGCCGTCGCCCGCCGCCGTGATCGCCTGGCGGTAGTGGTGGTCCCAGACATCGCCGGCGACGAAGAGGCCCGGCACGATCGTCTGCGTCGAGTTCGGCAGCCGCACCGCAGTTCCATACTCGGAGAGGGGGATGATGCCCTCGACGAGCCGCACGGTCGGGTTGTGGCCGATGGCGACGAAGACGCCCTCCGCCGGGATCGTCTCGGTGCCGCCGTCCGGCGTCTGGACGGTCAGGCCGGTGACCTTTTTGTCGCCCTCGACATTGACCGGCACGCGGGAGAGCGCGAAGGAGACGTTCGGCTGCTCCTTGACGCGGTTGACCATCGCCTGCGTCGCCCGGAGCGTGTCGCGCCGGTGGACGACCGTCACATGGTTGACCAGTTTGGCGAGGTGCAGCGTCTCCTCCATCGCCGTGTCGCCGCCGCCGACGATCAGGACATCCTTGCCACGGAAGAACGCGCCGTCGCAGGTCGCGCAGGATGAGACGCCGCCCGCGCGCAGCCGCTCCTCGTTCGGGATGCCGAGCCACTTCGGCTCCGACCCGCTGGCGAGAATGACTGCCCGCGCGACGATCTCCTCGCCATTCATCGTCTTGATGGTGTGCGGCGGTTGAAGGCCGGGGATCAGTTCATCAACCTCATCATCGAGCACGACCGCGCCCTGCGCCTCCGCCTGCTCGCGCATCTTCTGCATCAGTTCCGGCCCCTCGACACCCGCCGGGAAGCCGGGGTAGTTGTCCACGCGGCCGGTGAACATCAACTGCCCGCCCCAGGCGTACCCCGCGATAACGTGCGCCGTCAGCCCCGCACGCACCGCGTAAATCGCCGCCGTCAATCCCGCCGGCCCGCTGCCAATTATCGCGATGTCCGTATCAATCCTTGCCACACCAAGCCTCCTGATTCGTGCGGTTCGGCGCGACCGCTTCCGCACCCTGCACCATGCACGGTCACGCTGTTCCTACTACGATACAACACCCTGCCATTCCCGTCATTCCCGGCGCGAGGAAACCGATCGAACCACCAAGGACAGACACCAGGAAATAAGAAACACGAGATATGAGAGGAGGCGGAGAAAGTGGATTTTTCGCCGCCTCCATATGTCCCTCGCGCTCTGTTTCAGCCGCATTCGTGTTCTGTGTCTTGGTGCCTTGTGGTTCAATCCCCCCCGGTGTGGCGGAGGATGTGGGGCATGAGGCGGGCGATGCGGGCCATAAAGGCGACATCGTGGACGCGGATGATGCTCGCGCCCTGGGCGATGCCGTGGGTAACCGCCGCCGCCGTCTCGGGCAGGAGGTCGTCCATCGTGCCGCCGACGGTGTCGGAGAGGTAGTTCTTGCGGCTGGTGGCGAGCAGGATAGGCAGGCCGAAGGAGCGCAACTCCGCGAAGCGGTGCATCACCTCCAGATCGTGCGGCGCTTCCTTGCCGAAGCCGAGGCCGGGGTCGATGACGATCTTCTCCCGCGCCACGCCGACACTGATCGCCCGCCCGATCCGCTCGTGGAGGAAGCCCGTCACCTCGTCCATCACGCTCTCGTAGTCGGTCTCCCACTGCTTCTCTTTCGGCCTGCCGCGCAAGTGCATGATGCCGAGCAGCGCGCCCGTCTCCGCCGCCAGGCGGGCCATGTCGTCGTCCTCGTTGCCCCCGCCGCCGATGTCGTTGATGTAGACCGCGCCCGCCGCCACCGCGCCGCGCGCCACGCCGACGCGGAAGGTGTCGACCGCCAGCGGGAGATCGATCTCGTCGCGCAGCCGTTCCAGGAGCGGCACGATGCGGGTGAGTTCCTCATCCACGGAGATAACCGTGCCGGGTTGCGCGGACTGACCGCCAACCTCGATCATCGTCGCGCCCTGCGCGGCCATCTCGTGGGCGCGGCGCAGCGCGTCATCGAATCGGAAATACTTCCCCGCGTCCGAGAACGAATTGGGCGTCGTGTTGAGGATGCCCATCACGACGACGCCATTCGCCCAATCGAAGGTATGTTTGCCAACCGTGACGGTCGCCGGTGGGTTTTGATGCCGTTTGACAGCCAGACTCATTGCCGTACCGAGCGCCTTGATCTCCTGGTCGGCGCCGGAAGCGAGCTCCCGTCGAAGGTTGGAGATTCCTAACGGCGTCCCGGTCACCAGCAGCGTCGTTCGCGCCGAGGGCGAGATCGCGACATGCGATCCCTCGTTTCCCCATCCTTCGACTCGCTTTGCTGTTTCTTGCGCTACGCCGTCAATCTGCACCGTCACGAAGCCGAGATGGGCAAAGAGGGCGTCGCCACGATTCTTCATGCCAAGCCGGCGGGTTTCCCTCCAATATTCCCGGCTCCGATGGAGGGCGAGGACACGGGCGGGATAGCATGGATGGGTAGATGAGTCAGGAGATATGCCAATGGTGATCGATGGCGTCGGCGCATCGACAACAGAAGTCCGGCTTTGCTCCATTTCCGGCGTGATGTACGCCCAGCGGGCGGGGGCGATGAACTGTTTGATCTCATCGGCGGGGCCGAGGGCGGCGCGCAACTCCGCGATGGTCTTACCGGTGGGCGGATGTATCCACGACCCGGCGACTTCCGCGAGCGGGACGAGGACGAAGGCGCGTTCGGCGAGGCCGGGATGTGGTATCTGAATCTCCGGCTCGTCAATAATCTGGGTCGCCGTAGAGGGCGATGTCGATGTCTACCGGGCGCGGGCCGTTGCGGAAGGTCGGCTGGCGGCCGAGATCATGCTCGATCTGTTTGGCGAGGGCGAGGAGGTCGTGCGGCGCGAGTGTCGTCCGGCCCCGCACCGCGCCGTTGAGGAAGGGCGGCTGATCGGCGTAGCCCCACGGCGGCGTCTCGTAGAGCGAGGAGACGGCGTCCACCCGCACGCCACCCGCCACGAGGTGCCGCACGGCATCGCGCAGTGTCGCGGCCCGGTCGCCGAGGTTGCCCCCGATGGCGAGGGCGACAGGAACGGCGGTGTCATACGGCGGGACGCTCAATCCGCACCTCCGAAGTAATTGCGGCCCGTGATCTGTGCCGCGCCTAGGTATCCCCTTCTGTCTACGCCGAAGCCGGGTGGATGGATGGCTCCCTAACCCCCGGCCCCGTCCCGGCACGGGACGGGGCCGGGGGTTAGGCTCTTCGCAGTATACTAATCTCCGGTATCGAGACGCGAAGGGAGGGGAGTGACGCATGGATGCACCGACGCTGCACGAGATCGAGGAGGCGCGCGAGCGGATCGCGGGCAAGGTCCACCGGACGCCGATGCTGACCTCGCAGACGCTCGGCGAGCGCCTGGGTGTGGAGATATACATCAAGGCGGAACTGTTCCAGAAGACGGGTTCCTTCAAGGCGCGCGGCGCGTACAACAACATCGCGCAACTCTCCGACGACGAGAAGGCGCGTGGCATCATCACCGTCTCGTCCGGCAATCATGCGGGCGCGACTGCCTGGGCGGCGCGGGCGGCGGGCGTCCCGGCGACGGTGGTCATGGCGGAGTCGGCGAGCCCGGTCAAGGTCGCGGCGTGCCGGGGCTACGGCGCGGAGGTCGTCCTGCACGGCGCGACCGCCACGGAAGCGTTCGCGGAGATGTACCGGCTGGCCGAGGCGCGCCACCTGACCTTCATCCACCCCTTCGACTCGGACCGGACCCTCGCGGGCACGGGCACCATCGGGTTGGAAATCCTCGAAGACGTACCGGACGTTGATACGGTCGTCGCCGGCATTGGCGGCGGCGGCTTGATCGGCGGCGTCGCGACGGCCATCGGTCTGGCGAAGCCCTCCGCCCGCGTGATCGGCGTCGAGCCGACCGGCGCGGACGCGATGACCCGCAGCCTCGCGGCGGGCGATGTCGTCCACCTCGACCATGTCGAGACGATTGCCGACGGCCTCGCGCCCCCCTTCGTCGGCGCGTTGCCGCTGGCGGCGGTACGCCGGTACGTCGAGCAGGTCGTGACGCTCAGTGACGATGAGATCAAGGAGGGGATGCGCTTCCTGATCGAGCGGTGCAAGCTTGTCGTCGAACCGGCGGGCGCGGCGGCGACGGCCGCTATCCTGCTCGGCAAAGTCGCCCTCCGCCCCGGCGAGAAAGTCGTCCTCATCGTCAGCGGCGGCAACATCGACATCCCGACGCTGAAGAAATACCTCTGAGGTTCACGGCATGATGGCCTGAAAGGCGGGGCATATGCTATACGCTCCCCTCCCGTGTCGGCAGGAACCGGGGTGGGCTTTACCCCGGCACGTCCACGATGACGTTCCGTCGCTCGACGGAGACCGGATAGGTTTCCGCGACGTAGGGGCCGGGCGCGAGACCGGGGGCGGGGGGCGCGTCGATACGAGTGACGGCGCTGTCCGGCTCCACGGTCACCTCGTAGCGGCGGACGCGCACTTTCGCGGGGTCGAACCATGATTGGCCGGTGCGGATATCGAACTCCCAGCCGTGCCACGGGCAGCGGAGGATTTCGCCCTGGCGGCTGTACGTGTATTCGCCCGGCCTCTCGGAGATAACGAAGCCGGAGATGCGCCCCGTGCAGAGCGGCCCGCCCTGATGCGGGCAACTGTTGCGCAGTGCGAAGAACTCCCCGCCGATATTGAAGACGCCGATCGATCGCCCGGCGACCTCGACAATCTTATGCCTGCCGGGCGGGATTTCCTCGACAGTGGCGACGATGTGCTTGATGGCCCTCACCCCCTGCCCCTTCCCCACCGGGGAAGGGGTCGATTGATACGATTGCCGAGCCCATCCCCATTGGCCGGATGCTTCCACTGTTCTCCCCTTCCCCTGTGGGGAAGGGGGCGGGGGTTAGGGCAGCCGATACAGCCGCTTCGCGTTGCCCGCCATGATCGCCTGCTCGACGGCGGGGGCGATGCGGGCGGGAATCGCCTGGTCGGGCGCGTCGAAGTCCCAATGCGGGTAGTCGGTAGCGAACATCAGATGGTCATTCATGCCGAGATGGTCGAGCAGTTGGAGGAAGTGCGCCGGCTTCTCCGGCTCCTCCATCGGCTGCGTCGTCGACCAGACATGCTGGCGAATCTGCTCGGAGGGGGCGCGGCGTGATCTCCGGCACTTCCTCCTTGAGCCGCTTCCAGGCATTGTCCAGCCGCCACATCAGCGGGGCGAGCCAGGCGAAGCCGCCCTCGATCAGGACGATATTGAGGCCCGGGAAGCGCTCGAAGACGCCCTCGCAGACGAAACTGGCGACCTGCGCCTGGAAGACCTGCGACGTGCCGCCGTGATCCTCGAGGTAGAAGGAGGGCCAGCCCGCGCCGGTGAAGGCGTTGCCGCCCGCGCCGCCGAAGTGGATGCCGACGGGCAGGTTGTTCCGCTCCGCCGCCTCGTAGATCTTCCAGAAGCGCCGCTTGCCGAGCGGCTCGCGCGAGCGGATCAGCATCAGCACCTGCACGAAGCGGGGATCGCGCGCCGCCCGGTCGATCTCCGCCGCCGCGAGGTCGCCGTCCTCGTAGGGGATGACGATGGAGCCCTTCAGGCGCGGCTCCGGCTCCAGCCACTCCGCGACCTGCCATTCGTTGACGGCGGTGGCGAGGGCGGCGGTGTATTCGACATACGGCCCCTGGATGCCGACGAGCGGGTTGCAGATGCCGTACTCGATATCCCACGCGTCGAGCAGTTGCTCGCGGAGGAAGGGGAGGTCCGCGCCGGGCGGCAAGCCGGAGGGCGGCCACGCATCGGTACGCGCGGCATTCGGGTTGGCGCGCGGATAGACGCTGCCGGTGTAGGAGCGCATCCCGAACTGCTCGTGGTAGCGCCGCCAGCGCTCGGGCAAATACGGGTAGAGGTCCTTGTCGGACGCTGACGGCGTTGTGGATGTCGCCGTCCACCACCTGCGTCTTCGTCCGCGCTCGCGTCGTCTCTCGGGTCAGGGTCTGCGCCACGGCGTCCTCCTTGTCGATCAGCGTCCTGAAGGGATTATCGCACTATTATTTCCTCACCCCCAACCCCTCTCCATCGCAGAGAAACGAGGGTTCAATCAGTTTTGTACAGCGATGGAGAGGGGAGAAAATACGGAACGTCATTGTTCCCCTCTGCTCCCCCTCTCCTTTGCTGCCAAGCAAAGGAGAGGGGTCGGGGGGTGAGGTTTCGCCTTACCCCAGTCGATAGAACGCCCGCGCATTCTCCGCCATCACTTTGCGGGCGGTGCTTTCCGGCAGCAGGCTCGTCGGAAATGCCTCTTCCGGCGTGTCGAAGTGCCAGTGGGGGTAGTCGGTCGAGAACATCAGCACGTCGTCCGAGCCGATCTGGTCGAGGATATGCAGGAATTGCTCGGTGGTGGGCGGGGCGTCGAGCGGCTGGGTGGTGAAGCGGACGTGCTCGCGGATGTAGTCGGAGGGCGGGCGGCGCACCCAGGGCACCTCGCGCCGCAGCCCCTTCCACTCCTTGTCGAACCGCCACATCAACGACGGCACCCATGTGAAGCCGCCCTCGATCATGGCGACCCGGAGCGTCGGGAAACGGTCGAAGACGCCCTCGACGATCAGGCTGACGAGTTGCGACTGGAAGATCTGCGCCATGCCGACCTGCTCTTCGAGGTAGGTGGACGGCCAACCGGCGGCGGAGGGCGGATTGCCGGGCGCGCCGCCGTAATGGATGCCGATGGCGAGGTCGTGGCGCGCGGCAGCCTCGTAGATCGGGTGATAGCGGCGGTTGCCGTAGGGGTCGTTGGAATGCACCGGCAGGTAGACCTGCACGAAGCCGGGGTGGCCGCCGACGCGGTCGATCTCGCGCGCCGCCATCTCCGGCTGCTGGCTCGGCACGAGGATCGAGGCGCGTAGCCGCGGCATCCTTCTCCAACCATTCGGCGATGTGCCAGTCGTTGACGGCGCTGGCGAGGGCCGCCGCCGCATCGGGATTATGGACGCTCTCCAAACTGTAGGTGTTGTTGAGAATCGCATACTCGGACCGCCAGGGATCGAGCACCTGCTCCTGAACGAGCGCCAGTTTCGAACCCGGCGCGATGCCGTCCGTCCGCCGCGCATCGGGCCGGACAGTCGTCGGCGCATTCTTCGGATACGGGTCCTCCACCGGCCCCTTGAAGGCGGACTGGGTGATGTACTCCTTCCAGAAGTCCGACAGATACGGGAAGAGCATCGCCACCGACGCGATGACGCTATGCACGTCCGCATCAATTACCGGGAAGGACTGAGGAGGCTGCTATCCTCAACCATCACGTCTACCCTTCTCTCTTTCTTCTCAGTCCCTCTCTGCGTTCTCTGCGTTCTCTGCGTTCTTTGCGGTTCGTACCCGATCTCGTTCCCGGCTCACCGGCAGGCGCGGTGGAGCATTTGCTTGAAGGCCGCGCCGTCGGAGGCGAGGCCGACGGTGACGTTCGGCGGCTTGCCGAGGGTGGCGAAGCGGTCGACGACCGTCTCGCCGCGCGTCAGTTCGCTCATCGTCTCGACATCGACGTGGAAGAAGCCGGAGCGGGTCATGATCGTGTTGTCCAAGGCAATGGCGACGGTGATCGGGTCCGGCAGATTCATGCCCGGCGTCTCGATCAGCGGGGCGGTGGAGTCGACGAGGAAGCGGTTGATCGCCACGCAGAAGCGCGCGTATGGCGTGCCGACCGCTTCCAGCGCGTCCGCCTCCGCGTTGTCCAGCATCGCATCGCCGAGGCAGAGCTCGAAGGGGACCATCGTCAGCGGCATCCCGGAGTGGAAGACGATGCGCGCCGCCTCGGGGTCGCACCAGATGTTGTATTCCGCCGAGGGCGTGACATTGCCGATCACATTGGCCGCGCCGCCCATCACATAGCACTCCTTGACGGTGGCGGCGAAACGCGGCTCGCGCAGGATCGCGAGGGCGATGTTCGTCAGCGGCCCGAGTGTGACGAGCGTCAGGGCGCCGGGCTCCGCGAGGAAGCGCCCGATCAGGGCATCCACCGCGTGCTGCTGCTCCGGCTTTCGGTGCGGATCGGGGTAGCCCGTGTTGCCGAGACCGTCCGCGCCGTGGATCGCCGTGGCGTCCTCGTGCGGTCGGACGAGCGGCTTATGGCTGCCCATGTAGATCGGGCACGTCCGCGTCGCAGAGTTCGGCGGTAATCAGGGCATTCCGCGTGGCGAGCGGCAGCGCGACGTTCCCCGCCACCGTCGTCACCGCCTCAACGCGCGCCTCCGGCAACCGGAAAGCCATCACGAGCGCGACGGCATCATCCGAGGCGGTATCAGTGTCGATGACGAGCCGCTTCGGGGAGTGCTGAGTGCTGAGTGCTGAGTGCTGAGTATCTCGCGTGCTGCTCACTGCTCACCGCCCACTGACTACTGCGTACTGACTATCGCGTACCCCGGATGGGGGAGGAAGCCGATCTCGTTGATCGGGTAAAAGGTTGCAACAGCACGGCCACGGATGAGATCCTCCGGCAGCAGGCCGAAGCGGCTGGAGTCCTCACTGAGGTTGCGGTTGTCCCCGAAAACGATGACGTTGCCCGCCGGCACGACCATCGGCTGCCCGTTCGCTGGCCAGGTGTAGCGCGGCTGATCGTTGATGTACGGCTCGTTGATCGCCTGGTCGTTGATGAAGACCTTGCCATCCCGGACGAGGATGCGCTCGCCGGGCAGGCCGATAATCCGCTTGATGAACGGGATGCCGCGTTGTGGCTCCTGCGGCGGCGGCGTGAGGACGATGATATCGCCCCGCTGCGGCTTCTGGAAGAGGTAGACCGTGTGGCCGCCGATCTCCCAATGCGTGTAGGCGCGGCGGTTGACGATCAGATGCTGCTGCTGGGCGAGGCTTGGCACCATGCTCGTGCCCTCGACCTTGACGGGGAGCACGAGTAGCCGCATCGCGAAGAAGAGCAGGACGGCAATCGAGATCGTCTCGATCACCTCGCCGCCGGTGCCGCTCAGAACGCTTCGTCTCCGCCGTGGGGGGAGCGGCGCCTCCGTGGCTATGGGACGTTCATACCCTTCTCGCCGGGGCGTCGTCAACGTCAGAACCTCTCAATGGGGGACGAAATCACCAAGGCACCAAGAACACGGAGAACACCAAGAGATCGAAAATGGACTTTCATCTTGGTGTCCTTGGTGTCTTGGTGGTTCAACGAAACCTAATCCACGACGGATTTCGTGTTCTTGGCCGGGCGCTTCTCGTCGTCATCGTCCTTGACGGAGTCCTTGAAGTCCTTGACGGACTTGCCGACCGCGCCGCCGAGGCCGCCGAGTTTACCCGCGCCGAAGACGATCAGGACAATGAAGAGGATGATGATGAGGTGCCACGGTTGCAAAACGCCCATGCGAGTCCGCCCTTTCACGCTTCGCCGGTCGTTGACCGGTCTTTAGTTTCAGTTTCCAGGTCTTCGCTCCGCGCGGTGGCGGCGGGGTCCGGCGCGAGCCTCGAGCTCCACCGCGCCGCAACCACGACAATGGCGATCACCACCACGACGATCGCGAGTTGCAGCGGGTCAATGAGCGCATCGAACACCGCGTCTCCTCTCCCTTGCCACCGCCCGCCCATGCTACATCGGGCGGAGTTGCCGCGCAACCCGGTAGGCCGGTAGCCGGTGATCAGGGAGTACCTCCCGTGCTGGTTACCGGCTACTGTCTATGGATTCCTAGCTACCCATCACGGCTTCTTCGTTGCCGTCGCGTTGCCCGTCGTGGACGATCCCGCTGGTACGGGAGAGCCAGGCGGCGCGGCGGGTGGGATGGCGGGTGTGCTGGCGGGGGCGGGCGGCTGTGCCTGCTGGGTCGCCTCGGCGGCGGTCTTCTCATCGTACTGGATGAACCAGCGGGCGATGCCCCGGAAGCGGTCGGCGGGGGTGTCGATCGTGTCCGCCTCGACGCCGTTGATACTCTTAGCGATGGCGACGACATAGCGCGGATAGTAGAGGACGACAGCGGGCACCTCGCTGGCGAAGAGGTCCTGAAACTGATTGTAGAGGACTTTGCGCTCGGTCGGGTTGGTGGCGCGGCGACCGTTCTCCAGCAGTTGGTCCGCCTCGGAGTCGCGGAAGTTGGTGAAGTTGTAGCCGCCGTCCGCCTGCGTCGAGTGCCAGAGGATGTACGGGTCCGGGTCGCCGAGCAATTTGTCCCAGCCGTAGATCGCGGCGTCGAAGCGGTGCGGCTCCAGATAGGTCTGCTGCAGGTCGAGCGAGGAGAGGGCCGTAGTGTTGACCTGCACATCGAACCCGACCGCCGCCAGTTGGCCGGCGACGATCTGCGCCACCTGCGGCCGCTCGCCGCTGCTGTTCGTGACGAGCGTGAAGGAGAGTTTGACGCCGTCCTTCTGGCGCGGTTGGCCGGCGGCGACGACCTTCCAGCCCGCGTCGTCGAGTGTCTTCTTGGCGAGGTCGGTATCGAACGGGTGTTTGGCCGTCTCGGTCTTGTAGGCCCAACTGCTCGGGTGGATCGGCCCGTCACCGGGGATGCCCTGCCCGCCGAGCGCGCTCTGGACGAGGTAGTTCCGGTCGATCGCGTAACTGGCCGCCTGCCGCACGGCGCGATCCGCAAACAGGGGAGATTGGAAGTTGAAGAAGAGCGCGGTGTAGGCGGCGATGTTGTAGCCGTAGAACTGCCAGGTGGCATCCTTCTGGTTCGGGTTGAGCGCCGTCGCGGCCTGCGCGAGGCTCGTCACCGGCACCTCGGAGAGGCCCGTGACGCCCGATTCCTTCGCCCGCTTGGCGACATCGAGCGCCAGGTCGAAGGAGGGATAGTACTGGAAGCGCAACTCCTGCACGAAGTAGGCCGCCTCGGTGATCACCTCATAGTGCTTCTGCCAGAGCGTCAGGTTGATGGCGGGCGCCGCCGGTTCGAGGTTGACGAAGCGGTACGGCCCGGTGCCGACAGGATTGAGATTGAAGGGCAGATCGCGCAGCTCCTCCGCCTTGATGCCGCCGAGGAGATGCTGCGGCAGCAGGCCGAGCGTCGTATAACTGAGGAAGGGCGCGTAGCGGTCGGCGAGGGTAAAGCGGACCTGATTGCCGCCGGGCAGGTCCACCGTGACGGTGCGCCAGAAATCGGCCAGCGCCGGGTCGCCGGGGAAGTGCGGGTCCTGGATCAGATGGATCGTGAAGAGGACATCCTGCGGCGTGACGGGCTGGCCGTCGTGCC
Source organism: uncultured Chloroflexia bacterium (assembly GCA_963847195.1). Classification (GTDB taxonomy): domain Bacteria; phylum Chloroflexota; class Chloroflexia; order Thermomicrobiales; family JALYUS01; genus JALYUS01. Next base: position 192,406 of record CAWJZC010000009.1, on the reverse strand, counting down.
ACGTCGCGCTGTCGCGGATGTGGAAAGTGTACACCTTGCCCTCGGGATCGAGGGCGATCGTGTCCGCGAGGTCGCCGTAGACGTTGCCCTGACCGTCGAGTTTGCTGAGGCCGCTGAAGATCAGCGAGGTGACGTTCGGGTCCGTCTCCGTGTCCGGCAGGAGCGGGTTGATCGCTGTCGGCACCCCGCCGACGACCGCTTCGGTATACCGCCCGCCCCGGATGGGGATTTTCACCTTCTGCGGCGGCTGCGTGGGGATGGGCGTGCTCTGATCGGTGACGGGCACGGTATTGTTGAGGGGGGTGGGCATCGTGGTCGACCCCCCGCGCCCGAAGATGCCGACACCGAGCGCGCCGAGGCCGATGGCGGCGATCAGGGCGAGCACGACGAGGCTGGACGCGCGGTTGCGACCGCGCGTGCTCGGTGCGGGGGGCCGCCCAGGCGGCGGGCGCCGGGCGGGGGGACGGGGGGGCGGTCGTCGGGCGGTCACCAGGGCGCCAGGCTTACGTGATGATGCTGAGGCTGGAGACGAGGGCGACGATGCAGAAGAGGATCGCCAGGCCGATCGTGAAGCGGAAGAGTGTCCGCTCGACGCCCCGGCGCGTCCGGTAGACGGACGACTGGTCGCCGGAGAACGACCCCGTGAAGCCGGACCCCTTCGTCTGCAAGAGCACGCAGATCACCAGCGTAATGCCGAGAATCAACTGGACGAGCAAAACAGTATTCTTCACAGTCCGGTACTTTCCATCCTCACTCGGTCGCGAGATCGGATGTGATACGCCATCGCCCCACCGCTGGCAGGATAGCAGCGCGGCGCGGTATGGTCAAGCAGACGAAATGGATGCGTCTCAAAGCCGATCGTGCGCAACGCGCGCCTCTACGAGAAGGGAGGTCCATCCTCGTGACCGATCGGGTTTGAGACGCATCCGTATCCGCACATCCGTTCGCAATTGCGCCCGACATCTGCTACACTACCGACGATGCTGCGGCGATATCCTCCGTATCGCGCTCAGCACTCGGCACTCAGCACTATGAAGGAGCGGCCGGCATGGAAGAAGAGCGGATTCTCAACAGCGACGAGGTCGAGGAAGACCTCGATCTCGATGCGACCTTGCGGCCCAAGCGGCTGGCGGAGTACATCGGGCAGGAGAAGGTGAAGGCGAACCTCTCGATCGCCATCGAGGCGGCGCGGGCGCGCGGCGAGGCGCTCGATCATGTCCTCTTCTATGGCCCGCCCGGCCTCGGCAAGACGACGCTCGCCACGATCGTCGCCGCCGAACTCGGCGTCGCCATCCGCACCACCTCCGGCCCCGCCATCGAGCGGCCCGGCGACATCGTCTCGATCCTGACGAACCTCAAGCAGGGCGATGTCCTCTTCATCGACGAAATTCACCGCCTCGCGCGCCCGGTCGAGGAAGTGCTCTACACGGCGATGGAGGATTACGCGGTCGATGTGACGCTCGGCAAGGGGCCGTCCGCGCGGACGATGCGCCTCAACCTGCCGCCCTTCACGCTCGTCGGCGCGACGACCCGCCTCGCGCTCCTGACCGCCCCCCTGCGCGACCGCTTCGGCGCGATCCACCGCCTCGATTTCTACAACGAGACGGCGATGAACCGCATCATCCGGCGCTCCGCGCAGAATCCTCGATCTGAAGTTGGAGGCGAACGGCGGCGCGGAGATCGCCCGCCGCTCGCGCGGCACGCCCCGCATCGCGAACCGCCTCCTGAAGCGCGTGCGCGACTACGCGCAGGTGCGTGCCGACGGCATCGCGACGGCGGATGTCGCCCGCAGCGCCCTCGCCATGCTCGATATCGACGAACTCGGCCTGGACGACACCGACCGCCGCATCCTGACGACCATCGTCGACAAGTTCGATGGCGGCCCGGTCGGCATCGAGACGATGGCGGCGGCGACGAGCGAGGAGACGGACACGATCATGGACGTCTACGAGCCGTACCTGATCCAGCTCGGCTTCCTGCAGCGCACGCCGCGCGGCCGCATCGCCACCCGCCGCGCCTACCAGCACCTCGGCATCCCGTACCCGGACCACCTCGCCCAGCAGTCGGCCGCCGCGAACTCCTGGCAGTGCGCCCTCCCCGGCCTCGCTGACGAGCCCGACCCCGACGCCGAGCGCTGACCCACGACATGAGCGCCGCCCCTGCCCGACGTGATGCGGAGCGGCGCCCCTAATCCTGTGCCCCTGCAACGCCCGACGGTATTGCCCGGCGGAGTGCCAATCCGCCGCCTCCGCTCCATCCCTGACCTCCACGCGCGGACGGAGTGGGGGATGATAGACTGCGTTCGTAGGAACGGAGGCGACATATGTCCGAAGCGAATGAGGCAAATCATCCACAAAGCGATGTCGTCATTGGGCACAGCTCAGGACTGGCTGCGCACGGCAAGATCGTCCTATTTCGGTGTGTGATACTTGGATTGCGGCGTATGCTGTGCAAGCCAACGCCCGGCTCATTACACACAACCGCAGAGATGTTGAAGCAGTATCCGCTCTCCAGAGTATCTCTGAGAACGAGTGATCGCCACGATGGACACGTCTGACCACGACCCGTCGCTCCGCACCAGCGACTTCTCCTACGATCTGCCGCCGGAACTGATCGCGCAGGAGCCGCTGGCGGAGCGGGATGCATCGCGGTTGCTCGTGCTGGATCGGCAGACGGGCGCGATTGCGCACGACGTTTTCCGCAATCTCGGCGCGTATCTGCGGCCCGGCGATCTGCTGGTGATGAACGATTCGCGCGTCCGGCCCGCGCGGGTCTGGGCGGTGAAGCCCTCCGGCGGGCGGCTGGAACTGCTCATTCTGCGGCCCACGGCGGACGGCGGCTGGGAAACGCTCGTCAAGCCCGGCCGCCGCGCGCCCGTCGGCACGACGTTCACGCTCACCGATCGCGCCGGGCAGGCTGGGGAGATGCCGGTACACGGCGAAGTGCTGGCGAAGGAGTCGGACGGCGTGACGCGCATCCGCGTTGACGGCCCGCTCGATCCCGCGCTCGCCCGGCTCGGCGAGATGCCGCTGCCGCCCTATATCCATCGCCGCCTGCCCGAGACGGACGCCGAGCGCTACCAGACGACCTACGCGCACGTCACCGGCTCCGCCGCCGCACCGACCGCCGGGCTGCACTTCACGCCCGCACTCCTCGATCAGTTGCGCGCGAGCGGTGTCCGCACGGCGACGGTGACGCTTCATGTCGGCCTCGATACCTTCCGTCCCGTGACCGAGGAAGACCCCGCTCGCCACCCGATGCACGCCGAGTGGTACACCGCCAGCGCCGCCACCGCCGCTGCGATCATCGAGACGAAGCGCGCCGGGCGCCGCGTCGTCGCGGTCGGCACGACGAGCGTGCGGGTGCTGGAGAGCGTCGCGGCCGCGCCCGGTGGGTGGGAGGCGGCGACGGCGCGCGGCGCGGAGGGGTGGACGCGCCTCTTCATCCGCCCCGGCTACACCTTCCGCGCGGTGGATGCGCTCATCACGAACTTCCATCTGCCGCGCTCGACCCTGCTCATGCTCGTCAGCGCCCTCGCGGGCCGCGAGCACGTACTCGCCGCCTACGCCGAGGCCGTGCGGGAGCGGTATCGCTTCTTCTCTTTCGGCGACGCGTGCTTGATCTTCTGAACCACAGAGGCACAGAGGACACAGAGCGGGGAAAGAGAAAACCCCATTCTTCTCTCCGTGTTCCTCCGTGTTCCTCTGTGTCCTCTGTGCCTCTGTGGTTCAATGCGTTTCCGCAAAGTATTCCAGCGCCGTGACGCCCGCGCGTTTGTGGGCGGAGAGGGAGCCGGCGTAGGGGGCGCGGAAGGTGCCGGAGGTGGGGGCGACATCGCCGTAGTCGCGGCCAACGGCGACGGTGATGTATTTCAGGCCGGGGAGGTTGCCGTTCGTCGGGTCGAAGGGGTGCGCGATGTAGCGCTCCGCGTCTGCCGGGTCGGGGAGCAGCACCTCGACCCAGGCGTGGGTGCCGCCCTCGCCGAGCAGGTGCCCGGAGACGTAGCGCGCGGGTAGCCCGCAGAGACGACAGAGCGCGAGCATGATGTGGGCGTAGTCCTGGCAGACGCCCCGGCCCGCCGCGAGCGCCTCGCTCGCCGCAGTCCGCACGCCGGTGATGCCGTGCGCGTAGGAGAGCGCCCCGTGAACCCATTCATTGATACGCGCCGCCAGCATCGCGGGCTCGTCACCGCGGCGCCATGAGGGATGTAGCGGCGGTGCGTAGCGCGTCGTCCGGCATCGTCAGGGCGGTCGGCTCACGGAACGCGGCGATGTGCGCCGTCGTCGGCGGGGACGATGATTGCATCGGCGGTCGCGTCACGCTCGACGATGATCCAGGCGGTGAATTCGATCTCCCGCTCGACATGCGCGACGAAGAGATTGAGGATCAGGTTGCCGAAACCGTCCCGCTCCCGCTCGATGTCGTAGGAGGGCGAGGAGACTTCCACTTTCGATGTCACGAGTCGCTGCCCGCCGTGCCGCTCGGGCGGGACGATCATCAGCCGCTGGCGGAGATCGTGAATCTCGCCGGGATACTCGTAGCGCAGCCGCTGATGGATGAGGTACGCCGTCTTGCGGACGTTTGCCCAATCCACGCCGCGATGATCGATGATCTCCAGCGACCCGATCCGCGTCTCAATCGTGTCGTGCGGCAATCGCTCCCCCTTCCGTCTCGCTCGCCACACTGCTCGTCGCCGTCGTCGGCTGGTCTCTGCGCCTCGCCCGAGATGACGTCCGACCAGACGGTCATCTGGCGGAAGTTGGCCGCGCCGTAGGTCGTCACCATCGCCACATCCACCGCGTCGCGCCCGCGCCCGATCGGGATGCGCCCGATGCGCGGCGTGTTGAAGCGCGCGTCGAATGTCCACCAGCGGCTGCTGAGATAGACCTCGAACCAGGCGTGGAAGTCCATCGCCGGATAGGGCGGCGGGATGCCGATGTCCGGCATGTAGCCAAAGACGTAGCGCGCCGGGATATTCAGCGCACGGCAGAAGGTGACGGCGAGGTGCGCGAAGTCCCGGCAGATACCGCCGCGCGCCTCGTAGACATCGACGGCGGTGGTCAACCCCGTGCTCTTGAGGCCGTACTGAATGTTCTCATTGATCCAGTCGCAGACCGCCTGCACGCGTGCCCAGCCCATCGCCGAGCCGCCGAAGAGTTCCCACGCCGTGTTCGAGAGCGCGTCCGAGAGGCAGTAGCGGCTCGGCAATGTGAAGATGATCGACATCGTCCGGCAACTCCTCGACGGGGTGCTGGATGGCGGACGTATCCACCTCATCCGGCTCGCCGGAGATTTCCACCACCGCGTCATACGTCAGCGCGCTCGGGCCGATGGGCAGCGTCAGCCGCTGGCAGCGGTTGCGGTAGAGGTCGTAATAGTCGTGCGTGGGCAGGTCGGGCGCCGGCGTCCAGGCTTCATGCAGGATGCGATGCGGGTCGTCGTCCCGCGCCTTCACCAGCAGTACCGCCGGCGCGGGCCACGTCGCGTCATATTGAAATTCACACCCGACGCGGATACGCATCGCAGCCTTCCTTTCCCACCGACCCCTATCGATCCGGCGCAGCATACCGCACGATCGATGCCCGGAGAAGTGCGCGGCTGCATAATCTTCTGTCGAAAACGTCATGCAGATGCACAATCCCTGATCGGTAGCGCGCGCTTTCCAGCCTGCATCCCGCTCGCGCAGGCGTACCTACGCCACCAAAAAGGGGTGGCCCGTAGGCCGCCCCTCGATCGATCAACGGGTGCCGGACTCAGGCGCGGACGATTGGTGTATCCACGAGGTGCTCGCCGACGAACCAGACCTGCATCTGGTTGGTGCGCAGCACATCGCCCATCAGCATGTCGTTCGTGCCCCAGTCCTTGTTCTCTTCAGTCTGCTCGATGCCCTCATTCACCTCGTTGCAGATCGTCTCATGCGCTTCGAGGAGGCGAGAGATGACGGCGGGCACTTCCTCCACACCGTCCGGCGGGTTCTCGATTGTGGAGAGTTTCGCGACGGCGGCGGGCATCCCGGTCGAGACGCCGCCGAGCATCTGAATGCGCTCGGCGATCATATCGACCAGTTCCAATTGCTCCTCGGCGTGCTTGTCGAAGAGGAGATGCAACTGATAGAAGGTGTGCCCCTTCACCTGCCAGTGCGCCTTCTTGTAGAGGCTGTAGAGGGTGATCGTGTCCGCGAGCAACTGATTGAGCATCGCGCAGTTTTCCTGCCGCGCCGCCGTGCTCACGCCGACCGGCATCGCCGTGACGGAGCCGTACCGCTGAATCTCTCGCCCTCGCTGGTGCATGACCGGCGTCGCTTCCTTGCCGTTCGTGCCGTTCATGCCTCGCTTCTCGGCCCCTTTCGTCCTCGTCGTCTTTGTGGCGCTCATTGGTTCGATCCTTTCATTATCGTGCGCGTATGCAGTAGTACGTGGTACGCGCGGCAACCTGTGCGGTACCCTTCAGCACCGCTTAGCATGTTCGATGCCACTTCGTTTCCATCAGGGGTGATGTCGTAGGCGTCGCGCGCCGCGCCGTATGATGGAGACGAGAAGCGGCGACGAACCGACCCGCGCTGTGCGCGGGCTCTGGAGAGGAGAAGAGCGAATGGCGATCTTGTCACTGACTGCCGATGAGGTGCTCACGACGACCCGCTCGGTGCGCAAGCGGCTCGATTTCACCCGGCCGGTGGAGCGGGAGGTGCTGGAGGAGTGCCTGCGGATCGCGCAGCAAGCGCCGACCGGCAGCAATCGGCAGGGGTGGCAATTCGTCGTCGTGACGGACGCGGAGAAGCGCCGCGCGCTGGCGGACATCTACCGCAAGGGCTGGGCGCGGTACCGCAGCGGCGGTGGCGCGGGCGTGACGTACGACGATCCGGCGCGCGCCGCCACGCAGATGCGCGTCTCGGACTCCGCGCAGTACCTCGCGGACCATTTCCACGAAGCGCCCGTCTTCGTCATCCCCTGCATCATGGGCCGCACGGACGGCCAGCCCGCGAACGCGCAGAGCGGCGTCTTCGGCTCCATCCTCCCGGCGGCGTGGAGTTTCATGCTCGCCGCCCGTGCCCGTGGCCTCGGCACCTGCTGGACGACGATCCACCTGATGCACGAGCGGGAGGCGGCCGACGTGCTCGGTATCCCCTACGACCAGGTGATGCAGACCGCGCTCATCCCCGTCGCGTATACGAAGGGCACCGACTTCAAACCCGCCCCGCGCGACCCGCTCGCGTCCGTCGTCCATTGGGAAAACTGGTAGGAAAGGGTAGAACCGGAGAACCGCAAAGGCGCAGAGAACGCAGAGGAAGAAGAGCGAAACAGGAAGATCTCATCGTCTTTGTATCTCTTTGCGATCTTCGCGTCCTCTGCGCCTCTGCGGTTCTCCCTGGTTTCGATTCTTCTGACAAGGAGGGAAAGCGATGGCACCGGCAGCGACACAGTGGCAGGGTGGGGCGGCAGAGGCGGCGTTTCTCGGCACGTTGAGCACGGATGCGCCGTGGGAACTGATCCATGAGTTCAGCAACTACGTGCGGGAGTCGGGCACGGAGGGCGAGCAGCAGGCGGTCGATGCGATCACGCGGCGGCTGACGGCGTGGGGCATCCCGCACACCGTCCATCATCCGCGCTGCTTCATCAGCCTGCCGCGCGGCGCGACGGTCACCGTCTCGCTGACGGACGGCACCGCGCGCACCCTGCGCGGCACGACGCCCGGTTTCGCCGTCCCGACCGGCGACGCAGGGATCACCGCGCCCGCCGTCGCGATCGAGACGGCGCACGCGACGAGCGTGAGCACGCATCTTCACCTCCGGCCTCGGCAGCGCACTGGCGGGGCAGGATGTGGCGGGCAAGATCGCCGTCCTCAATGGCCTGCCGATGCCCGCGCGGATCGGTGACCTCACCGCCGCCGGGGTCGCCGCCGCCGTCTTCATCAGCCCCGGCACGAATGTCCACGAGGGCATCTGCACGCCGGTCTGGGGCACGCCGGACCTCGACACCGATCGGCGCAATCCCGACCCTCAGCGTCGCGGAAGTCAACCGGCCGGATGGCCTCTGGCTGATGGAGCAGGCGAAGGCCGGGCGCGGTGCGCGAAGTCACCGTGCACACCAACCTCGAGACGCGCTGGCGGGAGATTCCCGTCACGGTGGCGGAGATTCGCGGCACGACGGCGCCGGAGGAGTTCGTGCTCGTCCACGGCCATCTCGATTCGTGGGGTGAGGGGATCGGGGACAACGCGACGGGCGACGCGACGCTGCTCGAACTGGCGCGCGCCCTGCACGAGAACCGGCAGAATCTCGCGCGCAGCGTGCGCATCGCCTGGTGGAGCGGCCACTCGCACGGGCGCTACGCCGGGCAGCACCTGGTACGCGGACACCTTCGGCCTCGATCTGATCGAGCATTGCGTCGCGCAGGTGAACTGCGACTCCCCCGGCTGCCGCTGGGCGACCGAGTATCGCAACCTCTCCTATACGCCGGACCTCGGCGCGTTCACGCAGGCGGTGATCCGCGATGTGACGGGCCTCCCGGCGGAGGGCGAGCGGCCGCCGCGCGCGGGCGACTACTCCTTCAACAACCTCGGCATCTCCGGCACCTTGATGCTCTCCTCGACCATGCCGCAGTCGCGTGGCGGACGAGCACGGCTACTACGCCGTCGGCGGCTGCGGCGGCAATATCGCCTGGCACACCGTGGACGACACGCTGGAAATCGCCGACCGCGAGAACCTGGAGCGAGATATTAAAGTCTATGGCGGGGTCGTCTGGCGGCTGGCGAATGCCCCGATCCTCCCGCTCGATCTCGCGGCGGCGGGCGAGGACATCAAGGCGAGCCTGACGGGCTATCAGCAGGCGCTCGGCGGTCGCTTCGATCTGAGCGAGGCCATCGCGGCGGCGGACGCCTTCATCGCGGCGGCGTCCGCGTTCGCGCCGAGCGCGGGCGATGCCGCCACCGGCAGGGAGCCGAACGCGAAATCCTCCGCGCGGGCGGGAACTGACGGCGCTGAACTTCGCGCAGCGCGGCCGGTTCCGGCAGGAACCCGGCCCTCGATGTCCCGCCCATTCCCGATCTCGCCGCCGCCGTCCGCGCCTACAGCGAGTCGCCCGATGAGAGCGACACGGCGGGCGTCGCCCTCACCTCGCTCGTCCGCGCGCGGAACCGCGCCATCTGGGCGCTCAAGGAGGCGGCGCGGGAACTCTCCTAACCCCCAGCCCCTTCTGTCCGACGGAGGGGAGCCGGGTTCGCGCGGACCGCGAACCTTCGCCGCTCATTGCTCATTGCTCATTGCTCATTGCTCCCGTATCCTCCGTTCAGCGAGATACGGACGCACAAGGCAGGAGGGAACGACCGTGGCAGAGCAGGAACCGCTTCAGATCGACATCGAGGGGACGCCGAACCCGAACAGCGCGAAGTTCGTCATGAATCGCACCGTCGTGGACGAGACGCGCTCGTACTTCAACGTCGGCATGGTGAACGAAGGCGACAAAGTGGCGGATGTCGCCAAGCAACTCTTCGCCATCCCCGGCGTGCGCACGCTGATGTTCCTCAACGACTTCGTCACCGTCTCCAAAGAGGGCAACGCGGACTGGAACATGATCGCCGAGAAGACGCAGGAAATCCTCGAAGCCGCCTACCGATAAGCCGACACGACGCGGGAGAGCGGACAGGTCGCCCAGGTTTTTCAGGCGGCGTATCTGCTCTCTACGCTGTTCAAGGGCGTGGCGGCGGCACCGGGTTCACCGGCCCTGTGAGCGACCCGCTGTATGGACGCGGATTCGGTTCCGGCCCCGGCGACCCTAGCGGCACCGACACGATGCGCGGGGGCGGCGCGGGGGCGACAATCACATAGGTGAAGCCGAAAACGAGCAACGCGCTCCCGTTGCCGGGCGGGCGTCCGGGATTGTAGACCGCCACACTTGCCGAACCGGGATCGTGCGCGGGCGCAATCGCGGTGATCTAGCGTGCCGCTCACCACGACGACCGATGTCGCGGCGATGCCGTCGAAGGCGACCGCCGCGCCGGTCACGAAGCCGGTGCCGGTGATCGTCACATGGGCGCCGCCTGTGGTCGCTCCCTGAGTCGGCGCGATCGCGGTGATCGACGGGATCGGCGGGACGTATTCGTACGCGCCGGCGTCGCACGCGGCGCCCTGTGGCCTGCCGTACCCGCGCTGGTCGCTCGGCGTCGCGCATGTGTAGGGTGAGAGGGGGACGCGATCAATGGCGCGACTGCCGGGCATGAGGGCGTGTGTGTGGGTTGGGCCGCCATTATCCGCGAGGGCCGCGAGCAGGGGATCGGTGTCCTCGAGATCGTGCGGCTGCAAGAACAAGCAGGTTTCGCCGCGCTCGATGTTGTAATCCTGGCTGGTCACGGAGTAGCCCGCGCAGTCGAAACCCGAGGATGTGCTGTTGTACGCGACGATGCTGTTGCGGATCGTGAACGGGTCGGTGCTGTCGTAGTTGTAAATGCCGCCACCGGTATTCGACGCGACCGTTACATGCAGGGCGCTGATCGGCAGTACGATACTGCCGCCTCCACCGGCTGCATAGATCGCTCCCCCTCCGTCACGGCTTGTCGTGTTGCCACTGAATGTTGTGTTCGAGAGAGAAAGGGGGATGTTGTAATTATAGATGCCGCCGCCCCGATTGGCGGTATTGTTCGAGAAAAGGGTGCTCGTGATCCTCATGGAGCCGGTGTTCGGTCCAAGCGCCCAGATGCCGGCGCCGCCGCCCGCAGCGATATTGCCCCGGATTTCGCTGTTGGTGATCGTCACCACACCGTCTTCATTGTCTATCCCGGCGCCGTTCCCTTTCGGCGTGCTGTTCCCGGCGATCGTGCTATTCGTGATATTCAGATACGCGATCTTATTCGGGTCGAACACATCCGTCGTTACGTTGCTGATTCCGCCGCCATGCCCCTCGCCCGTTGCCTCCGATGCGGTCACGATATTTGCGCTGATCGTGCTCGAAACGAGATTGATCGTGCCGCCCGCATTGAGAAGTCCGCCGCCGTTCTGGATATACGGCGCCGTCGCCTGGTTGCCGGTCACAGTGACTCGTGTCAGCGTCAGCACACCGTAATTGTAGACGCCCGCGCCGCCGTCGACCGCATTTGTATAACCACCGGTGATGCTCAGATCCGTGAGGTTGACGACCTGACGTGGATAGGTGATGAAGACACGATCCACACCGCCACCACTAAAAGACGTTGCGCCTGCGCCCGCACCGATGATCGTGACCGGTGCGGGGAACTGGAAATTGTGCTCTTGATACGTCCCCGGCGCGACGAAGACCGTCTGGCCCGAGTTCGCACCGATACGGCTGTTTGTCACATAATCGAGCGTTCGGCACGCGCCGGAGCCGCCGCTCGTTCCACAACTCGCGGTGTCAGCGCCGTGGGCGATATCCACATACCAGTTCGCCGCAGCCACTCGCGATACGGGGATGACGGGCGACACGATTCCAACCGCGAGCAAGGATCACAAGCCAGCGCCGCATCATGACCATCAACGACATATCGGTCTCCATTGTGATAGCCCGGCGGGAGGGACTGCGCGCCCCAATTAACTGGCATCTGTAACACAACATGACATCTCTATGGCGTCTCTCGATGAAGAAACGAAGTAGAGCGGTCTGTGGTTTCGAAAGATACGCTCGCGGCGCATCGGAGGACATTGGCGTAAGTATTCCGTAAGGGCGCGGTGCTATGGTATCTGCGTGCCGCTCCTTGCTTGCTGTCGGGCGGCGGGGACGGGGAAAGGGCAGCCTCCATGCAGCGCATTCTCATCGTCGATGATGAACCGAGTATCCGTGAGGTCGTCTCGCTCTATCTGAAGCGCGACGGCTACAGCGTGCGCGAGGCGGCGGACGGTGACGAAGCGCTGAAGGTCGCGTACGAATTCGCGCCGGACCTGATCGTGCTCGACCTGATGCTGCCCAAGAAGGACGGCATGGAGGTCTTTCGCACGCTCTCCGTCAAGCATCCGGTGCCCGTCATCATGCTCACGGCGCGCGGCGAGGAGACGGACCGGATCGTCGGCCTGACGATCGGCGCGGACGATTATGTGACGAAGCCGTTCAGCCCTGCCGAACTCGTTGCGCGGGTCAAGGCGGTACTCCGCCGAGTCGGGACGACTGATACCGCCCCCGCCGATCCGGGCGAGCGCGCGCTGATCTTCCCCGGCCTGACGATCGATCCGCGCTCGCGCACCGTGCTCGTGGCAGCGAGGAAGCGACCCTCACCGCGACCGAATTCGACCTCCTCCACGAACTGGCACGCCACCCCGGCCAGGTCTTCACGCGCGAGCAATTGCTCGACCGCGTCTGGGCCGAGGAGTTCTATGGCGACGCGAGCACTGTCACCGTCCACATCCGCCGCCTGCGCCAGAAAATCGAGCCGGAACCGGATAATCCGACCTTCGTGCAGACCGTCTGGGGCGTCGGCTATCGCTTCCGCGCCCCGAAAGAGGATGCGTAAGATGCCTTTCGATGACGAGACAAGATTCCGATAGTAGCGAGACTAAACCCGGTGGTAGCAGGCTTTCCAGCCTGCCGTTCCCTCCTGCCGTAGATACTACGCTCACCATACGACGACGGAGCCTGCCACATTGGGAATCCGGAGGTGCAACGTACTTTGTAACCTTCCGGCTTCAAGGCGTTCCGGGGAGCATGATGCCCCTTTCAATGCCGGAGCGGGCTCTTGTCAAAGATGCGATACTCTTTTGGCATCCCAGCAAATGGCGTGTTCATGTGCTGACAGTCATGGCGAATCATGTGCATGTCCTCGCAACGCCATGTGAAGCGGGGTCGGGAATTTGGTATTCGCTTTCGAGCATTCTCCAAAGCGTCAAAGGATACACCGGGCATGAAATTAACGCATCAAGAAATACCAAGGGGAGGCTGTGGCAGAGTGAGTCTTTCGACCGCATCGTTCGCGATGCGGTCGAATATGACGAGAAAGCCCTCTATATCCTCAATAATGCGGTGAAGGCGGGTCTCGTTGCCGATGGTTGGGAATATCAGGGATTCTGGTATGACCACGAGGCGTAGTGGATCTGAAAATATCTGGGTGTTGCGTTTGCCCACGGATGGAAACGGCAGGCTGGAAAGCCTGCTACCACCAGATGGTGCCGTTCCCTCTGACGCGAACGGCATGATGCGCCGCCGGTTCGGGCGGGCGCTGGGGGCGGTCTTGCCTCGCGTTCGCGGTGGTGGAACTGCTGACGGTGGCGATCTGGCAGCCGCCGGCGACCGCGATCTCTGGAAGACGGCGGCACTGCTCGCCGATCTCCGGGCTGCTCTCGCTCGGCGTGATGGGCGTCGGCCTCTGGCTGATGCTGGCGGGCGTGCTGCGGACGATCCGCGCGCGCATCGTCGGCGCGCTCGTCGCCGGGTCGGTCGTCGCGCTGATCAATGTCCTCTTCTCCGCGCTCCTGATGTTCGCCTCGCGCCACGATGTGCTGCTCCTCTCGCTGCTCTCCTTCTTCGCGGTGGTGGTCAGTGTCTCGCTCGGTACGGTGCTCGCCAGCTCGCTGACCGACCGCCTCCGCGCCGTCAGCGACGCGGCGGCTACGCTGGCGACGGGCGATCTCACCGTCCGTGTGCCGCCGCCGACGCCGGACGCGGCGAGCGAGGTGCGCGCCCTGACCGTCGCGTTCAATATGATGGCGGAGCAACTGGAAGAAGCCGCCACGCGGCGCGCGGACGATGACGAGGCGCGCCGGATGCTCGTCGCCGCCATCTCGCACGACCTCCGCACGCCGCTCGCTTCCATCCGCGCGATGATCGAGGCGATCACCGATGGCGTCGTGACGGACGCGGAGACGATCGCGCGCTTCCACGCGACGATGGGGCGCGAAATCCGCACGCTCTCCGCCCTGATTACCGATCTCTTCGAACTCTCGCAGCTGGAGGCGGGCCAACTCGCCCTCTCGCTCGCCCCCGCGACCCTGCCGGACCTGATCGCCGAGGTCGTCGAGGGATTGTCGGCACAGGCGGCGGCGCGGGAAATCCACATCGCCAGCGGCGTCGAGGGAGCGGTCGGGCCGGTCGTCATCGATACGCCCGCCGTCCGCCGCGTGCTCGCCAATCTGGTCCAGAACGCGTTGCGCCACACCCCCGCCGACGGCACGGTCGCCGTCACCGCCCGCGCCGTCGCGGAGGGCGTGCAGGTCGATGTTGTGGACACGGGCGAGGGCATCCCCGCCGACCGATCTGCCGCATATCTTCGAGCGATTCTATCGGGGCGAGAAATCCCGCTCGCGCGAGACGGGCGGCGCGGGCCTCGGCCTGGCGATCGCGCGCGGCTTCGTCGAGGCGCATGGCGGCCGCATCTGGGTCGAGAGCGAGGCGGGCCGGGGCACGCGCTTCTCCTTCATCCTCCCGCGTACCCCGCGCTCGACGTGAGGAGCAGCGACCAACGAGACGATGTCGGCAGTACGTCTCTTACTCATCGCTCGTTGCTGCAATTGGCATCATCTTGCGGCTGTGCGTTTGCATAACAATCCCCGTTGTGCGTTTCATCAAATGTTGGTTGTGGGATCGTTTCCGCGCGTGCTAGATTGTCTACGCGATTATGACAACTGCAAAGACGCGCGAGGGCAGATGAGGGGGGCGAGAGATGGTCTATCTTGCGACGCAAGAAGTCGTCGAACGTGTCCGCCCGCTGCTGGATTCGCTCGCGACGCGCACGATCGAGAAGGCGCGACTGTTGCAGTATCTCTCCGCGATGGCGGGGGTCGAGTGGAATCTCTTCGAGCTTGTGCAGCGGGCGCAGACGGATGAGGGCGAGTTCGTCGCCATCCGCGACCGCGCCTCCGGCGAGCTCTTCCGCCTCCTCTATCCCGAATGCATGCCGCGCGATCTTGAACCGTCTGGTGCGGGCGGAGTATGTGCGCCTCGCCGCCGCGAAGCCGCTGACGACGATGGATGCCCGGCTCTTCGATCACTTCTATGGCGGCGGCTACTGTGCCGGCTGCTCCTGGCACGGCGAGCGGCAGATCTGCCACGAGTGCCACTACGCGGGGAGCCCGGTCAACTTCGAGCCCTTTCACCCCGAGGCCGCCCCACCCCTGCCGCTGGAACCGCCGACCTACAACATCGACATGCTCTGACACAGGAGCGAGTAACGAGCAACGAGTGGGAGCCATGATGGCTCCCACTCCTTTTGTGGGAGGGATGCACGCATTGAGTTGCTGACGCCCAATGACGCCCGTGGTATGCTGCCTCTCCTTCTCCGCGTCCTCTGTATCTTTGTGGTTCAACGTCCCAGGGAGGGGTGGATGGCCGAATACGAGCATATCATCGTCGAGCAGGGTGACGGGGTCGGGGTGGTGCGGCTGAACCGGCCGAAGGTGCTCAACGCGCTCAGTGTGCCGCTGATGACCGAGGTGGGCGACGCGCTGGAGGCGATGGACGCGGACGAGGGCGTGCGCTGCATCGTCCTGACCGGCAATGAGCGCGCCTTCGCGGCGGGGGCGGACATCGGCGAGATGGCGGACGCCTCGGCGGTCGAGATGCTGAAACGCAACCAGTTCGCGCGGTGGGAGCGGATCAAGAAGGTGCGCAAACCGCTGATCGCGGCGGTGAGCGGCTATGCGCTCGGCGGCGGCTGCGAGCTGGCGATGATGTGCGACATGATCGTCGCCTCCGAGTCCGCCCGCTTCGGCCAGCCGGAAATCCTCATCGGCATCATCCCCGGCGCGGGCGGCACCCAACGGCTGACGCGCGCCGTCGGCAAGGCGCTGGCGATGGAGATGATCCTGACCGGGCGGCAGATCACCGCGCGGGAGGCGCACGCCGCCGGGCTCGTCAACCGCGTCGTGCCGACCGAACTCTACCTCGAATCCGCCATGCAACTGGCGAAGGAAGTCGCCGCCCGCCCGCCGCTCGCCGTGATGCTCGGCAAGGACGCCGTGCTGAAATCCTTCGACATGACCCTCGACGCGGGCTTGGAGGCGGAGCGTCGCAACTTCTACCTCCTCTTCGCCACCGAAGACATGCGCGAGGGAATGGCCGCCTTCCTCGAAAAGCGCCCGCCGCATTGGCAGGGGAAGTAGGCAGTAGACGGTAGACAGTAGTCAGTCGTCGGTAGTCGGAATCGAGGGCTGCCTCGGCAAAGTATCCATTCACGAGTCAGCAGCTGCTCGTCGCTCTCGATTCCCCGCTGACTACTCTCTGCGGTCTACTGCCTACTACGACCGGAGGTTGCACAATGACATACGAAACCCTCTTGGCGGAGACAACGGACGGCGTGCTGACGCTGACGCTGAACCGGCCCGATGTGCTGAATGCGGTGACGGATACGATGCTCGCGGAGTTGCAGGAGGCGTTCCGGGGCGCGGAGCGGGACGCCGCCGTGCGCTGCATCGTGCTCACCGGGGCGGGGCGGGGTTTCTGCGCGGGGCAGGACCTCAACGCGCAGTCCGAAGCGAAGGACGGTCATCAGCTCTCCGTCGGGGAGCATTTGCGGCAGGGCTATAACCCGCTGGTGCGGCGCATCCGGGCGATCGAGAAGCCGGTGATCGCGGCGGTGAACGGCGTCGCGGCGGGCGCGGGCGCGAACATCGCCCTCGCCTGCGATCTCCGCGTCGCGAGCGAGGCGGCGTCGTTCGTGCAGGCGTTCGTCAAGATCGGGCTGGTGCCGGACAGCGGCGGGATGCTCTTCCTGCCGATGCTCGTCGGCTACGCCAAAGCGGCGGAGCTCGCCTTCACCGGCGACCGCATTGGCGCGGAGGAATGCCTGCGCCTCGGCCTCGTCAATCAGGTCGTGCCCGCCGGCGCGCTGATCGAGACGACGCACGCGCTCGCCGCCCGCCTCGCCGCTTTGCCGACGCGCGCCATCGGCCTCACGAAGCGCGCCTTCAACCGCGCGATGATGCCCGACCTCGACGCCATCCTCGACTACGAGGCGGATATGCAGGAGCTCGCCGCCCGCACCGAAGACTACCGCGAGGGCGTCGCCGCCTTCCGCGATAAGCGCACGCCTGCCTTCACGGGCCGGTAGAGGAGGAATGAACCACAGAGACACAAAGAACACAGAGGAAATACGGAGGAAAGAGATGTACTGGTCTTCTTCCTTCTCTCTGCGCTCTGTGTCTCTGCGGTTCAAGTGGTTTCCGGTTTCGTGAACCGATAGAATGGCCCGGACGTACGAGGTGGTGCGCGGGATGAATGGCCCGCGATGGCGCGGAGAATTGACATGGGAAGGGATGCGGCATGCGTCAGCGATGGGGCGTCACGGTTTCGGTGCTGTTGGCGGGGATTTGGATCGGGACGATGGGTGTGCAGGCGGCAACGAACTACGCCTCGCCGGTGATCGAGGCGGCCTGGAAACAGGCCGAGCAGGTGCAGCCGAACTTCTGGGGGCCGCTCGCTACCGCGCGGGATGGGCAGCCGGAGCCATACAAGGAAGCGCCCGGCGGTAATCGGCGCGTCCAGTACTTCGACAAGGCGCGCATGGAGCAGTCCGACCCGAATGCCCGCGTCACGACGGGTCTGCTCACCGTCGAGTTGAAGAGCGGCAAGCTGCAAACGGGCGACAATACCTTCGAGCAGCGCGGCCCGGCGCAGGTCAACATGGCGGGCGACCCCGGCGCCGATGGCCCGACCTATGCGGACCTCAGCAAACTGAACGAGCATTATGACTTCGATCCGAAGAGCCCCGCGCTCTACCGGTTCAATAGCGATCACACCTTCACCCCGCTGACGCGAGAGCAGGAGGCGACGTATCGGGCAGCCTTCGATACGCCAAACGGCTCGATCACCTACGATGCGGACCCCTCCGGCCGGTACGCGCAGTTCATTTACATCCCGTTCCAGGACTTCAAGGATGGGCTGACGAAGGCGGGCATCGCGGTGGACCAGACGCCCGGCTACGCCATTTCGCCGATCATCGTCGCGGACGTACCGATCGGCGGGAAGACGACAACGGTCTTCATCCAGGCATTCGAGCGGCGCGTGCTCACCTATAACCCGAATAACGACCCTGCATTCCGCGTCGAGTTCGGCAACATCGGCCAGCATTACTATCGCTGGCGCTACGGCGGGTAATCGGAGGGCCCACCCCTCGGCCCCTCCCGATACTGCCCAGAGGGCGCCGGGAGGGGAGCACGAGAGAAGGCCCCGGCGTTCTCCATGCGCTATGAATGTATGATATGTGTCCCCCTCCCGCTTCGGGAGGGGGCAGGGGGTGGGCTATTCCGCCGCCCGCAATGTGACGGTGAAGGCGCTGCCGATGCCGACGGCGCTCGCCAGGGTGATCGCGCCGCCCATTAGATCGACCAGTTGCCGGGCGACGGCGAGGCCAACGCCCGCGCCGGGTTGCGTCGGCATATCCGCACTCTCCACCCGCTCGAAGGGCTCGAAGATGCGGGCGGCATGTTCCGGCGCGATGCCGATGCCGGTGTCACGGACATCGATCGAGACCTGCCCCCGCTCGGCGCGCGCGCCCAGTGTCACGGTGCCGCCGGCCGGCGTGAACTTGTAGGCATTGACGAGGAAGTTGAGCAGTACCTGCTGCAAGCGCGCCGTGTTCGCATGCACGGGTGGCAGATCGTCCGGGATGGCGAGGTCGAATCGCAGCGCCTTGCTGCTCATCAATGCCCGCACGGCGCGCTCGCACCAGCGGACGACGGCGGCGAGATCGACCGGTTCCGTCGCCACGGTCAGGCGGCCCGCGCCGAGTTGCACGATGTCGAGCAGGTCGTTCGACCTGCGTCAGGAGCAGCCCGCCGCTCGCCACGATGTCTTCCGCCATGCCGCGCCGCCGCTCTGCGCCGAGCCCGTCGTTCTCGACGATGATGTGCGCGAAGCCGAGGATCGCCGTCAGCGGGGTGCGCAACTCGTGGGAGACGGTCGCCAGGAAGTCGTTCTTTCGGCGGGCCTCCGCTTCCAGATTGTCCGCGTGGGCTTGGAGCATCTGCTGGTCGTGCAGTCGCGCGAGCGCGGCGCCGATCTGCGCGGCGGCGCGTTCGAGCGTCGCCAGTGCGTCGTCATCCAGCGGCGCGGTGGCGCCGCGCGCGGCCGTATAGAGGGTGGCAACCGTGTCGCCGTCCGCCATGATCGGCACGATGGCGAGCGAATGATATCCCCGCGCGATTGTTGTGGTGGCCAGCGGTACCTCGCGCAGGGAGCAGGATGTGGGGCCTCGCCGGCCCCGCGTATCCCGTGGCGTAGGCCAGGAAGAGCGCCGCGACCGGCCCATCACCGTCCATCGTGCGGGCGGCGTAGGCGACCAGTTCGCCCGCGCCATCGGCGTGGCGGACGATGCCGGCGCTGTCCGCCCAGCCCGCCGCGCATTCCGCGATCTGCTGGAGAAGGACGCAGCTATCGGTCGGTGCGATGCATGCCTCCGCCACTGCGGCGAGGAAGGCCGCGTCCCGCGTGCGGCGCTGCTCGCGGGCAATCTGTCGCGCCAGCTCGCACTCGCGCTCCTTCTGGGCGGAGAGGTCCCGGAAGGTGGCCAACACCCCGACAATCTCCCGATCGACTCGCCACGGCGCGGCGGAGAAGAGGAGCGGCAGGCGGTTGCCCGCTTTATCGTATCGCTCGACCTCGACCGCGCCGACCGTGTCTCCGTGCATCACGCGCGCGCGGAGGAGGTCGTCTCGTTCCTCCTCCTCCGGGGGCACGATCGCCAGGTGCGTACCGACCGCCTCGCGGGCGGTGTAGCCGAAGAGCGTCTCCGCGGCGCGGTTCCACCCGGCAATTATGTCCGTCGCGTCGATGCAGATTACGGCATCGGGCAGCGCATCCAGGTCCATGAGGCCGAGCGCCGCGAAGGGTTCCCGTATCGTGTCGGCGGTCGGGACGGAATGCAACGACTCCCGCCCCAGATCAATCGCGAGCGGCGACCGCTCGCGTAGAGTACGATCAGTTGCCGGGGAGGCTTGCTGCCATGCATGTGCCATCGTCGTTGTCGCTCCTCATCCCGTCTTGGTGCGCGTTTCCGTTTCGCACATGACCCGTCAGATAGCGCGGAAGAAAAAGACGTGACCCGTGCCATGAACCTATACCGTCATGCGCGAATG
Organism: uncultured Chloroflexia bacterium; assembly: GCA_963847195.1. GTDB lineage: Bacteria > Chloroflexota > Chloroflexia > Thermomicrobiales > JALYUS01 > JALYUS01. The sequence goes on along the minus strand of CAWJZC010000009.1, from coordinate 172,406 downwards.
GATGCGTAACGGGACGGTAAATCGGCGGGACGTTCCAATCCGCCTCGCTCGTCGCGCGCTATCCCGATTAACGAAACCATACCACATTTTGTTACGGTAGGACGCCTTTGTATCGTAGATCAAAGATCGAGATGCACTGCCATGCTGCGTACAGTTGCTGTCCGTACAGATTGCCCGGTACAATCCGCCTGCGTGATAGAGGAGGGTACGACTGAGTTATCACCGACCGCCGCAGCGACACCGCCGATCCAACGGCAGGCGCCCCAATGCGCGGCGCACGCTGCTCTTTATGGTGCTGCTCGCCTTCGGCGTTTCGCTCCTTATCTGGCGCACCGCGCCGCCGTCGCGCATCACCGACATTACGCCGGCCACCGCGATAGCCTCCGCCCTATCGACGACGCGCACGCCGCGCCCGGCGTCGGTCGATACCCCGACGACGCCGCAGACCACGGGGCTGGCGCGGCGCTCGGCCCGGCCATCGATCAACTGATCGCGCGGTACCGCCTGCAAGGGATCGACCGGATCGGGCTGATGATCGAGGATGGCCGGGAGACGGATACGATCGAGCGCTATGCGGACGACCGCTTCATGGCGGCGAGCCTCTATAAACTCTTCGTCCTCTGGCGGACGCAGGTCGAAATCCGCCAGGGCAAACTGCTCGACACGACCGAATTGACGCTCACCGCGCAGAACGACGACTCGGATGAAGATGGCTATTCGCTCGGCGCGTACGGCGATACCGTCAGCGTCGCCGATCTCCGCCGCCTGATGATCGTCGCGAGCAACAACACCGCCGCGCAGGTGCTCGGGCAATATTTCGGTTGGGGAACGATCGATCAGTTGGTGCGCGTCGCACGGCTTCCCCGCGACGATTGTCTCCGGTCAGGCGAGCACGACCGCGCGCGACGTGACCCGCTTCTTCGATGGCGTCATCACCCAGACGCTCGACCCGCTCCTCACGGTGGACGATTACGCGCTGATGCTCGGGCTGCTGAAAGACCAGGAAGTCAATACGAAACTCTCCACCGGCTTCCCGGATGGCACGATCTTCGCCCATAAGACGGGCGACCTCACCGGCGTGCATCAACGATGCCGGCGTCATCTTCCTCCCCGACGGCAGCACGTTCACCGTCACCCTGATGACTGCGGGCGACTACGACGCGAGCGTCCAATTCTCGCACGATCTCGCCGCCCTGCTCTGGCAGAATTCTCGGCAAACGCAGTAGCGCAGTCGCGTCGGTATGCCCGCGGCGCAGCAGGCGACAGACTCACGACTGCGCGATGCGGGATCAATTCGATTCGATGGCGCCCCTCTGGAGCCGGTTCATTGCCGGATTTCCGCCGCGTGCAGCGCATCCTGGATGGCGGCGATCGTCACGGCACGGAATCGGTCCATGTCGCGCTGCCGAATCGTCCGCAGGGCATCGACGATGGCATCGCCACGGTCGGGCAGATCGGGCGGGAGGGCGGCGAGCAGGGCGGCACGATACGCCTCGGCGGCGGCGGAGCGGGCAATCCGCCCCGGTTTGCCGCGCACACCGCCGAGCGCCGCGATCACCTGCGGGTCCGCGAGCGGCGGCTGAAGCGCCTCCTGCACCCGGGCGCGGGCCTCGATGCGGGGCCGCGCCCGGTTCGCCGCCTGCACGGCCCCTTCCCACGCGCTGCCCGCCCGCTGCACCCGCGCGCTGCGCCCATTCCCGCGCCGCTGCGTCGTGCGCCGGGCGCGGGCGGTTCAATCGGGATGCGCGCGACGGTGAGCGGTATCTCCCCCTCCCGCCACATGCCGAGCAGGAGGTGGGCGGCGAGGATGAGCAGCACCGCGACATCGACCGATGCATCCGCCTCGACCGCTTCGTCCGTGCCATCGACGAGCGCGCGGGCGAAGGGGCCGGTCGGCACGACGCGGAGCAGGTCCGCGCCCCGCAGCGCGACGCTGATGACGTGCGAGCGCTCCGGCAGGCGGGGGCGGGGCATACCGCTTGGCCGCGCGCCGCTATCGAGGATCAGGTCGTTGAGGACGCGGCGCGGCGTGAGGATGTAACCGTCCGCCGCCGGCGTCTCGGGCGGGGCGAGCGCGGCGATGATTCCCTGCGCGAGCGGGCCGCCCTCGGCGAGGATGCGGGCCGTCGTCTCGGCGGAGACTTGCGCCGCGTCTACGGTATCGAGGCCGAGCTTCGCGTCCGCCCCGGCGATGGCGGTCGCACCGTCCCGCGTGACGAGGAAGAGGAAGTCGGGTTGCCGCAGGCCGCGCACCGAGCATTCGAGCGCGACCGCCGCCTCCGCGCCGAAGGAACGCACCGCTTGGAGAAGCGTGCCGTCCGGCAGGGTCTTGCCGACGAGCACCGCGACGCGCGGCAGGAGATACTCCTCCCACCCCGCGCCGAGCGCGAGGCTGCCGCCATAGGCATTGGCGCGGTCGCGCACCGCGCGGTCGAGCAGGGCACGGGCGGCGGCGAGGGCGGTGTGGGTAGGGGCCAAAGCGGGGTACGGTCCTTTCGCGACGTGTGGGCGCATTTGCCGCGCGCATCGTACCACACCGGGCAGGGGTGCCCGCCGCGTTTATCTACCGCTCGTGGGGCCGCCGGAGATACACCCCCCATACCGCCCTTGCGGGTTGCCCTCTGGGTGGTATTGGCGGTTTCAGAATGCGTTTTTAGTCGGCGGGAACGGCGGTGCAGACGTCCGCCGTCTCATCGGCGGGGAGCGGCTCGATCACGAGCCAGTCGTACGCCCACTGGCTGATGGCGTCCATCACGCCCCCCAGGGCCTTGCCCTTCGCGGTGAGCCGGTAGGTGATGCGCACCGGGATATCGGGGATGACCGTGCGCGCGACGATCCCCTCCGCCTCCAACTCCTTGAGCCGCTCGGAGAGCATACGGTCGCTCAGGCCGGGGATCGTCTCGGTCAGCGTGCTGAAGCGATCCGCCCCACAACTGAGGGCGCGGAGGATAGCCCCCGTCCAGCGGCGGCCAATCAATTCAATCGCGTTGTGGAAGAGCGGGCAGAACGCGCCCGCGTGCTCATCGCTATTCATGGCACCATTCTTACACATAATAAGCCGCTTGACAAGAAGGGTACACCTCTGTATCCTTATTTCTCGTAAGCCACTTGTATGTCGTGGGAGTCCACGCAGGCTGCAACAAAGGGGGTATGCACGATGAGCGCGACGCAGACAACAACGAGCACCTGGATAATCGATCCGGTCCATTCGGCGGGGGAATTCGCCGTCAAGCATCTGATGGTCGCGACGGTGCGCGGGCATTTCAAGATCACCGAGGGCACGATCGTCATCAATGAGACGAACCACACCGCCTCCTCGGTGACCGCGACGATCGACGCGACGAGCATCAACACGCGCGAGGAGAAGCGGGACGCGCATTTGCGGAGCGGCGACTTCTTCGAGGCCGAGAAGTACCCGACGATCACCTTCCAGAGCACGCGCGTCGAGAAGGTCAGCGACACCGACTGGAAAGTCTTCGGCGACCTGACTTTCCACGGGACGACGAAAGAAGTCGCAGATGGATGTCGAGGAGGGCGGGGAGATCAAGGACCCGTACGGCAAGCAGCGCCGGGGCTTCACCGGCGAGACGACGATCAACCGCAGCGATTGGGGCGTTGCCTTCAACGCGGCGCTGGAGACGGGCGGCTTCATGCTCAGCGACAAGGTGAAGATCACCCTCGATATCTCCGCCGTCCGCCAGGACTAATCGCGGATTGCGGTAACCCCCGGCCCCCTTCCCAGTGGGGAAGGGAGAGAGAATCTCTTCTTATCTTCTTCCCCTCCCCGATCGTGGCGAGGGCATGGACGAGGAGCAGTAGTATGAGCACGATTCAAGCGACCAGCAGCACGGCATCCGCCATCCACCCCGCGACGGAGGTCGGTTTCCTCTCCCTCACCGTCTGCCGATCTTGCGCGCTCGATGGCCTTCTATACCGAGGCGATCGGCCTCGCGGTGCTCGACCAGGGGGACGGGACGGCCACGCTCGGCGTCGCCGGGACGCCGCTGCTCGTCATCACCGAGCGGGCTGGGCGCGCAGCCCTGGCCGCGCGAGCAGCGCAGCTATACCGGCCTCTATCACTTCGCCATCCTCGTGCCGACGCGGGCCGATCTCGGCCGCTGGCTGCGGCACTGGCTCGAACTCGGCCTGCCACTACCCGGCCAGGGCGACCATCTGGTCAGCGAGGCGCTCTATCTCTCGGACCCGGACGAGAACGGCATCGAGATCTATCGCGACCGCCCGCGCGATGAGTGGACGTGGGCCGACGGCAAGGTGCGGATGGGCACGGGCCCGGTCGATATTCGTGGCCTGCTGACCGACGCCGAGCAGGCGGGCGAGCCGTGGGCCGGCCTGCCCGAAGGGACGCACCTCGGGCATATCCACCTTCAGGTCAGCGACATCGCGCGCTCCGAGGCGTTCTACCATGACCTCCTCGGCTTCGATATCGTCGCCCAGATGCCGACCGCGCTCTTCATCTCCGCCGGTGGCTATCATCACCACATCGGCATGAACACCTGGCACAGCCGGGGCGCCACGCCCGCGCCCGCCGACATGGTCGGCCTGCGCTTCTTCACGGTCGATCTGCCCGACGCCGAGGCGCTGGCCGCAGTCGTCGGTCGCCTGGAGGCGGCCGGTATCCCGCTGACGCGGCAGGACTGGCGCGGTCGTCCTGCGCGATCCCGACGGTATCGGCATACTCCTGCGCGCCGGGTCGACGCCGGACGCGTCGGAGGCCGTCACGATCATGGCATCGCTCCCCGGTCGATAAAACGGCGCGGCCAAACGGCGATTGACGGGGACGGGCGGCAATGTTTCGTCCCCGGTTTACGCTCTTTTTACAGGACGCTCAGGTTAGATTCAGGTTGGCGTGCCATACTGCGTCTCGACGGGGTCGGGGCGACCGGCGGTGACGGTCGAACGGATAACAGGAAGCCGCACCCACCTGCCACACATCCGGAGCCAATGGCCGCTCCGCTCCGTCACTCATCTCCCCTTTTGCGCATCCATAGGCCAGGACGCAAGACGCAGGATACGACCTTCTTGAAGAGGATCGCATGAGGACAATTGTGGCCATCGCACCCGCCGAAAAACGCCAGCCCCGCTGGCTCTTCTGGCGTGTCGTGGTGCCGGCGCTCACGCTCTTGTTCGTGGTCTACCCCGCAGTCATGCCCCCGCCGCCCCATAAGGAGGCGGGGGCATTCGCCGCTGCGCCGGAGATCATACCGACGCAGGCGCGCGCGACGGATACCTGCCCGCCGATGGACAAATGCGGAATCGCGACGGTCGAGCAGGCGCTGCCTCGTCTCCCCGTCCCACCAGCCCTGCTGCTCATGTTTGTCGTCGTCCTCTTCGCGGTGCGATGGCAGCCGCGACCGCCCGCCGCGCGATGTGGCTGGTGGTGGCCGCCTGACCGGCGCAGAGCGCTCCTCCAGGTCTTCCTCATCTGATCGCCCGCATCGGCAGATGACCGCCTGACTGCTTCCGGGCATCGGGCACGATGGCCGCTGCCCGCTGAGGCGGCGCCACGAGCGATCAGATGATAAGGAGCCTCATATGGAAATAAACAGGAAAGCACCGATCGTGCGCATCATTGGCGCGCTCATCGCGGTTGTCGCGCTCGTCATCGTCGGCGCATACCTCATCTTCCCGCTCGCCGCGAACGGGAAGTTGCCGGGGCAGAAGCAGCCGACACCGATCCCCGTCACGCCCTTCGCCAACGTCAATAGCGCAGCCGCTCCCGGCACGACCGTCGCGCCGGTCGGCACGAGCGTTGCCGCAAGCACCCCCGCTGCCATCGCGAGCACGAGCGACGCAACGCCCCTCGCGACCACGGGCGGGACTACGTACGCGATCGTCGGGGACCAGTCCGAGGCGAAGGTGACGGTCAACGAGAAACTGGCCTTCCTGCCCTCGAATAGCGACGCGGTGCTGACGACGAAGTCCATGCAGGGGCAGATCGTCCTCGGGCCGGACGGCAAACCATCGGACGCCTCGAAGATTCAGGTGGACTTGCGCACGCTGAAGAGCGATCAGACGATGCGCGACAACTACATCCGCACGGCGACGCTGCAATCCGACCAGTTCCCGCTCGCCGAGTTTGTCGTCACCGGCGTCGATGGCTGGAGCGGCCCCTTGCAGAATGGCCAGCAGTCCACCTTCAAACTGCTCGGCACCATGACGATTCACGGCGTCACGAAGCCCGTCACCTTCGATACGACGGCGACGATGCAGGGCGGCACGCTCACCGGCACGGCGAAAACATCATTCACCTTCGAGGACTTCGGCATGACGCCGTCCAACAAGGCGAATATCGTTACGGTGAACGACCTGATCAACCTGCAGATGACCATCGCGGCAGCCAAGGGCGCATAGCCACCCGGCCTTCGCAGGCAGGGAAGAAACACCGAGCACAGAGGACACAGAGGAGAAAGAAACAAAGGTCTTCTCTGTGTCCTCTGTGGTGAATCGCTCCCTAAGCGTCCTTGGCGGTTCACGTTGAAACCGGAGCTGGCTCACTTGCCGTCGGTGACGTACCACTGGTGGGCATTGAAGTTCGTGTTGATGGCATTCGGCACGAGATTTTTCACCCGCTTGTTGATCGCGCCGACACCACGCTGGAAGTGCGAGACGAAACCGGGCATATCCGCGACGATCTGGTTCTGCGCGTCCGCGTAGATCGCCTTGCGCTTCTCCACATCGAGCGTCCGCACGCCCTGTTGGAGCAGATCGTCCACCTTCGGGTTGTTGTAGCCGTAGTAATTCGCCCCCGGCCCGTGCTGATTGGAGGCCCAGTAGCGGGTCTGGTCCGGCTCCGGGCTGGTGGTGAGGCCGAAGAAGAACATGTCGTAATCGAAGCTTTTCTGCGCGCGGGCGACGACGATGGCCCCCTCCTCGTACTGCACTTTCATCTCGACGCCGATATTCTTCAACGCCTCCTGGACCACCTGCACATGGCTCGCCGTGGAGGTGCTGCCGCTGACCGTGTAGAGCGTGAACGAGAGTTTCTTGCCGTCTTTGGCGCGGATGCCGTCCGGCCCCTTGACGTACCCCGCCTGATCGAGCAGTGATTCGGCCATCTTCGGGTCGTAGGGGTATTTTGACGTGATTTTGTCGGGCTGGTAGGCCCAGGTGACAGGCGCTTCCGTGCCAACCGCGACCGTCGCGTAGCCGTTGTAAATCTTCTGCGCGATCAAGGCGCGGTCATGGGCGTAGCAGAGCGCCTGGCGTACCTTGACATCCTGGAAGATCGCCGGGCCTTTCGCCGGATCGACGTTGTAGCCGAAGATCAGCATCGTGAAGGTGTCGTAGTCCACCACGTTGAGATTCGCCTGCTTCTTCGCCTCGTCGGTCAGATCCAGCGAGAGGGTGGCGTAGTCGAGCTCGCCCGTTTTCAGCTGTTGGAGCGTTACGTTGCTGTCCTTGACGACTTTGTAGATGTAGCCGTCCAGCGCGGGCGCGCCCCGATGGTAGTCGGGATTGGCGAGGAGGGCGACGTGATCGCCGAGTTTCTGCTCCTTGAATTTGAACGGCCCGGTGCCAACGGGCTTGCCGGTGCTGAAGGCGCTCCCCTTGAAGTCCTTCGGGGCGATGCTGCCGAGGATGTGCTTCGGGAGGATGCCGTACATCATGTCGATCGTCATGAAGGAGGCGACGACGTCTTTGAGGGCGAAGACGACCGTCTGCGGGTCCTTGGCCGTCACCGAGGCGATGTTGCCGCTCAACCCCGCCGCGCGGGTCGAGCCGCTCTCCGGGTTCATGTAGAGGTCGTAACTCATCTTCACATCGTCCGCCGTGAAGGGTTCGCCGTCGTGCCACTTGACGCCCTGCTTCAGCGTGAAGGTGTAGGTCTTGCCGTCCGGCGAGACCTCCCACTTCGTGGCGAGGTTCGGCGTCGGCTGCAATGTGTCCGGGTCGGGGAAGACGAGCGGATCGAACAAGAGCGGCATGAAGCTGTTGGTGACGACATTCCCCTCCGTCACCGGGTTGAAGGCGGTGACATCGCCGCCCGTGCCGACGATGATCGTGCCGCCCTTCTTGATGCCCGTCGTGTCGATCTGCGACCGCACGCGGCCACTCGCCGCCGGCGAGGCGGCAGCGGCGCTCGCGGCGGGCTGTGTCGCGGCTGCCGTCGTGGCCGCCGGGGCGGCGCTCGTCGCGGCCACCGGGCTCGCGCCCGTCGTCACCGCCGGTGCGGTCGTCGCTGCCACCCCGGTGGTCGGCGCGGCTGTGGCCGGTGCCGCCGTGGTCGGTTTCGCGGGTACGGCCGTATCGGTTGCCGTGCCGCCCCCGCACGCCGCGAGGATCGCCGCCCCCGCCGTTGCCGCCGCCCCGCCGAGAAATCGTCGCCTACTGAGCATCGCCCGGTCTCCTTCCCCACGATCATTAGTCCGCATCTGCTCCGCCAGCATAGCGCGTCCCGGAAGCATCCACAATTGTGCCGCTGCCGGATTCAGCCCGCGCGGAAGGTGACGGGCAGTGACTTCGGGCCGCGGAAGGCGAAACCCTCGATCCAATCGACGTGGTCGCTCGCCAAATGGAGATCGTCGACACCGCTGCACGATGGTCAGGACGGCGCTCTGCGCCTCGGCACGGGCGACGGCCGCGCCGAGGCAGAAGTGCGGCCCGTGCGCGAAGGTCAGATGCCGGTTCGGCGCGCGGGTGATGTCGAAGCGCGTCGGCTCGGGGAACTGCGCCTCGTCGCGGTTGGCGGAGCCGAAGAGGACGTAGACATTCTGCCCCGTCTCGATCGTCTGCCCACCCACGTCTATCGGCTCCCGCGCGACGCGGCTGGTCGCCTGCACCGGGCTGTCGTAGCGCATCACTTCCTCAATCGCGGGGCGGATCAGCGCCGGATTGGCGCGCAGTTGGGCGATGGCCTCCGGGTGGCGCGCGAGGGTGAGGATGGCGTTGCCGATCAGGTGCGCGGTGGAGTTGTTGCCGCCGACGAGCAGCGCGATGCACATGACGACCATCTCATCCGTCGTCAGTCGGTCGCCCTGCCTCCTCCGCCTCGATCATCATCGTAATGAGGTCCTCGCGCGGCTCCGTGCGGCGGGCGGCGATGACGTCCTCCAGATAGGCTTTCATCTCCAACATGCTCGCCTGACCCTGCCGCATGATCGGGATGCGCTCGTGCATCGTCCCGGAGCGGTCGTAGACGCGCACCTGATCGCGGCTCCAGCGGGTGAAATCCTCCTGATCCTCCCTCGGCACGCCGAGCATATCGGCGATCACCCAGCCGGGCAGCGGCACCGCCACGTCGTGCATGACATCCATGCTCCCCTGCGCCATCACGCGGTCGAGGAAGTGGTTGCAAATTTCTTCGATCCGCTCGCGCTTCGCCTCCGTCACCCGCGCGGAGAACGCTTTGGTCATCAGCGTGCGCAGCCGCGTGTGCCGGGGCGGGTCGGAGAGGAGCATCCGGCTGCCGAGCACATGGCGCAGCGGCTGGAGTTCCTGCTGCACATCGTCCGGCAGCACCGCGAAGGTCGCCTCGACGCGCGCCGACGAGACGCGCGGGTCGTTGAGCAGCGCGACGATGTCGTCGTACCGGCTGAGGAGCCAGTACGGCCCGTTCCAGAAGACGGGCGATTCCCGCCGCAACCGCTCGTAGATCGGGTACGGGTTCACCTGCACCGCCGGGTCGCTGAAGTTATAGATCGCGGGCGTGACGGACATCTCGCCTCCTTAATACTGGCAAATGAAACGTGGCATGAACCTATGCCTCATAGAGACGTATAGCGGTGAGCGCAGAACGTCTATTTCCTTGAAGTGGCCATCCGAATCCTTAAATCTCCAGAATGCCCATCCATTAGTATTGCCTGCTATGCTCGGCCCAATGATGGAGATTCGAGCCGCTTTACCTGCCATCGACGGGGACTTGAAAGACTTCCCGCCGAATGTCACCGTCCCATCCCTTTCGATCTGGGCGATGAGTTGGTCAAGAGAAAGACAAGAAGATGATTGGGAACGCATTGACAATCTTCTCGCTCCGTCAAAGCTATCCATTCGACGCCTGCAACACCCGCATATCCCATAATCTGATGAGACCATTTGCGGTCGTTGAGATTCCCTCTAAGTGCCTTCGCTTCCAAGAATAGACGCGGTTTGCCCGAAATGATAAGCGCGTAGTCTACGGGGTTATCGTTGCTTTGAAATCTGTATTGACTTCGCACCTCGTCAATGTCTTCCGTATCCCAACCCAAGGCGCGAATTATGGGATCGATAAGAGTATATCTAGTCTGTTCCTCGTTTAGTGAAGAATCCTTGTAGCGTTCTATCCGTGCTCGCACTTGACCTAACGCTTCTTTCAGGGTCGCCATCGGCGGATTCCTCACTCTCCGAAGGAGATTTCTGCTTTGCAACGGCGATAACAGCATATTTATATAACCGTGACACACCTTATTGCAATCACGGGGCATAGTTTATTCCAGCCCCTCCTGTAGAAGGGTGACTATTCCTATACATGTTGCCGCTCTCGATTAGCCCGCGTTCAGCACCGCCAGTTCGTCGTCGGTGAGGGTGATGTCGGCGGCGGCGGCGTTGCTGCGGATTTGCTCGACGTTCTTGGCGCCGGGGATGGCGCAGGTGACGGCGGGATTGGCGAGCGTCCAGGCGAGGGCGATCTGCGCCAGCGAGCGGTCGGGCCGCGCCAGTTGCTTCCACGGCTCGACTTGCGCCAGTTGCTTCAAGAAGCGCTCGCGGCCCGCACCCTCGTTCCAGCCGCTACGCACCGAATCATCGAAGCGCGTTTCCGGCGTGAATTTGCCCGCCAACACACCCTGCGCGATTGGCCCGCGCAGCAGCGTGCCGATGTTGTTCTCTTTGCACCAGGGCAGCAGGTCCTGCTCCGCGCTGCGGTTGACGAGGCTGTAGTTCAGTTGGATGGCCGCGCAGTTGCCGTCGCGGTTGAACGCCTCCGCGACGCTGAGGGAATTCGTCGAGATGCCGTAGGCGCGGATTTTCCCCTGCTCGGTCAGCCGCGCGAACGCTTCGAGGAAGATGGACGGGTCGGCGAGGTCGCCGATGTGGCATTGATAGAAATCGATGGTGTCGATCTTCATCCGCCCGAGGCTGGCGTCGCAGCAGAGGTAGACGTGGTGCGGCGTGTCGTAGGCGAGCGGCGAGCCGACGCGCCGGGCGAAGTTGCCGACTTTGGTGGCGACGTAGACCGTTGTCGCGCCGCTCCTTGATCGCCTTGCCGACCAGTTCCTCGCTGACGCCGAGGCCATAGGCATCGGCGGTATCGAGCAGGTTGATACCGAGATCGATCGCGGTGTGGATGGTGCGGATTGCCTCATCCTCCGCCACCGGCCCCCACTGCCCGCCGATGCCCCAGCAGCCCATCGAGATCGTCGAAACCTGCCAGCCCGTCTTCCCCAGTGTGCGGTACTGCATCCGTGCTCCCTGCTTTCTTGTTATCGCGCATGTACGGCAGACTGGCTCATGTGCCGGCTGCCGGAGCGCCGCTCGATGCCCGTATGGTCACTCTCGCGGGCCGATCCGGTCAATGGGCGCGCCCGGAATCCCAAACCCCCCGACCCCTTTCCCTCGCAAGGAAGGGGAGCGAGCCGCCGATGTATTGGGGCATTATCGGGTAGGCGACGACGCTATCCGCGAGTCACCCCTTCCCTCGGAGGGAAGGGGCGGGGGTTAGGATTCCCCGGCCGGGTCTCATTGATGGCAGACAGAGAGCCTGCCACCACCGAGAGGTATCGGCGCGCTGCCACGCTATCGCGATGGCGGCAGGGAGGCGGGCGCGGCGGGCGGCGCGCCGCCGGGGAGCGCTGCTCCGCTCGGCCTGCTGGCGGGTGCCGGGGCCGGTTGCACGCCGGTCAGCGTCGGTGTGGCCACCGTCACCTGGGCGTGCCCTTGGGGCAGCGATTGCATAGATATCCCCGCAATCGCGGTCATGGTCGCCGTAATCGTCACCGAACCCGCCGCCTTCGCGGTCACCATGCCCGTATTATCGACGCCTGCGACCGTCGCATCACTCGTCTTCCATGTCACCGTGGCGGTGATGTCGCGCTGCGTACCGTCGGCGTACGTCGCGGTCGCATGGAACGGCGCCATTTCGCCCACCTTCATCGTGCCGGACGGCGTGCCCGTCACCGTGATTCCCGCCAGCGGATTGGTGTTCAGCAGATAAAACTCGACTGATTGCGCGCCGGTCGCGCGGGCGACGATACCGTGGGGGCCGCCCGGCACGGCGTTCGCCGTCGCCATGACGCTGGCGGCGCCACTCCCGTCGATCGCGGCGCTGTTCGCCGAGAGGGTGGCCGCCGCCCCGCTCACCGGGCTGACAGTGTATGCCACCTGCCCGCCCTGCACCGGCTCCCCGACGCTATTCGCCGCGACGCTCAGGGTGAGCGGAAGCGGGAAGGGCGTGCCGACCGGGGTCGATTGCGCGTTGCCGCCAGTGATGGTCAGCGTGAAACCCTGGCTCTCGAACGCGCCGATGTCGCACGCGGCACCGATTTGGGCGATGCCGCGCTGGTCGTGATACCCGCCCGCGCAACTGCCCGCGTCGATGGCCGGGGAGCCGGGCAGGAGCGGCACCGTCTGCGTCGGGCCGCTGAAGCTGCCGAGCGCGCCGAGGACGGCGGGCTGCCCGACGATGTTCCCCGTACCGCCGGTGATCAGACTGCCGCTGCTGTCATCGATCAGGTTGTTCGAGCCGGTGAATGTCCCGCCCCTGATGCTGACAAGATCAGTGGCGCCATTGCCACTGTTCGCGATCACGACGTTTATCAAGGTCGTCGTCGCCGGGACGCCGCCCGCTGTCCAACTCGTGACGCTGTCGTTCAGTCCGTTGTTCGCTACGGTGACGTTCGTGAGTGTCGCCGTGCCCTTATAGTTGTTGATCGCGCTGCCATGGCCCATCGGGGCGGTGTTGCCCGTGAAGGTGCTCGCTGTCACAACGAGATGGACGCCGGAGAAGGCGGAGTCGATCGCGCCGCCGTTGTTGCCGGTGGAATGGTTATCGGTGAAGGTGCTGTTCGCGATGTGCAGGGCGGCCCCGCCCCGGCTGGCAATCGCGCCGCCCGCGCCGCCGGCCGCGTTTCCTGCGAAGGTGCTCGCCGAGAGCGTGATGTCGCCGCCCTCGATGGCGAGCGCGCCGCCGTACGACTCGCCGGCATTGCCGTGCCGAATCGTCAGGCCGCTGACCGCAATCGTCGGACTGCCGTGGACATGAAAGATGCCCACATGATTGCCGCCGTCCACCGCGAGCGCCGTCGCGCCCGGCCCGACAATCGCGACGCTGTGCGTTAGATTCAGGGTGCCCTGGCTCTGGTCGAGCGTGATCGCGCCCGTCACAATCGGCCTGAAGCGAATCGTGTCCTGCCCGGAGGTCGCGGTGGCGATTGCCTCGCGCAGCGTGCAATCCGAGGTCGCCATATCCGCGCAGTTCGGCGCGGGGCGCGGCACGCCGTCGGCGGTGCTGCCCACCCAGACATCGGCGATGTTCGCCATGGTGTAGGCGCCGCCGGAGACGGGCAATCCGGTGACGGGCGTGCCGTCCAGCCCCGCCAGTGGCCCGACGACGGTGAGCGTATAGGCGCCGATGCCATTCTGTGGAGAGGTCGCGACCGTAATACTCGTGCCGGATGGATCGAGCATGACCGATATGACAGGCACAGGGCCGCCCGTCGGGTTGCCGGGCGTGCCATCATCATACAATACCGTGAAGCTGGAGGGATCGACCGAAGCGGGGTCGATAGGAGCGGAGAAAGTCACCGTCCAGCTGAAGGAAGCCCCGGAAGGGACCGGATTGGCGAGATCACGGGAGATCGAGACGACGGTGATGCCGGTGGCGGGGGCGGCCATTGTGACCAGGGGCGATAGCAGGGAGGCAATCAGAAGCGTCGCGAGCAGCACGGACACCCGGCGCGGTTGATGCAGCAGTGCCACGTCCTTCTCCCTCATTCGATGACTAAATTTCGACACCAGTCGTTCGTACGGCAAGTATGGTCGGGGACTGCCTTGGAGTCAACCTCCGCATACGCCTCGCGCATCTTTGTCATTGCGATACATCCTCCGCGCCATTGCGCCGCGGGCTCGGTTGTGCGATGTGGGGTATCATGCGCCGGGCGGTGTGTGCTGCCTGATGGGTTTTGTACCAGGGAGTTTGCCTCGTGTCCTCTCGTACCGGAACGATCCGTTCGCGAACTGCGCCACCGGGGCTACGCGGCGCGCTGCCGACGCCGGTGATGTTCGCGCTCGTCGCCGTCTGCCTCGTGTTCGCCGCCCTCTTCGCCGGTCTCGGCGCGGAGGTGCATGACGCCGGGACGCTGCCGACCGATCAGCGCGTCCTCCATACCATCGATGACCACACGGCGTCATGGCCGGTGGCGCTCCCGAACGATGTTTCGCTGCTCGCCAGCGAGGTCGTCACCGGGCTGGTCGGCCTCGCGCTCGCGGGGTGGTTCTTCCTACGTCGCCGCTGGCTCGATGCATTCCTCGTCGCCGGTGCGGTGGGCGGATACGTCGTCCTCACGCTGCTCGTCAAACCGCTGATGGCGCGCGAGCGGCCCGTCGCCTTCTTCCGCGTGCCGGAGAGCGGCTACGGCTTCCCGAGCGGCCATACCCTCGGCGCGACCTGCCTTGCCTTCGCGCTCGGCTTCCTCCTCTGGCGCTCTGCCGCCCGTCCTGCCCTCAAGGCGCTCGGTACGGTCGCCCTTGTTGTCGCTGTCGCCGCTATCGCCCTCAGCCGCCTGATCCTCGGCGTGCATTACCCGACCGATGTGCTCGGCAGCCTCCTGCTCGGCACCGCCTGGATGAGCGGCCTGATCGCGCTCCGCTTCGCCGTCGAACGCTGGCTCGCCCTCCGTGCGGCGGATACGCCGCGCACGGTATGAGACGATTGCAAAACCGACGGGAATGAATCGCCAAGACGCCAAGGACGCCAAGAAACGCGAAGACTAAAATCCTCTTCTCTCTTGTTCCCTCTTGCCGTCTTGGCAGTCTGATTCCGGCGCTACTGCGGCTCAGGGGGTGGCGAGAACGATGCGCGTATCGATCACGGCGAGGGGAAGAACGAGCGGCCCGGAGCGGAGGAAGGCGGCGAGCGCGCGCATGTCGGCGAAATCGAGCCCCTGGACGGTGGCCACGCCATCGATGCGACCCTGGACCATCGCGCTGCTCACCACGCGCTTATCGACGATGATCGAGATGTACCGCCCGGTGTGACCATCGGTGTAGTCACCGAAGGCTTGCGTCGCCGCACTCGTCAGGGTGAACGTGATCGTCGGAAACGGGCCCATGGTGTAGTCGGCCACTGTGGCATCCGCGATGTCCGTGCCTCGGAGGAGGGTCTGATAGATCGCATCGTTCGCGCTCGCGGTGGCAACTGGCGGCGTGCCACTCGCGTTCGGATCAACCGCTGGTGGCCCGCCGAGCGACGTGGTGATCGTGCTCCCTTCGTCAATGTGGGCGTCGCTGCCGACGAATTCGCACAAGCCCACCGCCGCGATCCGGGCGACGATCGCTGTCGCCTCGTGGGTGTTCGGGATGTCCACGACGATCTGGTCGCTGCTCCGCGCCTGCACGTTCGCATCGGTGATTCCGTACGCGCCGAGCCGCTGCTGGATCGCCTGCTGCACGGCGGCAAGGGCCTCAATCGTCACGCCCTGATCGCCCGCCGGACGCGCCTGATAGACGGCGACCAGCCGATCACCGGGCGCTGCCACCGCCGGCAGATGCGGCACGATTGCCAGAAAGAGAGACGCGAGCACGGCACGAAGGATCACCTTCCGTCCGGTAAGGCGATTCCGCCGCATCTCCCACCTCCCGGTGACATCCGCACCTATCGACACAATTACGCTCCAACGGGGAGCATAGCACGTTCGCACGAATGGGCATCCGGCCAGGAACGAGGTTTCCACGTCCCGGATGCTGGGGCGGCAGCTGCGCGCCAGGGTGCCGGACGCGGTATGCTTCCTGCCATTGAGGCGCGACGCGATGGGAAGCGATCATACGACGGGCAGGAAAGGAGCGGATGGAGGATGAGCCGGCCAATTACACTCTTCACGGGGCAATGGGCGGACGTGCCATTGGAAACGTTGGCGGAACGGGCGAAGGGATGGGGCTTCGACGGTCTCGAACTCGCCTGCTGGGGCGACCACTTCGACGTGCAACGCGCCCTCGCGGAGCCGGATTATACCCAGTCGCGGTGGGAGATCCTCAACCGGCACGGCCTCCAGTGCGTCGCCATCGCCGCCCATCTCGTCGGGCAGGCGGTGTGCGACCCGATCGACGCGCGGCATCAGGCGATCCTGCCGCCGCATGTCTGGGGCGACGGCGACCCCGAGGGCGTCCGCCAGCGCGCGGCGCAGGAGGTGGCCGACACCGCCCGCGCCGCCGCGAAGTTCGGCGTCGGCGTCGTCAACGGCTTCACGGGCTCGTCCATCTGGCACCTGCTCTACTCCTTCCCGCCGAACGACTACGCGGTGATCGAGCGCGGCTACGAGGATTTCGCGGAGCGCTGGAACCCGATCATGGACGTGTTTCAGCAGGAGGGGATACGGTACGGTCTGGAAGTCCATCCGACCGAGATCGCCTACGATTTCGTGACGACCCGCGCGGCGCTCGACGCGATCGACAACCGCCCGGAGTTCGGCATCAATTTCGACCCGAGCCACCTCGCGCACCAGTCCCTCGACTCGGTCGCCTTTATCGAGGAGTTCGCGGCGCGCATCTACCACGTCCACGTCAAGGATTCGAAGAAGACGCTCAACGGGCGCACGAGCATCCTCGGCTCCCACCTGAACTTCGGCGATGCCCGCCGGGGCTGGGATTTCGTTTCGCCGGGGCATGGCGATGTCGATTTCGAGGCGATCTTCCGCGCGCTCAACCGGATCGGCTATACCGGCCCGCTCTCGATCGAGTGGGAGGACTCCGGCATGGACCGCGAGTGGGGCGCGCCGGACGCCGTCCAGTTCGTGCGCCGCACCGATTTCGCGCCCTCGTCCGTCGCCTTCGACGCGGCATTCCAGCGGCCGTAGCCGGGCCCGCCCACGGCGACTATCGCCTGCTATCATGGCAACCTCGTGTGGCGGGAAACGACGCGCCCTCTCAGCCAGCGCCATGAGAGGGAGGGGAGGGAGAATCAGTGGGCATCTATGATACGCTCGGCGTGCGGACGGTGATCAATGTGGCGGGGCCGGTGACGCGCCTCAGCGGCGCGCCGCTCCACCCGGAGGTCGCGGCGGCGATGGCCGAGGCGGCCCAATCCTGCGTGCGCATCGAGGATCTGCAGGAGGCGGCCGGGCGCGAACTGGCGCGGGCGACCGGCGCGGAGGCGGGCTACGTAACGGCGGGCGCGGCCTCCGGGCTGGCGCTCGGGGCGGCGGCATGCATCGCCGGGCTCGATGTCGCGGCGATGGACCGCCTGCCGGACGCGACGGGGCTGCGCGACGAGATCATCGTCCAGCGGCCGCACCTGACGGCCTACACGCACGCGCTCCGCCTCGCGGGGGCGCGGCTGGTCGAGGTCGGCTACCTCGGCTTCCCGGGCCAGGGGACCACCTGGCCGTGGCAGATCGAGTCCGCGATCAGCGAGCGGACGGCGGCGATCGCCTACTCGTTCGGCAGCGCGCCGGGCGTCGCGCCGCTGGCGGAGGTGGTCGCCATCGCGCACCGGCATGGCCTGCCGGTGATCGTCGATGCCGCCGCCGCGCTGCCGCCCGCCGGGAACTTGCGCGCGTTGATCGCGGCGGGGGCGGACCTGGTCGCCTTCAGCGGCGGCAAGGCGATCGGCGGGCCGCAGGCGTCGGGCATCCTGGTCGGGCGGGCGGATTTGATCGCGTCGGTCGCTCTGCAGCATCAGGACATGGACGTCTACCCGGAGACGTGGACGTGGCGCGCCCGCTACATCGAGAGCGGGGTGCTGCCCGGCCCGCCGCACCACGGGATCGGGCGGCCGATGAAGGTGGGCAAGGAGGAGATCGTCGGGCTGATCGTCGCCCTGCGCCGCTTCCTGGCGCGGGATCATGACGCCGAGCGGGCCGAGCAGGAGCGGCGATTGGAAGTGATCCTCGGCGCGGTGGCGGGGCTGCCGGGCATCCGGGCGGAGCAGTTGGGCGAGCGGAGCGCACCCCGCGCCTACCCGACCGGGGTGATCCGCATCGACGAGAAGATCGTCGAGCAACCCGTCGCCGCCATCGTCAATGCCTTGATCGACGGCGACCCTCCCATCGCCGTCTCGCAGAATCTCCTGCATGAGCAGGCACTCTGCATCGTCACCGCGCTCCTCAAACCGGGCGAGGAGGCGATCGTCGCGGAGCGACTGCGGGCGGTGCTGGGATAGCCCATCCCCTGTCCCCCTCCCGAGGCGGGAGGGAGACTCATAGGCGGCGGAGTTCTCTTTCCACCATCGAATTGGGCGCGTCAAGGTCTATCGATAAGGCCACGAATGCGCCACACATGCTTCCCCCTCCCGCGCCGGAGGGGGGTTTCAGGGGGTGGGCCCTCGCCATGCCCAGAGGAAGCCGACGATCGCGCCGACGACGCCCCACGCGACGGAATCGGGGTAATCCTCGCCGCCCCAGAAGATCGGGTTGAGTGCCATCGAGAGGGCGACGGCGATGGCGAAACCGATCACCGCCCAGAGAATGATCTTCCTCATGCCGCGCCCTCCCTTCCCTTGTCGCGCCAGACAGTATAGAAAGGAAGAGCGGCGCGCGGCAATCGTCTCGTCGCGTCCGGTGGTATCATCACGGACCGGACGGTCGGGCGCGGCGAGCGCGACGAGGGAGGGAGTGACCGATGCAGTGGGCAACACGGCAGGGGGTGCGGCTGGACCGCGCCGCGATGATCTGGATGATCCGCAAATTCATCGACCCGCAGGCGGAGATCGCCATCCTGCCGGAGAATGAAGTGATGGCGTACGCCGAGCAGCACGGCGCGACCCCCTTCCACCACCCGCAGGCGGCGATTCGGCACCAGGGATCGCGCACCGGCTTCGATGGCCTGCGCGTCACCTATGACATCACCGATCCGGCCATCGCGCTGATGTCCATGGTGCTGCGCGGCGCGGAGACGAGCGACAAAAGCCTGACGCAGTGGTCGCCGGGTATCGCCGCCGTCACCTCGGGGATGCGCAACGTGGCGCAATCGGACGACGCCTATCTCGCCGCCGTCACCCCCCTGCTCGACGGCCTCTACCGCTGGTGCCAGGATCAACTCGCCAACCCCGGAAAGCCGGCGCGGCCGGAGTAGCGAGTAGCGAGTAACGAGTAACGAGTAACGAGAAGGAGCCCGGCATCTCTTCTCGTTACTCGTTACTCGTTACTCATTACTTCTCATGCCACATACTGGACGATCATCCAGAAGAAGCAGGCGCTGCCGGCGAGGACGAAGAGGTGCCAGAGGGCGTGGGCGTCGAAGACGCCGGGGATGAGGTTCGGCCGCTTGAGCGCGTAGATTACCGCGCCGACGCTATAGATGATGCCGCCCGCGAGCAGCCAGGCGACCGCCCCGGCCGGCAGCCGGTCGAAGAGCACCGGCGCGGCGACGACCACCGCCCAGCCCATCGCGAGATAGAGGGCGGTGGAGAGCCATTTCGGCGCGTGCATCCAGCGCGTCTTGATGACGAGGCCGCAGAGGGCGATCCCCCAGACGACGCCGAAGAGACTCCAGCCCCAGCCGCCGCGCAGCGCGACGAGGCAGATCGGCGTGTACGTCCCGGCGATCAGGACGAAGACCATCATGTGGTCGATCCGCCGCAGCCGGGCGACACCGGCCGGGTCGAGCGGCAGCGAGTGGTAGAGCGTGCTCGCCGTGAAGAGGGCGATCTGGCTGAGGCCGAAGATCGTGAAGGCGACCAGTTGCCGCACATCCCGCGCGCTGATCGCCAGCCAGAGCAGCACGACGAGCGCCACCAACGAGAAGCCCACGCCCACCAGATGCGTCAATCCATTGACCGGTTCCCGTAGCCTCGTCGCGATGGCGTGCCCCTCCCTGCTGCCGCCCACCGGCATCGCCTACCGAAGTCTACGGCATAATTGGCGGATCGGTTGCTCTCTCTAGCCCCTCCCGCCAATACTGCCCAGAGGGCACGCGCACCCACCCTTCCCGATGCGGGAAGGGAGAGATACAAGGGAATTCTCTCACACATGGAAGAGGCGAGAGAATTTGGCAAGGAGGCCGTCGCTTGCGGGGGGCGCGGCCGGGGCGAAGTCGGCGAAGCAACGGCCGCTGAGATAGTCGGGGAACGAGTAAACGCCGGTGATCTGGACGTAGCAGCGATCCGGGTGCCGCTCCCAACCGCGAGCGAGGCCAATCCGCAGAAAGACCGGGTTCTTTTGCAAGATAGTCGTGAGTCTGTGCGCGACATTGATCGGCGATACGGCGCGTTGGTCGCGGAGGTAATCGAGATACGCCCGAAAGGCGAGGTCGGTCACCGGGAGGCGATACTGCTGCCCGCTCTGGTCGATGAATCTGAGCCGATACTGCCATCGCCCGTTCGTGCCGGGGCTGAACAGTACCTCCTCCAACCATTTGACCCGCACCGTGCCGAGCGACCGTTCGCCATCCCCTGCGAGGACGAAGCGCCCGTCGTCGTCATGGATGACTGCACCGAAAATCGCCGCGACATCGCGGTCTTCGGCCTTCGCGCACCATTCCGCGCGTTCTTCCGGTGCGAGTGTGCCGCGCCGAACACGGTAGGTGGGATCGACGATTCGATCCTCGGTGTGCGGCGGCAGGGGCAACGATGGTTTACCCTGGATGTCGAACTCTATGACTGCGAAGGGCCGGATCGCGACCTGTCCGCGCGCGTGCAGCCATCCCTCCGTCAGCCCGCCCTTCGCGAAGATAGGACGAACACAGGTACAATCCGGCAGATACCCCGCGACGCAGACGCGGTCGCCCTGCATCCGGGTCAGGTCGGTGATCGTCAGGGTGGCCTTCACGGTGTCGCCTCCCCCTACAGGTGGATCACGTCGGTATCCGCCCATGAACGCGCGATGCGCTCCGCGACGAGCCGCCGGTGACATCGCTCCGGCATCGCCTCGCTGCACAGAAGGCAACACACCTTTTCCTCGTACAACGCACGATCCAGCGAGAAGGGAATGTTCCGTTGATCCATCAGCGTGTCGAACCGCTCGACATATGCCTGCCAGTCGCCGTCTTTCCGGTAGGCGGAGAGAATTTCCGCCGTTGGAGCGAGCGACGGCACATGGTGATACTCACAATTGACGAGTTTCGGCAAGAAATAGGCGAGATCGTCGCGCTTCGTGAACCCGGCGAGTTGACCGTTCGGCCGGAGCCGGATATCGAGTAATTGTCCGACGCCGCTGCTCTCAAGCAGGGAAAAAAACTGTGCGGCAGACTTCTTCGTGAACCCCAATGTGTAGAGTTTCATCGGCGGCGCTCCCGCGTCGAGGAGGGGATCGTCTATCCCTTCGTACAGATAGGCCACATCGAACAAGCCGACTTCCAGCGGGCCGCGATGGCGAACATGGTAGACGGCAAGGCCCGACGCGGTGAGTGTTTGGGAGACCAGGTGCAGCCGATGGCAGCGGCGGGGGTTTTCCTCGCTGCACATGATCGCCGTTCGCCGTCCCCGCGCGATATGCACAAGATCCCGCACCGCGCGCCGATACCAGGGCTGCATCGCCACTTTCGCGTAGTCCACTAATTGAAGATAATTTGCCTTACCGCGCGGTAGGATGCCATCTTTGTAGCATGAGGGATCGCGTGGGCGACCACCGAGCCATTCGCCCATGAAGACGTAGCGTATGCCTGCTTCCGCCAACGTCTGTGCGAAGGCGCGCCGACCGAACTGCGGTGCATGGCTACTCGCCGGGATGCTCCGCACATCGACGAGTGTGTCGATCCGCTGCTCGCGCAAGAGCGCCACGACGCGCTCGGCGGGCGCGTCGCCGTGCCCGATGGTGAAGATGTCGGCCCGGCTCTCTGCCTCTGTCATCGCTCCCCGTTTCATTGACGCGGGGAATTGTAGCACACACTCTTCCCTCAATCGCTCCGTCCACGGAACGGGAATGGTCCCCTCCGCCCGCAAGCGGGGGAGGGCGGGAGTGGGGATTATTCCTTCACCGAGTCCAGATAGAGGTCGGCGGTGTCGCGGAGGCGGCGGATGAGGGGGCGGAGGCGGGCGGCCTCGGCGGGGTCGCCGGGTTCGGTGGACATGGCGAGGAGGTAGCGCGCCAGCCGCTCGGCGGAGTGCTGCACGTCCGCGAGGGCGGCGGCGTCGATAGTCGGCAGTTCCTGTCCGGCAGGCAGCAGGCCGCGCAGATTCATGCGCGGCTCGGGCTCGCGCGGCGTCTTCGCCTCGATGCGGATGCGGCGGACCGCCTCGGCGACCTGCTCCGGCGTCGTCTTGATGGACATGCTCGGATTTTGCACGAGGGCGTCGGCGGCCATGTCCGCTTCCTTGGCGGACATCCGGTCCTCGATCATCACGCGGCGCAGCCCCTCGCGCAGCGGGCCCGAGACGCGCCGCAGCACGCGGATGTGCTTCTCCGTCAGTTCTCCCTTGCGCACCGCCTGCCGCTCCGGCTCCGGTGTCTTCCGCTCGTCCAGGAGGTCGAGCAACTGGAAGAGACGCGTCCTGCCGATGCCGACCGACTCCGCCACCCGCTCCCAGGCGACGCCGCCCATCGCTTCCTTCAGGCGATTGAGGCCGTCGGCGCGGTCGACATCGTTGAGGTCCTCGCGCTGGAGGTTCTCCATCAACTGGTCGATCAGCCGCTCGCTCGCCTCCTGATCCTCGCGCACGATGGCGGGGAGCATCTCCAGGCCCGCGATGCCCGAGGCCCGCCAGCGCCGCTCGCCGCTGATGATGATGTAGCGGTCGTTCGGGCGGTCATAGCGGACGGAGATCGGCTCCAACATGCCGCGCGCCTTCAGCGAGGCGGCCAGTTCCTCCAGCGACTCCTGCGGGAAGGATTTGCGCGGCTGGTCCGGGTCCGGCACGATCCGGTCGCGGCGGATCTGCTTGGCGTTCATCATCTCTTCCACACCGGCGGCGCGCGATGAGGTGTCCTTGAGGAGGTCGGCGACGACCGCGAACCGCTTCGGGCGGCTGGCGCGCGATGGGGGGACGCTCATGGCCGGACCTCCTTCTCGACCTTCTGGGCCACCTGCCGGTACGCCTCCGCGATGGGCGATTTCGGGCTGTAGGCGAGGATGCTCGTATACGCCGCCACCGCCTCCGCACCGCGCACGGAGAGGGGGATGCTCGGCAAAATGAGCAGATCCGGGAAGCCCGTGCGCAGGTCGTCGATCATGTCGCTGGCGAGGCGGGAGGTGCCGTGGACCTTCGTCGGCAGGAAGCCGACGATCTTCAGCTTGGCATTGAGCCGCTGCACGCGCCCGACCATCTCGAACAATTTCGGCAGCACCATCACCGAGAGCGGGTGCGGCTCGATCGGAATAATCAGGTAGTCCGCCGCGACGAGGATGTTGATCGAGACGACGTTGAGGGAGGGCGGGCTGTCGATCAGCAGGTACTCGATGTCGAGCGCCGCCAATGCCTCCGGCGTTAATTTGCGGGCGAGGGCGCGCTCCCGTTCGAGGGCATTGAGGAGTTGCAACTCGGCGGCGGCGAGGTCCGGGTGGCTCGGCACGAGCATCAAGTCGGGGATCGTCGTCGCGTGCATGACGTCCGCGATCTCGACCGCGTCGTCCACCAGCAGATCGTAGGAAGATGATTCGAGTGTCAATACGTCCACGCCGAGGGCCATCGTCAGGCTCGCCTGCGGATCGAGGTCGATGGCGAGCGTCCGGCGCCCCCGCTCCGCCAGCGCCGCGCCGACATTGAGCGTGCTCGTCGTCTTCGCCGTGCCGCCCTTCTGGTTGAAGAAGGCGATCACCGGCACCGCGTGATCACTTTTTTGCTTGGTTCGTGCCATCGGGTTCCCCGCTCCCCAACCGGAAACCGCCGCGATCCGCACCCCTGCTCCGTTCGCCGCTCCGGTGTCCGTACAATACCCGAAGTTTGGATCGGACGCAAGAACGGGTCAGGAGTGGGGACGTGAGAGGCTGGACGCCGCTGGCGTCATTCGTGCATAGATGGTAGTGCAATGATGGAGCGGCGGGGAGATGGCCCCGGTTGCCGTACAGGACGCGGGAAGGGTGGCGCAGCAATGGCCGGTCGGCGCATCATCGGAAT
Organism: uncultured Chloroflexia bacterium; assembly: GCA_963847195.1. Taxonomy (GTDB): domain Bacteria; phylum Chloroflexota; class Chloroflexia; order Thermomicrobiales; family JALYUS01; genus JALYUS01. The sequence continues at coordinate 148,270 of CAWJZC010000009.1, read as the reverse complement.
CCTCGTGCTTCTCATCATCATTATCGCGGTGGCTTTCGTCATCTGGTACATCGGCAGCCAGAAGACGGTCTACGACATCATGCTCTCCTACCGGCAGTAGCGAGCATTCAGGGCGAGGCAGGGCGCAATGGTACGGCGGGGCAACGAGCATACAACGCGGATCGTGATTGCGCGGGGGAGCGGCACGGTGACGCTTCTCGGCGTGGCGGCGGTGGTTGCGGCGACGCTTTACGTCGTGCATTTCGGGCTGACGCTCCATCCCTTCGCGGCCAACGTCCACAAGACGAGCGACGTGCGCCCCACGGTGCTGCACGCCATTCAGAGTGCGGACCAACTCGTCACCGCCGATCGGCAGGTAGACCAGGAGATCACCAAGTCCGCCAGCAGCCGGCTGCCTGGCTCGACCGAATCGCTCACCTACATGGCGGTTTACGATGTCAAGGCGGGCGTGGACCTCTCGCAGATTAAAGAGAGCGACATCACCGTCGATGGCGACACCGTGCGCATTGTCCTACCGCCGTCGTACATCGTCAGTCAGGCGCTGGACGCGCAGAAGAGCCACGTCGTTTCCCGCTCGACCGGCCCGACCTCCTTCATCGGCGGCGCCTCGAAGGACCTGCTCGATACCGTCCTGCGCGAGGCGGAGAAGCGCGCCAACACCGAGACGCTCGCCGACGGCACGCTCCTCAAAGCGGCGCAGGAGAATGCCGCCGGCGACCTCACGCGCCTGCTCAACGACGCGGGCATCAAGAATGTCGTCTTCGTCAGCACCCCCTCCCCGACGCCGCCCACCCGCTTCGGCCCCGCCCCCATTACGCCCACCCCGACATCGCACGGATAATTTGTCGAACGGGGGGCTGACCTGATTACCCGTATACCCGCATTGTGGTAAACTGGTATGGATCGGTCATTGGAAATGAAAGGTGGCGCGCATGAGTACGATTGTGACGATGTCAGATCGCGGACGCATCACCATCCCGTCAACGATCCGCGAAGCACTGCATCTTGATGATCATGCGCAACTGCAACTTGATATTGTCGATGATCGACTGGTCATCACACCGGCAGTTGTCATCCCCCGCGAAGATGCATGGGCGTATACGCCGGAGGAAAGCGCGGCCATCGAGCGAGCGCGTCGTAGCCCGCTCCTACCGAACGTCGGCGAAGATGACTTGATTGCGATTATGGAAGCGGAAGATCCGCAGGCTGCGGCGCGCGCGTTGATTGCAAAACTTCTCGATGCCTGAGTATGCGACGATTATATTGACGAGCGAGTTCGTGGATTCCTACGGCGGGCGTGAGTTTTCCCCGGCAGACAGGCAACGATTCGCGCGGGCGCTGCGATTGCTTGATAGCAACGAACAGCATCCCTCATTACGTATCCATCAACTCATCGGGAAAGAGCACGGTACGTGGTCCGCTTCAGCGTCGGACGAACTGCGAATCACCTTCGAGCGGCGGGCGGATGGAAAGAAAGTCATCCTGCGCTGTAGTCGGCATTATCAGTAAAACGACCAAGGATCAACCCAGTGAAACGGCGGGCACGGAGAAGAGGAGTTGGCCCGATCCCCGAAAAAGTGTCCGGTGATGGCGAGAGGGCTGTGTTACAATCCTCCCTTGTTTGCTGATTGATGGTGGGGGCGTATCGGGTTCAAGGGGGATTCTGGATCATGAGTGAGCGGCGGATGGGCCAGCAGGCGCTGGATTACCGGCGGAAGTATCGGGGGGTGATCGGGGTCGAGAGCAAGATACCGGTGCGCGATGCCTCGGTGCTCTCCCTCGTCTACACGCCCGGCGTGGCCGAGCCGTGTCTGGAGATCGCCCGCGACGCCGAGCGCTCCTTCGACCTGACGATGCGCGGCAACACCGTCGCCATCGTCACGGACGGCACGGGGCTGAATGGCGGCTCCACGCCGCAGCCGGAGGCGGCATTGCCGCTGATGGAGGCGAAATCAGTCCTCTTCAAGACCTTCGCGGGCATCGACGCCTTCCCGATCGCCCTTGACACGAGCGACATCAGCCGCATCGTCCAGACCGTCAACGCCATGACGCCGACCTTCGGCGCGATCTGCCTCGACACGATGGCCGCGCCCCACTCCTTCTCCGTCGCCGACCATCTGGAGAAGGCGGCGACCGTCCCCGTCTTCGCGAACGGCCACCACGGCACCGGCGTGCTCGTCTACGCCGCCTTGCTCAACGCGCTCAAAGTGGTCAATAAGTCGCTGGAGCACTGCCGCATCGTCATCAATGGTGCGGGCGTGGCGGGCATCGGCGTGCAGCGGCTCCTGCGGCGGATGGGCGCGCACGACATCGTCGTCTGCGACCGCGCCGGGGCGATCTACTCCTACCGCGAGGAGCGGATGAACTGGGCGAAGGCGTATCTCGCCAAGGAGACGAACCCCGAGAATCGCATGGGCCCGCTGGCGGAGGTCATCAAGGGGGCGGACGTCTTCATCGGCCTCTCCGCCGGGAATGTCCTGACCGGCGAGATGGTCGCCTCGATGGCGAAGGATGCGATCGTTTTCGCCCTCGCCGTGCCGGAGCCGGAAATCGACCCGATTGTGGCGCGCGAGGCGGGCGCGAAGATCGTCGCCACCGGCCGCAGCGACTACACGAACCAGTTGGACGTTGCGCTCGTCTTCCCCGGTTTCTTCCGCGGGCTGCTCGACTGCCGCGCCCGCAATATTCGCCTGCGCACCCTCCGCTACGCCGCCGAGGCGCTGGCCGGGATGGTCGCGCCGGACGAACTGCACGCGGACCATATCGTCCCGGCGATTTTCGACTTCCGCGTCGCCCCGGCGATTGCCGCCGCCGTCGCGCGGGCGACCAATGAGGCGATGGAGTCCCGCCTCCGCGCCGACCCGGACGAGGTCGCGGAGCGGACGCTGCGCTACTGCTACGAGGGGCGGCTGATGGAGAACCATCGCCCGCACCACCGCGAGATGACCTTCCGCGAGCAGGCGATCGATCTGCGGGAGCGGTACGGCGGCGTGCTCGCCGTGCGCTCGAAGATCCCGATCCGCGACCAGCACATGCTCAACATGCTCTACGTGCCCCCGGCGGCGCTGGCGCCCGCCGAGGAGATCCGTGCCAACCCGATGAGCGTCTACGACCTGACGGCGAAGGGCAACCTCGTCGCCATCGTCACCGATGGCTCCGCCGTGCTCGGCCTGGGCGATATCGGCCCGCGCGCCGCGCTGCCGGTGATGGAGGGGAAGGCCGTCCTTTTCCAGACCCTCGCCGGCGTCGAGGCCTTCCCGATCTGCCTCGCCTCCCGGCAGGTGGACGAGATCGTCGACATCGTCAAGGCGATTGCCCCGACCTTCGGCGGCATCAATCTGGAGGATATCGCCGCGCCGCGCTGCTTCGAAATCGAGAAGCGGCTCAAGGAGGAGCTGGATATCCCCGTCTTCCACGACGACCAGCACGGCACGGCGGTTGTCACCCTCGCCGCGCTGATCAACGCCCTCCGCCTCGTGGACAAGAAGATCGAGGACGTGCGTATCGTCATGAATGGCGCGGGCGCGGCGGGTATCGCCGTCACCGACCTGCTCATGCTGGCGGGCGCGAAGGATGTCGTCCTCTGCGACACCAAGGGCGCGCTGGCGCGGGGGCGTGCCGGGATGAACGCCTTCAAGGACGAAGTCGCGGCGCGCACGAATCCGGGGCGACTGGATGGTTCCCTCGCGGACGTGATGGAGGGCGCGGACGTCTTCATCGGCGTCTCCGCGCCGGGCTGCGTGACGGTGGAGATGGTGCAGTCGATGGCCAAGGATGCGATCGTCTTCGCGATGTCCAACCCGGTGCCGGAGATCGCGCCGGATGCCGCCCGTGCCGGTGGCGCGGCGGTGATCGCCACCGGCCGGAGCGACTACCCGAATCAGGTGAACAACTCCGTCGCCTTCCCCGGCATCTTCCGGGGCGCCCTGGATGTCCGGGCGCGCGGCATCAACGACGCGATGAAGATCGCCGCCGCCGAGGCCATCGCCGCCCTCGTGACCGAGGACGAACTGCGGCCGGACTACATCCTGCCCAAGAGTCTCGATCTGCGCGTCCCCTCCAAGGTGGCGGCGGCCGTCGCCCGCGTCGCGATGGAGACCGGCATGGCCCGCATCACGGTCGATGCGCAGCGCGTCGAGCAGAACACCCGCGACCTCATCTACGAAGGGTTGATCGCGGCGGTGTAGGGAATCACCCCCGCTCCTCTCCATCGCGATGGAGACGGGGTGACTCGCGAGTTTCGGATGTTCGAAAACGCCAGATTCCCCACGTCGAATGCCGAACTTCATACTCGCGAAGGGCCGGTGAGCCCCATGATTCGACCATCACCGAAGCAGATGTGGAGGCGTACCGGGCGATCCGGTTGCGCGCGCTGATGGAGGAGCCGGAGGCGTTCGGCGCATCCCCCGAGGAGTTCGCGCGGGCGTCGCTCGCGGACGTGGCGAAACGTCTGCGGCCTTCAGAGGAGGCGTTCGTCCTCGGCGCGTGGACGCCGGAGCTCGTCGGCATGGTCGGCTTCTTCCGCCAAGCGGGGCTGAAACGGCGGCACCAGGCGATGATCTGGGGCATGTACGTCGCCCCGGAAGCGCGTGGGCAGGGCCTCGGTCGCGCGCTGCTGGCCGAGGCGCTCACCCGTGCCGCCGCCGTGCCGGGCATCGAGCAGGTGCATCTGGGCGTCGTCACAAGGAACACGGCGGCGCGCGCCCTCTATCTCTCGCTGGGCTTCACCATCTACGGCACCGAACGTCATGCCCTCAAACTCGGCGACCGCTATGTCGATGAGGAGTTGATGGCGCTGGAGATACCTGCCCGCTAACCCTCTCCCAACACGGGACGGGGAACGATGCCGAGACGTTTTCAAGCAGTCCCTGCCGCCAATTCGCGCTCGCGCGGGACGAAGTAGCTGAGGAAGATCGCGAGGATGATGGCGGTCGCGGCGACGAAGACGGCGAACGCGGCACGGTAGCCGAAGTGGACGATCAGCACGCCGCCGACCGGGCTGAGGACGGCGATACCGAGGCTCAATGCCGCCTCCCGCCAGGCGAAGATGTGGGCGCGTAGCCGGGCGGGGAAGAGGCGGCTGGCGAAGTTCGATTCCAGCGCGTACGAGGCGTCGAAGCAGCCGCGCCGCCCGATATGCGCCACGGCGGCGAGCCAGGCAGGGGAGGCAAAGATCAGGGCGAGGAACAAGAGGCCGGGGAAGGCGCGCAAAATCCCCGCGCCGCGTGCCACGCCGACGCGCGCCCCGAAGGCGGGCACCGCCAGCCCGAAGAGCGCGCCGACGATCCCCCCGCAGCCGTAGACGAGGCCGATCTCGCCCGTGCCGAAGCCGTGCCGCGAGAGGTAGACGTTGTAGAAGGGAATAACCATCGCCACGCCGCCCGCCAGCACGAAGGCGAAGGAGAAATAGACATACATATCCCGTCTCGTTTGCTGGATTGGCGTGCGGCGCGGTTGTGGGCGTGGGGCGGACGCGAGCGTCGCGGGCGGCAGCGCGGGCAGGATCGGGCTCGGTCGGCGGCGGGCCGACACCAAGCAGCGGCAGGACACTCAGGAACATGATGCCCGCGCTGAGGAGCAAGGTGACGCGGATGGCCCCCGCGCCGCTCCCCGGGCCGCCGCTGATCCGCGTGAAGAGGTCCGGCAGCCAGCCGCCGCCGAAGCTGCCGAGCGTCGTCGAGAGGCTGCTCGCCATCGTGTAGAGCGCGATTGCGCCGAGTCGCTTGGCGGCGGTCGTATAGTCCGCGATGTAGGCCATGCCGATGGCGAAGACCCAGCCGCCGCCGACGCAGCCGACCGAGAAGGTGAGGATAATCAGCCACGGCGCCGTGACGATCCCGCGCCCCGCGTAGCCGAGGGCGAAGATCAGCGCGCCGACGATCAGGACGCGCCGCGCGCTCCAGCGTTCGGCGAGCGAGCCCGCCATCGCCGCCGCGCCCGCCCAGACGAGTTGCGTGACGGCGTTGACGAGGCCGATGAAATCCTCGCGATAGCCGAGGCGCGTGAGGTAGAGGTTGAAGAGGAGATCGGACGCGCCGAATGCGGTGAGCAGGATGAAGATCATCACCGTGTAGCGGCGGATGGCGGGGGGTTGCTCGCCGGGGTGCGGCAGGCGCATACGCTGGAGCATCGCGGCGTCCCCTCCCCGGCGCGAAATACGGGGCAGCCCCGTCGGCTGCCCGCGACACGTATGCTATCACGAGTAGCCAGTAGCCAGTAGCCAGTATGGATCATCGGGTCGTACACGCCGACAATCGATGGTAGACGATCCAAAAAGAGTCGAGGAGGCAGCTTATGAGCGATCGCGAAGCACAGCCGGGTTTAACCGACGACGCGTTGCTGCGGGCGCGGGAGGAGAAGCGCGCCGCGCTGGCGGCGGAGCGGAAAGCGAAGCGGACGCCGAAGCGCGGTATCGTGATCGTCAACACCGGCGACGGGAAGGGGAAGACGACCGCCGCCCTCGGCGTGCTCATACGCGCCTGGGGGCGGGGGATGCGCGTCGTGATGTTCCAGTTCATCAAGGCGAGCAGCGGGAAATGGGGCGAGGTGCAGGCGGCAGAGCGGATTGGCGTCGCGATCGTCCCGCTCGGCGACGGCTTCACCTGGGAATCCGACAACATCGACAACGATCGCGCCCTCGCCGCCGCAGGGTGGGCGCAATGCGCGGAGAGACTGCGCGACCCCGCGTGCGATGTCGTCATCCTCGACGAACTGACCTACCCGCTGATCTACGGCTGGTTGCCGGTCGAGACGGTGCTCGATGCCCTCAAGGCGCGCCCGCCAAAGCAGCACGTCATCATCACCGGTCGGGACGCGCCGGAGGCGCTGATCGCCTACGCCGACCTCGTTACCGAGATGCGCGAGATCAAGCATCCGTACCGTCTGCAGGGTATGACGGCGCAGCGAGGGGTTGATTTCTGAGACAGACATGCGGAACGATGGCTGAGGCGACAAGCGGGATACGCATACGCTCGCCCCCGGTGGTCTCTCGCCTTGCCGGGACGTGAACGAGGAAGGGAAACGCGTCATGCCGGATGTGCCAATCGTTGATGCACATGTCCATCTCTGGGACCCGACGGCGTTTCGGATGCCGTGGCTGGACGGCAACAAGCTGCTGAACAAGCCCTACGGCCTCGCGGAGTACCGGGAGCAAACGGCGGGGTTGCCGATCGAGGCGCTCGTCTATCTCCAGGTGGAAGTAGCGCCCGCCTATGGCCTGCTCGAGGCGCGGTGGGCGGCGGAGCGCGCGGCGGAGGATGACCGGCTGAAGGCGATCATCGCCTGGGCGCCATTGGAGGATGGCGCGCCGTGTCGCACCTACCTCGATGCGCTCGTGCGGGTCTCGCCGCTCATCCGGGGCGTGCGGCGCGTCACGCAGTTCGAGGCGGACATCGAATTCACGAGCCGCCCCGGCTTCGTCGCCGGCAACGCGACTGCTGCCGGAGTTCGGCCTGTCGTGCGATATCTGCATCCATCATCCCGCAGTTGCCGAGCGCCATCGCCCTCGTGCGCGCGTGCCCGGAGACGCAGTTCGTGCTCGACCACATCGCGCAAGCCGGACATCAAGGGGCATCTGATGGAGCCGTGGCGGCGGCAGATGGCGGAACTCGCCGCGCTGCCGAATGTCTGCTGCAAGATCAGCGGCATGGCGACGGAGGCGGACCACGACCATTGGACGCCGGACGACCTCGCGCCCTACCTCGCGCATGTGCTGGAGGTCTTCGGCGAAGATCGCGTGCTCTTCGGCGGCGATTGGCCGGTCGTCCTCAACGCCTCACCCTATCGCCGCTGGGCCGACACGCTCGATGCCCTCACCGCCCACCTCTCCCCCGAGGCGAAGCGCAAACTCTGGGGCGAGAACGCGCGCCGGTTCTACCGGATTCAGTAGGCAGTAGACAGTAGACAGTAGATAGTAGACGGTAGTCAGGATGGAACGCAATCCGCTGACTACTCCCTACTGTCTACTGCCTACTCGTTACTGTACCGCCTTGATCGTGTTGATCCAGAGCGGCGAGGTGCGGTGCCAGTAGCAGGAGTTGATGTACGGGTTCTCCTCCGACGGCCAGCCCGTCCAGTAGGTCGTGTTGGTCGGGATGCGGTGGAACCACTGCACGAGGCCGACGTCCGGCATCGCCTTGATCCAGATGTCCATCGCCTGGCGGAAGAGCGGCAAGACCTTCGGATCGTCGCCGCTGAGCGCGCCGATCTGATCGACGAGCTTGTCATAGTCCGCGTTCACCCAGCGGTAGGGGTAGGTTGCCTGCTGCCCGGTCGGCTTGGAGTAGCGGCTGTGGTAGAGGTTCAGCGTGTCGTACGGGTCGCGCACGCTGCCGCCGTGCCCCTGCATGAAGGCGTCGATGTTCCCGGTGCCGATGTCCTGCCCGTAGGACGGCCCCTGGATCAGCTTGAATGAGGCGTCGAAGCCGCCGACGCGCAGTTGCTGGCTGACGATCGGCGCGATGTCCTGGAAGAGGTTGCTCGGGCAACTGATGACGAGCGAGACGGTCTTGCCGTCCTTGGTCCAGAGTTTGTCGCCGTTCTTGGTGTACCCCTTGCGCTGCATGATGTCGGCGGTCTTGTTCACATCGAAGGTGTTGATCGGCGCGGCCAGATCGTCGACCGTCGAGAGGAACTTCTGCAGGGCGGGGAACTTCGGGAAGGGCAGGAGCGTGATCTCGCCCGCACCCTTGTAGCCGAGCGAGACGAGTTGGTCGCGGTTGATCGAATAGTTAGATCGCCCAGCGGATATCGGGGTCGTCGAACGGCGGCTTCATGTCGTTGAAGCCGAGGCTGACGGGCCACCAGTCGCGGTAGCCATAGGGCGGCTTGGTGCCGGACCAGGTCGTCAGTTTCGGGTTCGCCTTGGTGACGGCGGTGATGTTGTCCGGCCGCAGGTCGATCGTCATGTCGATCTCGTTGTTGATCGCCAGTTGCACCATCTTCGTCTCGTCGGTGCCGGGGACGACGATGATCCGCTCCGGCGCGGGCAGGGGATGGAAGCCGCTCGTCGCCGCCCACCAGTCGTCGCGCCGGTCGAAGATGCGCTGCTGCGGCGAGGAGAGGACGAGTTTCCACGGCCCCGTCGTGACCGGCCAGCCCTTGGCGATGTCGAGGTTGTTGAACGAACTCGCGTCCTGATCCTTCCAGATGTGCTCCGGCACGATCGGCACGCCGATGTCCTGATGGAAGGCGAAGTACTTGAAGAAGAAGCGCGGGTTCGGGCTGTTCAGGGTGATCTTCGCCGTCAGGTCGTCCGGCGTCGCGACATCCTTCACCCAGGTCTTCATGTCGATGCCCCAGAGCAACTTGTCCGCGTTGGTCTTGAGCATGTTGAGGGTGTAGGCGATGTCCTTCGAGGTGAAGGGCTGGCCGTCGCTCCACGTCACGCCCTTGCGCACATGCAGGGTGTACTCGGTGAAGTCGGCGTTGTTCTCGTAACTCTCCACCTGCCAGGCGACGAAGCCGTCCTTGCATTGCATCCCGGTCGGGCCGCACGACCGTGTCCGTGTTGTAGGAGTTGTAGTAGTACGGCGCCTCGAAGGCATACGGGAAGCCGCTGGACGTGTTGACGCCCGTGAGGAGGAACGGGTTGATGATGTTGTAGTCCGTCAGTTGGTTGCCGGTGATGCCGAAGATGAGCGTCCGGTTGCGCGCCACCTGCTTCAACTGGCCGGTCGATGCCTGCGCCGCCGGGGTGCGTTGCGCCGCCGCAGCCGCAGCCGCGGTCGTGCTCCCCGCGACCGCGCTGCCCGTCGTCGCGGCGCTTGCGGCGGTTGGCGATGCTCCACCAGTCGTTGCCCCCGTCGCCGGCGCGGCCGTTGGCGTCTTGCCGGCGACCGCCTGGAGCGTCGCATCCGCGCTATTGCTCTTGCTCCCGCCGCCGCACGCCGCGAGGAGCGCCGCCACGCTTGCCCCCGCGATGCCCGCGAGGAATTTGCGCCGTGAGATGTCTTGCGCATGTGCCATGGGATACCTCCTCGTTCTCAGATGACCCCTTCCGGCCGTTCAACATGTCACGGCCTCCCTGTGTGCTCGCTATGCACCTCCCGTCGTTGCCGCGACCGGCGCCCGAAAGGTCTGGGTGATATCGCCGTCGAGGGTGTCGCCCGCGTCCCGGTAGAGGTAGCAGGCGACGGCGCGATGCGCGCTGGTGCGGTAGAGCGGCGGCGCGCTCTCGCGGCACATCGGCATGACGTAGGGGCAGCGATCCGCGAACGTGCAGCCGCCCGTCTCCCCCGCGCCGGCCTCGGACTGCCCCGCCGCGACGACATCCTCGCCCCACCGCCGGTCCGGGTCCGGCAGGGGGATGGAGGAGACGAGCAGTTGCGTGTAGGGGTGCTGCGGGTCCTTGATGACCTGCTCCACATCGCCCGTCTCGGCGACCGACCCGCGATAGAGGACGATGATGTTGTCGCTCACCTGATACGCCGTCGTCAGGTCGTGCGTGATGTAGAGGAAGGAGATACCGAACTCCCGGCGCAGCGTGTCCAGACTCTCCAGGATCGTCGCCCGCAGCGACGCATCGACCATCGAGACCGGCTCATCGGCGACGATCAGGCGGGGTTTGAGCAGCAGCGCGCGCGCGACGGTGATGCGTTGCCGCTGGCCGCCGCTCAACTGGTGCGGATAGCGGCCCAGCGTCTCCTCCGGGCGCAGCCCGACCGTGCGCAGCGCGGTCTCCATCAGCTCGCGCGCCTCGGCCCGCGATTTGGCGAGATGGAAGCGCGCGATCGGCACGGTGAGCAGGTGATCGACTTTGTAGAACGGGTTATAGACCTCGAAGGGGTCCTGGAAGATCGCCTGAATCTCCCGGCGGAAGGTCTGCCGCTCCCGCGCGGAGAACTTGTGGATGTCCGTGCCGCGATAGCGTACCGTGCCGCTCGTCGGGATACTGGAAGCCGAGCAGGATGCGCGCGAGCGTCGTCTTGCCGCTGCCGCTCTCGCCGACGATCGCCGTGAATGACGGCACCGTCTCGCTGATCGAGAACGAGAAATCGTCGAGCGCGACGGTATGCTCCTTCTTCGGATTGCCGAAGACCTGCGTGACATGTTGTGTCTCGACGAGCGCGGACATCGCACCTCCGGGGCAGTAGACAGTAGGCAGTAGTCAGTAGTCGAGCAGTGAGACGGTTCATTGCCAGTGCTTCGCCTTGATTCGTCCGTATCTCCCTGCTGGCTACTGACTACTGCCTACTGTCTACTGATCTCAATACAGATGGCAGGCGACCCAGTGATCCGGGCGCACTTCCTGGAGCGCGGGGATCTCGGTCGTACAGCGATCCATGGCGTGCGGGCAGCGCGGGTGGAAGAGGCAGCCGGTCGGCGGGTCGAGCAGCGACGGCGCGAGGCCGGGCACGCCCCGGAAGACGCCCTTCTCTTTGAGCGAGGGCAGGCTGGCGATCAGCAGTTGCGTGTAGGGGTGCAGCGGCTCCTGGAAGATCTCCCGCACCGGCCCGATCTCCACCAGTTTCCCCGCGTACATCACGCCGAGGCGGTCCACGAACTGCGCGAGCAGCCCCATGTCGTGGCCGACGAGGATCACCGACGCTCCCAGCCGCTGCTGCACCGCCCCGAGCGTCTGCATGACATGGCGCTGCACGACGACATCGAGGGCGCTCGTCGGCTCGTCCGCGATGATCACCTTCGGCTGGAGGGCGATGCCGAGCGCGATGCAGACGCGCTGCTTCATCCCGCCGGAGAGTTCGTGCGGGTAGAGATTCGCCGCTTCCTCGCGCAAGCCCGACCATGCGGAGCAGTTCGGTGATCCGCTCGCGGATCGCGAGCATCGGTCGTGCCGCGCTCGTGGGCGTGGATGCTGTCGAAGAAATGATCGCGAACGCGCCGCACCGGGTTGAGCGAGTTCATCGCGCCCTGCGGGATCAGGGCGATATCCGCGAGGCGCACCTGCCGGAACTGCTCCTCCGAGAGCCGCGTCAGGTCGCGCTCGCCGAGGTGGATCGAGCCGCCCTCGATGCGTCCGGGCGGCTGGATCAGCCGCATGATGGCGAGCGCGGTGGTCGATTTGCCGCTGCCGGACTCGCCGACCAGCCCGAACCGCTCGCCCTGCCGCAGCGAGAAGCTGACGCCGTCCACCGCCTTGACGGGGCCGCGATCCGTCCGGTAGTAGACGCGCAGATCATTGACCCGCAGGACATCGGTGCCGACTGCCGCCGCGACGCTCATGTGGTGGCCCTCCGCACGCGGGGATTGGCGATTTCATCGAGGCCGACGCTGATCAAGCGTCAGGCTGATGAAGATGAGGGCGAGGAGGACGATCGGCGTGATCCACCACCACCAGAGGCCGCGAATCAGCGCATTGAAGGAGAGGAACCAGTAGATCGTCATGCCCATCGTCGGCGCGTTCTGCGGCCCGAGCCCGAGCGCCTCAAGCCCGACCGACGCGAGGATCGCCGACCCGACCGAGCCGACGAAACTGGCCGCCAGATAGGGGAGCAGGTTCGGCATCAGTTCGGCGAAGATGATCTCCGGCGTCTTCATGCCGGACATCTTCGCCATCTGCACGTAGGCGCGCTCGCGCAAACTGAGCACCTGGGAGCGGATCGTGCGCGTCGGCCACATCCAGGCGAGCGACGCGACGACGAGCGCCATCTGCTCGACGGTGATGCTCCCCTTGATGCTCGAGGCGATGATGATGAGGACGACGAGACCCGGCACCGTGAGGAGGATATCGGCGGTGGTGCGAATGACGTTATCGACCGCGCCGCCGAGATACCCGGCGGTGAAGCCGAGGACGATGCCGATGCCCAAGCCGACCGTCCCCGCGATGAAGCCCATCCGCATCGTCAGGGGCAGGCCGACGACGACGACCGCCAGCAGATTGCGGCCCTGATCGTCGGTGCCGATCGGGAAGGCGCGCGACGGGTGCTGGTCCGGCAGGACGGTCGCGGGTTGCGCCTGCGCGGTGTCGACGAACATGGGGCCGATGACGCCGATAGCGATCAGCCCGAGCAGGAGGATGAAGCCGATGATCAGCGTCGGATTGCGGCGCAGGTAGGCGCGGAAGGTGCGGGCCCGCTCCATCCCGGCGCCGCGCGACTGCACCGATTCGCGCGGGTGGGGTGACGGCAATCGTTCCCAAGCGTCTTATGCTCCCTGATGATAGCGAATGCGCGGATCCAGGAGCGGATAGACGAGATCGAGCACCAGCGTCGCCAGCCCAAGCGTCAGGATGACCATGAAGACGACCCCATAGATGACGAAGTAGTCCGACCCCTTGATCGCCGTGTAGAGCAGTGAGCCGATGCCGGGATAGGTGAAGATGATCTCCACGATCAGCGAGCCCGAAACGACGCGCCCGATCGAGAGGGCGAGCGAGGTGTACTGCGGCAGCATCGCGTTGCGCAGCGCGTAGTTGCGGAAGATGAAGTTGCTCCGCAGCCCCCGCGCCTCCGCGAAGAGCATGTAATCCTCGCCCTCGGTCGTCACCATCATCGAGCGCATCCCGAGCGCCCAGAAGCCCATCTCCACCAGCACAATCGAGCAGGCGGGCAGGATGGAATGCTGGAGGATCGTGCCGATAAAGGAGAGGGAGAGATTGCGGCACCGTCCCGGCCGGGTAGCCGCCGTAGAGCGGCAATTTCTTCAGGCGAGAAGGCGAAGATGTAGAGGAGGATGAGGCCGAGCAGGTAGTGCGGGATCGCGGAGAGGGTCAGAAACGGCGAGGCGAGCGATTTGACGAGTTTCGGCGCTTTTGGCCAGGCCATCAGCGCGCCGAAGAGCGTCCCGACCACGAAGGCGATCACGGTGGAGACGGTGAGGAGGCCAATCGTCCACGGCAGGGCGTGGAGGATGAGGTCGAGCACCTTCGCGGGATAGAGCGAGAGCGAGTAGCCGAAGTTGAAGGTGAAGATGTCGCGCAGGTAGCGGAAATACTGCAAATAGAGCGGTTGATCCAGGCCGAACTTCTGCTGGTACGCCCGCACCATGTCGTCGACGCCCGTTTGCACGTACCCGCTCTGCACCGCCATCGCGCTCAGTCGCTCGCGGATCGGGTCCGCGGACGAGAGGCGCGGGATGATGAAGTTCAGGCTGGCCGCCCCCCAGAGCACGAGGAAGAAGAGGCCGATCCGTTTGAGCAGATATGAAAGACGCACTGGCATCCTACCTTACTGTTCGCGTGGCCCGGCGCTCTCACGCACCGAGGCACGCACCGAATGCGACCTGCACGGGCGGAACAACGGCGATGCTCGCGACAACGTTTATCATAAGTAAAAGATGATATGCTTATGTGAGGCGGTCTAGTATATGATACCGTCAGATAGGCTTGGGCGAATCTTTGATGATGGGAAGATACCATGATCGTGTTGCGGGTGCAAGCGGGCATCTGCGCAGCATGCGTCTGCGGTCGTGAGTGAGGGAATCAGCAACGAAAGCTGGTAGCGTAGGCTTTCAGCCTCGCGATGTGCTATGCCGGGCCGGAGAGCCAGCGCGCTTCCAGGTGCGAGGACACCCGCCGTGCGTGCGTCCTCGAGGGCGCGGTCGAGATTGGCGGAGAGGATGCGGGCATCCTGCTTGGTGGCGATCACGTAGCCATTCGACAGGACGGGCTCCGGGAGCATGACGAATGCCGGATTGGTGGCGACCGCATGGCGGGCGGCGATGCCGTCCAGCACGACGGCGTCCAGTGTCGCCATTTGCGAGATCGGCGAGCGCGGCGTCGCCCGAGTCGTAGGTGCTGTGCAGATCGAGGGGGACGTGGCGTGCCAGTGTACGCGCGGCGAGATCGCCGTCGGAGCCGAGTTCCACGCCGACGCGCCGGTGCGCGAGGTCGGCGGGCGTCCGAATATCGCTCCCCGCGCGGACGATGGCGCGCTCGCCCATCTCGATGTAGGGCGCGGAATAGGCGACATCGCGGCGGAACTCCGGCGTCACGGGCAGTGCGGCGATCAGCGCGTCCACCTTGCCGGTGAGCAGCGCATCGTAGAGCGCATCAGATGGCGTATTGACGATTGTCACGGTGAGGCCGAGGCGTGCGGCGAGATCGCGCGCGAGGTCGGGGTCGAAGCCCTGCAGGTCGCCATTCCCCGGCATCGCGAAGGGCGGCACGCCCGCGTCCATCCCGACGCGCAGTGTCCCGCTCTTGCGCACCTGCTCCCATGTCCGGTCGTGATACTGCCCCGCCGCGCGCACATCGTGCAGAAAGCCGATGAACGGCGCGATCAGCATCGACCGCGACGAGTACGGCGATGATCGTTTCAATGGGCGAATACGGCCCCCTCCCCCAGCCCCGCCATGCGGGAGAGGGGTGCCTCGCGTATTGCGTTTATGGCGATGTTATGCTGCCATCTCTCCGATCAATCTCCCCTCTCCCGCTTGCGGGGGAGGGGCTGGGGGTGGGGGCAGTCACGGCGCGCCGTCCTTCGGCGGGCGGAGCGCCTTCTGCACTTCGAGGTAGACGGGCTTGGGCAGGAAGTCCGGCGTGACGAAGGTCCAGTTGTCCTGCGCGGTGTGGGTGGCGAGCGGCAGGCGGAACTGCCAGAGCGAGACGGCGCGCGCCCACGGCCAGTGCTCCTGGGCGTACTGATAGGCGGCGACGGTGTAGCGCACGCGGTCGGCGGGGCGCACCGCGCCATCGAAGCGCGGGCTGTCGTTCCAGCCGCCCTCGGTGAGATAGACGGGCTTCGCGGCGTCGCCCCGCGCCACCATCACGGCGCGCACCTGCTCGGCGTGCCGCCAGGTGCGCGGGTCGCTGCCCGGCTCGGCGTCGGGCGGGTGCGTGCCGCCGTAGGTGTGCAGGGCGAGGGCGTCGAAGTAGGGGGCCGCGCCCGCGTCGTAGAGCCGGTTCAGGTAGACGAGGTCATCGAGGCCGAGCGGCGAGCCGTCCGGCTCCGAGGTGGGCGCGAGACCCGCCGCGAGGATTTCGATGTCCGGGTTCGCCGCCTTCGCCGCCGGATAGACGGCGCGCAGCATCGCCGCGTAGCCTGCCGGGTCCACGGGCCGCAACCCCCATTCGAGCGAGAGATTCGGCTCATTCCAGACGACGATCTGCGTCACGAGCCCCTGGTAGCGCGCGGCGAACGCGGCGACGAGCCGCGCGTAGGCGGGGTAGCCGTCGCGTCGAGGTATTTCCAACTCGTGTCGGCGGGCCGCGCCCAGGCCGGGACGCCGTCGATGCGGGCGATCACCGCCAACCCCTGCCGGTGCGCCTCCGCGATGACGAGGTCCGCGTGCTGCCAGTCGTAGTCGTCCGGCCCGTTGGGCTGGAGATAGAGCCAGGGGAAGTACTCGACGATCCACGACGCGCCCATCTCCCGCACCATCTGCAGTTCCCGACGGATCGCCGCCGGGTCCGCTTCCAGCGTCAGCCGGGTGTGGACGCCCGCCTGCGGGTCGGTCGTCGCGACGGTTTGCGTGGACGGCGTGCGGGCGATCGGCGCGGGCGCACGCGGATTGGCGGGCTGCGTGCTCGGCCGGAAATCCATCACCCACGCGGTGAGCAGCGTCGTGCAGAGGAGGATCAGGGCGAAGCGTTCATTGCCGTTCGGCCTGCGAAAACGATCGCCCGTGTTGCGCCCCATACTCCTCGCCCCTACGATAGCACCTGCGGCAGTGTATCATGCCGCCGTCTGCACGATGGGGAGGGACGGCGCGGTGCTCGTATTGATTTCGAATGACGATGGTATCGACAGCACGGGGCTGCACGCGCTCGTGGCGGCGATCGCGCAGGTGGCGGAGGTCGTCGTGCTCGCGCCGAACCGCAACTGGAGCGCGGGCAGCCATCAGCGCACCTTCGACCGCCCGCTGCGCATCTCCGATGTGCAACTGCCGGACGGCACGCCCGCCCATGCCTGCGACGGCACCCCGGCGGATTGCGTCGCGGTCGGGTTGCTCGGCTTCCTGCCGCGCACGCCGGACCTCGTCGTCTCCGGCATCAACAAGGGCGCGAACATGGGGGACGACATCATCATGTCCGGCACCGTCGCGGCGGCGATGGCGGGGTGATCGGCGGCGTGCCGGGCATGGCGATCTCGCAGGCGGGGCGGTGGGACGCGCCGGAGTGGAATTTTGACGGCCGCCGCCCGCTTCGCCGCCGCGCTCGTCGCCGATATCGGGCGCACCGGTGTGGAGCCCGATCTGCTGCTCAACGTCAATGTCCCGGATGTGCCGCGCGCGGCGATCGCGGGCGTCGAGGTGACGCGCGCCGGGCGGCGCATCTACGCGGACGAACTGATCGAGCGCGTCGACCCGGCGGGGCGGCGCTATTACTGGGTCGGCGGCGAGATGCCGGGCGCCCACACCGAGCCGGGCACCGATGTCACGGCAATCGCGGACGGCAAGATCAGCGTCACACCGATTCACCTCGATATGACGAACCATCGCCTGCTCGAAGAGATCGCGCGGCGCGATTGGCAAACGGTAATCGGAAGGAGTGAGGACCGAGCGATGAGGATCTGAGGGAGAAAGCGACACACGCAGTCCTCAGTCGCTCGGTCCTCACTCCTGCCGTACCGCGGGGAGCCTCGGATCGGGCGACGGGCGCTGCTGGCGGGCGCGGCGGGGGGCGCGCTGGCGGCGCTCCTCGCGGCGTGTGGCGGGCCGGAGGGGGAGACGACCTTCCGGCCCGCGCGGACGGCGACATCGCGTGCGGTCGGGCGGCGCAGTCGCGCCCCCGTGTCGCCATCGTCAACCCGACCGATGTGCCCGCCGCGAATCCGGTCGGCACGGTCTTCCCGACGGCGAAGCAGGGCGCGCCGGTGCCGGATCTGCTGCGGATGCTCGGCCTCGTCCCGAACGAGCAGGATGCCACCGGCGGCCTGCTCGCCTTCCTCACCCGCTGGAAGGGGACGCTCTCTTTCGCGAACCTGGCGCGACGTGAAGAAACTCTACGGCTACGACAACGTCCGTGCGTACAGCGACCTGCAGGCGCAGAACGTCAAGCCGACGGACTACGCGAACGCGACGAACGGCTGCTACCTGACCGAGTTCACGGGCGCACTCGCCAGCCAGGGTGAGTACCGGGATGCCTTCGGCTACGATGTCTATCAGGTGGATCGCGAGATCAGCGCCGGGCAGCCGCCGGAGCAGTTCTCCCGCATGGAGGGCGCGTTCGATGCGCAGGCGATCGAGGCGAAGTTGCAGGCCGGGGGCTACGCCGCCGCCGACCAGAACGGCGTCCCCTACTACACGATCCGGGGCGATAGCGAGATCAATTTCGTCCGACCCCGCAGTCGCCTCGCGCTGGGCCGGATGAATCGCGTCGCCGCGAGCACGGAGCGCGTCATCGCCGCCCCGACGACCGCGCTGATCGCCGCCGCGCTCGATGCCGAGGCGAAGCGGACCGACCGCGCTGGACGGGAGCGCGACGCTCCGCGCTCTCGCCACCACGCTGAGCGGTGTGACAAGCATGGTGACCTTCCCGCCGGGCGCGTCCGATGTGGTCGAGGCGGTGCTCCAGCCGCAGCAGATCGCCGCGACGACGCGCGGTTGGGGCACGCTGCACGCCCCGGAGTTGCAGGCGATGGGCTACACCGACGCGGGCCAGTTCCGGCGCACGATGCACGTCGCGCTCGTCTACACGAACCCCTCCGACGCGGCGGCGGACGCGCCCGAACTCGTCAAGCGCATCACCGGCTACCGCCTGATCCGCTCCCAGCAGACGCTCCTGCCCACCTACGCGACGGCGGTGACGAGCCGGACGGCGACGGTCGGCAGCAAGGGCGTACTGATCGCGGACATCACCCTGACGCCCGATCCGGCGCGCGGTCGCCTCTGGATTGACATGTTCCAGAACCGGGACACGCTCTTCCTCGTCCCGCAGCCCGTCAGCGCCACCGGCAGCCCGCCGCCGATCACGCCCGCCGCCGGTGGCAGCGCCCGCCCCGCCACCCCGCGCGCCAGCGGCACGCCCTGATTCCATCGCTCGGACCAGTTCAATGCGATGACGGGGACCCGATGTTCATCTCGTAGGTGAGGAGGATCGCCTCGGCCACCTGGCGCATCGATTTGCGGCTGTCCATGCTCGCCTTGCGGATGCGATGGAAGGCGTCGGACTCCTTGAGCCCCTGCGTCTCCATCAGGATGCCCTTGGCGCGCTCGACGACCTTGCGCGTCTCCAGGGCGTCCTTGAGGTCGGTCACCTCGTGTTGGAGGTCGACGAACTCGCGGTAGCGGGCGAGGGCGATCTCGATGGCGGGCAGCAACTCCGCCTCGCGGAAGGGTTTGACGAGATAGTAGGAGACGCCCGCCTGCGTCGCCCGCTGGATCAACTCCTGCTCGCTGAAGGCGGTGAGCAGGAGGACGGGGGCGATCTTCTCCGCCGTCAGCGTCTCGGCGGCGGTGATGCCGTCCAGTTCGGGCATCTTGATGTCCATGATGACGAGGTCCGGCCGGAGCGTGCGGGCGAGTTCGAGGACGGTCTGGCCGTCCGCCGCCTCCCCGACGACCTGATAGCCGAGGCCGCCGAGCATCTCGCGCAGGTCCATGCGGATGATCGACTCATCGTCGGCGATGACGACGCGTTCCTTGCTCACGGGACTTCCCTCCGGGAAGAAGTGCTGAGTGAAAAGTGCTGGGTGCCGAGTGGAGGAGCATAATCCTCAGCACTCAGTACCCAGCACTCAGTACTTCGTGATGGTCGGGGAGACAGGATTCGAACCTGCGACCACACGGCCCCCAGCCGTGTGCGCTACCAGACTGCGCCACTCCCCGGCGTAGCCCCGATACTAGCACGGCGGTTCCGGTGACGCAACCGCCGCCCGCTAAGGCTTTTCGGCTCGCGGCTCCGTGCCCGTACCGACGGCCGCGCGCTCGGGCTCGGGGAGACCGACGGCTTCGAGTTTCTCCGGCGGGATCGGCTCGCTGTCGATGAGAGATCGGCTCGTCGTCCGGTTCCTCTGTCAGCGCCCGCGCTTTCGCATCGACGAGCGGTATGGTCAGTTCTACCCTGCTCGGCGTCGCCTGCGGCGACGAAGCCGATCGGCAGAAAGTACTCCCGCTGACCGATCAGCCCCTCGGCGATGGTCAGGTACTTCGCGCCGACCGCCTCCACGCGGCCCCATTGCTTGCCGTCGCTGCCGTAGACCTCGGCGCCCTCGCTGATGGCGATCGTTGTTCTCGCTCGCCACTGTCGTATGATCTGGCATGGATAGTCAATCTCCTTAGATGAAGAGGGTCACGAAGTAGGCGACGGTCGCCACCGTCATCAATGCGAAGGCTGCCCAGCCGAAGATATTGCTCCAGGCGCGGTTCGTGTATTTGCCCATCACCGACCGGCGATTGCTCAGCATGACGATGAGCAGGAGCAGCGGCGGCGAGGTGATGCCGTTGATCGTCGCGCTGTAGACGAGCGCCTTGATCGGGTCGAGGCCGAGGTAGTTGAAGAGCATCCCGGCGACCGTACTGGCGATGATGATGCCGTAGAAGCCCTTCGCCCGCGTCACTTTCTCGTCGAGGCCGTGCCGCCAGCCGAATGCCTCGGAGACGCGTATAGCCCGTCGAGCCGGTCAGCACCGGGATGGCGAGCAGCCCCGCGCCGATGATGCCGATGGCGAAGAGGACCTTGGCATACGAGCCGAGCAGCGGCTGGAGCGCGGATGCCGCGTCAGTTGCGCTGCTGATATCCGTCTTGCCTTGTGCGTGGAGCGTCGCGGCGGTCGTCAGGATGATGAAGTACATCACGAGATTGGAGGCCAACATGCCGAGATTGACATCGAGTTTGCGGTCCGCGACCTCCTGCCGCGATGCGCCCTGCCGCTCGGCGACGGTCGTCTTCCCTTCCGCCTTCTGCTCCTCGATCTCCTGCCCCGCCTGCCAGAAGAAGAGGTACGGGGAGATCGTCGTGCCGAGGATGGCGATCATCAGCGTTGATGTCGTCCTTCGTGCGCGGCAACTTCGGGATCAGCGTCCCTTTCGCGACATCGAGCGAGATTCGCGTGCGAGACGAACGCGGTGGCGACGTAGGCGAGGAGCGCGAGGCAGAGCCACTTGAAGATTTTGTTGATCATCTGGTACTTGGCGAAGACCTGGAGCAGGATGAGCCCGACGGCGATCGGCGGGATGAGGGCGAGGATCGGGATCGGGACGATCAGGTTGATCCCGGCGGCGATGGCGGCGAGGTCCGCGCCGACATTGAAGGTGTTCGCGAAGATCAGCAGCACGACGATCGGATAGAGCACCCCTTTCGGATAATACTGCTTGATCGTCGCGGCCAGCCCCTTACCGCTGACGAGGCCGATGCGCGCGCACATGCCCTGGATCGCCGCCTGCAGCGGATAGGTGACAATCGCCGTCCAGAGATACCGATAGCCGGTTGCCGCGCCCGCCGTGGAGTAGGTGCCGACGCCGGAGGGGTCGTCGTCCGACGCGCCGGTGATCAGGCCGGGGCCGAGGACGGCGAGAAACTTCTTCAGGCCCTTCGGCTGCTCGTTCGCCCGGCGGTCGCCGAGCCGCTGATCCGCTTCGGGGACGGACTTATCGAACGACCCTTCGGTGATTGATGGTTCGAGCGCCGGGCCCCGCCCGCCGCGATTGCCGGGGTTGTCGTACGCTTCCTCGTCATCCGGCAGCGCGGGCGGGTGCTGGGAGATAGTCATAGCCGTTACCGATCCTTTCCCGCTTGTGGTTCGCGATAGTTCCCGGATTCCCGCAAGGCCCATCGCGCACTCGTAGGGTTTTATTCACTATCACACGGATAGTACCGTTCGCGCTTGCATTAGCAAGCGGTCGTGCCAGCGCGAGATTTCCGCTGATGGAGAGAGTATTACGACGGATGTCGTATGCGGTCGTGCCAGAGGGCGGACCAGAAGGGCGCGCCGACGCCGCCGAGGATGAGCAGCGTCGCGACGATCGCCGCCGCGTCGAGGCTCTCGCGCCCCTGTCTGGCCCAGTAGACATCCTCCAAATTGAGCCAGATCGCGAACTCGTCCAGCGTCAGCGCCGCCGCGATGCCGTAGAGGAGCGCGAGGACGATCAGTCGGGCACCGCTTCGCTCCGGGAAGGCGAGTGCGAGGTAGCCGACGACGAGCAGGATGATGATGCCGTAGACGAAATGATGGATATGCAGGCCGCTCTTCGTGACGTTATCGTGCAGGAAGGGGAGCCAGTGGTAGCGGATCGAATAGGTGATGAAGCGGACGATGGCGAAGGTAATCAGGAATGCCAGGGCGATCAGGAAGCGCGCCTCGCGCCCCGTGCCGCGGATATGCCGCCGGTAATGCTCCGCGATGCTGCGCCGCGCTACCGCTGGATGCTGTTCGTCGCCGGTAGACGCCATCGTCATTCCCTCCCACGGCGGGGAGGATACCACGATCCCATGCACACGGAAGCGGCGCCTGCCGAGGAGATGGCGCCGCTCCCGTCCGTTCACGTCGGTATCGCTAACTGGTCGGCGCTTGCGCGAGCGTCACCTTGATATCCTGCTGCTGCTTGTTGCGCAGGACGGTGAAGGTCACCGTGTCGCCCGGCTTGTGACTGAGCAGGAAGCCGACGAAGCCCTCCTCGCCCTGGACGGCCTGCCCGTCGAACTTGACGATCACGTCGTTCGCCTGCAATCCCGCTTTTTCGGCGGGCGAGCCCGATTGCACGCTGGCGATGCCGACCCCCGCGTTCGCGGGCAGCCCGAGTTGGGCGTCCTGCTGCGGGTTGAGCGAGCCGGTGGTGATGCCGACGAAGGGGCGCGGCACCGGCTGCCCGGCGATCAGCGCGTCCGCGACGGGCTTGGCCGAGTTGATCGAGATGGCGAAGCCGATCCCCTGCGCCTGCACGCCCGGCTCCGCCTGCCCCGCGCCGAGGGTATTGATGCCGACCACCTGCCCCTGCGCGTTCAGCAGCGGGCCGCCGCTGTTGCCGGGGTTGATCGCCGCGTCCGTCTGGATGAGGTCCACGAGGAACGGGCCGTTCGCGCTACTCGACGCCGCTGCCCGACGATGCTGCTGCCCGGCTCCTGCGCCACCCGACCGAGGGCGGAGACGACGCCCGACGTCACCGTCGGCCCGCCCGCCAGGGCGAGCGCGTTGCCGATCGCGACGAGCGGGTCGCCGACCTGCAACTTGCTCGAATCGCCGAGCGGCGACGGTCGGGAGATCGCCGTTGCCGTTGATCTGCACGACCGCGAGGTCGCCCTGCGCGTAGGTGCCGACGATCTTGCCGTCATACGTCTTGTTGTCCGTCGTGGCGACCGTCAGCGAGTTGGCGCCTTCCACGACGTGATTGTTCGTCAGGATGTAGCCGCGCTTGTCGAAGATGAATCCCGTGCCGACACCGG
The DNA here is from genome assembly GCA_963847195.1 of uncultured Chloroflexia bacterium. Classification (GTDB taxonomy): domain Bacteria; phylum Chloroflexota; class Chloroflexia; order Thermomicrobiales; family JALYUS01; genus JALYUS01. The sequence goes on along the minus strand of CAWJZC010000009.1, from coordinate 125,049 downwards.
CGGGTACCGCGATGCCATTGGACTGGCCGAACCGCCCCTGCACCTTCTGGTTATTCGTGATCTGCACGACCGCCGGGCGCACCTGCTGATTGATCGCCGCGACGGAGAGCAGCTGGCCCGATGCCGAGACGGGCGCGCTGATGAGGGTCGTGCTGGGGGTCGCGTTGGCGCTGGCATTCGCGGTCGTGCTCGCGCTCGCCACAGTCGCGCTTCCTGCTGTTGTGCTACCTGCGGCGCTCGATGCCGCTGTCGTTGCACCGCTCGGCGCGGCGGTCCCGGCCGCTGCGGACGCGGGCGCGGTCGTTGCCGAGACCGTTGCCGTGGCGGCCGTCGCCGGTGCGGTAGTCGCCGCAGTCGTCGGGGCGGGTTTCGTCGAGGATGATGAACTGATACCGAGGCTGCACGCGCTCAGGAAGAGCGCGATCGAGAGCGCACAGACGATCGGGATGGCGCGGATTCGTGTCAGTGACATGGGACCTTTCTCCTTTGGGCATCATGCAGCGGACCCTTACGGCCCGGTGCACCGCACTATTCATGCCGAAAAGGGATGTATCCCATGGATAGAAACACCCGGCGATACCCCGCGTGCGGACGTCGTCTCTCGATGCATTCAGCAGTTCAGTGGCGGGCGGCCACTGCATCGCGCAGGTCGGTCTCCAGTTTCCGGACGTACTCGCCTTGTGCCGCGATTGCCTCATTGAGGGTGCGCACATCATCTTCTAGTTTCTGGACGTACTCACCCTGCGTCCGCATTCGTTGGTACGCGTCGCGTAGGTCGTCCTCCAGCTTGCGGACATAGGCGCCTTGCGCGTCGATCTCCTTCCCCGTTTGCGCGAGGTCCGTTTCCAGCGTGCGGACGTACACGCCCTTGCTCGCGAACTGCCTCGTCCATCGACGCGAGTCCCGTCTCCAACTCACGCACATACTCTCCCTGTCCGCGCATCATTTCGTACGCTTCGCGCAGATCGGCCTCCAACCTCCCGACATACGCGCCCTGATCGCGGACGGCGTCGTCCATCGCGGCGAGTTTACTCTCCACCTCCCGTATGTATGCGCCCTGGCTGACGAGGTCTGCGAATAAGCCCTCAGCGGTGATAACGCTCTCGGCGAGCTGTTGTCGTACCACAGCCAGTTCATCGCGCGCGACCATCGTGTCGAGGGCATCCACATCGAGTGTGCCGACCTGATGGGTCGCGCCATCAAAGGTCGGCGGCCGCGGGGTCGTCCGCTCCGTTCCATGACCGGTGGGCCGATCGCGATGTCTGGGCGCGTCCTCGCTCGGGTCGGCAAAGTCGGCGCGCTCGGCGAGTGCATCATAGAGATTGCGCACGAGCGGGGAGGCGCCCGTCGCGCGGAGTTGCGCGGCGGTGAACTGATAGTGGCGCAACCCGCCGAAATCGCCGCGCAGCTATCGGCGATGGTCTCATCGGAATGGGGCATGTCGAGGAAGCGCAACACTCTCCGCAGTTCGGCGCGCGGATCGCGGAAGTACGACTCGTAGTGGGTGACGATGATACGCGCGCGCGGTCTGTTCCACGATGTTCGTGTTGTAGCGATACCATAGGTTCATACTCAACTGGGGCGAGAATCCCTGACGGCGGTGCAACGACCGCGCGACCTCAAGGGGGTTGCGCACGCACAACACAACGTTCATCTCCGGGCAATGCTGCCGCCAAAAGGCCATCGTGAGGCTGGTGCGCGGGTCTTTCCAGCCCCAATGCGCCTGTCCGACGAATTCCGCAATGAGCAACCCCGCCTGCGTGTGGATGGGTTGCAACTGATCCGCGGACTCCCAATCTTCCGGGAAGACCGGTGGGCAGTCCCACGCGCCGCCGAATACGTTGAGTATCGCGTCATTGAGCGCGACGAAGCGCGTATTCTCCCAGAAGCCGTCAGGATTATCGGGAGCGGGCGGCAAGAGATCATCGTGCGCGCCCAGGAAGAGCCCCGAGAGACGCAGCAGATTCGTTACCATCGATGTACCGGAGCGCATTGCTCCAACGACACAAACGGTCATATGTCCTTTATCTCCCTGCCCATCGCGCCAATGGATGTCCCGATAGCAAATCGCACGCCGTGTCGTCCCGCCTCCACCAGTGTACGTGCATTACAGAGTACTCACAACGTTGCCCATCGTCGCGCCTGTGCGGGCGATTTGACTAAACCGCTCGCGCGGCGTACTGCTCGTGCATGTACTTTGGAACCGCGCTATCGAGCGATCTCGGCGCCTTCGCTGGCGAGACGATCACCTCCGTCGTGCGTCGTCTCCTGCTCGTCGGAGGGCGGACGCAGCGATTGCTGCATCGCCGTGACGAGGAGGGCGAGGCCATCGGTCGCCTCGCGCACCGCGCGGGGGGCATCGCTCTCCGGGGCGCCTGACCAGCCTTGACTGGTGCGAAGAGCGGACGCTTTGAGCGGGGCGAGACCATTCAGGACATGTGCGGTGGACGCCTCGATCTCCGCGATCAGGCGCGCCCGCTGCCGTTCCAGCGCTGCGACCCGCGCTTGCTGCGTCTCAAGCCCCACCGCGAGTGTGCGCCGTACCTGCTCGACGGTCGATGCGATCTCGGCAGCCGCCTGCGCGTGCAGCCGTTCGATCTCGCGCGCGTGCTCGACCTTCGCCGCTTCCCGTTGCGCCTCTGCCCGGTCCGTCAGCAGTTGCGTCTGCGCGCGGACAATATTTGCCTCCGCCCAGGCATCGTGGATAATTTGCGCCGCCTCATCGCGGATCATACGCTGCCGGGCGGCAACATCTTCCCGCTCCGCCTCCATGCGCGCGATTGTTTCGCGCAGTGTGGTCGCCTCGATCAGCGCCTCCTCCGCGAAGGCATCGGCCTTCGTCGCCCGCGCGTCGAGCGCGGTGATCTGGGCGCGCAGGCCGGCATTCTCATTCTCGTAATTGATTGCCCAGCGCTCGACCGATTTCGGATCGAGCCCCCGGAAGCGATAGCGACCGAACGATTCACTGACATCGGGATCGGATATAGCTGCCATCTCGCCTACTCCCACACGCTCCCCCGGAGCCGGCTCGCCCACTCATGCGGTATAACGTGCATTGGTGAGAAAATGTGATGAGTAGTGCAAGTATTTGACGTTTGCCCTACCCCCGCCCCCTTCCCCACTGGGGAAGGGGAGAGGGAGAGGAAGGATTAGGGTTGTGACGGCGCGATGGCGGGGATGCTCAGTTGGCTGACGAGGTGGTTGAACTCCGCGACATCGGTCTCGATGACGGTTGAGAGGGTGATGAGATGGAGGGCGATTTGGTTGGCGAGGTCGTCGAAGACGGCCTGTGCTTGCGGTCGTCGGGGCGGTGTCCGCGCTGGCGACGGCGCCGGAGAGGCTCGCCAGTTTGTTGTTCAGTTTGATCGGGAAGTTGAGCGGGTCCTCCAGCGCCTTGGAGCGCACCTGAATCAGTTCCTCCTCGACCTCGGCGAGGCTCTTCTTCAGCGCCGTCCGCCGCGTCGCGCATCGGCTGGGCGTCCTCGCGCCCTTCGACGCGCTTCTCCCAGCTCTCGACCTGGGAGCGGACATCGCGCAACTGGTTGATGCCGTTGTGCGCGCGCGTCAGTTGGTCGCGGATTTTCAGCAGGAGATCGAACTGCGCGTCGAGCTCCTCCTGCGTCGCCGCGACGCGCGGGTCCTTGCGAATCTCGAACGGCACGGTCTGCGTCGTCTCCCCGACCGTGAGGCGCACCTGATAGTGGCCGGGAGGGGCAATCGGCCCGTCCACGCTGCCCGCCCAGAAGATCGCGCCGGGCACATTCGTCGCGTCCGGGTAGCGCATGTTCCAGACGAAGCGATTCATCCCCGCCTCGGCGGGCGCTTTCGGCTCCTTCTTCTCGTGGGAGGACTGAGGACTGGCGCCCCTGCAGGAACTGAGGACTGCGTGTCCGGCTTCTTCTGCCTCTTCGCTCTTGAAGGTTTTGATCTCATTGCCCTGCGCATCGAGGAAGGTGAGGGAGATGGGCGTCGTCGGGCTTCTCCTTCAGGTAATAGTTGATGATGACGCCGTCGGTCGGGTTGCGCCCCGCCTCGAAGAAGGTGAGGGGGCTGCCCGGTTTCGGGTCCTGCCAGGTCGTGACGGCGAGGCCGCCGACGGAGAGATAGCCCTGCGGCGGGCCGCCGGCATGGAAGCGGCGCAGGCCGCTCTTGAAGCGGGTCGTCGGGCGCGGCGTGAAGAGGTGCGCGCCTCCCTCGCCGATGCCGTCCGCCAGTTGATGGAGCGGCGTGAGGTCGTCCAGAATCCAGAAGGCGCGGCCGTGCGTGGCGGCGATGAGGTCCTGATTCTTCACCGCGAGATCGTGGATCGGCACGACGGGCAGGTTTTGCCGCAACGACTGCCAGTGCGCGCCGTCGTCGAAGGAGACGTAGAGCCCCGTCTCGGTGCCCGCGTAGAGCAGCCCGATGCGGTCCGGGATCGGCGCGGATGACGCGGGCGAAGGCGTTCTCCGCGATGCCGTCCGTGATCGTCGTCCACGTCTGGCCGTAGTCGGTCGTCTTGTAGAGGTAGGGCGCGAAGTCGTCCGACTTGTAGCGGTTCGCCGCGACATACGCCGTGCGCCGCGTCGTGCGGCGACGGCTCGATGATCGAGATCATCGCCCACTCCGGCAGACTCGTTCGGCGTGACGTTCGCCCAGTTCTTGCCGCCATCGCGGGAGACATGGACGAGGCCGTCGTCCGACCCGGCCCAGAGAACGCCCTGCTGCACGGGCGATTCGGCCAGCGCGAAGATCGTGCAGTAGTACTCGACGCTCGTGTTGTCCCGCGTGATCGGCCCGCCGGACGGCCCCATCCGGTCGGGTCGTTGCGCGTCAGGTCGGGCGAGATGACCTCCCAACTGGCGCCCTCGTCCGTCGAGCGGTGGACGACATTCGAGGTGACATAGAGCGTATCGGGGTTGTGCGCGGAGACGAGGATCGGGAAGGTCCACTGGAAGCGGTACTTGAGGTCGCCCGCGCTCCAGCCCATCGGGTTCTCCGGCCAGGGGAGGATATTGCGCGACTGGTGCGTGCGGTGGTCGTACCGCGTGACGAGCCAGTAGGAACCGGCATAGACGATGTTCGGGTCGTCAGGGCGCACGGCGATGTAGCCGCTCTCGCCGCCGCCGACGGTGTAGCAGTCCGCCCAGGTGATCGCGCCGTTGTCGGAGCGGCTCGGCGTGCTAATCGTCGTGTTGTCCTGCTGCGCGCCGTAGAGGCGGTAGGGGACGGCATTGTCCGTCGCGATGTGATAGAACTCGGCGGTCGGCTGATTGTAGATGGACGACCACGCCGCGCCGCCGCTGTACGAGACGCACGCGCCGCCGTCGTTCCCCTCGATCATCCGCATCGAGTTCGCCGGGTCGATCCAGATGTCGTGATCGTCGCCGTGCGGCGTCGGGATTTCCTGGAAGGAGCGACCGCTGTCGCGTGGACTTCCAGAGTTGGACGTTCGGCACCCAGAGCGTGTCCGGCTCGGTCGGGTCGGCGATGATGTGCGTGTAGTACCACGGGCGCTGCCGCTGGTCGGCGTTGTCGCTCATCTTCTCCCACGACGCGCCGCCATCCTCCGAGCGGAACAGCGCCGCCGCCTTCCGCCTCGATCAGCGCCCAGACGCGCTCGCGCTTGGCGGAGCAGGCGACGCCGATCTTGCCGAGCAATCCCTTCGGCAGGCCGGGCGCGTTCGTCAACTCCGTCCATGCTCTCGCCGCCATCGGTGGATTTGTAGAGGCTGCTGCCCGGCCCGCCGCTCGTCAGGCCGTACGGCGTGCGCTGCGCGTCCCAGAAGGCGGCGTAGAGGATGCGCGGGTTGTGCGGGTCCATCGCGAGGTCAATCGCCCCGGCCTGCTCGCTGCGGAAGAGGATGCGCTCCCACGTCGTCGCCGCCGTCCCGCGAGCGATAGACGCCGCGCTCCGCGTTCGATCCGTAGACATGCCCGAAGGCGGCGACGTAGACGAGATCGGGATCGCCCGGGTGGACTGCGCACTTTGGCGATGTGCCGCGTCTCTGCCAAGCCGCAGTGCGTCCAGGTCGCGCCCGCGTCGGACGATTTGTAGACGCCGTCCCCGTGCGCGACATTGCCGCGAATCGTCGTCTCGCCCATGCCGACGTAGAGGACATTCGGATCGGACTGCGCGACGGCGAGCGCGCCGACCGAGGCGGTGCCGAGGAAGCCGTCCGAGACATTCCTCCACGTCGCGCCGCCATCGCGCGTCTTCCAGACGCCGCCGCCCGTCGAGCCGAAGTAGAAGGTGAGCATGTCGGACGGATCGCCCGCCACCGCCACGCACCGCCCGCCCCGGAACGGCCCCACCAGCCGCCACTCCATCTTCTCCAGCAGTTTCGGATCAACCATCATCTTGTCCCCTTCCATATCGCCGCGACACCGTGAACCGATAGAGACACAGAGACGCAGAGGACACAAAGAGACACAGGAGATTATAGAGAAGGACCACGAAGAAGCAATCACCAGACATCTTATCTCTTCTCGCTTCCTCTGTGTTCTCTGCGTCTCTCTGCGCTCTCTGCGGTTCAATCTCCTCCGCTGTTGGTAGACGCGGAGCGCGTTGTCGTGGAGGATGGCGCGGGCGGTGGCCAGCGCGGCGTCGTGTTCGAGGATGTCCCACTCCACGTACTGGCCGAGGACGCGGGCGAGCGCCCAGCGCCAGACGAAGACGCCGAACCACTGGAACTCCGGCTCCATATGGCCGTCCGTCGAGGCGAGCAGTTGGCGCGTCGGGCAGAGTTCGAGCGTTTCCGCGAGCACGCGCGCCGCGCCCGGCCCGACTATCGGGATCGTCAGGCCGAGATCCACGTAGACATTCGGGTAGATGCTGGCGAGGTAGCCCGCCTGCCGGTGGAATGGGTAGCAGTGGAGCAGGACGAGCGGCACGGCGCGGAACGGTTCGTGCGCGAAGAGCGCGCGCATCAGCGTCGGATCGTTCTTCGTCATCACGATATCGTCGTCCCCGAAGGCGACGTGGAACTGCATCGGCAGACCCGAGCGGCGCGGCGGCTTCGAGCGCGCGTCCAGACGATCGTGTCCACGAGCGCCTTCTCCGCGATCCGGCCGGAGTCGCCACGCAGGGAGGCGTCGCGTAACTCGCTGATATGCCTGTGGCCGCTCGCTGGCGCTGCGTCGCGCTCGGCGGATCGAAGGCGAGGCCGGAGCGGTAGCCCGCGATGCTCTTGAGCGAGACGAGTCGCCGCGCCGGTGCGGTGATCTCCCGCGTCAGCCGGTGGAGCGCGTCGTCCAGCGTTTCGCACGTCGGCGTACCCCTGCTCGACGCATGTCTCGATGCGCAGCACGCGCTCGACGGGTCGCCCGATCAGCGCCGCCCATGCATCGATCGTCGTAGCACTGCCCGAAGGCGAAGAGATCGTCCGCGTAGCACGCGCCGAGGTTCGCCGCGTCCGCCAGCAGGCGGTGATAGCGCGGCGCGCATCCGTCCCATTCCGTGCCGCGAGCACGGCGTTTTCGTCCGGCGCCGCAGCCGAGCAGCCGCGCCAATTCGCGCACCATCCATTGGTAGCCGACCAGCGTCTGAGATATTCTCCGTCCAGACCGCCGGGATGCTCGCCTCCGTGAACGGCCTGCGAAACTCGTCCAGCGGGATCGCGTGCCCCCGCTTATACGGCGCGTGGACATGATGATCCACAAACGCCACCTGCCCAATCCCTTCCCGCAACCCGTCATCCATACCGATCCTCCAGAAAACACTAACCACAGAGGCACAGAGGACACAGAGAGCACGGAGAAATCAAGAGAAGAGAATTGTCTAGCCTCCATTTCTTCTTCTCTCTTGCTCTCTGTGTCCTCTGTGTCCTCTGTGGTTCATCCGGTCAGACCCGTTCCAGGTAGACGGCGCGTTCCCAGTCGGAGACGTGCTGGTCGTAGCGGGCGAGTTCTTCGCGGCGGATGCGGAGCAGTTCGGGGCCGCAGATGGGGCCGAGGGCGGCCATCACGACCGGATCCGCTTCGATGGCGTCCAGCGCTTCGTGCGCGGTGCGGGGGAGGAGGCGGACGCCCTGCGCGGCAAGTGCGTCGTCCGGCAGGTGGCCGAGATCGCCGGTGGCGGGCGGGCCGGGATCGAGGCGGCGATCCAGCCCGTCGATGCCCGCCGCGATCAGGGCGGTGAGGGCGAGGTGCGGGTGCGCGGTGTGATCGCCCGCGCGGAACTCCATGCGGGGGCGCGATGCGCCCGGCACGCGGACGAGCGCGGCGCGGTTGCCCGCCGAGTAGCCGATATGCGCGGGCGCCCACGAGCCGGGCAGCAGCCGCTTGTAGGAGTTGACCGTCGGCGCGGAGACGCCGCAGAGCGCCGGGGCATGGGCGAGCACACCCGCGATGAAGTGCGCCATCTCCGCCGAGAGGCCGAGCGGGCCATCGCCCGCCGAGCGATCCTTGTCTGCGCCGTTCCGCTGATCCCACAGCGAGAGATGGACATGGACGCCGTTGCCCGCCAGATGCTCGTAGGGTTTCGGCATGAAGGAGGCGATCGAGGCCGCGCCGCCGGGCGAGCGCCTTGACCGTCTCGCGGAAGGTGAGCAGATCGTCCGCCGCCTTGATCGGGGTGCTCGTGATGCAGGTTGATCTCCAGTTGCCCCGCGCCGTACTCCGCGCCCATCCCGACGACGCGGATGCCCTGCGCGGCGAGCGTCGTCTCGATCTCGTCCAGCAGATCGTGCTCCGCCTCCATGCGGGCGACGGAATACATCGTGAAGGCGTCGGCGGGCGTGTAGCCGCCGTCATCCCCCGTGCGAAAGAGCGTGAATTCCGGCTCGAAGGCCGCCCGCGCCGCGAGGCCGCGCTGCGCCAACGCATCCAACATATCCCGCAAGCGCGTGCGCGGGCAGCCTACCCACGGTTCGCCCGCCTCGGTGCGCAGATTGACTGAGGACGCGACCGACGCCGGGGTGATAGGGGAGGGGCGCGTACGTCTCCGGGTCCGGCATGGCGACGAAATCGCCCGCGTCCGCGCCGAAGTGGGGGTGCGCGACCTGCTGGTCGTCCGTCGTGAAGTTGAGATTGGCGTGGCAGAAGAGCGTGCCATTGGCGAGCGCGCCGGGAATGCTCGCGCCGGGGAACCAGCGGCCATTGGCGCGCGCCGCGTAATCGTGCCAGACGATCCACAGCCCGCGCAGACTGTCGTCCTCGATCCGCTCCGCCAGCGTGCTGCCCCATGTCGGTCATTGCTGCCCCTCCCCTAAACCCCTTCCCGACACGGGAGAGCGGAGATACGGTAGCATACGGAGCGGGCCGCAGGATGGCAACAACGGGCGGCATTGTTGTTGCGAGCGGCAATCGGGAATGTGTTGCGGATGAGTAGAGGAGGACAGGGTGACACGATACCGATGGTGGAAACTGCTCGTTCTGGTTGCCGTGCTCAGTCTCTGCCGTCGTCGCCACCGTCGGGGCGCAAGGGACGACCTATACCGATCCCCAGAGGCGCTATCGCTTCACCGTCCCGAGCGGTTGGCAGCCGGACGCCGCCGCCGCAAACGGCAAGCCTGCCGCCAGGGTACGGCGGTCGAGCGGCGTCTTCAGCGCCCCGGCGCCACTCAATGGCAATTTCAACGTCGTCACGGTGACCGTGCCGGCGGGCGGGAATCTCGATCAGATCGTCACACAGAGCCGCGACAACGTCGCCAAGTCCCTGCCGGGATATCAGGAAGGGCCGGGCGGTATCCAGAGCCTGACGCTGGGCGGGCAGCCCGCGCGCCGCTACGATTATTTCCTCACCCCGCCGGGGGCGAGCAAGTTGCATGGCGCGCAGGTGATCGCGCAGCAAGGGAATGCGGTCTTCGTCCTCACCTTCACCGCCGCCGACACGACTTCTACCTTCTTCCAGCAGGGAGCGCCTATCCTCTCGTCGTTCAAATACATCGGCACCGGCGGCGGACCGTTCGGCGATTGCCGAGCACCGGTATGCCGCGTTCCTTGCCGCAGTACGGCGCGGCGTACCCTCGCGACTCCTCGCCGGCGCCACCCTGATGCTGTGGCAGCTGCTCGCCGCTATCGTCCGTCTCAGCGTAATCGGATCGCGATACGAAGTATCAACGGCCGACTGAGACAATGGCAGCCGCAATGTACGTGGAAGGCGCCGATCTGCAGTCACGACCCGTCGCAGATCATCTTCTCGGACTCGGTCTCGGGTGGAGTCTTCAGCGTCGCCGCGCAGGACGCTTCGGGCATCGACTCGCTCGATGACGCGGTCAATGCGATCGACGCCCAGAATGTGACGAAGGACGGCTACCAGGCGGGGCCGAATAACCGGACGAACACGGTCCTCGCCGGCAATCCGGCGACTCTGCTCGAGTATCTGGCGACCAACAGCAACGGGCTGCAGGTGGAGTCGGCGAACTTTATCACGCTGTACCAGGGCAAGGTGTATCAACTGATCTTCGTGACGACGCCCGATAACGAAGATGCCTTCGTGGCGAGCGCGAAGGATGTCTTCGATTCCTGGCAGTTCACGTAAGATGCACCGCGCGGAGCGAGCACGAAGAGGGGCGCCCACACGGGCGCCCCTCTTCTCTTGTATTGACGACCGGGATGGGTCTCGCTGCCGCACCGTGCGTGCTGAAGTCGTCTACCCACGGAGACGGCAAAAACGGATAGAATGACGGCCATGTCTCGCCATCATCGCGCGGGCATGGGCGAACCGAAAGGGAGGAAGGCATGGCGGAGCAGCAAGGCGCGCAACGATCCGGTCGTGGAGCAGTTGATGGCGGTGGTCGAGGCGCAGCATGGGGAGCGGATGGACGACGCGGATCGGGAGATCGTGCGCAAGGGGATCGAGCGGAACCTGACGAACACGGCGGCGCTGGCGGCATATCCGCTCGTCAATGGCGACGAACCGGGCTCGTCTTCCGCGCCTATCAGGGGGAGTGAGCGATGGCCGATGACCGCTTCGCGTTCCTGAGCATCCGCGAGTTGGGCCGGATGCTGCGCGCCGGGGAGACGACACCCACCGCACTGGCCGAATACTTCCTCGACCGCCTCGACACCGTCGGGCGGCGGTTCAACGCGGTCGTCACGCTGACGCGGGAGCGGGCGATGGACGAGGCGCGCACGGCGGAGCGCGAGCTGGCGAGCGGGCACGATCGCGGCCCGCTGCACGGCATCCCGTGGGGCGCGAAGGACCTGCTCGCCACGGCGGGCGGCATCCCGACGACCTGGGGCGCGGCGCCGTTCAAGGATCAGCAGTTCGACCGCGATGCGACGGTCATCGAGCGGCTGCGGGCGGCCGGGGCGGTGCTCGTCGCGAAACTCGGATGGTCGAGTTGGCGGGCGGCATGGGGTACAACCAGCCGAACGCCAGCCTCACCGGGCCGGGCCTCAACCCGTGGAATGCCGAGGCGTGGAGCGGCGGGTCGTCCAGCGGTTCGGGCTCGGCGGTCGGGGCGGGGGCGGTGCCCTTCGCCATCGGCTCCGAGACGTGGGGATCGATCACGACGCCCGCCTCGTACTGCGGCGTCTCCGGCCTGCGCCCCACCTACGGGCGCGTGAGCAGGCGGGGCGCGATGGCGCTCTGCTGGACGCTCGACAAGCTCGGCCCGATGTGCCGCACGGCGGACGATTGCGGCCTCGTCTTGCAGGCCATCGCGGGCCACGACCCGGAGGACGATACCAGCCTCACCCTCGCCTACCGCTACGCACCGGAGCGGGCGCGCACGGGCGGCTTCCGGCTCGGCCTGCTGGCGGGCGCGACGGAGGGCAGCGCAGCCGGAGGTCGGGCGCGAACTTCGACGCGGCGCTCGATGTGCTGCGCGAGGTCGCCACCATCGAGGAGGTGACACTGCCCGATCTGCCGTACGGCCCGGTGACGGAGACGATCCTGCGCGCCGAGGCGGCGAGCGCCTTCGACGAGTTCATCCGCACGGGCAAGGCGTCCGGGTTGACCGCGCCGGAGGACCACGCGGGCGGCTATGCCTACAGCCTCGTCTCCGCGAAGGATTACCTGCACGCGCTCCGCATCCGCCGCCATCATCGTCCGCGAGGTGGACGCGCTCTTCGCCCGGTATGACGCCATCGTCTGCCCGACGACGAACGCCGTCGCCAGCCCGATCACGACCAAGTTCAGCGACTACTTCACGCACGCCGAGCGGTCGCCGCCCGGTGATCGGCGCGGCGGGGAATGTCGCGGGCCTCCCGGCTGTCAGCGTGCCGAACGGTTTCGGCGAGCGCGGCCTGCCGACCGCGATCCAGTTCGTCGGTCGCGCCGGAGCGGAGAACACCATCCTCGCCGCCGCCCGCGCCTATCAGGAGCGCACCGACTGGCACACGAAACGACCGGGGATCGCGCCCTAACTCGCCAACTCCCTTCCCGACACGGGAAGGGGAGCGAGCCTCCCGATGATCGAGGCGTTTGGGGAAGGCTACGATATTCGCACAGAGTCCCCCCTCCCGCGCCGGGAGGGGGATAGGGGGTGGGCTAATGAAAATCACCGAGGTCGAACGCATCACGGTCGATGTGCCCTTTGTGCCGCGGGTGCGGCCGTGGAACGCGCTGCTCGTCGGGCAGTGGCGGGTGTCGGAGATCACGCGCGTCGTGACGGACGCCGGGTTTGTCGGCTATGGCGAGACGCTGCCGCACTATACCTGGGGCGTGGTCACGGATGAGGCGGTGGCGCGCGTGCGGGGGCGCAACCCGGCCGATTTTCTCGGCGATGACTCGCTCGGCGCGGGCTTGCAGATGGCGCTCTACGATGTCGTCGGCAAGGCGCTCGGCGTGCCGGCCTACCGGCTCTTCAATCTGCCGAAGGTGCGCGACTGGTGCCCGATCGCCTGGTGGAACACGAAGATGGGGCCGGAGGACCTCGCGGAGGAGGCGAAGGACGCCATCGCGGCGGGCTACACCGCGCACAAGTTCAAGGTGCGCCCGTGGATCGACATCTACGCGCAGGTGGAGGCGGTCAGCGCGGTGACGCCGCCGCACTACCGGATCGATGTGGACTGGAACGAGATGCTGCTGAACGAGGGCAATGCCGCGCCGGTCCTCACCGCGTTGGACAAGTACGAGCGCATCGCGATCTACGAATCGCCCCTGCCGCACCTCGATCTGGAGGGATACCGGCAACTGCGGGGCAAGATCACGCACCCGCTGGCGGTCCACTTCCCGGACGGCTATGGCGGGCCCTCCTTCGCGCGGGTCGCGCAGGCGGAATCGTGCGACGGCTTCGTCCTCAGTGGCGGCGTCAGCGGTGTGCTGCGCGAGGGGCTGCTCGCGGGCGCCTTCAACAAGCCCTTCTGGCTGCAACTGGTCGGCACCGGGTCTGACGACGGCGCTCGCGGCGCACCTCGGCGCGGTGCTTGCCCGGCGCGCAGTGGCCCGCCGTCACCTGCCTGAACAACTACAGCGATGATCTGCTCGTCGAGCCGCTGACGATCAGTGGCGGTCATCTGCGCGTGCCGGAAGCGCCCGGCCTCGGCATCGAGATCGACGAAGAGGCGCTCTCCCGCTTCCGCATGGAGCCGCCCTACGAGATCGCCTACCCGCGCCAGTTGCTCTCGGTCGTCTGGCCGGGCGGCCGGGTGATGCACTACGCGACGATGCAGCAATGCTGGGCGGACTTCCTCGCCGGCAACCAGCCCGTGCAGGAGCGCGGCGTCAAGATCGAAACGACCCCGGACGACGGCTCCCGCGACTTGGGCCGACCTCTACGCGCGGGCGGAGCAAGCGCCGGTGCGGGACCGGCTTACCCGCGGCTTCCCGTCTTGCACCGTCTGTGCGCCACTCTTCTTGACGATCTCGCTCCCGCCGTCGTGCGCGATCAGTCGCTTGCCGAGACGACTCTCGCTCTGTCGATATCGATGATTGCCGCCGTCCGTCGCGACGATATCGTTGCCCCCACCCGCCACCGTCTACTTTCTCCCGCCGTCCTATCTGATGAGTCTATCCCTCCCTTCCCCTGGTGGCCGCGAGCTATCTTTCGCCGAATCTCTTCTCGGCTCCCGCGATCAGTGCCGACGTCCCGTTCTGTAGTTTATAGTGTCGTACCGACGACATCGACGGTGCTCCCCGACAGTGCCGGGGCCGTGCGTCGAATGATACGCTTCTTGCTCATTCGACACTCCTCCGTCACGGGCTCTCTGTATTCTGTGACGAAGATTTTTATTTAGATTACGACGTGTTTTTAATCTTTCAGCTTTTCCGTAAAACAATTAAACTCCTATATACCTATCCTTTTATTTACTTCTACTAAATTACTTCTTCATCTATAATTCTTTCTTGTTTTCGGAATTTTAAACTAATACACACTTGTTTTTTTTTTTTTTTTTTTTTTTTTTTTTTTATTTAATAGTTCATGAAGCCTCTGCCTTTATATTTAACTTACTAAATAACCATTCTAATCTTTCTATCTTTTTTTCCCAATTTTGCCACCATTCTTCTTCTTCCTTCATGCTTTGAAAATCCTCAGAGTGTAAAGTCTCTCTCGTTTGCGATCCGTTCTCCCGCCGTCACCCTTAAATTTTTTTCTGTGTCGGAGGGGATAGACGGCGGACGGTCGTGTCGCCGTCCGTTGCGCGATCGCCGTCGCTCAGCGTCCTCGTCGTGCCAGGTCTCGCCTGTCTGTCTCCGTGATCGAAGCCGTCGTGCTCGACGCCTTCATAGTCGATCGTTGAAGGTGACATTCTATCGAGATAGCGGCGACGCCGCGCGCATCTTCTATCTTAGCGTTCTAGTTTCGAAGGGGGCGCCGGCGAAGGTGCCTGCCGGGCTGTCGATGACCTTCGCGCCTTCGCCTATCGACTCCTTGATGCTGTTCACCGCTGGCGTCGTCTTGTAGTACGAGAGCGTCGGGCCGTCATACGCGCCATTGTTTTAAAGCGCGCCGCCTATACAGCCACATCGCCATTCACTGCGGTCATCAGCGCGACGCTCGTGCCGTACTTGTCATACTGGAACCGGCGGTGGACTCGGTGAGTTCGCTCTCCATATAAGTCTCACCTACGCCCGTCAAGAGCACGACATCGACCTGCGAGTTCTCGGTCGGCTCGCACCGACCGCGATCAGCGTGGCGCCGCCCGCGAATCCGACCGCGACCGAGTAGCCTAAATTGCTCGTAAATATTCCCGGTACTGTCTACCAATTCTTTTTTTTGCGTGTACGCTACACCGCTGCCGTTAAATATATAGATCAACTCCCTTTTACTCTCCGTGCTGACGCTTACTCTTCTCACCTACTACTATTTTTTTCTGCCCGAATGCGATCTCTACGTTATTCTCCTGCCGAACTTATCTATCCTCTTCCCTCTTCGCTGCCTTCCACCCCACCTAACTCTACGTGGCGTCTCCGCCGTTGCAGTCCCAGCGGTAGGGAGCCTCACCCCCGGCCCCCTCTCCATTGCTTGTCAGCAATGGAGAGGGGGAGCAATACAGGGGGGCCAGATATCCGGGAATGTCACGGTAATTGCTGTGAGTCACCCCTCTCCTTTGCCCCAAGCAAAGGAGAGGGGCCGGGGGTGAGGTTATCCCCCTATCCCCCGATCCCCGCCGCCATATGCTCCGCGACCATCGCGGCGGGGAGGTTGGTGTTGGCGCGCATCAGGGTCGGGAAGATCGAGGCGTCGCAGACGTAGAGGCCGTCGAGACCATGCACCTTCCCGGTCGGATCGACGACGGCGAGCGGGATCGCTCGGATGGACCCATCTTGCAGGTGCTCGCCGGGTGGTAGTAGATGTCTACGGTCTGCTCGATGAAGCGGGCGAGGTCGGCGCGCGTCTCGTGGCCGGGGCCGGGCCGCGATCTCCGTGCCGAAGAGGGGCGCGACACCTGCTGCCGAGCCGATCGCACGCGCCAATCTCAATGCCGTCCGTGAGGACCGCGATGTCTTCACCGTCCACGTCGGAGAGATAGCCGTGGTCGATCACGGGCGGCGCTTGCGGGTCGGTGGAGGCCAGTTTCACCGTCCCGGCCGAGCGCGGCAGGACGGAACTGACGTAGACGCGGTAGCGCCAGTGGCCGCATTGCTCCGGGCGCGTGACGACGGCGTACAGGTGCAGGTCGAATGCCTCCGTGCAGCGACTGCTGCGCGCCTTCGCCAGCGACTGCTCATCCGGGAGCCAGTGGGAGGCGCCGAACGCCTCCATCTCCCGGTTGAGTCGCTCCGTCCCCGCGAAGTGTAGTTCGACCGTCGGATGATCCACCAGTCCGTGCCCGACACCGGGGAGCGGATGGACGGCATCGATGCCGAGCGCGCGGAGGTCGTCCGCCGGGCCGATGCCGGAGCGCAGGAGGATGGCGGGCGACCCGTACGCGCCGCCGCAAGGACGATCCGCGCGGCGGGGATGCGCACCCGCTCGCCACCGATGATTGCCTGCACCGCGACGGCGCGCCCGCGCGCGATCTCGACGCGGTCCACGAGCACATCGCCGACGATACGCAGATTCGGGCGGTCGCGCACCGGGTCGAGATAGCCGAGCGAGGTGTTCCAGCGCATCCCGTCGAAGATGTTGACGGGCGAGGCGGCGACGCCCTGATCGTCGTCCGGGTCGTTCATGTCCACGACGCGCGGGATGCCCGCCGCTGCCGCGCCATCGATGAAGGCGGCATGGAAGGGCGTCAACTTCATGCTCGTCCACGAGGCGGACGCGCAAGCCGCGCTTCGCCCGCTCGAACGACGGCGCGACAATCCGCCCAGCCCCAGCCGGTGTTGCCGAGTTCCGCCCAGCGGTCGTAATCGCGCCGGTGGCCGAGCAGGGCGACGCAGCCGTTGTGCGCCGAGGAGCCGCCGATTACCCGCGCCCGGTCGAAGGCGGTGACATTCTCGTGCGTCGGGTGCGCGAGGCCGGGATACCCCCAGTCGTGCGTGCGGGGCAAGGTGCGGGCATCGAGCAGGCCGGCGGGCCAGCGCCCGGCCGCGAGCGGCCCGTAATCCGGCCCCGCTTCGAGGAGGACGACGCTGCCGGTCCGTATCCCGCGCGATGATCCCGGCGAGCGCCGCGCCGGACGTCCCGCCACCGACGATCAGGATGTCGATCTCTCGCGATCCGAGTGCCGTAATCCCATCCATCATCCGTTCTCCCTCGCCGCACGCCGCGCGATGCGCGTTTCGGCTGCTATAGTAGCAGATGCACGGATGGGATACGATCGAGGAGAGGAGGGCATGGCACGGAAGATGCGACGAGGCATTATACCGCGAAGCAAATGCTTCGTGTTCGTGCATCCTTCCCATCGCAACGGCGCGATCGTTTCTCCACACTAAACCGTATCGCATACGCGAAGGAGCGGATGATGGCTGAAGCGCCGACACGGCGGCAGAGCGTGAGACTGGAACGCGCCGCCTACCACGAAGCAGGGCACGCGGTGGCAGCGGCGTCGTTTGGCTGCCGCTTCGGGATGGTCGCGCTCTACCCGGACGCCGAATCCGAGTCGGCGATCACCGGGCCGCTACAGATCGACCTCTTCAAGTGTGCCTTCCCGCCCGGTCAATCCGAGCGCCTCTTGCAGGTGCTGACGATCCTCTGGGCGGGCACGGCGGCGGAGACGCAGTTCACCGGGCGGCGCGTCGCCCCGGAGGCCGACCCGGATCGGAAGACGGTCGAACGCTTCCTGGGGCGGCTGATCGAGCGTGGCGTCGTCATCCCCGAGGGATGGGATCGCCGCCCACGGCTCGACGCGCATGCCCTCTTGCGGCAACCGAAGCAAGGCGCGGCCGTCGAAGCGCTCGCTTCGACGCTCTGCACGAACACGTCATCGGCCATTTCACCGCCCGTACCATCATCAGCGAGGCGATGCGCGCCACCGCGCCGACCCGCCTGCGCCGCATCCCGTCCTGATTCGGTGGGTGTCATGCCGAGCATCCTATTGTTCGGCAGGCTGACGCCCGCCGCCACCCGCCCAGTACGCCAATGGAGGTGTCATGCAGCGTGATATGAAGGCGATCCTCGATGGCGCGTTCGGCGGCGCGGTCGGCACGGTGGGGATGAGCGCCCTGATGCTCGCCGCCGGGAAGGCCGGGCTGATGGGCGAGCACCCGCCGGACAAGATCGCCGGCGCGGCGCTCGATGCGGTGGGCGTCCATGCGCGGGACGAGGAGGCGCAGGATGCGGCTGGCGACGCTGCTCCACTTCGGCTTCGGGATGGGGTGCGGCGCGCTCTTCGGCCTGCTGCATCGCCGCCTGCCCTTCCGCGTGCCCGGCGCGCTGCACGGGATGGTCTTCGCCAGCTATCGTCTGGGCGACGAGCTATCAGGGCTGGGTGCCCGCGCTCGGCATCATGCCGCCCGCCTCCGAAGACCGCCCCGACCGCCCGCGCATCATGTTCGCTCGCCCATCTCGTCTACGGCGCGATCCTCGGCGCCATCGTCGAACGCCGCAGTCCCGCCAAAGACGAGGGAGATTCCTAACCACCAAGACACCAAGGGCACCAGGGGCACGAAGAGGGACGCAAATATTTGCATTCTCTTGGTGCTCTTGGTGTCTTGGTGGTTTCGTCGTATCCCGCTTACGCGAAGAAGTCCGTGTCTTCGTCGGCGAGGTGCGCGGTGGCGGCGGGGATGTTGAACTCGACGCCCATGCCGGGGCGATCCCAGACGTCGATGAAACTGTCCTTGACGATCGGGTCCGGCAGCCCCTCGACGATGTCGTACCACCAGTCCGGCTGGCCGGTCGGATACTCGAAGGCGATGTAGTTCTGCGGCAGGGTGGCGCAGACCTGGACGAGCGCGGCGAGGCCGAGCAGTCCGTCGCCGGTGCCGTGCGGGGCGATCAGGATGCCGTGCAGATCGGCGTATTCCGCCACCCACTTCAGTTCCGCGATGCCGCCGATGTCGCACGGGTCCGGGCCGATGATGCTGACGGCGTGCCCCTCGATCAGTTCCTTGAAGTTCTGCCGCAGGTAAATCTGCTCGCCCGTGTGGATCGGCGTCGAGGTGCTGCGCGTCACGTCCCGGTAGACATCGGCGGAGACGTAGGGCACGTAGTCGCCGGTGATCAGGTCCTCCAGCCAGGCGACATTGAGCGGCTCCAGCGCCTTCGCCAGCCGGATGGCGTCCGGCACCGTCCAGCCGGGGCCGCAGTCGAGGGCGAGGCCGATCTCGTCGCCGAGCACCTCCTTCATCGCTTCCACGCAGGCGATGACGTGCTTCAGGCCGCGCTCGGTGAGCATCCCCGTCATCCGGTTGCCGTGGAAGGCGCCCGACGGGATCTCGCCATAGAAGAAGTCGGGCACCTCGCGCGCCATCGGGCTGTGGAAGCCGATGCCCTGCTTGATGATCGAGAAGCCCTCCCGCGCCGCCTTCATCTTCGCCATGTTCTCGGCGTAGTCCTCGGGGTTGTAGCCGGTCATCGGGAAGCGGACGGCGCCGTTGTAGACGCGCACGCGGTCGCGCACCTTGCCGCCGAGCAGTTTGTAGACGGGCACGCCCGCCGCCTTGCCTGCGATGTCCCAGAGCGCCATCTCGATTGCGCTCACCGCGCTCCCCCACGGCTTGAACGCCCCGCGATGGCGGATGTTGAGCATCACCCGCTCGACATCCGTCGGGTCCTGGCCGACGATGTACTGCTTGTAGGTGAGCACCGCCGGCTTCAGGTAGGGCTTGTAGGACTCGATCTCCCCGTAGCCGCTGATCCCCTCGTCGGTGACGATGCGGACGATGGGGTTCTTCCCGATGACGGCACATTTCACATCGGTGATTTTCACGTACTGCCTCTTCCTCTTGTGCGAGCCCGCCAGCCGCCTTCGGTGGGTGCGGGGAACACCGCGCGGGCAGCGTAGGCGAGGCCGTCGGTGTCGTCAAGGAAGGCGGGGAACCTCACCCCTGCCCCTCTCCTTTGCCTATGGCAAAGGAGAGGGGTGACTCGTGTGAAGTATCGTGGCAATCCCGGAGCATCCCGCCCCGCATTTGCTCCCCCTCTCCTTTGCTTGTCAGCAAAGGAGAGGGGGTCGGGGGGTGAGGTTTCTCCATCCATCGCCTTGACAGGCCGGGCACGACAGGTACGCTTGTCGCCGGGATACAGGATGGCGGACGAGGGGATGGAGGGGAAGGATGCTCGGCATACTGGCCGCGACGATGGCGTCGCTCGGCTGGGGGACGGACGCGGTGCTGGCGCGGCAGGGGTTGCGGCAGATTCCGCCCGCGCTCGGCACCTGCCTCTCGCTCTGCGCGGGGCTCGTCGCCTGCCTCGCCATCCTCTCTCATCACCGATCCGGGCGGGCTGGCGGCATATCCGCGCGCCGGGTTCGCCTGGTTCGCGATGGTCGGCGTGATCAACTTCCTCATCGGGCGGCAGTGCAACTACAACGCGACCAAGCGGCTCGGCGCGACGCGGGCCGTCTCGCTCTTCGCCTGCTCGCCGCTGGTTTCGATCCTGCTGGCGGTGCTCTTCACGGGCGAGACGATCCATCCGTTGCAACTGGCCGGGGTGGCGCTGATTGTCGGCGGCGTCGTGCTGGTGGTGACCAGTTGAGCGTCTCGCGTGCGCGCCACCCCGAGCGGATCGGCTACCTGATCGCCTGCGCGGCCGCCGTCGCCTACGGCACGAATGCCGTGCTCACCCGGCGCGGGCTGGCGGCAGTACGGCTCGCCCTTCCGCGCTATCGTCATCGCCCTGACGACGGGCGTCCTCGTCCTCGCGCCGCTCGCCGTCCGCGCCTATCGCGCGCAGGGCGCAGGGCTGGCGGATGGAGCGCCGCGCCCTGCTCTTCATCATCTTCTCCGGCCTCTCCGCCATTCTCGGCTACTGCTCGAATGTCCTCGCCCTCTCGGTGCTGCCGGTGGTCGTCGTCGCGCCGATCAGTTCCACCTACCCGCTCGTCACCGTCTTCCTCGTCCGCCTCTTCCTGCGCGGCCATGAGGAGGTGAGCCCGCGCATGGTCCTCGGCGCGCTCTGCGTCGTCACGGGCGTCATCCTCGTCACTGTCTTCCGGTGATCCACGTAGCGTAGGCCTTCAGCCGTGGTTCAGCGCACGCTGAAAGCCTGCGCTACTGATGGTTTGCGCCCCGCCCTGACCGCGCCCTATGATGACCAGCCATACGACGAATGTGGAGCGAAAGGGAACACGGATGAGCGCAATCGCGACGGAGACCTACCAACATATCCTCTTCGCGACGGACGGGCCGGTCGCGACGATCACGATGAACCGGCCGGAGCGGCGCAATGCCCTCTCGCTCGCCCACATGGAAGAACTGATCGCACTGCCTGAAGGCGATCGGGCAGGGTGGCGAGGTGGCCGCCGTCGATCCTGCGCGGCAACGGCCCCGCCTTCTGCGCCGGGCACGACCTCGGCGAGATGGTCGGGCAGGAACCGGGCTTCTACCGGCACATCTTCGCCGTCTGCTCGGAACTGATGGAGACGATCCAGGCCATCCCGCAGCCGGTGATCGCGCAGGTGCATGGCATCGCCACCGCCGCCGGCTGCCAGTTGGTCGCGACCTGCGACCTCGCCATCGCCGCCGAGGAGGCGCGCTTCGCCACGCCGGGCGTCAAGATCGGCCTCTTCTGCTCGACGCCGATGGTCGCCCTCAGCCGCGCGGTCGGGCGCAAGAAGGCGATGGAGATGCTGCTGACCGGCGACCTGATCCCCGCGCAGGAAGCCTTGTCCGCCGGGCTGGTGAACGCGGTCGTTCCCGCCGCCGAACTGGAGAGCGCGACGCATGCCCTCGCGATGAAGATCGCCGCCGCGAGCCCGCTCGTCGTCGGTATCGGCAAGCAGGCGTTCTATCGCCAGTTGGAGATGCCGCAGCATCAGGCATACGACTACGCGATGGAAGTGATGTCCTTCAACGCCACCTTCGCGGACGCCCAGGAGGGCATGTGCGCCTTCCTCGAAAAGCGCCACCCCGAGTGGCGGGGCAAATAGGCTCGCAGCACGCCATTTGGATGCAATCTCTAACCCATCCGCTTCGGCGGGAGGAGGATAGAAAACGCGATCTCCGGGGTGAGGAAGATCGAGTGCGGGTGCTGCATCTCTTCCGCTGAGAGGATGCCGAGGCGTTCGTAGAGGCTGAAATAGAGGTCGGTGGCGCGGCCGGTGGTGCCCTGCATCGCGTCGTGCCGGACGGCGTAGGTGCCGAGTTTGCCGTCCGTGCGACGGAAGTAGCCCTCGACGGGGTGCGTGAGGATGAGGCGCATCTCGTCCAGTGTGGCGAAACCCTCGGTGAGGGCGACTGGTGTGCCGGTATCCTCGATTGCTACACGGGCGCTGCACCAGTCGGAGTCGACCGTATAGCGATAGGTGTCGTAGCGGTGCGTCGCTGCGTTGTAGGTGCAATCGACCCGATAGCGGGCGTAATGCCACGGGATGCGCCAGAGCGCGCGGGCGATGTGGACGAGGGGCGAACCGAGCGTCGTGCCGAAGAACCAGACGCCGGGCTCGCCCGTCGCCTTGTTGATGACGTAGACGCGGTGATTCGTCTGGCCGAAGCGAAATTTCAGGAAGGGGAAGAGGCGGATGAAATGGAAATCGACATCGAGGAAGGGGACGACGCTGAGCATCGCGCGCCGCTCGCCGCCGATGTCGAACTCCGCGATCTCGAAGCGGTCGGTGGGGATGTGCGGCTCCAGACGTGCCTTCGGCAGCGCGTAGTTGATCAGCGCGAAGTGTTGGAGCGTCGAGCGCACATCCAGCCAGCCATCGCGGCGCGGCCGCAGGCGGTGGTCGAGCAGCGCGCGGTAATCGGTCGTCATGCTGGCCCGCTCATCGTCTCATCGCGCGATACCCGGCCGCCTCCGCGTCGGCGGGTGAGATGAAGCAGATCGCCGGCTTGGTCCCCGCGTACGTCGCGCTGCCGGGGCTATCGTACGCCGGCACTCCGCCCTGTGTCACGCCCTTGACCGGGTAGATGATCGGGCAGCCCGCACTGGTCGGCGCGATGCCGCTGCGGATCGGTGTGGTACTGCCGTTCTGGTTCATTGGCGTGGCGGTCGCGGTGGATGGCGCGGTCGCTGCCGTCGTGGGCGTGACCGTCGGTATCGATGCGGCACTATAGCGCCACTGGTAATAGTGTTGCCCGATGTTGCCGAATTCGATCCGGTAGGAGAGCGGATTGCCCGTCGCGTGCTCGTCCGAGGCGAGCGTGAGCACGCGGCGCTCGAATGTCTGCGCCCAGACCTGTTGGCGGACGCCCGCGACGGCAATCGTTGAGACGAATGGGCTGGTGATCGGCAAGCCGACCGTTGCCAGTCCGACTTTATCCACAAAGGCGACGAATACGCGGCGCGATGGGGTTGCCGCGATCCTCCTGCGCTGTGCACGGGGAGACGGTGCAGTCATAGGCACGTCCCGGTGTAGATGGGAGACGCGCCAGGTCCGCATAGGTCACACCGTCGCCGCCGGGATCGCCCGCGACATTGATACGGGCCGGTAGGCGCCGCTCGAAGGTCGCATCGCCCGTCTGGAGATTGCCGGTCATCAGTTCCACCGTCAGCAGCCCGTTCGTCACCAGTCCATTGGTGAGTTCCATGCGTGCTTTGTCGAAGTACTGGACGGTGCGCTGACCGCCCGACGCCTGCTGATACGGCTCCTGCTGCCCGCTCTTCGCTGTTTCCACCGGCCCCCAGAAGTTCGGGATCATCCCTTCTCCGGTGTCCCACTGCTGCTTGAACGCGGGCGCCGCAAAAGAGGCCGCGCGTGCGGGCGAGAGACCGTAGCCGATCCCCGCGAGGACGAAAACGAGCGCCGCGAGTAACCGAATTCCTCCACGCACCAGCATACCCTTCCCGGCATCACTCCATTGGCCACCAGAGATATGAACGAGCGACCGGGGCAACGGGTTCGCGTTGTTGCCGGGCGGTTCCTCCCATCATGCTACACTGGCGCATCGCCGGTCATGCCAATCGATCATCAGGAGGGTCGTATGAAGGTCTATCTCGCCTCACCGCTCGGTTTTGCGGCCTCCACGGCGCATTTTATGGAGGAATTGGAGGGCGCGCTCGCGCGGACGGGGATCGAGGTGCTCAACCCGTGGAAGAGCGACTTCGGCCCGGAGTTCCGGCACGCGAGCGCCATCGCCGACCACGCGGAGCGCGGCGCGGCGCTCGGCCAGATCAATACGCGCGTCGCCCACGCGAACGAGGCGGCGATCCGCGCGTGCGACATGGTGCTCGCCGTGCTGGATGGCGTGGATGTCGATTCCGGCACGGCGAGCGAGATGGGCTTCGCCTTCGCGCTCGGCAAGCGCGTCCACGGCCTGCGCACCGACTCCCGCCTGATCGGCGACAACGAGGGCAGCGTCATCAACCTGCAAGTCCAATACTGGATCGAGGCGAGCGGCGGCACACTCGTGCGGCGGCTGGAAGATGCCGTGGCCCTCTTTGGGAGTAGCGAGTAGCGCGTATCGCGAGGGGGCAGACGGCTCGGTACGCGCCACTCGCTACTCGTTACTACCTGCGCCGCAGGCGCGGATCGAGCGCGTCGCGCAGGCCGTCGCCCATCAGGTTGAAGGCGAGGACGGTGATGAAGATCGCCATGCCGGGGAAGAGCGTCAGCCACCACGCGCCATTGAGCAGTTCCGTCTGCCCCTGCTGGAGCATGTTCCCCCACGACGGCGTCGGGATCTGCACGCCGAGGCCGAGGTAGGAGAGCGCCGCTTCCAGCAGGATCGCGTAGGAGAGCCAGAGCGTCGCCTCGACGATGATGACGGCGAGCGTGTTCGGGAAGAGGTGCCGCCGGATGATCTGCGACGGGCGTCGCGCCGATCGCCCGCGCCGCCGTGACGAACTCCTGATTGCGCAGCGAGAGGAACTGCCCGCGCACGAGCCGCGCCGCGCCCGGCCACGAGGTGAGGCCGATGACGATCACCGTCGTTTGCAGGCTCGCCTTGAAGAGCGCGGCGGCGGAGATGAGCAGCAGGATCTGCGGGATCGGATAAGAGGATATCGGTGAAGCGCATGATCACCGCATCGACCCAGCCGCCGAAGAAGCCGGCGATCGCGCCGAGCGCCGTGCCGACGCTCATGATAATCAGCACCGCCGTGAAGCCGACGCTCAGCGAGACGCGCGCCCCGACGATCAGGCGGGCGTAGACATCGCGCGTGTTGCGGTCCGTGCCGAGCCAGTGCTGCGGCGGAGGGCGGCTTGGAGCGGAAGCCGGGGTTCTGCACGTTCGCGTCGTAGCGGGAGATGAGCGGCGCGGCGATGGCGATGGCGTACATCAGCGCGATGACGATCAGCCCGGCCACCGCCAGTTTGTTCTCGCGGAAGCGGCGCAGCACGACGCTCCGGCGCGGCTGCACCGCCGCGAGGCCGCGCTCCTCCGCGCCGAGCGCCGCACTCTTGCCGCGAGATATTCGTCGTCTGTGACATCACCGCTCCTCAGATCGGAGTACGGAGTTACAAGAGAGTTCGAGCAGAATCGTCCCATTCTCTACTCGTTACTGCTCGACTCCGACTTCTCATCATCCGCCCGCCGCGCTCTGCCCGGTCAGCGAGACGCGCGGATCGACCAGCACGTAGACGAAATCGATCAGGATATTGATCGACCATCACGAACGCCCCGGCGACCATCGTGACGCCGAGGATCACCGGATAATCGCGCCGGGTGATCGCGTCGTACGCGAGCAGGCCGAGGCCCGGCCAGGCGAAAATCTGCTCGATGATCACCGCGCCGCCGAGGATGCGCGAGATCTGCAACCCGGAGACGGTCACCATCGGGACGAGGGCATTGCGCAGCCCATGCCGATAGAGGACGGCGCGATTGGAGAGCCCCTTCGCCCGCGCGCTCGTCATGTAGTCCTGCCGCATCACCTCCAGCATCGCCGAGCGCATGAAGCGGGCGAAGTAGGCGACGGACGGCAGGGCGAGGACGATCACCGGCATGACGAAATACTTGATCCGCCCCGGGAACGGCGCCTGCGCCTGCCCGGTGCTGATCGTCGGCAGCCAGTGCAGTTGGACGCTCAGGTAGAGTTGCAGCAGGAGCGCCAGCCAGAAGTTCGGGATGGCGAGGCCGATGAACGAGCCGACCGTCGTCGTGTTATCGAGGATGCTGTACTGCTTCGTGGCGGAGAGGATGCCGAGCGGAATGGCGATGAGCAGGGCAATCGCCAGCGAGATCGCCTTGCAGCATCACCGTCGCGCCGATCCGGCCCATAATCAGTTCGAGGACGGGCTTGCTGTTGAAGGTATAGGCCGTGCCGAGATCGCCGCGCACGAGATGGCCGAGATACTTGGCGTACTGCACCGGCAGGGGCTGATCGAGGCCGAGGTTGTGGCGCGTCTGCTCGATGAAGCCGGGGTCGGCATTGCTCTCCGAGATGAAGGCGCGCGCCGGATCGCCGGGCGCGAGGTGGATGAGCGCGAACATCACGATGCTCAGGCCGATGCAGCAGCGGGATGAGCAGCAATATCCGGCGGATCATGTATTGCCCGATATTGCTCAATCACCCAACCCCCTGCAGCCCCGAGGGCTCCCGCACCCGTTCCCGCCTTCCCTCGGAGGGAAGGCGGGGGCCGATACCATCCATTTATCCGTTGACGTACCACTGCTCCAGTTCGTAGAAGATGCCGCCCTCGTCCGCGCTGTCCACGTAGCCGGCAAACTTCTTCTTGACGGCGTGGAGGAAGGGGCGATACCAGGCGTAGTAGGTGGGCACATCGTCCTGGATGATCGCCTGGATCTGCTTGTAGAGCGGCTTCTGCGCCTCGACCGTCAGCGCCTGCTTCGCCTGGGTCAGCAACGCATCGAGTTGCGGGTTGCTGTAGTTGCTGTAATTCTGCGACCCGTTGGTGGAAAATGATCTCATAGAGCAAGCCCGCGTCCACGGTCGCACCGTTCACGCCCGCGCCGAAGACATCGAAGTCCTTCTTCGACAGTTTATCGGTCGCGACCGCGTACTCGATCGCGTCCGCTTTGATGTTCCACCCCGCCTTCTGGAGTTGCGCCTGCGTGAGGGTGAGGAAGTCCTCGCGCAGTACGTTCCCCTTGTTGACGATGAAGGAGATATCGCTCGGCGGCGTGCCCGCCGCTTGATGAGCGCCTTCGCCTTGTCGAGATCGTAGGTATACGGCTTCAGGATCGGGTCATAGAGCGCATTGCCCGGCGCGATCGGCCCATTGCCCGGCTTGCCGAGGCCGTAGAGCGAGTCCTTGGAGAACTGCTCCATATCCATGCAGTAGGCCACGGCCTGCCGGACCTCCTTCTTCGCCAGCCAGGGATTCTTGAGGTTGAATGTCCAGCCGTCCGGCGAACTGAAGGGCGGTACGAGGACATTGAGGTCCTTGTTCGCCTTCAATTTGTCCGCACCGGCGGGGCTGGGATAGTTGGAGGCGTCAATATCGCCGGAAAGGAGCGAGTTGACGAGGCTCTGCGCGTCCGGGATCGTGCGGTGGGTGAACTTATCGAGGTACGGCAGACCCTTCTGGTAGTAGTTCGGGTTGCGCTGGGCGACGAAGTCCCCGCCGACATTCCAGGAGACGAAGGTGAACGGCCCCGCGCCGACCGGCTTCTGGAAGAACGCGTCCTTCGCTTGAGAGTCCTTGCCGTCCAGCAGTTTCTTCGGCACCGGGCTGACGAAGCGCATGTTGATGAGGAAGGAGGCGTCCGGCGTGGCGAGCGTCACCACGAGCGTCTTCGGGTCCACGACCTTGATGCCCGCCACGTCGGGCGCGGAGCCCGCCGTATATTCCTTCGCGCCCTGGATGGAAGTGAGTTTCGACGCGCGCGGGCTGGCGGTCGCTTTGGCGAGGATGCCCTTCATCGTGAAGGCGACATCGTCCGCCGTCAGATCGCTGCCGTCCGAGAACTTCGCCGTCCTGCAAGGTGAAGGTGAAGGTGAGGCCGTCGATCTTCCACGACTTGGCGAGGCCCGGCCTTCGGCTCGAAGGTGTCCGGCTTGAGGCGCACGAGTTGATCGAAGAGCATCTTGACGCGCCAGTCGCCCTCGGATTCGTTCGAGAGGAAGGGATTGATCGTCTTCGCCTCGCCGAGCGTGCCGATCAGGATGCTGCCACCCGGCTTGCCCTGCCCGGTCGCCGCCGCACTCGCCGCCGCGGTCGTCGGCGCGGCCGCCGATCCGGTCGTGCTGGCCGAGGTGGCGACGGCGGCGGCGGTCGGCGCGGTCGTGCCGGTGGTGGCGGGCGCGGTGCGTCGGCGCGGTCGCTGCGCGGCGCGCTCGCCGCCGTGGTGGGCGCCGCGCCGCTGGCTGCGGCGGTCGGGGCCGTCGTCGGCTTGGCCGCCGGTGTGGGCGTGCTCGTCGCGCTGCCGCCGCAGGCGGCGAGGATCGCCGCCGCCGCGCTCGCCGTCGACCCCGCCGAGGAAGCCGCGCCGCGAAAGGGCGCGCCGTTTCATCTCATCCATCGCGTTCGCCATTGTTTTCTCCCTTCATCCCTCGTCCCAGCACGCATCCCCGTCCACCGACCGAGCGTCCCGGCTCGATGCCGCTCCACGCTCCCGTACCCCCGTCTTTGGACGCACGACGCCGTTGCAGTCGCTGTGCTGGCTTCATCGTACCCCGGTTGTAGCACTCGCGGGTATCCGCTGTCAACGCGGGGAACTGCGTCGCGCGGGGTTCGAGGAATCCGGCTCCCCGAACCTCGAACCCCGCACTACTTCAGAAAGGTGATCGAACTCACAATGGCGTCGATCTCCGCCTTGTGTACGGCGTTGGCGTCGCCGGTGATGAGATATTCCTTGCCGTTGTGGTTGACGTCCCAGATCGATGCCGGTGAGCGGCTGCCGCGCCCGGCTTATCCTTGCGGCATTAGGTGTAGGGGAAGGTCTTTCGCCGGCTCGCCGCCTACCTTCGTGTCGCCCACGGGGCCATCGATGTAGGTGAACGTGGTGTCCTTCGTATGCGTATTGCGGACATCGGCGATCTCGTCGCTGACGATTCGCCGCCGGTTTGCGGATCGTAGATGTCCAGATAGAAAATAGGTGCCGTCCGGGCCGGTCAGTTCGAGGACGTTGGTTTTGACGTTCGTGTCCGTCGTGACGGTCCAGCCGTTCGGGTACTGCAATTTCACCAGCCCCTTCGGGTCGGTCCAGGTCGTGGTCGTTGGCGAATAGCGCCGTTGGTCGCGAAGATGACCGAACTCAGGATAGCGTTGATTTCCGCCTGATGGTTGCCGGGGAAGTTGGAGCGGAAGGAGAACTGCTTGCCGCCGTGATTCGCGATCCACCACTGGCCGGGGCCGCTGTTCGCCGCGTCCGTCTTGGAGGCGAAGGTGTAGGTGATCGATTTCGCCTGCTCCCCGCCGATGGTGAGGTCCGTGATCGTCTGGTCCGTGTAGGTGAAGTCGGTGCTCGCATCCTGGTTCTTCTTGATGATGTTGATCTCGTCGGTGATCGTGCCCTGCTGCGGATCGTCCACATAGGCCCAGAAGAAGAGCGTTGTCCGGGCCGTCGAGTTCGATCACGTTCGTGTCGTCATCGGCCAACCGGGTCGGCTTCCACGCGCTGGGGTATTGCAGCCGGACGAGTTTTTTCGGGTCAACGAAGGTCGTCAGGCCGTTCGGGCCGGGCGTTACCGCGACGGTAGGGCGGACCGTCGCGGCGGCGGTCGCCGGAGCGACGGTGGCGGGCGGGCGGGTTGCGACGGTTGTCGGAGGGGCCGGCGTGGGCACGGTCGTCGCTGGCGTGGTTGCGCGGGCGGTGGCGGCGTTCGTCGGCGTGGCGGCGGGTGTGGACGCGGCGGCGGGCGTGGCTGTCGGCGGCAGCGGCGCCGGGCCGGGTCTTGGGATGAGCAATATGCTTGCGACGACGATGATAGCCACGAGCGCGCCGCCGATGCCGAGGAGCAGCCCACGGTTTCGCCGTGGTGCCTGCCCGGAGGGCGGCGGGCCGTAGCCGGGCACGGCCGGGTAGACGGGCGGCGAGAAGCCGCCCTGTGCCGGTCGTGCCGACCGGAGGCTGGGACGATGGCCCGCCGTACGACGAGGGCACGCCCGCCGGGGGCGGCATGGTGGCGCTCGTGCCCGTCGGCCAACCCGCCGTCGGCGGCGTGGCGACGCGCGTCGTATCGGCGTCCGGTAGCGGATAGGCGTCCGTCGCGGTCGGGGTCAGCGTTGTGCCGAGCGCTTCGAGATCCGCCAGCACGTCGGACGCGCTCTGGTAGCGGGCGTCGATCTCGCGCGTTGTCAGCCGGTCCACCACGGCCACCAATCGCGGCGGCAAGTCCTCCCGCACCGCGCCGAGCGGCCGGCGACGGCGCGCGTATGGCTCCCCGGCGAGCATCTCGTAGAGGATCAGACCGAGCGCGTAGAGGTCCGAGCGGCCGTCGATGTAGCCGTAGCCGCTCGCCTGCTCCGGGCTCATGTAGATCGGCGTGCCGGGGTGGCCGGAGGCGACCTGCGTGCGCAGACTCTCGTGGCCGACCTGGGCGATGCCGAAGTCCATCAGTTTCGCCACGCCGCGCCGGGTGATCATGATGTTGGCGGGCTTGATGTCCCGGTGGACGATCTCCTGCTCGTGGACCGCCTCCAGCGCGCGCGCGAGATCGGTGGCGACGGCGATCGCGCGCCCGACGGGCAAGGTGCCGACCTGGGCGAGCAGGTCGCGGAGATTCGTGCCGTCCACGTACTCCATCACGAGGTAGTTGTTGCCCGCCGCGTCCACATGGAGATCGTAGACGGTGACGACGTTCGGCTGCTGGATGGTGCCGGTGGCGCGCGCCTCGCGCTGGAACCGCTCCAGATAGCGCTCGTACAGTCGCGTGGTCGGTCGTCTTCCGGCTGGCGAGCAGTTCCTTGACGGCGACATTGCGCCGCAGGCGGGTGTCGAAGGCGAGGTAGACCCGCCCGAAGGCGCCTTCGCCGATCACCCGCTCGATCCGATAGCGATCCTCGAAGAGCGAGGCCGGCGTCGTGCTCGCGGCGGGGATGACCGTTTCCGCCGCATCTGGCGGTGGCTGCGGCGGTTCGCCGGGTGGCCGCGCGTCTGCCATGTCTGTCCCCCTTCCCGATAATCTCCCACGCCGGCAATACACGGCGGATGCTGCGCGATGATTTCCGCGCCCGCCGCACGTGCGACTCAGATGGCACGGCGGCTGCGGATTTGCATTTCCGGGTCCCTGGTGTCTCGGGATACTGTACCCATCGCCCGGCCCTGCGTAAAGGACGCGCCGCGCGCGCAGGCGGTTCCCGCCCGCCGCGGTTTGCAGTCTCGCGGGCAAAGCCGTACGCTGTGGTCGCCGCTCGGTGGACGGACCGGGCGGGTTAGGAACAGTCACCGTCATGGTCGGGTGCGGGAGGCCGCCATCATGTCGTCCACGGGGAGTCAGACCACGCGCGTTCTCGCGCTGGAGCCCGAATACCTGGGAGCCGTGGCAGCGCAACCAGTGGGCGATCTACGCCGCCGTCCTGATCTCCTTCCTCAGTTTCACGTTCGTGATGCCCTTCCTGCCGCAGTATGTCGAGCGGCTCGGTATCCACGACCCGAACCGGGCCGCGCTCTGGTCCGGCCTGCTCGTCGGCATCAGCCCGCTCCTCGGCGGCATCCTCACCCCGTTCTGGGTGCGCGTCGGCGAGCGGACCGGCAATAAACTGATGATTATGCGCTCGCTGGTCGCCTATATCGTCCTCTTGAGCATGATGGGGCTGGTGACGAACATCTGGCAGTTGCTGGCGCTGCGCATCCTGCTCGGCGTCTTCTCGGGCTTCAGCTCCTTCGCCCTCGCCGTCCTCTCGATCACCGTGCCGAGGGAGCGCATCTCGCAGGCGATCGGCACCCTGCAATCGACGCAGTTCATCGCCGCCGCCCTCGGCCCGATCTTCGGCGGCAGCCTGGCGGACACGGTCGGCTTGCGCGAGACCTTTTTCGTCTCGGGCGGGTTCAGTATCATCGCTTCAATCGTCTTCTTCTGGCTCTTCGACTCCGCGCACGATCGGGCGGCGACGCCGAAGCGCAAGGAGCGCGCCTCGCTCTCCGTCCTCGCGCACCTGCCCGGCTTCCTGGCGATCATGGTGACGCTCGTCTCGATCAGCTTCATCGAGCGCACCTTCGGCCCCCTCATCCCCCTCTACGTCCAGCACCTCCACGCCCCCGACCGCCTCTTCGGCACCATCTCCGGCGCCGTCATCACCGCCGGCTCGGTCGCCGCCGCCGTCGCCGCCACCGCGATGGGCCGCCTCAGCCGGGGGCGCAGCCCGCGCAACCTCCTGCTCGTCACCCTGGCCGGCGGCTGCCTGGTGCTCGTGCCGATCGCCCTCGCCCGGCAGTGGTGGCAGCTCCTGCTCCTGCGGCCGATGCTGGACCTGTTCATCGGCGGGAACACGACGCTGGCGTACGCGATCGCGGCGCGGGCGCTGCCGGAGCAGTGGAAGCTGACCGCCTTCGGCACCCTCGGCGGCCTGGCGATGATCGGCAATGCCGCCGCGCCGTTCGTGGCGGGCGCGGTGACGGACGCGACGGGGAGCCTGCGGACGATCTTCGCGATGGACGCGGTGCTGTACGGGGCGCTGCTCATGTGGGCATGGAAGTCCATCCACCTGCCCGCCGATAACGCTGCCCCGACCCTCGCCGCGACGGAAGCGACGCCCGCCCACGGCGACGACTGATGGACGGGGGAGGGATCCACCAAGATACCAACAACACCAATGGGAAGAAAGAGGAGGGAGGATTTATTGCATCCTCCCCGTGTTTCTTGGTGTTCTTGGTGTCTTGGTGGTCTAGGGACTTGCGCTTCAGTCCGCCGGGACGGCCGCGAGACTTTCGACGAACTGGCCGATGCGGCGAGTCGCCTCCATCAGATTCTCCATCGAGTTCGCGTAGGAGAGGCGGAGGTAGCCCGCGCCGTACTCACCGAACGCTGTGCCCGCGAGCGTGGCGACGCCCGCCTCGGAGAGCAGACGGTCGGCGATCTCGCGCTCGCTCAGGCCGGTGCCGGAGACATTCGGGAAGGCGTAGAACGCCCCCTTCGGCAACTCGCAGCGCACGCCGGGGATGGCATTGAGCGCGCCGACGACCGCGTCCCGCCGCCGCCGGAACTCGGTGCGCATCCGGTCCACCTCGTCCTGCGGGCCGGTGATCGCCGCGACGCCCGCGCGCTGCGAGAACGAGGCGGTGCAGGAGTTCGAGTTGACCATCAGTTTGATGATGCTCGGCGCGAGATTGAGCGGCATGACGCCATATCCCATCCGCCAGCCCGTCATCGCGTAGGTCTTGGAGAAGCCGTCGAGGATGATCGTGCGGTCCGCCATGCCCGGCTGCGCGGCGATCGAGGTGTGCGTGCCCTCGTAGAGGAGGCGGCAGTAAATCTCGTCCGTCAGCACCCAGAAATCATGCTTCACCGCCAGTGCGGCGATCTCCTTCAGATCTTCCGGCGGGATGATGCCGCCGGTCGGGTTGGCGGGGGAGTTGATGACGAGCATCTTGGTGCGCGGCGTGATGCGGGATTTCAGGTCGTCGATGCTGAAGGAGAAGCCTTTTTCCTCCAGCAGCGGCAGGGGCACCGCCTTCGCGCCGACGAAGTTGATCATCGACTCGTAGATCGGGAAGCCGGGGTTCTGGTAAATCACCTCGTCGCCCGCCTCGCAGAGGGCGAGGATGGCATAGAACATCACCGGCTTGCCGCCCGGCGTGACGACGACTTGGTCGGCATGGACATCGATGCCCCGGCTGGTGGCGATTTCGTGCGCGATCGCCTCGCGCAGTTCGGGCAATCCCGCCGCCGGGCCGTAGTGGGTGTAGCCCTCGTCCAGCGCGCGCTTCGCGGCCTCGACGATGTGCGCCGGTGTGTCGAAATCCGGCTCGCCGATCTCCAGATGGATGACCGATTTCCCCTGCGCCTCCAGCGCCCGCGCTCTCGCCAGCACCTCGAACGCCGTCTCCGTCCCCAGCCGGCTCATCGCCGTCGATAATTTCAGTTCCATCGCTGCCCCCTTCTCGCTGTTCCGCCTCGTCGCCCTATGCCTGGGACGCAGTATAGCAGGCGAGGGAGATACGCCTGCATGGAGCGTTCATCGCTGCGGTGGCGTGCGCGGGGGGGTAGCGATGGTTGGGCACTCGGGGAGGGCGAGTAAATCATCGGACCACTGGTCGTCGATGACGGCGCGCACATAGGCGGCCTCCGGGTCGTCGACAACCTGGAGCACCGCGCGCTTGCCGCCCACCTGCGTGAAGAAGGTCTCCCCACCGGAGTTGATCGCGGCGGTCACTTGCCAGCGCGTCATCTGCCATCCCTTACCGCCGAGGTGGGTAATCCCCTTGTGGCGGTCCAGTTGCGGGTGTTTCTTGACGCAGGTCACTTCGCGCTCCGCCGGACGTTGCTGGGCCATCGTCTCTCCTCCTTGCCGGTCGCGGGCCGGGAGCGTGGGACGGCCCATTCACCGCCTACGGCGCCGTGCCCCGGCGCCTGTATCGCGCTGTGTCAAGGATTACGGCGCGGGCGGCGGTGGATCCCATTCGGATTGATCGCCCCGTCGCCCACTATACCACCGGACCGTAGCCGATGCGGGGAGTCGGAAGCCAGATGCGAGAAAGGAGGCATTTCCTCGCGTCTCCAGCCTCCGGTATCTGCCATCGAGTATCTCGCATCTGGCTTCCGGCTACTGCCCCGTTGTCGTGGCACGATGATTGCGTTATCCACGCACGGTACGTTTGGTGGTTTTCCTTCAGGTAGGAGGTTTCGGGTATGGTACTGATGGAGTTCGCCAAGATCAACTTCGGTCTCGGCCTAATCGGCTGGATCATCGTCGGCCTGATCGCCGGCTGGCTCGCCCACATGGTCGCCGGCTCGGGCGGCGGCGGCCTTGTCCAGGATCTGATCGTCGGGCTGATCGGCGCCTTCGTCGGCGGGATCATCCTCGGCCTCTTCTTCAACGGCACGACGGGCGTGATCGTCTCGATCGTCGTCGCCTTCATCGGCGCGCTGATCCTCACCTGGATCGTCCGCGCCATCATGGGCAGCCGCTCCCCCGTCTAATTGATCGCTTGCGACCGGTACAAAAACGGAGCCGCCCAGTTGGGCGGCTCTTTCGCGTGCCCGAGCGGATGGCCTCTATGTCTTTTCCTCCGGTTGCTCGACGGGCAAATCTGTCCGGCGTGACCACTCGTAGAACGAACCGATATACACGCGCACGCTCGCGTAGCCGAGATGTTTCAGCGCCGTGTAGGTGTTCGTCGCGCGGTGGCTCCGCTGGCAGTAGATGATCACTTCCTTCTCCGGCGCGACGCCTGCCGCCGCGAGGATCGCGCGCATCTCCTCCGGGTCCTTGTACCGCTCCTTCTCTTCGAGCAGGCTCGTCCACTCGACATAGGCGACGCCCGGCAGCCGGCCCAGTCGCGGATTCCCCTGCATCTCCCGCTCGCCGCGATATTCCTCCACCGCCCGCACGTCCAGCACGACCACGCCGGGATCATCCAGCGCCGCCGCGACCTCATCCGCCGAGGCGATCAACGCGCGCCGTGGTGTGATTGGGTAGTTGATCCCCGGTGTGGGCTGGCGCGGGGGCGGCTCGCGCGTCAGATCGCGGCCCGCCGCGCGCCAGCCCGCGATACCACCGTGCAGCACATAACTCTCTTGGTGGCCGATCTCGCGTAGCATGAACGCCCCGCGCGGCGCGTAGTTCTGCGTGCCCGCGTCGTAGAAGACGGCGCGATCCTCGGGCGTGATGCCCGCCCCACCGAGCATCCGCGCCCAGTCGGCTTCGATTCGTTCCAACCCCTCCGGGTCGGTGCGCTCGTTTACGTAGAAGAAAGTGTCGAGGTTGATTGCTCCCGGTAGATGGCCCGCCGCGTAGTCTTCCGCCGGGCGCGCATCGATGAGGAGCACCGGGGCCGTCTGTCGGTCGAGCCAATCGAGATCAACCAGCAAGGATGTCGCGCTCTCATCCATCACGTCGCCTCCCGCTCCCCTGTCGGCGCCACGCCACCAATCGCGGCAGTATAACGCCGAACTGATCGGCGGCGAGATCGGTAGCAACCGATCGGGAAAGGATGTAGAGTATCGCCGGTCGTGGAACCGACCGTGCGATGCTGCCCGGTGTGGCCATTTCGCCCTTTGGGATACCGCAAGGGGATGGAACCAGTGACTGTACATCTCTCGCAATCCGACGTTTTCTCCATACCTGCCGCGCGCGACCTCCTTCAGCGCCGCTTCAGTACGATGGTGAGTCGGCTCGGCGTGACGGCGCTCCGGGCGACGACGCTCGATGCCGTCGCCGATCTCGCCGCCGAACTGGCGGCGGCCGTCGCGCCCGAGGTGCGGCGCGTCGTGCTGGCTCCCGCGCTGGCGGAGACGTTTCCGTCGCTGCGAGACCGCCTGGAGGCGCGCGGTGTCACGCTCACGCCGGTTGATGTGACGGACCCGGCGGCGACCTTCGGCCCGGCATCGGTCGGCATCTCCGGCGCCTCGCTCGGCGTCGCGGAGACGGGTTCGTATGTGATCGCGGACGGACTCGAAGACCGCCTCGTGCGGATGCTCGCGCACCGGCACATCGTCGTCTTGCCGGTGGAGCGGCTGGTGCCGGGCCTCGATGAGGCCGGGGCGTGGCTGCGCGACCGCCTCACCGGGGCGGACGGCGCACGCGCCGGGCGGTACGCCTCCTTTATCACCGGCCCGAGCCGGACGGCGGACATCGAGATGAGCCTGAGCGTCGGCGCGCACGGCCCGGCGGAACTGCGGGTCGTCTTGCTCGATCCGGCGGGAGACGGGACGGGAGCGGTATCCGGCGGCGGAAGCGAGGAGCGTAATCATGCAGGCGAATGAGGATCGGGGCGCCCGCCGCCATCGCGGTTGGCTGGCCCTCGGTGTGGGGCTCGCGGCGACCGTCGGCGTCGCGCGCGCCCGGCGGGTGCTGACGCCGCCGGACGAGCGCGCGAAACCGCGCGGCGCGGTGGCGGATCATCACGCGCCGGAACCCTTCGCCGAGCGGTACCGCTCGGCGATAACCAACGACCGGATGCGCGCCGGCCTCC
The DNA here is from genome assembly GCA_963847195.1 of uncultured Chloroflexia bacterium. Taxonomy (GTDB): domain Bacteria; phylum Chloroflexota; class Chloroflexia; order Thermomicrobiales; family JALYUS01; genus JALYUS01. The sequence continues at coordinate 88,268 of CAWJZC010000009.1, read as the reverse complement.
TCCGCTTCCAGCGGAACTGGCGCAACGGGCGCGACACGAGTTTCGCCGCCTATGCCGACAGCGAGGGGGCGGGCGAGACCTACGGCGAGGGTCCCGCGCCGACCGGCACGTTCGAGAGCACCGGCGCGGAGGAACAGGCCGCCGGGGCCGCTTTGGAACGCTCCGGCCACTCGTTCGAGGAACTGCGCGACCGGCTCGCGGCGGTCAAGGATGCGGTAATCGACGATCTGCCGGGCTACTTCGCCACCTTCAAGGAGAACGCCGAGCGCAACGGCGCGATCGTCTACGCGAGCACGAGCGCGGAGGACGCCAATCGGTACATCGCCGACCTCTGCGCGCGCAAGGGGATCACCGGCCTGACGAAGTCGAAGTCGATGGTCACGGAGGAGATCGGCCTCGGGCCGTATCTCGAGGAGCGCGGCATCCGCATCGTCGAGACCGACCTCGGCGAGTGGCTGGTGCAACTGGCGCACGACCGCCCCTCGCACATCATCGCCCCCGCCATCCACATGGACCGCTTCGATACGGCCCGCCTGCTCTCCCCCGCGACGGGCGAGGACCTCCAGCCGGACGACATCGCCGGGCAGGTGGCGGCGGCGCGGCGCACATTGCGCGAGGACTTCCTCGCCGCGCACCTCGGCATCTCCGGCGCGAACGCCCTGATCGCCGAGACGGGCGCGATGCTGCTCGTCACCAACGAGGGGAACGCCGAGCTGGTCACCTCGATCCCCGATGTCCATGTCGTCGTCGTCGGCTACGAGAAATTGCTGCCGACGATGGCGGACGCGATGCTCCAACTGCGGCTGCTCGCGCGCTCGGCGACCGGGCAGGCGATCTCCGTCTACTCGACCTTCGTCACCGGCCCCGACCGCCCCGGCAAGGAGATGCACTACGTCTTCGTCGACAATGGGCGGATGGCGATGCGCGAGGACGACGTCTTCAGCGACGCGCTCCGCTGCATCCGCTGCGGCGCCTGCGCGGACGTCTGCCCGCCCTATCAGGTCGTCGGCGGGCACGCCTTCGGCTACATCTATACGGGCGCGATCGGGCTGGTGAATACCGGCTTCCACAACGGCTGGGAGAACGCGGCGGGCCCGCAGTCGCTTTGCGTCTCCTGCAATGCCTGCGCGACGGTCTGCCCGGTCGCCATCCCGCTGCCGCAGCAGATCCTCGAAGTCCGCCGCCGGACGGTCGCCGAGTACGGCCTGCCCTGGTACAAGCGGCCGGCATTGGAGCTCTGGACGAGCGCGACGCTCTTCGACAAGGCCGCTCGCCTCGCCGGTCGCCTCGGCACGCCGCTCGCCGGGCCGGACGGCTTCCTGCCGCACCTGCCGGGCATGGATCGCTATCAGAACTGGCGCAGCCTGCCCATCCCCGCCAAAGAACCCGCGCGCGAGCGCCTCTTCGGCGGCCAGACCGAGGGTGTCCCGGACGCGCCGCTGCTCTCGCCGCCGCTCATCGAGACGGGCGCGACGGGCGCGCGGGTCGCCTACTTCATCCAGTGCTTCACCGACCGCCTCTTCCCGCCGATGGCGGAGGCGACGGTGCGCGTGATGCAGGCGTGCGGCGCGCACGTCGTCGTGCCGGTGAGCCAGCACTGCTGCGGCCTGCCCGCCTTCGACTCCGGCGACTGGCTGCGCGCCAAGGTGATGGCGAAGGCGACGATCGAAGGGCTGGAAGCGGCGGACGCCGACTGGATCGTCACGGCGGGGGCCTCCTGCGCGGTCGCGATCACGCACGACTACCAGCAGTTGTTCGCGGATGAACCGGCATGGCTGGTCCCGCGCCGAAGCGCTCGCCGCCCGGACGCTCGACCTCACCTCGTTCCTGACGACGGTCGCGCGTCTGCCCGATGGCGCGCTCGCCGCGCCCGGTGGCGAGCCGGTGACCTATCACAACTTCTGCCAGTCGCACAATGTCCTCGGCCTCAAGGAAGAGCCGCGCACCTTGATCGAGCGGGTGATGGGGCTGGAATTGGTCGAGTTGCCGGAGGCGGCCGTCTGCTGCGGCTTCGGCGGCTCGGTCTCCGCCGACTACCCGGAACTCTCCGAGGGCATCCTGGCGCGCAAACTGGCGAATGTCGATCAGACCGGAGTGCGTACGCTCGTCACGGACAACCCCGGCTGCATCATGCACCTGCGCGGCGGCATGGACGCCTCGGGCCGGGCCGTCCGCGTCCTCCATCTCGCCGAACTGCTAGACGAACGCCTGCGCGCCCGCTTCCCGGCGGCGCGCCGATCATAGTGCGCAGAACCTGTGGGAGGTACGCCAGCCATGATCGCGTTTGACCTTCTATAGAAGGAGACTAGGCATTGGAGAAGGAGCTCATTCTACGTTCCGAATCATATGACCGCGATGGCAAAGTAGTCGAAATTTCTATAACTTTGGATCGCGGGGTAGCCATGCGCATGGCAGACAAGGCCGCGAAAAGTGCGAGAGGCCAAGCAACGGATGGCGCGCTCACTGCAACAGTTGCCCCGCAGTATCGCAAACAGACCAAGGAAGCCTACCGCAGATGGCGTACATTAGCCGCGCGTCGCGAGGACACGGTGTTACGTTTACTACAGAACGTCTTCAACGAACATGACCTCGATTCCCATACCCATGACTTGCGAGATGCTGACGACATTATGTAGTCTGGGTGGACGGAGACTTCATACTGGCTCTATAACGGACACGGTAGACCGCCAAACTGCGGTGATTGACGTGCGATATGAACATGCTGCAAAGAGTGTTGTATACGGGTTCGGAATTATCCTTGCAATTGGCTCCGCCATGAGATTCCCCACAATGGCGAGCAAGTAATTTTCGCCGCGATACCTCGCTTCTGTCCATTCTCTATCGGTAAATTGTATGTCGCCGCGTTTCTGCTTGATCCCCTTCACTTCGATGGCACGTTCGGGGTTATCCAGAACCCCGAAATCGAATCCTCGTGCCGCCTGCCGGTAGTCGAGAATATGTGAAGGTTCGATCCCTACCAGGCTCGCACTATGTTCGAGGAAAAACTCTTCCGCACGCCGACCAGTTAGGAGGCGTTCGGCGACGTTGTGCGCGACTTTTGTCACCACCGCTAACGAATCAATAGCTTCAGCGATGGCATCTTCCTCTCCTCTGAGGATTCGGGCGACGAGTTCCGATAAGGCATCATCACTGACGTCTTGGAGTTCATCGAGCACACGCTGGCGATTCGGGCGCAGGGGCTGAGGATTATTCCTGTGCCAGCCAACTCGTCGATTCGGATGCACCGGATCCAATTCATCGCGGAGATTCTTGAAACTCATTGGCAGGCGGGAAAGTGCATTCGCGGCTTCCCTATATGCCTGCTGCCAGGTCGCACACTGGCGCGCACGAAGATACTCGTCATCGAGTCGGCTCATCGCGTAACCGATAACGAGTGCTTCCGTCTCTAAGCGAGTTCGCGATTCATCTCCGTGAGGCATCCATATTCTTTCTCATGAATTTCAATCAACCACGCTCTGAAGCATTGAAGTCCATACTCGCATCTCCGATTGCGCGACTCGCTCTCTCGCATCCGGGGTGCTGATGCCAGAAACAGCCATGCACGAATATCACGGTTCGATATTTCGGCAGGACGATGTCCGGCTTCCCCGGTAAATCGCGTCGGTGCAAACGGAACTGATACCCCATCGCGTGTAAGATACGGCGCACGCGCATCTCTGGAGTTGCGTCGGTTCGGTGGACACCCGATGATTTGCATTCGAGCGAATCCATGGAGGTGTCCCGATGCCGAATCCTCATGCCCCCTATCCGCCCGCTTTCAAGGTTGAAGCCGTCCGCTTCGTCCACAGCGGTGATAAGTCCATTGCCAGATCGCCCTGGACCTCGGCGTCTCCGATCCGACGCTCCGCAGTTGGGTGCGCCAAGCGGAGATCGACGCCGGCACCCGCGATGGCCTGACGACCAGCGAGCGGATCGAACTGGCGCAACTGCGGCGCGAGGTCCGCGTCCTCAAGCAGGAGCGGGACATCCTAAAAAAAGCCGCAGCCTTCTTCGCCAGGGAAAGCGACCCGATCCGCTAGCGGTGTTCGCGTTCATCGAGGTGGAGAAGGCCATCTATCCGATCACCCTGTTGTGCCGTTGCTCGGCGTCTCCCGGAGCGGCTATTACGCGTGGCGAGAGCGACCGCCCTCGGCACGACGCAAAGCAATCGCGCGCTCACCGAGCGGATCCAGACGATCCACGAGCGCAGTCGGGGCACGTACGGGGCACCGCGCATCCATGCCGAACTGCGCTACGAAGGCGTCTGCTGTTCGCGCAAGCGGGTCGCGCGCCTGCTCCGGCTCGCCGGATTGCAGGGCTGCCACCGCCGCAAAGGGCCGCGCACGACGCGGCGCAGCCCCGAGATGGCGCCCGCACCCGACTTCGTCAGGCGCGATTTCGCTGCCTCGGCTCCCGATCGACTCTGGGTGGCGGACATCACGTACGTCCCGACATGGGCGGGCTTCCTTTATCTGGCGGTGGTGCTCGATGCCTACAGCCGTCGCATCGTCGGTTGGGCGATGGCCGAGCACTGCGCGCGGAGTTGGTGATCGAAGCGGTCGAGATGGCGCTCTGGCGGCGACGGCCCAACGGGGTCATCCACCACTCGGATCAGGGGAGCCAGTACACCAGCCTCGCCTTCGGGAGGCGGCTGCGCGAGGCGGGCATGACGGCGTCGATGGGGAGCCGGGGGGATTGCTTTGATAATGCGATGGCGGAGAGCTTCTTCGCAACCCTCGAATGCGAACTGCTCGCCCGACACTCTTTCCCGACCCGGAACGCCGCCCGCCTTGCCGTGTTCGACTACATCGAAGGGTTCTACAACACGCACCGGCGGCATTCCGCGCTCGCGTATCTGTCGCCACTTGCCTACGAAAGGAGGTGGACAATCGAAGGCTTAGTAGCATAGCCTTTCACTGTCCACCGAGACGGGGCAACTCCACTCTGGCTTCGTGTTTTGCGATTGCACACTCCGCATTACCCGGCTTCGCGTCTGCTTGTCATAGACATCAGGCATACCGTGATTGTCCATGCCGGTAGGAGTTTAATCAAATGTGATCAGCAGGGATGCCTCGAGCCGCTCCGTCCGCGTCCTGCATCTCGCCGAACTGCTGGACGAACGCCTGCGCGCCCGCTTCCCGGCGGCGCGCCGATGAGAACGGGCGGATAGGAGTGTGTATCACGGGTTCGGCGCGTACAACCAGACGACATCGCGTTCCACCGGATGATAGCGCTGCCGGATTGCGCGGATCAGCCCGGGTGTCACGTCACCTGGCGGATTCTCCGGGTCCATGTGGGCAACATCGCCGCGCAGGGCGATCAGCCGGTAGCGCCCCGCCGCCACGTCAGCAACGAGCGCGGAGTCATCCCATCGCCCCAACCGGACCTCAGCCGCCAGCGTGAACGGGTCCGTCACCTGTACGTCATGCTCGGTGAGGACGAGGACGCCGAGGCCGACATTGTCGCCATAGACCGGGCCCGGCGTGCCCGCGATCGCGGACGTGGCGCGCTCGAACCCGCGCCGCTCCACCGCGCTGGGCAGGCGATATTCCCACGCCAGCCACCCTTTTCGCCCTTCATGTTCGCCGAACGCGACCCCGGTGACGAGCAGGATCGCCGCCAGCCCGAGTCCCGGCCCGAACCGCCGCAGCCGCAAACGAAGGCGGCTGCCCTCCGGTTGTCCACCGTCGGCCGGGGTTTTCGGTTGCCCGGAGGAGGCGATCAGCGCCGCCATTCCTTGCCCTACCATCAGCGCCGATGCCGCGAGCAACTCGACGAAGTGGTTGTGATTGCCCCCGTCCGTGCCCGCTTCGAGCGTCTTGAGCGCGGTGAGCATGAACCAGCAGGCGCTGAAGGTCACGCGCCGCTGCCGCGCGCAGATCGCGACAGCGGCGAGCAGCGCGAGGGCCGGCAAGAGACCGTACCGCGCCGCGAAGGGGCGCGCGAGGAAGAGGTAGGCGTGCCAGGTCCAGGAGCCTTGATAGTAGTAAGTCTTCTGGATGAATCCGCCCGCCGTCAGGAGTGTCAGGATGGTCAGTGACAGGCTGACCAGCCCCGCGTACAGCCCCGCGAGGGTCACGGCGACTTTCGGGCGATAGGGCAGCAGCGTGAGGATGAAGGCGATCGGCACGGCGATGTAGGTTTGCTTCGTCCACCAGCCGAGCGCGAAGCACGCCGCGCCCAACGCCAGCACGCCCAGTTCCCGGCCCCGCGGCCACGACGAGGCGCGCCATCCTTGCCGCCCCGGTGCATTCCACCAGCGGCGCAGGAGGGCGACGCCGGCCAGATTGCAGGCGAGCGCGGTCATGTCCGGCCGGACCATCACGCCCCAGTGGGCGACGAGATGGCACGTCAGGAAGAGCAGACCCGCCCAGACGCCGAGCGCCCACGCGATCCGCCCGCCCGTGGAGCGGCCAATCGCCCATGCGAGCCATGCCGCCACCGTCAGGGTCGCGAGCAATTGCACGACGCGGCCCGCCGCGAAGGTCGGGCCCGCGATCCACACGACAGCGGCGTTGATGGCGGTGTAGAGGGGGGTGTACGGCCCCGCGTAGAAATGGTGGGCCGGGGATGGCTGGTAGGCGTACGGGTCCGTGCCCTGCGCGATCATCTTCGCCTCGGCGAGGATGACGCCCTCCGCGTCATCCCGCTGGAAGGGGTAGCCGAGAATCGCCGCCTCATAGCGCGCTACCCCGACCGCCTTGCCGACCAGCAACGCGAGCGCGAGCGCGAGGACGACGAGCGCGAGCGTTTCCGACCAGCGCCCCCCGGTCGTGAACCGGCGCCCTCCCCGGCGTAGCGTGCCGAGCAGGTTGCCGTCGCCCCGCGTGGGCGGCACGGGCAGCGGAAAGGGGAGGATTGCCTCGGCGTGCAGGGCTCCGGGCGCGCGCGCGTCTCTATCGAACCGCTCAACATCTCCTCGCATCGCTCGTTGTCACCTCACGTCGCGGTCCGCCGCTTGCCCACGCTTGCCCACACAGAATACTAATCGTAGACGCGCATCCCCGCGAGGGGTTGGTAAAAAGTCCCCGCCCTACAAGGATTAACGGCGGAGGACGGCGGTTGTGACGCGCCCGCACGCGGGGAGACCGGTGCGCCGCCGGTGGCACAGCGGGCGGCTACGCTCCCATGGCCGATACGGTATGATGGCGGCGGCGCTCCGGTGGAGAGCCGACGTGGGATCAGAGCGTAGACTCGTGTGAGACGCGGGCGCGGCTGCATATCTGCATCCTGTCGGCGTGATACACCGCATCGCGATGGAGAGTCTGGATGGTCGACCATCTTCACCGTCACATCTCGCGCGCCCGCCCATTGCGGGTGTCGGCTCCTGTGCGCCTCCCCCTTATCGTCGCCCTGATCGCGTCGCTCCTGGGAGGATGCGGGGGTAACGCGCCCGCCGCACGCCTCTACACGAATCCGCTCCGCATCCTCCCCACCGCCACCGGGCCGTTCGAGAGTTGCGCGGACCCGGCCATTATCCGCGGCCAGCAACTCGGCGATCAATTCTGGTACGTCTATTGCACGGACAACCCGCTGAACGGCGCCGATCGCGACGCGAATGGCCGGCTCAACGACCGTTTCATCCCTATGCTCCGCTCGCGCGACTTGATCGAGTGGACCTATGTGGGCGACGCCTTCAACGCGCGCCCGCAGTGGTTCGATACATTCAGCGGGCTCTGGGCGCCGGATGTCCAATACTTCAACGGCCAGTATTACCTCTACTACACCATTGTTGGCCGGCGGCTCCCGGCGCGGGAGAGCGCGATCGGCGTCGCCACCGGGCCGACCCCGACGGGGCCCTGGACGGACAGCGGCGGCCCGGTCGTCGAACCGCAGGCCGACCCGAGCGGCGGGCCGGATCGGCGCTGGGTCTTCGACTCGGCGGTCGTCACCGACGACGCGGGGCAGCGCTACCTCTTCTATGGCAGTTTCATCGGCGGCATCTCGGCGCGACGCTTATCGTCCGATGGCCTGCACACCGATCCTGCCAGCGAGGTGCGGATCGCGAGCGCAAACCGGTACGAAGCGACGGCGGTCGTCAAGCACGGAGACTACTACTTCCTGTTCGCCTCGGCGGGCGAGTGCTGCAACGGCCCCCTCTCGGGATACGGCGTGCTCGCCGGGCGCGCCACGGACATCCTCGGGCCGTACACGGATCGCGAGGGGGTGCCGCTGCTCGCCGGTCAGGTCGGCGGCACGCCCGTCCTGAGCGCCAACGGCAACCGGTGGATCGGGCGGGGGCGGCACGGTCTTCACCGACGGCGCGGGGCAGGACTGGTTGCTCTATCACGCGGTGGACCGGACCGATCCATACTTCGCGGGCAGCACCGCGACCAAGCGCCCGGCGCTCCTCGACCGGCTCGACTGGCTCGACGGCTGGCCCGTCGTGCATGGCGGCCTCGGCCCTTCCGATACGCCACAGCGAGCCCCGGCGATGCGGCCGGGCGGGGGGATCAATACCGCGGTCGATCTCGCGCAGCCCGATCCGCTCGGGCCGCTCGACGACGCGCTCTCGGTCGATTTCGCCGCCCTACCGACCGATGGCGCCGCCATGGACCCCGCCGTCCCGCCCGGATCGTGGGCATGGATACGCCCGCCTGCCGCCGACACCGTCGGGCTGGTGGACGGGACGCTGCGTTTCGCGACGCAGCCGGGAGGTCTGGCCGACCATACCGCCAGCGTCCTGACCGAACCGACGCCGGCGGGGGATTACGCCGTGGAGACGCGCATGCAGCTCGATGTGCCGCCCGATGGCTGCTGCCAGAACTTCGTGCAGGCCGGTCTGGTGATCTACGGCGACGACAACAACTATCTCGAACTCGCGCACCTCTCCGTCGAGGAGACGCGGCAGATCGTCTTCACCAAGGCGGTCGGGCCGGTGCCGCGACGGACGCCGCACGAGGGGAACGCGGTAGTCGGGCCGGCCGCCACGTCGATCTACCTGCGGATCGTCAAGCGCACGCGCTATGGCGAAGAGACCTACACCGCCTATTCGAGCCGCGATGGCGCCCGGTGGCTCCAGGGCAGTACCTGGACCGATGCGCTGGGGCGGGATGCCCGCATCGGCCTGGTGTCGATGGGCGGCGCCGGGTTCACCGCAGCCTTCGACTATGTCCAGGTCTACGCCTTGCCGCGCCCGTAAGCCTCCGCTTATTCCAGCGCGCCGAGGCCGGTGAGTTCCCGACCGACGATGAGCGTGTGGATGTCGTGCGTGCCCTCGTAGGTATCGACCGTCTCCAGATTGAGCATGTGGCGGATGACGGGGTACTCGGTCGTGATGCCGTTGCCGCCGAGGATTTCGCGGGCGAGGCGCGCGCCGTTCAGGGCGACGCGGACGTTGTTGCGCTTCGCCATCGAGACCTGCGCGAAACTCATCTGCTTCGCGTCCTTGAGCGCGCCGAGTTGATGCGCCATCAAGAGGCCGAGGCTGTGGTCGGTCGCCATGCGCACCAGTTTATCCTGCACGAGCTGGCGCGCGGCGATCGGCTTGCCGAAGGTCGTGCGCGTCGTCGCATACTCCTTTGCGGTCGTGTAGACCGCCTCAAGTGCGCCGAGCGCACCCCAGGCGATGCCGTAGCGCGCCTGCGTCAGGCAGCCGAGGGGCGAGCGCAGGCCGCCCGACCCCGGCAGGATGGCGTCGCCGGGGATGCGGCAGTCCTGCAAGACGACCTCGCCCGTGATGCTGGCGCGCATGCTCATCTTCCCGGTGATCTTCGGCGCGCTGAATCCTGCCGTGTCGGTCGGCACGAGGAAGCCGCGCACGGTGCCCTCATCATCCTTCGCCCAGATGACGGCGAGGTCGGCGACGGGGCTATTGGTGATCCACATCTTGGAGCCGTTCAGCACCCAGCCGTCGCCATCGCGGCGGGCGCGGGTGCGCATCGCGCCGGGGTCGCTGCCGCCGTCGCTCTCGGTCAGGCCGAAGCAGCCGATCAGCCGCCCGGCGGCCAGTTCCGGCAGGTAGCGGCGCTTCTGCTCCTCCGAGCCGTAGGTGTAGATCGGATACATCACCAGCGCGCCCTGCACCGAGGCGAACGAGCGCAGCCCGCTGTCCCCCCGCTCCAACTCGTACATCATCAGCCCGTAGGCGACGTTATCGATCCCGGCGCAGCCGTACTCCTCCGGCAGGTTCGCCCCGAGGACGCCCAGTTCGGCGAAGGTCTTGACGAGATGGAGCGGGAACTCGTCGCGGTCCCACCACGCGCGGATGCCGGGCAGCACCTCGCGGTCCACGAAGCGGCGCGTCGTCTCCCGGATTGCGCGTTGCTCCGGCGTCAGCAGTCCCTCGACCGCGAAGAAATCGAGCATGTAATCGTCTCCCTTGCCGCAATCCCTCGCGCGGGCGCCGGCGTTTCCGCTCCCACCGGCCAAGACTATCCGCAGCGCCGAGCGTCGTCAATCGTACCTTCTAACAATCGGGTCCCACCCGGTCGCCGACTGCGGCGTGATCGCCCCAACGAATAGGAAGCTGCCACGGTCGCGGGTCGCTGATGTAGAGGGTGCTAGGACAGGCTACGGAGAATACTGCCTGTGGCGAAACCCGCATCAGGATTGGCACGAATCAGCCTACAGCAATCAGCGCGATGAAGAAATTGCCCTTTCCGCTATTGTTGTATGCTGGCATACCTACGAATAGACAATCTCTATGAGGGCGTCACAAATCTGGTCGGCAAGCGTTCATACAATGGGACTGAGCGGCTTCCTCGGTGCTGGTGCGCGAGAAGCGAGTGATTCCACACGCGACCCGTGGCTTTCGGGCACGAACAGGCGCGCATCTGAATCCGGTCGGTCCTCCTCGTCTTGTCGGTGGCGACTGCGCCGCCGCAGCCCCGCGAAAGGATCGACCGTGCTCTCCCTCAACCCGGCGCTCATCTCGCCCCGCGTCCACCGGCAGATGATCTGTCTGGCGGTCGCCGCCGTTCTGAGCACGCTGTTCTTTACCGCGCTGCCACCCGTCGCGCATCAGTATCAGTGGGTCACACAACCCGTGCAGCAGGCCACGACCCCGGTGAACGCCGCCCCGGCAGCAGCGCAACCGGCCCAGACGACGCAGACCCTGCCGCCCGGCCTCGGCCCCGTCCTCAATGCCACCCTCGCCGCCGATAGCGGGCAGGGCTATGCCGCGCTCGCCTCCTCGCCCGATACCTTGCGGGCGGACAACCCCGCCCAGCGGTTCGCGACCACCTTCACTGCGGACGGCATCAATGTCGCGCCCGTCGGTGGCCCGGTGTGGACGATGCGCGCGACCGCGCTCAGCACGGCGGACGAGAACATCCCCCTTGTCGCAATTCCCCCGACCACTCATGGCCTACGCGTCGAGTACCGGCGCGATGGGCTGACCGAGTGGTACATCAACGGGCCGAATGGCATGGAACAGGGCTTCACCCTCGATGCCCCGCCCGCCGGTGCGGCGCGGTTCGCCCTCGCGCTTGCGGTCACGGACGCGACTGCGACACAGGCCGATACCGCGCTTATGATCGGCGGTCTGCGTTACAGTGACCTGACGGCGATGGACGCCACCGGCGCGACGCTCCCGGCCCATCTCGATACGGCGGACGGCGCGATCCGCATCGCGGTGGATGCTCGCGGCGCGCAATGGCCGGTGACAATCGACCCGCTCATCACCCAGGCCGCCCTCGCGCCGCAGACGCCGGCGGGGAATACCGCCGCCCTCTTCGGCATCAGCACCGCCATCGCCACGGCGAACGGCGTGACCACAGTCGTCGTCGGCGCGCCCGGGGAGCGGGTCGGCACACAGGACGATCAGGGGGCGGTCTACGTCTACACCGGCAGCGGCGGCGGGTACACGCAGCAGGCGCGTTTGGTCGCCAGCGACGGGGCTCGTCAGAACCATTTCGGCCAATCGGTGGCGGTCACGGTCGGTGGCGGGACGACGACCGTCGTGGTCGGCACATTCAACCTGGGCAAGGCGTACGTCTACACGAGCAGCGGCGGTGCCTACACCGAGCAGGCCCGACTCGTCGCACCTGATCCGACCTACAGCAATGGGAGCGACGAATTCGGTTTCGGCGTCGCTGCGGCGACGAACGGCGGGACGACGATCATCGCGGTCGGCGCGTACGCCCACGCGGCGGGCGCGAACCTCGGGCAGGGCTCGGTCTACCTGTTCGCCGGTAGCGGGGGGACGTATCCGCTGCAACTCGAGTTGGACGACCCGACCGGCGTCGCCGGTGAGCAGTTCGGCTACAGCGTCGCGCTCGTGAGCAATGGCGGCACGAACACGCTGGCAGTCGGCGTACCCATGAAATCGGTCTCCGCCGGCGGTTACACCCAAGGGTCGGTCCTCGTCTTCACGGGGAGCGGGACGAATTATAGCGCTGTGGGCCTGACCGCGTCGAATGGTCAGCCGAATGCGAACACCAACATCGGCCATGTGGTCGCGGTCGGGATCCTGAACGGCATCACCACCGTCGCCTACAGCGACCCCCCGCTCGGCGACCGATATCACCCGGCCGGTTCGGTCTTTGTCTTCACCGGCTCCGGCACGTCATACACGACGACCAGGCTCGTCGACGCGGATGGGGCGAACCCCGACGCGTTCGGCGGATCGGTGGCGGTCGGCTACAGCTACAGCCAGACGCTCGTCGCGGTCGGCGCACCGGGGAAGAACGCGCGCACCGGCAACCCGGCGGACGGCGTGCTGATCTTCACGCAGGATGGGACTGCCTACGCGCAATCGTCGCTGCCCGAATTGAGTGGTCAGGCAGGAGACTATTACGGAGAGAGCGTGGTGATGGCGACGACCCCCCCACCGGCGACCCGGTCGTCGTCGGCGGGGCGATCGGCAACCTCGGCGGGGCGGCACAGACCGGGACGGCGACCGTCTCGTCGTGGAGCGCGCAAGCCTCCGTGCGGGCGACCTTCGGCGACGGCGCGCAGACGGTCGCCAGCCCCGCCGCCAATAACTACTCCGGCACCCCCTTTCACCTCGCCGCCGCCGTCGTGGACGGCAACGGCAACCCCATCCCGCCCACCGGCATCACCTTCATCGTCAATACGAACGGCGGCGCGGGCGGCGTGTTCAAGGCCGCCGGCCCCACCAGCACGATCCTCCATACCACGACGAATGACGGCACGGTGGCCGGCACGACCGCCGGTCAGACCGGCACGATCAGCCTCTACCCGTCGAGCACCGTCGGTTCCTTCACCGTCACCGCGACGGCGGACGGCACCGCGCTCGGCGCGACCTACACGCTCACGATCATCCCCAGTGTGCCGAAACCGACGATCAACCCGGTCATCCCGGCGCGGACGACCAGCGCCGCGAAGCAAGGACCGGCGATCAGCGCGGCGGCGGCACAACAGCCGCCCGGCCTCAGCCCGGCGATGGTGATCATCGACCCGAATATGAACTACGGGATCCACGTCACCGGGGCGGGCTTCGTCTCGCAAGTACTCGGCACGACTGCATACTTCCAGCATGGGCTCGATCCATCTATCCGAATGGACACGACGTACAACAGCGCAACCGATCTGACCGTCTACGTCTCAGGCTCCGCCGGAATGTTCAACGGTATTACCGCTGACACAACGGCGACCATCACGGTCTATAACCCGCCGAGTAGTGCGGGCGCCGGCGATGGTGGCTTTTCGACCCGGTGACGCTTGTGCTTGCGCTGCCCCGCCCGGCACCAGCGAACAGCGCGCTCGCCTGCAGCGGTTCGCTGAGCATGCTCGCCGTCCCGGGCGCGCTCCTTGTGCCGCCGCCGTGCCAGGTCCTGGATGCAGGGAGAGTTCCCGTGCCCAGCATCCTCACCGGCAAGGGAACCGGCTTCGTCGGCAGCGTCGGCGGCGAGCTCGTCGGCAACAGCGGCGGGACCATCATCAGCGAGCACGGCGCCGGCGTCGTCTCCCATGACGGTGGGAGCGTCGTCTCCCATGACGGCGGAAGCGTTATCAGTAATGACGGTGGCAGCCTCGTCGCCTCGGGCGGCGGTAACATCGCCCAGATGGGCGCCGCCAAGTCTTCGTCGCAGTCCCCGGTCTCTCATCCCGCTCAGAACGCCAGCGGGGGCGCGCCGATACGGACGACCGTATCCTCCTCCCCGACCGGCGACTACATCGCCAGTACCGATGCCCACGGCATCATCATGGCCCCGCCCGTCGCCTCCAACGGCATCCCCGGCACCTTCACCCGCACCCTCTCCATCGACGGCATCACCAAGTCCGTTACCTACACGATCACCAACCTCAACCCCCACGACGGTCATCCCGCCACGATCACGAGCTTATCGCGCACCAGCGCCCATACCGGCGATCCCGCCTTCACGCTGACGGCGACGGGCACGGGGTTCGTGGCCGGCTCCGTCCTCTCCTACGGCGGCGTCCAGCTCGCCACCGCCGTCGACTCCGCCACGCAACTACACGCCACCATCCCCGCCGACCTCCTCCTCTACCGCGGCGCGCTCGATGTGCTCGTCATCAACCCCGACCCGAACGGCGGCGCCTCGCTGCCCGCCACCTTCACCGTCACCCACGCCACGACGATGACCATCGCCGGGCTCTCCCCGAACAGCGTCGCCCCCGACGGCCCGGCCTTCACCCTCACCGTGACGGGCACGAACTTCGTCAACGGCGCGACGGTCGAGTGGAATAGCACCCCGCTGGCGACGACTTTCGTCTCGGCGACGACGCTGACGGCGACGGTGCCGGCCACGCTGACCGCGCACGGGGGGACGGCGCAGGTGACGGTGGCGGACCCGCTGGGCGGCGCGACGGCCGCGCTCGTGTTCACGGTGCTGACGCCGAGCGCGCTGCCCGCACCGCAGCCGGGGGGCGGGGGATCGGGGGGGCCGAGCCCACTGCCGGGGTCGCGGCAACCGGCGGGGCAGCCGCTGGGCAACCCGAGCCCGCTACCGCCCTCGCGATAGCGCTCGGCACACAACGGCGGGGCGGTATGAGACATACCGCCCCGCCCAACAAAGGTACTGGATGGAGCGCCGCTACCGAATTAGCGCGACTGCCCTATTCCTAGTCTGCGGCGAGGGCCGGGATGACGCGTTCGGCGAAGCGTTGCACCGGCTCGACATCGACCCAATCCGGCGTGCGGAAGACGACGTATTGGCAGCCGACCCGCGCGTACTCCGCGAAGATCGCGATCAACTGCTCCGCCGTGCCGATCAACGCACCATCGGGGATGAACGCGGCCAGTCGCTCGCGCTTGGCGGCGACATCCGCCTCGTCCTCGCCGATCACGACCGTCGTGTAGATCGAGCGGGTAATCTCCTCATAGGGGCGGCCAAGCCGCTCGCAGTGCGCGCGCATGGCCGCAAAGAGTCGCCCGACCGTCCCGGGATCGCCCGAGACGTTGCAGAATTGGGCATATTGGGCGACCAGTCGCAGCGTCACTTTCTCGCCGCTACCGCCGACCATGATCGGCGGGTGCGGCCGCTGGACCGGCAGCGGGTTCTCCTGCGCGTGATCGAGGCGGTAGAATTCCCCTCGAAATGCGCGGGGCGCTCCGTCCAGATTGCCAGCACGATGCGCAGCGCCTCCTCCAGCCGCTTCATGCGCGCCGCCGCCGGCTCGAACGCTCCCCAGCCGTACGCCTCGTACTCGCGCTTGTGCCAGCCCGCGCCGAGGCCGAGGATCGAGCGCCCGTGGCTGATCAAGTCGAGCGTCGTCGCCATTTTTGCCATCGCCGCCGGGTTGCGATAGGGGACGCCGAGTACCAGTTGGCCGAGCCGGATGCGCTCCGTGACGGCGGCAATCGCCCCCAATGTCGTGAAGCACTCCATCACCGGCTCGGAGTAAGGGTGGCCGGAGTAGCCGCCCTCGTAGAGGAAATGGTCGTAGACCCAGAGAGAGTCGAAGGCGCTCGCGTCAGCAGCCCGCGCGACGCGCGCGACGCTATCCCACGGATTGCCGGTCGGGCCGTCCCGGTAGGGGTTGATTTGCAAGCCGAATTGCATCGTCTCGTCTCCTGAGCAAAATCATGGACACCGCACACCGCACATCGCACCAGGCCGCTAGTCTCCCATGCGGTTGCGGCAATGTCTATCATTGGCTGCACGGAGCGAGTTCAGGGAACTCCTATCACCCATGGAGGTGACAATCGCCGGTTTGCCTGCAATCATAGCGCCGTCGTTTGCCGTTAGAGGAGGAATTACGGATGACGCACCCAGGCCAGAACCCCGCACCGACCAGCCCCGGCACGCCGCCGAGCACCGTGACGAATCCCCCGCGCCAGTGGGGGCCGGATGCGCCGCCGAGCATGTACCCCGACCCCGATGTCATCGTCGTGGATGCGCGCTTCCGCCCGCTGCTCCAGGGCAACACGCCTATCCAGCGCCTGTGGACCGGGGCGCTCTGGGCGGAAGGCCCCGCGTGGTCCGGGCTGGGCCGCTATCTCGTCTGGAGCGATATTCCGAACGACAAGCAGTACCGCTGGTTGCAGGAGGACGGCCATGTCTCAGCCTACCGTGCCCCGGCGCGCCAGAGCAATGGCAACACCTTCGATTTTCAGGGCCACCAACTCTCCTGCGAGCACTTCTCCCGCCGCGTCGTCCGATGGGAACACGACGGCTCGATGACCGTCATCGCGGATGCCTACGACGGCAAGCGGCTCACCTCGCCGAACGATCTCGCTCCCCACCCCGACGGGAGCATCTGGTTCACCGACCCCTCCTACGGCGACTCGCTCTACGAGGGGCAGCCGAGCGAGGGTGGGCTGTTCAACCCGCGCCTCGGCAACGTTGATGCGGGCGGGCAGTCGCGGCAGGTGCCGAACGGGGTCTACCGTGTCGATCCGAGCGGCCGGGTCGATCTCCTCACCGACGAGATCGCCTACCCGAACGGCATCTGCTTCTCGCCCGACTATCGGCACGTCTACATCTGCGACACCGGCCCCGGCCCGCGCGACATCAAGGTCTTCGATGTCACGGACCGCAATACGCTCGCGAATGGCCGCGTCTTCACGGACATGATGCTCGATGGCGTGAAATGTGGGCCGGACGGTATGCGCGCCGATGTCCACGGTAATCTCTGGTGCGGCAGCAACGCCGGCGCCAGCGGCGTCGGCTACAACGGCGTGCTCGTCTTCACGCCCGAGGGCGATCTGCTCGGGCGTATCCGGCTGCCGGAGACGTGCGCCAATGTCTGCTTCGGTGGCCCCCGGCGCAACCGGCTCTTCATGGCCGCCAGCCAGTCCATCTACGCGCTCTACGTCAACACTCAGGGCGCCGCACCGGGATAATCGCCGCTTTCAAAGCCGCCAAGCCGCCAAGGACGCCACGAAGAGGCCGAGGTGATTCTTTTCTTCTCTTCCCGCTTGGCGTCTTGGCGGTTCATTCCCGGTGGGTTTTGCACCTTACGGCAGGATGTAGAGCCAATCGCGCGTGCCGAATTGCTCGCGGACGCGGCGTTCGGCCTCCGCCTCCTCGTCGGGGTGGACGGTGTCCGGGGTGAGGCCGTAGCGCGCGGCGAAGGAGGCGACGAGGCGGTCGATGATCGCGTCGCGCGGCAGATCGGTCTGCTGCCGGAGCGGGGAGACGCGCTTCGCCGCGCTGGCGATCCCCTTATCGCTCAACTTCTCGCGCCCGATTCGCAAGACGCGCGACATCTTCGTCGTGTCGAGCTCGCACGCGATCGTCGCGTGGTGAAGCACCGCGCCGCCGCGCCGCGCCTGGGCCGCGCCGCCGATTTTCCCCGTCGAGGAGGTGATGTCATTGAGCGGCACGTAGGAGGCATCGACGCCCAGCGCCCGCAATCCATCGACCACCCAGGCATCCATGAAGGCGTACGACTCGGCGAAACTCATCCCCGCGACGAGCGATTCCGGCGCGCAGAGCGAATAGGTGATCGCCCCCAGCGGCTCGATGTACATCGCCCCGCCGCCGGTGATCCGCCGCACGAAGCTGATGTCGAGCGCGCGCGCTGCCTCTTCGTCGATCTCGTTGCGGACGGACTGGAACCGCCCGAGCACGACGCACGAGGCGTCCCATCCCCAGATCCAGAGCGTCGGCGGTCGCTGCCCCGCGCCGACACGCTCCGTCAGCACCGCATCGAGCGCCATATTCATCGCCGGACTGCGCGGCACGGCGGGGATCAGACGCCAGTCGAGCGCGCGCCAGCGAGAATCGAGTGCTGAGTGTTCAGTCATCTTCGCTGCCCGCTATCTCATTCGCCATTGCTCGCTGGATGGCGATGCCGATTGCTTCGGGGGAGAAGCCGAGGAAGGTGACGTCGGCGCCGACGGTGTGCTGGATGTGGGCGGCGATTTCGTCGGCGGGCAGGCTGGTGGGGAGGCCGTTGAGGCTGTGGATAATCGTATCGAGGGCTTCCTCGGGATAGAGGAAGAAGTCTCCGGTCACTTCCATCTCCGTCAGTTGGCCGTTGCGGACGGCGAAATCGACGATGACCAGTTTGCCGCCCGGCGTCTTATATTCTCCGTGCATGAGCGCCTCCGACGACGTGTGACCGAGGGCGTGGCACCCAGCCCGCTGCCGATTCCATCCAGCAGTATACCGCCATAGCGAGTGAGATTTCCCTCTCCATCGCTGTACAGGACTGGTAGGTATCGTGATCTCTCTGCGATGGAGAGGGGCGGGGGTGGGGATTTCAGCGGCGCGCGGCACGCAATCGGAAGGCGACGCCGCCTGCGACGGCAATCGCGGCGACCGCGAGGACGATCAGCGCCCATGGCGTGCCGCTCGTTCCGGCGCCGTTGCCGGTCTTCGGCAAGGTCGCGGGGGCGGTCGTCGCGGCTACCGTACCGCCGCCCGTACCCGTCGCGACGGCGGTGGTCGCGGGCCGGGTGGCGGTGGGAGCAACCGTCGCCGTCGGTGCCGCGGTCGGGGCAACCGTCGCGGCTGGCGCGGTGGTCGCGGCCGGTGCGGTCGTCGCCGAGGGGGCCGCTGTGCCCGCCGTGGCGGAACCGCCCGCCGGTGTCGTGCCCGTCGTCGCGGTGCCGGTGCCCGCAGCCGGTGCCTGGATCGTGAAGCTGAGGGTGCCGTCGGCCACGCCGCTATCGTTGTCGGTGAAACTGTTCCACTTGACGGTGTAGGCGCCGTTGGGCAGGTTCGGCTTCAGATCGATGGTCATCTTCGTGCGCTCGTTGAGGTCCACCTTGAAGCCGGTGGAGACCGTCGCGCCGCTCGCATCGGTGACGGAGCCGCCGCTTTTGGTGGGGTTCGTCTCCTCGGAGAAGGTGATCGTCACCTGCGTCGGCGCTTTCGTGACGGTCGCCTTATCCGCCGGGTCGGACGCCGTCGGGCGCGCATGCGCGGAGACCGCACCCGCGCTCATCATCATTACCGCCGCGACGACCAGTGCCGCGATGAGGGTCTGACGCCATTGTCGTGTTCCCATCGTACGCTTCCCCTTCGTTGATACTGCCGCGCCAGTCACGCGCGTGCCCGCTAGTATATCCATACGCCCGGATGCGCGATAGAGATTGCCGGTAGCCACGCGGTCGCGACTCTCCCCATTGCAAAGACACGCTAATATTTGTATAGTAATACGCAAGATCGCTATGAAGAATATGCCAAGAAAGGGGGAAGTGTCACTTCATTCGATGGACCGTCGATACCGAATTGGGAACCGGAGATGACAAGGAGAGAGACGATGGACGCGGTGACCCTCCTCAAACAACAAGCGCATGGCACGCACCAGTGGCTGGCAGGGACTCTCGGTGATATCACGCCCGAGCAGGCGCAATGGGCGCCGAAGGGCGCGATGTCGGTCGGCGTACACTACGCGCATATCCTCGGCAGCGAGGATATGCTGATTAACGCGGTCATCAAGGGCGGCGCGCCGATGGCGGCGACCGACTGGGCGGGCAGGACCGGCCTCAGCGAGCCGATGCCGCGCGGCTCGTTCAGCGATTGGTCCCGGACGGTGACGATCGATCTGCCCGCACTGCGTGCCTATGGGCAGGCAGTCACGGAGAATACCGAGGCATATATCGCCTCGCTGACACCGGAAGACCTCGACCGCGAGATCGACCTGAGCGCTGCCGGCCTCGGCACGGTCTCGCTCGGCTTCTTCATCAGCGGGATCGTGCTCGGCAACGCCAACTGGCATTGCGGCGAGATCTCCATGCTCAAGGGCATGCAGGGGCTGAAGGGCTATCCGATATAAGTGCGTCCTGCGCCTCCGGGGCCGGTATCGTCGCGACTGGCTGCCAGGTGAACCGATCCCGGAAGCGCAGCAGGAGCAGCAACACGGGCCGCCCGAAGAGGGCGAACATCGCCACGTTCCCCGCCGCCCGGAAGGCGTCGTAGACGGCGGAGGTCGCCCCGTAGAAGACGAGATACCGCCGCACCGTCTCCCCCAGCCCCAACCCCGGCGCCCAGTAGAGCCCGCTCTCGGCGGGCGAGGCGGGCGCCGCGAACGGCCAGAACCAGAGATTCATAATCGCCCCGAACAGGAAGCCCCACGCCGCGCCGAAGATCGCCAAAAGGACGAAGTGCTGAGTGCTAAGTGACTGAGTGCTGAGTGCGGGAAGATGGCGCAAGCCATCTTCCGCCTCCCCCTTCCCTTCGCGAGGGAAGCGGGGCCGGGGGGTTAGGGGCTCCCACCACTCCCGCCGTCAGTCCGACCCAGCCGAGGGTCATCATCTGGAAGGGGAGCCACGGGCCGATGCCGCCGGTGAGCAACCCCGAGACGGCAATGCTCGCCGCGCCGAGCAGGAAGCCGAAGGACGGCCCCCAGACGAAGCCGACGCAGATCGGCAGGAAGAAGATCGGGCTCGCCCCGAAGATGCCGGGGATCAGCCGCAACGCCGCGTTCGCCGCGACGAGTACGCCGAGCAGCGCCACCCGCTTCGCGTCCGGGTCCGCCCCGCCGCCCGTTTCGATGAGCAGCACGATCAGGCAGAGCATGCCGACGAGGGCGAAGAGCAGCGGCGCGTCGCTGCCGTGCGCGGTGCGATCCGCCCCGACGGTCCGCGTCCGCGCCAGCCAGAAGGGACTGAGGAAGGCCGCCACGCCGATTAGCGAGGTGACGGCGAGCACCAGCGTGGTGCGCCAGCGCTTCATGCGTGTACCTCCCGCCCCGGCCGCACGGCTGCCGGGAGCGCCGCCAGCACGTCCGGCACAGTCAGGAAGGCGCCGCCGAGTAGCTGGCTGATCTGCGGCGCGAAGGGCGTGCCCGGCAACACCTGGCGCGGGTGGCCCATGGCGACGATCCGCCCCCGGTCGAGCAGGATCACCCGGTCGGCGGCGCGGGCGACGAGGTCGCCATCGTGCGTGACGAGCAGGACGGCACGACCGGCATCGCGCAGGCCGTGGAGGACGGCGATCAGATCGTCTTTCGCCTCGGGGTCGAGGCCGCGCGTCGGTTCATCGAGCAGCAGGAGCGGCGGATCGCCCGCCAGCGTCGCGGCGAGCGCGACCCGCGCGCGCTCGCCGACGGAGATGTCGCGCGGATAGCGGTCGGCCATCCCGCCGAGTCGGAGCGCGACGAGCAGACCCTCCATGCCGCCATAGCGCGCGGGATAATCGCTCCGCCCGCGTGCCCTGAGCGTGAAGGCGAGTTCGTCCGCCACCGTTTCGGCGAAGAGCAGCGCACCCGGCTGCTGCGGGACGTAGCCGATCTGCCCGCCGCGCGCCCGGACGCCGCCCGCCGTCACATCGCGCCCCATGAGCATGACGCTGCCGCTCTCCGGCGTGCGGAGGCCAAGAAGCGCCCGCAGCAGTGTCGTCTTGCCCGCGCCATTGACGCCGACCACCGCGACGATTTCGCCCGCGTGCAGGGCCAGTTCGATATCGCGCAGCGCCGTCTGCCCGCCAAGTGTGACCGAGAGCCCTGATGCGGTGAGCAGCGGCGCGCCGGCCGGATGCGACGCAGGGGCCGCCGATGCCTCCAATGCGGTCAGGCCATCGCGGAGCGCGAGCGGACGAGCCTCCGCGACCGAGAGGGGGAGGGGAAGCCAACCCATCGCTTGCCCAAGTGCGACCACCGGCGGCAGCCACGCCGCCGACCGCGCGCCCGCCGCCGCGAGGATGCCGCGCGGATCGCCGCGCACCAGCGTACCATTGCCCGGCAGGAGCAAAGCGCCTGTCGCGCGCGGTGCGATCCGCTCCAACCGATGCTCCGCGATGACGACGCCCATGCCGGACGCGGCCTGCACGGCCGCAAGCGCGTCGAGTATCGCGCGCGCTCCATCCGGGTCGAGTTGCGAGGTCGGCTCGTCGAGGGCGAGCAGGCGAGGCGCGCGGACAATCGCCGCCGCGAGGGCGACCCGCTGCCGCTCCCCGCCGGAGAGCGTCGCGATCTCCCGCTCCGCGAGGTGCGCCGCCCCGACCGCATCGAGCGCATCTCGCACCCGCCGCCGCATCTCCGGCCGGCGGATGCCGTGCTGTTCGAGGGCGAAGGCGACATCATCCGCGACGCGGGGCGCGACCGCGGCGGCCTCCGGGTCCTGGAAAAGCATCCCGACCACGCCGCTCATCCCGCGCGGCCCCGCGCGATGCGCCGCCAGCCCCGCGACCGTCACCGTGCCGCCGAAGCGCCCGCCGGTAAAATGTGGTGCCAGCCCGTTGAAGGCCCGCAGCAGCGTCGATTTCCCCGCGCCGGATGTGCCGACGAGCAGTACCGTCTCTCCCTCGAACATATCCCATGAGATAGCATCAAGTACGGGGGTGGATGCGCGAGGATAGGCATAGGTCACGCGGTCGAGTCGGGCGAGGGAGCTCCTACCCCCTAACCCCCTCCCTCGAAGGGAGGGGGAAACGGGGGGAGAAGCCGCCTCGGATTGTGCTTGACCGTTGTGCGGGGTCGCGCCCCCTCCATACTCCTCTCCGTACGGCAGCAGCACCGCCGGGAGCAGGAGCGGCAGGAGAGCCGCGCCGATCAGCGGATCAAACGGCGGCCAGAGAAGAGTCGGGTAGGGATAATAGATGAGCGCGCTGCCGCCGAGCGCGACGATGACGATAGCGGCTGCCACCACACCGGCCCCCGCGACGATTGCGCTATCCAGTATCCGCCACGGGCGGGCGCGGTATGCGGTGCGCCGGGCGCGCGGGCCATCGCCCCGCGGCACGCCGAAGCCGCGCGCCGCCATCGCTTCCGCCAGCGCAATGGCCCGTTCCAGGCCGAGGGCGAGCACGGGCACGACGAGCGGCGGGATGCCGCCCAAAGGGCTGCCGCGCACGCCGCGCCGGGCGGTATGGCCGCGCACCGCCTGCGCCTCGCGCACCTCGCCGAATGCGGCAATCGTTTGCGGCAGGAAGCCGAGCGCGACGGTCATCGTCACGCCGAGGCCGGTGAGCGGGCCGGGCAGCAGACGGAGCAATTCCTCGTAGCCCACCGCCGCGTTGAGCGCCGCGAAGACGAGCATTAACGTGCCGAGCGCGAGGGCGGAGATGATGCCGTAGAGCAGCGCATTGAGCGTCACCGGCCCGCCGATCACCGCGCCCGACCAGCGGCAGGTCGCGCGGCAGCGCGAAGAGCGCGCGATCACCGGCATGGACGGTGAGCGTGTTGAAGAGGATCGCGACCGTCGTCAGCGTCCACGCCGCCCGCAGGACGAATGACCATTCGGCCGCGCCGCGCACTATCCCATCGTTGCGCGCGGCCCGATACGCCGCCCCCGCGCAGAGCGCGACGAGCGCCACATAGAGCGGGTTCCGCGTCGTTGCGACGACGAGCGTACACGCGCTCGCCCATGCCAACCACGATACAGGGCTGAGAACCGAGGGCTGAGAGTTGAGGGAGGGCGGGGAGAGCGGTTTGCGAATGACCTCCTCGGAATGGCCCGCGAACGCACTGCCTCTCGCTTTCTCGCCCGCTCGATCTGTTCGCATGTGACCTTCTCAGTCCTCGCCGTCAGCCTCAGCCCTCAGCCCTCAGCCGTCGATTGCGTCGTCGCGCACCGAGTGGGACGAGCGCAAGGAGCGCAAGCATAACCGCTGCGACGGCAACGAAGCCGCCAATCGCCCGACCGCGCGCCGGGTTGGGCGGCTTCGTTGCGGGTGCGAGCGGCGTCGCGGCGCCATTCGGCGCAACGATTGCGGTGAGCGGCTGCGGTTCCGTTGGTGTCGTCGGGACGGATGCGGCGACCGTCGGCGCGGGCGCATCCGTCATGGCGAGCGCGGCGGGCGGTGTCGGCGTCGCGCCGGTCGATTGCACCGCCGCCGCGATTTGTTGGAGCGTCACGGATGGCAGATTGCTCTCGCCGCCCGTCCACGACCAGCCGTCCACGTCGCCATCGTGGAGGATGCGGTTCCCCGCGCCGAGCGCCGATGTGCGCCACGAGCCGTCGGCGTTGCGCTGATAGTAGTGCCAGTACAGGGCGGGATCACCGTAGGATTTACAAAAGCAATCCTCCTTCGGCGATTGGCACCCCTCGCCGTCGATTGTGCAGACCGCCACCCCGAACGACCCGCCGACGCTGACATTGAGGTCGAGCCCGGACTTTTGCAACGCCTCCGCGCCGGTCATCCCGTCGCCCGCCAGCGGGACGAGGGCATAGACGAGGCGTCCGTTGCTGTGCCGGATGACGATGCCGGCCGCACCCGCCGCCCGCGCGGGCTGGACGGGCGCGGTGCCGCCGCTCAGCGCGAGCAGGACGAGCAGCGCGACGAAGAGCACCTTCACGCCGCTCGTATCGCGGGGCAGGGCTGAGGACTGCGGGTGCCCTTCGGGCGGCGTGAGGACCGAGGCCCTCCGTCTCGGCTCGATCTCATTTCTCCAAGCCATGGTGCAGTTCCCTCCGCTCAGTCCTCAGTTCCTGTAGGGATGCCCAGCCCTATCCACGGAAGGCGGGGAAGGCGACGCCGTTCAGGGCGGGGATTGCTTGCACGGTGGCGAGGAGGTTGTCATCCGGCGCGGCCTTCTGGAAGGGGAAGGCGCCGCTCGGGTTTTGCAGGGCGAGCATGGCAGTGCGCGTACGGGTGATCTCCGCCGGGTTGGCGCGGGCAGCGATCTTTGCTTGAAGGACGTAGGCGGTGCTGTTCGCGTCGCCGTCGCCGGATTTCGCGTCGAAGGGGTAGAGACCGGTTGATTGGAGCGTGCCTTCCATGTACGCCATGCCGCGTGTCGTGGCGTCGCCACCCTGCCCGCTGGCGACGAGCGCCTGCACGACGAGCGCGGTCGTGTTCGTGTCGCTCGTCCCCTTCGCATCGAAACCCCAGCCGCCGTCGACCTGTTGCGCCCGCAGGAGTACGCCGTTATCGAGCGACTTGGCGGCATCCGGCGACGTCGCGATCGTCTGCGCGAGGACGACGAGCGCGTGAATGAAGTACGAACCGCCGTAGATGCCGTCCGCGCTCTTCTCGGCGGTGCTCAGGGCGACGAGGTCCGCCCCGCCGAACGACGATGGATTCTCGCCGATATTGGCGGCGACAAGCAGGTACGTCGCCGCCGGGCCGGTCTTCAGGCCCGATGCACTCGCATGCAGGTAGTCGAGCAGGCTCGCGTCGCCCTTCTTGACATCACCAAGCCCGATGCCTGCCGAGACGAAGGCAAGGGCGGCATCGGCGCTCGCGCTCGGGTCACTGGCCGGCCCGGAGAAGCCGGGGTAGCCGCCATCCGCATTCTGTTGACCCCGCAACCACGCCGCCGCGCTCGCCGTCTCCGTCCCCGCCGCCCCGACCGGCGCGACCACCCCCGCCGTCAAGGCGACCAACGCCATCGCCATTACCAGAGCGATCCGTACACCGAACCGCCATGTAGACTTCATTGTCTCCACCCTTTCCCACTCAATCCTTCGTCCTCAGCCCTCAGTCCTCAGCACAAAAAAGCGCCCCTGCCAGTCCTTGCGGGGACCGGGCGAGGGACGCATCACGGCGAGCGCGCCAACGTCCGTCTCCTTTCACGCGAAGGGTGACGATACCGGGCAGCGGCGGGTAATCGGGCTCCCGACCATCGTGGTCGGATACCGTTGCGGGACAGCGCCGGACTTGCACCGGACTTCCCCCTGTGCGCCTCGCATCGAGACGCCCACTGCCATATGAGATGAAATTGGTAATACCGGCGTAACGCAACTGCGGTGCGAGCCGGGGTGCGACGTTCCCACAGCATAGCACAGCGCGTCGATCCGCGACGTACGACGTGTGACGAAAAGTTCAGCGGGCGATCAGTCGCGCGCGGCCCTGAGCAGATCGCGCGTCAACTCGGCGTGGCCCGCGTGCTCGGCCATGTGCTGCGCGACGAGGATGAGGAACGCGCGCCCGGTCATCGCGCCGAGGCGCGGATGCGTGAATGTCCGATCGAGCATCGAGGGCGGCATCGTATCCAGGGCGGCGCGCAGACGCGGTTGGAGGCTTGCCCAGCGCGCCGCGAGCGGTTCGGCGGAATCGCCGCGCGCCATGAATTCCGCATCGCGGTCCCGCACGATCTGCTCGCCGCCGAGCAGGCCGAGGATGAATCCCTCCGCGCTGCCGAGCGAATGGAAGGCGAGGACAAAGAGACTGTTCGTCGCCGCCGCCGGTGGCCGCCAGTTCAGACCCTCCGCGTCTTGCCCCTCCAGGCAGCGCATGATCCGTTCGATGGCGGTGCAGATCGGCTCTGAAAATGCGACGATTTCCGGATGGGCGGGGACGGACGCGCTCATGCATCTTCCTTTCGCTGCGAGGCGACATGGTTGGCCCGCCGATTGTCCACGACGGCCAGCAATTCCGCCAGTGGCATCTCCGCCAGCGAGGCAAGGCGCAGGTCCGCCGCGCCGACATCGAGGTCGCGCGTCATCGCATTTGGGATGGCGACGCAGAAGAGGCCCGCCGCCTTTGCCGCCGCAATGCCATTCGGCGAATCCTCCAGCGCGATTGCCTCGGCTGCGTCGAGGCCAAGGGCGGCGAGGGCGGCGCGGTAGAGCGCGGGGTCCGGCTTGACCCGCTCCACATCGTCCGCCGTCTTTACCGCATCAAAATGGACGTGCAACCCGAGCCGTTCGAGGTGCCCCAGCACCCAATCCGCCGACGACGCCGACGCCAAGCCAACTTTCATGCCGCGCGCCTTCGCGTCCGTGATGCACCGCTCGACGCCCGGCAGGATCGCCTGATTGACGACCCGCTCGTGGAACCGCTGCCGCCGACGCTCGCGCACGTCGGCGCGATCAATCGGCCTGCCCGCCTGCTGCTCCAGATAGTCGTAGAGGTCGAATGATGAGGCCGTGCCGATCAGCGGCGCCCACGACGACAGCGGCAACGTCGCGCCATGCTCGACGAACATCTCCTGCCACGACTCGAAATCCGGCAGTTCCGTATCGAGGATCAGCCCGTCGAAGTCGAAAATCAACAGCACCGCGAATGGACAACGGGGAACTGCGAGACGCGGAGGCGCGGAGATCGCAGAGGGAGCAATTGAAGGTTCCCTTCTCCGTGTTCTCTGTGCTTCTGCGACTCTGACGGTATGTTCCTCCGGTTTGAGGACAAAGCGATGGATGGCTTCCGCGACGCCGTCGTTGTCGTTGGTGGCGACTTCGGCGGTGGCGACGGCCTTCAGTTCGGGTTCGGCGTTGCCCATCGCCACGGCGATGCCGCCGCCATCGCGCACGGCGGTGAGCATTTCGAGGTCGTTCAGATAATCGCCGATGACCATCGTCTCGGCGAGGGTGATACCTTCCTGCGCGGCGAGGTGGGCGAGCGCCTTGCCCTTGCCGCAACCCGCGTTGAAGAGATCGAGCGCGAAGGTCTTGACGCTCGCGGTCGCCGTTACCGGCCGGTCGATCAGGCGGCTGATGCGGTCGCCGAGCGCATCGACGAGTGCATCGCGCAGCGTCACCAGCGGCGGCAGCGTATCATCGAATGTCGCGACGCTGAGAATATTGCCGAGCGTCGGCAGGGTGGCGTGGTCAGTGCGCGTCACGCCATCGCGCGCGATGAGATATTCGCGCGTGGCGCGGTTATCGGCCTCCAGCGGGCCGGTGTAGAGCCGCCCGCCATGCGCGGGGCTTTCCAGCAGGACGGGTTGATAGCCATGGGCGAGGCTGATTGCGACCGACCGCGCGAGCACATCGGGCGGGATGGCGTCCTCGTAGAGCACCGCGCCGGTGGACGATTCCTGGATCACCGCGCCGCCCTGGAGGATAAGCGGCAAGCCGGAAGCCGAGCGCCTCCGCGTACGTGCGTGCCGCGTAGAGCCGACGCCCCGTTGCGAGCGTGACGTGGACGCCGCGCGCCACCGCCTCCCGGATCGCGTCACGCACGGCGGGCGAGACCTCCCCGGCGGAGGTGAGCAGCGTGCCATCCACATCGAGCGCAATCAGCCGAATCGCCATGTCCCCTGCCTTTCTCTCGGCCCGCAGCATAGCAGAGCCGCGCCATCCCCCGTATGATGGCGCGACTTGAGGGGGGATTGAGCCACAGAGACACAGAGGAGAAAGCGAGAAGGAGACGAGAGGAAGATACAAGAGAACCCTTTTTCACTTCTTCTCCGCGTTTCTCTGTGCTCTCTGTGTCTCTGTGGTTCAGTCGTTTTGTCAGACGGGAGGGATGCATGGACGAGCGGAAGACGGTACCGGGTATGTGGCGGATGGATGGGCGGGTGGCGATTATCACCGGCGGCGGGGGGGCGCTCGCGACGCCGATCGCGCATGGCTTGATCGCCAGCGGCGCGTCCGTCATCGTCGCCGATCGCGATGGGGAGCGCGCGGAGACGGTCGCCGCCGAGTTGCGCGCGGCGGGCGGTGACGCGCTCGCGATGCCGGTGGACGTGCTGGACGAGCGCCAGGTGGACGCGATGGTCAAGCGCGCGGTGGATCAGTGGGGCCGCCTCGACATCCTCATCAACACGGCGGGCGGCGGCAGCCGGGGGCTGGCGCTCGACTACGACCGCAAGACATTCGACGACGTGCTCACGCTCAACGTGACCGGGACATTCCTCTGCTGCCAGGCCGCCGCCCGTGTGATGATCCCGCGCGGCGATGGCCGGATCGTCAACTTCGCCTCCATCGCGGGGCTGATCGCCTACCCCGGTAATCCGGCCTACATCGCCAGCAAAGGCGGCGTCGTGCAGATCACCCGGTCGCTGGCCGTCGAATGGGCGACGACCGGCGTGCGCGTCAATGCCATCGCGCCGGGAGTGATCCAGACGGCCGGGGTCGCGCGGCAAGTCTCGCGCGAGCCGGCCTTCTACGACGCCTTCCGCGCCAAGCATCCGATCGGTCGCTTCGGCACCCCGGATGAGATGGTCGGCCCGGTGCTCTTTCTCTGTTCGGACGCCTCGTCATACGTCACCGGCCATGTGCTGGCGGCGGATGGCGGCTATACAGCGCAGTAAAATGCTACCCCAGCCCCCTACACGAACGGCATGTCCAGTTCGTCCGCGAGTTGCTGCAAGTCGTCGACGACGGCGGGGTGGAGGGGGATGCCGTTGGCGCGGCGGTCGTCTTCGGCGGTCCATTCGGGCTCGCCGGGGGTGAGGACGCGGTCGTGGCCGGGGGCGGGCGGGCAGTCGTGCAGCATCTGCATGTACTCGTCGAAGCGGGCGGCGTACTGCTCCCACGGCACGAAGGCGTCAATCCGCCAGGCGCTGAACATATGCGCGGTGTGCGTCGCCTTCGCCGTCCGTTCGATCTGCGTGTTCTCCGCGCTCACCTTGCCGCCGGAGAGCAGCCCCGCGAAGAGGTCCACCGCGACATTGAGGCCGTAGCCCTTCTGGCTGCCATGCTCGCGGTCGCCGCCGAGCGGATTGAGGATAGCTTCGCCTTGAAGGGGTCGGTCGTCGGCTGGAATTGTTCGTCCAGCGCCCAGCCGCTCGGGATGTCGTGGTTCTCGCGGCGGGCGATCTCCAGTTTGCCGCCCGCGACGACGCTGGTGGACATGTCAATCATGAAGGGTTGCGCGCGCGTTGCCGCCGGGGAAGGCGATGCAGATCGGGTTCGTGCCGAGGATGCCCGCCGCGCCGAAGGTCGGCACGATGAACGGCCCGGTCGTCGTCATCGTCATGCCCGCCATATTCTCCGCGACGGCCATCAGCGGATAGTAGTAGAGCGAGCCGTAGTGATTGCTGTTGCGCATCGTCACCGTCGCGACGCCGTTCTCGCGCGCCTTCTCGATGCATCGCTGCATCGCGTACTTGCCGACGACCGGGCCGGAGCCGTTGTTACCGTCGAGGACGAGCGTGCCGGGTGTCTCCGAGACGGTCGCGATGCGCGGCTCCGGGTTCGTCAGGCCGTCGCGCAGCCGGATCGACGTACATGCGCATTCGGGGAGCGCCGTGCGAGTCAATACCGCGGATGTCCGCGCCGATCAGTACGTCCGCCATCGTCTCGGCGTCCGGTTGCGTCAGCCCGACGCGCAGGAAGGCGCGCACGGTGAAGTCCATCAACGACTGAACGGGGATACGCGCGCGGTTCTCGGCGGCAGCATTGGCATGACATCTCCTCCTACTTCCTCTCATCGACGGACGGCTCAATGGTGCGGAGTATGAAACGCAGACGGCGCGGGGGCGCAAGCGGGAAATTTTGCTAACCTCGTATCCAACTCCTCCAGCACGGGCGCGAAGGCTTCGATCCCGGCGAGGGTGCGCGGTGCGTGCCAGACCTGCACATGCGAGACGCCGCAGCGCGCGTACTCGCGGAGGGCGTCGGCGATCTGCTCGCGGCGTGCCTTCGAGCGGTTCGACGCCGCCCGTCACTTGCTCGCCGAGCAGCGCGACGCGCACGCCGACGGTGCGGCCGAGCGTGGCGGGGTCGCGGCCATGCTGGATGCAGGCGGCGTCGATCGCGTCGCGGATCGGCGGCAGGACATCGGGCCAGTTGCGGCCGTAGCAGAGGAAGCCGTTCCAGAGGTCCGCGTACTGCGTCGTCAGGCGGAGCATCCGCTTGCCGGTGAGCAGGGTGCCGATCAGGATCGGCGGGCCGTTCGGGCGCGGGCCGCGCGGCTCCAGCGTTAGATCGTTCACCTCATAGTACGTGCCGTGGAAATCGCAGTAGCCCTCGCGCAGGAGCGACGTGATGATCTGCAATGCCTCCTCGAAGCGGCTGACGGCGTGGTCGAAGGGGAAGCCGAAGGCGTGGAACTCGTGCGCCACATCGCCGGAGCCGAGGCCGAGGATCAGCCGGCCACCGCTGATCGCGTCCAGCGTCTCCGCCATCTTCGCCAGCAGCGCCGGGTTGCGGAATCCCGGTGCAGGCAACCAGCGTGCCGAGTTCGACATTCGGCACCGCCATGGCGAGCGCGGAGAGCATCGACCACGTCTCCCATGCACCGGCGGGCGGGTCCAACTCGACGCCGGGCGGGACGGGCCGCCCGGCGGTGATCCAGAGTTGGTCGCGCTTGATGCGAGAGATGATCCGGCAGCCAGAGCGAATCGAAGCCGACCTCCGCCGCGCGCTGCGCCATCGCCAGCGTCGTCGTCCCACGGGTCGGTGATCGGCAGGTGGATGCCGACTTTGAGCGGTCGTTTGCGGGTGCTGTGCGTGCTGGCATGACGGACATCGGGTAGTCCTTTCTGATGGCAGTCCGCAAGGGCGGATGCGGAGTCGTGTGCGCTCGGCGCAGTATTCGCCGTTTCACCGCACAAAGCAAGGGTAGTCGCGCCGCCGCATTTCACTAACTGAGAATCCCATTCATAGGCTTGACATGAGAGCGGCTACCAGCGTATTGTACGATTGTTAACAGTCAGAAAGAGACAATTGCACAACGGATCATCGGGGGCATGGGGAATGCAAGCGGAAGCCCTGGACGCCA
The DNA here is from genome assembly GCA_963847195.1 of uncultured Chloroflexia bacterium. Lineage (GTDB taxonomy): Bacteria > Chloroflexota > Chloroflexia > Thermomicrobiales > JALYUS01 > JALYUS01. The sequence goes on along the minus strand of CAWJZC010000009.1, from coordinate 56,670 downwards.
TTTTGTCGTCGCCACTCAATCGCGGCCTTGCGGCCGATATCGCGCTGCGGCTGCGCACGGCGATCCTGCACGGCTATTTCGGCCCCGGCGAGCGGCTGCGCGAGGAGGCGCTCGCCAAGTCGATGGGTGTCAGCCGCGGGCCGGTCCGCGAGGCGTTCACGCAACTCGAGCGCGAGGGGCTCGTCGTCATTCAGCGCAACCGGGGCACGTTTGTCGCGCGCCTGACGCGGGAGGACGCGGAGGAGATCTACAGCCTCCGCCGCGTACTGGAGCGGCTGGCCGTCGAGCGGGTGGTCGCCTGCGCGACGGCGGCGCACCTCGACGCCATGCAGCAGGTGATCGACACGATGGCCGCCTGCACCGAGCGCGGCATCACCGAGCAGGAAGCGGCGGAACTCGACGTCGCAGTTCCACGAGATGCTCTATCAGGCGAGCGACCACAAGCGGCTCTATGACTGCTGGGTCAATCTGCGGCGGCAGATCCACATTCTCCTCCTCAGCCGCAATGTCGCGGATGCGGACTACCGGGTCGTTACCGTCTCATCGCATCAGGTGATCCTCGATGCGCTGCGCGAGCGGGACGCGGAGCGCGGCGGTTGCGCTGATCGAGGATCATCTGCGCGGCTCGTATGAGCGCGTCGACCGGTTCGATGCCCGAGCGGGATGACCGCCCGGCGGAGGCGGCATTCGCGCCGGTGCGCTAGCCAATCATGCAAACCCGCCTGAGCCAGGCGGCGACCCAGCGTGCGAGCGGGCGTGGCAGCCCAGGGCAGAGGAGGATGCGAGCGACGCCAGCAACAACCGGGGGCATGTGACGAATTGTGGGGATGTGCCAAGGCGATCTTCGCCAGAAGGGGAGACAGATGTCTGGACGTGAGATGGGTAAAACGTTCGGGGCGGTCGTGATCACGCGGCGGCGGTTCCTCGCCGGTGCAACAGCCGCGGCGGGCGCGGCGATCCTCGCCGCGTGCGGCGGCGGCAGTAGCGCAACGGATACACCGAAGCCCGCCGCGACAACCGCGCCCGCCGCGGCTGCGCCGACGACCGCAGGCGCGTCGGCAGCTGCGGCAGCGACCAAGCCCGCTGCTTCGGCCGCTGCCGGCACAACCGCGACCCAAGCGCCCGCGAGCGCATCGACGGGTAAGCCGATCAACGGCACGTCGATCACGATCCTCTGGATGCCGCCGTCCATCCAGGCGGCGGCGGACCTCCAGGAAAAGAACATGGACGACTGGGCGAAGGGCGCGGGCGTCAAACTGACGAAGGACACCGTCGCGCTCGATCAGTGGGACGCGAAACTGGCGACGAACGCCCAGACCAAGCAGGGCGCGGACCTCGTCAGCATGTACGCGCAGCACGTCGCGACGAACGAGAACGTGATGATCGACATCTCGGACTTGTCCGGGCAACTGAACACGACGGTCGGCGGCTGGTACGACGGGCCGAAGAGCGTCTGCATCCGGGGCGACGGCAAGTGGAAGGCGCTCCCGGCGGCGATCTACGGCCAGTACTGGATTTACCGCACGGACCTCTTCCAGAAGGCGGGCATCACCGAGTTCCCGAAGACGTACGAGGACTTCCACCAGGCGGGCAAGAAGCTGAAGGCCGCCGGCACGCCGATCGGGCACACCCTCGGCCACGCCGTCACCGATGGCGCGACGCACAACTACTCGCTGATGTGGAGCTTCGGCGCCAAGGAGTTCGAGGCGGACGGCAAGACGCTCGCCCTCAACTCGAAAGAGATGCTGGACTGCCTGACCTTCTTCCAGACCTACTACAAGGACTCGCTCGCCGAGAATGCCTTCGCCTGGGATGAGACGGGCAACAACCTCGCCTACACCTCCAAGCAGGTCGCGGTGACGAACAACGCGAACACGATCTACGCCGGCCTGCTCAAGACCGACCCGGATCTGGCCGGGAATTCGAGCCACGGCGTGACGATCGGTGGGCCGGGCGGCGCGTTCCAGTACATGAGCATGCAGTACTGGGGCATCCCGACCTACGCCAAGAACGTCGATGCCGCGAAGGCGTATCTGACCGACGCCTTCTACACCAAGGACTTCCAGACGCAGTGGACGAAGGCGGGCAATGGCTACAACCTGCCGCCGTTCCCGATGCTGGACAGCGTCGATGCCGCGTGGCCGACCGACCCGAAGCTCGCCAGCGCGCGGACACTCGCAAAGTCGACCCGGATGCCCGGTTCTCCCGGCCCATTCACGCAGGTCGTCGGCGCGGCGCAGAACAAGTTCATCATCATCGACACGTTCGCGAAGGTCGCGCAGGGGACGGCGCCGAAAGACGCGATCGCCTTCGCCGTCAACGAGTACAACGTGCTCCTCAAGGGCGCGTAGTTCGCGGTCCTCATCCCCTGCCCCTCGCCATCGCGAGGGAGAGGGATGATTCGTCAGCGATGAATAGCCATCGTATTTCACTCCCCCCTCTCCATTGCCGGCCGGCGATGGAGAGGGGGTTGGGGGGTGAGGGTATCCGATGGGAATCTCGCATGCGGTCGGCCAGCCCGAGGAGCGGCGGCAGGAGACCGCGCAGCACCGTTGGCAGATCATCCGGGGGCGCGACGCGACGCAGGGCTACATCATGGTCGCGCCCGCGATCATCCTGCTCATCGTGCTCGTCGCCTATCCGTTCTGTCTCGCCCTCTGGCTGAGCCTGACGAACAAGACGGTCGGCAACGACGGCACGTATGTCGGCCTGCATAACTTCACGAACCAACTGGACAGCCAGATCTTCAAGATGGCCTTCCGCAATACGATCTGGTACACCTTCCTGACGACGGTGATCAAGTTCGTCCTCGGCTTCGCGCTGGCGCTCCTCCTCAATCAGGAGTTTCGCGGGCGCAAGTTCTTCCGCGCCGCGATCCTCATGCCGTGGATCGTGCCGAGCGTGCTCAGCACGATGGCGTGGCTCTGGCTCTTCGATAGCAATCTCAGCAGCCTGAACTGGCTTTTCAAGAATCTCCATCTCATCCACAAGAACCTGCCCTTCCTGACGGACCCGAAGTGGGCGATGGGCAGCATCGTCACCGTCAATGTCTGGCGCGGCACGCCCTTCCTCGCCATCACGATCCTTGCCGGGTTGCAGACCATCCCGCGCGACCTCTACGAGGCGGCCTCGATCGACGGCGCGAGCCAGCTCGTCAAGTTCGCCCGCATCACCGTCCCGCTCGTGATGCCGGTCGTGACGATTGTGCTGATCGTCTCGATCATCGGCACCTTCTCGGACATCCAGATCGTCTACGCCCTTACCGGCGGCGGGCCGATCAACGCCACGCAGGTGCTCGCGACGCTCAGTTACTCGTCGGGGCTGAAATCGGGCTTGCTCGGGCAGGGGGCGGCGATCTCGCTCTATATGTTCCCCGTCATGCTCCTGATGGTCGTCCTGCAAGTCTGGAATGTGCGGAGGCTCGCCAAATGACATCGCAACGCACACTCAGGCGGACGCTCCTGCGCCTGCTGACGATCTACCTGCCGATGCTGATCGTGCTGTTTCTGATCCTCTTCCCGTTCTACTGGATGATCGTCACGTCCTTCAAGGCGGACTCCGAGCTGACCAACCTGAAGATCAACCCGTTCTACCCGCACAACCCGACGTGGGCGCACTACTACCGGCTCCTCTGGCAGACCGCGTATATCCGCTGGTTCTGGAACACGACCTACGTGGCGATCACCAGCACCCTCATCTCGATCGTGATCAGCATCCTCGCGGGCTATGCGCTGGCGCGGCTGCGCTTCCCCGGCAGCTCGCTCTTCAGCGGCGCGATCTTCGTCGTCTATCTCGTGCCGACGACGCTGCTCTTCATCCCGATGACGCAGGTCATCCAGCGGTTCGGGCTGATCAACAACCCGCTCGCGCTGATCATCGTCTACCCGACCTTCCTCGTCCCTTTCTGCACCTGGCTGCTGATCGGCTACTTCCAGACGATCCCGCGCGAACTGGACGAGTGCGCGATGGTGGACGGCGCGACGCGCTTCCAGGCGCTCGTGCGGATCGTGCTGCCCTCCGCGATTCCGGGCGTCGTCACGGCGGGGATCTTCGCCTTCACGCTCTCGTGGAACGAGTTCATCTACTCGCTCGTGCTCGTCTCGACGGACAACAGCCGCACCCTCGCGGTCGGCGTGCTGACGAAATTGGTGCGCGGCGATCTGCTGCCGTGGGGACCGTTGATGGCATCGGCGCTGATCGGTTCGATTCCCGGTGGCGATCCTCTACTCGTTCTTCGTCGAGCAGTACGTCTCCGGCATCACCGCCGGTGCGGTCAAGGGCTAAGGTGGTGGCGTAGGCTTCAGCCTGCGATCTCTCGCGCAGGCTGAAGCCTACGCCACCGATATGGGGGGATCATTGGGCGCACCGACGGTGGCGATCGTCTATTCGGGGATTGGTGACACGAGTATCGAGGAGGCGGCGCTGGCGGCGACCGACGCGCGGATCGTCTATGCGGACGGCCTCGATGCACCGAACGTGCGGACGGCGGACGCGGTGATGGTGACGATCCAGCCCGTCACGGCGGCGGTGATCGGCACGCTGGAGCGCTGCAGGATCATCAGCCGCGTCGGGGTCGGATTGGATAACATCGCCATCCCCGCCGCCACGGCGCGCGGCATCTGGGTGACCAATGTACCGGACTACGCGATCGACGAAGTCTCGATGCACGCAATCGCGCTGATGCTCGCGCACCTGCGGCGCGTGCCGGCATGGGGGGCGATGACGCGGCGGGGGGAGTGGAACGGCGCGGCGGCCAATACGATGCGCCGGCCCGGCAGCCTGACGCTCGGCGTGCTCGGCTTTGGCCGGATCGGCAGCGCGGCGGCGGCGAAGGGACGCGGTCTCGGCCTGCGTGTCATCGCCCACGACCCGTACATTGATCCGCAGACGATCCGCGCGGCGGGTGTCGAACCGGTGGATTGGGAGACGCTGCTGCGCACATCGGACTATCTCTCGCTCCATGTGCCGCTGACAGACGGGACGGCGAAGATCATCAACGCGGCGGCACTTTCGTTGATGCAGCCGCACGCCTATCTCATCAACACGGCGCGCGGCGGCGTGGTCGACGAAGACGCCTTGCTCGCGGCGCTGCAACGCGGCACAATTGCCGGAGCGGCGACTCGACGTTCTCGCCACCGAACCGCCGCCGCCCGGAGCACCCGCTCCTGACGATGCGCGCGTGACGGTCACGCCGCATGTCGCGTGGGCCTCGGATGAGGCGAGTATCGATGTGCGCGCGAAGGGCGCGGACGAGGTCGTGCGCGTGCTGCGCGGCGACCGCCCCCGCTTCCCCGCGAACGAGGTGGTTTCCTAACCCGCCGGCCCCCTTCCCACGCAGGGAAGGGGGAGCGTAGGGGCGCACAGCCGTGCGCCCTCCCGATCTGGCGGGGTGAGTAAGAGTCGGCCACGGTACCTACATGAATCACCCCTTCCCGTTTCGGGAAGGGGCCGGGGGCCAGGAAGGACGGGATGTATGGCAGTTGAGACGGCACAGGAGACGCAGACGCAGGTCGGCAAAGAGGAGATGCTCGCGTCTCTACCGGCAGATGCTGGAAATTCGCCGCTGCGAGGAGCAACTGGCGCGGCTGCACCAGACGGGGTTCATCCCCGGCGCGTGCCACACCTACGTGGGCGAGGAGGCGATCGCGACGGCGGTCTGCGCGCACCTGCGCGAGAGCGACACGGTGATGAGCACGCATCGCGGCCACGGCCACGCGCTCGCCAAGGGCGTGCCGCCGCGCGAGTTGATCGCCGAACTGCTCGGCAAGGTGACGGGCTGCTCGCATGGGCGCGGCGGCAGCATGCACCTCTTCAAGCCGGAAGTCGGCATGCTGGGCACGAGCGGCATCGTCGGGCCGAGCATCCTGATGGCGGCGGGCGCGGGCTACACCTACATGCTGAAGAAATCGGATCAGGTCGCCGTCGCCTTCTTCGGCGATGGCGCGGTCAGTAACGGCGCCTTCCACGAGGGGCTGAATCTCGCCACCGTCTGGGACTTGCCGGTCCTCTTCGTCTGCGAGAACAACCAGTACGCGACCGAAGTGCCCTTCGCGACGATTACGAAGAACACCGAGCGTCGCGTCGAAGGCGGCGGCGTACGGCTTGCCGGGTATCGAGCTGGATGGCAACGATGTGCTCGGCATCTATCAGGCGGCGGGCGAGGCGATCAGCCGCGCGCGCTCCGGCGGCGGGCCGACCCTGCTCGAATGCAAGACCTATCGCACGCGCGCCGCACTCCGAGGGGATGCGCGACGTGGGCTACCGCACGCAGGACGAGGTCGAGCGAGTGGCGCGGGCGCGACCCGATCGCGCGGCTGCGCGAGCGCCTGCTCGGCGGACGGTACCGCCAGCGAAGAAGAGATCGGCCAGATCGACGCGCGACGTGCAGGACCTGATCGCCGAAGCGACGGAGTTCGCCAAGAACAGCCCCTGGCCCGATGCGGCGACCGCGACGGATCACGTCTTCAGTGATGACTGAGGACTGAGGACTGAGGACTGAGGGCCGAGGGGTGAGGGCTGAGTTGTCATTGCGCCGTCTCCGCCCAGCCATCAGTCCTCAGTCCTTCGGAAGGAGTTATCATGCGCGAGATGACCTTCACTGCGGCCGCGCTCGAGGGGTTGGCGGAAGAGATGGAGCGCGACCCGATGATCTTCGTCGTCGGCGAAGGGATCGGGGCGCGCGGCGGGAACTTCGGCACGACCGTCGGTCTCTACGAACGCTTCGGCCCCGCCCGCCTGCGGGATACGCCGATCACCGAGCGCGGCTTTACCGGCCTCTGCACCGGCGCCGCGATGACCGGCGCGCGGCCGATTGTGGACTACATGTTCATCGACTTCGGCCTCGATGGGATGGGTGAACTGCTCAACCAGACCGCGAAAATTCAGTACATGAGCGACGGCCGCCTGAAGATGCCGATTGTGCTGCGCGGCTGCATCGGCGTCGGCAACTCGGCGGCGACGCATCACTCCGGCAGCTACTACTCGATCTTCACGCATTTCCCCGGCTTCCGCGTCGTCGTGCCGACCACGCCGTACGACGCCAAGGGGCTGCTCAAGACCGCCATCCGCTCGGACGATCCGGTCGTCTTCATGGAGCATCGCTCCGTTCTGAACACGAAGGGGCTGGTGCCGGAGGAGGAATACCTCATCCCCTTCGGGCAGGCGCGTATCGCCCGCGACGGCACGGATGTCACCGTCGTTGCCATTGGCGGGGTGGTCAACCGCGCGCTCGCCGCCGCCGAGACGCTCGCCGGTGAGGGCGTCTCGGTCGAAGTTGTCGACCCGCGTACGCTCGTGCCGCTCGACATCGACACGATCCTCGCCTCCGTCCACAAGACCGGGCGACTCCTTGTGGTGGATGAAGATTACGGCCCGTGCGGGGTCGCTGCCGAGATCGGTATGCAGGTGATGGAGCGCGGTTTCGACGATCTCGACGCGCCTATCGCACGATTGACGGGCGTCTCCGCGCCGGTGCCGTACAGCGCGCCGCTCGAACAAGCGCTCGTGCCGAACGCGGAGACCATCGCGCGGGCAATCCGCGATTTGCTGGCAGCATGAGAAGTAACGAGTAACGAGTAACGAGGGGTTCCGCTCCCGCCTCGCTACTCGTTACTCGTTACTGAGCGAACGGAGTGAGCGACGATGGCGATTGAAGTGGTCATGCCCCGGCTCGGCTGGAACATGGAAGCCGGGACGGTGGTGGAATGGCTGAAGCATGACGGCGACCGGGTGAACGCGGGCGAATACCTCTTCCTCGTTGAGAGCGACAAGGCGACGACCGAGGTGGAATCGCTCGACAGTGGCATCCTCCGCATCCCCGAGAATGCCTTGCGCATCGGTGAAGAACTGCCGGTTGGCACGGTGCTCGGCTACCTCGTGCAAGAGGGAGAGAATGTACCCACCAATGGCGGTAACGGGTCTACCCCGGGTGGGAATGCCGCGCCGTCCGCCCCCGCATCAACCTCATCGGCGCCCGTCGTATCAGCCGCGGCGCCGGCGCAGGCCGGTGGGTTGCCTGCTGCCAGCCCGCGGGCGATCCGCATCGCGGGTGAACTCGGTGTGGACTGGACAAAACTGACCGGCACGGGCGGCGGCGGCCGGATTGTCGAGCGCGATGTGCGCGCCGCCGCCGAACAGACACCCCCCGGTAGCGCAGGTGCGCAACCCGCGAGTAGGCAGGTCGCGAGCCTGCCGCCACCGGGCCAGGCGCCTGCTGCGCCTGCCGCGCCTGCCGGAGCGCCGATCAGCACCATGCGCCGCATCATCGGCGAGCGGATGGCGCTGAGCGCGCACACCGCCGCGCCGGTAACGCTGACGACCGAGGCGGACGCCACCGCGCTCGTCCGGCTGCGGGACGATCTTGCGGGCGCACTGATGGCCACCGATAGCGTGATGCCGTCCTACAACGACCTCTTCGCCCGGCTCGTCGCGGTCGCCCTCCAGGAGTTCCCGGACCTCAACGCCTCCCTCGGCGATGGTGGGATCGTGCGGCATGAGGCGGTGCATCTGGGCGTGGCCGTCGACACGGAGAGGGGTCTGCTCGTCCCGGTGATCCGCGATGCGCACAGCAAGTCGGTGCAGGCGATTGCGGTGGAGTCGGCCCGCCTGATCGGGCAGGCGCGGGCGGGGAAAGCCGCGCTCGATGACCTGCAGGGCGGCACGTTCACGATCACCAATCTCGGCATGTACGAGATCGACGCCTTCACGCCGATCATCAACCTGCCGGAGTGCGCCATCCTCGGCATTGGTCGGATCGTCGCGCGCCCCGTCGTCGTGGACGAGGAGGCGGAGACGGTCGCGGTGCGGAAGATGGTCGCCCTCAGCCTGACCTTCGACCACCGCGTCGTGGACGGTGCGCCCGCCGCCCGCTTCCTCAAGCGCGTCAAGCAGTTCGTCGAGCAGCCGCTGATTTGGTTGACCCGATGAGCAACGAGGAGCGAGTAGCGAGGGACTCGTGGTCCCGTGTCGTTACTCGCTACTCGTTACTTCGACGACTGAAAGGAGCGCTTTATGGCGGTGGACTGGCTTGATTTGACGGGCCGCGTGGCGATTGTGACGGCCGGTTCGGCGCGCGGTGGCATCGGCCACGCGACGGCCCTCGAACTGGCGCGGGCGGGCGCGGACCTCTTCGTCTGCGACATCGACGGCGAGGGCGCACAGCAGACGGCGCGCGAGGTGGAGGCGCTTGGCCGCCGATGCACGGCGGTGCAGTGCGACATGGGCGACGCGGACGCCATCGTCTCGATGTTCACCGACTTCGATCGTGCCTATGACCGCGTCGATATCCTCGTCAACAACTGCGGCATCGGCACGCGCTACCGACCGGAGGATTTGCCGCTGGACGAGTGGCGGAAGATCGTGCGCATCAACCTCGAAGGAACGTGGGTCTGCACGCAGGAGACGGGCCGGCGGATGATCCGCGCCGGGCGGGGCGGGGCAATCGTCAGCATCAGCTCGATTGCCGGCAGTTCCGCGCTCGGGCGCGGCAACTTCGTCTACAGCGTGACGAAGGCGGGCATCATCCAGTTCACGCGCGAGTTGGCCGTGGAGTGGGCACCCCATCAGATTCGCGTCAACGCCATCCAACCCGTGCAGGTCAGGACGCAGGCGATGACGAACATGCTGAACGACCCGCAACTCGACCCGAAGACGCTCACCGCCCGCTTCTTGCGCGGTATCCCGCTCGACCGCATCGCCGAGCCGGAGGATATCGCCCGCGCCGTCCACTTCCTCGTCTCGGATGGGGCGAGCTTCATCACCGGCCATTCGCTCCCCGTCGATGGCGGCAACCTCGCGCTCAATGCCGGTGGGAGCAAGCTCTGGCCAATGGAGGACGTAGCCCCATGAGCAGCACCGCAGCATCACTCGCATTCGTCGGCGCGGGCGCGCTCGGCCAGGCATTCGCCGGATTGCTCGCGAAGAATGGGCAATCCGTCACCCTGCTCGCGACGCCCCGAACCGCCGCATCGCTGCGTGAAGCGGGTCGTATCCGGCTCACGGGCGTCGTCGATGAAGAAATCCCCGTCGCCCCGGTCCCGGCCCCACCGGGCAGCGTCGGCGTCACGGACGATGCGGCGGATTTGCCCGCTGGTGTGGGGTTGATCTTTCTCACAAAGGGGCACGACCTCGCGGGGGCCATCGCGACCGTTCGCGCTGCGTGGCCTGTGGCGGGCGATGACGCCGCGTGGGTGGCGGGCTTGCAGAACGGCCTCGCGAAGGACGACATGCTCGCGGCGGCGTTCGGTGCGGAGCGGGTCGTGCCGGGCGCGACGATCCTCGGCGGCGGGCGCGGCGCGGACGGCATTGTCACCGTGACGGCCCTCGGCATGACCTATCTCGGGGAGAAGCAGGGCGGCAGTTCGCCGCGCGTCGATGCGGCGGTTAGCGCACTGATGGCGGCGGGCATCCCCGCGCAAGCGCCGGAGAGCATCCAGAGCATCCTCTGGTCCAAGGCGTGCAACGCGGCGGGCGTCTTCGGCGTCTCCGTGCTCGCGCGCGCCACCGGGCCGCAAATGAGCGGCGACGCGAACATGATGCACGCCTATCTCGGGCTCGTCCGCGAGACCGCCGAGACCGGCGCGGCCTATGGCGTCGCGGTCGGCGATTATCCGAACTTCCCGCCTATCTATACCTACACCGTCACGCCGGACGAGGAGACGCTGGCGAAGATCGTCAAACCCGGCCCGCTCCCGCGCGGCGGCAGCCTCCCCTCGATGACGCAGGACGTGCTCGCCGGTCGCCCGATGGAGGTCGAGCAGGTCTTCGGGGACCTCGTGGAGCGGGCCGAGCGCGCGGGGGTCGCCGTGCCCCGCCTCACCCTCGTCCGCGACATCATGCGCGGCATCGACCGGATCACGCGGGGGACCTAGCATCCTCTCAAGACTGTCCCCAAGGCTTCCGTCCTCTCCACGCTCGCATGGATCATTTTTTCCGTCTCCCGCGTGACTCGTGCGCGTGGGTGAGGAAAAAGTGATGGTGTCGAGACGGGGCACGGGCACGCAGACTTCAGCCTGTGCCCTGCGAACCTCCATTTAACGGAGTGGGGCGCTGTTCGTTTGCTTGACAAACCTTCACGAAGCACTTAGGGTAATCTCAATTGTGCAAACATGTGACGATACCGCCTTCGCGATGCGGATGGCGTGGAGGAGGGGTACGATCGGTGGTACGATTCGCGGTTCCTCGGCCCTGGCTTGTCGTCTTCGCTGCCGTGGCGCTCTTCGTCGCCTTCGCCCTCCTCCATCCCTTGCGCGCCCACGCCGCCACCATCACCGTCACGACGACGGCGGACGAGACCGTCGCTACCGATGCCTCCGCCTCCTTGCGTGAGGCGATCACTTCGATCAATAACCAGGCGGACACGGGCGCGGACGTGACCGCGAACCGGGTGGGGGCGTACGGCGTCAATGATACGATCACGTTCAACATCCCCGGCGCCGGTGTGCACATGATCTCTGGGGGAAGCGCCTTGCCGACGATCGCCAAGCCGATGACGATCGACGGCTATTCGCAGTTGGGCGCCGCGACGAACACGCTGGCGAACGGCGACAATGCGGTTATCCTGATCCAACTGGATGGTACGGGTGCGGGCAGTACCGATGGCCTGACGATCAACGCGAACGCCTGCACGATCAGGGGGCTGAATATCACGCGCTTCGTCGGCAGCGGCATCGTCCTCAACGGCGGCAACACGATCATCGCGGGCAACTTCATCGGCACGAACCCGACGGGCACTGCGCCGCTCGCCAATGGCAACGGCATCGTCCTCAACGGCGGCGCGAGCGGCAACACGGTGGGCGGCACCGCCGCCGGGGCGCGCAACGTCATCTCGGGCAATACCGGCGGCAGCGGCGTCGGCATCCAGAGCAGCGGCACGACGGGCAACACGGTGGAGGGCAACTACATCGGTACGGATGCCGCCGGCACCGCCGCGCTCGCCAACGCCTTCGGTGTCAACATCCTCGGTGGCGCGACGAATAACACGGTGGGCGGCACGGCGGCGGGGGCGGGCAACGTCATCTCGGGCAATACCAGCAGCGGCGTCCTCATCCAGAGCAGCGGCACGAGCGGCAACGTCGTCGAAGGCAATCTGGTCGGCACGAACGTCGCGGGTACCGCCGCCATTGCCAATGGCAACGGCGTCAACATCGCCGGCGCCGCGAGCGGCAACACGGTGGGCGGCACGGCGGCGGGGGCGGGCAACGTCATCGCCTTCAACACCGTCACAGGCGTCACGATCGGTACCAATGCCGCCGATAGCACCGCGGTCAATAACGCCGTGCTCGGCAACCCTATCCACGACAACGGCGTCGCGACCGGCATTGATCTTGCCAGCGATGGCGTTACTCCGAACGGCGCCAATCCCCGCGCCTTCCCCAATGACGGCCAGAACTTCCCCCTCCTCACCGCCGCCTTCGGTACGACCGTCACCGGCACGCTCGATAGCGTCCCCTCCGCTTTCTTCCGCATCGAGTTCTTCGCTTCCTCCAGCGGCGCACCGGGCGGGCGCAACGGCCAAACCTTCCTCGGCTTCCTCACCAGCACGACGGACGGCAGCGGCCATAGCGCCTTCATCTTCACCGCGCCGGGCGCGCTGCCCACCGGCTCCGTAATCACGGCGACGGCGACGAACACGACGACCGGCCCACAACTGAACGACACCTCGGAGTTCGCCGCGCCGCTGACAATCGCCAGTGGCATCGCCGCGACGGCGGGCACGCCGCAATCCGCGCTCATCAACCATCCCTTCGGCACAGCGCTGGCTGCCAAAGTGACCGACAGCACCGGGGCCGGGCTGGCGAACATCCCGGTAACCTTCACCGCCCCGGCCAGCGGCGCGAGCGGCGCCTTCACGACGGGGCCGGGATGCACGGTCGCGGGCGGCGGTGCGAGCGCGACCTGCCTGACGAATGCCGGTGGGGTGGCGACGGCACCGGCGTACACGGCGAACGGGACGACGGGCTCCGATGGGGTCGTGGCGAGCGTGGCGGGCGTGACACCGACGGCGACCTTCGCCCTCACCAACCTGCCGCTCATTACCCTCGGCCCGGCGACGCTGCCCGGTGGGGTGGTGGGCGCGGCGTATAGCCAGACGCTGACGGCGAGCGGAGGCAGTGGCACAGGCTACACCTTCTCGGTGGCGAGCGGCACCCTGCCGCCCGGTCTCGCGCTCAGCGCGAGCGGCACGCTGAGTGGTACGCCGACCACGGCGGGGATGAGCACCTTCATGGTGCAGGCGCAGGACTCGCTGGGCAACACGGGCAACCAACAGTACACCGTGACGATCACCGCCGCGCCCCTGGTCAGTATCGCGGTGACCCCGGCGGGCGCGACGCTCAAGGTCGGGCAGACGCAGCAGTACACGGCGACGGGCAAGTACGCGGATAACTCCACGGCGGACCTGACGGGGCAGGTGACGTGGACGAGTGACGTGCCGAGCGTGGCGAGTATCACGAGCGGTGGCATGGTGACGGGAGTCTCGCCGGGGACGGCTCATCCGACGGCGAGTATGGGGAGTATCACCGGGCAAACGAGTGTGACGGTAACCGCGCCAACGCTGACAGGGGTCTCGATGCCGCCCGCTCCGGCGAGCCGCCCGAGCGGGACGACGAGTCAGCCGGGGGCAACCCCGCCCGCTCCCGCGCCGATCCCTACCGGGCGGTGAGGCCAATCCGCCGTTACTTCCGTAGGCCATCGCCGATCAGGTTGATGGCGAGCACGGTGAGCATGGTTGCGAAACCCGGCAAGGTGGTCGCGATGGGACGTGGGCGTGTATCGTAGCCGGTAGGCCCCCATTCTGCATCAGGATCGAGTGCTACGGTAGTAAGAGGTGTCGTTTGCTTGCCCTCGCCGGGACAGTAGCGCTGCCTACCGAGCAAATACATGGACAATGGCACTCCCCGGTGTGTTTGTCGGACGTTCTCCCGGGAAGCATCGCACCGGCCGATTGCAATGACAATCGGCCGGTGCGATGCTTCGGAGAGGGATCAAATCGATACCGCAGGCTTTCCAGCCTGCCTCTCTCGCAGGCTGGAAAGCCTGCGGTACCATGAATGAAGGAGCGGGGTAGATGGCGGAGATGCACCTTTGTCCCTCTGACCAGTTGCGCGCATATGTCCGGCAGGTGGCGCTGGCGATGGGCGCGGAGGGCGACATCGCGGACGAACTGGCGAATCATCTCGTCAAGGCGAATCTCTCCGGCCACGACTCGCATGGCGTCTTGCGGCTGCCGCAGTATGTCCAGCAGGCGGACACAGGGGGCCTTGTACCGAACGCGCGGCCCGAGGTGGTGCGCGAGATGGGCGGCACGGCGGTGATGGACGCGCATTTCGGCTTCGGCCAGTATTCCACCGCCGTCGCGCTCGATTGGGCGATGGAGCGGGCGCATACGCACGGTATCGCCGCTGTCGCCATCCGCCACGCGACGCATATCGGCCGCCTCGGTGAATACACCGAGCGGGCGAGCGCGGCGGGGATGATCGCCATCGTCACGATCGGCACCGCCGCGCCGAACAGTGGCGGCGTCGTGCCCGTTCCACGGGGCGCGCCGCTTCCTCGGCACGAACCCGTGGTCCTTCGGCGTCCCGGCGGACGGCCCGACGAACATGGTCTACGACGCCGCCACCTCGGCGGTCGCGGAGGGGAAATTGCGCGTCGCGCGCTCCAAGAACGCCGCCGCTCGCGCCGGGGCTGATCGTGGACAAAGACGGCAATCCCTCGACCGACCCGATGGACTTCTACAATGGCGGCGCGCTCCTGCCGGTCGGCGGCGACCTCAGCGGCCACAAGGGGTACGGCCTCTCGATGGCCTCCGCGCTGATCGCCGGTCTCGCGATGGTGGACGATGACCGGGCGGTGATGCCCGTGCCGTCGGCGCATCCCGAATGACGGTACTGCAGCGCGGCGCCCTCGGCGGCGTCTTCGTGATCGCGATGGACCCGGCCGCCTTCGGTGATGCGCGAGGAATACCGGCGGCTGACCGGCGAAACCCTCGCCGCCGTCAAGCAGACGCCGCCCGCCCCCGGCAAGGACGAAGTGCTCGTCCCCGGCGAACCGGAAATCCGCTCCCGCGCCGCCCGCGAGCGCGAGGGCATCCCGATCCCGGACCCGATCTGGCAGGACCTCGCCAAGTCGGCGCCCGCTTCGGCGTCGCCATGCCGAACGCCACAGCCGCATAAGACGGAACAGGTTGAACCGCAACGCAAAGACGCAAAGGACACAAAGGACACGAAAGAGAGAGCGAAGAACGAAATCTTCTCTCTTGGTGTTCTTTGCGTCTTGGTGGTTCATCTGCTTCGATCCGGACTGATTGCGAGATCGTGAGAAGGGGGAAGTGATGGTGACGGTCTTCTCTGCGCCGGCGGAGCGGGGGACGGACATTTACCGGCAACTCGGCGTGCGCACGATCATCAATGCGCGGGGGGCGACGACCGCCGTGGGCGGGACGCTCATGCCGCCGGAGGTGACGGCGGCGATGGCGGAGGCGTCCAAGGCGTTCGTCGTGCTGGATGAACTGAACGCGGCGGTGGGCGAGAAGATCGCGGCGGTGACGGGCGCGGAGGCGGGCTACGTCACCTGCGGCTCGGCGGCGGGGATGCTGCTCGCGGCGGCCGCCTGCATCACCGGCACGGAGATGGCGCGCATCCGCCGCCTGCCGGACACGACGGGGATGCCGAACGAGATCATCGTCCACCGCGCGCACCGCATCAACTACGACCAGATGTTCCGCGCGCCGGGCGCGAAACTGGTGGAGATCGGCATCCCGAGCGCGACCGAGCGGTGGGAGTACGAAGCCGCGTTCACCGAGCGCACGGCGGCGGTCGCCTTCATCGACTCCCCCTCCATCGGCCCCGGCGCGCTCGATTTCGCGACCGTCGTGGCGGTCGCCCATGCGCGCGATGTGCCGGTGATCGTCGATGCCGCCTCGACGCTGCCTCCCGTCAGCTCACCTGACGCGCTGGATCGCCGGGGGTGCGGACCTCGTCATCTACAGCGGCGGCAAGGGAATTCGCGGCCCGCAGGACTCCGGCTTGCTCGCCGGGCGGGCGGATTTGATCGCCGCCGCGCGGATGAACGGCAACCCGAACGCCGCCATTGGCCGCGCGGCGAAGGTGAGCAAGGAGGCGATGGTCGGCCTCGCCGTCGCGCTCGACCGCTTCATGGCGCACGACCACGCGCGCGATTTTGCGGAGCACCGCGCGCAGGCGGAACTGATTGCGCACGAGTTGGCCGACTTCCCGAACGCGGAGTGCGAGGTGATCGCCGACCCGGAGCGCCACCCGATGCCGGTCGCGGTCGTCCGCCCCGTCGGCGGCGCGTGGTCCGGCGCCGCCATCCGGCAGACGCTGGCGGCGGGCGACCCCGGCATCTTCGTCAATGTCGAGCAGGGCGGCATCAGCATCAATACCCACTGCCTGCGCGACGGCGACGCGGAGCAGATCGCCACCCGCCTCCGCACCCTGCTGCGGACGATGGTGTGAGTTACCGCCCCGTGAGCGTCTCGTTGCGCGCTTGACTGGCACGGAAATTGCTTTATCATTGTTCGCTATGACAAGCACAATCGCGGCCACAACCTACCCCGACGCAGACTCCGAGAGCGGGGACGAGTTTGCGCGCCTGACGCGGGATTTCGTCAATAAGGAATTTCCGCGCTTTCGCGCCGAGGCGGTCGCGAACCCGCACGCCTACCCCCGCGAATTGATCGTCAAGTGCGCCGAGATCGGCTTGCTCGGATTGGAGATCCCCGAGGAGTACGGCGGCAACATCGTCCCACCCGTCCAGCAGGCGGCGGTGATGGAGGAACTGGCGCGTGGGGATGCCGGGCTCGGCCTCGATGTCCTCGTCCAGAACTCGCTCACCGCCTTTCCGATCGCCCGCTTCGGCACCGAGGAGCAGAAGCGGCGCTATCTGCCGCGCATGGCGAGCGGCGAACTGATCGCCTGTTTCGGCCTCACCGAGCCGAACACGGGGTCGGACGCGAAGGCGATTCGCCTCAAGGCGACCTGGGACGACGCGAAGAAGGGCTGGATCGTCAACGGCGCCAAGCGCTTCATCACCAGTGCGAACGCGGCGGAGGTGATCGTCCTGGCCGCGCGGACGGGGCGACCGGAGGACCGGGGTAGGGGCATCACGGTCCTCCTCACCGAGATCGGGCCGGGCGTGCCGAGCGTCGAAGTCTCGGTTTTCGACAAGTTCGGGCAGCCCGGCTCGCAACTGTGCGAGGTCGTCTTTCAGGACCATTTCGTCCCGGAAAGCGGGCTGATGGGCGCGGTCAATGAGGGCTGGTTCATCATCGAGTCGACGCTTCAGCACTCGCGCATCTGGGTCGCGGCGCAGGGCTCGGGCATCGCGCGCCACGCGCTCGATGAGGCCGACAAATACACCCACGAGCGCGAGCAGTTCGGCAAGAAATTGGCGGATATCCCCGAGGTCGCCAACCACCTGCGGATCATCCAGCGCCAGGTCGCCATCGCGCGGGCGCTCGTCCACAAAGCGGCGACGCACGAGGAGGCGGGGGACGCGCAGTTCTTCGTCTGGGCGTCCATCGCCAAACTGGTCGCCGGCGAGACGGCGCTCTGGGCGGCGCAGGAGGCGATGCTCCTGCACGGCGGCATGGGATACACCAAGGAGATGCCGATCTCGCAGATCCTCGGCGACTCGGCGGTGATCCGCATCTATGAGGGCGCGGCGCATATCCAGGTGAAGGTGATCGAAAAGCACCTCAATCGGGAACAAATCCTCTCCCTGCTCCCGCCGACCGGCGCTTTCCTCCGCAACGCCGACGACTTCCCCTCTGTCGCCGCCGTCATGGCCGATGTCGAATCCTGGAAGATCGGCTGAGTAGCCGCCCGAATGCCCTGACCCCTTCCCCAGTGGGGAAGGGGAGCCGGACATACGCATGACACGTTACACCAGCGGTTTGAAGGCGTAGACGATGCGGTCGTACCACATCAGCAGCGTCGTGATGGCGGAGAAGGCGAGGAGTACCGCGGCGGCATAACGCCCCCACCACGCCCGCCGCATGAGCCGGGCGAGTGCGACACCGCTCCCGAGCGCGACGGCCGGCAGCGCGAAAAGCGGATAGCGCACATAGAGCCGCGCCACGATCCCCACTACGAGCATCGTCGCCGCAACCACCATCCATACCGCGAGGGTAAGGGCCGAGGACTGCAGGCGCCCTCTGGGCGGCATGAGAACTGAGTCTGACGCTTCCCCCTCACTCTTCAGCCCTGAGTCCTCGGCCCTCATGCCGCCCCAGAGCACCACCGCCCCGGCGATGGCGGCGATCACCGGCCAGACGCGGTAGAAGGCGAAGGATTGCTCCCACGCCTCCCGCGCGAGCGCGACGCTGAGGTGCGATGTCGAGATGGCGGGCAGGCCGATACGGTCGTCCGGGGTCGCGCCGCCGGTGCGGTACTGCTGGGTTTGCGCTGTTGGCTGGGTGTTCGTCGTTTCCTGATCGACGGCGGTCGCCTGCTGGCCCGCGATGAGGTCGTGCGCGGGGAAGCGATAGAAGAGCGCGAAGGCGACCAGCGCAGCGATCAACCCGGCCAGTGCGAAGAGCGATGCAGCGCGCCGTTCGTGGTGCAACCCGGTGGATGGCTGCCGACGCGAGACGGCGAGCAGCGCTACCCGACCCAGCAGGTAGAGGGTAACCGTCAACGACGTCAACACGAAGACGCCGATATGCGCGAGCAGGGTCAGACTGATCGCGGCGGCGAAGATGGCGCACCACCGCCAGCCGTGTGGCCCGCCGAGCCGCCCATAGGCGAGGGCCAGCAGGGCGAAGAGGAGCGTCAGCATCCCCTCCGCGAAGATGTTGGCGAACGTTCCCCACGAATAGACGATCCAACCGACGGGCATCAGCGCCATCGTCAGGGCGACGAGGTTCGCCGTCAGGATGTCCCGCGTCGCACGCCGCGCCACCAGCCAGAGGACGCAGAAGCGGGCGAGGTCGACGCCGAGCGAGAAGAGGAAGAGCAGCAGCGTCCGGTCGCGGATCAGCCAGGAGAAGGGCAGCATGAAGAGATAGGGCGTCGGCGCGTAGAGCACCGTGCGCCCGCCGAATTCCGCCGATTGGATCGGCAGGAGCAGCGTGTGTCTGTCCGCCACGTCCGCGAGGCGGTGCAGATGGAATTTGAGATCGACGATGACGATGCTCGGATGCAGCACGCCCGCGAAGCGGAGGGCGAGCGTCGCCCCGGCAATCACGGCGAGCCAGCGAACATCCCGCGCCGTCATCGCCAGCCCGAGGCGGCGGCAGAGGGGCGCGAAGCCGAAACGAATCGCCGCTGTCGCGACGATCATCAGCGCCCCGGCGCGGACAACGCCGCCCGCGTCCGTCGTGAGAAAGAGGCGGTTGCCGATCAGGAAGCAGGCCATCGCGACCGCGACCATGGTTGCGCCGGTGCAGGCGCCGAGGCCGCCCAACCCCGCGATCCAGAGCGCGAGCGCGACGCAGAGCGCGCCGACCCAGAGCGAAAGCATGATCCGCACGGGTGGCAGCGCGAGGCCGTGCCCCATGGGCCGGACGGTGATCGCCGCGACCGCGACACCGAGCGCCCGCTGCTCGCCCGGCGGCGTGTACGGTTGCGCGTCGAGCGTGACGACCAGCGAACCGCTCCGCATGAAGGAGGCGGGCACATCGATCGGGTACGGCGCGAAGGCGGGTGTCAACTCCACCTGCCCGACCTCGCCGCCGTTCGCCAGCACGCGGACGGTGCGCGACGGGTTGAGCGCGCTGGACATGACGAGTTCGAGGTGCAGCGCGCCCCGCCCGATGCCGGGGAAGACGATCCGCGCGTTCCCGCGCGCCCAGCGATAGCGCACGCCGCCATCCGCCGCCGCTTGTCGTTCCGGCCCATAGAAGCCTCGCACGAGCGCGCGTGTCCTGCGCCGCGTCGCCGACCGCGATCCGATACGTGGGCCGCGCCTGATATGCCGCCGAGAGCAAGACAGCGGCGATCAGCGCGGCGGCGAGCAGCCAGAGCACGGTTCGGAGTTCGGAGTTCAAAACAGGTCGATCGCGGGTCTGAACCTCGATTCCGCCGCCTCATCGCTCATTGCTCGTTGCTCATTGCTGCGGTGTCCGATACTCGATGAAGGCGGGCACACCGCCCGCGCCCGCCGGGCTATTGCCGGGGATGCGTTCAAGCCCCTTCGCCCAGGGCAGCGCGGCAATGAGCGTCATCGGGCGGCGGGTCGAATTTGCCGTTCGGGAGCAGAATCGCGTACCGCGCGGGCAGCGTCGCCGGGCTCTGCCCCTCGAGCGGCAGGAGCGCCCCCGTCTGGACGATGACGCGCGCGAAGAAGGGGAAGACATCGCGGTCGATCGCCGCCTGCGGGACGAGGAAGGTCATGCCGGGGCGCGCGGCGCTCTCCGCCGCCATCCGTTTGCCCGCCTGAGTCGCGAAGTAGGTATCGAACCGGAATGTCTCGACCGGGTTCGTGCCGCATCAGCCCGAAATAGGTGCCCGCATTGAGCGCGAGGACGGCGGCGAGTGCGAGTGGGGCGAGGGCTGCGCCCATCTCCCGCACGGCGGGGGAGCGGGTGCCCTCTGGGCAGGTGGGGGTGGGGGCTTTCAGCCGTATCCAGATCGCGTCGGCGGCGAGTGCGGCGATCAAAAGGGCGGGTGGCAGCGTGTCGAAGGCGCGGAGGGTGCTCGGCGCATCGATGGCGAGCATACTGGGGATGAGCATGACGGCGAGATAGCCCAGCGCCAGCCACTCCCCGAACCGGCGCGCGGGCGACGGAGGCCCGTACCGTCGGCGCGCCAGGAGGAGGGCGAGGCCGGTAAGGAAGAGGACGGCGATAATCGCGTCGAGATTGGGGGCGAAGGGGAGATTGGCCTTCGCCTCGCGGTCGCCGCGCACGGTATACATGCCGAGGTTCGGGCGGATATTGTCTTGCAGCGCAGCAAGCCGGTCCTGCCCGAGGCGGCGCAGATTCTCCTCCGAGAAGATCGCCGTCTGGCGCGGTCGGAAGAGATATTGATCGAAATTGAGCGCGATATAGCGCAGGAGCGGCGCGGCAAGGATGAGGAAGACGACCGCGAGCACCGCGAAGCGGGGCAACCAGAATCGCGCGAAGTGGCGTGGCCCGCGCACGAGGAAGACGAGCGCGACGAGCGCCATCAGGACGAGCGCGAAGGGACCGGAATGGTAGCAGTAGACCGTCCCCGCCGCGCCCACACCCGCCAGCGCCCAATCC
Organism: uncultured Chloroflexia bacterium; assembly: GCA_963847195.1. Taxonomy (GTDB): domain Bacteria; phylum Chloroflexota; class Chloroflexia; order Thermomicrobiales; family JALYUS01; genus JALYUS01. The sequence continues at coordinate 35,465 of CAWJZC010000009.1, read as the reverse complement.
CACCAGCGGCGCAACTGGACCGCCCGCACGAAGAGTAGCAGGCCGAGGAGCACCAATCCGGTCGAGAAGCACGGCGCGAGGGCGACCCGCTGCATCCGTAGCGCCCAGAATGCCACGGCGAAGAGATAGGCGGCGATCAGGCCGACGCGCGTGCCGAACAGCCGCCGCGCGAGGAAGAAGAGGAGCAGCACGTCGACAACGCCCACGGACGCCATGAAGAGCCGCAATGTCAGCATCGAGACGCCGAAGAGCTTGAACGCGAGCGCCAGCGGATAGAGGAAGAGCGCGGGGAGAGAGATTTCCGGCTCGTAGACCGGCCGGTAGGAGGCGTCGTCGAGGATGCGCGCCGCCTTCAATGCGTGTCGCGCTTCATCCCGGAAGAGGCTGGCGGGCATCTCCGTCAGCAGCGTCAGGCGCAACGCCACCGCCAGCGCCGCGATCCCCAGCAGCACGGCGATCTGCCATCGCGCCAGCCGCACCTCATGCAGCATCAGCGCAAGGTCGGTGGCGGAGGGGGCGCGGCTGTGCGCCTCTGCCGCTCCCGCATCTCCCCCCTTCCTCACCGGGGGAGGGGGCCGTGGGGGTAGGGAGAAACCCCGCCAGCAGCGTCACCAATCCGACGACGAATACCACCGTCCCAATGAACGTCCACCGATGCTGCGCGACGATGGCCTGCCCGGCCACCGCGACGACCGCTCCGGCAATCACCAGTATGCGATCATCGGCGCCCGTGCGTGCCTGCGCTACCCGGAGCGGCCACGTCAGCGCTGCCCACCACTCGCGCGCCCAGAGCGCGACGACGAACAGGCCCAACAGCAATTCGAGCGGCATGGCGATCCGCCAGAAAGGGACGCGCGCCATCAGCACGCCGAATATCACCACGCACCCCATCGCGCCCGCCGCGACCAGCCGCCAGCGATACGCGGCCCGCCGCCCCATCGCCAGCGCGGCCAGCAACACGAGCAGGATCACGCTCGCGACGGCATCGGGGGCGGGCAATTTCGTGCCCGGCGACGACGTCAACTGTGCGTCCCCGACGAGTGCGATGCCGAGGTCCCGCCGGTCGCGCGGCGGCGAGTACGTATCATCCACCCGGACGGTGAGGTGCAGTTCGTCGTGCTGTCGCAAGAGCGAGGCGACATCGACCGCGACCGGATGCTCGACATTCGACGGCCAGGAATCGAGGACGCGACCGTTCGCCAGCAGGGTGACGGTCGTCACTGGCGCGCCCGGTGGCCGCCCGGAGAAGCGCATCGTCAGCATCAATCGCGTATTCGCAGGCAGGACGCGCCGCGCCGCCCGGAAATTGAGCGTCGATTCGTCCTTCGTCCACCGGAAGGCCGTGCCGTCCTTCGCCCGCTCGCCGTCATTCCAGTTGACCGACGCATGGTCGAAGGTCGCGCTCGCGGGCGGAATGGCGATGACGTACGATCGCTGCATCGCCGCCACGAGCCCGATCACCGAGAGCACGACAATACCAAGCAGCACGACCGCAGTCCGAGGTCCGGCCTCCGCCTTCCCCATACTGCCCAAAGGGCGCCCGCGCCCGGAAGGGGGCCGGGGGGTTAGGGCCTCCCGCTCCATCGTCCCGCTCATGGATGGTACGCCCGCGTGATCCGCCCATACCAGATGAGCAGCGTGGCCCCGGTGCTGAACGCGAGCAGCATTAACGCGATCACCCTCCCCCATCGCCATTGCCAGCCGTATCCGAGCGCGACGCCCGCGCCCACCGCCACGGCAGGGATCGCCGTCACGGCGTACCGCACATACCGCCCCGCCAGCACACCGATGACGAGAAAAGCCAGTGAAACACCGAACCAAACGAGGCACATGAGGCAAAGTTGTTTGCCTAACCCCCCTACCCCTTTCCTTCGGAGGGAAGGCGGAGACGGAGCGGCGCGTTTCGGAGGGGCGCGGATGCCCTCGGGGCAGGATGAACCGCCCTCCGGTTCCCCTTCCCGTGTCGGGAAGGGGCTAGGGGATGGGTGTCCCCGCCACAGCAGCCAGAAGCCGAGCGGCGCGAGGAGGAGCGGCCAGACGCGGTAAAAGGCAAAGCCCTCAACGGCGAATTGCCCAACGACCGCCGCTGCGGGATTGTTTGTGCGGCGATCGATCAGGCCGATGGACGGGTCGGGGCGCGGCCCGCCGATCTCATACCGGCCGCCGCTCTGTGCGACGGGAGCGGTGGCGAGCGCGGGATCATTGGTGGCGGAGACCTTGCGCGATCCGGTCAGCGGGATGCGGTAGAAGAGCGCGAAGGCGAGCAGGCCCGCGATGCTGGCGAGGCTGAGCGCCGTCAGGAAGTCACGGTCGCGCCACGGCGCGCGCCGCTGCCCGAGCAAGAGGCACAGCCGGAGCGCGAAGGCCGCGAGCAGAAGTGCAACGGTCGTGACGGCGACGCCGATGTGCGAGAGAAGGGCGAGCAGCACGAGGGCGACGAAGGCGACGGCAAGCCAGGGCCGCCGCAGTCGCTCCGACCCGAGTGCGAGGAGCGCGAAGAGAAGCGTCAATGCCCACTCACCGACCGCGTTCGTCAGATTACCCCACGAGAAGAGCATGAACGCGATCGGGACGACGCCCGCGATCAGCGTCGCGCAGGCCGCCGCGATCCGGTCCCGCGTTGCCTTCCAGACGACGAGACCGATGACGAGGATGCGCGAGGCGTCGAGCAGTTGCGTGCCGATGGTGAGCAGATCGGCGCGATTGCGCACGAACGGCGCGAAGGGGGCGAAGAGCAAATACGCGCCGGGCGGATAGGGGACGGGACGGTTCTTGTCGTAGAGCGCGGCGATCTCCTGATACCAGATGTGCCGCACGATCACGTCCTCGAAGCGATGGACGTGGAAGAGAAGGTCGCTGACGATCATTGCCGGGTGATACAGGCCGCAGAGGCGCACCGCGAAGAGGCCGACAACCGCCGCGAGCATCCAGCGCGCCTCCAAAATGCCGCCCGCGATGGTGAGCCTGCGCATGATGGGCGGCATGGCGAGGCGAAGGATCAAGGCGAGCAGGAGCGTCGCGGCGGCGACGCGCAGCCACGGCCCCGCGCCGAGCGCGATGAAGAGCCGGTCGCGGGCGAGCAGGAGCGCGCAGCCGACGATGAGGAGAAGCGCCGCCGTTGCCGCCTCCCACCCACGCAGCCCGGCCACGAGCAGCGCGACCATCAGTAGGATGATCGCGCCCCAGAGTGCGAGCGCCGTCCGCGCGGGGGGCAAGGCGAGGCCGCCGGCGACCCGCACCTGGGCGCGGCTGGTGAGCACGCCGAGGTCGCGGCGGTCACCCGGTGCGTGGAACGGCATCGCCTGGATGGTCAGCGCGAGGGTGCCGGTCGTCAGGTACGACGCGGGCACCGTTATGGGATAGTCCGCGAAGTCCGGCGCGAGGTGGAGGCGGGCGACCTGGCCGTGGTTGGCGAGAATCGTGACATCCGGGTTCGGGTTCGGCGCCGCCTGCCATCGTCAGGAGAACGTTGGCCGCCGTCCTGCCGATGCCGGGGAAGGTGATCGTGCTCTCCGCGCCCGTCCAGCGGTACGCGCGCCCGCCCGCCGTCGCCGGTTGCAGTTCCGCCCCGTTGAAGCCGGAGACGAGCGGATCGTCCTGCACGCGCTGTCCGATGGCGATGTCGTAGGAGGGGTGCGTCTGGTAGGCCGCGCCGATGACCACCGCCGCGATCAGCGCGACCGCCGCGACATGCCACCACCAGCCAAGCGCGGCGATCCGACCGCCGGCTGCTCCGGCTGTCATCCGCTGCTGTGATGGCGGAAGGGCTGCCCGCTCGCCCGGCTCCGCTCCCTTCGCCCGCAGGCCCACGCTGCCTCCCCCTGACCTTCCCTGCCCCTCTTCCGAAGGAAGGCAAGTGTATCACGGGGAGAGCTGAGGACTGACGGGATGCCGATTGGCCGTTCATCGGTTTGCTCCGTGGCCGGGATACGGGTACACTTGCCGCGCGGGGATCAGGTGAACGGACATGCAGGCGGAGGGGGCGAGGGATGGGCGCAAAACGGGGGGGACTGGGCCGCGGCCTCGGGGCGCTGATGCCGGAAGGCGCGCTCGGTGGCGGCGGCATCGAGGTCGATATCGACGCCATTGCGCCGAACCCCTACCAGCCCCGCACGATCTTTGTCGAAGACGAGATCGCCGCCCTCGCCGATTCGATTGCCGCCCACGGCATCATCCAGCCCCTGCTCGTCGCCCGCGCCGACGCGACGGATACCACGCCGTACCGGATCATCGCCGGGGAGCGGCGCTGGCAGGCGGCCCGCCGCGCCGGATTGCGGCAGGTGCCCGTCGTCGTCAAGGACGCCACCCCGCAGCAGATGCTCGAACTGGCGCTGGTCGAGAATATCCAGCGCGCCGACCTCAACCCTCTCGAAGAGGCCTACGCCTACCGCACGCTCGTCGGCGAGTTCGGCATGACGCAGGAGCAGGTCGCGCAGCGCGTCGGCAAGAACCGCACGACGGTCGCGAACGGCATCCGCCTGCTCGGCGCCGCGACCGCCGTGCAGGAAGCGCTCGCGGCGGGCAGGGTCTCCGAGGGGCACGCCCGCGCCCTGCTCGGCATCACCGATCACACCGAGCAGGTCGCCGCGCTCGAATCGGTCACGGAACGCGGCCTCAATGTGCGCCAGACCGAGGCGCTCGTCCGCACGTGGGATGAGCGGTCGCCGGAGCCCGCGCCCGCGCCGCCGGAGATCGAGGCGGTGCAGGGCCGCATCGGCGCCTCTCTCGGCGCGCAGATCTCCCGCGTGCAGGTGAAGAAAATGCGTCGCGGCTACCAACTCACCCTACACGTCTCCGACGATGACAGCCTCAACGCCATCGTCGGTCGCCTGACACGGTAAGGTGATACTACTGAACCACAGAGACACAGAGAACGCAAAGAAATACGGAAGCGAGAAGAAAAATAGTCGGCTCCTAGTCTCTTCTCTGTGTTCTCCGTGTCTCTATGGTTAGCGTTTTTCCGCCCGAATCAAGCGGGCGGGGCGGCGGTGGGTGAAGTAGGCGTACGTCCATTGCACCATCACAGCGAAGCGGTTGCGGTAGCCGATCAGGGTCAGAATGTGGATGAAGACCCATATCGCCCAGGCGATGAAGCCGCGTGTCTTGATCCCGTAGACGACCGCGACGGCGCGATTCCGGCCGATGGTGGCGATGTTCCCCCGGTCGCGATAGTGGAACGGTATCGTCGGCGTGCCGCGCAGGGTGCGGGTGATATTCTTCGCCGCCGTCTCGCCCTCCTGCGTCGCGACGGGCGCGAGGCCGGGCAGCGGTTGACCGGAACGGTCATTCAATGCGGCGAGGTCGCCGATCACGTACACTTCTCGGTGGTCCTTGAGCGTCAGATCCGGCTCGACCGGCACGCGCCCGCCTTTCTCCAGCGGGACGCCGAGCGATGCCCCGAGGCGCGACGCGGTGACACCCGCCGCCCAGATCACCGTCTCGGCGGCGATGCGCTCGTCGCCGAGATGCACGGCGTCGCGGTCTACCTGCGTCACCGCCGCGTGGAGGCGGAGGCGGACGCCGAGGCGTTCGAGGGAGGCTGCCGCCGCGCCGGCAAGGTCCTCGGGGAAGGTGGCGAGGATGCGCGAGCCGGCGTCGATCAGGTAGATCGTCGCGTCGTCCGGATTGATGGCGCGAAATTCCCGTTCGAGCGCCTCGTGCGCGATCTCCGCGAGCGCTCCCGCCAGTTCCACACCCGTCGGCCCGCCGCCGACAACCACAAAAGTGAGCAGACGTTGCCGCGTCTCCGGGCGCCGCTCGCGCTCCGCCGCCTCGAAGGCGAGGAAGACGCGGCGGCGCACCTCGATCGCGTCGTCCAGGCTTTTCAGGCCGGGCGCGTCCTTCTCCCACTCGTGATGGCCGAAATAGGTCGTCACCGTGCCCGGCGCGAGGATCAGATAATCGTAGGAGAGACGATCGTCGGCAGTCTCGCCCGTCTCGGGGTTCGGCGTGAGGATGACGGCGCGGTGCGCGAGGTCGATAGCGATCACCTCGCCGAGCAGCACCGTCGTGTTTCGCTGATTGCGCAGGATCGAGCGGATCGGGGCGGCGATGTCGGCGGGCGAGAGGGCGGCGGTCGCCACCTGATAGAGGAGCGGTTGGAAGAGGTGATGGTTCACGCGGTCCACGAGCGTCACGCGCACCGGCGCGTCCCTCAGCGCCTTCGCCGCCGCCAGACCGCCGAAGCCGCCCCCGACAATGACGACATGCGGCGCGGCAGTGGCGCGTATCGCCTGGGCCTCATCTCGCGTTGCGGTGGGTGCGTGATTGCGTACCATGACGTGACCTCCTCTCGGTGTTCTTGACGCAACGCCGTTGTCGCATCTTCCGTTCCTATCATCCTCCTTCTCGTCCCATCCTGCATCGAGTAGCCGGTAGCGAGAAGTTCGCAGCCCTCATGCCGCCCCGGCTCCTCGCTACCGGCCCCCGGCTTCTGCAAAGTACGTACGAGCCCTCTTGACATTGTTCTCGCACAGATGTACTGTCCGTACACAGTCCCTTGCGCGGATTGCTCGTCGGCACGTATACTGACCGTCGCTGTGGCGGCGTTGGTGCCGCTACTTTGCTGTGGTACACGGTCATCGAGGAGTAAGCGCGCAATGGCGACGAAAGTGATTCTCACCCAGGATGTCGAGCATCTGGGGATGGCGGGGACGGTGCAGACGGTCAAAGAGGGGTTCGCCCGCAACTACCTGTTGCCGAAGAAGCTGGCGGAGATCGCCACGCCCGGCACGATCAAGCAGGTGCAGGAGCGGCAGGCGGCGGCCGACAAGCGCATCCGCAAGCAGGAAGAGGAACTGCGCTCGCTCGGCGACCGGATCGCCGCGACGACGCTCACCTTCACGGCGCGGGTGGGCGAGAGCGGGCGGCTCTTCGGTTCGATCACGGCGCAGGAGATCGCGGACCAGCTCTCCCGCGTGGTGGGCGAGGAGGTTGACCGGCGCAAGATCGCCCTCGATGAGCCGATCCGCAGCATCGGGGAGCACAAGGTCCCCGTTCGTCTCGTCGGTCGGCTCATCCCGGAAGTGACGGTCATCGTCACGGGTGAGGGCGGCGAAACGGCGGCAAGCCCGGAAGCCAGCGCGCCGGAAGACGCGCAGCCCGATCAGCCGGAACCGCCGAGCGAGGACTGAGGACTGAGGACTGAGGACTGAGTGAGGTCAGTCCCGCGTCGCTTCGTTCCTCAGTGGGTGGCGAGAGTATTGACGGCTGAACCTCAGTCCTCAGTCCTCATCGCTCAGTCCTGAAGGAGCGAAGCGACGGATGGCGCTACAAGAGCGGGTTCTCGACCGATTACCACCGAACAATGGCGAGGCGGAGCAATCCGTCCTCGGTTCCCTCCTCATCGACCGCGAGGCGATTGTCCGCGTGCGCCCCAACCTCCACCCGGAGGATTTCTATCGCGGCGCGCACCGGGAAATCTACGCCGCCATCGTCGATCTCTACGACAAGCGCGAGCCCGCCGACCTCACCACCCTGCCGGACGAATTGCAGCGCCGGGGTCGCCTCGATGATGTCGGCGGCATCGCCTACCTGACCACCCTGCTCAGCATCGTGCCGACCGCCGCGCACGTCGAGTATTACGCGGAGATCGTCAAGCGCGAGGCGACGCGCCGCCGCCTGATCGACGCCGGGTCGAGCATCGTCAGCATCGCCTACAACGACGACCTCGAACTGGTCGACGCGCTCGACAAGAGCGAGAAGTTGATCTTCGATGTCGCGCAGGATCGCTTGGAGCGGGATTTCAAGCCGATCTCGCACTACCTCGACGCCTTCTTCGAGCGGATCGACTTCGTCCAGCAGCATCGCGGCGAACTCGCCGGTGTGCCGACGGGCTTCGCGGACCTCGATAAGATGACGGGCGGCTTGCAGCAGTCGGACCTCATCATCATCGCGGCCCGTCCCGGCGTCGGCAAGAGCTCGCTCAGCATGACGATGGCCTTCAATGCCGCGCTCCGCTACGGCAAGCATGTCGGCGTGTTCTCGCTCGAAATGAGCGGCGAGCAGCTCGTCCAGCGCCTCTTGTCGATGGATACCGGCGTCGATTCGCAGCGGCTGCGCCTTGGCTATGTCGACGACGACGAGTGGCCCGCCATCTCCCGCTCGCTAGGCAACCTCGCCAGCGCGCCGATCTTTATCGACGATACCCCCGCGATCAGCGTCGTCGAACTGCGCTCCAAGGCGCGCCGCTTGCAGGCGGAGTTCGGCGTGGACATGATTATCGTCGATTACCTGCAACTGATGCGCGGCGGCCGCACCGACAACCGCGTGCAGGAAGTGGCGGAGATCACGCGCTCGCTCAAGGAACTGGCCCGCGAGTTGAACGTCCCGGTCGTCGCGCTCTCGCAGCTCTCCCGCGCCGTCGAATCGCGCGCCGAGAAGGTGCCGGTGCTCTCCGACCTGCGCGAATCCGGCTCCATCGAGCAGGACGCGGACATCGTCATGTTCATCTACCGCGAGGAGTTGTACGACCCCGAGACGGAGAAGAAGGGCATCGCGGAAATCCACATCGCCAAGCACCGCAACGGCCCGATGGGCGTCGTCAACCTCCGCTTCTTCCAGGCCCTGACCCGCTTCGCCGACCTTGAAGTCTATCGTGAGCCCATGTGAGTAACGAGCAGCGAGTAGCGAGTAACGAAGGGCGCCAGCATCTTCTCGTTACTCGCTACTCGCTACTCGTTACTCCCCGGAGGGGTGTATGCAGAGCATTAAGGATGTCATTCGCGGTTCGCGGTTGGCGGCGTATGTCGAGGAACGGGTGGGCAGCGAGGCGGGCGAGGTGGAGATTCCGGTCAACCGGCGGGATCGTGGCGAGGGCGATGTCTGCGCGATCTGCGGGGGAGCGGGCTTCCTGCGGCTCGATGTGCCGGTCGGCCATCCGCAGTTCGGGCGGACGGTGCCCTGCCAGTGTCAGGAGCGGGAGCGGGCGGCCTCGCGCTACAGCGACCAGCGCGCGCTCTCCAATCTCGATCACTTCGTGGACAGCACCTTCGCCACCTTCGATAAGGACGTACCCGGCACGCGCGAGGCGTTTATCCAGGCGAAGCAGTACAGCGAGACGTATGAGCCGATCTGGATCGTCCTCTTCGGCGGTTACGGCACGGGCAAGACGCATCTCGCCGCCGCGATCGCCAATGAGGCCGTCCGCCAGCAGATGACCGTGCTCTTCGCCGTCGTCCCCGATCTGCTCGACCAATTGCGCTCCGCCTATGACCCGAAGAGCGGCGTCTCGTTCGATGATCGCTTCAATCAGATCCGCGAGGTCGGCGTGCTCGTGCTGGACGACCTCGGCACCGAGAACACGACGCCATGGGCGCGCGAGAAGCTCTTCCAGATCATCAATTACCGCGCGATGCAGCGCCTCCCGCTCATCGTGACGAGCAATAACATCCGGCCCGACCAGAAACTGGGTATCGACTTCCCCGGCGTGGACGACCGCATCGCCTCTCGCCTCGCCGATGTCCGCATGGTGCGGCACATTCATATCCCCGCCGGCGATTACCGCAAGCGGCAGACCGGCTACCCCTCCGTCATCACCCCCCGCCCGCCGCGCCGTCAGTATTGAGAAGCGGGTGGATCAATCGGTGGAGGTACGCACCCCGCTTGCCTCTACGTGACCCTGCCGGAGCGATTGACACGGCGCGGCGGCGCGTAGTATTGCCTGCGTGCGGGGAAGGCAACGGCGGGAGCAGCGCGGCATGGTGGAGAGCCTCGAAACGGATGTGGCGATCGTCGGCGGCGGGCCGGTGGGCTTGACCCTCGCGATGGACCTCGCCGGGCGCGGCGTCCGGGTGACGGTGCTCGGAGCAGCGCGAGCGGGGCGAGCCGCCGAGCGTCAAGTGCAATCATGTCGCCGCCCGCTCGATGGAGTTGTTCCGGCGGCTCGGCGTCGCGCCGCAAGCTCCGGGACGCCGGGTTGCCGGCGGACTATCCGAACGACATCGCCTATCGCACGACGATGGTCGGGCGGGAGTTGTCGCGCATCCCGATCCCCTGCCGCCGCGACCGCTACACCGCCACGGGTGGCCCGGATACATGGTGGCCGACCCCGGAGCCGCCGCATCGGATCAACCAGATCTTTCTCGAACCGATCCTTTTCGACCATGCCTCGGCGGCGCCCGGCGTCACGATCCTGAATCGGACCTGCTTCACGGATCTCGCGCAGAACGACGATGGTGTGACGGCGCGGGCCCGCCATCTCGACTCGGGCGAAGAACTGTCCCTCTCCGCGCGCTACCTCATCGGGTGCGATGGCGGACGATCCGAGGTGCGCCGCGCGATTGGCGCGCGGCTGGTGGGCGATCCCGTCGTGCAGCGCGTGCAGTCCAGTTACATCCGCGCGCCACAGTTGTTGTCGCTCGTGGGCGGGGCGCCCGCGTGGGGGAACATCTCGCTCAACCCGCGTCGCAGCGGCACCGTCTACGCCATCGACGGGCGCGAGACGTGGCTGATCCACAATTACCTCAAGGACGATGAGGCGGACTTCGACGCGGTTGACCGCGATTGGGCGATCCGCGCCATCCTCGGCGTCGGCGCGGATTTCCGCTACGAGATCATCAGCAAGGAGGATTGGTTCGGTCGCCGCCTCGTCGCGGATCGCTTCCGCGACCGGCGCGTCTTCCTCTGCGGCGACGCGGCGCATATCTGGGTGCCCTACGCGGGCTACGGCATGAACGCGGGCCTGGCGGACGCGGCGAATCTCGGCTGGCTCCTCGCCGCCCATCTCAATGGCTGGGGCGCGGCGGGCATCCTCGATGCCTACGAGCGCGAGCGCCAGCCGATCACCGAGCAGGTATCGCGCTTCGCGATGGATCACGCCCACGCGATGGCGAAGCAGCGGCGCGGCGTCCCGGCGGAGATCGAGGAGGAGAGCGCGGCGGGCGACGCCGGCCCGCGCGGCGGTCGGTCAGGCGGCCTACGACCTCAATGTCCAGCAATATTGCGCCGCCGGGCTGAACTTCGGCTACTACTACGACGATTCGCCGATCATCGCCTACGATGGCGCGCCGCATCCGCCCTACTCGATGGGGGACTTCACGCCCTCGACCGTCCCCGGCTGCCGGACGCCGCACCTCTGGCTGGCCGACGGGCGGTCGCTCTACGACGCGCTCGGCCCGGAGTATACCCTGCTGCGTTTCGATCCAACGGTCGCCGTCGATGGAGTGCTGGACGCCGCGCGCAAGCGCGACCTCCCGCTCCGGCTGCTCGATATCGTCGCGGACGATGCCGCCGCCTACGACACCCGGCTCGTCCTCTCGCGGCCCGATCAGCATATCGCCTGGCGGGGCGATACCCAGCCGGAGGATGCGCTCGCGCTGATCGATCGCGTGCGGGGCGCGTCCTGACAGCCAAACGACGCCCGCATTTCCCCGAGGTGGCGGGCGTATACGGGCTGGCGGGGGTGGGTTTTCCCGCCCTGACACGGATAGTCACAGCGTGAAACCGCGTGCTACAATGGCGACCGACGCACGCGCAGTCTGCTGTGCGGCCTTCCGGCCGGCTCCGCGCAGCCCAGACGCCACCCCATCGCGTGGCAAAGGAGCGGAACGCGCCTCACATGACACCGCTGCTGATCGCCTTCGAACTGCCGTGGATATTCACGCGCCTGACGCTGCTCGCGCTGCTCGATATTTTCGTCGTGGCCGCCATCTTCTTCTGGTTGCTTACGGTGGCGCGCGGGACGCGGGCGATGCCTCTCCTGCGCGGCATCGCCATCCTGCTCGGCATGATCGCTGTCCTTGTCCACCACGCTCAATCTCACCGCGCTCCGGCGGCTGCTGGAAATCGCCTTCCCCGCACTCGTCATCGCCGTGCCGGTCATCTTCCAACCCGAGTTGCGACGCGCGCTCGAACAACTGGGCCAGACGCGCACCTGGCTCAATCTCCCCTTCGCGCACACCGAGGAGGATATCGAGAAGACGATCGACGAGATCAGTCCGTGCGGTCGTGCAACTCTCCCGGCAGCGGATCGGCGCGCTGATCGTCATCGAGCGGGAGACGGGCTTGCAGGAGTACGCCGATCGCGGCGTGCCGCTCGACGCGGCCCTGACGCGGCAAACCCTCATTCAGATCTTCACGCCGAATACGCCCCTGCACGATGGCGCGGTGATCGTGCGGCAGAACCGCATCCTCGCCGCCGCCGTCGTCCTGCCACTCACCGAGGCGCCGATTGGCGGGACGCTCGGCACGCGCCATCGCGCGGCGGTCGGCATCAGCGAGCAGTCGGATGCGATTGCTATCGTCGTATCCGAGGAGACGGGGCAGATCTCGATGGCGATGGGCGGGCGGCTCATCCGCGACCTGACGCACGACAAGTTGAAGGCGACGCTGCGGGCACGCCTCCGCGTCGATCGCGAGGTGAACCGCTCGCACCGCCCGAACTTCCTCAATGGGCGGGGCGACCGCAACGGCAGCGGAAAGACGGAGACGACGACCGATGGCGAGCGCCCGGCAGCAGACTAACCGCCCCGTATCGAGCGGCGTGGTGAGCCGCGCGGTGCTCGCTATCGTGCTCGCCTTCGGCTTCTGGGCGTGGGTGACGAACAACAACGACCCCGACCGCCGGCAGGACTTCCCCGATATTCCCATCACGCCGATCAATACTCCCGCCGGCGTCGCTATCACCAGTATGAGTCCGACGACGGTGACCATCTCGATCTGGGGGCCGCGCAGTGTCGTCACGAATCGGGCGCTGGTGGCGGGCAACTTCTCGGCGACAATCGACCTGAAAGATGTCAAACCGGGCACGCAGGACGTGCCGATCCACGTGCAGACGACGCAGAGCAACCTGCGGAAAAAGAGCGCCAACCCCTCAACCGCGCAGGTGACGGTCGAACGCAGCATCGAGAAAACGCTGCCGGTCGTCGTGCCCACGCCGACACAGCCGGGCGTCACCGTGAATAACGTCACCCCGACGCCTACGGACGTGCGGGTCAGTGGGCCCGAGAGCAAAGTAAACGCGGTCACGCAGGCCATCGCCGCGCTCGATATCGGCAACCAAACGACGAACTTCACGAGCTTGCCGGTCGATGTGAAAGCGGTGGATGCGAGCGGTAGAGATGTCACGGGTGTGACGCTCTCGCCGCCGCGTGTCACGGTCGCCGTCGATCTCACCGACAACCGCAACGTGCGCGTCGTGCCGATCAGCACCGCCGATGTGACCGGCGCCCCGGCGCCCGGCTTCAAGCTCGATACCATCGTCGTCACGCCAAATCAGGTGACGCTGATGGGCGATCCGCAGGTGATCCGCACCATCCCGAACATCCCGACGCAACCGATTCTCATTGACGGGTTGAACCGGACAACCACGCTGACCGTGCCGCTCGACATTTCGAAACTTCCACTAGGGGTGACGATCAAGGACAATGTGACGAACGTCAAGGTGCAAGTGAATATCGTCGAAATCACTCAGGACCGCGCGTTCCCAGCGGTGCCGGTCACGCCGGTGAACCTGCGCACCGGCCTGCAGGCGACCCTCTCTCAGCGGGAGGTCACCGTCACGCTGCGGGGGACGCGCCAGCAACTCGACCAAATCAACGGGACGAACATCATCGCTCTCGCCAACCTTGCGAGTTTCGCCGGACCCGGCGGACCGAACTCCGTCAATGTGGAGATCCAATTGCCGCCGGGCAATCCTGTCACGGTGATCAAGACCGATCCGCCATCGATTCAGGTCACGGTGACTGCCATTCCGACCCCTACCCCGGTACCCACACCGACCGTGCCGCCACCGACACCGATCCCCACGCCGCGCCCGACCGTCGCGCCGACACCGACGCCGTGATCTGCCTCATCCCCTGCCCTCCTCTCGATCACCATACAAAGGCGATTGATACCGCGATCTCACTGCAATGGAGACAGCGTGAGGAGAGAGCGATCCGACCCATTCTTGTGCAACTGCAATAGGAAAACGATCCATTTCTGCCCGATTGATCGTATACTGATGCGGTTCACCGTGTATACTCGGCACAATGGATGGACACAATCGGGTCCTCGGTCTCTGGCGAACACGGTTCGACACCGCGTGGTGTCCGTGGCGGCGTTAAGGGTACGGGAGGGAACGTGATGCGCATGTCTATCGGGTCCGATCGGTCGATGCACTCCGGGGTGAGCCGGCGCACCTTCCTGCGCGGTGTCGCGGCTGCCGGGGCGACGAGCGCGCTCGGTGCGCTGCTCGCCGCTTGCGGCAGCAGCAGCGCCACGGATACGCCGAAGCCGGCGGCAGCGACGACGGCGCCCGCCGTGGCCACGACCGCCCCGGCGGCGGGTGCGACGACCGCTCCGGCCGCCGCCAGCGCACCCGCCGCGGCATCCAGCGCGCCAGCCGCGACGCCGCGCGCCGCACGCCGCCGCAGCCGACGACCGCCCCGGCAGCGGCGGCGGGCACGCCCAAGAAGGGCGGCACGCTGCGCGCCGCGAACAACATCGAGATCGCCACGCTCGATCCGCTCACCTCCGGGTTCGTCGCGGAGCGCGAGATTTACTACAACATCTATGACTCGCTCGTCGCGATCGACACGAGCCTGAAGATCATCCCCGCGCTGGCCGAATCATGGGAGACGCCGGACCCGAAGACCTACATCTTCCACTTGCGCCAGGGCGTCAAGTTCCACGACGGCACCGATTTCAATGCCGATGCCGTCAAGTTCAATCTCGACCGCTACCTGACCGATAAGGCGAGTCGCCGTGCCAGCGAGATCTCGTCGATCCAGACGATGGATATCACCGATCCATACACGCTGAAGGTTACCCTCAAGGCGCCGTTCGCGCCCTTCCTCGCCAACCTCGTCGACCGCGCGGGGATGATGCTCTCGCCGAAAGCGATTCAGGCGGGCGGCGCGGATTTTTCCCGCAAGCCGGTCGGTGCGGGCACGGGCGCCTTCAAGTTCACCGAGTGGGTGAATAACGACCATCTGACGATGGATCGTAACCCGAACTACTGGAAGAAAGACGCGAGTGGCACGCAGTTGCCCTACCTCGATAAAGTCATCTTCCGCCCGATCACCGACAGTACCGTGCTGCTCACCAATCTCAAGACCGGCGACCTCGATGCGTCGTGGGTCGTCCCCGCCAAGGATGTCGCCAGTCTCAAGACCGCTACCGATGTCGTGCTTCGCCAGGCGCCGGGGCTGAACTTCAACGCCTTCGAGTTCAACACGCAGAAAGCGCCCTTCGATAAGAAGGAACTGCGCCAGGCATTCGCCGAGGCGATCGACCGCGATCAGATCAACAAGACCGTCTACTTCGGGACGTGGCAAGTCGGTCAGGGGCCGATTGCGGCCTCCAGTTGGGCCTTCAACCCCGATCTCAAGCCGTATACGGGCGATGTCGCCAAGGCGAAGCAATACTTGCAGGCGGGCGGCCAGCCGAATGGCTTCACCTTCGATTACGAGGGCGTCTCCGGCTCGCCGGTCGAGTTGCAGTTGCTGCAACTGGTCAAAGATCAGGTCGCGAAGGCGGGCATCACGATGAATATCGTGCTCGCGGAGGCGGTGAAGACGCAGGACGACGCGCAGAAGGGTCTTTTCCAGGCCGAGGACTACGGCTGGAGCGGCCGGATCGACCCGGACGGCAACACCTATAATCAACTGCACACCGGCGGCGGCCTCTCGGACACGAAATATTCGAACCCGCAGGTGGACGACCTGCTCGACAAGGCGCGGGGCACCACCGATCAGGCGCAGCGCAAAGGCTTCTACCAGCAGGCGGAGAAGTTGATCGTGGACGACGCGCCGATGGCCTGGTACGGTTTCGCGCCCGGTTATCTGATCACCCGGCCGAATGTGCAGGGGATGCAAGTCTACGCCGATTACATCATGCGTTTCGATGTCGCGTGGTTGAAGTAAGTAGTGGCCACGTATTTCCCCTTCCCTCGGAGGGAAGGGGCAGGGGGATAGGAAGAGCATGACGCGAGTGAACGACACTGATACACCGATGGCATCCGCCCGCCTCAGCCGCCGCGCCATGCTGCGCGGCGTTGCCGCTGTCGGGGCATCCGGCGCGCTCGGCGCGCTGCTGGCGGCGTGCGGCGGGAGCAGCACGACCGCGACGAATACCGCCGCCCCGGCGGCGACGAAACCGGCGAGCGCGGCGACGCAACCGACCGCCGCCGCTGCAAGTAGCGTGACGGGTAGCGCGCCGACGACGGCGGCGGCATCGTCAGCCGCGGTAGCGGCAACGTCGGTGCCAGCGGCGACGCCCGCTGCGGCGGCGAGTCCGGCGGCATCGGCGGGCGCGGCGAAGAAAGGTGGCACGCTGAAGGCCGGCCTGTTCGGCTCGGACATCCTTAGCCTGGACCCGCTCACCTCGGGCGCGATCATCGATCGGGAGATCTACTACAACATCTATGACTCGCTCGTCGCGATTGATGTGAACGCGCAGATCATCCCCGCGCTGGCCGAGAAGTGGGAGACGCCGGACCCGAAGACGTACATCCTCCATCTGCGGCAGGGCGTCAAGTTCCACGACGGCACCGATTTCAACGCCGACGCCGTCAAGTTCAATATCATGCGGTATCTGACCGATCCGAAGAGCCTGCGCAAGGCGGAGATCGACACGATCTCGTCCGTTGATGTGATGGACCCGTACACGGTCAAGTTCACGCTCAAGTCCGCCTTCGCCCCCCTCCTGGCGACGCTTGTGGACCGCGCGGGAATGATGCTCTCGCCGACGGCGGTCCAGGCGCTCGGCCCCGACGGTGTGGTGCAGAAACCGGTCGGCGCGGGCACCGGGGCATTCAAATTCGTGGAGTGGATCAAGAACGATCACATCACGGTCGCGCGCAACCCGAACTACTGGAAGAAGGATGCGAGCGGCACGCAACTGCCGTATCTGGACCAGATCACCTACCGGCCGATCGCGGACGCGACCGTGCTCCTCACGAACGCGCAGACCGGCGATCTCGATGCGATGTATTCCATCGCG
Source organism: uncultured Chloroflexia bacterium (assembly GCA_963847195.1). Lineage (GTDB taxonomy): Bacteria > Chloroflexota > Chloroflexia > Thermomicrobiales > JALYUS01 > JALYUS01. Next base: position 18,542 of record CAWJZC010000009.1, on the reverse strand, counting down.
GGCAAGGATGTTGCGGCGGTTAAGTCCGGCAACGCGCTGGTCATACAAAGATGCGCCGGGCATCGGGTTCAGCAGTTTCCAGTTCAACGCCGCGAAGGAACCCTTCAGCAAGAAGGAGTTCCGGCAGGCGTTCGCGGAGGCGCTCGACCGCGACCAGATCCTCAAGACCGTCAACTTCGGCGCCGGGCAGGCCGGCCAGGGGCCGATCCAGCCCTCCAGTTGGGCCTACGACCCGAACTTCAAGCCGTACGGCGGCAATGTGGACAAGGCGAAGCAATATCTCGCGGCGGGCGGTTCGCCGGGTGGTTTCTCCTGCGAACTGCTGATCGCCTCCGGATCGGCGACCACGACGCAACTCGCCCAACTCGTCAAGGATCAGATGGCGAAAGTCGGCATCATCGTCACCATCAAACAGGAAGAGGGGGCGACGCAGTCCGCCGATCAGATGTCCGGCAACTTCCAGATCGTCCCGTTCGGCTGGAGCGGTCGCATCGATCCCGATGGGAACATCTACAACAACTTCCACACCGGCGCCGGCCTCAACTACGGCAAGTATTCCAACCCGCAGGCGGACGACTCTGATGGAGAAGGCCCGCGCGGCCGGCGACCAAGCGCAGCGGAAGGATCTCTATCAGCAGGTGCAGAAACTGATCGTGGACGACGCGCCGCATGCATTCTACTATTTCTCGCCCAACTACCTGATCACGCAGCCGAAGGTCCAGGGGATGCAACTCTACCCGGACTACATGATGCGCTTCGATGTCGCGTCGCTGAAATAGGGGAGTAACCAGTAGTCAGTAGTCAGTAGCCAGAGGTTCCGGGCCCCTTCTGACTACTGGCTACTGGCTACTGGCATCTGGCTACTGGTATGATGCGGCCATCACCGAACGATGACCCGTGTGGGATGTGGGGAGGAGGAACAATGACGACGCATGATCGTGCCGATACGTCTGTTTCGCACGCCCGGCTGAGCCGCCGCACCTTCCTGCGCGGTGTGGCGGCGAGCGGGGGCAACGAGCGCCCTCGGCGCGCTGCTCGCCGCCTGCGGCAGCAGTAGCAGCGACCGACACGCCGAAGCCTGCCGCCGCGACCACGGGCGCCGCCCCAGCCGCGACGACCGCGAGCGCGCGGCGGCTACCGCGCCCGCCGCAGCCGGTGCGAGCGCCCCCGCCGCCACGACAGGGAGCAGCCCGACGACCGCTGCCACGGCGGCGACGCAGGCGTCGAGCGCGGGCGCGCCGAAGAAGGGCGGCGCGATCAAGGCGGAGATCAACTCCGATGTCGCAAATCTCGACCCGATGCCCTCCAGCCTGCTCGTGGACCGGCAAGTGCTCTACAACATCTATGATTCGCTGGTCGCCATCGACACGAACCTGAAGATCATCCCGTCGCTGGCGGAGTCGTGGGAGACGCCGGACCCGAAGACCTACATCTTCAAACTGCGGCAGGGCGTCAAGTACCACGACGGCACGGACTTCAACGCCGATTCGGTCAAGTGGAATATCGAGCGCTATCTGACCGACAAGAAGAGCCGCCGCGCGCCGGAGATCGGCTTCATCCAGACGGTCGAGGTGATGGACCCGTATACGGTCAAGTTCAACCTCAAGGCGCCCTTCGCGCCGCTTGCTCGCCAACCTCGTGGACCGGGCGGGGATGATGGTCTCGCAGAAGGCGGTCGAGGCGGGTGGGCAGGACTTCACGCGCAAGCCGGTCGGCGCGGGCACGGGCGCGTTCAAGTTCGTCGAGTGGGTGAAGGACGACCACATCACGCTGGCAGCGCAACCCGAACTACTGGAAGAAGGACGCGGCGGGCAACCAACTGCCCGTATCTCGATAAGGTGACGATCCGGCCCGATCGTCGATGCGACGGTGGCGCTGACGAACTTGAAGACGGGCGATATCGACATCAGTCACTATGTCGCCTCGCGAAGGATTACGACAGCGTCAAGGCCAGCAAAGACCTCGTGCTGCAGGACGACGCCCGGACTCGGCTACGCCAGTGTCGTCCTCAATCCTGCAGGCGGAGCCGTTCAACAAGAAGGAGTTCCGGCAGGCATTCGCGGAGGCGCTAGACCGCGATCAGATCATCAAGACGGTCTTCTTCGGCGTCGGGCAAGTGGCGTATGGCCCGTTCCCGCCGCCCAGTTGGGCCTTTGATCGACACTTCAAGCCGTATTCGGGCGAACGTGGCGAAGGCGAAGGAATATCTGAAGGCGGGCGGCAAGCCGGACGGCTTCACCTGCGAGATGAAGATCACCGCCGGGACTCGCCGACGACGACCCAACTCGCGCAACTGATTAAGGATCAGGTCGCGAAGGCGGGCATCACGATGAATCTCGTGCAACTCGACTTCCCGACGCTCGTCGCGGACACGCAGGCCGGGAAGTATCAGGCGTCGCTGGCGGGCTGGAGTGGCCGGATCGACCCGGACGGCAACATCTACAATAGTGTGCACACCGGCTCGCCGGAACAACTCTCATACTCCAATCCGCAGGTCGATGACCTGATCGACAAGGCGCGCGCCGCGAGCGATCAGGCGCAGCGCAAAGACCTGTACCAGCAGGCGCAGAAGATCGCCGTGGACGATGCGCCGCTGGTCTACTATCAGTTCCCGCTCTCCTTCATGCTCTCGCGGCCCAATGTGCAGGGCATGGTCGTCTACCCCGACCAGATCATGCGCTTCGAGGCGGGATGGCTCAAATAGCGGGCAGCGGGCAGCAGTGGCAGCGGGCAGCGGAGGTATGGCGCATCGCGCGCTCTCCGCTGACTACTGACTGCTGGCTACTGGCTACTGGCTACTGCGTATGACCGCATACATCATCCGGCGACTGATGCTGATGGTCCCGGTGGCGCTCCTCGTGAGCATCATCATCTTCACGCTGCTCAGGCTGACGCCCGGCGATCCGATCCGCACCCTCCTCGGCGAGGAGCCGGACCCGACGACGATCGCCAACCTGCGCCACCAGTACGGCCTAGACCGGCCGATCCCGATCCAGTACGTCAACTGGCTCACCCGCTTCCTGCACGGGGACATGGGGCGGTCATTGCGCACGCGCCAGCCGGTGAGCGAGGCGATCTTCAGCCGCCTGCCGGCGACGCTCGAACTCGGCTTCGCGGCGATCTGCTTCAGCCTGATTATCTCCATCCCCATCGGCATCCTGAGCGCCACCAAGCGGAACTCGGTCTGGGACCTGGTCGGGACGAGTTTCCCCTTGCTCGGCGTCTCCATCCCCAACTTCTTCAGCGGCATCATGCTCATCCTGCTCTTCGCGCTCACCTTCCGCATCTTCTCGCCGGGTGGGTTCGTGCCCTTCAAGGAGGACGCCGGGCAGAATCTGAAACACCTCGTCCTGCCGATGATCGCCCTCGGCACGCCGAGTTTGGCGGTCAATATGCGGCTGATGCGCTCCGGCCTGATCGACTCGCTCAATCAGGAGTACATCCGCGTCGCGCGGGCGAAGGGGCTCTCGGAGCGCTCCGTCGTGCTCCGGCACGCGCTGAAGAATGCCTTCATCCCCTTCGTGACCGTCGTCGGCCTGCAGGTCGGCGCGGTGCTGGAGGGGGCGTTCATCACCGAGACGATCTTCCTCTGGCCCGGTGTCGGGCGGCTGGCGGTGGACAGCATCGGCGGGCGGGATTACCCCGTCGTGCAGGGCGTCGTCCTGCTCAGCGCGCTCAGTTTCATGGCCGTCAACCTGCTCGTCGACCTCTTGTACGCATTGCTCGATCCGAGGATCAAATATGGCTAACTCCGCTGTCCCGACGGCTGTCAGCGCCGGTGGCAATGCACGCGCCGTGGTCGGGGTCGCGCCGAAATCGCGCCGCCTCTTCTCGTGGAACAACGTGCGCCGCCACCCGCGCTTCCTGATCGGCGGCACGTTCATCGCCTTCCTGATCCTCGTCGCGGTCGCCGCGCCCCTCATCGTGCGCACCGACCCGAAGGTCTCGCACCCGGCGGACGCCATCGCGAGGCCGAGCGCGCAGCACCTGATGGGCACGGACGACCTCGGGCGCGATGTGCTTGGCCGCGTGATCTTCGGCGCGCGCGTCTCGCTGGCGGTCGGCATCTTCGCGGTCAGCATCGGCCTGACGATCGGCATGACGCTCGGCATGATCGCGGGCTACCGGGGCGGCTGGAGCGATCTGCTCATCCTCCGCGTCATCGACGCGCTGCTCGCCTTCCCCGGCCTGCTGCTCGCCATCGCCATCACCTCGGCGCTCGGCCCGAACCTGCGCAACACGATGATCGCCATCGGCGTCGTCGCCATCCCCGTCTACACCCGCCTGACGCGCGGCCAGGTCTTGCAGGCGAAGGAGCGCGAGTACGTCGAGGCGGCGCGCACGGCGGGCGCGAGCCAGACGCGCATCGCCTTCAAACACATCTTGCCGAACATCCTCAATCCGCTGATCGTCCAGGCATCGCTCAGCGTCGCCTTCGCCATCCTCGCCGAGGCGAGCCTCAGCTTCCTCGGCCTCGGCGCGCAGCCCCCGACGCCCACCTGGGGCTCGGACATCAACCACGCCCGCGCCTATCTCAGTAACGGCTTCTGGTGGATGAGCGTCGGCCCCGGCGTCGCCATCCTGCTCACCGTCTTCTCCTTCAACCTCCTCGGCGACAGCATCCGCGACATCCTCGACCCCCGGCTGCGGGATAAGTAGGAAACCTCACCCCCTGCCCCCTCTCACCTGCCCAGTGAGCACCCGCGATGGAGAGGGGAATACATCGTAGGGCGGTTGTACCTCGGCGTGACTGCCCTCCGGCCTTGATGTGGCGGAATCTCCGAGCGCAAGGGAAGCGGGCGCATGCTATGCGCCCCTACAAAACCTCCTTGGTTCTTCAAAACGCATCCACCGATCACGGTCTTGCGTATAGTTGACGAAACCGTATCCCGATCATTTCTCATGTAGAAGCGGTGTCATTGAACGAACCCTCAGCCGAGCGGAATTACCGATTCAGCTGGACAGCCGCAACGGCTGACGTGAGTTCCCCCGCCCGCGCCGGGAGGGGGACAGGGGGTGGGCTCCCCGATACAATACACACAGCGATGCAACGGAACAATTGAAGGAGTAACCGACGATGGCGCGGGCGCAGGAGACGTACGATGTGGCGGTGATCGGCGCGGGGACGGCGGGGATGACCGCCGCACGGCTGACGGCGGAGATGGGGCACAAGGTCGCGATGATCGAGGAGGAGCGGGTCGGGGGCGAATGCCTCTACACCGGCTGTGTGCCCTCCAAGGCGCTGATCGAGTCCGCGAAGGTCTTCCATCAGATGCGCCACGCGGCGGATTATGGCCTGCGCGCCGGGGAGATTTCCGTCAACTTCCCCGCCGTGATGGACCGCAAGGACGCGATCATCGCGGAGATCGCCAAGGGCGAGAATGCCGAGGTCTACCGGCGGCTCGGCATCGACGTGATCGAGGGGCGCGCGCACTTCATCGACGCGCACACGCTCCAGGTCGGCGACCGGCAGATCACGGCCAGGGATATCGTCATCGCCACCGGCTCGGAGGAGCAATGTGCCGCCGATTGCGGGCATCCGCGACGCGGGGTTCATGACGAACATCGAGGTCTTGCAGAGCCGGTACGCGATGCCGCGCTCGGTCGTTGTGCTCGGCGGCGGGCCGATCGGCTGCGAGTTCGCGCAGATTTTCGCCCGCTTCGGCGTGCCGACGACGATTGTCGGGCGCAACGCGCGGCTCTTGCCGAAGGAAGACCCGGAGATGTCCGCCGCGATCAAGGAGATTCTGCTCAAGGAGGGCATCACGGTCTACACCGGCACCGAGGCGACGCGCGCCTCCATCGAGGGGCCGGACAGGGTCGTCACCGGCGTGCGCGACGGGCAGGAGGTGACGGTGCGCGCGGAGGTGATTATCGCCGCCGCCGGGCGCAAGGCGCGCATCGGGCATCTGCAACTGGCGAACGCCGGTGTCACCGCCGAGCGCAAGGGCGTCGCCGTGCAGGGGACCTTGCAGACGAATGTGCCGCACATCTGGGCGGCGGGCGACTGCACGGGCCTCTACCAGTTCACGCATGTTGCGGAATATCAGGGACGGCTCGTCGCGGAGAATATCGGCAAGCCGGGCAAGCGGTCGAAGACGAAGAAGGCGGATTATCGCGTTGTGCCGTGGGCGACCTTCACCGACCCGGAGGTGGCGCGCGTCGGCATGACGGAGGAGGAGGCGCGTAAGGAGTACGGCGACAAGATCGAGGTGCTGCGCTGGCCCTTCGACCGCGTCGATCGCGCGATCACGATGGGCGAGACGCAGGGGTTCATCAAGGTGATCCTTGCGCCGAAGGGGATCACGAAGATGCTCGGCGGCGGGCAGATCGCGGGCGCGCACATCATCGGGCCGCACGCGGGGGACATCCTGCATGAACTGGTCGTCACGATGCAGGCGGATGCCTTCGCGGGCCGCGTCGCGCAGGCGATCCACGCCTATCCGACGCTCTCCCTCGGCGTCCGCCAGGCCGTCGGCCAGCGCTGGGACGCGGGCGTCGATCCGCTGGAATAACGCGGGATTTGCGCACAGTATCGTGCTATACTGGTGATGTAGGATAGGCTTTGGGGCGCATGAGAAGGTGGCCGGCGATGATCAAGATCGAGAAGAAAGACCGCGACGCGGTGAAGATTACGATCTCCAAAGATGGGCAAGCTAATGCCAATCCCGTCGCGCGTCGGACGCGGGAAAGGGTCGCGGAAAAGGGCGAGAAATCCTTCACGTTCCATGGCAGTAGCATGATCAGGACAAGCGCCACGCCGTTGAAGGCCCGTTAGCGATTGAGTGTGACGAACACCGCTGCGGCATAGCAGATAAACTCCACCATTGACAATCCGACCGCGAACGTGAACCATAGCGCCTTCCGTCCGAGGAGGCGCTGATTCTTTGGGATGGACTGCGTCGCGACGAACTGCGCGATGAAAAGATGCATATCCGTCGTCGAGAACGCCGGATCGGACGCCAACTCACCGTAGTCCTCATCGGTCGGCCCTGCATCGAGATCACTTTGCTGGAAGCAAAGGAACGACGCAATGATGGCAAGCAGCCAGAATGCCGTCCCGATCAGCGCGAGAATGACCGATCCCCTTCTCAGTATCGTGTGTTCCGCAGCGAGGGCGGTCGCGGAAATGGAAATGACCAGCGTGCTCAATGCGAACCACGCAGCCGTCTTCGTGTCGTACGCTTCCGACACGCGCACTTGCACCTCGATGCGCCTCACCATCGCATCATAGAAAACTTCCGCAGTCGTCTTCGTCGCGGGCGTGTCCTGCTGGGACGGAGAAGATTGGGGCATGGCCCGCCACACTTGGAAGCTGCGAAGGACTTCCACGATGAAGCCCCAAGCATTCATGGGCGGTGCGGCGCATTGGTTGGACCGTCTCGTCGCGGATGTTCGCCGAAACATGAGTCGCATAGATCGTGCTCGCTTCTCTGTGGGCACAAAAGACCGGTGAAAACGTCACGCCGCAGGACTGTCCACCAACAAGAGAGACGAACACGGTCTGACATCGTTGCTAATCGCTATCAATCTTCCTCGCGATCATCAGGCTACACGCGGGCCTTCGCTCGCGCGGGTGGTGACGACCGCGACGGGGTAGCTGGCGGCGCGGACGGCGTCGAGGACGCGCGCGGCGTGGTCGGCGTTGCGCGTCTCGACGATCATTTCGAGGCCGACGGGGCCGATGGCGGTGTAGGGGCCGATGCGCTGGATGGCGACGTGGAGGATGTTGACGCGCTCGTCGGTGAGCACGCCGGTCAGGCGATGGAGCGCGCCCGGCTGGTCCGGCAGCCACGTTTGGAAGGCGAGGAAGCGCCCGGCGGAGGCGAGACCCGTCTGGATGCACTTATCGAGCAGGTTCGGGTCGACATTGCCGCCACTAATCAGCACGCCGACGCGCCGGCTCGCCTCGGGCAGCGCGCCGCCGAGCGCCGCCGCCAGCCCCGCCGCGCCCGCCGCCTCCGCGAGCAGCTTCTCCCGCTCCAGCAGCAGCACCATCGCGCGGGCCATCGCGTCGTCGTCCACCGTGACCATCGCATCGACGAGCGCGTGGATGATCGGGAAGGTATGCGCGCCGGGCTGGGCGACGGCGATGCCGTCCGCGATCGTCGAGACGGGTAGCGTCTGCCGCGTGCCGCGCGTGAACGAGTCCACGCAGGCGGGCGCGCCCGCCGCCTGCACGCCGATGATCGTCAACGAGGGCTTCAACGCCCGCGCCGCTGTCGCGATGCCCGCGAGTAATCCCCCGCCGCCGACGGGCACGACGAGCGTGTCGAGGTCCGGCGCGTCGGCCAGCATCTCGATCGCAATCGTTCCCTGTCCGGCGATCACCAGCGGGTCGTCGAAGGCGTGGATGTAGGTCATGCCGCGCTCCTCGGCGAGGTCGCGGGCGTAGCGCGCCGCCTCATCGTACGCACTGCCGTGGAGGGCGGTCTCGGCTCCCTGCCGCTCGATCGCCTCCAATTTGGCGAGCGAGACGCCTTGTGGGAGGACAATGGTCGCCGGGTAGCCGAGCAGGCGGGCCGCGAGGGCGACCCCCTGCCCGTGATTGCCCGCCGAGGCGGTGAGCACCCCGCGCGCCGCATCCGCCGGGTCCATCGTCAGGAGTTTGTTGAGCGCGCCGCGAATCTTGAACGCGCCGGTGCGTTGGAGGTTCTCCAGCTTGAGCAGCAGCATCCGCCCCGCCAACGCCGAGAGGTCGGGCGAGGCTTGCAGCGGCGTGTGGCGGATGTGCGGCGCGATCCGCTCCGCCGCCGCCTGTACATCCATGAGCGTGAGCGCGGTCATCTCCCTAACCCCATCTGCCCGAAGGGCGCCCGCCTCGCGAAACGGGAAGTGGCGCATCGTAGCGGCGTGCCGGGTGGGTGTCAAGCAGATGCCACCCGCATCCAGGGCAATCGCATGACTACGGGGCGAGGACCGTGAGCAGATAGCGCTCGTCCCATCCGGCTCTCAGCCGCTTCGCCTTGATCCCCCCCTTCGCCGTCCGCTCCGCTGTGAGCAGGTTCAGGGCGAGACGCCGCAGCACGGCGAGATTCGTCGCGCTCGCGCCGACGCGCGCCCGACTCTCGTCTCCCCTGAACGCTACATCCAACACCCAGTGCAGTCCGTTCTCGATCCCCCGGTGTGCACGGACGGCGCGTCCGAAGCGGCGGGCGTCGGTGAGGCTCGTCAGGTAGTAGCGCGTTTCCCGCGTCGCCATGCCGCCCACCCGCCGCTCCGCGACCACGCGCCCGACGGCGCGCAGCCCCTCCCATCTCCCGTCCGGGTCGAGATGTGCCAGCGTCCGCGCGTCGCGGAGCACGCGATACCGCCGCCGTCCGACGCGCCCGTGCCCCCCGTCGAGCGTCTCCGCGCTCTCCTGTTCGTAGTCCTCCCCGCCGGTGGCGTCGGCGTCGGCGAACAGGTGCGCGACCTCGTGGTACAGGTCGGCATGGTTCTCCTTGAGCGCCGGCACATAGTCGCCGCCCTGGGTGACGATCCGCTCCGCGATCGCCGTCTGGCAGCCCATCGCATCCAGCGTCACCACGCAGCCGTCGAGCGCCAGCAGGTCGAGCAGCGCCGGGATGGCCACGATCTCATTGCGCTTCGCGTCCGTCGCCACCTGCGCGAGCGTGATGCCGCTGGCGCTTGCCCAGGCGCTCACCATATGCACCGCCGCCTTGCCCGCGCCTCGGTCGTGCGAGCGGCGAGCGGTCTTGCCGTCCACCGCGATCACCGGCGTATCGACGGCGGGCAGGGCGGCGCGCACCCAGGCGAGGAAGCAAGTGCGGAACTGGTCGGGGTCGAGGGCGGCGAAGACGCGCCCGAAGGTATCGTGGGAAGGGATGCCGTTCGGCAGGGCGAGGAAGGTGGCGAACCACCCCCGCTTGGCATTGCCGAACTGCTCCATCTCGACGAAGGAGTCGGCGCCGCAGATCACCGCGCACAGGGCGATGGTCAGGAGGTCGAGCAGCAGGTGGCCTTTGCCTTGATCGGCGCGCGGATCGGTGAGGGCGGCGAAGTGACGCGTGATGCTGGTCGGGGCGGCGGGCATGGCGCATCCTTCCACGATGGGCGACGACTGCGGCGGTCATCCTACGCCACTCACCCCCTTCATGCGATTGCCCTGCCCCGCGGGGAGTCGCGTAGTCGCGGAGATAAACCTCCTCGTACTTCACCGTGCGCCACAGCCGGTCGACGAAGACGTTGTCAATCGCCCGCCCCTTTCCATCCATGCTGATTTGGACGCCGGACGTCGTCAGGAGGTCCAGGTACTGCGGGCCGGTGAAATGGCTGCCCTGGTCGCTGTTCCAGATCACGGGCTGTGCACGCGTCAACGCCCGCTCGACGGCAATCAGGACGAAAGGCAGCGCCAAGGTCTGGCCCATTTCCCAGCGGACGACGTAGCGCGAGAACCAGTCGAGCACGGCTACCTGGTACATCCAACTCGTCCGCAGGCGGAGGTAGGTGATGTCGATGCCCCACACATGGTTCGGATAGGCACTGGTGATGTCGCGCAGCAGGTAGGGAAAGACGCGATGCTCGCTGTCGCGGCGACTGAGGTGCGGTCCCGGCGCGACCCCGGGGATGCCCATCTCTCGCATGTGCCGCTGGACCGCCTTGCGGTTGATCGTCACACCATCGCGTTGCAGCTGCGCGGTGATCCGCCGAGAACCGTAGAAGGGATGTTGCGTGTAAAGCGCGTCGATCCGGTGCTTGAGGGCCACTTCTTCGAGTGAAGGAGCACGCGAATGGTAGTACAGACTGGCATGATTGAGGCTCAGGAGGTCGGCTTGAACGGTGAGCGGCAGTGCGAGTTGGTCGCGTTCCACCAGCGCGAGGCGTACGTCCCTATCCAGATGGCAGACCAAGTTTTTTTCAACCAGGCGACCTGGGTGGTGAGCCGGCCGATCTCGGCGTAGAGGGCGGTGAGTTGCGCCTCGTGCGCCGTCTTGAGCGCACCAACCTCGGCGCGTTCCTCAAACAGGCTGGGCAGACCGTGGAGGGCGAGCGCTTTCCACTTGCCGAGTTGGGTGGGGTGGACGCCGTACTCGGCGGCCAGTTGCGCGACCGATTTCTCCTCCCTGAGGAGTTCTTGGACGACCTGCGCCTTGAATGTGGCCGAAAACTGCTTGCGCATGCCTCTCATCCATCACGAAGAGCGATGCCGTCGCACTGTCCAAAATCTGGGGTCCACTATATTCACGAACGGTGCGACACCGGCGCGGCTGCTCGCGACCTTCACGCTCGGGGGATCGATCGGTTCTTCATAGAGCACGGGATTCTCGTGGACGACAGCAATCGCTCAGTTCCACCGACATGAGGTGGCACTTGTCGGAGTAGAGTAGGCCTTATATGGACGCGTGTGAGAAGACAACGTGGTGTGCGGCTGTAGTACTACGCTCGGACATGGCTAAGGATTTCATCCACGACGCTGACAAGTGGCTGTGTCGCATCGAGTACGATGCCAGTGCTGGGTACGTCTTCTTTTGTGGCGTGTAAACGGAGGATGAGTTCCCGCTCGCTCTTATTCTTGCCCCAGTCATCATCAGGACGGTTGTCGAGCCGTTCATTGAGTGTCTCTGCATCAACATCTAAGATGAACACTTCATCGAAAAGGTCTATGAATTGCTTGAAATTTCTCGAACCGCCACAGAAGAAAGTGGCTTCGTCGTCCTGATTTGCTGCCAATCTCCTTACTTCTTCTACATCCCAAAGGTGATGTTCGTGGCCAAAGCCTTCGGTTTTCTCACCAGTCGTTGGGTCTCCTTGGTAGGCCAGTTCTCTATCACCATCTATGGCTGCGTAACCGCGTCGGCGCAGCTCTTGGCACACCGAGCTTTTGCCGGTGCCGGAGACTCCCTCGATCAGATAATTTCTCTTACCCATTGTCCTTACCTCTTTGGTGTGTTTGTTGGGAGGACACTGTGCCACGTAGGCCCTAACGAGCTGTCGGCCTCTACCCGCGAGGAGTGTCGGAGTAGGGCGAATGATGGGGTTTTCTGATGGGTCGGGCCCCCTCTCTCGGATCCTATCCTGACGGCAGGCGGACAATCATCCTCCGGAAACCGGGGCGATGAAACGCAGCCATTCGCGTCCTCAAGTACCGCGGCGCGGCCTCAGCGTACGTTGATTGACGTTTCGTCAATCGACACCGCCCCGGTCGGTCATGCGGCCAAGATTCGCCGGCAAAGGCGCCACGGCGTCCGGTCGCGCCTCATGCCACAGGCGGTACCGCTTCAGTATAAGCCGAACGTATAGCGCCCAACGAGCAGCGCGTTATGGTGAATTTATGGGGTCGGGGAGCAAGCCGCCGCTCGGACTGATGCGTACCCTCCCAATGAAGGGGACGTGATCTGTCCGAAAGGACAATGTGGCAGAAACACTTGTGAGAGAGACTAACGAGGGTCATATCAGCCACGGAAAACGTGGCACGAACCGGTCAATATCAGGGAAAGCGGAGGAATATCGAATCGATGACAGGACAACGATTGAAATGGTGGACACTAATCGCGGCATGTTTCGCGCTTTTCATGGCGATCCTCGACAACCTCGTCGTCAATGTCGCGCTCCCGACGATCTCTCGCGAACTGAATGCAACGACGACGCAGTTGCAGTGGATCGTCTCGGCCTACACGCTCATCTTCGCCTCGCTTGCAGATCACGGCGGGCGGGCTGGGTGACCGGCTGGGGCGCAAGCGCCTCTTCCTCTTCGGCCTCGGCCTCTTCACGACCGCGTCGCTCTTCGGCGCGTTGTCGCAGAACATCGGGATGCTGATTGCGGCGCGTGCGGTGCAGGGCCTGGGTGCGGCCTTCATCATGCCGCTCTCGCTCTCGCTGATCTCGGTGGCGTTCCCGCCGGAGGAGCGCGGTAAGGCGCTCGGCATCTGGTCCGCGATCTCGGTTTCCGGGCTCGCCCTCGGCCCGATCGTCGGCGGCTTCCTCGTCCAGTACGCGAACTGGCACTGGGTCTTCATCATCAATATCCCGATCGGCATCATCGCCTTCTTCGTCGCCTCGCGGTCGTGCAGGAATCGCGTGATACCACTGGCACGGTTGCGACGGACATCCCCGGTACGGTGCTGATCACGGCAGCCATCGCGACCCTCACCTGGGGCTTGATCGAGGCGGGCGACCGCGGTTGGGGCGATTCGTTGATCCTCAGCGCCTTCGTCGCCGCAGTGGTGCTCTTCGCGACATTCATCTTCGTGGAAGCGAAAAGCGCGCGGCCGATGGTCCCGCTCCGCTTCTTCCGCTCCTCGACCTTCTCCGGCGCGAATATGGACGCCTTCGCCGTCTCCTTCCTGATCGCCGGTGTCGCCTTCTACATGACGCTCTACCAGCAGAACATCCACGGCTTCTCGCCGGTGCGCGCCGGGCTGGCGCTCCTGCCGATGGTCGCCGCGATGATGATCTTCTCGCCGATTTCCGGGCAATTGGTTGGGCGGATCGGCTCGCGCCTCCTCATTACGCTCGGCATGTTCATCGCCGGGGTCGGTGCGCTGCTCTTCCTACGCGGTGGCGTGGATGCCAGCTACCTGGCGGTTGTGCCCGCGCTTCGTCGTGATGGGTTTCGGGATGTCGCTGATCTTCGCCCCGATGACGACGGCAGTCTTGAATAGTGTTGAGAGTGCCAAGAGCGGCGTCGCTTCCGCCGTCAACGGGGCGATCCGCGAGATCGGGAGCGCCTTCGGTATCGCCCTGCTCGGCACGCTTATGAACCGCGACTATCAGTCGCAGTACAACGCAACCGAGAGCATCATGCAGGCGCGGAGCAACCCCGAGTTCGGCCCCGCCCAGCCGCTCGTCAATCTGATCGGTTCCGGCGTCAGCCTCGCCGGTCGGGTGATCGAGGACCCGAAGCGCTTCCCCGGCTTGCCTGCCTCGCTCGCCACGCAGATTCGCGATGCGAGCAGCCACGCCTTCATCACCGGTATGGACCGCGCGATCCTCGTTTCCAGTGGCGTGATCATCGCCTGCAGCATCATCTCGTACTTCCTCATCAAGGCACCGGACTTCGCGACCGCGCCGGAACATGCAACCGCGAGTGAGCCGGAGCGCATCCCGGAACTGATCGAAGCCGATTAGCTTCCGCACACCGCGCAACCGCAGCCCCTTCCCTATGTGGGAAGGGGCTTTTTCTGTTGTCATACTCTGGCGATACGGACGTTCAGTGGGCCGACATGGGGTGGGACACAGAAAAGGCCGGGCGCTATGCCCGGCCTTCTTGGATGCGAAGTGCGAAGGGGAGGAATTTAGTGACCGCAGCGCTTTGGCTGGCCGTCCTCTTCCTTCGTGCGGAAGGAGTGGCCGCAGCCGCAAGAGGAGGCCGCATTCGGGTTCTTGATCGTGAAGCCGCCACCCATCAGGTTATTGGAGAAGCCGACTTCCGCGCCATCGAGATAGCGCTGGCTGAAGGCATCGACGATCAGGCGCACGCCGTCCTTCTCGAAGACCGCGTCGTCCGCACGGGTATTCGGATCAAGCGCCATGCCGTAAGAGAAACCCGAGCAACCGCCCTGGGTCACGAACAACCGCAGGGCAAGGTCTGCGCGACCCTGCTTCTCCATCAGCGTGCGAACCTGCGCGGCGGCATCGTCGGTGAGAACAATCGTGGTCTGCTCTTCGGTAATCACACTCATGTAAGAACTCCTGTATCACGCCGGAATCTGCCGTTCAACGTGCTATCGGAATAGTAGTCCCCCCGTCCCATTTTGTCAACGATTGCCTTGCAAAATCCGTAGACACCCTTTAGATCGCGCTACGGGCGCGCCCCTGGCAGCGGGTCCGGCGCCGGCCCGCCCGTCGTGCCGGCCGGCCGGGGCTGCGGGAGCGGATTTGTGGGGCTACCGGGCGAGACGGACGGTTGCGGGCTCGGCAGTGGGTTCGGGGTGCCGTAGGTGTAGCCGCGCACCAGTGTGTCTGTCCCGCCGTTGGGTTCGTGACGACGACATCCACCGTCGCCGCTGTCGGGTGCGCCGGGCGTGGTGACGGTGATCTGCGTGTCGCTGACGACCGTGACGTTGGTGGCAGCGATACCATCGAAGGTGACGGTGGCACCGGCGAGGAAGTTGACGCCGGTGAGGGTGACGGTCGCGCCGCCCGCAGTCGGACCGGAGCGCGGGGAGAGGGAGAGGAGACGCGGCGTGATCATCGCCCTGCCCGATCCGGTTGCCATTGAACTCGGTGAACCAGAGGTTGCCGTCCGGCCCCGTCGTGATCCTCGCCGGGCCACTACCTGCGGTGATGCCAGCGGAGAACTCCGTGACGGTGCCGCCGGGCGTGATCCGCCCGATCCGGTTGCCGGTGTGCTCGGTGAACCAGAGGTTGCCGTCCGGCCCCGTCGCGATGCCGAATGGGCCGCTGCTCGCCGTGATGACGGAGAACTCGGTGATCGTGCCGCGCGGCGTGATGCGACCGATCTTGTGCCGCAGCTGTCTCAGCGAACCAGAGATTGCCGTCCGGCCCCGCCGTGATGCCGTTCGGGCCGCTGCTTGCGGTGAGGAGTGGGATACTCAGTGACGGTGCCGCCCGGGTGATCCGGCCGATCCGGCTGCCGGTGAACTCGGTGAACCAGAGATTGCCGTCCGGCCCCGCCACGATGTCGTGCGGCTGGCCGCCTGCCGTGATGGGACGGGATACTCGGTGATGACGTCCCCGCCGGGCGTGATCCGGCCGATCTTGCCGGCGGCATCCTCGGTGAACCAGAGGTTGCCGTCCGGCCCCGCCGCGATGCCGACCGGCTGGCTGCCCGCCGTGGGGACGGTGAATTCGGTGATCACCGCCGGCGGGCGTGATGCGGCCGATCTTGTTGCCGATGATCTCGGCGAACCAGAGGTTGCCGTCCGGCCCCGCCGTGATGCCGTATGGGATGCTCCCTAGCCGTGGGGATCGGCATGCTCGGTGACCGTCCCGCCGAGCGTGACCTGCCCGATCTTGTTGCCGGTGTACTCGGCGAACCAGAGATTGCCGTCCGGGCCCGCCGTGATGCCGTGCGGAGCTGCTGCCCGCCGTCGGGGTGGGAACTCGGTGATGGCGGGTGTGGTCGTGGTGACGGCAGTATACGCGAAGGTGGTCGGGCTGGTGGCGCTCTGCCCGTCGGGGTTGGTGACGATCACGGTCGCGCTGCCCGCCGTGTGGGGCGGGGTGCGGGCGGTGATCTGGGTGCTCCCGACTGACGGAGACGGCGGAGGCGGCGTAGCCTCCGACCGTGACGGTCGTGCCGGGCAGGAAGCCGGTGCCGGTGACCGTCAGGGTCGTGCCGCCCGCAGCAGAGCCGCCGCTCGGGGCACTGCCGTCACGGTGGGTGGTGGCGCAAGCGCCGCCCGGCCGATGCGGTTGCCGTCTCGCTCGGTGAACCAGAGGCTGCCACCTGGCCCCGCCGCGATGCAGGCCGGGACTGCTCGCCGGCGGTGATGCGGAACTCGGTGACCGCGCCGCTCGTGGTGATGCGGCCGATCTTGTTGCCGTCGACTCGGTGAACCAGAGATTGCCGTCCGGCCCCGCCGCGATGCCGTACGGCCGCTGCCCGCCGTGATTCGGCCGAGAACTCGGTGACCGTGCCCGGCGGGGTGATCCGGCCGATCTTGCTGCCGACTGTCTCGGTGAACCAGAGGTTGCCGTCCGGCCCCGCCGCGATGCCGGCCGGGCCGCTGCCAGCGGTGGGACTGCGGAACTCGGTGACGTCGCCGCCGGGCGTGATGCGGCCGATCCGGTTGCCGGTCAACTCGGTGAACCAGAGGTTGCCGTCCGGCCCCGCCGCGATGGCGTGCGGCTGGCTGTTCGCCGTGATGCGGTCGGGAATTCGGTGACGACCCCGCCAGGCGTGATGCGGCCGATCCGGCTGCCGCCGTGCTCGGTGAACCAGAGATTGCCGTCCGGCGCCCGCCGCGATGCCGACGGCGGCTGCTCGCCGTGAGGATCGGAGAACTCGCGTGATCGATCCCGGCGGGCGTGATGCGGCCGATCTTGTTGCCGCCGTTCTTCGGTGAACCAGATGTTGCCGTCCGGCCCCGCCGCGATGCCGTACGGGGTGCTGCCCGCCGTGGGGACGGGATACTCGGTGATCATGCCGGCGGGCGTGATGCGGCCGATCCGGTTGCCGCCGATACTCAGCGAACCAGAGGTTGCCGTCCGCCGCCGCCGCGATGCCGTGCGGCGCGCTGTTCGCAGTGGGGATGGAATACTCGGTGACGGCGGGAGTGGCCGTGGGAATGGCGGCGTAGGCGAAGGTGGCTGGGCTGGTGGCGCTCTGCCCGTCGGGGTTGATGACGACCACCGGGCCGGTGGCGGCGGCATGGGGCAGCGTGCGAGCGGTGATCTGGGTGGTGCCGGTGAGCATGACGAGCGGAGGCGGCGAATCCACCGACCGTGACGGTGGCGCCGGGGAGGAAGTTGCTCCCTCTGATTGTGAGACTTGTGCCGCCCGCTACCGTGCCGCCGCTCGGTGCGCTGCCGGTGACCGTGGGCGGCGGGGCGAGCGCCGCCCGGCCGATCTTGTTGGCGCTCGACGAAGACTCGGTGAACCAGAGGCTGCCGCCCGGCCCCGCCGCGATGCCGATCGGGCTGCTGCTCGCGGTGGGGATGGCATACTCGGTGATCGCGCCGCCCGTGGTGATGCGGCCGATCTTGCCGGTGTTGTCCTCAGTGAACCAGAGATTGCCGTCCGGCCCCGCCGCGATGCCGAACGGGCCGCTGTTCGGAGTTGGGGTGATATATTCGGTGACCGCGCCGCCTGTGGTGATCTGACCGATCATTTTTTTGCCATTCTCGGTGAACCAGAGGTTGCCGTCCGGCCCCGCCGCGATACCCTTCGGGCTGCTGAACGCGGTCAGGCCGGAATACTCGGAGACCGTGCCGCCGGGCGTGATCCGGCCGATCTTATCGACGCCCGACTCGGCGAACCAGAGGTCACCGTCCGGCCCCGACGTGATGCCGTACGGCTGGCTGCTCGCGGTGAGGGTGGGGTACTCAGTGACCGCGCCAGTAGCAGGGACGATGCAGCCGATCTTGCTCGTGACGGTCTCGGTGAACCAGAGATTGCCGTCCGGCCCTGCCGCGATGCCTTCCGGGGTGCCACCCACCGTGGGGACGGGATACTCGGTGACCGTGCCGCTCGGCGTGATGCGGCCGATCTTGTCGCCGTTCTGCTCCGTGAACCAGATATTCTCATCTGGTCCCGCCGCGATGCCGAACGGACCACTGTTCGCGGTTGGAATGGTGAACTCGGTGACGGCACCGCCGGGGTGATCCGGCCGATCCTGCCGCCGTTCTGTTCTCGGCGAACCAGAGGTTGCCGTCCGGCCCCGCCGCGATGCCGAACGGGCTGCTGCTCGGCGTGATCCCGGCGGAGAACTCGGCGATGGCGGGAGTTGCCGTGGCAATGACGGTGTACGTGAAGGAAGTCGGGTTGGTGGCGCTCTGCGTATCCGGGTTGGTGACGACCACCGAGGCGCTGCCCGTCGCATGGGGCGGGGTGTTGATAGTGATCTGGGTGGTTCCGGTGAGAGCGACGGCGGAGGCGGCGAACCCACCGACCTTGACGGTGGCGCCGGGAACGA
>CAWJZC010000008.1:0-18178 GCA_963847195.1 uncultured Chloroflexia bacterium | reverse complement strand
CCTTCTCGCACTGGCGCGGCGCGGGCGATGCCGCGAGCAGGGCGGCGCTGTACGAGCAGATCCTCGGGTTCTTCCGCGCCGTGGCATCCCGACGTCCGCTCATCCTCCTCTTCGAGGACCTCCACTGGGCGGACGACGCCAGCCTCGATCTGCTCCGCGTCCTCGCCCGGTCCCTGGCGGCGAGGCCGGTGCTCGTCCTCGCCACCTATCGCGCCGACGAGCTCACCCGCCGCCATCCCCTCTACGCGCTCCTCCCCCTGCTCGAGCGCGAATCCCCCGTCGCCCATCTCTCCCCGCGTCCCCTGAACGGCGTAGCGGTCGCCGCGCTCGTTGCGCGCCCGCTATCCGCTGTCTAACGGGGACGCCGAGCGGCTGGTGTCCGTATCTCGAGGAGCGGGCCGAAGGCAATCCCCTCTTCGTCGTGCAGCTGTTGCGCGCCCTCGAGGAGCGGGAGATCCTCCGGCGCGATGGGTCGGGATGGCAGCTCGGCGATGTCGGCGTCCTCGGCGTCCCGGTTTCGCTGATGCAGGTGATCGAGACGCGGCTGGCGCGATTGGATGAGGCGACGCGCGAGTTGCTGGGGGTGGCGGCGGTGGTCGGGCAGGAGACGGCGCTGCGATTGTGGGCGGCGGCGGCGGGGAGCGATGAGGATGCGGTCATCGCCGCGGCGGAGGCGGCGAGCACGACGGGCCTCGTCGAGATGGGCGGCGACGGGGGCGGGCGCGCTTCGTGCACGCGCTGATCCGGGAGTGCGTCTACGCGGGGGTCTCCCCGCCGCGCCGCCGCGCCCTCCACCGGCGGGTGGCCGAGGTGCTCGCCGCCGTCCCCGCGGCGGACCCGGACGTGGTGGCCTACCACTTCCGCATGGCGGGCGACGCGCGCGCGCCGGAGTGGCTGATCAGGGCCGGCGAGCGGGCGCGGCGGGCGAACGCGGACCGCATCGCCGTCGACCGCTTCGATGCCGCGCTGGCGCTGATGGACCGCGCGCCCCCCGGCGACCGCGGCGAACGCGCGTGGCTGCTCGTCCGCCTGGCGCTGGCCCATCGCTTCGAGCAGTCGCGGCGGAGCGAGTCCCACCTCCGGGAGGCGGCGCGCATCGCGGCGCAGGGCGACGATCCCGCACTGGCCGCGACGGCGCGGTACCAACTCGGCCTGACCCACTGCTTCGCGGGCGACCTCGCGGAGGGCGTCGCCGGGATGGAAGCGGGCCTCGCGGCGCTCGAGGCGCTGCCCGCCGACGATCAACGCCGCGCCGCGGACATGGGCGCCTCATCGGTGCACCACATGCGCGGGACGCTCATCCTCTACCTCGCCGCGTCCGGGGACGTCCGTCGGGCGGTCGCGCTCGGGGGAGGGGAGGTGCCGGAGACCCTCACCAATGGCTCGTGGTACCTCGGCCTGCTGATCGCGCAAGCCCTCCTGGGGCGGCCCGCCGCCGCGGCGGCGCCGTTCCGACGCGCCTGCGTCCTGGAACGCGCCGGGCACAACGACCTGCAACTCGGCTTCAACTACCTGCTCCACCTGGAACTCGTCGCCCTCGCGTACCACCCCGACGACCTCGATGCCCGCCGGCGTCTCGCCGAGGAGGGGGAGGAAGCATGGCGGCGGGCGCGCATCGCGGATCGCGACTCCCAGCCGCCGCGCATCGCATGGCTGCCGATCATGCTCGTGGCCGGTGGGTGGGAGGATCTGGCGCGCCTCATCCCCGCCGTGGGCGTCCCGAATGCCAGTCACGAGGCGGTGGTGTCGAGCGTGGTCGGCCAGTTCGCGCGCTTGCGCGGCGACGCGGAGGGCGCGTGGGGGCATGTGCATGCCATCCTCCCGCACGGCCCGACGACGGAGCCGGGGGGAGCATCTTCTTCGTCGCCCAGCAGATGCAGCGGCTGGCGGCGGCGCTCGCCCTGGACGAGGGGGACCTACCGTCCGCCAAAGAATGGCTCGGTGCGCATGACCGCTGGCTGGCGTGGAGCGGCGCGGTGCTCGGCCAATCCGATGGGCACGCGCTATGGGCGCGCTACCACGGCCGGTCGGGCGACGCGTGCAAGCCCGCGAACACGCCGAGCGGCCCTCGTCCGCGCCTCCGACCCGCGCCAGCCGCTCGCCCTGCTCGCCGCCCACCGCACGCTCGGCGAGCTCGATACGGACGCGGGACGATACGAGGCGGCCGATGCCCACCTGCACGCCGCGCTCTCCCTCGCCGAGGCGTGCGCCGCGCCCTACGAGCGTGCCCTGACGCTGCTCGCGCTCGCTTCTTTGCGGGCGGCGACTGGCGACCCGGATGCCGCCCGCACCCTCTGCATGGAGGCGCGGACGATCTGCGCTCGCTCGGCGCCCAACCGGCTCTGGCGCACGTCGAGAATCTGCTGGCGACGCTCCACGACCGGGAAAGGCCCGCACATGCCTATCCGGTCGGCCTCTCGGCACGCGAGGTCGAGGTCCTGCGCCACCTCGCCGCCGGGCGCACCAACCGCGGATCGCCGCCGCGCTCTCCGTCAGCGAGCACACCGTGCGCGCCCACCTGCGCCACATCTTCGCCAAGACCGACTCCGACAACCGCGCCGCCGCCGCCGCCTTCGCCCTCCGCCACGGCCTCGCCTAGCCCGCCCCGGCGCGCCGATCGGCCATTCCGCCTATCGCACCGCCCGCGATCCATCGCCCGAGAAATCGGCGGGTCGTGCGATGACGCGCGACCGGAGGCCCCTAGCATGGGGACACGACGCCGCGTGTGCGGCCCAAGCGACGGAGGCGACCCATGGACACATCGGTTTCGCGCTGCCCATCCTGCCCGGCAAGACTGCCGCCGCCCGCGCCTTCCAGCGCGACCTCGCCGGGCCGCGCATGGCGGAATACGCCGCCTCGGAGCGGGCGATCGGCATCACCAAGGAGCTCTGGTTCCTGCAGGGGCGCCGAACGGCGACTTCTTCGTCGCCTACATGGAGAGCGCGGACTTCGGCAAGGCGCTCGGCATGTTCGCGAGTCGCGGGCGGCGTTCGATGTCTGGTTCAAGGGGCAGCTCGCCGACGTGACGGGCGTCGACCTGAACGAGCCGCCGCCGGGGCCGCTGAGCGAACTGCTGTCCCGCTACGAGGCGACGGCGTAGGGAAACACGCGTTGCCGTCGGAGAAGACGAGCGGCGCATGGGAAAGGGCGAGGCGATGTACACGATCATCGATCGCCGGAAGGTCAATCGCGCGGGGCGCACGAGACGGCACAGGCCGCACAGGCCGGGCCCGACGTCCAAACTCCCCGACGGCGTCGGGGTTTGTCGGCCTGCACCTCGTCGAGGATACCGAGGCGGGCGTGAACATCCAGATCGTCGTCTGGGAGAGCAAGGCGCACGCCGATGCATTCCAAGACGAGGCGGACAGCTGGGGCCGGACGCTCGACGCGCACGGCCATCGGCTGGAAAGTGCGCAATCGGGGCGAGACGGTCCTCAGCCTCGATCCCCGGAAGTAGCGAGCGTGCGGAGATGGGGAGGGGCAGCCGACGGCCCTTCCTCCCCATCTGCCCCGCGCGATATCTGGTCGATAAACGGCCCGCGCCAAGGACATTGCCATGTCCACGATCTCACCTTCCGTACCCTTCGCGCGCCCCGTCGCCGTCACCGTCGCGACGGCGATCCTGGCCCTGGATGCCCTGCGCAACTTCGCGATCATCGGCCCATTCCTATCCGGCAAGGACATTCCCACCGCCGTCGTCGCCAGCCAGGTCGCCCTCGGCGTGGTCGAGATTGTCGCCGCGGTCGGCCTGTGGGGGCTGCACAAGTGGGCCGCCGCGCTGGCAATCGTCGTGGCGGCGCTCGCCCTGCTGACGGGCGTCTTGGGTATCTTCAACGCCGGGGACGCGACGGGGAAAGTGATCTCCGCGCTCGGCATCGCCCTGGGCATCGCGGCGGTCGCGGCGGTCGCCCATCCGGCAACCACGCCGGGCATATCGCTGAGGCGATCCCGCGCCGCCGTGATCATCACGGCTTCCACGACCGACTGCGCAGAGTGCGACAGCGGGACGGGGCGCGATATCGGATACGTGGAGGCGCACGGACATCGGCGAGCGCGCCGATCGACATCGCAAAGGGCGGGGGGAGGAGGCCCACACAGTGGACCTCGACGCGCTGGTCAATGACTTCCCCGTCCTCGACACGGGGCGTCTCATCCTCCGCCGCCTCGCCCCCGCCGATCTCGCGGACGCGATAACCTTCTTCGCCGACCCCGACATCGGGCGATACACCACATGGGCCGCCCTGGTCTCCCGCTTCGGTGTCGCCGGTCTGCTCGATTATGTCGAACGGCGGCGGACGGCGGGGGAGATGGCGGTGTGGGGTATCTCCCCCAAGGAGGGGGGCGCGTGATCGGGTTCTGCGGCCTCGTTGCGATCGCCCCCGACGATCGGCGCGCGGTGATCGGCAACTCGCTGGCGCGCGCCCATTGGGGACGCGGCTACGCGCCCGAGGCCGCCCGCGCGATGCTGGAATGCGCGTTCGCCGCGCTCGGCTTCAACCGGATCGAGGCGTATTGCACGGCGGAGAACGCCGCCTCGATCGGGGTGCTGGAGAGGGTCGGCATGCGGCGGGAAGGGGTGCTGCGCGCGCACACGACCATCACCGGACGACCGCGCGACCGGGCGGTCTATGGCATGCTCCGCTGCGACTGGCCGACCGACGAGGAGCGTGTTCCGGAGAGGGATGAACGGGTCGTTTCGCGGCCGCAATACTCGAGAAGGAATATTCCATGTTCCTCCCGGCGCACCGCGGCGCGGACTCCCGTCCGTTGCGCGCGATGTCGACCGCGTCGAAGCATTTTCAAAACACATCCCTACCGTCTCAAAAAGGGCCCGAAATGACACAGTTCTTCGCTGTCTCAGATCGTGCACATCATGTTCCTCGGTTTTTGAGACCATTTTCCACCGCTGTCGACCCGCTACGAGGCGAGGAGGTCGCAGAAAGTATTCGCTCGCTTTGTCGTCGCGCGATCGCGATGCGCACCCTTCGGTCCACACCCGCACGATATCCTGGAACCGACGATGTCGTTCTCTGTGACGCCAGCGGAGATGCATAGCAGGCAGATGCACCGGCGCGTGCGCGCCAGAGTTGCCCCATTACGTCTCGGCGGGAATATCTCGCACATGATCCTGTACATGATCCACCGCGACCCAGCGGATCACCGCACCGAGCGGCCCCTCGACCCCGCCCGCCGACCGGATCGGTGCCGCGAGCAGTCCTTCCTCGGTCGCCGCCACCGCGGCGATCGTCGCCGCGCGATTGCGCGCGAACTCGTCCAGGAGGTCGGCGAGCGAGGTGCCCGCGCGCTTCGCCACCTGCCGGGCGTTGTACGCGTCGATGCCACCGGGGCGTGGTGCGGCCGTCCCTGCATCTCCTCGCGCTCCGCCTGCCCCGGCCTGGCCCGCTGCGGCCGGTTTCGCCAGGTCGATGAGGCGCGGATACGTCCACTCGATCGCGGCGAGGTGCGCGACGACCTCGTGCCCGGTCCACCCGCCCGCGTAGCAGACGCGAGCGAACGATTCCGGCGGCAGGGCCCGCAAGGTGGCCACCACCTCGTCGCCGCCGGTACGCAGTAGTTCCAGCAGTTCCTGCTTGGTCGGCGGTTGTGGCAGCATCGTCCTCTCCTCCTGTTTCTCCCCATGCGGACCGGCCGCACGCATATCGCTCCGTACCGGCGGCGCCCACAGGATCGCCATCCCGCCACATCCCGCCATCGTTCGCTAGGATCGTCTCGCAGTACCGAGCAGGGC
Organism: uncultured Chloroflexia bacterium; assembly: GCA_963847195.1. GTDB lineage: Bacteria > Chloroflexota > Chloroflexia > Thermomicrobiales > JALYUS01 > JALYUS01. The sequence goes on along the minus strand of CAWJZC010000008.1, from coordinate 12,429 downwards.
GATCGCCCCCGCGATCGCGCGATCCATCCTGGACGGGTCGTCCATCGCGCGCGAAAGGATGTACCCGCCCTGCACCACGGCGACGAGCGCGGTCGCGAGATCCCCGGCGGCGAGGTCGTCGCGCAGCGTGCCGTCCCGCTGCCCCTCCGCCAGCGCCGCCGCCAGTTCGCCCTCGATGTAGGCGAAGTACGCCGCGATCGGCGCGCGGATGGCACCATCGGCGATCGCCGGCTCCGCCGCGATCCGACCGAGTCGGCAGCCGCGCAGGGCCTCACGCGGCTGCGAGAGATAGGCGACGACCCGCTCGAGCGGCGGCCGGTCGCGCGACAGCGCGAACCCGGCGACGGTGCAGAGGTCGGCGGACACCTCGGCGATCGCGGTGGCCGCCAGGTCCGCCTTGCCGCGGAAGTGATGATAGAGGCTGCCCTGGCCCGCGCCGCTCTCGGCGAGGACGGCGCGCGGGCTCATCGCCTCGTAGCCGCGCTGCCAGAGGAGCGTCTTGGCCGCGTCCAGGAGCTGTTCACGGGCGGACATGGAAGAACCTCCTCTCGGGAATCGTCGCAGGCCGGCGTGAATCTCTCACGGTACCTACCGGCGTAATGTCGCGTGCGATGGGCGGCTCCGGATGCCCGTCCCTCTCCCCGGCAGTATAAACCCTTGACGGGCGATATTGTACCTACTAGTATGTATGCCGCGGCGCCTGCGAGGGGTTGATCGCATCAAGTTCGAGAGGCCGCCCCGATGTATCCGGGGCCGTACGATGGGTCGGCGACCGAGCGGGGAGGGAGCGCATGAGCGACGTTTTCCGGAATCGACGCACCCTACGTGCTCGCCTGAGAGGGGGACCGCAATGACGCGCGACGAGGCGGCGGCGTTCGCGGAGCGATGGATCCGCGACTGGAACGATCGCGACCTGGAGGCGATCCTGGCGCACTATGCCGACGCGGTGCGCTTCCGCAGCCCGCGCGCCGCGACCCTGCTCGGGACGCCGACGATCGAGGGGAAAGGGGCGCTGGCGTCGTACTGGCGCGCGGGGCTGGAACGGATCGCGCGCCTGCACTTCGCCCTCGACCACATCGTCTGGGACCCGGAGCGTGCCGAGTTGCTGATCGTCTACGTGGCGGACATCAATGACCGCCCGATGCGCGCGTCCGAAACCTTCCGCTTCGACCCATCGGGCCGCGTCGTCGAGGGCGAGGCGATGTACGGCATCGCGGCCGGGTGATGGGCAGGGTAATGGAGCACTCGATGGGGGGACGCATGGAGACCGACTCGATGATCGACGCGCTGCGCGCCGACGGCCCGCGCCCGGAGCTGGCCGACCGCCTCATGCTCTTCGGCCAGTTCGTCGGCGCGTGGGATGTCGACATCGCGAACATCCGGCCGGACGGCACACGGGACAAGGTCCGGGGCGAGTGGCATTTCGGGTGGGCGCTGGAGGGGCGGGCCGTCGTGGATGTGTGGATCGCCCCCCGCCGCTCGCTGCGCGACGCGGCCGGTTCGGGCGGCTACGGGGCGACGGTGCGCTTCTACGACCCGGCGATCGACGCCTGGCGGTCGACGTGGATCGCGCCGACGGGGCACGTCGTCCAGCCGTTCATCGGCGGGGAGGTGGGCGACGAGATCGTCCTGGAGGGCCGGTTCGAGGGGGACGTGCTGACGCGCTGGATCTTCTCCGACATCACGGCGACGCGGTTCCATTGGCGATCCGTGGAATCCGGCGACGACGGGGCGACGTGGGCGGAAGTGCAGACGATGGATGCGCGCCGCGTCATATTGTGACGGCGCGCATGCCCGGGCGACGCATCGGCCGTGTCGTGCGGCGTCGCGCCGGACGATGGGGCGAGCGATCACCGGATGGGATGCATCAGATGGCGACAACGATGACCGTATCGCGGCCGACGACGCTGCACACGCTGGCGGGCGGCTGCCTCGCCTTAGCCGCGGCGATGGGCATCGGGCGCTTCGCCTACACGCCGATCCTGCCCGCCATGCAGCGGTCGGTCGGATTCGGCACCGGCACGGCGGGGCTCCTCGCCTCCGCAAACTATGCCGGCTACCTGGTCGGGGCGCTGCTGATCGCCGCGACCCCGCCGCGTGTGCCGCGACGGCAGGTGCTCGTCGGCTGCCTGGTCGCCATCGGCATCACGACCGCGCTCATGGCGGCGACGACGGACACCCTCGCCTGGGGCATCATCCGCTTCCTCTCCGGGATCGCGAGCGCCGGCGTCTTCGTCCTGGCCTCGGGCTTGGTGTTAGGGGAGCTGCGGCGGGAGCACCGGATTTCCCTCGCCGGCTGGCTCTACGCCGGGGTGGGAATCGGCATCGCCACCTCCGGCGTTGTGGTCCGCGTCGCGACCGCTCGGCTGGGATGGCGCGGGGATTGGCTCGCCCTGGCCGCGATCGCCATCGTTGCGATCTATCCCTGCGGGCGCTGGCTGCCCCGCCCCGCCCCGGTCGTGTCGTCCTCCGCCGGGCAGGTGCACGCTGATCGCCCCCCCGGGCGTGCGTTCGCGCTGCTCTTCGCCGCCTACTTCCTCGAGGCGGTCGGCTACATCGTGACGGGCACCTTCCTGGTGGCGATCGTCAACCGCACCCCCGGCCGGGAGGCGACCGGGGCGACCGTCTGGATCGTCGTCGGGGTGGCCGCCGTCCCCGCCGCCGTCCTCTGGACCGCTTGCGGCCTCCCGCCTCGGCCTCGCCCGTGCGCTCGCCCTGGCGTACGGCGCGCAGGCGTGCGGCATCCTCCTGCCCATCGCGGGCGGGGTAGCCGCCGACTACGGGTCGGCGATCCTCTTCGGCGGGACGTTCATCGGCATCTCCGCCCTGACGATGACGCTGGCGGGGCAACTCGCGCCGCGCCGCACCGCGGAACTGATCGGGCTGCTGACGGCCGCGTACGGCGTCGGGCAGATCATCGGGCCCGTCGTCGCGGCGTCCCTGGCGAGCCGTACGCACAGCTTCACGCCGGCGTTGATCGCGGCGTCGGCGGTGGTCTCCATCGGCGGGATGCTGATGGTCGCGTTCCACGCGCTCGGAGGATCGGGGGAGACGGCGGTCGTGTGAGGATGCCCGTGGACGGGGCACGACCGGAAGGACTTGTCGCCCAATTATGGAATGATAGTACGGAAAGGACGATCCGATGAATCCGCTGCCGCACGAAAGTGCCTTGATCGTCATCGATGTCCAGTGCGCCTTCGACGATCCGACGTGGGGCGTGCGCAACAACCCGCTCGCGGAGCGCAACATCGCCGCACTGCTGGCGGCCTGGCGCGCCACCGGGCGACCGATCGTGCATGTGCGGCATCGCAACAGCACGCCGGGGGGCCGGTTCCATCCGGACGCCCCGGGGTTCGCGCCGAAGCCCGAAGCGCGCGAACTGCCGGGGGAGATCGTGCTCACGAAGCAGGTCAACTCCGCCTTCATCGGCACGGACCTCGAGGCGCGCCTGCGCGCGGGAGGGATCGCGACGGTGGTGATCGTCGGCATCACCACGGACCACTGCGTCTCGACGACCACCCGCATGGCCGGGAACCTCGGCTTCGACACCGTGATCGTCTCCGACGCGACGGCGACGTTCGACCGCACCGGCCCCGATGGGCGGCACTACAGCGCGGATGTGATGCATGACACGGCCCTCGCGAGCCTGCACGGGGAATTCGCGACGGTGGCGAGCACGGCGCAAGTGCTTGAAGCATTGTGAGCCGTTGGCAGAAACCGTTCCCGGGAGTCCGCGAATCGGGGAGGTTGGTGCCGACCGATACCGGAACCGCCCTACCTGGTTGAGACGGAGCAAAGGAACAGGGAGTTGATGTCCCGAAAAGGACCCCTTGTATATTAGAGACGATCCGATGTGGGGCGAGAGACTGAAAAGCCCCAGTGGCATTGACCACGTCCTGTAGAGCAGCTCGCCCCGCAACGGACAGCCCGGAGCCCTTGCCAGATCCATCGTCGCGTCCCCACCAGCAGGACCGGCGAGCGCGCATACCGCCCTCCGCCGTCGCCGCGCAGCGATCCCGGCGCCCCAGACTTCGAACAGGATCAGCGGCGAACCAATTTGATGCAGCGACCGGAAATCCGCGGTTCTACTCCCCCTGCGCATGGCGGGTGTCCTTTTCGAGCAAGGGATCCGAGAGGGTGGTGTAACTGACGTCCATCCCGCTCGCGCCGAGAGCACTTAGGAATGAACGCGCGTCGAAGATCGCGCCGAGCGCGTGGACGCCCCCCGCGAACTTCCCGCCGCCGGCGAGCAGGCGTTGCGCCGCTTCAACGATGATCGGCGCGCTGATGTGGTAGATGTCGCGCCCGCTGGCCGAAGCGCGGCGACGCTCTCCGCCGACCTCGACGACGACGTCCATGACGAATTGCCGAGGCGATCGGCCATCTTCGTCGCTCGCTTTCGGCGGCGGCGTTGCCGCGTCGCGGAGATCGCGCAAGGCCTCGACGTTCATCCACGATTCGATGGTGCCCGCTCCGAGGTGGCTGGCGAGAGTGATGACCTCGCTGAGAGGCAGTATGACCACTTCGCGCCGGCCGATCGGTTCGGGGAAATCCGAGCGACCGGTCGGCGGGGGCGCGGGTCACCTCCTCGAGACGGCCCTGATACCGGACGACGCGCGGCGCCGTGTTGCGCTGACCGGTAAGGCGCGTGCCCAGTGTCGGGTGCCAGCTGTCGAGGCCCACGGCGACGGTGATGCTGTCGATGCGATCGGCCTCATCGACGACAGCGCTCGCCAAGAGATCCGCGAGACCGCCGTAGAAGGCGGCCGCTGGCAGGATCGGCACGCCCGCCGCACAGGCCGCCTCCCGGCGGGTGGCGAACACGGACCGGACAACGGCCTGCTCGGGCGCGACGTCCAGGTAGGGAATTCGGGCCCGCAGCGCCGCGTCGATGGAGCGGCAGCGCCGTGTCGGAGAACGGTCCGGCGCAGTTGACGATCACCGCCGCGCCCGCGAGCCCCGCGTCGAGCGACGCCTCGTCGTCGACCCATGCCAGACGCGCCGGCCCGTGCCGCTCGGCGCCATCGGTCGCCTCCAGCTTCCGACGATCCCGACCGATGCGAATGGCCCGAAGGCCACGCCGCTCAATCTCGCGGACGACGAAGCGCCCGGTGTGGCCTGGAGCGCCGAACACCGCGATCCCGCCGTTATCTTGCTCGAGCATGACCCCTCCCCAATGCGACAAACCTGTCTGTATCGACGATACTAGTACTACAGCCGCACTTATCGGGTAAACTCTTATCGGGTAAACTCTTCAAGATGAGAGGAGTCTGCCATGATGCTCGCTGCCGCGTTCGCTGCCGACCTCGATGATCTCCATGCCCGCATCGCCCTACGTTTCCATCGCCCCGAAGTCCGTGCCCGCGCCCGGCGCTACCTCGACGGCCTGCTTGCCCACGTCTCCCGCAAGAACGGCTGGCAACTCGCCGAAGCGCTCGGCGAGCGGACGCCCGACGGCGTGCAGCGCTTGCTCAACGCGGCGCGCTGGGATGCCGACGCGGTCCGCGACGATCTGCGGGAGTACGTCGTCGCGCAGCTCGGTGACAGCGATGCGGTACTGGTGATAGACGAGACGGGCTTTCTCAAGAAGGGGGTGAAATCGGCGGGGGTGGCGCGCCAGTACAGCGGCACGGCGGGGCGGATCGAGAACTGCCAAATCGGTGTCTTCCTCAACTATGCCTCGTGTCACGGGCAGGCGTTCATCGATCGTGCCCTCTACCTGCCCAAGGCGTGGATCGCCGACGCGGCACGGCGGCAGGAGGCCGGGATCCCCGACGACATCGACTTCGCAACCAAGGGCGAACTGGCGCGCGCCATGCTGGCACGGGCGTTCGCAGCGGGTGTCCCGGCGCGGTGGGTGACGGCGGACGAAGTGTATGGCAACGACCGGGCGCTGCGCCGCTGGCTGGAGCAACACGAGCGGGCGTACGTGCTGGGCATCAGCCGCGCCCACCGGCTCTGGTCGAGCGAGCGGGGGAGGGCGGAACGGGTCGAGGCCGCGATGGACGCCTTGCCCGCCGACGTATGGCAGCGACTGTCCGTCGGGGACGGGAGCAAAGGGCCGCGCGTCTACGACTGGGCGGAGATCCGCTTCCCGGTCGCGTCGCCGGAGGGATGGCGGCACGGGATGCTGGCGCGCCGCTCGCTGAGCGACCCGACGGAGATTGCCTACTACCGGGTGTTCGCACCGGAAGGGACGACGGTAGAGGAGTTGGCAGAGGTCGCAGGGACCCGTTGGACGATTGAGATGGGCTTCGAGCGCGCGAAGGGCGAGGTCGGGTTGGATGAGTACGAGGTGCGCCGATGGGATGCGTGGCACCGGCACATCACGCTCTCGCTCTTGGCGGATGCGTACCTGGCGGTGATGCGGATGCGCGCAGCCACAGCGGAGGAAAGGGGGGGCCAAGCGATGGCCTGATCCCGCTCACCGTGCCGGAGGTGCGGCGGCTATTGGCGCAGTTCATAGCGCCGCGAGCGCGGGCACCGGAGACCGGGCTGCACTGGTCGCAATGGCGACGACGTCATCAGGCACGGGCACGACGCAGCCACTATGCCCGCTGGCTGCGTCGTCACTCACCGGAACGATGATGTGCGGCTGTAGTACTAGGCGCGCTCATCATCGCGCAGATCGCCGCCGTCTCCTTTGTCGTGGGCACCTGCTCGGTATTCTTCGGCCTCGCGGAAGCAGGTGCGCTCCCGCGCGTCGTACCGAAAGAGCAACTCGCCACCGCCGTCGCGCAGAATCAGATGCAGTACTCCATCGGCGGCATCATCGGCCCGCCGCTCGGGGGTGCGCTTTACTCGGTGTCCCACCTGCTCCCATTCGCTGCCGACGCCGGGTCGTACGCCGTGTCCGGTGTGTCTCTGGTCGCAGTCCGCGCCCGCTTGGAGGGGGAACGCGCGAGCGGACGGAGATCGTTGCGCGCCGAGATCGGGGAAGGCTTCGCCTGGTTGTGGCGGCACCCGCTGATCCGCTTCATGGCCTTCCTCACCGGCGCGATCAATATCGGCACAACGGGCTATGTCCTCGTGATCGTCGTGCTCGCAAGGGAGCAGGGCGCGTCGCCCGCGCTGACGGGGGCGATCTTCGCGGTCGGCGGTGCGGTCGGTGCTCTCGGCGCGGGGATCGGCGCATTGATCCAACGGCGGTTCTCATTCGGCCAAGCGATCATCGGCACGACCTGGTACTTCGCGCTCTCGTATGCGCTCTATGCGGTCGCCGGGACGCCCGCGCTCCTGTGCGGCATCGTCGCATTCTCGCTGCTCTTCGGGCCAACCTATGATATCGTGCAGTACACCTACCGCATCGCGATCATCCCCGACGCGCTGCAAGGGCGGGTGAACAGCGTCTTCCGGCTCATCTCATGGGGCGTGCGACCGCTCGGCTTCGCGCTGATTGGGCTGCTATTGGAGCGGGCGGGCGGCGTCATAACCGTGCTCATCATCGCGGGATGGTTAGCATTCGTTGCTCTCGTGACGACGCTCAATCGCCACATCCGTGACGCGCCTTCACTCGCTACGTTGCCCACACAATAGACAAACCTCTCACCGCACAAATGATGTCAAGGCAACGTAACACCAATTACGTGACCCAACGGCTAGAAAGGGTCACCTCATGCAAGGAATGTGAGCCAACGATGGCCTTCGGGGTGGATCAGGCGTACGTGGTCCGCGAGCCACTGCTTGGCTTCTGGATCGAGCAGCGGGAGACAGGCTCGAAAGTCGCGTTCATCCTTGGGGCGGAGGTTCCGCGCTTTATAAATCAGCTGCACCTCGATCCGTACACAGGGGATGCCATCGTAGGGCACAAACAGGTCGTTGCGCTGCCCGCGGATGCGGCGGTCGCGGCGGCTGAACCACTGGTCGGCCTCGGCTTCCGCGAGCATTATCTGCAAATGCCACGCCTGCGCATCGCGCTCATGGCCCCAGAGGTCATGGATACCGATCGGGAGAAATTCGTCCGCCAGCCATGTCCGCAACGTACCGGGAGGGTCGGAGGCGGACAACTGCCAGCCTGCCATCCAGTGCTGGAGGAGGAGTTGTTCATCGCGGTACACTACGACATCGATATCATCATGGGCGCGGATCGCAGTCCCCAGGAACTGCTCGATGGCGTAGCCACCGCCCAAGGCCCACGCGAACGGTGCATGGGCGAAGAGCTGCACGACCTCGCTCACCGACAGCGGTTGCCAGACGTTGTAGGGAATGTCGATCGACATGGCCGACCCTCACGAGGAATCGCCCGAGGGATTGTCGAGCGGAGCAATCGCCGGTGAGCGAGTGTAGCAGACCAGTGTTTTAGAATCCATAGAGGGAGATAGCGCCTGTGCCGTCTCCAAATGATTTCGTGCAATTCGCAGGGAGGGCGTATGGACCAGGATGCCATCATCCAGTACATCACGGAGACGTTCACGGGTGTCGAGATTCTCCGACCAAACGACGGCCCTGGGGCGGGCGACACCTTCATCTTCTATGACCCCCAGCGCGACCTTGATCCCACGCACCGGTTGCCCTTCGCCACCATCGTCACCAAAGACTACGGCGACTTTGACAACGCCTCGCAGCTGAGTCGCCCGCATGTGTTTCGGCTCAACATCGGCGTCGGCAGGGAGACATTTCGCGCGCTCTTTGGCCCTCCGGCCGGCGACAGAGCGATCAGAGGCCAGCTATGACTTCGCCGCCCTGGACCGGCTGATGCCCCATCCGGTGTATGCCCCGCAGTCGTGGGTGTGCGTGCTCAACCCGAGCGCCGAAACCTTCGAAGCCGTCAAGCCCTTGCTGGCCGACGCCTACGCCAGCGTCGCCGCCCGGCACGCTCGCCGCCGGTCCACGCGCGAGTGAGCCGGCGCCACATCCGCAGAGGGCGTGTCCATGCGCCTGTGCCAGAACCGGCGCGCTGGCTGTCGTCTAGAATTCGGGCGCGGTGTGGCCCCGTTTCGTGAGGTGATTCCGTCTCTCACGGGTCGCTGAGCGAGTGCCAGGCGGCGCGCACGGTCGCGATGAGGGCGTCATCGTCGTCCGGCGCGACGGTGCGCGTGTCGAGCCAGAGCCGGTCGCCCTCGATGCGCGGGATGACGCCCGGTGTGCCGAGCCGGAGCGCCCGCGCGAACGATTGCAACGACGTACCGGCATCGCGCAGATCCGATGCCCGAACGGTCAGTGCGAACGAGGCGAGCATCTCGCCCGGCAGTGAGCCGCCCCCCACGGTCGCGGCCGATGGGCGCACTGCGCAGATGAGGCCCGCGTCCCTCCGCTGCTGCGGCCCAACGTGCACAGCGGGTACGCAGCACCTGGGCGTCCGTCGCGATCATCCGCCAGACCGGGATATGAGTCGATGTGCTCATCGCGGAGGTAGTGCCGCAACGTTGCGCGCCAGGCCGGCGAGCGTCGCCTTATCCGCGCGGAAGGCGCGGGCGAGTGGGTGCGCCGCGCACGCTGCACCCACTCCGTTGCGACCGAGGATGATCCCCGCCTGCGGCCCGCCGAGCAGTTTGTCGCCGCTCGCGCAGACCAGGTGCGCGCCGCCCGCGACGCTGGCTTGCAGCGTCGGCTCCGCGGCCAGTCCGAAGTGCGGCGTGTCCACGAGTGCGCCGCTGCCGAGGTCGTCGATCACCGGGATGCCCTGCGCGCCCGCCGAGCGGGACGAGATCGCGGCGGGCGTCGGCTGCACGAAGCCGGTGAGCGGAAATTGCTCGTATGGACTTTCAGGATCGCCGCCGTCCGCTCGGTTATCGCCTGCTCGTAGTCGCGCAGATAGGTGCGGTTCGTCGTGCCGACATCGACGAGCGTCGCGCCGCTCTGCCGCAGGATATCGGGAATGCGGAACGTTCCGCCGATCTCGACCGCCTCGGCGCGGGAAACGAGCACGTCCGTCCGCTCCGGCGCGAGCACCGCGGCGAGCACGAGCATCGTCGCCGCCGCGTTGTTGTTGACGACCAGCGCCGCCTCGCAGCCGGTAAGCGCGCGGAAGAGCGCCTCCAGTTCCGCCATTCGACCGCCGCGCGCCGCCGTCACGCTCCATTTCCAGCGGCACGTACGCGCCGCGGCCGCCCGCATCGCGGCGGCGGCGGCGCGCTCACCGGGGCGCGCCCGAGGTTCGTGTGGAGGATGACGCCCGTCGCATTGATGACCGGGCGGAGTTTCGCGGCCGATCAAGCGGCGCAGATGCGCCGACACGCGGCCGCGATGATCGCCGCCACGTCCGCCGTGCCGCCTCCGCCGCAGCCGGCGCGCGCTCCGCTTCGATCGCCGCGCGGACGATCGACCGTGCGTGCTCTCGCGCGATCCTCCGCCGCCGCCGCGACACGCCGGATTACGAGTATCGTCCCCAACGCTCGGCAACGACCGCATCGCGCCGGCTGCTTGCTTCTGTCGTAGCCATGCCATCCTCTCTTTGACCGTCTCGCCGGCAGATTGTATCATTTCATCGACGCACACCCCTTGCGCGCGTCCGCGATTTCAGTGTAGAGTGTACGTACAATACGAACGGTGATTTCGCGCAGTAGCGGTGGGGAGCACGGCAATGGTTGACTTGTTCGAGGCAACGGAGGTCGCGGTGGCGACAATCGAGAATGACATTTGCCGGCCAGTCGCGGCATGAAGGTTTCGGTTTCGCAGGAGAATCTGCATCGCGCGCTCGGGCAGGTGATGCGGGCCGTCGCGTCGAAGACGACGCTGCCGGTCCTGAACAACATCCTGCTCGCGACGGACAACGGCAAACTGAAACTCGCCGCGACGAATCTCGAACTGGCGATCACCGCATGGGTCTCCTGCACCGTCACGCAGGAGGGCGCAGTGACGATCCCGGCGAAGTCGCTGACCGAATGGGTGAATACGCTGCCAACCGAGACGGTCTCGCTGTCCGTCGACAGCCGCCTCGCCCTGACGCTCAACTGCGGGCGCAACCGCTCGACGATCCGGGGCATCGACGCCGAAGACTTCCCGGCGATCCCCTCGATCGGCGACGGCAACGGGCCGACGGTGACGATTGACGGCGTACTGCTCAAGGACATGATCGCGCAGATCTCGTTCGCCGCCGCGACGGACGACAGCCGCCCCGTGCTCGCCGGCATCCATATGAAGATCGAGGGGCAAACGATCTCCCTCGCCGCGACCGATGGCTTCCGCCTCGGCGTGCGCGACGGCGAACTGCGCCGCCGGCGAGCGAACCGGTCTCGATCATCGTCCCGGCCCGCGCGATGACCGAACTCGCCCGCGTGCTCGGCGACAGCGAAGAGCCCGTCGAACTGACCGTCACGCCGAACCGCAACCAACTGATGTGCCGCTCCGGCAGTGTCGAGTTCGTCTCGCGGCTGATTGACGGCACCTTCCCCGAAGTGCGGCAACTCGTGCCGAAATCCTACAATACGCGCGCCGTCGCCAGCCGCGAGGGCTTCCTCGGCGCGATCCGCCGCGCGAACATCTTCGCGCGCGAGAACAACGATGTCGTCAAGATCTCCGTGATGAAGGGCGAGGAAGAATACAGCACCGGCACGCTGCAAGTGAGCGCCAACGCCGCCGAAGTGGGCGATAACCTCAGCGATGTCGATGCGAGCGTCGAAGGCCCGGCGGGCGTGATCGCCTTCAACGTCCGCTATCTCTCCGACGTGATGAACGCGACGAAGTCGCAGCAGATGGCGTTGGAGATGCAAGGGCCGAACAACGCGGGCGTCCTCCGCCCGTCGGCAGAACGACGCCGTCTACGTCATCATGCCGATGCATCTCGCCCAATAGACGAGCACTGAGCCCGAGCAACTTCGCCACGGGGCAAGGAGAGCGGAAGGGGACGCAAAGAGACATCAAGGACGCCACAATACCTCCGGCGTCCTTGGCGGTTTTGTCTCCTCCTTCCCCAGTTGGCAGTCGCGTTGGGCGACTATGCACCTCACCGCGCTGTTGCTCGAAGAGTTCCGCTGCTATCGCCACCTCGCGCTGGATATTCCGGCGCGAGGTCTCGTCATTACGGGCGCGAACGGCAGCGGCAAATCCACGATTCTGGAGGCGGTCGCCTTCCTCTCCACGACCCGCTCGCCGCGCGCCGGGCTGGATCGCGAAATGATCCGCTGGGAAAGCGGCGCCGACCTCGCCTCCGCCCCGTACACGCGCGTCCACGGCGATGTGCTCGGCGCGGCGGCGCGGTCGCGCTAGAGATCGCCTTGCAAGTCGAGCGCGGCACTGCCGAGGCCACGGCGATGACGCGCAAGCAGGTGAAGGTGAACGGCATCGCGCGGCGGGCGGTGGATGCGGTCGGCAACCTGCGCGCCGTCGTCTTCGCCCCGACCGACCTCGAACTGATTACCGGTGCGCCCAGTGTGCGACGGCGCTACCTCGATGTGATGCTCTCGCAGGTGGATCGCCGCTATATCCGCGCCCTCGCCTCGTACGCGGCGACGCTGGCACAGCGGAACGCGCTCCTGAAGCGCTTCGCCG
>CAWJZC010000007.1:0-12432 GCA_963847195.1 uncultured Chloroflexia bacterium | reverse complement strand
GCATCGGGCCGGCCCTGTTTGTTGGGGGGTGGGCGCTGGCGCAACTGTGGGTCTTTATCGTCGCGCCGCTCATCGGCGCTGCGGTGGCGGCGGGCGTGTACCAGGCCCTGCACGGACCGGTGACGGTGACACGGCCCGGCGGGCGGAGGGGGCGCTGCCGGAGGAGCAGCGGCAACGTGGCCAGCGGGGCAAATAAATCGGGGCCGAGTGCTTGTGTGAAGGAGCGTCACCGTGCCCCAAACGCCGCACATCGAGCGCCACTTCACCGCCGGCGAGACCGTCCGCGACATCGTCATCGGCATGTCCGACGGCCTGACCGTCCCCTTCGCCTTCGCGGCGGGCCTCTCCGGGGCGGTGGACTCCACGCGCATCATCATCACGGCGGGGCTCGCGGAGATCGCCGCAGGCTCGATCGCCATGGGGCTGGGCGGCTATCTCGCCGCGCGCAGCGACGCCGAGCACTACGCCAGCGAGCGGCGGCGGGAGGAAACGGAGATCGTCGAGAAGCGGGACGCGGAGATCGCCGAAGTCGAGGAGGTCTTCCGCACCTATGGCCTCTCGGACGACGAGAGCGCCCGCGTCGCACAGGCGCTCAGCACCCGCCCGAAGCAGTGGACAGACTTCATGATGCGCTTCGAACTCGGCCTGGAGGAGCCCGACCCGAGGCGGGCGCTGACGAGCGCGCTCACGATCGCGGGGGCCTACATCGCGGGCGGCTTCATCCCGCTCACCCCCTATATCGCGCTCCACAGCGCGCGCTCCGCGCTGCTTGTCTCGGTGGCCGTGACGCTGCTGGCGCTGCTGGTGTTCGGGTATGTCAAGGGGCGCTTCACCGGGGCGATGCCGCTGCGCAGCGCGGTGCAGACGATGCTGATCGGCGGGGTGGCGGCGGCCGCAGCGTTTGTGATCGCCCGGCTGATCTCGGGATGACGGCGCACCCCGCGCGCACGCCGATTCCCATTCATTATGGATGATAGATGGATTGCCGACTCGCGCCGATATTCGGGAAGCCGAGACGGGTCGCTGCCGCGGTAACCTGACCAGGATGGGGCGGGAGGGCACGATGGGAGTCACGGCCAACGTGCATGATCGTGTCCAATTTCGCGTGTGTAACCCCACCCGCATAGTAAAAGTGCGCCGAAGATGCGGGGGATAGCTCCACACCCAAGCCAGGTGGGTACCCCTTGGTACGCTCATCCAACCGTATCGCGCGCTCGTTGATGGCACTGGATGTGCACTGCCTTCGATCGGCAACCATATCGTCCTCGGCGCATTGCCGCTGTTCGGTACCGTTCCGCAGAAAGGACCACATCGATGAGCCCAACGAAAATGAAGGCATCCGGCACGAACGGTGGTGGCAAGGAAGCGACGCCCGTCATGCACCAGCGAGGGCGAGAGATTCAGCGGTACGGCTCCGTCACCGCGATGCCGGTCGGCGTGCGCGAGCAGGCGCGACAGGAGAACTGCGCGCTGCTCAATCAGTTGCTCGCGGACACGATCACCCTCTACAGCCTCTACAAGAAGGCGCACTGGCAGGTGAAGGGGCACACCTTCTACCAACTGCACCTCCTCTTCGACAAGCACGCGGGTGAACAACTGGAACTCGTGGACATGATCGCCGAGCGCATCCAGATGCTCGGAGGGGTCACGACGGGCATGCCCGCCGACGTCGCGAAGCTCTCCCGTCTGGAGAACCCGCCCGGTGACATCGAGGAGGTGCCGGTCGTCATCTCGCGCCTGCTGGAAAGCCACGAGACGATCATCACCTTCGTCAACGAGGCGATCGAGACGACAGAGGAGAACAAGGACTGGGGCACGAACGATATGCTGATGAGCGACGTCCTGCGCACCCACCAAATGCAGGTCTGGTTCGTCGGCGAGCATCTCGTGGACACCCCGACCGTCCGTACCTGATCGTTATCGTTCCACCAGTGCGCGTGCGAGGCACCCCGCAGTCTCATTGATTGCTCCTGAGGTGCGACATCCAGGCGCACCCGATGCGACAGCGGCGGCACGCATGGCCGCGCACCGATCGGATGGCTCTTATCTTGCTGATGATGGAAAGACGGTGAGACGGTTTTCCTTACAATCGTGTTCGCCGTCCTGCTCCGTGCCGCATATGAGCGGTATCGTGCCGATATGAAAGGGGTCTTTTATGCTGGAGAAGCGCGTCGAGATCGTTTCGCAGTACATCTCGGACATGCATGTGCTGGAAAGCCATATTCTGCAACCGCTCCAGCGCCAGACAGAGCAGACCAAGGAGGAGCAGCCCGACGTCAGTCGCGCCCTCCAGGGCTACGTCACGACGACCGAGCGACACATCGTTCGCCTTGAGGCGCGGCTCACGGCGCTCGGCAACCAGGACGGCCTCGCCGACCGGGCCAAGCAGGGGGTCAGCGTCCTCTTCGGGCTCGCGGCCGCCGCAGTAAACACCGTGCGCACGCACCCCTTCGCCAAGGCGCTGCGCGACGACTACACGGCGGGCAGCTTGGCGGTGGTCAGCTACGTCATGCTGCGCACGACGGCGCTGGCGTGCGACGATCAGGAGAGCGCACAACTGGCCGAAACGCACATGAATGAGACGATCGAGATGTTGCAGTGGATCGCCCGCACGATCCCGGCGCAGGTCGTCCGCGACCTGGAGCGCGAGCGGGATGTCGAGCTCAAGGGCGGCGCGGCGGAGGCGGTCATCAACGACCCGAAGTTGAGCGTCCTGTACGGCAGCCAGCCGAGCGACAGCGCGGCGCATGTCGTCCAGTAGGGCCAGTCGAGACACCACCATTCGCCACAGGGCGCGCCATCCGGTGCGCCTTCGTTGTTCTCCCCACGACCGTCCCCGATCACGACCCCGCCTATTGAAGGGGGCCGACGCGTCGGATGCGGGTATCGCGGCGCGCCGACGTGATGCCGCTCAAATACCGGCAGTGGACGGTGGCAAGATTCCCTGCTCTTTAGCCGAAGATGCCGTCGGCGACGATGACCGTCCCCAGCGCGCCCTCCGCCGGGCCCGTCATCAGGCCATACGTCTGCTCGCGGCCCACCGGGGTGAGCGCCTGCTGCGCGGCCTGAGCGGCTTCGACGGAATCGAAGAGCAGCACCGCCAGGCGTTTGTTGTCGCCCTTGATGAACGACAATTACCCGAATTGCCTCACGAGAGAAGACACTTTGAGCCGATTCTTGCCTCACCAATAATGTCACCCGACGCGGATCGATTATCACGCGAAGGGGGGAAGGGTGAGTGCTTCGATGAGTTTCCTGGCCAAACGTGAACTACTCGCGCGTGTCGCGCCCCGTTATCAGAGCGCGCCTCCATCGCAGAAGTCCGTCATCCTCAATGAGTTTGTCGCCGTCACCGGCTACGCGCGCAAGTATGCGATCCGCCTCCTCGCGCATCCTATTCCCCGCCCGCACCGCTGGCCCGATCGCGCGAGCGCTTCTATGGCGTCGCTGTGCAGGATGCACTGGTCGTCGCCTGGACGGCCGCCAATCGCATCTGTGCCAAGCGCCTCGTGCCCTTCTTGCCGGAACTGGTCCCGGCGCTCGAACGGCATGGCCATCTGACGCTCACCGACGCGGTGCGCGCCCAACTCTTCGCGCTCAGCCCGGCGACCGCCGACCGGATTCTCCGCCCCTATCGCGAACGGGATGCGCCGCACGGGGTGACGACCACGCGCCCGGGACTGCTCATCAAACAACAGGTGCCGGTTCGCACCTTCACCGGCTGGGATGACGTCCGACCCGGTTTCTTCGAGGCCGACCTCGTTGCACACTGCGGCCCCTGGGCCGAGGGCGCCTTCCTGCAGACGCTCGTATTGACCGATGTCGCCACCGGCTGGACCGAGTGCCTGGCGTTGCTGCATCGCAGCCAGCACACGGTCATCCAGGCCCTCGACCGAGCGCGCATCTTGTTGCCGATGCCGCTCCTCGGGCTGGACACCGACAATGGCGGCGAGTTCCTGAACACCGATCTGCTCGACTATTGTACGCGCGAGCGGATCACCTTCACGCGCGGACGGGTCGCCAAGAAGAACGATCAATGCTTCGTCGAGCAGAAGAACGGCGCGATCGTCCGGCAACTGGTGGGCTATGATCGGTTCGAGGGGGAGCATGCCTATCGCCAACTTGCCGAACTCTATCGGGCGGTGCGGCTCTACGTGAACTTCTTCCAGCCGTCGATGAAGCTGCGGCTCAAGGAGCGGGACGGCGGCAAACTGCGGCGGCGCTACGATCCGGCGAAGACCCCGTTCCAGCGCCTGCTGGCGATGGGAGCGCGGAGCACCGACGATCGCGTCCGACTGACCGCGATCGCCCAGGCGCTCAACCCGGCCCAACTGCTGCGACAGATCGCGCAGCTCCAAGACGCGCTCTGGAGACATGCAGTCACGCAGATGCCGGAGAGTGTCGCGGCGAATATCAAAGCGATGCAGGAGGCGCTGCCGACGATCCGCTTCTCGCTCGATGGCGCATCGGCACCGGAGACGCGCATCGGTGCCGAATCAGAAGGGGGGAGGAAATATCGGCGCACGAAGGGGGTGAAGGTGCCACGGCTCTATCGGACGCGGGTGGATCCGTTCGCCGAGGTGTGGCACGAAGTCGAGGCGGAACTGACGGCACATCCGGAGCGGACGGCGAAAGCGGCGTTCGAACACTTGCAGGAGCGCTATCCGGGGGTGTTCCCGGCGACGCAAGTGCGGACGCTGCAACGGCGGGTACAAGAATGGCGGGTGCGCACCGTCCTGGCGTTCGACGACCAGTGGCTCGGGGAGGAAGTGCTCGTGCGGCGATCGCTCCCGCTGCCGTTGCGGGCGATCGTGACGGGACGAACAGAGAGTGAACGCGGTAAGATCAACGATGAGGCAAGGGCCGCGGCCGGGTAAGATTCTCCCGTGAGGCAATCCGCCGGCAAGGGGTAATTGTCGTTCATCACGAGATCTATTTGCATCCCTGGCGGCGAGTCCCCTATGCTTGCGCGTGGCACGCGCCGTGCAGCGAGCGGTACGTGCGCACGCGGCGCTCCGACCGGTGGCGGAGGTGCTTGTGGAAGGGGGAAGACACCATGACCGAGACTGCCATCGTCCATACCGATCTACCCGACAGTCATGCCGCCGGCACCGCCCTGGGGACCGCGATCGCCGACGCATTGGACGGCGTGTCGCCCGATGTGGTGATCCTGTTCGCCTCGTCGCGCTACGACTATGCGCCGCTCCTCGCCGCCCTCTCGACCGCATGCGGGCCCGCTTTGCTCCTCGGCTCGTCGTCCGCCGGTGAATTCACCGCCGCCACGCAGGGGACCGGGCTCGCGTGCGCGATCGCTCTCCGCTCCGCGGATATGCAGTTCGCTGTCGGCGTCGGTCGCGGCCTGCGCGCCGATCGCCGCGCGGCGGCCGAGCAGATCGCCGCCTCCTTTCGTGGGATGGCGACGCACGAGTATCTCTATCGTTCGGCGCTCGTCCTCACCGATGCACTGGCCGGCTATACCGACGACCTGATCGGGCATCTCACCGTCCTGACCGCCGGCGGCTACCAGCTGTTCGGCGGCGGCGCCGGCGACGACGCGAACTTCCACCGCACGCACGTCTTTGCCGGCACCGAGGCGATCCCGGACGCCGCGGTCGCGCTCGAAATCCTCTCGAACAAGCCGGTCGGGATCGGGGTCGCCCACGGCTGGCAATCGGCCGGCCGGCCGATGCGCGTCACCGAGGTGGACGGCATGCGCCTGGTCAGCCTCAATGCCGCGCCCGCGGTCGAGATCTTCCGGGAGCATGCCGCGGCCACCGGACAGGCGTTCGATGTCGCCGATCCCGTGCCCTTCTTCCTCCACAATGTGCTCGGCATCGCCTCGGAAAGCGGCTACAAGTTGCGCGTCCCGCTGACTGTGGAGGCGGACGGATCGATCACGTGCGCGTCCGATATTCCGACCGGAGCGACCGTCGCGATCATGCGCTCCTCGGCCTCCGCCGCGACGGATGCGGCGGCGCGGGCGACCGAGGCGGCGCTGCATCAGATGGACGGACATCCGGCGGCCGTCGCCCTCTTCTTCGACTGCGTCGCAACGCGCCTGCGCCTGGGAGAGGAGTTCGGGTTGGAACTCGCCGCGCTGGAGGAGCTGCTCGGCCCCGTCGCCTACGCGGGCTGCAACACCTATGGCCAGATCGCGCGGGCGGATGGGCAATTCAGCGGCTTCCACAACTGCACCGCCGTCGTTTGCACGATCCCGGCATAGGCGATGCGCGCATCGCTCGATCCCGGCATGCTGGCGCTGGCGGCGCGCCTGACTGCTCGCCCGGGCCGGGCGAGCGCCGCGCGAGCCCTCGCCCGGCATCTCGGCGCCGAGGATCTCATCGTCTTCGTGCCCGATCCCGAACTCGGTGTCCTCCTGCCCGCGCTCGGCTTCCCCCAGACACTCCCGGAAGGGGGGCGATGGCGCGCCTTCCTGGCCGCTTGCCTGGATACCCGTGACCATGACGACGAGTTACCGTCACCGGTGACGGGGGTACCGCAACGCGCACACGGGATCGCGGGCACCGACGGCTCGGTGCTGATCCTGCTCGCATACACCGACCGCCCCCTCGATGTCGCGTCGCTCGCCCCGCTCATCGCCCTCCTCGCGGCGTCGTTCGGCAGCGAACGGGCGGCACAGGATGCCGGCGGGCATGCGGCGGTCGCGCGGGACGCCGCCGCCCAGGCGCGTCTACTCGCGGAGACCCTGGATGCCGCCCGGCGGGAAGTGCAGCGGGCGCTCGCCGCGGCGCAGCGCGCACAGGAGCGGACGACCGTGCTCGCCGCGGCGCGGGACCTGGCGCTCGCCGAGGCGCAGGAGGCGCTCAACGCGCGCGGTGCCTTCGTCGCGTCGGTGACGCACGACCTCAAGACGCCCCTGACCACGATCCGGGGCGTCGCCCAACTGCTCCAGCGGCGGGCGCGGCGCGGTGAAGCGATCTCGCCGGAGCGGCTCGAGGAGATGGCGGGCACGATCGAGACGGCGGCGGTGCGCACGACCGCGCTCGTCGACCAGCTCCTGGACATCGCGCAATTGCAGGCGGGTGAGCAGTTGCGGCTGGAGCGCGCGCCCACAGACCTCGTGCAACTGGCGGGGAAGGTCGTCCGGCAGCAGCGCTGGCGGGACGACCGGCACATCGTCGTGCACTCCACGGCCCCGACACTGATCGGCGAGTGGGACACCGCCCGGATCGAGCGGGTGGTCGCCAACCTGGTGGACAACGCGATCCGCTACAGCCCCGCGGGCGGCGAGATCGCGGTGCGCGTGGGCGAGGAAAGCGACGGGGATGGTCGGTGGGCCGTGCTCGCGGTGGAAGACCACGGTATCGGCATCCCATCCGGTGAGCGCGACCGCGTGTTCGATCGCTACCATCGCGGCGGCAATGTCGTCGGCAAGATCGCCGGTACCGGCATCGGATTGGCGAGCGTCCGGCAGATCGTCACCGAGCACGGCGGTACAATTGCCCTGGAGAGCGTCGAAGATGTGGGGACGACCTTCACGATACGGCTCCCGCTCGCCCCGACGACAGAGCCCTCATGAGCGAGAGAGGCCTATGGCGACGATCCTGGTCGTGGATGACGAATCGCCGATCCTCGCGCTGCTGCGCGATCTGCTCGAGGAGGAAGGGCACACCGTGCTCGCGGCCCATACCGGCCGGGAGGCATTGGCACTTGCGCGCGCCGAGCATCCCGACCTCGTCCTCGGCGACGCGATGATGCCGATCATGGACGGCGTGCAACTCGCCCGCATGCTCCGCGCGGATGCGATCATGCGGGAACGGTTGGTGATCCTGATGAGCGCCGGTCACCCCCGGATCTCGCTTTGGTGGGCGCGACGGCCTTCCTCGCCAAGCCTTCGACCTCGACGAAGTGCATCGCCTCATCGCCCGGCACCTTGCCCGCTAGCGGCGGGCGTATTCGCACTTTGGTGCCCTATGATACCGTCGGCTCGACACCATTCTTTTTCGGGCTGCGGGGAGCGCAACCATGCCCACCGTTTCATCCACCGGCATGCCCAACCTCGACGCGATCCTCGGCGGCGGCCTGCCCGCGCGCACCATGACCGCGCTCCTCGGCGTCCCCGGCACCGGCAAGACGATCCTCGCCGAGCAGATCGCCGTCCACCACGCCAAGCGGGGGGAGCGCGCCCTGATCTTCACCTCCCTTTCCGAGTCGCACGACCAGATGCTCGCCGACCTCGTCGAGCTTTCCTTCGCCGACCCCGCCCTGATCGACGACCACCTCCGCTCCTACAGCGTGCAGTCCGTGCTCGACGAGGGGCTCGATGCGGTGGTGGATCTGATCATCGACACCGCCCGCGCCGAGCGCTCACGGACCGCCTCGCCAGCGGCTGACTGTCCCTGAGGTCCACCGCACCGACGCAACCCCATGTGCGTCTACCCGACCAAGGGGGCGTGTTGAAAATCGCCCTCGCCGTTCGTGCGACCTACGCTGTTCGGCGGCGGCACTCACAGGGTGATCCGTCGGAGACGACCGATGGCGCGTGTGCTACGACCGCGCGACGCAGATTTCCGGCGTCAAACCGGCGATCCCGACCGCCCCATCCGGCCACGGGCGGCACCCACCCCAAATAATCCGCGCCGTTCGCGGAGGAACGTGAGCATCGCGCTGACCGTGCGATTCGCCCACCGCCCGGCATTTACGACGACGTCGTGAGGGCGTCGGGGGGCGCGGCGTTTTCTCCCATCGCCTCCGCCATCGTCAGTTCGAGCGTCAATGCCGTGCCCGCCGCCCACGCCGCCGCGAATGCCTCCTCGCCCAAGGCGGCATGGGCGGGAGCGGCGGCGCGCTTGTAGGCGTCCCGGTCGATCGGCGGCAGGGGCGCGCCGATCGTGCCACGGAGTGTGTCTGCCGCGCCGAGGAGCCGTGCGCCGCGTTCCCACCGATCCTGCATGAGGGCGATCATGGCAAGACTCTCGATGCATTCCGCGATGCCCAACGTGTTACGCGTCGCCCGATACCGTGTCATGGTCTCTTTGTAGAGCGCCGTCGCCCGCACCGTATCGTCGCTGAGCCGGGCAACATCGCCGAGATTCTTGAGGACGAGTGCGATACCCGATTGATCCCCCTGTTCACGGAACAGGGCGAGACTCTCCTCATAGAGCGGCGCCGCCCGCGTCGGATCCCCCCGATCGCGCGCGACATCCCCCAGGTTGTTGAGGGCGTATGCGAGGCCCGGTTTATCGTGTATCTCGCGGTGCAGCGCGATGCTTTCTTCGAGGAGCGCCACCGAGCGCGCATAATCTCCCTGATCGCGCGCCGCCGCCGCCATATTCGAGAGCGTCATGCCGCAACCGCGCTGATCGCCCAGCGCGCGCTTCATGGCCAGGCTTTCTTCGTAGTACGCCATCGCCTGCGGATACGTACCGTGTCTGCGGGCGAGATTGCCGAGATTGTTGAGCGCCACGGCGGCGCCATGTCGGTTTCCCATTTCTCGCTGGAGCGCCAGGCTCTCCGCGAAGCACGCGGCGGCCCGTTCGTATTCCGCCTGATACTCGGCGATCGCGCCCAATGCGTTCACCAGCGCGGCGACGTACCGTTTCTCGCCAAGCTCCCGGACGAGCGGCAGGCTTTCGCCGATCAGCTCCTTCGCTCGCGCATAGTCGCCCTGCTCCGCCATCAGTACGCCCGCCGCAAAGACCGCCTTCGCCCAGACGGGGCCCATCTCAGCCCGCTCGGCGCGTGCCGCCGCGAGGCCTTGCTCCAGCCACGTCCTGCCCTCGGTCGCGTGACCGCGTTGCAGCCAAAACCGCCAGAGCGCTCCGGCCAATCGAAGTCCCGTTTCTGTCTCGCATTGTTCGCGTGCCCAGTGCAGTGCTGCGCGCAGATTGTCGTGCTCCGTCTCGAGCCGTACCAGCGATACCACCTGTCCCGCTCCGGTCAGTTCCGGTTCCACCGCTTCCGCGAGCGCGAGGAAATATGCGGCATGCGCGCGCTGTGCCGCTTCGCGCTCCCCGCTCGCCTCAAGGCGTTCCAGTCCGTATTCCCGTACGGTCTCCAGCATTGTGAAGCGTTCCGTGTCCACCCGCGCTTCGGCGCGCATCAGGCTCTTGTCCACCAGCGAAGTAAGCCCATCAAGGACGTTTGCCCCACCATCGCGCGAGGAGCTGCCGACCGTCTCCGCCGCTTCGAGCGAACAACCGCCCGCGAAGACCGCCAGCCGGCGGAAGAGCCGTTGTTCGTCCGCGCCGAGCAGATCGTGGCTCCAATCGATCGCGCCGCGCATTGTCCGCTGCCGACCCGACAAATCGTCCGCGCCATCGGTCAGGAGCGGGAGCCGACGTTCGAGGCGCGCGAGCAATGTAGCCGGCAGCAACACCTTGATGCGTGCCGCCGCCAACTCGATCGCCAGCGGCAATCCGTCGAGGCGCAGACATATGGAGGCAACCGCTGCACCGTTCGCGCTCGTCAAGCGGAAATCGGGCCGCACTGCCGTCGCGCGCTGCACGAAGAGCTGCACCGCCGACGCTTGCGCCACCGCCGCCATGTCGGCGAATCGATCCGGAGGGGGCAGTGAGAGCGGTTGGAGCGGCCACTCGTGTTCGCCCCGGGCATGCACGGCTGCGCGGCTGGTGATGAGCACCTTGAGATGGGCGCACGCCGCCAGGAGTTCCGCGACCACGGGTGCGGCCGGAATCACCTGCTCGAAGTTATCGAGCAGCAGGAGCATCCGCTTACCCCACAGGGCAGTCATCAACGTCTCGCGCAACGTCTTCCCGGCCACCTCCTTGATACCGAGCGTATGCGCGATGGTCGAAACGACGAAAGCGGGATCGCGCACGGTCGCCAGGGGGACGAAGAAGGTGCCGTCCGGGAAGTCGCCGAGCAGATCCGCCCCCACGTCGAGGCCGAGCCGGGTTTTGCCGATACCGCCGGGACCGGTGATCGTCAGCAGGCGCACCTCGTCGCGCCGTAGCAGCGCGTGGATCGCCCCACTATCGCGCGCGCGACCGACCAATGGAGTGGTCGGTGCGGGCAGATTATGGGGGGACGCATCGATCGCCCGGAGCGGGACTGGAGCCGGGGTCGCAACGCGCTCGCGTGCCACCTGGTCGAAGATGATCCGCTCATCCGCTCGTCAACTCGAGCGCGTCGGCGAGGAGTCGGACGGTCTCCCGCTGCGGCCGTTTCTTCACCCCGCGTTCGAGATCACTAATCGCCCGGGCGCTCAGGCTCGCCCGCTCCGCGAGTTCTTCCTGGGTCATCCCCGCAGCGACCCGGAACCGTTTCAGCAGGTCCGCGAAGGCGGGCGGTTGCAGCGCGCGGGGTGCATTCCGGTCCCCCGGCCGCTGCAGGTGTTGAGAGGAACCGCGTACGTTATCCACGCCTCCCATCCCCCAATCTGGCCCGTATGCCCCGACGGGGTCGCGTTCGTCGTTGCGTCCAGTATATGCGACGACGCGAAAGCATGATCACACGGATGGAGACGGACGGCAGGGTTTGCCGGTTCCGCCGACCGGGTCCATACATATGCGTCGTGTGGGCAGTTGTGTGGGCAGTTGTGTGGATTGTTCGTGGCGATTGACCCGGGCGCGGCGCAGACTGACGGCACGGTGTCCCGGGCGGATCGCCGCCGCAATTCAGCCGGGACGTGCCAGTGCATCAGCGTGCGGCGGACGCGATATGCGCTGATTGGAAAGGAGCGCCAGGATGGCATCGTTCGTCACCCGTTTCGTTATAGCCGGCGACGCAATCCTCCCGAAGGATCAGCGGATAGACGCGCACATTGTTGATACATGCGGCGGCGCCCGACTCCGCCGCCGGACGTTCCTCGCGGGCGTCGTGGGTGCGGCGGGCATCGCCGCGCTCCGTGGACTGCCCATCGCCGCCGCCGCGAACACCGGCATCTCGCACACCCAAGCGACGCTCTCCGACTATCAGGGCGCGGTCAAGGGTCTCGCCTGGTCCCCGGACAGCTCGCTCCTCGCCTCCTTCGATGACGGCGACGACTACACCATCTATCTGTCCACCGCCGATGGCGCGACGACCCAAAGCCTCACCGGTCACGTCGGCCTCCCCCATTCCCTCGCCTTCTCGCCGGATGGGACACTCCTCGCCTCCGGCGCACTGAGCGACAACGCGCGCATCTGGGCGTCGGACGGCACGCCGCGCGCCAGCGTGGAGAGCCAGGGGACCGTCCTCTGGTCGCCGGACGGCACGATGCTGGCGACGGATGCCGGGCTCGATAGCGGGATCATCAAACTGTGGGACCCGACGGGCAAGGCGCTCGCCAACCTGCCGCCGATGCCGGAGACATCGGTCCTCGTCTCCAGCGTGGCCTGGTCGCCGGACGGTCGCACCGTCGCGGTCGGCACGAACGCGTTCGATGTGCGCCTCTATCGGACGGACGGCACGCTCGTTCGCAAACTGACCAGCTTCAAGGATTTCGTGTCCGCAGTCGCCTACTCGCCG
>CAWJZC010000006.1:0-36539 GCA_963847195.1 uncultured Chloroflexia bacterium | reverse complement strand
TGACCGAGCACGGTCGCGCAGGATGGTGGGGAGGATGTCATGGGCACACGGGTCGAGGAGCGTCCAGGAGCACAAGGAAACATCGCACGGGCCCAATGGACGCGGCGCGGGCTTCTCCGGGGTGGCGCGACTGCGGTGGCGCTCGGTGCGGCCACGCGACTACCGGGATTCACGTCTGTCGCGCCGGTCATGGCGAGCAGCGAGCAGATCGAGCCGACCGCGGGGACGTGGAAGACCGTGGGTGCTGGCGTCCGGGAGCGAGATGCGCTTGCCGCCCCCGCCCGATCAGGCCGCAACGAACGCCGAGCTCGACCAACTGCGCGCCCTCGCCGGGCAGCGGGACGCGGCGGCGCGGGAGCAGATCGCCTACTGGGACGCGGGCGCGCCCTCCTACCGCTGGGTCACCATCGCCCTCGACCAGTTGGCGCGTAAGCCGCTGACCAACCCGCGCATGATGCGCCTCCTCGCCCTCGTGAATGTCGCGATCTACGACGCCCTCGTCGCGGCCTGGGACACGAAGTATGCCTTCAACCGTCCCCATCCCAGCGACGTGGATGCATCGTTCGCACCCATACTGGCGAATCCCGCCAGCCCCTCGTACCCGTCCGAGCACGCGGTCGCGGCGGGCGCGGCCTCCACCGTCCTCGCGTACGTCTACCCGGACGACGCCCAGTCGTTCGCCGATCAGGCCAACGCCGCCGCGCAATCCCGCCTCCTCGCCGGCGTCCACTTCCCCAGCGACGTGCAGGCGGGGCTCGACCTCGGCCGCACGGTCGCGAACCGCGTCATCGAGCGGGCGAAGGGGGACGGCTCGGACGCCAAGTGGGCGGGCAGCGTGCCGACCGAGCCGGGCCACTGGAGCGGCACCAACCCGATGGAGCCCCTGGCCGGGACGTGGAAGCCGTGGGTGCTCGCCTCCGGCGACCAGTTCCGCCCCGGCCCGCCGCCCGCCGCCGACTCGCAGCAGGAGGCGACCGAGTTGGCGGAGTTGAAGGGGATCAACCGCACCTTCGACCTCACCGCCAAGGCCTTCTCCTGGCAGACCTTCGGCGGCATCTACACCTCCTGGTACGACACCGCCAGCCGACTGATCTTCGAGCGGGGGATGGCGACGAACGCGCCGCGCGCCGCGCGCCTCTACGCGCTCATGGCGGTGGCGCACGCCGACGCGGTCGTCGCCACCTGGGACGCGAAGTACACCTACTGGGCGATCCGCCCGCCGCAGCTCGATCCCTCCTTCGCGCCGCTCTTCCCGCCGCCGCCGCACCCGAGCTACCCGGCGGCGCACGCGACGGTGTCGAGCGCGATCGGCGGGATGATCGCGTACGCCTTCCCGGGCGCGGCGGACGCGGTGAACGCGAAGGTGCAGGAGGCGGCGATGTCGCGGCTGTGGGCGGGCATCCACTTCCGCAGCGACGTCGAGGCGGGCTTCGGGATCGGCAAGGCGGTCGCGCAGGCGGTGATCGACCGGGCGAATAGCGACGGCGCGCAGTAGAGGGGGATGGGGCATGCTGACCACGGCACGTATCGACAGCAAGCATCTCGCGGGCAACCTGATCGGCGACCCGAGCATCCGCGACCTCGTCGTCTACCTCCCGCCCGGCTACGACGAGGCGAGCGACCGCCGCTACCCCGTCGCCTACCTGCTCCACGGCAGCTTCTTCACGGCGCTCGACTGGACCCGCCCCTTCGCGTTCAGTTTCTACCTCCTGCAGCCCGTCGACCAGATCCTCGACCCGGTGATGGCGCGCCTGACGGGCCGGGAGATGATCGTCGCCATGCCGGACGGCTGGAGCAAGTACGGCTCCAGCTCGTGGGTGGATTCCCCGGTCAACGGGAACTTCGAGCGGTACGTCCTCGACGAGATCGTCCCCTACATGGACGCGCACTACCGCACCATCCCCCAGCCCGCCAGCCGCGGCGTCTTCGGCATCTCCGGCGGCGGCATCGGCGCCTGGCACCTCGGCTCGCGCCACCCCGACGTCTTCGGCGCGCTCGCGATGCTCTCGGCGCCCGCCAACTTCGACTACTCGCACCGACGGTTCATCTATGAGTACTACACCAGCATCTACCCGGAGCCGCCGAGCGGCCCGACCCCGAGCAACTTCAACGCACGGGTCGCCTACATGCTCGCGGCCTGCTACTCGCCGAACCCGGACAACCCACCGTACTACGTCGACCTGCCGATCGAGTTCCCGAGCGGCGCACCGATCCCGGAGCTGTGGGGGAAATGGCTCGCCCACGACCCGGTCGTCAACTGGGCCGATCGCGTCGAGAACCTGCGCCGAGCTGCGGGGCATCTTCATGGAGGTCGGCTCGCGGGACGATTTCGCGTACCAGTACGGCCATCGGATGCTGAGCCGCAGCCTGACGCAGGCGGGCATCCCGCACCGGGCGGGCGAGCACGACGGCAATCACGCGGGGCACCTGTACCGCCAGCACCAGTTGGCGGTCGAGTGGCTCGCCGAGACGCTGGCGTACGACGCCAACTGAGCGGCCGCCGTGTGCGCGGCGACGCCGGCGGCGAGCAAGGGTTGGTTGAGGCAAAGCGCGACATCGCCCCGCCTGCGGCGCGCGCCAGAGGGCGTCGGGATGGGTGCCCAAAGCGGCGCCCATGCGCCACGGTCGCGCGGCGTGGTCGCATGCGCGACGGCCATCACATCGGGGCGGCGGGGAGGGAAGGGGATGGCGGCATGGGTCGCGACGATACTCACCGGGTGGTGCTGCGTGCTCATCGCCACGCCGCGCAAGCCGCGCCTCGGCAACGAGGTCGAGGAACTGGTCTATACTCGCCTGCTCGGCCGGCGGCGCCTGCTCATCGGTTTCGCGGCGACCATGACGGCGGCGACCGGATTGGTGGTGGTCGTCACCCTGCCGCAGCGGATCGACCCCACCCTCGGGGAGGCGCGACGGGTGGACCAGTACTGCGCGGCGGCCGCGGCGGGCCAGCCGTCCTGCTACCGATTGGCGTCCGATGGACGCTGGTTGGCGGCGGCACGGCAATCCGACGGGCATTGGGCCGACGTGGGGACCGTGCCGGCCCCCCCGATGGGGGATACGGCGACCGCCGCGCAACGGATCTGCGCCGATGCACCCGACCGTGATCCGGTCTGCTACACACCGCAATCGGACGGTTCGTGGGCGGTCGAAACCCGACGAGCAGACGGCGGCTGGGAGCGATCCGTGACACGGACCGGTCCGCCCTCGCTCGACGAACTGCAGCGAGCGTACAGCGGCTAGCGCGGGCGCGGCCCGAGAGGAATAACGGGACCTGCATCGCGAGCACACCGTCGTCGATCGGAGTGTCTCAAAAACGAGCCTTTTTGAGACGCTCCGCTTCTGTGCCCATGTTGTGCCCGCACCAGGGCAGCGAGACGCCGCTGCCCGAAGGCAACGGCGTCGGTGCGAGAATCTCTTCGTGCCCGGTGTTCCCTACCCGTCGCCGAGGCGGCGGATGAAGGAGGCGCCTCCTCGCCGCCTCCCGTCGTCGGCGGTGCGGCGGGGGCGCGCCATCGGCGCCGGTGCGAGGCCGCGTGACCGGGCGGTGCCGTCGGTGTTGTCTGGCCCGCGACCGGCGCGGCGTTCACGTCCACCTTGACGATCTGCCCCGTCGCCGGGCCGAACCCCGTGTTCGACACATAGAGCATCCCGTCCGGCCCGAAGGTCATCGCCGTCGGGAAGAAGAGCCCGCTCGCCACCGTCTCCAGTCCGCCCGACGCGGCGACCCGCACGATCTTGCCCGTCCCCGGATTCGGGCCGTTCGCCCCCGTGCTCGTCTCCAGCGCGTACATCCGCCCCTGGCCGTCGAAGGCGACGCCGAGCACGGCGCTCAACCCCTGCGCCACCACGCTCACCCGGCCATCGGGGGTGATCTTCGAGATCCTCGCCACCCCGTCCTGGAGCGGGAACGAGGTCAGGCTGCCGGTGTAGAAGTTCCCGTCGTGGTACGCCAGCGCCGTGAACCCGTACCACGGCTCCGCCGACTGCTCGACCACCCGCGCGATCGTGCCATCGGCCGCGACCTTCAGCAACTCGGTGTGGTTCGCCTCGGTGAAGTAGAGCGTCCCGCCCGCCGAGACCATCGCGTACGGCGTGCCATCCGGCTCGAAGTCGTCGAGCGGCGGCACCGCCACGGGGTGCGCCTTGGCATAGGCGCTGTAGTCGGCGACCGGGGTCCAGGTCCCGTCCGCGTTCACCCTGATGACCCCGTTCGGCACATCCGGGACGCCGTGCGAGCAGCCGGCGCCCGAGAGCAGCGCGTAGAGGGTGTTGCCGACGAACTCGACATCCGCGACCCCTTCCATCGCGCTCGCGGCGCCCAACGAATCCCGCGAGGAGGGCAGGCCATCGACGACCGTCGTGCGGTTGCCGTTCGCGTCGATCCGGGAGATGCGGGCGGTCTTCCCGCCCATGTAGGGGCCGATGGGGGCGGGCACCTGCTCGCACTGGCCGACCGTCGAGGTCGGGTTGGTGGGGGTGAGGCCGCCCTCGGCGACATAGAGGGCTCCGTCGGGGCCGAAGCGCAGGCCGCGCGGGCTCTCCACCCCGGTGGCGAAGACGGTGACATTGGCGGACGCGTGGGCGGCGTGCCGGGCGGCGCCTGCGCGGCGACGAGGCCGGGCACGAGGCACCAGGCGATCGCCGT
This sequence comes from uncultured Chloroflexia bacterium, assembly GCA_963847195.1. Lineage (GTDB taxonomy): Bacteria > Chloroflexota > Chloroflexia > Thermomicrobiales > JALYUS01 > JALYUS01. Next base: position 31,894 of record CAWJZC010000006.1, on the reverse strand, counting down.
CGCGACGGCGACGAGTCGGCACGCACCCCGTGCAATCGCGATCGGGTCGGACGTGTTGGCGGATTCATGGGTCCTCCTTGCGAGAGATGGCCGGATCACTCGTGTCGCCGAGGGCTGCATCGCTGTGTCGCCCCGTACCCCGGACGGGCCGCACCGCATCCGATCAGGCGCGGAGTTCGTAGAAGATGTTGAAGGGGTTGCCGGGGAAGTCCAGCCGCCGGAACTGGCCGAACCCCGCCTCGGTCGCGAACTCGCGCATCTTCGCCTCGCCCATGCACGTCCCCGTCCCCTCGCCACCCACCGCCAGCGCCGTCGTCATGCAGTAGCCGATGCTCGCCGAGTAGCCGAACGCGCCGATGCCGAACGGGTGGTCAATGTTCTGCTGCAGGTCGGTGAAGAAGTTGAACTCCAGCACGAAGTACGTCCCATCCGGCTTGAGCGACTGCTTGATCTCCTTGAGCGCGGGGCGCGGGCGCGGCATGTCGTGGACGACATCGAAGGTCGTGATGAGGTCGTACGTGCCGGGGATGCCCTGCGTCACATCGCAGACCTCATAGCGCAGCCGATCCGCCAGTCCCGCCGCCTCGGCGTTCGCGTTCGCCGCCGCGATGGCCGGGGCGTAGTTGTCGTAGCCGACGAGCGTCGCCTCGGGGTAGCCCTTGGCGAGGAAGATGAGCGCCTGCCCGTTGCCGCAGCCGACATCCGCGACCGAGCCACCGGCGCGCAGGGCGGCATCCACGTGCGGCATCGCGGGGATCCAGTCCTGCACGAGGTTGTTGCGGAAGGCGGTGCGGCTGAAGCGCTCGAAGCCGCACCAGAAGTCGTCGCCGTAGCGATCCTGCGGCACGCCGCCGCCGTGCTTGAATGCCTCGGTCAGTTCGTCCGCATTGGCCCAGAACGCCCGATGCATGGCGGGGAAGCTGCCGAGATAGAGGCCGCTGTCCACATCGGCGAGGACGGCGGCGTGCTCGGGCGGGAGGGTGAAGCGCTTGGTGGCGTTGTCGTAGGTGAGCGTCCCGTGGCAGGCCATCGCGGCGAGCCACTCGCGCCCGTACCGCTCGTTGATCTGCGCCTGTTCGGCGAACTCGTCGCTCGTGACCGGGCCGGACGTCGGCGAGCGTCTGGAAGAGGCCGAGGCGGTCGGCGATGAGACCGAGCATGTCCATCTGGGTGCCGATGATGTCACCGAGGGTCTTGAAGGCGAAGTGCTGCACCTTCTCCATGTCGAGTTCCGGGACACTGGCCATTTCCTTGCTCCTTCGTTCAATACTGGCTGGCTCCATTGGTGCATTTCCTGCCGTCACGGTCCGAGTTCGTTCCCGGTGCCTGTGGTGCGACGAATGACGTCCCCACCACGCGCCACGTTCCGTCTGCCTGTAACTCCTCTTCGAGCCATGCCCCCCCCGGTTGGGGTGTGTAGCACGTCGGGGAGGCACCGCCGTGGTAGCAAACCTGCTGTCGGGATGTCGTGCGGTTCGATAGCGCCGTTACGCTTGATGGCATGCTGAGCACGAGCACGAGCAATCCAATCACCGTCCCAACCACCGCGAGCAGGAGGACACGGTGATGTCCGCCGAGTAGGCGGGTGTAGACAAGTTCCTGCATCTCGTTATGCGGGAGTGGCTTGCGTGGCATGGCGATAAAGGCGGCGATCCAGAGCGATGCGACCGACGCGCTGACCGTTGGCAAAAACCGTAGGAACATCGCACTACCTCTGCCGGGCCATAGAGGGGATCGACGGCGCTGCCCAGTCGATCCCGACGCTAATCGACCATTTGCGATGCATCACATAAGCCACTGTATAGAGGGACCGACACCGTGGTGTCATCGAGGGAATCCCCTATTCGTTCCCCCGCCTGCGCGCTACGCATGGTTCTGCGTAGCGAGCCTGCGTGATCTGGCGTGTAAAACGATCAGGCGAGGCCGTGGCGGGGCGAAGGCGGCGGCCTCGGCGCGGTTGGCGGTGTCGGTCTTGGCGAGGATGTTGCGCGACGTGGGCGTTGACGGTGGCGGGGGCTGAGGAAGAGGGCTGTCGGCGATCTCGCGGTTGGTGCGGCCCGCGGCGACCAGGCGCAGGATCTCGACCTCGCGCGCGGAAAGCCCGGCGGGATAGGCGGGCGGCATATCCCTGGTCGCGGGGCGAGCGAGGGCATCGGCGCGGGCGAGGGCGGGCCGGCGCCGAGCGGCGCGCAGATGGCGCGGACCTCGTCGAGGAGCGCCGCCTCCTCCCGCTCCCGCGTCGCGGCGCGCAGGGCCGCGAGGGCGGAGGAGGGTGAGGGCGCGCTCGTAGGGCGCGGCGCAGGCATCGGCGAGGGCGAGGGACACGTCGAGGTGCGTCGCCGCGTCGGCGAATCGCCCCGCTTCGGTCTCGAGTTCGCCGAGCAGCCGATGGGCGGCGAGCAAGGCGAGCGGTTGGCGGGGCGCGTTGGCGTGCGCGAGCGCCCGGTCGGCGTGCTAGATGCCCGTCCCGCATCGCCGATGGCGCGATAGTAGCGCGCCCAGAGCGCCTGTCCTTCCGACTGCCCGAGTATCGCGCCGCTCCATGCCAGCCAGCGGTCGTGGGCCTCGAGCCATGCCTGTGCGGTGGCGTGTCGCCCGCGTCGAGTGCGAGGGCAATCGCCAGCCGCTGCAAGATCGTCGCGTCGAAGAAGCGCGCCTCCCCCGGTGGCGTCTCAAGGCCGTACGGCAACGTTTCCGCGATCGCCTCCCACGCCACGGACCGCTCCCCGCGATGGAAAGCGAGCGGCCCGAGCGTCCGATTCGCGAGATAGCGTCGGCTCGTATATCGGCGCGCCTTGCGCAATGCCAGCCCGAGTTCCCACGCCTCATCCCACCGGCCCTCGATGACGAGCAATGGGAGATGCGCGATGCGGACCGGCACATCCGCCGGGACCGCGCCGCTCGCCTGCAGCCACGCCGCGTCCGCCGTATCGGCGAGTGCGCGGCGCTCCGCGAGCGCGTTCGCGGCATACGGCAGCACCGCGCATTCCAGCTCGTACAGCGCGGTCTCGGCCGACCCCGGCGGGTTCTCCTGCGCGCGATAGCCGACGCGCGCCGCGGCGAACGACCGGCGCGCCGCGGCCACCTCGCCGCGCACCGCCTGCGCGTATGCGAGGCCGAAATGGACATCGGTGAGCGGCGCGGACGGCGGCGATCCCGCCACCAGCGGCAGGCCGAGGGCGAGCGCCCGCTCCGTCCTGCCGCTGCTGCCGAGGCGCAGGATGAGCGTCCCCCACATGCCTCCCGTGATCGAACGGCATGCCGCTGAGCCGGAAGCGTTCGAGCCGTGCCATCGTCGGCCGGCATGCCGTCGATCGCCACAGCGGCGACCTCGATATCGACCAGGCCGTCGACGAGGATCCCCATGCGGCAGCGCTGGATGCCGCGCACGAGGCGGCTCGCGGCGGCGAGCACCGGTTCGCCGATCCGGTCCGCGAGGTGCCACGCCGTATCGAGCGCGGCGAGGCTTTCCGCCGGGTGGGACCAGCGGCGCAACCACGCCATGTGCACGAGCAGCACGCACCGCAGTCCGGATCGCTGTCGGCCCGCTCGCAGGATCGCGAGCGCCGCCTCGTAGCGCTCGGCCGCCGTCAGCCAGGCGTAGGCGGCGCTCGCGCCCGTTCGCCCGGCCGGATGAGCCACGCGATCGCCCGCGCGTCGCCCGCCTGCCGGAAGTGGTAGGCGACCGCGTCCGGGTCGGGCGTCCGGCCGGTCCGCCAGGAGCGCTCGCCGACCGCCGCGGTGCCAGGCTGTCGCCGCCGCGTCGGCGGGCGTCCCCTCGTACAGCGCCTCGCGGATCAGCGCGTGGGCGAAGGGCACCCCGCGCCGTCCGCCGTCTCCATCGAGCATGTGCGCCGCCTCGCCCGCTCGACGACTGCGTCCAGCAGCGTCTCCTCGTCCACCGCCGCCACCGCTGCCCAGAGTCGAGCGGCACCTCCTGCCCGATCACCGCCGCGACGGCGAGCAGTCGCTGGCTCTCCGCGTCCAGGCGTCGCCAGCCGCGCCTCGATCACCTGCCGCAGCAGCGGCGGCACGCGGCACGCGCGTCAGATCGCCGAGCGCCCAGCCGCTCGCCCTCCGTCGCAGGACGCCCGTCTCTTCGAGCGCGCGCAGCAGTTCGCCGAGGAAGAGGGCATTGCCCTCCGCCGCGCTCGTGCAGATAGCGCGACGAGCCGCGCCGCGTCGGCCTCGGCGAGGGCGTAGCGCGCCGTCGACGAGCGCGCGCATCGCCGCGGCGTCGAGCGGGCGCAGGTCGAGGCGCGTCGGCGCGCGCCTCGCGCACGAGCAGCGGGAAGCAGCGCGAGCGAGGGGGTGGCGGCGGGTCGAGTTCGTCGCCGCGGTAGGTGGCGAGGAGGAGCAGGGGCAGCGCGGCGACGGAGCGGGCGAGGAAGCGCAGCAGGTCGAGGCTGGCGGGGTCCGCCCAGTGGAGGTCGTCGAGCAGGAGGACGACGGGTCGCGGGCGCGCAGGGCGGTGAAGAAATCGCGCACCTGCCGGAAGAGCGCCGCCTGGCTCGCGACCGTCGCCGACGGTGCCGCGCGCGGCGAAGGCGCGGGGGCGGCGGGAGCATCGCCGTCGCGCGGTAGCGCGCCGAAGAGCTCGAGCCACGGGCCGTAGGGCGGCGTCTCGGTGAGGTCGTAGCAGCGCCCGATGAGCACGAGCGCACCCTGCTCCGCCGCCTCGCGGCAGAGCGCCTCCGCGAGGGCGGTCTTGCCGATGCCCGCCTCCCCGCCGATCAGCACGAGGCTGCCCTGCCCGGCGAGGGCGGCAGCGAGATGCTCACGCAGGATCGCGAGTTCGCGGTCGCGCCCGACGAGGGGTGATGGATGCGGCGACGGCAGCATGATCGGCGTTCCCCACACAACCTACAATAGACTCGGTGAGAAGATGATACCCGAAGCAAACGCGTCGTGCATCACTGGCGCGGCAGCGGGCCCATGTCAGTGATGCGTTCGCCCCACCGTAGATCGATCGAGCACCATCGTGTCGAAAATGCGCGTCGAGCACGGGCCGAGAAAGATCGCAAGACCGAAAACGAGTTTCGAAAGCCGTCTCGCTATCAAGGTAGAAAACCGAGCTAATAGATTGTGCCATATTCTATCGAAGCGCCGATTGCAGGAGTACAGTCCGGGGTGTAGCCTTGGCGGTATGAATGCGTACAGTCAGGATTTACGTGAACGGATTGTGCGGGCGGTGGGGGAGGGATGAGCGGTGCGGAAGCCGCCCGCCGTTTCATGGTCAACGAGCGCACGGTGCGGCGGTATGTGCGGCGCGAACGAGACGACCGGCAGCCTCGCTCCCACTACCTTCCTTCCCGGCCCGCAACCCGCCATCGGTTCCGAGCAGGAGGCGGTGTTGCTCACCCAACTGCGTGCACACCCGGATGCAACCCTCGAAGAACACTGTGCCATCTGGCAACAGGAGCAGGAGCGCCGGTGAGCGCGAGCACGATGTGCCGCGCCCAGCAGCGCGTGGGCTGGACGGTGAAAAAAAGTCGCTGATCGCCAGCGAGCAGGACCCGGCGGCGCGGGCGGCGTGGCGGGAGGCGATGGCGGCGAGTGCCAGCCGAGCGGCTGGTCTTCGTGGACGAGACGGGCACGCACACGCGGATGACGCCGCTGTATGCGCGGGCACCACGCGGCAAGCGGGCGTACGGCCATGTGCCGCGCAACCACACGCGCAACACGACGCTGATCGCCGCGCTGACGCTCGATGGACTGGATGCGCCGATGGTGCTGGAAGGGGCGATGGACCGGGAGGCGTTCGTGGCGTGGCTGCGCCATTTCCTCCTGCCGACGCTGCCGCGGGGCAGGTGGTGGTGATGGACAATCTCAATGTCCACAAGGGGGCGCAGGTGCGGCAGATCATCGAGGGGGCGGGATGCGGCCTCGTCTACCTCCCGGCATACTCGCCGGATTTCTCGCCGATCGAGGGGGCGTACAGCAAAGTGAAGACGCGCGTCCGCCGGGCGGCGAAGCGGACGCAGGAGGAGTTAGTGGCAGCGATCGGGGAGGCGGTGGGGGCGGTGACGGCAAACGACGCGCGCGGCTGGTTCACCCATTGCGGCTATTCCCTACCGCCGGACAACGCACATGAGAATCGCTTAATCTCAAAACCGCCCTTTTTGAGACACGCGAGATTCGCCTTTCTCGATGCACCCGATCAGCACTACACCGGGAAGGTTGCCGCCGGTCACATCAGCGCGCGTCCCCCAGCACCCAGCCAATCAATGCCACCGCCGAGACGAGCAGCGTAATGCTACAAATCGGCGGCACGAGCCACCAGCGCCACGCGCCGCCCGCGAAGATCAGCCCGTACCCCACGCCGCGATGGATGACGCCGCCCCAACTGATCGTGGCGGGATTGCTCAATCCGAGGAATGCGAGGCTCGCCTGAATAACGATCGCCGATTGGACGGTGAGCACGAACTTCGCTGTCGCCACCGGCACCGTAGCGGGCAGGACGTGCCGCGTCAGGATCCTGCCGGGATGCGCGCCGATGGCGCGAGCGGCCTCGACATAGCCGGCGGCGAGTTCGGTGGCGACGCGGGCGCGTATCACGCGGGCGAATGCCGGCCACGAAACCAGCCCGACCGTACCCGCGATCACGACCGGGCTCGGCCCGAGATGCGCGACGACCAGGATCGTCACCGGCAAAAACGGCAGCGCCAGGAAGAGATCGGCCGTGCCCGCCACGAGCGCGTTCCAACGCCGCCCGAGGCCGGCGAGCAGCCCGAGCGCCCATGCGATCCCGGTCGAGAGGATCGCCGCCCCGAAGCCGACGGCGAGCGATACGCGGCCACCCAGCACCAACTGGCTGAACAGGTCCTGGCCGATGTCGTTCGTGCCGAGGAGATGCGCGCCGCTCGGGTGTTCCAGCGGTTGTCCGCTCAAGGCGTGTGGGTCATAGGGCGCAAGCCGACCACCTAGGGAAACGATGGTCAGGATGGCAGCGAGTATCGCGACACTGAGCCACAGGCGCGCATCGCGCAGGATGGGCCCGGGGTATCTCCGGCGCTGCTCCGGATGATCCTCCATGGCGGCGGGTGCGAGCGGCACTATCTCGGATCGCATCGTCATACTGCGGCCTGCTGCGGGCGCGGATCGAGGCGCGCGAGCAGCAGATCGCTCGCCAACCCCGCCGCGATGATCGCGACGCCGAAGAGGAGGAAGAGCGCTTCCAGCAGCGGATAGTCGCGCGACTCGATGGCGATGAACGTCAATTGGCCGAGGCCGGGATAGGCGAAGAGCGTCTCCACGACCACCACCCCGCCGAGCAGCAGGCCGACGCGCACCCCCAAATAGGCGAGCACCGGCGTTGCGGCGTTCCGCGCCACATGGCGCAGGCCGATATGCGGTTCGGAGATCCCCTTCGCCCGCGCGACGGCGACGTACGGCCGGGCGATCTCCTCGATCGCCGCACCGCGCGCGATGAGCAGGAAGGCGGGCATGTGCGCGAGGATGAGCGTCAGGCCGGGGAGCGCGGCGTGCCGCACGGCATCGCCCGCGCAGGCAATCACCGTGCTCGCCGTGCATTCCCGGAAGGGCGAGAGCGCGCCGGCGGCCGGGAAGAACGGCCACGTCACGGCGAAGGCGACGAGGAGCGCGAGGCCGACGACGAACTCCGGCAGGCCGCCGCCGAGGAGCGCGACGAGGCCGAGCGCGGTGGACCAGCGCGACCGCGCGTGCCACGCCAGGAACAAGCCGAGGAGCGAGCCGAGACCGGCGGCGATCAGGAGCGACCCGCCTGCGAGGGCGAACGTCCAGCCGATCCGGTGCAGCACGAGCGCGCGGACGGGTTGATTGAAATGGATGGAGAATCCGAGGTCACCCCGTGCCGTTGCGAGCAAATAGTGACCGAACTGCACCGGCAGCGGCCGGTCGAGCCCGTAGTAGCGCAGCAGTTGGGCGTGCGCCTCCGGGCTGAGAACGAACGGCGCGTCCTGACCGCCACCGCCCTGCAACTGCTCTACCGGATCGCCGGGAAGGAGGCGCGGCAGGACGAAATTGATGACGAGCAGCGCCCCGAGGAGCGCCAGCGAGCGGGCGAGACGCACCACGATCTCTCCTTGGGACGAGACAGCAGATAGTAGTCAGTAGTCGGAGGGAGACTGTGCAGCGCGGGGTCTGCCAACTGCCAACTGACTCCTGTCTACTGACTGCCACCCAGAAAAGCGAGCTTGTTATCCACGAGGGGGATGCCGTCCATGATGCCGCCCCAGGTGTTGAACCAGCCCTGAAAGGCATTCGGGTCATAGAGCCAGTAGAAAGGCCGGTGATAGAGCCCGAGCGTCGGCAATTCCTCCGCAAGGACGGCCTGCATCTGGTTGACGAGCGCCTTCCGGCGCGTTATGTCCATCTCCGCCACCTGCTGGTTGGCCAGCAGGGTGAACGCCGCGCTGTGGATCGCGTTGCCCTCCTCGAAGGAGTTGTACGTCTGATTCGCGTACCAGCGGCGCAGAAAGTCCGGGTCGCCGCCAACGCCGATATGCGACGTGAGCGCCATGCCGAAGCGGCGGTTTCTCTGGATATCCGTACGTGTCTTCGGGTCCGCCGTGATCGGCCGCACGTCGATACCGACCTCCTTAAGCATCAGCCGCACGATCTCCGCATCGGCGGCGGCCGGGTCGGCGAGGAAGTCCACCGCGAGCGGCGTACCGTCCGGCATCACACGCATCCCGCTTGCGCCCACACGGAAACCGAGGCCATCGAGCATCGCTCGGGCGCGGGCGGGATCGTAGGCGTATTGCGGCACGTCCGGGTTGTACCATGGACTGCCGGGCGGGATGATGCCGGGATTGCCGAGCGTGACATTGCCGTGGATGACGCGCTCGCCGATCTGCTGACGGTCGAGCGCGTACGCCACCGCCTGGCGAAACGCCTTCTGATCGAAGGGCGGGCGGTCCACATTGAAGATGAGGCGCATGATGCTGAAGGGCGGCGTCTGGAGGGCACGCCAGTTCGGCCCCTGCCCGAACGCCTTCACGACGTCATAGTCCGTCGCCAGGATGGCGTCCGCCGCGTGCGTCTGCAGTCCCACGACACTCTGCGCAAGCGGGACGAGCACGAAGCGGAGCGTATCAACCGTCGGGCGACCACGGAAGTACGCGGCGTTCGCGTCGAACTGGTATTCCCCCGTCCCCTCCTTGTAGGAGCCGAATGTGTACGGCCCGCTGCCGATCACGGCGGCCGGCCCGGAGAACTTCAACGGGTCGCGCACCGGCTCCCAGATGTGCTTCGGCAGGATCGGCATGATACCCGCGACATTCTCTAGAAAGGGTGCGAAGGGGCGGTTGAGCCGGATACGCACCGTGCGCGCGTCCACCACATCGGCGCCGTCCACCATGTCGCTCGCACCCCACGGGAAGGGATGCTGGCGATAGTAGGTGTAACTGAAGGCGACATCGTCGGCGGTGAGCGGGCGGCCATCGTGCCAGGTGGCGTTCGGGTGGAGGGTGAAGGTGTAAGTCAGGCCGTCGCTGCTGACATCCCAACGCGCCGCGAGCCACGGAATGATGCCTTTCTCATCCTTCCATGTCAGCGTATCGAAGAGGAGGCTGGTGCGCACGACGCCGCCCGGCCCGAGCGGGATAAAGGCGAACGGCGAGGGAAAGCCAATATCCGTCCACCACCCGAGGGTCAGGCGGCGCGGCGTCTGGGCAACCGGCGACGATGGGGGGGGTGCCACGGACCTAGCAGGCGTGGACTGACATGCGCTCAGGAGGGGCACAGCCACCATCGCCGCGCCGCCGAGCGCGCCCGCGCGGAGCAATGTGCGTCGAGAAAGTGATTCAGCCATTGCGCGAACCCTCTCGCCTCATGGTATTGAGATTAGATCGTCCGGTTCGCCAGCCGCAGGTGATGGTCTGTGAATCGGGCGAGATTCGCCACCTGACGCGGCGTGAGCACGTCGCAGACCCAGCCCCAGTGCAACGAGACGATATCGCCGGGCGCGACCGTTGTCACGAAGCCCTTCCCGCCGATCAATCGCGTCATGCGGTCCCGCCGCGACGCACCGAAGGCGAGTTTACCGTCGTGCATCTCAATCGGGCGGCGCTCCACAATCACGTCCGCGCCCTCAACGGTCTGCACCGTCCCCCAACTGATACGGCAGTTGTCGATCGTCGCGAGTACATCCCCGCTGAGGTCCTCGGCGGTGCGCCACGCATCGAAGACGTGGAAACTGTGGTGCGCGCGCGCCCCCTCCGGCGCTTTGTTCGCGACTAGCGCCATCAGTTTCGGGGAGAGGCGCGTGCTGTACCGCTCCCGCAGCGATGCGTACATGTCGCGCACCTCGACATGATCGAGCAGTTCATTGCCGATCCAGTATGCCTCCACCACGCGATCATCGAACGGGTCCGCGATGCCGTTGCTCCGCGCGATGAGCGTCAGGTAGGGCATCGCGCCGGTGAACTTCCGCAGGATCGTCTCCAGCGGCGGCTCGCGCACTTCGGCGAGCGCGTAGGCGAACATCTCGCTGTTGTCGTCGCCGCCGCAGTAGCGCAGTTTGTTGGGCATGAAGGCGTAGCGGATAAAGCGGTTCGTGCCATCGAGCGATCGTAGCGCGGCGCCGGGATGGCGGTCTCGGGGCGCTGATCGTCTCATCCATAGAGTGCGTCCTCCTTCTCCCACATCTCGGTCAGTTCAGTGTAAAACTGGAGCATCTCCTCCACCTGATCGGCGTCGATGATTTCGATAATCATGCCCCGGTCGAGCAGCACGTACTGGCCGACTGCCACGCTCGATTGGATCGCGGTACTCGCGCGGACGATCTCCCCTTCAAGCAATTCAACCTGAGCGTGGCCATCTTCCACCGCAACGATGCGCCCAATGAGTGGGAGACACATAGCAGTTTCCTCCTGAAGTCAGTAGTCAGTGGGAGGCGATCCCCTCATCGCTCATCGCTCGTTGCTGGTTGCGCACGGTTGCACGTTGCTGGAGCAGCCACTCCGCCCACGCAGCGATGCCCTCCCCGGTCCGGCAGGAGACTTCGAAGATCGGCGCGTGCGGGTTGAGCGCGCGCACGGACTCGTAGAAGAAATCGCGCTCGAAATCAACCAGTTCGATCAGATCGATCTTATTCAGCACGATCGCGTCACTCGTCACGAACATCTGCGGGTATTTGATCGGCTTGTCGTGCCCCTCGGCGGTGCTGAGGACGCAGAGACGCAGGTGCTCGCCCAATGCCCAGTGCGTCGGGCAGACGAGATTGCCGACATTCTCCACGATCATGATGTCGAATTCGATCGAGGTCGAGCGTGTCCAACGCACGGTCCACCATGTTCGCTTCCAGGTGGCAGTTGCCGCCGGTGTTGATCTGCACCGCGTCGCGCGCCCCGGCGGCGATCACCTTCTCGGTGTCGATGCTGCCGGCGATGTCGCCCTCGATCACGCCGATGCGGGCCTGCCCTTTCATTGCCGCCAGCGTCTTGATAATCAGGCTCGTCTTGCCCGCGCCAGGCGAAGACATGATATTGACCGTCAGCACGCCGGCATCGCTGAATCGCTCGCGGTTGCGCGCGGCCGCCTGATCGTTGCCGGCGAGCAAGCCTTCGAGGACGTTGACGATCTTGACACTCTGCACACTCATGTTTCGACCTCCATGCTCTCGATGAGCATTTCGCTGCCGTCATCGGTGACCTGCCCCACCGTCTCGCAGTCCGGGCAGCGAAAATCGATGCCCGATGGCGCGTAATCGCGGTCGCATGTCGGGCAATGGAACTGCATCCGCGTCCGCCGCACATTGAGTTGGGCCCCCTCGGCCAGCGTGCCGGGCGTCAATGCGTCGAAGTAGAAGAGGATCGAGTCGTCGATGATGCTCGCCCGCTCCCCGATCACCAGGTTGATCGCGAGCACCTTCTTCGCGCCAATCTTCTGCGCATGTGCTTCCACGCTCTCCAGCATATACGCCATGACGGATAATTCATGCACGGTCTCTCCCTGAGTAGACAGTAGCAGTAGACAGTAGTCAGAAGGGCAGCGAACCATCCGATGACCGATTACTGTCTACTGCTCATCACATGGCCCGCATCGCCAGGTACCGCTTGATGTCGGGGATCTGCATGACCACCCCGATCGCCAGCAGTACCAGGACGACGCCCGCGAAACGCTTTCGATTCATTTATGACCCCCTTCTGTACTGCGGAAACGTCACAGTGCTTCGATGTTCACATCGACCGCATACGCAGATAGCGACGCACATCCGAGCACCTGCGCGAGCAGACCAACAATCAGCGCGAGCACGAGCGCGCCGATCAGAATGTACCGCCCGGTGTTGGGGAGCGCAACGAGCCATCCACCGACGAGCAGTACGACCGCGAGAAGGAGTACGAGGCTGACGACAAGCGCTTTCATTCATCCATCTCCTGCGAGCAATACGGGGGAGGCGCGCAGCCGCGCGCCCCGGCACTAGACCTCAACACTGAGCGCTTCCCCCTCCCTTCTGCCTGCCCCCGAATTCGCCGTGAGCAGGCGCTCGACGAGCGAGTGGATCATCCGCGTCGCCGCCGGCGAGCGCCGCCTGGACGGGCGCGCTCAGGCCCATCTGCCCTTCCTCCGGCCCGAATGTCAGCGGCTCGCAGCCGACGACGTAGACCGGCGGCGGTTGACCGCCGAGCGTCCGGACTAGGCGCAGGACGGCGAGCGGATCGATGCTGTGCATCTCGATCGCGCCGGCGTCCGCCGCCGGCAACGCCGTCAGGTCCGCCTCGATGACGGAGAGCGTGCCCGGCGCTTCGTTGCGCGCCATCGTGTCGACGAGAATCGCCGCCTCGTACTCGTCCATCAACGCATAGGCGAGATCGAAGCCACGGATGCCGAAATCGACGACGCGCACGCCCTCCGGCAACGTCTGCGTCGCGAGCAACTGCGCGGCCTCGACCCCGAAGGCATCGTCGCCCGAGGAAGATATTGCCGATCCCGGCGACGAGGATGCGCGGCGCGCTCATGGCATCTCTCCCGATGGCGCATCGAGCGGCACGACCTCATCGAGCGAGAAGAAGAAGCGATGGCCGGGCAAGCGGAGCATGCCCAGATCGGCCCCCGGATCGTCGTTCACCGTGACAGCGACATGGATGCGGTCATCGTAATCCTGCTGGATAGATTCGACCGTCGCCTCGCGACCCCGGCAGGGCGAGATCGAAGATGTCCCCGCCGCCGCGCGGCCACAACTGCACGCGGTCGCCCGGCTTCAGATCGGTCCCGCCGACGCGCACTTGTTCGAGTTGCCGAATCGCCTCCTCGCCCGTCGTGCCGTCGGGGTTCCACACCTGCTCGTCCCACTCGTTCATTGCTCATCCTCATCGATCGTCCGGAGCGTCCGGATCACGCCATGCATTTTCCTGAATTGCTCCGGCGGGATCGCCTCGGTCCGCGCGAGCACCTCGCGACCGCGCGGATCGGACTCCTGGATTTCCCGCTTCTCATCGTCGGTGAGCGTCATGATCCTGAGCATGAGGATTTCGTCGATCTCGGTGCCGTCGAAGAGATTCGCGGTGCTCTCGGGCGCGATCTGCGGATAGTCGTAGAGGATGATCGGCGACGAGAGCATCATGCTCCGGTCGCCCTCCTCCCCGACGAGGACGGGCCACGTCCCGACGTTCTGGCACCCCGCGACGAACTGGTTGCATCTCCGCCGGGGGATCGAGCAGCGAGACGAATGCGCCGCCGCTGACGCCCATGATGGCGTGCGTCGAGATCATGCTGTGCGGGAGCGCATCGTCCCGGCTCGGTATCGCCGGGGACCGCGAGCGCGGTCACATTCTCAATGACGACCGAGAGTGTGTAGACACCCTCCTCGACCCGCGTTCGCCCCTATCGTGATTGTCCCATCAATCACCGTTTGTGTGCGGATCACCACGCCGACATCAGTATTCGCGGCGTCGCGAAGCGGTTCGAGTTCCCGCGAGTCCGGGCAGTGGATCGGCACGCGGACCGGCGCGGCAATCAGGTCGATCAGCGACAAATCCGCCACATCAACGGACCGCTCGACCGCCTCCTGCCACGGTCGGTACACCCGATCACCGACCCGCAATTCGTCAACGAGCGTGGAAATCGGGCGGAGAGATCCTCTCCCCGACCGTCCGTTCGGTCAGATGCAGGAAGCGGGCGCGCACGCTCACGGTCGTGTCGTCGCCCCCGCTGATCAGGCATTCCGTCTGCATCGTGCAGGCGTCGGCGCCGCGCTGGGCGGCGCTGTACGCCGCCGGGTAGACACCGCCGAACGTCCAGCGCTGCTGGTTCTTCACCGCCGTTTGGCGGTACGGATAGAGAAGGTAGCCCTCGAAGAGGACGGCATCCGCGATCTGCTGCACAGTGTCGAAATTCATCGCTTCACACCTTCGCTTCCGCCTCCGTGAGCAGATGCGCAATCACCTGCTCCCAGGTCGGCAAGCCACTGCGGGATTTGTAGGCGTACAAGCGGTCGAAGACATCCTGCGGCAGGGTCAGCCAGGCGATGTTGGGGTAGTAATGGTCCATCATCGCGCGCCAGACCCGGACGGGCAGCCGGAAGGTCGCCTCCTTCTCCCAGGAGATCTGATCGATCCGCATCGACCCATCATCCGCCCGATAGAAGATCGTCCCGCTAAAGAGGAGGCACAGGGGCACCTCGCCGTCCTCCAGACCATGAAAGTACTTCGTCGCGGCCACATTGAAGTCGTAGGTGCACGGCACGGGCAGATCGACAACCGTGCTTCCCGTGAAGGCGGGGACGGTGACATTGGTGTGCGTCCAGAGCATCGTGCGCAGCGTCTCGCCCCATCGCTCCGGCTCGCCGAACAACTCGAGAAGCCGCTCCTGCTCCGTCGGCGTGTACTGGCGGCGCGTCACCTCGAACTGAATCTGGCAGCGGAGCGCGATGCTCGCGATCCGCTCCTCCGGGTCGGCGCACGCGACGCGCAGTTGGAAGGCGAGCAGCGGAGCCGCCGCGTAGGTGAGCGGCGAGGCGCTCTGGACGGCGAAACTCAGATCAGGCATGGGAATCCCGCTCGATTGGTTGCGACCGTCGCGTCAAATCGGCGAAGAACTTGCCGATCTCGTCCCATACCTCGGTGCCGCCGGACAGGCCGTGCCAGTGCAGGCGCACCAGCCCAACGAGCCGGTAGCATTCGTCGATCGGCACGCGGTAATACTCCCGCGCCCCACGGACCCGGTTGACGAGCAGCGCCTCGACATCCGGCTCCATCGCCTGAATGGCCGGGTTCGCGTGGACAATCGCCTCCCACGAATCGGGGGAGAGCAGCGACTCCGTCGGGCCCGCCGGGCTGGGATAATAGGCGACGATCTTCCCCGCGCTGCTGCTGAAGAAGAAAAAGGCCATGCCGACCGGGATGAGCACGCCATCCCAGAGGGCATCGGTCATCTGAAAGTCCGCCAGCGCATCGACGCGCTGCGGGATGAGGCGAAAGCGGCGCGCGGAATCTTGCCCGCCGCCCATGCTCACCGCGCACGCGGCGCAGACGCAGACCACCTGCCGGTTCGCGGTGTCGAGCAGGTGCCGGTGATCGGGATCGGGCGGGATCGGCGCGTTGCACAACTCGCACCGCTCCCACGGCTCGCGCGGCTTGACAAAGCGGCGGAGCATCCCTATCGACGTCGCGCTCGCACCGGGCGACGACGCCGGAATCCGGGAGGCGGCGTCCTCACTCATCAATCGAGCCCCGCGACGGCGAACGACGAAATCGGCACGAAGCCGTCCGGCGGGATAGCCGTGGCGCCCGACTGCTCCGCGAGCCCTTCCACCTCGATTCCGGCCACGTCCGGCGCGAGGTCCATGATCTCCTTCTCAATCGACAATTGGAGCGTCATGAGCGAGGAGGGGCAGCCGTGGCAACTGCCCTCCAGCCGCAGATGCACGACGCCGTCTTCGATGCCGCGCAATTCGACGTAGCCACCGTGCGAGGCCATGTACGGTCGCACACGATCCAGCGCCTGCCGCACGCGATCTTCCATGCCGATGGGATGGAGCCCATGCAGGAGAAGTAGATTGCGTGTCAGATCATCCGTGACGATTTCGTCGACGATTAGCTGCCCGGCATCCCCGGCTGCGGCGACCATTTCGAGCATGCGCTCAATACCGCTCCCGTGCAGTTCGAGGAGCGCCTGGACCACTTCCTCCGCGATCTCCCGCGCGGCCGGATCGGTAAACGCCTCGATCTCGTGAATGAGCGCGTCAAGCCGCTCCATCCGCTGCTCGAAGCCGTTGCCCTGATGCATCACGCGCTCCCTTCGGTCGATTCAGGACTGAGCGATGAGGGCCGAGGGCTGAGTGGAGATGATTCCCCGCTCAGTCCCCAATCCGCAGGCCGCTTTTACATCGGCCCGAGGGTCGGCGTGTGCTGGCGGTCGAGGAGTTTCCCCTCGCCCGTGTACATGTGGACGCCGCACGGCAGGCAGGGGTCGAAGCTGCGGACGGCCCGCATGATGTCGATCCCCTTGAAGTTCTCCGGGCCATTCTCCTCGAAGATCGGCGTGTTCTGCACCGCATCTTCGTACGGCCCCGGCGTGCCGTACGAGTCGCGCGGATTGGCGTTCCACGGCGTCGGTGGGTAGGGATGATAGTTGGCGATCTTGCCGTCGCGGATCACCATGTGATGCGAGAGCACGCCGCGCACCGCCTCGTGGAAACCGCAGCCGATCGCGTCATCGGGCACCTTGAAGTCGGACCAGACCTTGGTGTGGCCGGCGTGGAGTTCCGCGAGCGCCTGCTCGACGAAGTAGAGCGCCATGGCGGCCGCGTACGCCTGGAAATAGGTGCGCGCCCGGTCGCGCTCGATGGCGTTGCTCCACTTCGGGATGTGCCACTCGAATTCCACCTCCGGCATCAGTGCCGTCTTCGGCAGGAAGATCTTCACGCTGTGGCCGGTTGCCTTGACGTAGCCGACATCGACGATCCCGGCGAGGGCCGTCGCCCAGAAGCGGGCGATCGGGCCGCCGCCCGTGTCGAGCGCCAGATGGTCGCCCGTCCGCTTGTCGAGCCAGCGGGGCGACATGACCCAGGTGTACTTGTCGTCGAAGTTGCGCTTCTGCGGGCGCGGGGTGGTGGTCTGGTTCCACGGATGGCGCATATCCACGGGGTTGCCGAGCGGATCGCGCTTGACGAACTGCTCGCCGCCCTCCTGCCAGTCGTCGTAGTACGAACTGCCGAGGAGGATGCGCATGTTGAGGTTGATGTCCACGAGGTCCGTCGTCACCAGTTCGCCGTCCACGACGACGCCCGGCGTGACGTACATCGCGCGGCCCCACTTCGTCATCGTCTTGTAATCGTAGTCGCAGACCTCGGGATTCTGGAACGATCCCCAGCAGCCGAGGAGGATGCGCCGACGGCCCACTTCCTCGTAGCCGGGCAGTGCCTCGTACCAGAAGTTGAAGAGGTCCTCGTGCAGGGGCAGGCACTTCTTCATGAACTCGATGTACCGCATCAAGCGGACGAGATAGTCCGTGAAGAGTTGCACGGTGGGCACGGTGCCAACGCCGCCGGGATAGAGGGTGGACGGATGGACGTGCCGCCCTTCCATTAGGCAGAACATCTCGCGCGTGTAGCGGCTGACCTGCAGCGTCTCGCGGTAGAACTCGCCGGTGAAGGGGTTGAGGGCGGTCATGATGTCCGCGATCGTGCGATAGCCGTGGAGGTTCGCATTCGGTGCGTCCGTATGCTTCGCCTTCTCCCAGACGGTCGGGTTCGTCTCCCGCACCATCTGCTCGCAGAAGTCCACGCCGACGAGGTTATCCTGGAAGATGTTGTGGTCGAACATGTACTCGGCGGCCTCGCCGAGGTTGACGATCCACTCCGCGAGGTTCGGCGGCTTGACGCCGAAGGCCATGTTCTGCGTGTAGTTGGAGCAGACCATGTGGTTATCGCCGCAGATGCCGCAGATGCGGCTGGTGATCACATGCGCGTCGCGCGGGTCCTTCCCCTTCATGAAGATGCTGTAGCCGCGGAAGATGGATGAGGTGCTGTGGCACTCGACGACCTTCCGGTTGTCGAAGTCGATTTTCGTGTAAATCCCCAGGCTGCCGACGATCCGCGTAATCGGGTCCCAGGACATCTCGACGAGTTTCTTTCCCTCAACCGGGACCTTCTCCCTGACGACCATGGTCGATTCCTTTCGTATTGTTCAGTCGGGTCTTCGATCGATATTCCGGTGCGCGTCAGTGTTACGCCGGAGGCAGCTTCGGACTTTTCGGATCGATCGGATCTTGCGGATCGATGCCAGTTGCATGCCTCGCTGTGGACTTGCCGGTCGGGTGATCGCCCCCGGTGGTCTCGACGCGGCCCGGTTCCTCCCCCTCGCGCTGAACGATCTCTTCCCCCTTCCGTGCGCCCGGCGTATGCGCAGGTCCGGTTGAGTTTTGCTGCTCTGTCATCGCTAGCCCCCTATTTGTCGATGTTTCCGAGAGATTGGTTGAACGTCCGGCTCGCGTGACCGGCCCCGCGCTATCGCCGGCGCAGATCATACCCCGTCGTCAGTTCGGGACCATTGTGACGCCACTTCGGTTCCTTGTTGAGGGTCTTGTTCGTGATCCTGCGTAGCGAGCGGATCACCGTGCCGTAAGCGCCGACGGCGGTGGACGAGATTTTCCCGCCCGGCGGTTCGTCCATGAACGGCATGAACTTATCCGGGAAGCCAGGCATCGTGCAGCCGATGCAAATACCGCCGACATTCGGGCAGCCGCCGATCCCGGCCATCCAGCCGCGCTTCGGCACGTTGCATTGCACCACCGGCCCCCAGCAGCCCAACTTGACGATGCATTTCGGGGAGCCGTACTCGGTCGCGAAGTCACCTTGCTCGTAGTAGCCGGCGCGGTCGCACCCCTCGTGGACGGTCTTGCCGAAGAGCCAGGTCGGGCGCAGTTGCTCATCGAGTGGGATCATCGGCGCGAGGCCCGCTACCTGATAGAGAAGGTACAAGAGCGTTTCCATGAAGTTGTCCGGCTGCACTGGACAGCCCGGCACATTGACGATTGGCAGGCCGGCCTTGGACTTCCAGCCCCAGCCGAGATAGTCCGCCAACCCCATGCAGCCCGTCGGGTTGCCGGCCATCGCGTGAATGCCGCCATAGGTCGCACAGGTGCCAATGGCGACGACCGCGACGGCCTTCGGGGCGAGGCGGTCGATCCACTCGCAGGTCGTGATCGGCTGGCCGGTGAGATCGTCCGTGCCGAGCGCCGCCCAGTAGCCCTCGCCGCTGAGGTGCTCGTTCGGGATCGAGCCCTCGACGACGAGAACGAACGGGTCCAACTTGCCCTCGGCCGCCTGATACCAGTACTTCATGAAGTCGTCACCGACCTCGTAGGCGAGCACGGGATTGTGGAGATTGACTTTCGGCAAGCCCGGGATGGCCCCCATCAGGACCTCCTCGATGCTCGGCTGCGTCGCGGCGGTGATCGAGACTGAGTCGCCGTCGCAGCCGAGGCCGGCGGTGATCCAGAGAACATCGATCTCTTTCACGTCCGGCGGTCGTTCAGACATCGTGCCGTGGGAACCCAGTACCTGTGCCATGGCAACCCCCTTGTGGAGCAACGTTTCCGCCCGGTTCACGTCTGGATTGTGGATGACTTGAGGGCACGCTAATGTAGGGCGCGCTAATATAAGGTGGCTGTTTCGGTATAGAGGTAATACGAGACGGTCTGCGTATTGGATCACATTCTCCGTACCGGAATCTCCGGCAGGAATATTTGTCCACCAATCGCCTAACCGAGGACACCGAATACTCTTTATGCTCGCAAGATTGCGATCATCGAGGGTTCGCGCACAGACGAGGTACGATAGGTCGGGGAGAGCCCGCGCCGCAGGTTCACCCTCTCCTTCTGCTCCTCGTGCCGGGGCATGATGTCAAAGCGTGCAAGATCGGCGATCTCGATGCTGAGGGGAGACGACCGGTGTCCGCAGCCGTCGCGACCGGTGAGAAGCGCTCGACGAAGTAGCGATAGAACCACGGCACATAGCGCTCTGAACGGAGCGCTGCAGCGGATGGTAGTCGCCTTCGTGGCGCTTCCCGACCTCGTGCTCTCCATAGCATCCTCCCGAACGCGGGTCCGCGTCGTGAAGTGCGAACGTAGGAAATTGACCTTACAACGGTACTATGACCCCGTCAAGAGCGTATCTGTCGCCTCCCCATGTGTACAAGGAGCGAATTGTCCGTCAGTACAGGGGTATCGTCGCCCAATACCCGAAGGGAAATCCAGGATGTCGTTCTCCCTGTGGTCGCCGCTATGCCGCCCAACCCGCACATGCTCTCGCGGTAATTGGAAACACCTATCGAATCGTGGATCATCTCTGTGATGGCTGACACTACCGTTGTGGCGCGGTAAGCGAGTTTTGAAACCCGTCTCGCAACCGATGCACGAATATAGGCTAATAGATTCCATTATTGTATAGTCTCGAAAAGGGTCGTATATGAGACGAGTCGGAACCGGTGTCTGCTGGTCATTGCGGCGCCATGGCGGCGAGCGTGACATCACGGCATCGAACATGCGGCAACGACGCTACGCCCCTCATCGGGGCAGGGCATAGGCAGGGTGAGCAGGGACGGGTGCCGAACTGCCGCTGGGCACATTCTCGCCGGATACCTACGGGCGAGCAAGGAGCTTCTCCGATGACGACCGCGACACAGGACCGGATTATCGGCGCACTCCGCACCAAAGCGACGATCGATCCGGCGGAGGAAGTGGCCTCCCGGGTGAAGTTCTTGCAGGACTATCTGACGCATTCGCGGAGTCAACGGCTTCGTGCTGGGCATCTCGGGCGGGCAGGATTCGTGCCTGGCGGGACGTCTGTGCCAGATGGCGGTGGAGCAGCTCCGGGAACGGACGGGTCGGGCATATCTCTCCATCGCGCTCCGGCTCCCCTATGGCGTGCAACGGGACGAGGAGGACGCGCGGCGCGCGTTGCGCTTCGTCGCCCCCGACAAGACGTATACCGTGGATATCCAACCCGCCGTGGACGGCGCCGTCGCCGCGTTCGAAGGGGCGACCGGCCTGACGATGTCCGACTTCAACAAAGGGAACCAGAAAGCGCAGGAGCGGATGGCGGTCCACTACCGCTTCGCGCAGCAGTTCGATGTGCTGGTGGTGGGCACCGATCACGCGGCGGAGGCGGTGACGGGTTTCTTCACCAAGTACGGCGACGGGGGCGCCGACCTGACGCCGCTCAGCGGGCTCACCAAACGGCAGGGTCGCGCAATGCTGGCCTACCTCGGGGCGGATGAGCGCATCTACACGAAGCCACCGACCGCCGACCTCCTCGATGCCAAGCCGGGGCAGCTCGATGAGGACGAACTCAGCATCAGCTACGACGCCATCGACGATTATCTCGAAGGGCGTGCGATTCCCCCCGAGGCGGCACAGCGCATCGAAGATCGCTATCGGATCACCGAACACAAGCGCCGGCTGCCCGTCACGCCGTTCGATGCCTGGTGGCACACCGCCGGCGATGCGGACCCGCCCGCGAGCGTCGGGGGGGAGTAGTCCCGTCCCGCACCGGGCGGCGATCCTCCCCCGGTCCGACAGACGGCCCGCCCGCTCCCTGCCGGGGCGACCGCACGGAAACGCCGGCGGGATGCGCCGCCGACCGCTCGCCCCCAGCACACCGCCACTGCAAACCCCCGCCCGTAGCGACCCGGAGGTAGCCAGCGCGATGGACGGGCGGGGGCATCGCGGCGTCTCACGGCCCCGCCGCCGGCACGACGATCTCGCCCGCCTGGCCGCACGCCAGGAAGTGCAGCGTGCCGTCCGCCTCGCGCGTCAGGCCGGTGCAGGTGCCCGTCACGCGATTCGCGGGGATTTGCGCGCCGCCCGGCGGCGGCGGCCGCAGCACCTGCCCGACGATCTCGACCGCGATCGTGCAGCCCCCGCCCTTCCCCCGGAGCGTGAAGGAGCGGGTGGTGTAGACCTCCGTCGCCGCGTCGCCGTTGAACGCGAAGGTGGCCATGTCGAGCGTCGCGCACCGCTGATACGCCTGCCAGACGCACTCCTGCGCCCGCCGTGCGGCGGCGGCATCCTGATAGCTGCCGTACTGCATGTACGCGGCCCCGCAATCGACGGTGCGCGGCGCGGGGGACGGCGGGGTGCGACGGTGGGGATCGCCGCAGGCGTCGCCGTCGCGGGCGGTGGCGCCGCCGCATGCGGCGAGGATGGCGAGCAGGCCGAGACTGACGACCCAGACGATGCCACGATGACGGACGAACCAGTACATGGCGCACCTCCTCTTGCCGAGAGAACGCGCAAACGCCGCATTCGGTTCCCGGCGACCACTCGACGCCGTTTCGTGGACTGCGTCACATGAGTCTGCACGAATACTGTCAATGACGCGTGACAAGATTTCGCTCCCTCCCGTCGATGGCGCAATCCGGCTGTTCGAGTCACCGCAATGTATCGTGGCGATTCGGCACCGGTTCGCGCCCGCGATTTCTTGCCACCCCTGAGTGCCGGTATATGTGTAGGATCATAAGATCAAGTCCATACTTAGAGCGTGTTTAAGATTCGTCATGCGCTCTTCGCGAGCCGGCGCAGGAGCAGGCGGATGATCGCGACCTCGATCAGGGTCTCGCTGGTCTGCACCTTCCGCTCGTAGTCGATGCGCAGGCGGCGATTGCGCACCAGCCAGGCAAATGTCCGTTCCACGACCCACCGACGTGGCTGCACCGCGAAGCCCGTTGTCTCCGGGTCGCGCCCGACGATCTCCAGATCCCAGCCGCCATAGTCCTTGCACCACCGCGCCAGCTTCCCGATCGTGTACGCCCCGTCCGCCCAGATCTTCGCCAGGCGAGGGACGAGCGGCTTGAGCCCGGCGAGCAGGCGCCACGCGCCGACTTTGTCGTGTGTGCTCGTGGGTGTGACCGAGATCGAGATCGGCAGCCCCAGCGTGTCGACGAGCACCTGCCCAGAGGGCGCCCGCGTTTCCGCCCCTTGACGCGTTTGTGCCCGTCGTAGCCGCTGATCGAGGCCGATTCCTCGACCGTCTTGACGCTCTGGGCGTCGATGATCGCCGCCGAGGGCTGGGGATCCCTGCCCACGCGCACCCGTTCCGCCCGGCGAAGCGCGGCGAGGATCCAGGCCACAGGCCGTCGAGGCGGAAGCGGCGGAAGTAATAGTAGACGGCTTGCCAGGGAGGGAAATCAGCGGGCATGCCGCCCAGGGGGCACCCGCGCCATTGGCAGCCGGTGTGCAGCAGATAGAAGATGGCATCGAAGACCCTACGCAGGAGTGGCGCCGCCGTCGCAGGGCCGTGGCGAGCGGCAAGTGGCGGTGCAGGCAGGTCCACTGGGCGTCGGTCAGGTCGGAAGGATAATGCGTGTTCATGCCGGGAAGCGTAGCCGATGCCCCGTACTTTCACCGCTTTAACACGCTCTAAATACGGGCGAATTCGACGGTCATCGTCGCGGGGTGGGCGCGCAACACCGACCATCCGTGGCGCTCCCACACCGCGCTCTGCGGGGCCTGGACGTCGGTCCACCATCCGTCCATGTCGCCCTCAGCGCTGAGCGCTTCCCGCGGCAGTAGGTTCTTGAGGAGCATGCCGTTCGTGTCCTGCGCGCTGAGCAGCGCGAGATCGAAGGTGTCATCACCGGGTGGGGCCGCATCGAGTAGGCCACCCAGTAGCCCTTGCCAGCCTCCGGCGGTCATCGCCTTTTTCCTCCCCTGCCGCGCGTTATGTCGCGCCCGATCGCCCGCCAGAACGGCCCACCCGTGCCCGCGATCACGAAGAGCGTGGCGAAGAGCGCCGCCACGTCGAGGCTCTCGCGCCCTTGCTTCGCCCAGTACACATCTTCCAGATTGAGCCAGATCGCGAACTCGTCCAGCGTCAGCGCCGCCGCGATCCCATAGAACAGCGAAGAGCGCGATCAGTCGGTTCCCCTGGTCCTCCGGGAAGGCGAGGGCGAGGTAGCCGACGACGAGCAGAATGATGATGCCGTAGACGAAGTGGTGGACATGCAGGCCGCTCTTGTGACGTTGTCGTGCAGAAACGGGAGCCAGTGATAGCGGATCGAATAGGTGATGAAGCGGACGACGCCGAAGGTGAGCAAGAACGCCAGGGCGATCAGGAACCGCGCCTCGCGCCCGGTGTCCCGAATGTGGCGACGATAATGCTCCGCGACACCGCGATGCGCCGGTCGTGATGTCGCCGCCCCCATCGCCCCTCCCGTGGATTACCCGCTCGCCACCCGCCGCCGGTCGCATCATAGCACGCGCCGACGCGCGGCCCGCTTGCATCTTCCCTCTGTCGGTGCGATGCTTCAATTTGTACGTACACATCGAGTATTGCAGGAGGTTCCGATGGATACCCTCTCGACCGACGAGCGCCACTGGCGTCATGCTCCCCGCTGGGAGGCCCTACTCGCCGCCCTCGCCATCGCGATTGCCTCCGCCACCCTCCCCGATGACCTCCGCCTCGGCCCCCGCTGGCTGCTCGGTATCGCCATCGTTCTCGTCGCGATCCCCCTCAATGTCGCCCGCTTCATCGGCCATTTCCGCCTCACCCGCATCCTCGGCATGACCCTCTCCGCCCTCGCAACGGTGGCGAATTCGGCGAGCGCCTCTTCCTCATCGCCCGCCTGCCGGGCAACAAGACGCCCCCGCCCACCTGCTGCGGGACGGCGCGCTCATCTGGGGGATCAACATCCTCGTCTTCGCCATCTGGTATTGGGAGCTCGATTGCGGCGGGCCGCACGCCCGCCACATCAAGCGCTACACGAGCACCGACTTCCTCTTCCCCCAGATGGCGATGCCCGACGCGGAGGAGCGGGACTGGCCCCCGCGCTTTATGGACTATCTCTTCCAGGCGTTCAACACCAGCGCGGCGTTCAGCCCGACCGATGTGCTGATCCTGTCGCGGCGGGCGAAGGGGCTGATGATGGCGCAGTCGACGATCTCGCTCGTCGTTATCGCCGTGCTTGTCTCGCGGGCGATCAACACCCTCGGCTCCTTAGCCGATGCGGGCGAGGCCGGCGAAGACTTCGGGAGGGATACAGGCCGACGATATGGACGTGGGCACGGACAAGCTGCAGGAGGACATCGAGGAGCGGCGGCGCGAGGCGGCCGGCGAGCAGGGCAAGCAGCGCGACCGAGACGGGCGCCCCCGCTGGCTCGACTACCTCGCCATCAGCACCGCCCTGTGCGCCGTCTTCGCCGCCGCGCTGGAGGCGGGCAACTACGCCAACGAGGCGCTCTTCAGGGCGAACCAGGGGTCCTCAAGCAGACGCACGCGGTCGACGCCTGGAGCGAGTTTCAGGCGGACAGCATCAGGAAGCAGACCGAGCTGGACCTCGCCACAGCAAGCACGAGGAGACACCCGCACACGAGCGGCGGGCAGGATCGTTCCGTGGGCGAGGGGTCCAAGTCGTGCCCCCGCATTCCGGAGGAGTGATGCGCCCTTCCGTCATTGCTTTCGCCGACTCGATGGTGATGCTCGCCCTCGCCTCGATTCTGCTCATCCTTGCCCTCGATTATCGGGCGTCCTCCTGGCTGATCGCCGTCCTCGGCGCGCTCGTCGTCCTCCCGATGCCGGTCGCCACCGTCCTGCTCTTCTTCGTGCTCAAGCCGCACCTCGAGCTGTGACGACTGACGCCCACCGCCTACCTGTCAACCTCTGTGTTCCGACCAGTAACGTTCCGCCTCCACCTCCATTTGCTCCAGCCGGGTGTAGTAGTCGGCATATTCCTTGATATCTTGCCCGTCAGCAGCGGGTCATCGTGCGTCACGTCGGTCTCCGGGTCGTGCGAGCCATGCTCCATCTCGACCGCCAGCCCTTTGCGAAACTCGTCGAGATCGACCTGCTGCCAGTCGATGCCGATCTGTTTGCCGATCCGCTTCGCCTTGTCGGCGGTGAACTGTTTACCATCCTCCATCTCGTCTCCTCCGTCATGCGCCGCGACATTCCACACCTCGATGCCTCTGACGGAGTTGCAAGCCCAATGCCTCGGGCGGCAGGACATCCATCCACCAAGCCATAGCGTCATCGGCTCGATTGCCTGCTGATCGCCGGCTTATTTGTTCCTTCCCGGAACGATCCTTGCCGGCCATTCCTTCGGTCGTTTCGCTTCCGAACGTTCCGCTCCTTGAAGGAAGACATCTCGTGTCGTAGGCTGATCGCCACGGGACATTGCAGGAGGCCTGCCTACCGCGCACGCGGTGCACGGATGCCATCGTTACCCGTCCCGGAAGTGCATGCGGAGCGGCGACCAGGGAAGGATGCCCCTGATGGAGCCATCGGTTGTCCAGGCGATGAAGGAACACACCCCGAGGCTGGTGCTGTCGCGGCACGGGCCCGCTTGGCCGCTTCAACACTTGGCTCGCGGTCCGCATCACCACCGTCGTTGGCTCGATGTGGTGCGCCTACGCGTTCGCCCTCCTCGCGCTGATCTCCCTGCCCGCCGCGATCCGCTCGGGCGACCCGCTCATCATCGTCGCGTGGATCGCCGAGGCGTTCCTGCAGCTGGTGCTGCTCCCGAACATCATCGTCGGCCAGAACGTACAAGCGGCGGCCACCGACGCGCGGGCGCTGGCCGACCACGAGACGCTCACCGCGATCCACACCCTGACCACCGAGGTCCACACGATCAACGAGCAGCAGAGCGTCATCTTGGACCTGCTCGGCGGGCAGGCAGCCCCTGGCGCCCACCCGGGAGGGGGGCGGCCTGCGTAGCGTCGCACGACTCGGCGATGTCGCGAACCGGCACGTCCGCGACGGAGGGTGGAGGTTCAGAATTCTGCGGCCTAATGGCGAGTAGCGACGGGAGATTTTTAGCCGCGCTGCGGGCAGCCGATCTCCCTGCTCGGACATCGGCCACAGTCACTGGCGTACGGCTGTCGCGCCGCGTTAGAATGCGCGCATGGCACACGCGAGTCAGGCGGCCCCGGTAGCGGCACACGATGACAGGGCGACCCCGCCCACAGCAAGCGTTGGCGTACCCATTCCGAACGACACGCGTGGTACTGCTGACCGCCGCTCCCCTCGGGCATCGGCTTTCGTGCGGCGTCGCGGCGTTCTACGACCTGGACAAGAGTTCCCCATTCCCACGGCATATTCCGGCGCTCGATGGCATCCGCGGCCTCGCATGCCTGCAAATCATCGTCTATCACTGCGTGATCGCCTCGGGCGCGTTCCGGATCAATGGCTTCAGGACCCTCGGCGCCGGGCTCTTCGGCGTGGATGCCTTCTTCGTCCTCAGCGGCTTCGTGCTCTTCCTCCCGTGGGGCGAGGCGCGGATGCGAGGGATGCCCCCGCCTGACCTGGGGCGGTACTATCGCCGCCGTGTCCGCCGGATCGTGCCGGCCGACTACTTCATGCTCTTCTTCCTGATCGTCTTCTTCGTGCCGGCGCACATCGACCCGGCGATGGTCTACTCGTGGAGCGGCCTCGCCGCCCTCGCCATCCACCTCTCGTTCCAGCAGGCGATCGTCATGGGGGGATTGGGGAACTGGACGGGCTGGGCCGCCCAGCCGGGCTTCGGCGTCAACGGGGTGATCTGGACGCTGACCTTTGAGGCGTATTTCTACCTGTTCCTGCCATTCGTGTACCGTCCCTTCTGCGGCAGCGCCGCGAAGGTAGCGCGCAACGCGTGCCTCGCCGCCCTCTTGACGATCGGCTGGGCATGGGTCCGCTTCAATGTGGACGGCATCTCGCGGCGCCTCTTAGGCATCGCGCTCGTTGCCCACAAGAGCACGCTGGCGCGCGATCGCATCCAGGAGCTGATGGCCAACCTGTTCCCGGCCTACGCCGTGCACTTCGCGCTCGGCATGGCGGGAGCATACACCTTCCTCCGATTGCGGGATCACCCGCTGCTCACGCATACCCGCTGGTTCCGGGCGGGGACGGTCGCGGCGCAGTCATCGGCATCGTCTCAATCGTCGCGCTGATGCGGTGGACCGCCGGGCTCCGCATGCGCGACGGCACGATTGCGACGCCGGCTTTCTGGTATTTCGGTCGCGCGGCGGTGGCGGGGATTGTCGGCCTGCTCATCCTAGCCACCGCACTGGCGGGGCGGGCCGGCGGGTTCCCGTTCGCGAATCTGCCCATCCGGATCATCGGACAGGTGAGCTACGGCATGTACCTGTGGCACACGCTCGTGATCGCGCTCGTGCTGGATTATCCGACGATCGCCCACTGGCATTCGGCCGCGAAGTTCAAGTATCTGCTGCTGCTCGTGCTGCCGATCACCTTCCTGCTCGGCACACTCTCCTACAAGCTCGTTGAGGTGCCATTCATGCGACCGAAAATCGACTTGGCGGGGGAGACGCTGGTCAAGCCGAATCCGAGTAGACGCGGCGCCGCAACCAGACGGCACATAGCGGCATCGATCGAGTGGCTCTTCGGAACCCGACAGTGTAGAGTTGATGGGCCGAATGTCTCAGGGCATCGGGTGGTCATTCGCGTTACACTCCATAATGGTGCGCTGGCTCGGCACGCGAGGGGGTCCTGCAATGGCGTCAGTCTGCACCGGCGAAACGAGGACCAATCCCGGACGTCGTCTGTTGATGAGTGCGGCAGTCATCCTGATGGCGTGCGTGCTGGCGTCACATGGTGATGCGGCGGGCCCGCGCCAATGGTCGGTCGCCCTCAGCGGCCCGGACCTTGTAACGGCCGATCGGGAGTATCGCTACGCGGTGACGTTGACGAATGACGGCGGCGACTGGCCGGCGTCTGCCCGCGTCGGACGCACATTCCGCCTCGCCTTCGACCTTAGCGAGCGGTATGGGGAGGGGACGGTGGGCATCGAGGATATCTTCATCCATCCGGTCGGTCCGCAGGCGCCGGACGGGTCATTTCCCTGCGACGCGCACGGGGGCTGCTGGTTCCGTCGTTCCGCTCGCAGGTCGACTTTTCGTTCACGAGGGACAACGTCAGCGTCGGGCCGGTGACCTTCGACATCGTCGTCCATACGGCATCGGTCTTCCGTGCCGGTGATTCCTTTCGGCTATCGGCCAGCCTGCAGGGCGGCTGGCAGGCCTCGACCGATGAGTATCCGCCCCCGTTCGCGCCCTCATCGAGCGCGGATGCTGCGGCCGTGGCAACCTTCCCTCTCTCGTGGGGGATGTCCCGGGCGATTGCGGCGCGACCCCTTTGCGGTGAAACACCGACCGAGAGGGCATGGCACCATGCATCGAATCCGGATGACGCGCATGGGTGCCCGATCCGTACGGAGCCGAGCATGAGCGGAGAGACACCGAAAAGGCCGCCCCGACACGGTCGTCGCGCGATGCTCACCAAGCACTCGGCCAGCCCGCAGATTCGGGCGGCTATCGCCGCGCCGTCCATGCCGCCCGCGTCGCGGAAGATGCGGCAGGCGGGCCGGGGGCACAACCAGTTGGCCGCACGATGTTTCCGAAGGGGGATCAGCGCCTCCAGGCACCGCAGCGACGGATCGCCGCGTGGGTGTTCGCCGTCGCCGCCCTGCCCGTCCTGCTCCTCGCGGCGGTCGGGGTGTACGCCCTCAATCTTGCGGTGCACACCGAGCGGGCCGTCGGCAACATCGTGCAGCCGAGCCTGCCGCGCGGCCCGCAGGCGGCCGTCGCGACGGCCGCCGCCCTTCCCCGGCCGACGAATACGCCCGACGCGCTCGGCACCATCGCGCCGCTCCCGACCGATCCGCCTCTCCCGCCCACCGCTCCCGCCCCGACCGTCGACCCGATCGCCGCCGTCCACTTCGACCGCAAGGACCCCTTCACGATGATGCTGATCGGCGTGGACGCACGGGAGGGGGACACGGCCCCGCAGTCGGACACGATCATCCTCGTCTACATCGATCCGTCCGCCCCCGACGACGCGGTCCACATGCTCTCCATCCCGCGCGACCTTCGCGTGACGATCGCGGGCGGCTTCGGGGTCGGCAAGATGGCCGACGTCTACGCGCTCGGCGCGAGCCGGCACTATCTCGAGTCGGCATCGAATCCGGGGCAGGGGGGGCCGGCGCTCGTGCGGGATACGTTGGAACAGAACTTCCGCATCCAGATCGACTACTACGCGCAGGTCGACTTCGGCGGCTTCACGAAGATCGTCGATGCCGTCGGCGGCGTGACGGTGGACAACCCCTACCCGATAAAGGACGACGAGTATCCAACGCCCGACTACCAGTTCAGCCGCGTCTTCTTCCCGGCGGGCCTGCTCCATCTCTATGGCGCGCGGGCGCTGGAGTTCGCCCGCACCCGGCACGACGACAACGACTACGCGCGCAACGCCCGCCAGCAGCAGGTCCTGCTCGGCATCCGCCAGCAGGCGCTGCAACTGAACCTCCTCACCAAGGCGACCGACCTGATCGACGCGCTCGGATCGACGGTCAAGACGGACTTCCCGACCCAGCAGTGGCTCCCGTTCGCCAAGTTCGGCACGCAACTGAACGGAGGCGGCGATTCGAACAATTCACGCTCACCGACCTGATCACCGACCAGCGACGATCGGCGGCACCTTCTACACGACGATCGATTGGCAGCAGGCGCGGCAGCGGGCCGCCGCGTTCTCGCCGAAGGAGAACAAGGACGCCTATCGCCGCGCAGGCGAGCGGGGGCGTGAACAGGAACGCGGCGATCGTGGTGGAGAACGGCACGGAGAGGGCCGGCATCGCGGATCGGTGGGCGGTCGCATTGCGCCGGCAAGGGTACACGAGCGTCGCCTTCATCGACGCGCCGGCCGGGACGAAGGGCAAGGTGCCGAAGTCGCAGGTCCTCTCTTACGGGTCGGAAGGGGCGACGGCCAACGCGGTCGCTACGCTGCTCGGCCTCAGTCCGGGCCGTGTGCAGGATCGCGGCAGCGATCATCCGCGCGAGGCCCCGAGTGCGGCGATCGTCGTCCTGCTCGGTGACGATGCCCCCGATCCGAGTGGTGCGTAGCTCCAAGAGGCCGGACGGTTCCGACGACGCGATGACCCTAGCGCAATGACCTGATTCGAGTGTACCAGAGAGGGACGATGGAAATCTTCGGCTTCAGCGCGGCAAAGATCGTCACCATCCTGATCATCGCGATCGTCATTTTCGGCCCGGACAAGGTGTCGGAGATGGCACGGACGGTCGGCAGGACGATCCGCGACGTGCGGGCGGTACATGAATGCGATGACGGCGGAATTCAACGACGCGACCGGCGAGCTGCAGGAGGAGTTCGCGGGAATAGCGAAGGACTTGCAGCGTGAGTTGACGGCGACACAGGCGGACCTGCGCAGTCAGCTCGATCTGACCAGTCTCTTCGCCGATGACGCAGCCGAGGCGGCGTCCCCCGCGTTCCAGCCACCCGATGCACGTGCGGAGGCCGCCCCCGATGGCTGCGGCGCCGATGTCCGTCGGCAGGGTCACCGAGTCTTCTCCAGCGGTACCGCCGGGGTGATGAGTCGGTCCTCGCGGTCCTGCCGACTATGACCGCTCCAGCAATCACGGAAGGGATGGGATCTATGCGGCGCCCCACGAAGGCGGCGCCGTTGGCGGACTTCGCAGTCGCGCCGACGACCAGCGCGTTTCCGTGCAGCGCTCCGTCACAGAACGAGCACCGCGATGCCGCCAAAGGGGTGATTGCTGGAGCTATCTATGCAGTGCCGGGTGGCGCCCCATCGTCGGCGCCGTGGCCCGCAATTGGGCGGAGTGTGGCGGGCAGTACGTACGTGCGCGGGAAGGTCAGGGCCGCTGCCCCCGGCAAGGGTTTGTGCCGGTCCGCATGCGTATCCCAAGGAGCGAATGTCCACGGATTCACCGCCTCTCACGCGACCGCAGCGACCTTGATCGCAGCGCCATGAGCGCGAGCGCCGCACCCGCCAGGATGAAGACCAGGGCATCGATCGCGAGCGCGACGCGGCCGATATCCAGCACGATCCCCACGGCCCGCCGTCCGAACCCATCGACGACGAATGCGCATGCAAAGGTGAGTATGGGTAGCACGGCGAGCAACGCCGCCGCACTGACGACGCACCGGATCACC
>CAWJZC010000005.1:0-22240 GCA_963847195.1 uncultured Chloroflexia bacterium | reverse complement strand
ATCGGGCCGACCCAGTCGAGCGCGGGCGGGCCGAACCGCGTGCGGATCGGGGCGAAAACCTCGTCCGCCTTCTCCATCGGGCCGGTGTACGTCCAGACGACGCCGCACATGGTCTTGCCGTGCAACTCCTCCGGGAAGGGCGGGCCGGGCGGCACCACCAGGAAGGCGAAGAAGCCGTTGAGGTCGTCCGGGGCGCTCGGTAGGAAATCTCGGTACCAGCGCAGCACCTCCGCCGACGTTCTGGTTCCCAGAGCATCGGCCCGCCATAGACCGTGTCAATCGGATGCAGGCGGAAGAGGAAGGAGGTGACGACGCCGAAATTGCCGCCGCCGCCGCGCACCGCCCGAAAAGGTCGGCGTGCTCCGACTCGCTCGCGGTGAGGAAGGTGCCGTCCGCCAGTACGACGTCTACTTGGAGCAGGTTGTCGATGGAGAGGCCGCACTTGCGGGTGAGGTGGCCGAGCCCACCGCCGAGCGTCAGCCCGCCGACGCCGGTGGTGGAGACGATGCCGCTGGGAGTCGCCATGCCGAAGGCATGGGTGGCGCGGTCCACGTCCGCCCAGGTCGCGCCGCCCGCGACGCGCACCGTGCGACCCTTCGGGTCGACGCGGACGCCGCGCATCAGGGAGAGATCGATGACGAGACCATCGTCGCAGACGCCGAGGCCCGCGCCGTTGTGCCCGCCGCCACGGATGGCAACGAGCAGCCGGTGATCGCGCGCGAAGTTGACGGCGGCGATCACGTCCGCGGCATCGGCGCAGCGAACGATCAGCGCGGGCCTACGGTCGTCATCGCATTGTAGACCGAGCGCGCTTCTTCGTACGTCGAGTCCTCCGGTCGAATCAACGCGCCGCGAATCCCGGCCTCGAATGCCTGCAATGCCGCATCGTCTACGATCGTGCGTCCTTCGACTACCATTGATCTCCCCCTCCGTTTCCTGCCAGGTATCCCCGAGTCACCCTCAACCGTTCCCGAGCGGCCGCCCGTGACGGCCCCTGTACATCAACACTCTACGGACATCCGCCGCCCGACGCATCTGAGGTGGTACGCAATCCCGGCGCGGCGCACGGGACGGCGATCATCGACGGTCTGCGTACTGGTACGCAGATGGACACCGGCGACGGGACAGTCGAGGGCGGAGCCGATCAGGCCAGACCCTGTTCGAGGGCGAAGCGGGTAGCGGCGGTGCGCGACGAGGAACCGAGTTTGCTGTATATCGCGCGGAGGTGCTGCTCGATCGTCCGCTCGCTGAGGAAGAGCCGCCCGGCGATCTCCGCGTTCGTCAGGCCGCGCGCGACGAGGCCGATGATTTCCGCCTCGCGTGCGGTCAGCCCTCCGGGGTGCATGGAACGGCGGGGCGGCAGGGTAGCGAGCCGTTCCCGCAACGTGTCCGCCTGCGCGAGCACGGGCCGCGCGCCGAGCGGTTCGCAAGTAGCGCGCACCTCGTCCAGCACCGCATGGGCATCCTCCATCCTTGCTGTTGCACCATAGAGCCGTGCCAACGCCAGTAGGGTCAACGCACGCTCGTACGGCGCGGCGCACGCGTCGGCAAGGTCAAGCGATGCCGCCAAGTGTCGCGCCGCATCGTCGTGACGCCTCGCGTCGGTATCCAGTTCCCCGAGCAGGCGGTGGGCGGCGAGGAGTGCGAGCGGCTGGCGCGGCTCTGTCGCGTTCGTGAGGGACCGCGCGGCGTGTGCGTCTGCCCGCTCCGTTTCCCCCGCCCGCCGTAATACCGTGCCCAACCTTCCTCCCCCTCGGGGCGACCGAGGACCGAGCCGCCCCAGCGGACCCAGCGATCGTGGGCCTCCAGCCAGGCGCGCGCCGCCGCGCGATCACCTTCCTCGTCGGCGAGGGCGGCGGCGATCTCCTGCAGGGCCAGGGTCTCCGGATAGCGTTTCGTGCCCGGTGGCGTCTCGTGCCCCTCGGGGAGCCACTCCCGCACGAGCGCCCACGCCATCGCCGTCTCCCCTTGCTGACGGGCCAGTTTGCACAGGACGCTGGCGACGATGGACACGTACGTCCACTGTGCGCGGCTGCTCCCGTGTACCGCGGGGGCGAGCGCGCGGATTTCCTCCCATCCCCCTCGATGAACAGGAGCGGCACTTGGGCGAAGCGCGGTGCGAGGAGTGCCAGCGTGCCGCTCGCCCGCGCCCACGCCGCCTCCGCCGTCGCCGCGAGACGCCGTCGCTCCGCGCAATCCTCGGGCCGATGCCGCAGCAGGCAGATGAGCGCTTGCAGGTTGATCATGCCGACGACGTAGTGATCGCCGAGGGCGAGATAGGTCTCATGCGCCTGGGTGAAGGCTTGCCGCGCTTCGTCGTAGCGACCCATCGCGGCATGGACCATCGCGAGGCCGTAGGCGGCGGACGCGTGCTCCGGGCTATCCGCCGGCACGCCGCTCCGGGTGGGCCGGGCCGGCGCCAGATTGCTCCGCGAAGGAACGCGCCTCCGCGAAGTGCCCGCTATGGGCGAGCCACAGGGCGGCGGCGCTGGTATGCTGGCGATACATCGCCCCGAGCGCGCCCTGAGCCTCAAGGGGACGCGCCTCGGTCTCGGTGAGCGCATCCCGCATCGCGACGCTCGCCCGGAAGTCGGCCAGACCGCGCGAGAAATCCCCCGCGACGCAACTGAGCGCCCCGCGTTGCATGACCGCATTGGCCGCCAATGCGCGATCGCCCACGGCGCGCGCGATCCATTCCGCCGCCTCGAGTCGGGCAATCGCGCGCGCCGGGTACGCGTAGCGGCACAGATGCGCGACGCGCGACAGTAGCCATCCCCGCTCGTTTTCCTGCCCGCCACGCTCCGCGAGGAGGTCCGCTGCCGCCTGGAAGCGCTCGGCCGCCGTCAGCCACGCGGACGACCGCTCGGCCCGCTCCCCCGCGCGCACCAGCCACTCGACCGCGCGGGGGTCGCCGGCGCGCTGGAAGTGCGCGGCAACCGCATCCGGGTCCGGCTGCGGTCGGGCGGCGAGCAGTTCGCCGACGCGACGATGGAGCAGACGCCGCCGGGCGGGAGAGAGGCTCTGATACACCGCCTCGCGGA
Source organism: uncultured Chloroflexia bacterium (assembly GCA_963847195.1). Classification (GTDB taxonomy): domain Bacteria; phylum Chloroflexota; class Chloroflexia; order Thermomicrobiales; family JALYUS01; genus JALYUS01. The sequence continues at coordinate 19,199 of CAWJZC010000005.1, read as the reverse complement.
CGAGGGCATGGGCGAAGCGGACGTCCAGTCCCGTCCGGTGTCGCCACGAGCAGGTGCGCCCCCGATGCGGCCTCCACGGCGGTGAGCATCGCCGCGTCATCCACCTCGGCGGCCGCCCCCCACAGCGCGAGCGGCACCCCCTGTCCGATCACCGACGCGACGCCGAGCAGCGCGTACGCCATCGCCCAGTCGCGCCATGCGGCATCGATCAGCTGTCGCAGGAGCGGGAGAAGCCGCAGATAGCTCAGGTCGCCGAGCGCCCAGCCGTCGCCCGCCGGGCGCAGCGTCCCCTCCTCTTCGAGCGCGCGCAGCAGCTCGCCGAGGAAGAAGGGATTGCCCTCGGCGCGCCCCTGCAGGTAGGCGATCACGGGGGGCGTCCGCCGGGGGGAGGCGATAGCTCGGCGCCGACGAGTAGTCGCACGTCGTCGTCGCGCAGGGGATGCAGGTCGAGACGCTCGGCATGCGCCTCGCGCACGAGGGTTGGCAGGAGCGCGGAGAGGGGGTGGTGACGCTGGAGCCCATCAGCGCGGTAGGTGGCGAGCACGAGGATCGGGAAATCTCAAGGCGAGCGGGCGAGGTATCGCATCAGATCGAGGCTGGCGGGATCCGCCCAGTGGAGATCATCGAGCAGCAGTACCACGGGTCGATGGCGGCGAGGGCGGCGAAGAAATCGAGGCCTGCTGGAACAGCGTCGCCTGGCTGGCCACGGCACCCAGGATGCCGCGCGCTGCGAATACGGCGGGGGGCGGCATCCCTCGTGTGACGGCGGCGGCCGAAGAGCTCGATCCAGGGGCCGTAGGGGGGCGTCTCGGACAGGTCGTAGCAGCGCCCCACGAGCACGAGCGCCCCCCGCGCCTCGGCCTCCGTACATACCGCCTCACAGAGCGCGGTCTTGCCGATGCCCGCCTCCCCGCCGATGAGCACGAGGCTGCCGTGCCCGAGATCGCGGCGTCAAGCTGGCGACTTAGGATGGCGAGTTCCGCTCCCGCCCGACGAGGGACGGCGGTATGGCGGCGATGATGGGCCCTCCCAGGGCCGACATTCGAGACAATGAGCGGATTATATCTCATGCTTCATGGAGCCGCTCGCGCAAAGGGCAGCACCGAGTCTTCAACGAAAATGGAGGATTCCGAGACAGCTTTTGAGACTCGTGAGTTTAGAAACTCATCTCAGAGTGTAAGCGTAGTTTGAGCAAACTGCTAGAGAGAGCTGTCGGTCAGAAAAAGGGTCTTTTTAGACGGGCAAAGCGTTGGGTGAATGCTGAGTAGCCAACGCCCGCCGTTGCTACTGCGGCAAAACTTCAGGCCTGACCGTCGCCTGCGGGCGGGATCTGAAGGCCGGCAGCCCCGTGACGAGGAAGGTCGCCGCCAGCACCCCCAGCGACACGAGCCACGCCGCGCCGATCACCAACTCCGCATCCCGCTCCCGTCGCTCCACCTCGCGCAGCGACCGCCCGGCCAGCACGTACCCCTGCGGCGTCGCCACCACCACGCTCGCCAGCCGCACCCCCGGCTGCGGTTGCCACGTCAACCGATTCTCATGGCCGGGGGCGGCGTCGTGCAGCACGCCGGCGGGCAGCGGCGGGGTGCGACCGGCGAGTTGCGCCGACGACGCGACCGCTTGCCCGCTCGGATCGTAGATGATCAGGAAAGGCGCGAGACTGGTCGCCACGTCGACCGCATCCCCGCCCGGATCGGTGGCGGGGCGGCCCTGTCCCAAACGTGCCGCGGCGTCCTCCGCCAGCTGGATCTGCGGGTCGTTCGCGCCGATGCGCAGGGTGTGCTGCACGGCGGCATAGATGGTGAAGTAGACGCCGCTGACGAGGAGCGCGGCGGCGAGCAGGTAGATGAGGCGTTTCATGCCGCGAGTATGGCACGGCGGGGACACGGCGGCAAGTTCAGTCACAACGGTGTCACAAGCGCAATTACGGTCCTTTTCTGAGACGCCTGAGACAGAATCTCTTGACGTCTATCCGCACCGCGTTTGATGTGGCTCGCCATGGTTGGGCACACGCCGTGAAGCGATCACACAATGCCTATCGCTTGGGCGACCGGCGGTCACCCACGGAGCAGAACGGCGAACGGGGCAGGGTCCCAGTAAAAGCGGATCGCTTCGATCCGTCCGTCCGCGTCGATCTCGAAGACATCGATCCCTTCTACGGGGACGGCCGTGCCGGTTGTCCCGGTGAAGACTCCCCGATACAGCACCGCGCCGCCGTTGCCGTAGATATAGGTATAAGCGGGATGCACCTCCGCACGGGAGAGGACACCAAAGATTTGCCGGTAGGCCTGTCGGATCGCTTCGCGGCCAGTGGTTGCCGGCGTGCCGGGGAGCCGGTGCATGCGGGCATCAGGTGCGAAGAGGTCGCCCACGGCGTCTGCATCGAGGGCATTATTGGCGGCGAAATAGCGCTCGATCGCGGCCTGAATACGATCGTTCTCCATCATCGCCTTCCTTCCTTTGCGTTCAATGGTGCATTCAGATCATCGCCCGACGTGGATGGTCGTGATCGCGGTGAACTGGCAGATGAGCGCGGCGGTGAGAAGGACGAGCCCCAGCGCGATCTCGTTGAAGTGCCGGAGCTCGCGACCGCTCGCCGCGAACGCGAACATCGCCAGGGCCGCGAGGGTGAGGATCAAAGCCGCGAGGTCCATCGCATCTCCTTAGCCCCACACGTCGGGGCGGTAGCGCTCCGCGCTCTCCAGCCGTGCCATGTAGGCCTCGGCCTCTTCCATCGTCAGCGAGCCGCAGGTCGGCGAAGGTCTCGACGAAGCTCGCCCGGACATCGTCGCGCACGGTCTGCGAGCCGCACACGTAGATGTACGCGCCCTCGCTGGACGAGATCCCAGACCAGTGCGCCCTGCGCGGCGATCCGGTGCTGCACGTACTCGCGCTTGCCGGGCACCTCGCGCGACATCGCCACATGCAGGTGGTCCAGCACCCCCTCCTCGACGAACATCGCGATCTCGTCGCGGTAGATGTAGTCCAGCGTGCTGGAACGGATGCCGTTGAAGAGCACGGCCGGCGCCAGCGGCACCCCGTCGCGCTTCATCGCCAGCCGCTCCCAGAGGAAGGCCCGCATCGGCGCGTACCCCGTGCCCGCCGACACGAAAATCATCGGCTTCGTCACGTCCGCTTGCAGGTGGAATCCCTCCGCGCGGTCGAGGAACACGTTCATGCGGTCGCCCTCGCGCAGACTATGCACGTAGTGAGAACTCATCCCCCGGAACGCGCGGTCGGGCATTCCCGGTACCGGCGAGGGTGTGCGAGCCGACCGAGATATGCGCGGTCGCGGCGCCGTGAATACGCGGGCTCGAACTGGTCGAGTAGTAGCGGGGCCGCAGCGGCTGCGCGACCTGCAGGAACTCGAAGATATTGATCGAGCAGGACCGGAACTCGTCGAGCAGGTGCAGCACATTGTAGCCGCCCGCGAAGATCGCGGCGCGCAGCGGAGAGTCGGGGCCATCGGGATGCGCGAGCACGCTCTTGATCTCCCCCAGCCGCTGCCGCTCGTCCGGCTCGAGAACCTTGGCGAGCAGCAGGTCGATCAACGGCACGGTCGGCATCGCGGTGATATCGACCAGGCAGGTGAGGACGTTGCGAACCTGGAGAGGTACGCCCTTGGGCACCGCGCGCACCTTCATGCTCTTCGGCACGGAGAAGACGCCGTCCAGCGCGGCGCCCAGATGTTGCGCGAGCCTCTCCACCACCTCTTCGTCGTTTTTGGGGCAGACGCCGAGGTGATCGCCGGCGGTGTAATGGAAGTCCGCCGGCAAGCTGACTTCCAGATGGCGCGTCCTGGACGCGGACTCCGGCGCCTGCAACTCCCGACAGACCAGCGCGCGCACCTCGAACGTCCTGATCCCCACGGCATTCGTCATGATGGTCGGGGCGACGATCTGCCCGTTAAGCGAGAGGGCCATGGCGGAATCCGAGTCGGTGGCCGTCAACGCCTCGTCCGCGGCCTTCTCGGCGGCGATGCGGGCGGCCGCGGCCTCGCTCGGCTCGCCCCGGACAGTTCGATCAGCGCGGGCCAGGTCCGGTCGTTCCAGGCGGTGTGGGTCTCCTCCCAAACGGGGGAGCCCACGTCGCCGAACGCAAAGTTCCCCAGCGGCGTCGCCCCGAGCTCCGCGAGCCTGCTGCTGGACATAGCGCGGGAAGGCGAGGAAGGCGTTCCACTGGCTGTTTCCCAGACCCCAGACGAGATACCGGCAGTTCTTCCAGGTCTCGCAGCCCGGCTCCGTATGTTCCAGCCACGCCTTGAACGCGATCGCGTTCCCGGGCGGGTTGCCCGTGTAGGTCGCGGTCATGACGACCAGCAGCCACGGCTGCGTTCGCGCCGGCAGCTCGACGAGGTCGTCCAGGTCCATGACCGTGCTGCTGTAAGCCGTAGACGGCGACTCCGTTCACTGAACCGCTCGGCCAGTTCCTTGCTGGTGCCGAAGTTGCTCCCGTACGCCACGACGAGATCGCGGAAGGCGCTCGTCTCGGGGATCTCCGACGGCCGGTCCCACGCGCGGCTACCGGCGGTCTCGCCAGTCGAAGCGCCATTGGCCGCCACCCGGCTCTTGCGCTCCGCCAGCGCGGCCCGCCGCTGATCCGCGTCTTCCCGCGGGAGACGGATCACCGGGACGCTGACCGGCTTCGTCGAGGCCGACGTGTTCTTGACGACCTTGCGACCCGGCGCAATGCGCAACCGATAGCGGTTGTAAATCTCAAAGAGCGCAACGCGCAACATCATGAAGGTCACTTCTTGGGCCATGCACTGCCGCTGCCCCACCGAGAAGGGAATGAAGGCGTGGCGCGGGCGCTCGACGACCTTCTCCATCGCGAACTGGTCCGGATCGAACGCGTCGGCGTTCGGCCCCCAATAGCGCGGGTCGCGCTGCGCGGCCAGGGAACCGACCAGGATGATGTCGTCTTTGCGGACGCGATAGCGCCCCAACATGCCATCCTTCAGGCTCCGGCGGATCGTGACCGGCAGAGGGGGATAGATGCGCAGCGTCTCCTTGATGACCTGCGTCATATACGGCAGCGCCATCAGGTCGGTGTATTGCAGATCGTAGTCCGGGTCGCCCCCGGTGATGGCGTCGATCTCGGCGATCAGCTTCTCCTCCACCTCGGGGTGGGTGGCGAGCACATAGCCCAGCCAGGCGCCGGTGATCGACGGGCCGTTGAACCCGTTCGAGAGATGCATGAGGATCTGGTCGCGAATCGTCGCGGCGTCCAGATGCTCGCCCGTTTCGGGGTCGGGCACGGTGATCAAGCGGGTGAGGAGGTCGGTCTGCTCGCCCATCGGGCAGGTGTTCAGCCGCCCCTGGACGATCGCCTCGGCGGTGGAGAACAGCACGTTTGTATCGCGCCGGTACTTCTTCTTGCGCGCGCGCTTGGCGGGGCCGGAGAGGAGCGTGAAGTCGGGCCTCGGCTCGGCGATGCGCGCGATGCTCTCCTTGGTGCTGTCGGGCACGGCGACCGCGAAGGCGCTCCGTGCCGCGTCCGGATCGAGTAAGCCGAAGTCGTAGTTGCAGGCCCCCCGGCCGGATACCTCAAGCGAATAGCGCGTCATCCAGTCGCGCAGGTCCAGCGGCTGCGTCGTCCGGCATGGCGGCCCACGCGTCGGCCATTTTCTGCGCCAGCTCTTTCATGCGCTCGAACTGTGTCTTCTGGTGCGCGGGCGCATACCAGGGAAGCATGACGCGCCGCACCCGGTTGTAGTCGTCGCTGTCGCTGACGACCGAGATGCCGCCGCCGCGCGATCCCGCCAGCTGGTCGAAGAAGTTGATGTCCTCGACCCGCTTGCCGAACTGCTCCTCGTCGGCCGCGACCGCATCGAGCAATTCAGGGTCGGAGACGACGACAAGCCGCCACTTCTTGGTCGGGATGCCGACCGCGTAGATATGGCCGAAGCGCCGGTAATAGTCGAGCTGGGTATCGTTGTCATTGATGATGTCGAAGTTGGCGAACCGCTCACCTTTCGGCACCAGCCAGCGCACGGCCCAGGGAATATCGAGCGGCGCATCGTCCTCCGCGAGGCCCGGCGCATCGGGCGCTCCGGGGGCGTGCGAGTGGACATAGCCCGCCGTAAGGGTGGGCGCGCCCACCCGTTGCGGCGGCCTGGCACCGTCCTTCAACCAGCCGATCTTGAACGTTTGCGCCAGCTTCCACGCCTCGTCGGAATGGCCCGCCTCGTTGAATGCCCCGCTCGCGTCGTGCCCGTAGCTCTCGATGAACACCTCGGCGCCGCCCGGGTGGTGGTAGATCCACTCGCTGACGTCGTAGACGCCCCCGTGCATGGCGACCCAGTAGTCGCCGGGCTTATCGTGGCGGAGAATCTCGTCCCAGTCGTACTCGCGCAGCTCGCGCGGATCCTCGTGCCCGCTCCCGGATTCGGCCAGTGGATACAGCTTGGGCCCCGCCTGGTGGGGCCCGGGACCGTAGCTACTCCTGCCCCTCCGGGACGGTCATGGTGGGGCTGCCCGCCGTTTCGGGCGGCTGCGCGCCCTCCTTCACCAGTCCGACCTTGAAGGATTGGGTCAGGAGCCAGGCCTCGTCGGAGTGGCCGATCGAGTTGAAGAACTCCGTCGCATCCTGGCCCCATGCCTCGATCAGATATCTCGGCGCCGCCGGGATGACGGTACATCCACTCGCTGACGTCGTAGACGCCGCCGCAGAAGACGATCCAGAAATCGCCGGCCTTGTCGTGGCGGAGGATCTCGTCCCAGTCGTACTCGGGGAGACCGGGCGCCTCGGCCACGGCCACGTTGCTTCCCGGAGACGGGTCAGTATCTACTATGTGTCCGTCGCCGCTTCCCGCCCGTTCCTCCGCGCGATCCCCTGTCCGCTCCACTGTGCTGCCCCCCATCGGTCGTTCGATTCGCCGAGAATTGTCGGCGTGGCGACGCCAATCCCCGCCCTTTCCTTTGCTGCTAACTTTGCGATCGTGACGCTGACACCTGTCTAAACGACGGGATCAAGCGAAATGTGACGAGCAGAGCGATGACGTGACTCTTGGAAGGATCGGTCGGAAGCGGGCGGTGCCGGACGGTATTCTATGCGGTGGACGATGGGGCGAGCTCTCGTCGGATGCCGGGTAGGTGCATCCCCGGATGCCCGATCATGATCCGCTCCACGAACGCCGCCACGCGCATCTCCGGCAGCGGCCCGTAGCGCGCCGACTTGCCGAGATCCGCCTCCGACAGCCGCTCGATCGCCGCTGCCGCCCGCTCTCCTTCCTCCCGCAGCCGCGCCACCGTCTCGACCCTTGGTGGGTATGGAGCCGCCTCCCACCGCGCAGCGTTGCGCGCGTGTAGGTCCTCGTACGTGAACGACGGCAAATACGTGCCCGTCACGAAGGCGTCGAGGGCGCGCGTCTCGACGGCATAGCCGTAGGCGAGGTGGTCGATCAGGTAGGCGACAGAGCGCGCCTCGTGGGGCACCATGCGTCGCCAGTCCTCCTCCGCGCAGCCCTCGGCGAAACGGAGGACGTCCTCATTGACCGACCGGAATCGTACCGCCAATGCCTGTGCCCGTTCGCCCATGCCGCCCTCCTCTCGTTCGCTCGATGTCGGATCTAGGGGCGCCCCGGTCATTCGCCCGCGCCCCGGCGCCCCGATCGTTATTCCGCCCGCACATACCAGACGATCTCCCCCTCGCGCCGGTCGACGGACACGATCGATGGCCCGATCCGCTCCCGCGCCCACGCCGCCGCCTTCTCCCCCGCCGCCGTTGCCTGCTCGTGTGTCGTGAACGTGGCCACCGAGATCGCGCTGTCGGCACCCGTCCGCGCCGCCCCGTAGCCGACGAACCCCGGCTCACGCTCCATCTGCGGCAGCCCCTCGGTCCGCACCCGCTCGGCCGCCGCGTCGGCCGTCCCCGGCGCGAATTGCCAGAGCGCGACGCGCGCATAGCCCCGATCCGCGTTGTCGAGCATGCGGGAGGCGACCATCTCGCCGACGTGGTTCTCCACGTCGAGGAGCGACGGCCCCATCTCGGCGCGCACCCAGCCGGAGAGGCGCTCCGCCGCCCGCTCGGCCTGCTCCTTACCCTGCCAGATGGTCACCGAGACGAGGGCATCCGCCCCGGTGCGGACGGCGAAGTAGCGGAGGAAGCCGGGCTGTTGCCGGGTCTGCGGGACGAGCTCCGCTTCCGCCTTGGCGAGGATGCCGTCCAGGGTCCCGGCCTCGGCGGTGTAGATGCCAACCCGTGCGTATACCATTGCTGTTCCTCCTCGGCTTCCGGTGCGGGCCATGGCCCGCCGCCAACGATCCGCGTGGTACAACGACCCTTGGTTGACCGCGACCACCGAACCGAATGCCTCCATATGGCACGCCGCCGACCGCCACGACATGCCCCTCGCGCCAGCCGTCGTCGGTCTCCAGCGCGCCGCGCACGTCGAGCTCGCCGACGCCGTCGTCGCGGATGAGCAGCCAGTCCGCACCGCCGGGGATCACCCGAACCGTGGTAGTCATGTACCACATCACGTCGCAACCGGCTTGACACATATGGGAACTCAGGTCGAGACGAACCGGGCGACAGAACAGCGACCCGTTCCGGCATCAGCAAGGAGTCCACCGGCAGATGACCTAGCGCAGTGTCTCAGGGCTACGACCCATATGTGTCAAGGATCATAGGATGGAGCGTGTCCATGTACCTGCGTCCTTCATCACGCTTTGGTCGCCATCCCCAGTTGTCAGAAACGTCGTCATTGACGCAAACGGTCATGGTGCGGTTCCTCTCCGGTTGTCGAGACCTGAGAAAGGCGCAGCACCATGACCGACACCTTGAGCATAGGGCTGACGAAACTGCTGCGCACGGCACAGCTGGCAGCGGATGTCGATTGCCTGCGCGAGGGCATGCGCGTGTTCAGCCAGGCGCTGATGGAACTCGAAGTGACGCAGCACGTCGGCGCCGAGCGGCCGCGCGCACGCCGGAGCGCACTCGGGCAACGCAACGGCTATCGAGAGCGGCGCTGGGATACCCGCGTCGGCACGATCGATCCCCACGTCCCGCGCGCGCGGGATGGCGGCTACTTCCCGGCCTTGCTCCAACCGCGACGGCGGGCAGAGCGCGCGCTCGTCGCCGTTGTGCAGGAAGCCTATGTCCACGGCGTCTCTACTCGCCTCGTCTAGTACCTGTTGCTAGCACTCTTTATCGCCTTCCTCTCTTAGAGCTAGTTGTCTCTGCTCTGCGCCACGCTCTATGCCTTAGTGTAGCTATTCCTTCATTCTCCCGCTCGTCGGCCGTATCCGTATGTCTGGCTGTTCGCGACCTATCTCTGGTGCGGCAGGATCACCGCATCGTCGCGTTGGCCGTCTTGATCGCGATCTGCGTCAACGCGAGGTCGTCGCGAGGTGCTGCGTGTGCATATCTGCCGAGCGAGGGGTAGCGTTCTGGTAGCAGTTCCTGCGTGCGCTCGTGTAGCGGTGCTGGCTGTCGTGCAACTGTTGTCTAGCGATGCGCATGCTTTCTGAAGCGCGCGCTGTCGTCGGTGCTCCTAGTCGCGAGCTGGCAGCGCTGTCTGGTGCATTTCGTGCGCAACGCGCTCGCCTTGTTGCCATAGAGCGCACAGCAGTTCGTCGCAGCGACGATCCGGACCGTCTTTGCCCAGCCCGATGCTAAGTGCGCGCGCGAACAGTGGCAGCGGGTGACAGACAGCTTCCGCTACCGGTTCCCCCAGTTGGCCTACCTGATGGACGATGCCGAGAGCGATGTCTTCGCCTATTTGGCTTTCCCTTCAGCACACTGGCGGCAGATTTGGTCTAACAATCCGCTTGAACGGCTCAATAAGAAATCGACGACCGCGCAACAGCGACGCGGATCCAGTATGCCGATTCGTTGCGCCGGCGCATCGGGCGAACGATGCAGTTTCCGGCGAGAACGGTGGCCCCGATCGCGTCGTCGCTGCTACATTTTCTGTAATCTCCGGCAACCCCGCTGTGGGGTCGGCCTCTCGCATTCGCACCAGGCCCAGCCCGCGCCGCCCGTCGCGTGCGTCGCGCATCAGTCGACCGAGGGCGGCGGCCCATAGAAGGCGACGATCCGTCGCAGGCGGCCGTCCGGCGCCCGCTCTCCCACATGCAGCCCCTGCCCGACGATCGCGCCATCCGGGGCGGCGATGGTCCAGCGATAGCGGAGCCAGCCGTGGTGCTCGTCCACCGCGCTGATCGCGACGCGGCTGTTCTCCGGCCATGCCGCCGTCGTACGCCCAATCTCCGCGACCAGCGCGTCCCGACCGGTGTGCTCGCCGCTCGGCAGCGTGAGCACCGCATCGTCCGCCCAGCATCGCCGGACGAGCGTCCGCAATGCCTCGGCGTCCGTCGCGTGCCATGCGGCGACGAATGCCTCGATCACGCCCTGATCCGTCCCCACCGCCATGTCACCCCTCCGTTCATAGGCCGTCTGCGTCACCGATGTTCCCGTGACCGGGATCACCATACCGGCCGCGTGCGGGCGGGGCATCGGGAGAATTGCCCAATCGGTGGGCGCATCGCGCCGGGAAGACTGGGTAGGATTACCCAAGAAAGCCGGCCGGGCGAGGCGGCTCAGAGGAGGCCATGCTCCAGCGCGACGCGGCTGGCGGCGGTGCGCGTCGGGACGTCCAGTTTGGTGTAGATCGATGTCAGGTGGCGGCCGATGGTGCGGGGGCTGAGGAAGAGGCGCTCGGCCACCTCGGCGTCGGTCAGGCCAGCCGCGACGAGTCGGAGCACCTCGACCTCGCGGGCGGAGAGGCCGGCCGGATGGGCGGGCGGCGAAGAAAGGTTCGCCGCCAGGGCATCGGCACGGGCGAGCGTCGGGAGCGCGCCGAGCCGCGCGGCGATGGCGCGCGCCTCATCGATTGCGGCGAGCGCGGCTTTGCGGTTGCCCGTCGCGGCATGGAGATCGGCGACGGCGAGGAGGGTGCGGGCACGCGGGAAGGGGGCGGCGCAGGCATCGGCGAGGGCGAGCGCGGACGCGAAGTGATCGCGCGCCGCCTCGAAGCGACCGGCGTCCGTGTCGAGCCTACCCATGCAGCGATGGGCGGCGAGCAATGCGAGGGGTTGGCGCGGTTCGCTCGCATCGGCGAGGGCCTGGGTGGCGTGCCCGCGCGCTGCGGTCGCATTGCCCGTCGCTCGGTGGTATCGCGCCCACGCAACGTGCCCCTCCGCCCGACCGAGCACGGCGCCGCTCCACGCGAGCCAGCGGTCGTGCGCCGCCAGCCAGGCGCGGGCGGCATCACGATCCCCGGCATCGAGGGCGAGCGCGGCGGCGAGGCGCTGGAACGCGCAGCCGTTGACGAAATAGACATCGCCCGGCTCGCTCGCGGGGCCGCCCGGCAGCGCCTCGCGCACGAGCGACCACGCCAGCGCGGTGTCTCCCTGGGCGTACGCCAGTTCCCCGAGGAAGCGGAGTTCCGCGAGCCGCCAGCCCGGCAGACCCCCGGTGCGATGCGCGACTTCGAGCAATGCGCGCGCCTCGGCCCATTCCCCCTCGACGACCAGCAACCCGACCCGCGCCGTGCGCGGCGAGAAGCCCGTCGCGATGTCGCCCGCCTGCCGCGCCGCCCATTCCGCCTCATCGGCGAGATCGCCGACATGCATCGCGATCATCCGCCTGGTATACGAGCGCGATCTCGCTCAGTTCGTACTCCGTCGCGTAGGCGAGCCCGACATAGTCGCGGAGCGCGCGGAGCGCGTCGCGCGCGCTCCCGCTCGCCGCCCGTGCCTCCGCAGGCCGGCCCAATGCGGCGCAGGTGACGCTGAACGCCGTCAGCCCGTTGCGCGACAGGGGCGGAGGGGCGGCGTCCGCCTGGATCCGGCGCGCGCCCCAGTACCTGCAACGCCTCGTCGTACCGCCCCATGATTTGCAGCGTATTCGCGATCGCGCCGCGCAGATCGTTCGCGTCGAGCGAGGAGACACTGCCGAGTCGGGCGAAGGCGCGATCGCGCCTCCTCGGGTAAGAGGTTGAAGCGATCACTCGCCGCCCGCAAATCCGCGAGACCCTGGCGATAACTCCCCGCGTAGCCGTGCACCGAGCCGCGACGATAGAGCGCCGCCGTCGCGAGGGCGTCGTCGCCGGTTGCTTCCGCGATGCGCACCGCCTCGTCGGCGTAGACGATCGCCCGCTTGGTATCGGCGAGCGTCAGCATCCGCCCCAGCCGCACGAGAACTTCGCCGCGCATGGCGCGGTCTTCCGCCCCGTCGAGAAGCGCGAGCGCCTCCGTAAACCGCGCGACCGCCGTCGCGAAGGCGCACGCATCCTGCGCCCGCCTGCCCGCCGCCACCAGCCACTTCGCCGCGCGCCCATCGCCCGCCTGCTGGAAGTGGTACGCGACGCTATCCGGGTCGGGGTGCGGCAGGTCGATGAGCGTCTCGGCGATCCGCCGATGCCAGACCGCGCGCCGCGCCGCCAGCATCCGCAGCGTCAGCGCCTCGCGCATCAGCGCGTGGACGAACCGGACGCCCGTGCCGATCGGCGCTTCTTCCAGCACGCGGGCCGCGATCGCCCGCTCGGCGACCGCCAGAACGGCCTCGTCATCTTCCCCCGCCACGGCGGCCCAGAGTGATAGATCGACCTCCTGGCCGATCATCGCCGCGACCGCGAGGAGATGTTGCACGCGCGCGTTGAGGTGATCGAGCCTCCCGTCGATCACCTGACGCAGGAGGGGCGGGATGTGCGCGCCGGCCAGCCCGCCGAGTCGCCACCCATCCGCCTCCGCCCGCATCGCCCCCTCCTCCTCCAGGGCGTGGAGCAACTCGACGATGAAGAACGGGTTGCCCTCCGAGCGCCCGTGCAGATAGGTGACGAGCCGTGGCAGATCGGGCTCCGGCAGTCGATAGCGCGCGGCGACGAGCGCATGGACGGCATCGGGATCGAGTCGCCGCACGGCGAGGCGCGCCGTCGGCGCCTCGCGGATCATCGCGGGCATCAGGCGGCCGAGCGGGCGATGGTCCGCGAGCTCGTCGGCACGGTAGGTGGCGAGCAGCAGGAGGGGAATATCGGCGACGGTGCGTGCGAGGGAGCGCAGCAGGTCCAGGCTGGCGGGGTCCGCCCAATGGAGGTCCTCCAGGAGGATCACCACCGGCCGGGACGGCGGCGAGCGCGGCGCACCAATCGGCGACCTGTCGGAAAAGCAACGGCTGGCTGGCGATCGTGCCCAGGATGCCGCGCCGGGCGAAAGCCTCGGGAAGCGGCGGGGAGCCGTCGCCGGGGCGATACTGGCCGACGAGGTCGACCCACGGGCCGTAGGGCGGCGTCTCGGTCAAGTCGTAGCAGCGCCCGACGAGTACGTGCGCTCCCCGCTCCCGTGCCTCCCGGCATACCGCCTCCGCGAGCGCGGTCTTGCCGATGCCCGCCTCCCCGCCGATCAGCACGAGACGGCCATGCCCGGCGAGCGCCGCGAGCTGCTCTCTGAGGATGGCGAGTTCCCGGTCGCGCCCGACGAGGGGTGCTTCGTCCCGGGGTGGCAGAGGGCCGGACATGAAGGTTCCTGACCGCAGGCTGACGGAGCGCTACGGCGATTATAAACCGCGAACCCGGCGCGGTCGCGTGAGCGTCGCCAGGGGCCGAGGAATGCGCCGATGCGAAGCGTTGCAGAAGGCGAGTTCCGCAACCCGTCTCGGAATCAAGGCGGTAAATGGCACTATCCGATAGCATGACAGAATCATCTCAAAAACGGTCCTTTTTGAGACTCCAGAGCTGAAGTTGGATGGCTGATGTGCCGGTATAATGTCAAAGACCGTCGGCGATGACTGTCCAGGAAGCGGGAAACTCAGATTATCCTGACGCATCATCCGGTCGAAAGGCGCGTTGAGATAGGTCTACCCCGGCTTGACGATTCGTCGTGCGCACTGTCGTGACGCTGGTCGCTGCGGCCGTTCGCGAGGTGCCCCTGCCTCCTGCCATGATCGTTGATTCTCCCTGTCAAAGTTGTGATGCCGACAAAACCGACCGTCACATCCTTGGCCCTCGGTCGTTTATTCATGTGTCGGCGTTTTCGCGTTTCCCCAAGAGTACGGGGAGATGCCCCTTTCGGGCGATGAGGCGGGGATGACGGTGAGCGGCACCGAACGGGCAACGTGGGGAGCGGAGGCACAAATGGAGGAGAGGCGGCATGGGCGGTCGTGCTCGGTGCGATCGTTGGGATCGTCTTGCGGGCCCTCGCTTGCATAGCCCTGAATCGCATCCACTACGGGAATACCGTGCGATGTGGGGGACGGTCGCCGCTCGTGGACATCGTCGCCGCGGCGCTCTTCGTGCCTACCGTCTTCACACTCAACCTGTCGTACACCGGCCGGCCCCTGCACGGCGCGCCCCTGACGGTGCTCGATCTGATGTGCGCGCTGCTCTCCATTTTCGAAGGCACGGCGATCGGGAAGATGATCCCCCTCCGCTTCGGGGCACACCCAGCGTCCGGCCCAATTGCACGTTCGCGCAAACGCGTCGCCGCGCGAGCGGCGCTTGACGAAAGACCCGTCGTCACGGCACACCGCTCTCGCGTGCCGACCGGGGATTGACCGCGTTCCACCGAGCGCGAGGAGGGATGATGGGATGGACGACTGGAAGTACAGCGGGCGAGCTGATCAGATCCACCAAGCGGAGGAAAATGAAGCGCTGCGGTCGTCCGGCATGAAGCGCGGGCGACGTGGCGGACAAGGGCCGCAGCCTAAAACGGTTGAGATGCCCCTCACGGCGGCCATGCGCGCGATCATTCGGCGCGACGCGCGATCATGGGCGATCAAGTGGGGGAGCTTCACCGTCATCTTGGTGGGATTCGCGGTGAGCCTTCCTTCGCTGACCGGTGGGGTTCGCGCCGAGGATCGGCTGCTCGTCTATAGCGTTCTCGGTGTCTGGCCGACCGTGTTGTGCGTGGCGATAGGTATATGGTTTGTCGGCAGATACGTGCTCGATCTGCGGCGCGGCACGTTCCTGCGCATGGAGGGGACGATCCGTGCGCATTATTATCTGATCAGCGCGGGCAAGGAAGGCTCAGGCTGCACATACATGCTGAATATCGGCGGTCGCGATGTGGAGACGGTCGAGGCGGCCTATGATGCGGCGTCCGCGCTCACCTACGGGACGGTTGACTGCGTGCCGCGCTCGCAAGAGGTCTTCTCGATCCGCGACCGCGACGGCAAGATTGTCTACCGGCATCCCAGAGATACGTCGCACGACGCCGCGTCACCTTCGACCCGGTAACGAAAGGACGGACCATGGAACAGCAGTACGGTCGGCGCGCGTTCTTGGCGCGTTCAGCCGCGGTCGTCGGTGCCGCTCTCCTCGCAGCATGCGGCGGCACCAGCGCCGCTCCGGATACCGCGCGCGGGGCGACGACCACGGCAAACGTCGCCATCGTGACGTCGTCACCGAGCGGAGCGCCACCATCCGTCGTCCCGGCGACCGCCACAACTGGACAGGGTACCGCGCCCGCCCGCGCGACGTCGGGCGCGGTCTCGACGGGTGCGGACCTGGCGCGGATGCTCGCGTTCATGCCCGATCAAGCCGATCTCGTGCGCGGCGGCGTGACCTTCACCGACCTCGCCGCCGCGAAAGCGCTCCACGGGCTCGCGGACATCCGCGGCATAGCTGACCTCCAGGGCAAGCACATCGCCTATGGAGATTTTCTGAAGTCCATTCAGGGATGCGTCCTCTCGGATCGGATGGGGCGCGATTACAGTGACGCCGACTTCCGCGCGCTGACGGGGTACGACCTCTTCCAGATCGACCGGGAGATCGCATTTGTCGACCCCGACAACGGCTTTTCGCGCCTGGAGGGCGCCTTCGACCGCGCCGCCATCGACGCGGCGCTGCGCAAGGGCGGGTACACGACCGCCACCTATCAGGGGGCGACGTACCTCACGGTGCGCGCCGACAACGCCGTTGAGGCCAAAGACCCGCTCAGCGCGGATGTCGGGGCGGCCCTCAACCGGGTCGCCGCCGACGATGCGCACCTCACGAGCGCGCCGACGTCCGCATCGATCCAGGTGGCGCTCGATGCGGAGGCGAAGCGCAAGCCGGCTTTGGACGGGAGCCCGACGTGGCGGGTGCTGGCCGATGCATTCCGCGATGCATTGGGCATGACGACCTTCGCCCCGAACGGCGACTTCGCCGACCCGCGCCTTCCGCCGGGCGGGCGGGCACAGGTCCAGGCATGGGGCGCGTTACATCCGGCGCAAGTAACGGCCATGGGCTACACCGAAGACGGTAATGGGCAGCGAATGATGCGCGCCGCGCGCGTTTACGGCGCGCCCGCCGATGCGAACGCGGATGCCGCGGAACTTGTCGCACGGATCCGGGGGTATACCAGCCTCCAGTCGCGACAGCCCATCATGCCGGGGCTCATCACCGGTGTCACCAGCCGCGTGCTCACGTCGGGGGGGAAAGGCGTGCTGATCGCCGACATGCCGCTCGCGCCCCCGCCCGTGCCCGCCTCGATCTGGTATGCGATGGTGGCCAATAAAGACACCCTCTTCCTCGCCGAGGGACGACCATAGCGCGACGTGCGACATGATCGCACGATCGGCGCGGGTAGGCAGGTGCGACAAGGGCATGATCACCGACAATCCTTACCCGATGCGACATCGCTGTTCGGGCGCGATTGGACCGAGCCACAACTGTCACCCGGTATTTTGTGCATTCGGGTGTGGCAAAGAATGGAGGTATTAGGAACGGTTCCGATTCGCACAATTGCCGTCCTGCAAGAGAGACGGGCGTGAACGAAGCCGCATGTGTCTTACAAATAGCGTCAATCGTGTCGGCACGCCCCTACCGGGGTCACCTCACGAAACGGAGGAGATCGTACGCCACGGGACACACCGCGAGAGGGGTGATAGTCGAGTCCACCGTTTTGAGGAGATGTGCAAACCACCGCCTGATGGACTAAAATGCGGACGCAGGCCACCGCCAACATCCAGTTCCGCAGGAGTCAAGATGGGCACGAAGGCAACCGCGGTCCTTTACGTCTTGCTGATGGCGGCCATTGTCGTCGCTGTGGATTTTCTGTTCTTCAGGCACCGCTTCTCGGAACGGCTCATGGTGAATATCGGGATTGTCTTGGTGTTCGCAGCGTTCTACTGGAGATTCCTGAAGCGTCTTTGAAGACGCGACGGCGCGGTGATCGCTGCGACTGCGCACCAGCCCGACACGCGAAATGTGCGACGGGGACGTGTGGACGTGGACCGATGATCCGACACATCTACCGTCATTCAGGGATGACAAAGGATCGAGGGCTCGGAACGCCGCGGGTTCGGAGCCCTCGATCGCGTGCGGTGACTCGGCCGGTCGCATCATGCCCGCGAAGAGACGGCACGAAATCTTGCCATCGATCAGTGCAAGGATACCGGGCCGACTCATAAGTCCAAGTCCAGTGCGCGATTATATTCCCTTCACCCGTGTCTGTTCCGTCGTGCCGTCATGCCGGCGAGATCATGGAAATCGCGGGCTGCCGAGTGCGAGTTTAGAAACTCATCTCGAAATCAAGGCGAAAAACGAAGCTAATAGATCATGCGGTCTTCTACTCTCAGAAAGGGCCCGAAATGACACAGTTCTTCGCTGCCTCAGATCGGGCACTTCTGTTCATCGGTTTTTGAGACCATTTTCCACCGCAATCGCCCCGCTACGAGGCGAGGAGGTCGCAGAAAGTATTCGCTCGCTTTGCCGTCGCGCGATCGCGATGCGCACCCGTCGGTCCACCTCGCACAATATCCTGGAACCGCCGATGTAGTTCTCTGTGACGCCAGCGGAGATGCATGGCAGGCAGATGCACCGGCGCGTGCGCGCCAGAGCGGCCCGTTACGTCTCGGCGGAAATATCTCGCACATGATCGTGTCCATGATCCACCGCGACCCAGCGGATCACCGCACCGAGCGGCCCCTCGACCCCGCCCGCCGACCGGATCGGCGCCGCGAGCAGTCCTTCCTCGGTCGCCTCCAACGCGGCGATCGTCGCCGCGCGATTGCGCGCGAACTCGTCCACCAGGTCGTCGAGCGAGGCGCCCGCGCGCTTCGCCACCTGCCGGGCATTGTACGCGTCGATGCCACCGGGGCGTGGTGCGGCCGTCTTTGCATCTCCCCGCGCTCCGCCTGCCCCGGTCTGATCCGCTGCGGCTTGCTTCGCCAGATCGATGAGGCGCGGACACGTCCACTCGATCGCGGCGAGGTGCGCGACGACCTCGCGTCCGGTCCACCCGCCCGCGTAGCAGACGCGCGCGAGCGATTCCGGCGGGAGGGCGCGCAAGATGGCCACCACCTCGTCGCCGCCGGTACGCAGTAGCTCCAGCAGTTCCTGCTTGGTCTGGGGTTGCGGCAGCGTCATCCTTCCCTCCCCTTTCTCCCCTTGCGGACCGGCCGCACGCACATCGCTCCGTACCGGCGGCGCCCACGGGATCTCCATCCCGCCAGATCTCGCCACAGTTAGCTAGGGTCGCCGCGCAGCGTGCCGTCGTGCTGCGCCTCCGTCAATGCGACCGTCAATTCGCCCTCGATATAGGCGAAGTACGCCGCGATCGGCTCCCGGATGGCGCCGTGGGCGATCGCCGGCTCCGCCGCGATGCGGCCGAGCCGGCAGCCGCGCAACGCCTCCCGCGGCTGCGAGAGATAGGCGACGACCCGCTCGAGCGGCGGCAGGTCGCGCGACAGCGCGATGCCGGCGACGGTGCAGAGGTCGGCGGACACCTCGGCGATCGCGGTGGCCGCCAGGTCCGCCTTGCCGCGGAAGTGATGGTACAGGCTGCCCTGGCCCGCGCCGCTCTCGGCGAGGACGGCGCGCGGGCTCATCGCCTCGTAGCCGCGCTGCCAGAGGAGCGTCTTGGCCGCATCCAGGAGCTGGTCACGGGCGGACATGGAAGAACCTCCTCTCGGGAATCGTCGCCGGCCGGCGTGAACCTCTCACGATACCTACCGGCGTATTGTCGCGTGCGATGGGCGGCTCCGGATGCCCGCCCCTCTCCCCCGGCAGTATAAACCCTTGACGGGCCATATTGTACCTACTAGTATGTATGCCGCGACGCCTGCGAGGAGTTGATCGCACCGAGTTCGGGAGGCCGCCCCGGTGTATCCGGGGCCGTACGAGGGGTCGGCAACCGAGCGGGGAGGGAGCGCATGACCGAATTCCGCCGGAATCGCCGCACCGTATGTGCTCGCCCGAAAGGAGAAACGCCGTGACGCGCGACGAGGCGGCGGCGTTCGCCGAGCGATGGATCCGCGACTGGAACGATCGCGACCCG
>CAWJZC010000004.1:0-123175 GCA_963847195.1 uncultured Chloroflexia bacterium | reverse complement strand
CTATGTTTCTGTCGGCACCTCGTTCAGTCACGTATTGCTTGCATGGCATCTGAAACGCTCGTCAATCTCGATCAACTCGCGGCGTCGGTTGAAGGGATCGTCGGCGGGGAACACGCGCGGACGGGCGAGCGGACGGCGGGATTCGCGATCGGCACAGAGACGCCCCATGTCGTCGCCGTGCCGGGTGCGGCGGAGGAAGTCGCCGCGCTCCTGCGCGTGGCGGATGAGGCGGGCGCGGCGGTCGTGCCGTGGGGGGGCGGGACGCAGCAGACGCTCGGCTTCGCCCCGCGCCGCTACGATCTCGCCATCAGCCTGCGGCGGCTCAACCGCCTCCTCGACTATTTCCCGGAGGATATGACAGTCGCCGTCGAGGCGGGGATGACGCTCGGCGACCTCGATGGCGCGCTCGCCTCCCATGGCCAGATGCTGCCGCTCGACCCGCCGCTGCGCGACCGCATCACCATCGGCGGGATGCTCGCCACCAATGCTTCCGGCCCGCGCCGCCACGGCTACGGGACGCTGCGCGACTTCTGTATCGGCCTGCACGCGGCGTACGCGGACGGCACGCTCGCCAAGGCGGGCGGCATGGTCGTCAAGAATGTCACCGGCTTCGATCTGATGAAGATGCATCTCGGCGCGCTCGGCACGCTCGGCGTCGTGACGCGGGTCAATCTCAAGGTCTCCCGCAGCCCGCCGCGGAGCGGACGCTGCTCCTCCAATTCACCGGCCCTGCCCCTTCGTTTGCGGCAGTCGCCGCGCTCGGCGCGTCGCAGTTGCGGCCGATGGCGGTCGAGTTTAGTTCGCCGACGACGACCGGAAATGCGCGTCTGCCGCTCGATGGCTATCTCGTCTGCGTGCGGTGCGAGGGGAGCGCGGCGACGGTCGCGCGACAGGAGAAGGAGATTCGCGCCCTCGGCGGTGCGATGGGAGCAACGGAAATCGCCACCATCGCGGGCGACGACCACGTCCGCCTCTGGTCGAGTTTGGCGGACTGGAATGCCGCCGCCAACCTCACCGCGCACACCGCCGTCTTGAAGTTGACGACGGTTCCGACCGATCTGCTGGCGGCGGTGACCGAGACGGTCGAGGAGGGGCGCACGTACGGACTGACCGTCGCTGTCCGGGCCTCGGCAGCCGTGGGCGTCGCGTATATGCGCGTCACCGGCGACGAATCGGGCGAGGGGCTGCGCCGCACGCTCGATGCCGTGCAGCAGCGCTGGCCGGCCCTCACCGTCTCCGGCTATGACCCGGCCCACGCCGATGCGCTCCCCGTCTGGGGCGTCGAACCGCCGACGATCAGCGTCATGCGCGACGTGAAAGCCGCCTACGACCCGCGCGGCACCCTCAATCCCGGCCGCTTCGTCGGCGGTATCTGACATGGCATCCGTGCTCAGCGTAGTGGCGGCGGGCTAAAGCCCGCCGCCACCGATTCATGCGGTCGCGATTGGCGGAGGGGATCGGATGGCGGAGCGGGCACGGGGCATCATCACGGTCGATGAGCTCAAAGCGAAGGTCGCGAGCGGCGAGATTGACACCGTCATCAATGCCTTCTGTGATATGCAGGGGCGGTTGCTCGGCAAGCGCGTCACGGGGGACTTCTTCATCGCGCATTGCCTCGAGCATGGCACGCATTTCTGCGTCTACCTGCTCGGCACGGACATGGAGATGGAGACGCCGGACGGCTACCGCGCGATGAACTGGGAGAGCGGCTACGGCGACTGGCAGGCGCGGCCGGATTGGGCGACGTTGCGCGTCCTGCCGTGGCACGAGAAGACCGCGCTGGTGCTCGCCGATGTCGTCGACGAGGAGCGCGGCGTGCCGGTGGCGATCGCGCCGCGCACGATCCTGCGCCGCCAGATCGAGCGGGCCGCCGCGCTGGGCCTGACGATCAAGGCCGCATCGGAGTTGGAGTTCTACCTGCTCACGGACACCTACGAGCAGGCGCACGCCAAGCGGTATCAGGATTTGTCGCGCTACGGCTGGTACAACGAGGATTATCACCTCCTGCAGGCGACCAAGGCGGAACCGCTCTACCGGCAGTTCCGCAATCGACCTCTCGGCGGCGGGCGTGCCCGATCGAGTTCTCCAAGGGCGAAGCCGCGCCGGGGCAGCACGAGTTGAACATCCACTACGCCGACGCGCTGGAATCCGCCGACCGGCATGTGCTCCTCAAGCACGGCATCAAGGAGATCGCCCTCCAGAATGGCTATTCCGTCACCTTCATGGCGAAGCCCGATCATACCTGGACCGGCTCCAGCAGCCACATTCACCTGAGCGCCTGGGACGGCGAGCGGGGCGCGCAATCTCTTCCATGATCCGGCCGGATCGCCCTACGGCATGTCCCGGACGATGCGCCATTTCCTCGGCGGGATGCTGGCGTGCGCGCGGGAACTCTCGCTCTTCGTCGCCTCCAACGTCAATGCGTACAAGCGGTACGCCGTGGCGAGTTGGGCGCCCGTCAACATCGTCTGGGGGCGGGATAACCGGACCTGCGGCTTTCGCGTCGTCGGGCGCGGCGACGCGCTGCGCATCGAGAACCGCCTGCCGGGCGGCGACACGAACCCGTATCTCGCCTACGCCGCCTGCATCGCGGCGGGCGTGTACGGCATCGAGCACGCCATCGAACCGCCGGCGGAGTTTCGCGGGAACGGCTACCTCGCGACCGACGTACCGCGCGTGCCGCGCGCACTCTATGAAGCAATCGACGCCCTCGAACAGAGCGCGATGGCCCGCGACGCCTTCGGCGAAGAGGTCGTCGCGCATTACCTGAACATGGCGCGCGTCGAGCAGCAGGCATTCGATGCCGCCGTCACCACCTGGGAGCGCGAGCGATACTTCGAGCGGGGATAAAGGGAGATTGAACCACCAAGACACCAAGAACACCAAGAACACACAGAGAAGATCAGAAAGTCTCTCTGTGTCCTTGGTGTTCTTGGTGTCTTGGTGGTTCGAAGAATCGGAAGGGGAAGGCAATGCGGCTGAAGGACAAGGTGTGCATTATCACGGGGGCGGGGAGCGGGATGGGGCGCGTGGCGTGCGAGATTTTCGCGCGGGAAGGGGCGAAGGTTGCGGTGTGGGACGTCGTCGCGGAGAGCGGTGAGGAGACGGCGGCGCGCGTGCGGGCGGCGGGCGGCGAGGCGACCTTCATCTGCTGCGATGTGTCGGACGAGGCGAGCGTCCGCGCGGCGGTGGCGGCGACGGTCGAACAGCTACGGCGGCGTGGACGTGCTCTACAACAACGCGGGCATCATGCCGGAGGCGGACCATTCGGTGCTCGATACCTCGGTCGAGGTCTGGGATCGGGTGATGGCGGTCAATGTGCGCGGCATCTTCCTCTGCTGCAAATACGCCATCCCGGAAATGCTCAGGCGCGGCAGCGGCTCGATCATCAATATTGCCTCGTTCGTCGCGCTCGTCGGGTGCAGCGTGCCGCAGGATGCGTACACCGCCTCGAAGGGCGCGTTGATCTCGCTGACGAAGTCGCTGGCGGTGCAGTTCCGGCCGCAGGGCATCCGCACGAACGCCATCTGCCCCGGCCCGATCGAGACGCCGCTGATGACCGAATGGCTGCTGAAGGACGAGGCCGCCAAGCAACTCCGTCTCAACCGCCAGCCGAGCGGCCGCTTCGGCAAGCCGGAGGAGATCGTCAACTGCGCCCTCTACCTCGCCTCCGATGAGTCGGACTGGACGAACGGCGCGGTGATGGTCGTCGATGGCGGGATCACCAGCAACTATTTCTAGGTATTGGGGAGATTCTTAACCACCAAGACACCAAGGAGCACCAAGAACACCAAGAGGGGAACTGTTTCTGATTCCCTTTGTGTCCTTTGTGTTCTTGGTGCTCCTTGGTGTCTTGGTGGTTAAAAATCTCCCTGCCGCTGTTGACAGCCACACCGCGCCACAGCGACACTCGCCGACGGGCGAGCACGGTTTGAACGATGAGGAGGACGCCGATGGCAACGGAGACGGCGAGTGTGCCGCAATTCTTTCGGGTCGCGTCGCTGGACGACGTACATCCGGTCCCCAGTGTGCCGGCATTGACTGCCGGCCTCGTGGCGGGCGACCGGCTGATGGCGCTGTT
This sequence comes from uncultured Chloroflexia bacterium, assembly GCA_963847195.1. Taxonomy (GTDB): domain Bacteria; phylum Chloroflexota; class Chloroflexia; order Thermomicrobiales; family JALYUS01; genus JALYUS01. The sequence continues at coordinate 119,094 of CAWJZC010000004.1, read as the reverse complement.
CGGGCGTGTCGAACCGAATGCCTCGCTGCCGCTGCACAGCCACCCGCACGAGCAGATCACCTACTGCTTGGAAGGCACGGTGCATTTTCAGGTCGGTGAGGCGGGGTACGACCTCAGCGCGGGTGACGGCTTGGTGATCCCCGGTGGCGTGACACACGGCGGCATTCGCGTCGGGCCGGAGGGATGCCGCATTGTGGAGATTTTCACGCCCCTGCGCGACGAATATCTTGCGCTGATGCACCCTGCCGACGACACCGGGAAGCTCTAGAACGACGCTGAACGAAGGCATTTATCGGTGGCGGCAGGCATCCCCGCCGTCACCGAATACAGGGAAGCGAGACGGGGAGGCGATGGACGAGGCGCGGCGGGTGCTGATAACGGGAGCGGAAGGGTTCGTCGGAGCCTATCTCACCGCACACCTCGCCGCCGTATATCCCGCATGGCAGGTGACCGGCACGACGCGCGACGATGCCGGTGCCGGATCGCCGCTCGTCCGGTGCGATTTGCGGGACGCGGGCGCGGTTGCGGCACTCGTGCAGGCAATCAGGCCGGAGATGATCGTTCACCTCGCCGGGCAGAGCAACGTCCCGGCGTCATTCGCGGACCCCGAGGGGACGCTGACGAACAACATCATCGGCACGTTGCATCTGCTCGATGCGTGCCGCGCCCACGCGCCGGATGCGCGTCTGCTGATCGTCAGTTCTAACGAGGTCTACGGCCCGACGCCGCCCGAGGCGCAGCCGTTGCGCGAAGGTCGCCCGCTCCATCCGGTGAACCCGTACGCGGTCAGCAAGGCGGCGCAGGAGATGCTCGCGCTCCAGTACGCGCACTCGTACGATCTCGATGTCGTTGTTGCCCGGCCGTTCAATCATATCGGGCCCGGGCAGACCGATCGCTTCGTCGTCGGCGCATTCGCCCGGCAGATCGTGGAAGTGGAGCGGGGCGTAGCGCCAGACTGTCTCAGTCGGCAATCTCGACGCGGCGCGCGATTTCACGGACGTACGCGATGTCGTGCGGGCGTACGTCCTCCTGCTCGCGCGCGGCGCGCGCGGCGGCACGTATAATATCGGCAGCGGGACGGCGATACCAATCGGCGATGTGCTCGCGATGCTCTGCGGCCTCGCGCAGGTCCCCATCACCGTCGAGAATGATCCGAACCGGTTGCGGCCCTCCGACGTACCGGTGATGATGGGAGATACGACAGTGCTCCGGCAGGCGACGGGCTGGCAGCCGGAGATACCGCTCGCACAATCACTGAGCGAGATTTTGGCGTGGTGGCGCGCAGCCCTCGCCGCGGAAGGGGAGAGATAATGCACCAAGCGACGACCACGCGTACTATCGACCCGGAAATCCTCTTGCGCGGGCCGCGCCTCGGCCCCGCCATCGCGGTCTCGCCGGACGGCACGCAGGTCGCGTTCACCTGGAATCGCGACGGGCAGTTCCAACTCTGCGTCGTCCCGGTCGCGGGCGGCGCGGTGCGCCAACTGACGGACGATGCGGACGCCGCGCAGATGCCCGACTGGACGCCGGACAGCCGGTCGATTCTCTTCCGGCGGGACCACGACGGCGATGAAAATACCAACCTGCTGCTGATCCCGGTGGCGGGCGGCGACGCCCATCGCATCACGGACAACCCCGAGACGGTAGACGGCTCGCCCTCCTTCACACCGGACGGTCGTACCGTCGTCTTCGGCTCGAACGGCGACGGCCCGTACCACATCTACCGCGTGAGCGTCGATGGCGGCCGGCCGCAGCAACTGACGCGCGGCGAGCACTCCGAACTGGCCGTTGAAGTGTCGCCGGATGGCAGCCGCGCGGTCTTCGCGCGCCGCGTGCCCGCCGGGGCGGAGATGCGCGCGGAACTCGGCATCCTCGACCTGTCGAGCGGCACGGAACGCCTGCTCGGCACCTTCGGCGTCCACAACGCCGCGCCGCACTGGTCGCCCGACGGGACGACGATCCTCTTCACCGACGACAGCAGCGGCTTCCAGCAGGTCATCCTCGTTAATGCCGAGACGGGCGCGGTCACGCCGCTCTCCCCGCCGACGCATGACACCGCCGGCGGCGGCTTCTCCCATGACGGTCGTTCCGCCATCTATCTGGAGAATCGGGACGGCAATCTCATCCCTATCGTCCACGATCTCGCGAGCGGCGGCCGGCGGGCGGTAACTGCCTTCCCGGACGGCGCGCATACCGACCCGGAACTGACGGCGGACGGCACGACGCTTATGTGCATCTACAACGGCCCGCAGCACCCGGCGGATATCTGGGCGATCCCGCTCGATGGCGGCGCGCCGCGTCAGTTGACGGAGAGCCTGCCCGAGGGGATCGCGCGCGACGCGCTCGTGCGCCCGGAGTTGGTGCGCTACCCGTCGTTCGACGGGCGAATGATCCCCGCATGGTTCTATCGCCCGCGCGGTGTCGAGCGCGCGCCCGCGATCGTCCTCGTCCACGGCGGCCCGACGGGCCAGACGATGAACGGCTGGAGCGTGCAGGTCCAGTTCTTTGTCTCGCGCGGTTACGCGGTGCTCGCGCCGAACAACCGGGGCAGCACCGGCTACGGCAAGGAATACCGCGATGCGAATATCCGCGACTGGGGAGGCGGCGACCTCCGCGACCTCGTCGCGGGGCACCGCTGGCTGGCGGAGAGCGGCGCGGTCGATCCGGCGCGCATCGGCGTGACGGGCGGCTCCTACGGCGGCTACATGACCTTGATCGCGATGACGAAGACGCCCGATGTCTGGGCGGCGGGGGTGTCGGTCGTCGGCATGTCCAACCTGCGCACGCTCCACCAGACGACGCGCAAGGGCGACCTCCTGCCTTATCTCGTGCAGCAGCTCGGCACGCCGGACGAGAATCCGACCCTCTATCACGACCGCTCGGCGATCAACTTCATCGACGATGTGCGGCGGCCGCTCCTCATCTTGCAGGGCGGGCGCGACCCGCGCGTGCCCCTCGCCGAGGCGGAGCAGATGCGGGACCGGATGCTGGCGGCGGGCAAGACCGTCGGCTACCACGTCTACATGGACGAGGGGCACGGCTTCCGCAAGGTCGAGAACGTCGTCGACGCCATGCACCGCACAATCGACTTCTTCGACGAGCATATGGGGGCTTCCTAAGCCCCTCCTGCCCAGAGGGCGCCCGCACTTCCTCCGAGGGAAGGGGAGCAAACCGCCGATGTGCCGGGGCGATATCAGGTAGTCCGTGGCAATTTTCGCGAGTCACCCCTTCCCGCGCCGGGAAGGGGTCGGGGGTTAGGAACCTTGCCCATCGAGAGCGCCGCGAACCCGCTCATCAAACGCATCCGCGCGCTGGAGCAGCGCAAGGGGCGCGAGGAGCACGGCGCGTTCTTTGTCGAGGGTATCCAGGCGGTCTGGCAGGCGGTGGAGGCGGGTGCGGTAATCGAGACGCTCGTCGTCGCGCCGGAATTGCTGACGAGCGCGCCCGCCCGATCAATGGTCGAGCAGCAACGTACGGCAGGCATGCCGGTCGCTGAGGTCGCCGCCGCGCTTTATGAGCGGATCGCGGCGCGCGAGAATCCATCCGGGTTGGCGGCAGTGGTTCGCACCGCGCGACACGGCATCGAGACGCTACCGATCACGCCGACCGCGCTCTTTGTCGCGCTGCACGAGGTCGGTAACCCCGGCAACCTCGGCACGATCATCCGCACCGCCGATGCAGTCGGCGCGAGCGGCATGGTGCTGATCGGTGATACGACGGATCCCTATCACCCGAGCGCGGTGCGGGCGAGCGTGGGGACGCTCTTTCGCATTCCCATCGTCCACGCGGAGAGCATCGACGAGGCGCTGGCTTGGTGTACCGACCACCAGATCAGCGTCGTGACGACATCGGCACACGCCACGCACGATCACTGGGGGGGCACCTACCCCGCCCCGTCGCTCGTCGTATTCGGCAACGAAGGACGCGGTCTACCGGCGGATGTCGTGCAGCGCGGCGACTTGTCGGTGCGCATCCCGATGCACGGCGGCGCCAGTTCGCTCAACCTCGCCGTCGCCGCTGGAGTGTTGCTCTACGAAATACTCCGGCAACGCCGGCCGAACCCGGTGGCGTAGGCTTCAGCCTGCGTCTCGCGTCGCAGGCTGAAGCCTACGCCACCATTCACCAACTGCTCTGCTGCCAATCCCGCCGCGTGCGCCGGTAGAGACGCCATCCGGCGTAGAGCGTGAAGAGGAAGAAGGGGACGGAGACACCGGCGCGCCAATCGCCGAGGCGCAGAAGATAGATCGACGGGACACCGAAGATCCATAGCATATTGACCCAGAGTATCCAGAGCAGAAGGAAAATTTGCTCTCATCGCGGCATGTGCCTCTCGTCCTTGATGTCGTCGATCCGTACCGCTGCCCGGCGCGTCATGCATCATTATACCGTCGCGGCACGCCGCTTGCTTCAGGGCATGCGAGGCGGCGCCGGAACGCGGCGCGCCGGGCGACCCATACGCGCTCTCCGGAGGCCCAAATGGTCCGCACGCGACGACAGTCCCATCAGATGCCCGCCATGACGATGTTGCTGCTCGTGCTGCTCGCGACGGTGCCGATATTCAAGGTGAGCAGCAGCACGGAGACGGCCGGCGATCAGAACATCGCCGCATCGCAGGCCATGGTTACTCCTCTAATGCCAGCCCAACTGCCGGCCGCTGAGTCGACCAATCTCCAGCCCCAAGCAAGCGCCGATGCAGTCACAAGCGCGCAAACCCCGGTCGCCCAACTGATCCCGCCGCCCGACGGCTTGCAATCCGTCTCCTTCACACTTGACGAGGGGGGCGCGAAGCGCCCGCAATCCGGCGGTGCGAATCTGCTCGCGAGCGGCACATACACGGCAAATGGTCGCGTCATCGTCGTCAGCACCTTCCAGAACGATCCTTCGGGCGCGGCATCGTCGCTCGGCGCGCAATCGATTGCACTCGCGGACGGGACGCCCGCATGGGCAACGACCGGCCCGCACGGCAATGCCCCGAATCAAGTCGCCCTGCTGCGAGACGGCCTGATTGTCACGCTCTCCGGCGACCTCTCCGTCGATACGCTGACCGCACTGGCGTCGAATATCGTTGTGCGCTGGTAGCCCGCGCACGCTCAACGCGCCTGACCGATACCGTCCACCGCGGCGGGATTTTCCAGTGCCGTGATGTCCCCCAGTGGGAGACCGAGATAGCGGGCGCGGATGACGCGGCGCATCACTTTCGCGTTGCGCGTCTTCGGCAGATCGGTGACGAACTTGACCGCTTCCGGCTTGAGCGACTTGCCGAGTTGGTCCGTGATCTCCGCTTCGATCTCCTGCCGGAGTGGTTCGTTCGGCGCGTGGCCCGGTCGGAGGACGACGAAGGCGACAATCGTCTCGCCCTTGATGGCGTGCGGGATGCTGATCGCCGCCGCCTCCTGCACCGCCGGGTGGGAGACCGCCGCCGACTCGATTTCCGCCGGGCCGACGCGCTTGCCCGCCACCTTGATCGTGTCGTCCGAGCGGCCAAGGATGTACCAGAAGCCGTCCGCGTCGATGCGCGCGAAATCGCCATGCACCCAAAGGCCGGAGATGCGCGACCAGTAGGTCTCCTCGTAGCGCGCCGTGTCCCGCCAGAAGCCGCGCGTCATGCCCGGCCAGGCGTTGCGGATCACCAGTTCGCCGACCGCGCCGCGCACCGATTCCCCGGCATCGTCCACCACATCCACCGCCATCCCCGGCACCGGCGCGGAGAAGCAGGTCGATTTGAGGGGCAGAATCGTGAAACTGCTGAGAATGCCGCCGGAGATTTCCGTGCCGCCGGAGTAGTTGATAATCGGGCAGCGACCGCCGCCGACCTGCTCGAAGAACCATTGCCACGGCCCCGGATTCCACGCCTCGCCGCTAGAGCCGAGCACCCGAAGGGAGGAGAGATCGCGCCGCGCGGGCCACTGGTCACCCTGCGCCATCAGCGCGCGCACGACGGTCGGCGCGACGCCGCAGACGGTGATGCGGTATTTCTCGATCAGGGACCAGAGGCGGTCCGGTTCCGGCCAGTCCGGCGTGCCCTCGAAGAGGACGAGCGTCGCGCCCAGCGTCAGCGTGCCGGTGATCGCCCACGGGCCCATCATCCAGCCGAGGTCCGTGAACCAGAGTAGCGTGTCGTCCTCCTGCACATCGAAGCAGTGGGCGAGGTCCTGCGTCGCCTTGATCGGGAAGCCGTCGTGCGTGTGCAGCGCGCCCTTCGGGCGGCCCGTCGTGCCGGAGGTGTAGATAATCATGTAGGGGTCTTCGGCGTCTGTTCGCTCGGTCTCCCGCTCGATCGGTTGGTTCGCGACGATCTCGTGCCACCAATAATCGCGGCCCGCTGTGAAGGGAATCTCGCCACCCGTCCTTTGGAACACGATGACGTACTCCATGCTCTCCACGTCGGCAATCGCGGCGTCAGCGGTCTCCTTGAGCGGAATGACCTTGCCCCGCCGGTAGAAGCCGTCCGCCGTATCAGCGCCTTCGCGCCCGCGTCCCGGAGGCGCGTCGCGACCGATTCCGCGCCGTAGCCGGAGAAGATCGGGATGTAGATCGCGCCGAGTTTCGAGGCGGCGAAGGTCGCCATCACCGTCTCCGGCAGCATCGGCATGAAGATACCGACGCGATCCCCTTTGCCGATGCCGAGCGCCGCGAGCGCGCCCGCCAGTTGATTCGTCTGCTCCCAGAGCGCGCGGTAGGTCATCTGGCGGCTGTTGCCGTCGTCGCCCTCCCAGATCACCGCCGTTTTTCGCGCTGTTCGCACCAGCCGCGTGCTTGTCGAGCGCATTGTGGACATAGTTATACTGCCCGCCGGGGAACCAGGTCGCCCACGGCGTGCCATCGGAGAGATCGACCACGGCGTCGTACGGGCGATAGAACTGGAGATCGAGGTCCTTCACCGTCGCATCCCAGAACCACGCCGCGTCGTCCGCCGCGCGCGTCAGTAATTCGTCGAACGAACCGATCCCCTCGCGCGCCATGAAGCGGCGCAAGCGGCTCCGTTGCAGATACTCGTCGGTGGGGCGCCAAACGATCTCCGCGCTGCCGTCATCGTGGCCGACCGGCATCGTCGCGGCGCTGTGCGATTGGGCCATGCTCTCCTCCTCAGGGTCGCCGGATGCGGCGGGCCGTGTCTCAATCATGCCACAACGATAGCATGAAAGGATGCGTTGACGGGGATGAAATCCCCGGCGTCACGGCGCCGCATCTTCGACGCGCCGAGTCAGCATGTAGAGGCCGTCGCCGGGCCGCACGCGGGGGATGCGGCGGATGAACGGGAGGACGCCCGCGTACGGGGCGACGAGGTGTTCGATGACCGTGCCTTGTGCGTCTATGATCTCACCGACCGGTGCTCCAGCGGCGACCATATCTCCGGCACGGACGGAAGCGCGGAAAAGCCCCTCCACGCCGGCGGCGACCATCGTGTCCGTGTTCCCGCCGCCGCGCCAGTACGCGCGGTGACGCGGCGCGGGCGCGGCGCCAGGGAGCATCCCCATCGCGACCATCACCCGCTGCACGCCCTCGACGAAGCACGCGACGGTCGTGCGATCCGCCTGTCCACCACCGGTCGCTTCCGTGTAGACGAAGGGAATACCTCGATCAAGGGCGAATGACCCGGTGCGGCCCGGCGGCATCGACGGCGGGTGCTCCCAGACTACCGGCGCGCCGAATGCGTATGCGAGTTCGCGCGATCGTGCGCCCGCTACGTCGTTCGTCGCGGTAAAGCCGACGAGCAGCGCGCCATCGAGCGCAACGCCGCCACTATGAAGGTCGATGAGCGCGTCGGCGGGCGCGATACATTCCGTGGCGATGAGGTGCGCCAACCGCTCGCTCGCGGTCCCACGCGGGTCGCCGGGGAAACAGCGCGCGAGGTCTTTGTCATCCTGAGGGCTCGTGCGTCGGCCCGCGTCGTGGGCGGTCGCGTTGACGACGGGGACGGCAATCAGGGTGCCGGTGATCGACGGGGCCGGCAGCGCATTGAGCAACTCCGCGATGGCGACCGGGCCTTCGTACTCGTCGCCATGCACCGCACCGAGGACGGCAAGCACCGGGCCATCCGCGCTGCCCGTCGCGATGTACGCGGTCGCGCGGGTAGCGCCGTGGGCGAGCCGAGCCGGCACGATCTCTCCAGACCGCCGTGTGCGCCACCATTGGGGCTGATGCTGCGCACCCGTCGTTGTCATCAGATGTTCATGCGCGGGTCGAGCGCGTCGCGCAGGCCGTCGCCGATGAAGTTGCAGGCAAGCACGGTGAGGACGATGGCGACGCCCGCCGGGACCCACTGCCACGGCTGCTGTTCGAGCACCTGAAGATTGCTCGCGACGTTAATCATATTGCCCCAACTGGCGGTCGGCGGCTGGACGCCGAGACCGAGGAAGGAGAGACCCGCCTCCAGCAGGATCGCATTGACGACGCCGAAACTTGCGTAGACAACGAGCACATCCACCGTATTCGGGAAGGCGTGCAGGCCGATCATGCGCGGCGCCGACGCGCCCATCGCGCGGGCGGCGATGAGGAATTCCTGCTCGCGTAGCGAGAGGAATTTCGCCCGCACGAGGCGACAGGGCACCGGCCAGTTGAGGAGCCCGATGATGAGCAACGTCTTGACGATGCCGGGGCCGGTGAGCGCGACGATGGTGAGGATGATGATGATCGCGGGGAAGGTCATCACGACATCGGTGAAACGCATGACCAGCCCGTCCACCCAGCGGCCAAAGAAGCCGGCGACCGCGCCGAGCAGCGCGCCGATGACGATCGAGATCGCCGCCGCCGCGAATCCGATCAGCAGCGAGACGCGCCCGGCGTAGATCGTCCGCGCGAAGGTGTCCCGCCCGGTGCGGTCGGTGCCGAGCCAGTGCGTGGCCGTAGGCGCCCGATTGCGCCCGAGGAGGTCGACGGCGTTGGGGCCGGAGCGCGCGATGACCGAGGCGAAGACGGCGAGGAGGATGAAGATTGCCAGCACCACGACGCCGACGACCGCGAGGCGGTGCCGCCGGAAGCGGCGCAATGCCTGCCGCGTCGGCGTCAGGACGACCGCGTGCTTCCGTGCCGCGAGCGCATCGCGTCCGGAGGGCGCGAGGGCAACCGTATCGGTTTCAGCCAGGCTCTTATCCATCATGTTCTCTATCCTCGGTAGCGGAGGCTTTCAGCCTGCGTCTCTCCGACAGGGACGCAGGCTGAAAGCCTCCGCTACCATCTCTCTCATCCATAGCGAATGCGGGGGTCGATGAAGGCATAGGCCAGGTCCGTGAGCAGGTTCGCGACGAGGATCACCGTCGCGATGATGAAGGTGATACCCATGATGAGCGGGTAGTCGCGGCCCGCGATGGCATCGAGGTAGAGCGTGCCCATCCCCGGCCATGAGAAGATCGATTCGAGGAAGACCGCGCCGCCGACCAGCGCGGGGATGGTCGCGCCGATGACGGTGATGATCGGGATCATCGCGTTGCGCAGCGCATGGCTGGCGACCGTGACGCGCCACGAGAGCCCCTTCGCTTGCGCGGTGCGGATGTAGTCCTGTGTCAGGACGCCGAGCATCGCCGAGCGGGTATAGCGCATGATCGAGGAGACCTGAAAGAGCGAGAGCATCAGCGCGGGCAGGATGAGGTGACGGAGGTGGTCCCAGAATGAATATGGTATCCCCGGCGTGGCGAGGCCGCCCGCCGGGAACCAACCGAGCCGGAGCGCGAAGACGTAGAGCCCGAGGAGGCCGGCGAAGAACGCCGGGGTGGAGGCGCCGAGGAAGGCGAGGACGGTCAAGATGAAGTCGAGCACCGAATACTGCTTGACGGCGGAGATCACGCCGAGCACGACGCCGAGGACGATGCCGATGGCCAGCCCGCTCCCCATCAGCGAGAGCGTGGGGACGATCCGCTGCTTGATGACTGTGCCGACCGGTTCACCGGTCTTGATGCGGTTGCCGAGATTGCCCTTCGCGACCTCGCGCAGCCAGTAGAGGTAGCGGATCGGCGCGGGCCGGTCCAGCCCCAGTTCGTGGCGTTTGATGTCGCGCTGCGCCTGACTGAGATTCACGTCCGGCGATAGGTAGGCATCCAATGGATCGCCCGGCGTCAGTTGGAGCAGGCCGAAGATAATCGCCGTGATCGCGATGAGGATCGGGATCGTAATAACCAATCGCCGCTGGATGTACCGTGCCATAGCCCCTCACGGGAGTAGCGAGTAGCGAGTAGCGAGTAACGAGAAAGGTCGAGAATCCCCCTCGTTACTCGTTACTCATTGCTCGTTACTCGTTACTTCGCCAGACTCCACAACTCGGATTGGTCGTAGTACTTGCCGCTCCCGGCGGACGGGGTGTAGACGAAGTTCTGGACGCTCTTGGAAACCGCACCGAATCGGGTGGTCACCCACATCGGCGCCCACGGCAACTGGTCGTTGAGCACCTTGCAGGCGTTCTGATAATCCTCGGCGCGCTTCGTCGTGTCGGCTTCGGATCGCCCGGCCGTGTAGTACTTGTCCACGTCCGCATTGGTAAAGAAGCCACGGTTCGACCCGGCCGGCGGTAGCGCGGTGGAGAGGAAGTAGATGCTCGTCACGTCCGGGTCGGCGCCGTTAGCCGCGCCCGCGTAGTAGAGCGTGAACTCCGGCGCGGCCTTATTGACGAAGCCATTGAACGTCGGCACGTCCACCGCTTTGATCTTGATCTGGATGCCAACGTCTCCAAGTTGCTGCTGCATCGCGACGAGGATGTCCTGCGAGAGCTGGTCGGCGTAATAGGTCAGCAACTCGATTGGCTGCCCCTTGATCGCGTCCCAGTTCGCGTCCTTCAGCAGTTGCTTCGCCATGTTGACATCGCGCTTGTACGGGTTCGCATCCTTCGGCAGGTATTTCGGGTTGTCGAAGACGCACGGGGTGGTGACCGCCGCGCCCTTGAAGAGTTGGTCGACGATCGTCGTCCGGTCGATGGCGTACATGAACGCCTGGCGCACGCGAACATCCTGGAAGCGCGGGTCCTTCAGGTTGAACTGGAGATAGTTCTCAACCTGCGATGGGCCGGGGATGAGCGTCAGGTTCGCGTCCTTCTTGACCAGCTCCGATTCGTCTAATGTGACGTACGTGAACTGGATTTCACCTTTCTGCAAGGCGATCAAGGCGCTGCCCGGCGCGGTGAAATAGCGATTGATCAGTTTGTCCAACTTCGGGCGACCGCGCCAGTAGGCGTCGTTCGCGACCAGTTCGACGTACTGATCGGGGACGTACTTGCTCCACTTGTACGGGCCGGTGCCGATCGGGTTCGTCGTCCACCAGGGATTCTTCTCCAGTTCCTTCGTCGGGATCGCGGAGAGCGCGTGCTTGGGGAACATGAAGACGAAGACCATCGCGTCCAGGAGCGCCACATTCGGCTTGTTCGTTGTGATGACCGCCGTCAACGGATCGGGCGTCGCGATGTCGGCGATGTCGGTGTACTTCGGCTGGTAGACGTTGCCGCTGTCGGGGTTCTTCGCCAGTTCGACGGAGAACTTCACGTCATCGGAGGTGAACGCCATGCCGTCGTGCCATTTGACGTTCGGGCGCAGCTTGAAGGTGAAGGTCTTGGCGTCGGCCGAGACCGTCCACGATTCGGCCAGTTCGCCCTGCATCTTTGTGAAGCCGACATCGTAGACAAGCAACTTGGAGAAATACTTCTCCAGCCAGACGTACCCCGCGCCCATCGTCGGGGGGTAGAATTGTTTCGGGCTCCCGCCGGGGCCGACATCGAAGCCGCCCGTCAGCGTGCCGCCGGTAGCGCCGGCCACCGCTTGCGGGCTCGTCGCAACAGCGGAGCCGGCCGGGGCGGTCGTCGGGATGGCGGCCGCGGCGGTCGTCGGCGCCGCCGAAGAACCGGCGGGGCTCGTTGCTGCCGCGGCCGCCGTGGTTGGCGCGGTCGTCGGTGCGGCCGCCGCCTTGGTTGCCGCCGTCGTCGCGGTCGGGCTGGATGAGCCGCCGCACGCCGCGAGCATCCCCGCGATGGTGAGCGAAACGATGAGGAGACCGATGGACCTCTGTGCGCGATGCATACTGCCCTCCCTCTTCTCACATGCGCCATTCTACGCGGGAACGGCGGCGACGGACGCAGGCTGGCCGGTCGCGAGCGATCGATACGCGGCTTCGATGGCGGCGATGGTCGCCCAGGCGTCCCGCACGCCGTAGAGCGGTGTGCGATCCTCGCGGATGTCCCCGATGAACGCCCGAATCTGCGTGGCGACCGTACTCGGCGCGGATTCCCCCCCGATGGTGCGCCCCCTCCTTTCCGTGGTCGTGCTCCAGATATCCAGTTGCGGCCGGTTCTCATCGACGGTCATGTGCCCGTGCGAGCCGATGAGCCGGAGGGTCGAGGCGCCCGAGCCGGGCGTGGGCGCGAAGGGTACTCTGCCGACGGTGAGTGAGGCGATTATATCGTGTTCTAACCGGAGGGAAAGGACGCCGACATCTTCGACGCCGAATTGCTTGTGCGCGTCGAAGAAGAACGCCCCCGCCTCCGCGAAGACCTCGGTGACACGCGCGCCGGTCAGGTAATGGAGGTAATCGACGGGGTAGCCCATGAAGTTCATCAGTTCGCCCCCGCCGGAGAGGATCGGGTTGGCGACGAACTCCGGCCGCTCCACGGAGGTGCCGAAGAAGACGCCGCTGGCCAGGAACTCGCAGTCGGCGGCGCGGATCAATCCGAGATGCCCGGCGTCGATCGCCTGCCGCGCCCGCTGGATCGGCGGGCCGAAGAGCCGGTGGACGACGGTGAACTTGCGTCCGGGCGCGCTCGCCGCCGCCGCGACGAGCGCGCACTCATCGGGCGTGACGGCCATCGGCTTATCGACAAGGACGTGCTTGCCCGCCCGGAGCGCCTGCGCCGCGAGCCGCGCATGGCGCGTCGGCTCCGAGCAGACGAGGACGAGATCGATGTCGCCCCGCGCAAGGGCGGCGGCGGGATCGGGCAGCACGGGGACGCCGTACTGCCCGGCGAGGATGCGGGCATCGTTGTGCGCCCATGCCGGTGCGTCCGGCTCCTCGACGATGGCGCGGATGACCGTCTCCGGGTGCGCCGCGAAGATCGGCAGATAACTGGCGGCGTGCCGCACCGCACTGAGGACGAGCAGGCCGAGCGGAGCACGATCAGCCATGCGGCGCCTCCCCGATTGTCACTGCCGCGCCGCTCTCCAACGAAACCTGGGCGGCGAGCGCCGCCGCCAATGCGCCCCGTACCTCTGCCGTCTTGACGATCGGCTCCTCATCGCCGTGCAAGGTCGCGATCCAGTGGCGCAGTTGCTGGTACATCGCGTCGTCGATTGACGGAGAGGGGGTATGGACGCCATCGCTGTACACCTGCGGCTCCTCCTCCGTGCTGTGACTGAGGCTGCCCGCGTCGCCCACCGCGAGGATGCGGCGCAAAGAATCGCCGCGCGTGTGCAGCGCGTAGGCGATCTCCAAGAGCGCCATACTGCCGTCATCGAAGCGCACCGTCATATGGAAACTGTCCGGGATGCCCATCGTCGGCGCGAAGGTCCGGAAGCCGCGTGTGAAGACGCGCGTCGGCTGCCGCCCGAAGAGCCAGACGGCGAGGTCGAGCGCGTGGATACCATTGTGCATTGGGTGGCCGCCCGAACGCGCCGGGTCGAGTTGCCAGGCACGCCAGCCGCCCGCCCAGACGTGCCCCGCGTACCAGGTGACGTGCAGGACGCGCAACCGCCCGATGCTCCCCGCCGCGATCTCCCGCGCGATCTCCGCATTGACCGGCTGGAAGCGCGCCGTCTGCCCGATCATCAATACGACGCCATACCGCTCGGTCGCGGTTACCATCGCGTCGAAATCGGCGAGCGAGAGAGCGGCGGGTTTCTCCACATGGACGGCCTTGCCCCGCTCCGCCGCCGCGATCGCGAGCGCCGCGTGCGTCTCGGAGGGCGTGCAGATGTCTACCGCATCCACCTCCGCCGACGCAAAGACCGCCGCCGGATCGGTGGACCACGCCACGCCGATCCGCGCGGCCAATGATTGCGCCCGGCCGGGATCGACATCCACGACGTGCGAGACGCGCGCGCCGGGGATGCGCGCATAGGCGGCGATGTGGTCCTGCGCGATGCCGCCCGCGCCGATCAGGGCGACGGAGCGGGTCATCGCGCCGCCTCTGCCGCGATGACGGGCGTGACGAGCGTGCCTAGCCCCTCGATCCACGCCTCCATCCGGTCGCCCGGTTGCAGATAGGTCTCCGTCGTCGCGCCGACGCCGGAGGGCGTGCCGGTGAGGATGATGTCGCCCGGTTCGAGCGTCATGAAGCGGGAGCAGAAGGCGATCGTCTCGGCGACGGTGAAGATCATGTCGCCCGTGGAGGCTTCCTGCCGCACGACGCCGTTGACGCTCAGCCGCATCGCCAGCGCCTGCGGGTCCGGCACCTCGTCGGCGGTGACGACGAAGGGACCCATCGGCGCGAAACTGTCCGGCCACTTGCCGTTCAGCCAATCGAAGAAGGCCATGCGCGGCGTCACCTCGCCGCGCTCGACGCCCCAGTCGATCACGCGGCCGGAGATGTCGTTCGCTACGAGATACCCTGCCACCACGCTGAGCGCGTCGGCGGCATCGACATGCTTGCAGCGCCTGCCGATCACGACGCCGAGTTCGAGTTCGTAGTCCACCGCCCGCGAGATTTCCGGCGCGTAGACGGGCTCGCCCGCCGCGATGATCGAGGTGGACGGCTTGAGGAAGAGGAGCGGCACGGCGTTCTTCTTCTGCACGTCGGCGACCTTGCTCTCGCGCACATGTTCTTGATAGTTCCCGGCGAGCGCGAGAAATTTCGGCGGGCGGCGGAGCGGCGCGCAGAGCTGGATGGACGAGAGCGGCACGGATTCCTTGGCAGCCGCCGCCTGCGCCCGTTGCATCCAGCCATCACCGCTTTCGAGCAGGGCCAGGAGATCGCCCGCCCCGATGTCGTGGACGCGCTCGGCTCCCTCGCCGCCGCTGAGAAGGCCGTGCCGCAGTTGGTCATTCGCCCGATAACTGACGAGTTTCATGCCGCCTCCCTGTCGCCCCGACGGATGACACGCGCTACGATCGTCACCATGCGTACCCCAGCCCCGATTGACAGTCTCACGCATCAGTCCTAGGATGTCCTACAACCCGTGCACACAGTATAGCGGGCGATGGAAGAGGAATGCAAGCATGGCGATCACCGAGCCGCTACGCACCGAAACGATCTACCGCGCCGCGCAAGAGCGCATCAAGCAATACATCGTCGCGCACGATCTACGGCCCGGCGACCCGATCCCCACGGAGACGATCCTGGCGCGGGACCTGGGGATCAGCCGCAACTCGTTGCGGGAGGCATTGAAGGCGCTCGCCACGTCGGGCGTCGTGGAGACCCGGCACGGGCTCGGCACGTACGTCGGGCAGGCGTCGCTCGCGCCGCTGATCGACGGCATGGCCTTCAATCTCGTGCTCAGTATCGGCCGCGATACGCAGACATTGCGCGAGATGCTGCAATTGCGGGAGATCCTGGAGTTGGAACTCGTGCGCCGCGTGACGGGCAGGCATACGGCGGAGCAATTGGCGCGATTGGAGGCGTGCGTCACGCGTATGGAGTCGGACGCCGCGCGGGAGATCATGGACCCGCGCACCGACCGCGCCTTCCACGACACGCTCTACGAACCGCTCGATAATCACGTCGTGACGCTGATTCTGCACGCCTTCTGGGACGTGCAAGACGGCGTCGCGGCGCAATTCCCCGAGGCGCCGCCGCTCTCGGCCATCAACGCGCGTTGGCACCGGGACATCCTCGACGCGGTGCAATCCGGCGATGCCGCCGCCGCCGCCATGGCGATGCGCGCGCAGTTCACCGGCGTGCGCGATCGCCTTGGCCTGCCCGGCGATTGAGCGAACCGTCGGTGACGGATACGCTCCACGCACCCGCCCATACGCGTACCACCTGCGCGACCACTGGACCGAATTGGGCCAGCCAGGCGCTACGAGATGTTCGAAGACGCCCGCTGCAAGAGAAAGACCGGGTGGCTGATCGTCGCTTGCTCGAAATCCTGGCGTGAGGATTCCGCATTGACGCCAAAGAAGCGACCCATCGGATTCCCACTTTCGATGAACGCTTTGAGGACAGGGATCGCTTCATCATTGGGGAGTTCGACCGCACGGACGACCTCGGCGCGACGCCCACGGGTGAGGGTGGCTACTCCCGCTGCCCGCAGGTTGCGCACCCAATCCACCACGCCATAGGGGGTGAAGAGATAGCGCTCCCCTCCCCACGCCACGACTGATATGGGGGTGGTACGCGGCTCGCCGCTTTTCCGGCCCCGCACCGTGAGCAGATAGGTGGGGTGGCGCCCGAATCCGACGAGCTTGACGCCGGCGCGCAGGAGCGTCCTTGTCATGACATTCGCCACACGGACAAAGCGTGGGACCGGAGATGTCGTTGTCATACTCTTCCTCTCAATTCTTTGTGTAGCGCTGTGGAGGGATTGGTGTGTGCGGGCTGCCGTAGCACCTCGGCCGATCGGTGCGAAGAATGGGCGGCGTGGTCTTGGCGATGCTCCTTTCGATGGCACAAGTCGAGTCAGGCGGCGGGAATGCTCCCGTCGCGGATGGACCACATCGGTCGTGGATGCCGATTGGCCTCGGGCTGCTAGGTAGGTCGCCAATCGCACTTGGACGACGATTTCTGTTGGTGGTAGCAGGCTTTCCAGCCTGCCCTCTTGATCGCCGGGGAGGCAGGCTGGAAAGCCTGCTACCACCGATCCAAAACCGAGTGGTCACCTACTTAGGGTGAACGGGAGCGCTCGTCTCCGTGCCCGAGCGCCCCCAGTTTGTCGGGGTTCGAGACCACCCGGATCGCCTGAACCTGCCCGTCCGCGATGTCGAGCGTCAGCACGCTGGCCCCCCGCTCGGTCATGATGGTCAGGCCCGGCTGCCCGTTTACCGTCGTGCGCCGCGAGGTGCTTGCGATCTTCCGCATGATGCCGAGGATGAACCTCGCGACCTGCTCCGCGCCGACGACCGGCCGGAGCGCGGCGGTCCTCTTCCCACCGCCGTCCGTCCAGAGCGTCACGTCGTTGGCGAGCGTCGCGAGCAGGCCGGAGAGGTCGCCATCGGTGACGGCGGCGACGAACTCCCCCATCAGTTGCTCGCGATGCACCGGGTCGGGGTCGAAGCGGGGGCGCCGCGCCTGGATCTGCTGGCGCGCCCGCCGCGCGATCTGGCGGCAGTTCGCCTCGCCCTTGCCGACGATGCCCGCGATCTCATGAAAATCGTAGGCGAAAACATCGTGCAGCAGGAAGATTGCCCGCTCCACGGGCGTGAGGCTTTCGAGCAGGACGAGGAAGGCCATCGAGAGCGACTCGTGCAACACCGTCGTATCGGCCGTGTCCGGTTCACCTTCCGAGATCATCGGCTCGGGCAGCCACGGACCGGGGTACGTCTCCCGCCGCGCCCGCGCCGTGTGCAGGTGGTTGATGCTCTGGCGCGTCACGATGGTGGAGAGGAAGGCTCGCGGCGATGCCACGACGATATCGCCACGTCGTTGCCAGTGCAGATATGCCTCCTGCACGATGTCTTCGGCGTCCATCACGCTGCCGAGCATCCGGTAGGCGATCGCGAAGAGCAGCGGTCGGATCGCATCGAAGATTTCGGCATCCTGTGTGGTCGCGTTCATCATGGAGAACACCTCTCGATAGCGCTGCCTGCGTGGCCGGACAAGTGGCGGGCCGCTGCGCGTGGGCCGTTCACTCTTCGTTGCCCGGCTCTGTCAGTATAGTCAAATCAGCGACACCGAATGTGACACAACAACGCAGCGCACGGATGCATTGGCCCATCACCGCGCGGTAGGGGCGCCCCTTACGTATCGCGATCCTCGCTCCCGAACCATCGTGCGCGAAAGGCCGCCGCCACCGAATGCAGCGGGCAGCGACCGCTCCGGCGCTTCTCCGAAGCGCCGACACCTGCCGGTATCATCCCTGCGTATACTGATGCGCATGTCGCCCCGTGCCCGCGTGGTTGACGCGGAGCGCGCGGTCGGCATCGACGAGGAGTGTGAGGATTTTGGATACCATGTCGCAACCGACCGCACCGGGAGAGAGTCTGGATGTCACGCTGCTCGCGCAGGGGGAGCAGACCGGGCAGGAGATCGCCGCGAAACTTGCCGCGTTCATCCACGGCGCGCAACGAAGCCTCGATCTGGCGGTCTACGACCTCCGGTTGAGCGATCCGCTCAAGGCAATTGTGGCCGGCGCGTTGCAGGAGCGCGCGGCGGCGGGCGTGGCGATCCGCATCGCCTATGACGCGGACAAGCCGGAGCCGCCGCTGGTTGCCCAGGGCATGGACCCCGCGCCGCCTGGCACGGGCCAGTTCGTCCAGTCGCTCGGCTACCCCTTTCGCCGCATCGGCGGGCCGAAGTTGATGCACAACAAGTACATCGTCCGCGATCTGCCCGACCCGGACGCGCCGGATGGCGCGACGGGCGCATCTATCTGGACGGGCTCGACGAACATGACCGACGATTCGTGGAACGTCGAGGAGAACAACATCCTCCAGATCGCCTCGCCGGAATTGGCGCGCTTCTACGCGCGCGACTTCGCCGATCTCTGGCAAGCGGGCGACATCGGCACGAGCGGCTCTTTCGATACGAGCCCGGTGACGTTGCAGTATGCCGGGACGTCCGTGAATGCGCGCGTCTACTTCTCGCCGGGGCGCGGGCCGCAGATCGACACCGCTGTCGCGGAGCGTGTGGCTGCGGCGCAACGGCGGGTGCGCATCTGGAGCATGTTGCTCAACTCCGGGACGCTGATTTCCGCGCTCGGCGACTTGCTGACGGCGGGGCAGGTGCAAGTCAGCGGGCTCTACGACCGGACACAGATGGCGAGCGTGCTGCTCCAGTGGCAGGACGTGCCGCACAACGTCTGGAAGATCGACGCAATCCGGCAGATCATCGCGCGGGCGGGGTTGATCGGCAAAACCACGACACCCTACCGGCCGGACACGATCCATGATTTCATGCACGCGAAAGTGCTCGTCGTCGATGACACGGTGATCACCGGCTCGTACAACTTCTCTCGCAGCGCCGAGTTCAACGCGGAGAATCTGCTGATCTTGGAGAACGCCGCGCTCGCCGAGCACTACAGCGCCTTCATCGATCACCTGATGGCGAAATATCAGACGCAGCCGTTAGCGCGTGTCCTGCCGGGAGACGCGCCGTCCGACCCCGATCTTCGCCGGTCGTGACCGCAAGGCGTAGCGAAGCAGATCATTTCGCTTATCCCGGTGGTAGCAAGCTCCTGCCTGCTACCACGGTTGTCTCCGTGTCTGCCGTAAATACAAGACGCCAAGGGAAGAAACACAGAGAACACGAGGAATTCCAAGATTCTCTCGTTGTTCCCATTGTGTCCACTGCGGTAAGTCCTCCCCTTAGCGCGCGCCGGTGGCGCTCCGCCGTCGCACCAGGGCATCGGCGATGACGGCGATGAGGAGGACGCCGCCCTCCACCATCTGCTCGACGTCCGTGCCCTGGCCGTGAGCGCCAGTCCGTTGAGCAGGCTGCCGACGATCAGCGAGCCGAGAACGACGCTCCAGACCGAGCCGCGGCCACCGAAGAGGCTGACGCCGCCGATGACCGGCGCCGCAATCGCGTTCAGCACGAGCGTTGGGTCGATCGCCGAGGTCGCCGAGATTTGCCGCGACGCTTGGAAGATGCCGCCAAGCGCCGCGAGCGTAGAGGCGAGCGTGAAGACGATGATCCGTAGCCGGACGACGTTGATGCCCGCGCGGCGCGCCGCCTCGGGTTGCCGCCGACGGCGTAGACATGCAGGCCGAAGCGGTGCGCCGCATGACGAGGAAAAAGACCACGATCAAGCCCGATCAGGAGCATCGCCGTCAGCGGCACGCCGCGATACGACTGGAAGAGCAACGCCACCGCCGATTGCCACGACCGCGATGACGCCGATACGCAGCGCCAGTTCTGTCGTGGAAATAGATCGGGATCCCGCTCGCCTGACGCTTCGCGCGCTCGCGGATGCAGCGTGAGCGCATAGATTGCCACGCCCGATCACCGGCAGGCCGACACCGGCATAGGCCGGCAGGTACGTCGTCGCGATATCGAGGATTTTCGGGTTCTGGAGGGGGAGCGTCGTCGTGCGGCAGCATGATCCGCAGCAGCAAGCCCTGATAGCCGATCAGACGCCGCCAGCGTGACGATGAAGGCCGGCACGCGCACGACGGAGATGAAGAAGCCGTTGATCGCGCCGCACGAGGGCGCCGACGAGCAGCCCCGCCGCGATCGCCACAGGCCACGGGCACGCCGTGGCGTACGAGAGCACGGCCATCGCCGCGGCGCCGAGTCCGCTCACGCCGCCGAGCGAGAGATCGATCTCGCGGATGAGCAGGACGAGCACCGCGCCGAGCGCGAGCGTGCCGATCGTGATGATCTCGCCGATCATCTCGGTCAGGTTGCGCGATCGCAGGAAGTCGCCGCTCGTCGCGATCTGGAAGTAGACCGCGATGATCGACAGCGGCGAGGATCGACGGGAATCTGCCCGAGGTCGCCGCGCAGCCGCCGCGTTAACGCCCCGGCGGGCGGTGGAGCCGGCTGGGTGGCGGGCGGTATCGGCCGTCGCTCGAGAATCGACGGTTTCCGTGCTCATTGCGCTCATCTCCGATCCCTCGCGCGGTCGCCCGTCGCGTCGCGCCCGCGCGCCGTCGATACCGCCAAATTCCGCGCCGGTAATCGCGGCGACGATCTGCTCCGAGGTGGTTGTGGCGATCTCGAATGATCCGACGCGCCGCCCGAGCCGGAGGACGATCACGCGGTCCGCCACCTCGAAGACGTCCGCCAGATTGTGCGAGATCATCACGACCGCCAGCCCGCTGCTCGCGCAGGCGACGGATCAGCTTGCAGCACCTGCCGCGTCTGCGCGACGCCGAGCGCCGCCGTCGGCTCGTCGAGCAGCACCACGGTCGGGTTGCGCAAGACGGTCTTCGCCACGGCGATGGATTGCCGCTGACCGCCGGAGAGCGACGCGACGATCGGTACGCGGACCGAGGGGATCTTCACATCGAGTTGGCGCAGAATCTGGTTGGTGCGCGCCTCCATCTGCCGTCTCATCCAGCTGCTTCACCAGCCCCGGAATAATGGTTTGCTGCTCCTCGCGGCCGAGATAGAGATTGGCGACCACATCCAGGTTGTCGCAGAGCGCGAGGTCCTGGTAGACCGTCTCGATGCCGAGGCGCGTGGCGTCCTTGCGGGCTGGCGATCGTGCACGTGGCGGCCATCCATGAAGATGCTGCCGGAATCGGCCTGGATGACCCCCGCGAGCGTCTTGATCGAGGGTGGATTTGCCCGCGCCGTTATCGCCGACGAGGCCGACGACCTCGCCCGCGTACACCTCGAAATCGACATCGCTGAGCGCCTGCACCGCACCGTACGCCTTGCTGATGCCGGTCGCGCGCAAGCGCGGCTCGCCCCGCGCGCGCGAACTGTCGACCGGCTGCGTTTGCGCGTCGCCGATCGCCGCTGTTTCTCGCTACCATACTGACCTCCGCGGACGTCATCGAACCGAGCAGATGAATCGGAACGCACCTTTGCACAAGGAGAGGGGTACGCACAGCGCGCACCCCTCCCACGCAACCGCACGCGCGGAAGCGTTCGCTAACACAACCCCCCGGTGCCGGCGGGCATACCCTTGCAGAGATCGTCCTTCGTGACGTAGCCGTCCGCGACGACCGTGGTCGCGACGTTGCTCTTGTCGACCGTCACCACGTCATTGAAGATCGACGGGATCGTTGCGCCGCCGGTCGTCGTGCTCTTGGCGGTCACGAACTCCGTCGTGCTGGTGCCATTGCTCAACGCGGCGACCAGTTTGGCGACCGAATCGGCCAGTTTCTTGATTGGCTTGTAGACGGTCATCGTCTGGTCGCCGGTGAGGATGTTGCGGACCGCGGCGAGTTCCGCGTCCTGACCCGTCACGAGCACCTTGCCGTTGAGCCCCTGCGCCTTGAGGGCGGCGGCGGCGGCCTCGGCCATGCCGTCGTTCGCGACGTAGGCGATCTGGATGTTGTTGTTATTCGCGGTCAGCGCGGCAGCCATTTCCGTCTGCGCCGTGGCGGCCGTCCAGCCGGGCGTGAACTGCTCGTAGACCTTGTGCAGTTCGCCGCTGGCGAAGAGCGGGTCGAGGATGCTATGCGCGCCCTGCGAGAAGAGGAGCGCGTTATTGTCGGTCTGCGAGCCGTTGATCATCGAGACGTTGTCGCCGTTCTTGTGGTGATCCTTGATGTACTGCGCCTGCGTCTGGCCGACCTTCACGTTGTCGAAGGTCGCGTAGTAGGCGAGGTTATTGTCCTGGATCAAGCGATCGTACGCGATGACCGGCACGTTGCTGGCCTTCGCCTTCTGGACGATCGACGCTGCCGACGTGCTGTCGACGGCGACGACGATCAGGATGCACGCGCCCTTCGTCAGTTCGCTGGATGCCTGGGTCAGTTGCGTGTCGGTGCTGTTCTGCGCGTTGACTGCATCGAACGTCACACCGGGCAGCGCCGCCTTGACGGATGCCTCAGTCAGCGGGTGGTCGTATGCTTCCCAGCGGCCACCGGCGGTGGTATCGGGCGAGAGGAAGGCGACATGCTTGCACCCCTTGGCGGCGCTGAAGGTCGTCGCGCCGGCGGCAGAGCCGCTGCTGGCGCTCCCCGCCGCGCTGCTAGCCGCCGGTACGGGGGTCGCCGTGGATGAGCCGCCGCAGCCGGCCAGAATCATCGTCCCAATCACGCCGATGAGGAGAGCGACGCGCGGTGCGCGGAACGGTGACGTCAATCCCATGGGGCACTCCATTCCATACAAAAAGAATCATAGACGCGGAGCAATGTGGCGTTCGTCCTCTCCTTCCCCTTCTCGTGCAACAGCGATCGTGGTAGACGTTGCACATTGCCAGGCTCATGCCGACGGACAATCGGCGTGGCGGGCAGGGCAGCGCGGAGCATGCGTCGATTTGTCATACGCCGCCGAGGATATCGTCCCCGGAAAATACTGATGGAGGAAAGCGTTAATATGGCGTGACGATAGCACCTGAAAGATGTAGCGTCAAGGACGAAAGACGTCTTGAATCGCAGAGCGGAGCGGACGGAGGACCGAGGATGCACGACGAATCCAACGACGGGCGGCCGGAGATGGCGGGCGATATGATCCCGAATGTTACGCTCAATCGGGCGGCGCAGCAGGGGCGAGCAGACCGAGGACCGCAAACTGCTCTCGTGGACGGATCGCGACCGCGCGCAGGCAGCGGCGTTCACGCATAGCGACCCGTGGCGCATCATGCGCATCACGGGCGAGTTCGTCTCCGGCTTCGACGCGCTGGCGGGTATCGGCCCCGCCGTGACCGTCTTCGGCTCCGCCCGCACGCGCGATGGCGACCCGATGTACGCGGCGGCGCGCGAGGTTGGCGCGGCGCTGGCGAAGGCGGGGTTCGCGACGATCACCGGCGGCGGCCCCGGTATCATGGAGGCGGCGAACCGGGGCGCCATCGGCGCGGGCGGCGTCTCCGTCGGCGCGAACATCGAACTGCCCTTCGAGCAGGGGATGAATCGCTACATCAATCTCGCCGCTGAATTTCCGCTACTTTTTCGTGCGCAAGACGATGTTCGTCAAATACGCCGAGGGATTCATCTGCTTCCCCGGCGGCTTCGGCACGCTGGACGAGCTGTTCGAGTCGCTGACGCTGATCCAGACCGGCAAACTCGGCATGTTCCCGATCGTCCTCTTCGGCGCGGCGTACTGGCAGGGGCTGCTCGACTGGATCAGCGCGACGGTGCTCGCGGAAGGGAAGATCAACCCCACCGACCTCGACCTGCTCACCGTGACGGACGACCCGGCCGAGGCGGTGGCGGAGATGGTGAAGGCATATGAACGATCAAAGATCGACACAACCTGGGACCCGGACCCGAAGCCGATCCCCGCTACGCCGCCGCCGACCAAGACGTAACCCGCGTCCGCAAACTCAGGCTCGATCCAGCATCGCCATGACGGGCGCGAATGCCTCGATGCCGGGGACGCCCAGTTGCTCGAAGCGGAGGATGAGGTGCGTAACGCCCGCATCCGCGAACTGTTGAAGCGCCTCGGCGACTTCCTCGACCGTTCCGACGATGGCCTGCTCGCCCGGCTGCGCCGATTCGCCGTCTCGCAGGATGCGCACGGACGTGAACGATGTCAGTTCGAGCGTCGCCGGATCGCGCCCGACCTCGGCGCAGGCTGCCTGCATCCCCTCCCAAAGCTCCGTCACGCGAGCGGCACTGAAGACGGTGTCGGTGTTATAGATGTCCGCATACTGCGCGGTGAGGCCGGAGCATCCGGGGCCGCGTGCCGCCGATCATCAGCGGTGGTCCCTGCCGCGACGGGCCGCGCGGGCTTGAGCACCGCATCCGATAGCGTCGTAGTACTGGCCGTGGAAGTCCACCTCCCCCTCGCGCAGCAAGGGCGCGATGATCGCCATCGCCTCCTCGAAACGGCCCACGCGGTGATCGAAGGGCCAGCCGAACATCGTGTACTCCGGCTCGTTCCATCCGCTGCCGAGGCCGAGGATGAACCGCCCGTCACTGATCTCATCGAGGCTGTCCGCCATCTTCGCCAGTAGCGCGGGATTGCGGAACGAGGTGCAGGCGACCAGCGGGCCGAGCACGATCTTCGTGGTGGCCGCCGCCAGCGCGCTGAGGAAGGTGAAGCATTCCCAGCAGCCGACATTCTCGCCCTCCGGCGAGCGGAACATCGACATGATCCGCCAGCCAGAAGGAGTCGAACCCGACCGCCTCGGCCGTTTGCGCCATCGCTTGAATGTCCCGGTAGCGCGGCGTGCCGCCGTTGAGCGAGTCCTCCTTGAGCGAGGGCATCGTGCCGAGTTTCATCCGCCGCCCCGTTGTGCCGGTCGCCATTGTCGCTTCCTTCCGCGTGCTGCGTGCTGTGTGCTTCGCTTCGTTGACCCGTCCATGATGCGACGATCAGGGAAGGCGCGCAACGTGCATGATGGTATGATCGCGCGATTGTGTCGTTGGAAGGGATGGAAGGGAAGAGATTGCATGACGATGACGACGACGTTGCGGGACGAAATCGCGGAATGGGAGCCGGAACTGATCGCCACCCGGCGGGACTTCCATATGCATCCCGAACTCGGCTTGGAGGAGGTGCGCACGAGCGGGATTGTCGTGCAGCGGCTCCGCTCGCTCGGGTTCGATGATATTCATACTGGCATCGGCGTTACCGGCGTCAAGGCGGTGCTGCGCGGCGGCAAGCCGGGCAAGACGCTCCTCCTGCGGGCGGACATGGACGCATTGCCGATTGAGGAAGAGAACGCGGTGGAGTATCGCTCCCGGACGGCGGGGACGATGCACGCCTGCGGGCACGACGCGCACACGGCGATTCTCCTCTCCACGGCGCGCATCCTGATGCGCCACCGGGACGAGTTGCCGGGCACGGTCGTCTTCTGCTTCCAGCCCGCCGAGGAGGGGCGCGGCGGCGCGCGGAAGATGATCGCGGACGGCGTGATGGAGAATCCGCATGTGGATGCGGCGATCGGCCTCCACGTCATGCAGGACATGCCTCTCGGCACGATCAACGTCTTCCCCGGCCCGATGATGGCGGGCGGCGATGTCTTCACCGTCAAGATTCAGGGCAAGGGCGGCCACGCCGCGATGCCGCATGAGACCGTGGACGCCCTGATGGTCGCCGTCGAGTGCGTCAATGCCTTGCAGACGCTGGTCAGCCGCGAGGTGGAGCCGATTTCTCCCGCTGTGCTGACGACGGCGACGCTCCACGCCGGCGGTACCGCGTCGAATATCATCGCGGACACCGCGACCTTCAGCGGCACGACGCGCTGGTTCGATCTGGAGACTGGCGACAAATTGGCGGCGCGGTTGCCCGCGCTCGTCTCGAGCGTCGCGGAGGGGATGCGCGCGACGGCGGAGGTCGAGATGTGCCGCGTCGTGCCGCCAACCGTCAATGAGCCGCGCATGACCGACCTCGTCCGTGCGGTCGCCACGGAAGTCGTCGGCGCGGAGCAGGTATTCAACGGGCCGCGCACGATGGGCGGCGAGGACTTCTCGGAGTTCACCCACTTCGTGCCGTCCTGCTTTTTCTGGGTGGGCTCGCGCGACGAGGCGAGCGGCAAGGTCTGGGGCCATCACCACCCGAAGTTCGACATCGACGAGCGCTGCCTGGCCGTCGGCGTCGAGATGATGGTGCGAACGGCGATGCGCTACCTCGAACGGGGCGGTGTCTAAGGAAATAGCCAATCGACGTTGAACAGTCGGGTGGTAGCAGGCTTTCCAGCCTGCCGTTCAGGCCGGGAATGCAGGCTGGAAAGCCTGCTACCACCAGGAAATTGTGCCATTGAATTGCGCTGGCAACTTCCTCGGCGGAGGAGCAGCGCCATAGCGCACATCGAGAAGCCGCGATCTATCGCGTATTCGGTCGGCGTTCGTACCGCCGACCGTCGTTGTGCGTGCCCGTGAGCGTGGTAGGGCCGATGATGGGCGGAGGGAACCAATCCGCGCGTTCGTGGGAAATAGCAAGGAAGGAACACGAAGACGCCATCGGTGCGGCGGAATTTGGGGTGCGGAGACGATGATACGGATTGGATGCATCGAAGCGGACGCCGATCTGCGGGAAATGCTCGGCATGATTCTCGGTGAGGCGGGGTTCGAGGTCGTTGCATGGCCGATGGCGACGGGCGCGCAGGCATTCCTCCGCCGCGAGCGACCGGACGTACTGCTCCTCGAAATGCGTTTCGATGGCGACTATGCCGGGTTGCGGTTGCTCCGGGATTTGCGGGATGACCCGGCGACCGCCGCAATTGCCGCCATCGCCTGTACGGGCGATACCCGGTTTCTGCGCACGCACGATCGCGACGTACGGGCGCTCAATTGCGCCGTGCTGGAAAAGCCCTTCACCGCCGACCAATTGCTGGGCGCAATCCGCCGTGCCCTCGATCCGCCGCGATTCAGCCTGCGGAACCGCAAGGCGGCGCGATGCCAGTGCGCGATGCTCTGAATGACGCCGACGCTCACTCGCCTTCGTCGTCCGCGTCGTCGATGAGCCAGTAGATGTGATCGTTCTCGCAGCGGAGCCGCGTGACGACCTGCCCCGCTTCGATGCGCAGATCGTCCTCACCGGGCAGGCGGATCGACCGGAGTGGATCGGCCAGCCGCAGCGGTTCCGCGCGTTCCGGTGTCATGATTGTGCCGCACAATGGACAGCGGGCCGCGATGGTCTCGCGTTGATATACATCACAATTATCCATTGCGTCCGGGCTCCGTTTCCTGTCACATCAACTCTGCCGCGCCCCTCGGCATGATGCGGCGTTACGTCGCGGGCTCGGTGGCCAGTTCGCTCAGCAGGACGTGATTCCAGTCGTCCGGCCCGTCGCTCCACGCGACGCGCGCCGTCGCCGGATACGCGCCGATCCGCCCCTCCCACGTCGCAAGATGGAGAACCGTACCAACACGACCATGTGACCGCTGCTGGGTACCCGCGCTCGCGCCAATATACCGGACATGGGCGCCGACGTTGATCTCATTACTCTCGTGCTTTACCATCGCTGTTTTCCTTGCCGCACTGCGGTCATTCGCCATCGTTCGTCGCCGGATCTATCGCGCCATCCAGCCGTGGCTACCGCCTGCTCATGCACAATTCGGTACATCCAGTATACTCGAAATGCGCGTCGCCCGCCGCGATCGGTGGTTCGCGGGGCAGGATGTCGAACCTTTGGGGGGTGCGATGCGCACACTACCATCATCGTGCATCTCGTGCGATGATGGACGACGGGGGTGCGACAGATTGGTCGGAAAGGGGTTTTCATCATGCGCGGTCATTTCCATCGCCGGTTCGCTGCCGGGGCGCTCGGTGTAGCGTTGTTGGTTGTCGGCCTGAGTAGCGCCGGGGCGGTCTCCGCCGATATCTCCCCGATAGCGTTCCAGAAACTCGGCTGCAATAACGGGGACCTTGCGTGTTTTCAGGCGCGGCTGAATGGTACCGTGCCGCTCACGATGCCGTACTGCAACGGTACGCAGTGTACGTCTGTCCCGGTCGGCGAATCCTTTCCCATCGCGGCTCCTGTCCCGACGGGGAACGTCGGAGTGACGCCCGGCGAGATCGATCCGCTTGCCTATCAGAAACTTGGCTGTAACAACGGCGACCTCACCTGCTTCTATGCGCGGTTGAACGGGAGCGTCCCGCTCACGACGCCGTACTGCAATGGCACGAGTTGCACGTCCGTCCCGGTCGGCGACCCAGGCGCCAGCATTGTTCCCCCCGCTCCACTGCCGACCGACCCCACCGCCGCCCCCGTGACCGTCACACCGTCGGCTCAGGGGCCGCTCATGCCCGCACTCTACCGCTGAGAGACGCCGCACCGAACGTCCCCTGCCGAATCCGGGCAGGGGACGTTCTCTTGGGCGTGCGGCGCCAGCGGATAGAACATCGCGATAACTAGACTGACACCAACGGTAAGATCGGGTAGACTATTGTGCGTGGGGTAGCACGCCGACGCGCCGATGAGGCCGCGCCCGGCGTATGATTGAGTGGGGGGCTTGGGGGATGAGAGGATACTGTCCGCGCCTGCGCGCGTGGTCCGGTGTGTTTCTGGCCGTACTCTGGCTTGGCATCGGCAATCTGTCGGCCGGGGCGGCGCCGACCGCACCCGACGCCGCGTCGGTGTCCATGCTCTCGGCGGTCGGCGGTTCGCAATTCGGTCTTGATACACACATCGCCACGCGCTTCGGCATCTATGGGCAGCAGGGCGGCCCGATGGACATGGCCCAAGGCACCGGCGCAGGGTGGATCCGCGAGGAAATCCGCTGGGACTGGATTCAGCACCCGATCGGCCAGTGGGATTGGGGTTTCACCGACGAGATGGTGCAGGACGCGCAGAGCCGCAACCTCAACATCCTCGGCTTGCTCGGCTACAACAACTCCGCCCAGAACGCGGGCACCGTCAACTTCACCGTGCCGGATATCGGCCTCTGGAAGACCTTTGTGCTCAACACGGTCTATCGCTACAAAGACCGGGTCCATGTGTGGGAAATCTGGAACGAGCCAGATAACGCCTATTTCTGGAAGGGGAGCGTCGCGGACTACGTGAATCTGCTGCGCGAGACGTACATCACGATCAAATCGGTCGACCCGACCGCAGTCGTCATGAACGGCGCATGCTCGAATCTCGACCTCACCTGGTTCAATCAGTTCCTCGACCAGGGCGGGGCAACCTATGCGGACGTGCTCGGCTTTCACCCGTATGCGGCGCGTGCCAGCCTCGATGACGGCGATTACCAGAAAAACGACCTCGCGCACTTTCGGGATATCGAGGCGCGCACCGGCAAGCCGTGGTGGTTCACCGAGATCGGTTGGTCCAGCGCGTCGGGCAGCGGCGTCGGCTCCGAGCAGGCGCAGGCGTCCTACATGATCCGCCAGTACGTGATGTCGCTCGACTATCCGGGTTTGGATGTGCGGCACATCTTCTGGTACGACTTCCACGACGACGGCACCGACCCCGGCAACTCGGAAAACAACTACGGCCTGATCCGCAACGATTGGGCGACACCGAAATTCGCCTACACCGCCTACCGGCAGATGACGGCGCACCTGAGCGGCGCGACCGCGCAGGGGCCGGTGGACTCCGGCGCGGGGATCGCCTATCGCTTCAACCGGAATGGTACGACGGTGGATGTCGTCTGGGGCGGCGGCCGCACCAGTCTGCCGACGGCGGCGACGCAGGCGCAGGCGTTCGATGTGGCGGGCAACGCGCTCCCGACGGAGGTGAGCGGCGGGCAGATCCACGTCACGATCGGCGGCGATCCCGTCTTCGTCGAGCATAGCGGCGTACCGATGCCCACGCTCCCGCCCATCCCGAGCGGCCAATCGTACACACTCCCCGCGCAAACCCCCACCCTGCCGCCGGGATACGCCAGCAGTCGGTGACGGCGCGATACCGACGCTAGTCTCACTCTTTCTCAGGGGAAGAGCGTCCGCGCCGGTTCCGCGAAGCCAGTGAGCGCGCGACTGGTAACGACCATATCGCCGGTCGCTTCGATGCCCGCGGCGTACACGCCATCATCGAGGACATAGACGGTGACGAGTTCGCGGTCGGGATCGACGATCCAGTATTCCTGCACGCCGCAGCGGGCGTAGACATCCTTATTCGTACACCCTTGGATTGCGAACTGCCATCGGTGGTGCTCCTCGCGCGTAATGCCTACCGGCAGTATAGACGCGCTACGCCAGGGCGGTTTCCCATGCGGTCGTGAGATTGTGGAGCGGGACGTTCATCACGCCGTGCAGGGAGAACTGGCGCGTTTCCGTGGTGCGGCCGAGGATATGCACGGGCGACACCATGTGCGGCGGCGCATGATTCGAGCGCGCTGATTGCCTCCGGCGCGACAGCGAGGATGACGCGCGATGCCGCTTCGCCGAAGAGCAGCGCATCCAGTCGGCCATCCACCGCCGCGCGGAGCGCCTCCGGCACGTCACCTCGCAGCCGACCTGACCGGCGATACACCCCTCCGCCAGCGCGACGGCCAGGCCGCCATCGGCGAGGTCGTGCGCGGCTTGCACATAGCCGCTGCGGATCGCTTCGCGGACGCACGTCTGGACGGCGGCTTCGGTCGTGGAGATCGAGCGGCGGCGGCGCGCCGGCTTCGATGCCGCGCACCGTCGCGAGGTAGATGCGACGCGCCCGTCGTGGCATCCGTCGGGCCGAGCAGGACGAGCGTCGCATCGGCCGGGAAGGCCATCCCAGCGCGCTGGTCGATGTCGTCGAGGATGCCCGCCATGCCGACCATCGGCGTCGGCAGGATCGCGCCCGCGATGCCGTCGTTGTAGAGGCTGACATTGCCGCTGACGACCGGGATGGCGAGCGCGTGGCAGGCATCCGCCAGGCCACGCACCGCCTCGCGCAGTTGGAAATAGATTTCCGGCCGCTCCGGGTTGCCGAAATTGAGGCAATCGGTCACCGCGACCGGTTCCGCGCCGACGCAGGCGAGATTGCGCGCCGCCTCGGCGATGGCGTGCATCCCGCCGAGATACGGATCGAGGCCGCAATAGCGGGCGTTGCAATCGGTCGTCAGCGCGATGCCGCGCCGCGTCCCGCGCACGCGCAGCACCGCCGCATCGCCCGCCGCCGGGGCCGAGCACGGTATTCGTGCCGATGGTGGAATCATACGTCTCCCAGACGGGCCGCTTCGAGGCGATATCGGGGTGCCCGAGCAGTTGCGTCAGCGCGGCCACCACGTCGCCCGGCGCGATGTCCGGCACCGAGCAGCGGGTCGAACGCCCGCCGTTCGATCGTCTCCGGGCTTTCGGCGGCGGCGCGGTGTATAGGTCGGGCAGCCCTCGGTGAGCAGGGTCGGTCGGCAGATCGACGACGAGCGCGCTCGCCATCGCGGACTTTCACGCGGCCATCGGCGGTCACGACGCCGACGGCGTCCGCATGCAACTCCCAGCGGGCGAACCGCGCGCGCACGCGCTCCACCGCCTCCGGCTTGACGATCACGAGCATCCGCTCCTGGCTCTCGGAGAGCATCACCTCGTACGCCGTCATGCCGCGCTCGCGCCGCGCGACTTTCTGCGTGTCGATCTCGATGCCCGCCCCGGCCCGGCCCGCGCACTCGACCGCGCTGCTCGTGATCCCCGCCGCGCCGAGGTCCTGCATGCCGACGACATCGTCCGTTTCGAGCAGTTCGAGGCACGCCTCCATCAGCAGTTTTTCGAGGAATGGGTTGCCGACCTGCACGGCGGGCCGCCGCTCCATCGCCGCTTCATCGAGGTCGCCGGAGGCGAAGGTCGCGCCGTGGATGCCGTCGCGGCCCGTCGCCGCGCCGACGAGGAGGAGGATATTGCCCGGTTCGCCCGCGCTGGCCCGCGTGACGCGCGCGTGCGGCGCGATGCCGACGCACATCGCGTTGACGAGCGGATTGCCGCGATAGGACGGGTGGACGTTGATCTCGCCGCCGACCGTCGGGATGCCGAGCGAGTTGCCGTAGCCGCCGATGCCGGCGACGACGCCGCCGAAGAGATAGCGATTGCGCGGCTCATCGAGCGGCCCGAAGCGGAGCGCATCGAGGATGGCGACCGGGCGCGCGCCCATCGTGAAGATGTCCCGCACGATGCCGCCGACGCCGGTCGCCGCGCCCTGATACGGCTCGACCGCGCTCGGGTGGTTGTGCGATTCCATCTTCAGCGCGAGGGCGAGGCCGTCGCCGATGTCCACGACACCGGCGTTCTCGCCTGGCCCCTGCAAGACGCGCGGCCCGGTCGTCGGGAACATCTCGAAAGAGCGGGCGGGAATGCTTGTAGCCGCAGTGCTCGCTCCAGAGCGCGCCGATCATGCCGAGTTCGACGCGTGTCGGGTACCGACCGAGCATCTCGACCGCCTGATGATATTCCGCGCGGGAGAGGGCGACCTCGCGCAGTTCGGCGTCGCTCGCGGGCGCGTCGGGCACGGGGAGGTGCGTCGGCGTCCATCTGCTCTCACGTCATCGGGCGACGCCGCTCGCGACGAGCACGCTGCGCAGGATCGATCATGCCGTCATCGCCGCCGATCAGCGCCTCCGCGCCGCGCTCCGGGTGCGGCATCAGGCCGACGACATTGCCCGCCGGGTTGCAGACGCCGGCGATATGGGCGGTCGCGCCGTTCGGGTCCGCATCGGGCGTCGATCGCGCCGGTCGGGCGTGCAGTAGCGGAAGACGATCTGCCGCTCGGCTTCGAGGCGGCGCAGCGTCTCGGCGTCGACGACGTAGCGCCCCTCGCCGTGCGCGATCGGCAGCCGCAGGATCGTGCCGTGTGGGATGTCCGCCGTCCATGCCGTCTCCGTCCGCTCGACGCGGATATGCACCCAGCGGCTGCGGAACTGCAAGGCCGCGTTGCGCATCAGGACGCCGGGCAGCAGCCCCGCCTCGGTGAGCACCTGAAAGCCATTGCAGATGCCGAGCACGGGCCGCCCCGCCGCCGCGAATTCCGCCACCGCCTCCATCACCGGGGCGAAACGGGCAATTGCCCCGGCGCGCAGATAATCGCCGTACGAGAAGCCGCCGGGCAGCACGACCGCATCGAAGCGGCTGAGATCCGTCTCCGTGCGCCAGACGCGCTCGGCGGGCGTGCCGAGCGCGTCGCTCAGCGCGTAGACCGCGTCCATATCGCCATTGCTGCCGGGGAAGGAAACGACCGCGCATTTCATGTCTGCCCCATTCCCTCCGTCATCCGCTACGCCTCGGCCAATAGTCTGAGCGAGCCATGATTTCCGGGTGGCGGCGGGCTTTAGCCTGCCGAACGTCACTGCGGCAAGCTAAAGCCCGCCGCCACCATCTTCTTCCGTCTCTTCCTCGCCGTACGCTTCGTCCACGACGTAGGCGTAATCCTCGATTACCGGATTGGCGAGCAGTTTGTCGCACATCGCCTCGATCTGCGTGCGCGCGTCCAGTTCGTCCTGCGCGACGAGCGCCAGTTCGATGTACTTGCCGACGCGCACCTGCGAGACGCCGCGATAGCCGAGTTGCTGCAAGCCGCTCTCGACGGCCAATCCCTGCGGGTCATTGACGACGGGCTTCAGCATCACCGTCACACCCGCTTGCCATCGTGGCATCTATGCTCCTCTCGCTAACGCACTGCCGGTCAATCGCTCGTAGGCGCGGAGATAGCGCGCATGTGTCGCCTCCACACCTCCGGCGGCAAGGTCGGGGCGGGCGGTTGTTTATTCCAACCGGACGCCTCCAGCCAGTCGCGCAGCGGCTGCTTGTCCATGCTCGCCTGCGGCCGGCCCGGCTTCATAGTCGCCCACATCCCAGAAGCGCGACGAGTCGGGCGTCAGCAGTTCGTCGATCAGCGCCAGCTCGCCGTCGATGAAGCCGAACTCGAATTTGGTGTCCGCGAGAATGATGCCGCGCGCGGCGGCGTAGGCGCTCGCCTCCGCGTAGAGCGTCAGGGTCTTGCGCTCCAAGGTCGCGCGCGAGGTCCGGGCCGACGACCTCCACGAGGCGCGCGACGGTGATGTTCTCGTCGTGCCCGGCGTCGTTCTTCAGCGCGGGCGTGAAGAGCGGGCGGGGGAGTTGCGCGCTCTCGGTCAGCCCGGTCGGGAGGTCGTATCCCGCGACCGTGCCGCTCCGCCGATATTCCGCCCAACCCGGAACCGGCGAGGTAGCCGCGCGCCACGCATTCGATGTCGATCCGCTCCGCCGTCCGGCCGATCATGATCCGCCCGGCCAGCATATCCCGTTGCGCGGCGAGCGTCGGGGGCAAGTCGGCCACATCGCACGAGACGAGGTGATTCGGCACGAGATCGCGCAGGCGGTCGAACCAGAAGCGCGACAGGCCGGTAAGCACCTTGCCTTTGTCGGGGATGCCGTTCGGCATGACGACATCGAAGGCCGAGATGCGATCGGTCGTGACGAAAAGGAGCAGGTCGTCGGAGAGACGGTAGGTATCGCGCACCTTGCCGCGCCGGAAGAGCGCGAGGCCGGGCAGATCGGTGGTGAGGAGCGCGTCCATCGCGCTCACTCCTCACCGATGCCGAGGCGTGAGAAGGCGGTGTCGATATGCGCGAGGTGATAGCCGTGATCGAACAAGCGCCGCCAGCGCGTCCGGCGTCAGCAGTTCGCGCACCATCGGCTCCCTGCCGAGGATCGATTGCAGCGGCTCACTCGTCTCCCACGACTCCATCGCGCCGCGCTGGACGATCTTGTAGGCATCCTGCCGCGCCATGCCGTGCTCGGTCAGCGCGAGCAGGACGCGCTGCGAGGCGACCAGCCCGTGCGTCGATTCCAGGTTCGCGCGCATCCGCTCCGGGAAGACGACGAGTTCGTCCATGATGCGCGTGAAGAGGCGCAGCATGTAGTCCGTGAGGGCGAACGATTCCGGGAAGATGATCCGCTCCGGCGCGCTATTTGAGATGTCCCGCTCGTGCCAGAGCGGCACATTCTCCATCGCCGCGATGGTGTAGGAGCGGACGATCCGCGCGAGGCCGCTGATGCGCTCCGTCTTGTGCGGGTTGCGCTTGTGCGGCATCGCGCTCGACCCTTGCTGATCGACCGCCACGCCGAGCGAGACGGGCAAGTCTTCGGATCATCCTCGCAGCCGGCTGTCTTCGCGCCTGCCGACCGCCGAACGGCTCCTCGACCTCATGCACTTCGGTGCGCTGCAAGTGGCGGATTTCGACCGCGAACTTCTCCAGCGAGGTGGCGAGCAGGGCGAGGGTCATGATGACCTGCGCGTGGCGGTCGCGCTGCAGGATTTGCGTGCTGACCGGCGCGGCGGTCAGGCCGAGCAGGGCGCAGGCGCGCTCCTCGATCTCCGGCGGCACATGGGCGTGCGTGCCGACCGCGCCGCTGATCTTGCCGTACGCCATCTGCGCGCGGGCCGCATCGAGGCGCGTGCGATGGCGGCGAATCTCGTCCACCCACATCGCGAGCACGAAGCCGAAGGTGAGCGGCTCGGCGTGGACGCCGTGCGTGCGCCCGATCATCAGCGTGCGCTTGTGCGCGACGGCCTGCGCGGTCACGGCGCTGCTCGAACGCCGTCGAGTTGCTCGAGGATCAGGTCCAGCGCCTCCACGCGTCAGCAGCGAGAGTGTCGTATCGACGACGTCCGAACTGGTCAAGCCCATATGGACGTAGCGGGCCGCGTCGCCGATCGTTTCGCCCATCGCCCAGAGGAAGGCGGTCGTGTCGTGGTCCGTGCGGCGCTCGATCTCGCGCACGCGCTCCGGGTCGGCGGAGGCCGTGCGGATCGTCTGCATCGCCTCGGCCGGGATCGCGCCCGCGCTCCGCCCATGCCTCGCAGACGGCGATCTCGACGCGCACCATCGTGTCGATCCGGTGCCGCTCGCTCCAGATCTGCCCCATCGCCGGATGCGTATAGCGCCCTACCATCTTATTGGACCTCCGCCACGAGCACACCGTCGAGGTGCGACGATGTCGCGCCAATGAGCCGGACCGGCAGCACGCGATTGTGGAGATTCTCGTCCGACTACGGCGAGGACGCGCAGGTAGTTGTCGGTCAGGCCGCTCCATCGCCCGTCCGCCTCCTGATCCTCCCAGAGCACGTCCATCGTCCGCCCGACAAACCGCTGGTGATACGCGGACGCCAGTTCGTCCGAGAGCGCGAGCAGTCGCGCCATGCGCTCCTTCTTCATCTCGGTGCGGATTTGGCCTGCCATCCCCGCTGCCTCGGTGCCCGCGCGCTCGGAATAGGGGAATGCATGAATCTTGCTGAACGCCAGTTCGCGGCAGAGCGCCACGGTCTCCGCGAAATCCGCGTCCGTCTCACCGGGGAAGCCGACGATCACATCCGTCGTGATCGCGCAGTCGGGGATCGCGGTGCGCACCCGCTCGACAGCGCGGCGGAACTGATCGGGGTTGTAGCGGCGGCGCATCGCCCGCAGCACGCGCGCGCTGCCGGACTGAATCGGCATATGCAGATGCCGCGCCATCCGCGCGTCTGCCCAACAGGCGAGCAGATCCGGCTTCAACTCCGCCGGCCCGACACTCGTCAGCCGGATGCGCGGCGGCGTCGGCCCCGCGAGGATGCGGCGCAAGCAGGTCAGGGAGTCGAAGGGCTGAGGCAGGGCGGTTCATGACCGCCCCTAGGACTGTTGCCGACTGCTGCTGCCTGCTGCCCACTCTCCCGATACATGCCGACGTACGTCCCGGTCAGCACGACTTCCTGATAGCCCATTGCGGCGCTTTCGGCGACTTCGCGGCAGACGCGCTCCGAGGCGACGCTGACGGAGCGACCGCGCGCCAGTGGCACGATGCAGAAGGTGCAGTTGGCGTCGCACCCCTCCTGAATCTTGATGAAGCGCCGGGTGCGGCCTGTGGCGCGGGTGTGCAGGTGTGTGTCGTGCGAGGCCGACCGGCGCGAGCCGGTCCGCGAACCGCTCGACCGCTTCCGCGACGACGCGCTCTTTGTCCACCGAGCCGAGCACGAGATCGACTTCGGCCATCGCCTCGGCGTCTTCCGGCGCGACGGCGGTGTAGCAGCCGATGGCGGCGACGAGCGCATCCGCGCCGCCGCGCTGCCGCGCCTTGCGCAGATACTGACGGCCCTTCTTATCCGCGATATGCGTGACGGTGCAGGTATTGACGATATAGAGATCGGCGGCGCGCATCGAAGGGCACTTCCGCGAAGCCATATTCTTGCAGCGCGAAGGAGATCGACTGCGCGTCGGCGCTGTTCAGTTTGCAACCGAGGGTGTGGATCGCGAATGTGGGGCGGGTTGCATCGTGCATCGGTGGTGGTCGGAGGGTAATCGTATCGAGCCCGATCAGTGCGACGGGAAGGGGCGCATCGTTGCGCTCATCGTGGTCGAGGCGTTCGATTGTCGCTGGTTCCGTCATGCGGTGCGCCGACCCTCGTCTCATCTGCCCCGTCCGATGCGGCTGAGACGCCGCCAGTATAGCAGAATCTGTGTACGTATGGAGGTCCCCTGGATCGCAAGCAATGCAGAGGGATCCTCACTACCACGGAGATGCCCTCCGTCGCAAGGAGTCCGCTTTCGTCTGTCGGATAGGGCGTGGTACGCTGTCGCCTATCAAGAGGAAGGCCGGATGTCGTCCGGCGATCACGGCGTCGAGTACTGAGGCTTATGGCTAGCGCGGCCCGACGCGGGAAGGATCAACCACTATGGCAACCACGACACTGACGACGACCGCAGACGACCGACGGCTCCGACGAAGGCGCGCTGACCGCCGCCACGCTCGGCGCTTTCAGCGCGGAGTTCGCCGCGAACCCCGTCTATCGCATGGCGCAGAACGCCGTCACGCAGATCACGGTGGACGATATCGCCCTCAATCGCGGCATCGTCACGAACACCGATCACAGCTTCTCGACCTTCCTCGATGATTGGAGCGTCACCAACCAGAAGCAGAGCGGCCGCTGCTGGATGTTCGCCGGCCTCAACCTGCTGCGCGTCGCGGCGATGAAGAAGATGAATACGAAGGAGTTCGAGTTCTCGCAGAACTACACGATGTTCTGGGACAAACTGGAGCGCGCCAACTACTTCTTCGAGGCGATCATCGAGACGGCGGACCGCGATGTGGACGACCGGCTCGTCGCCTTCCTGCTCGAAGGGCCGCTCGGCGACGGCGGGCAGTGGAACATGTTCGTCAACCTCGTCAACAAGCACGGCCTCGTGCCGAAGGCGTTCATGCCGGAGACCGAGAGTTCGTCCAGCACGCGCAAGATGAACGCCATCCTGCGCAGCAAGCTGCGCGAGGGCGCGAAGGCGCTGCGCGACATGCACGCCGCCGGTGAGAGCAGTCGAGGCGCTCCGCGCGACGAAGCAGGAGTACGTGCGGGTCGTCCATCGCATCCTCTCCATCCATCTCGGCACGCCGCCGGAGCACTTCGCCTGGCAGTGGAAAGACAAGGACGGGGAATTCCATCGCACCGACGAGGTGACGCCGCAGGAGTTCGCCGCGCAGTTCGTCGATCTGCCAACTCGACGACTACGTCTGCCTCGTCCATGACCCCCGGCAGAGCAGCCCGGTCGGGCGGACCTTCACCGTCCAGTACCTCGGCAACATCGTCGGCGGCGAGCGCGTGACCTATCTCAATGTCGAGATGTTCGCCTGATGAAGGAGATCACCCAGCGGACGCTCGAAGATGGCGACCCCGTCTGGTTCGGCTGCGATGTCGGCAAGATGATGCAGCGCAACCTCGGCATCTGGGACAAGGACCTCTTCGAGTACGGCGCGGTCTACGACACGACCTTCGCGCTGGAGAAGGACGCCCGCCTGGAGTATCACGAGACGCAGATGACGCACGCGATGCTCTTCACCGGCGTCGATGTCGTCGATGGCGCGCCGCGCCGCTGGCGGGTCGAGAACTCCTGGGGCGCGGAGAACGGCCAGAAGGGCTTCTACACGATGAACGACTCGTGGTACGACGAGTACATGTTCGAGATCGCCGCCCGCAAGGAGTACCTGCCCGCCGATCTGCGCGCCGCGCTCGATCAGGAGCCGATCGTCCTCCCCGCGTGGGACCCGATGGGCGCCCTCGCGAAGTAATCACTCGGTGGCGGCGGGCTTTAGCCTGCCGCATGAATGCTTGGCAGGCTAAAGTCCGCCGCCACCAATCTTGAGGCCGTCGATGCAATGAGCGTGTCGACGGCCTTTTGTTGTCAGCCAGTCGATTTCCACCGATGATGCGGCGGTGTGATGATAGGGTCTCGGAGGGTGGATGGCGGCGACGACGGCGACGGCACGGTACCGGGAAGTCTTGCGCGTCCTCGTGCGCTACGGCTTCGGCTTCGTCGTGGGGGGCCGGTTCCCCGTTCCTTCGCGCGCCACTCGGATGAAGATGTCGCGGAGGCGCTGAGTCGGCCGTCGCGGCTGCGCGCAGCCTTCGAGGAATTGGGCACGACCTTCATCAAGCTCGGCCAGATCCTCAGCACGCGGCCCGATCTCCTGCCGCCCGAATACATCGCGGAACTGCAGAAACTGCAGGACGCCGTTCCCGCCGTGCCGACCGCGCTCATCATCGCGCGGATCGAGGCGGAACTGGGCAAGCCGGTGACGAACTCTTCGCCGCGTTCGATCCCGTGCCGCTCGCCGCCGCGTCGATCGCGCAGGTTCATGCCGTCACGCTGCCGGGCGGCATTGACGCGGTCGTGAAGGTGCAGCGCCCCGGCGTGCGCGAGCGGGTGACGCTCGATCTCGACATCGCCGCCCGCATCGCCCGGCTCGCTGAGGAGCGGCTCAATATCGCTGAGCGCACCGGCATTCATCTGCCCGCTCCTCGTGGACGAGTTTGGCTGGACGCTGCGCAATGAACTCGATTACGTCCGCGAGGCGAAGAACGCCGAGCTCTTCCAGCGTAACTTCGCGGAGACGCCATTCGTCCATATCCCGGCGATCTGCTGGGAATACACGACGGCGCGCATCATCACGATGGAGCGGCTGCGCGGCCTGCGTATCGACGATGTTGCGGGCCTCGACGGCGGCGGGTTTCGTGCCCGCGCGGATCGCGGAGCAGAGCGCGCGAAATCGTCCTGCAGGAGGTCTTTCAGGACGGCTTCTTCCATGCCGATCTGCACCCCGGCAACCTCTTCGTGCTGCCGGACGGCATCATTGGCGCGATCGATTTCGGCATGGTCGGCACGATTGACGAGAAGACGCGCGACGCAGTTGCTCTTTCTTCTCGTCGCCATCGTCGGGCAGGACGCGGACCGCATCACCGACCATCTCTATCGCCTCGGCGTGGTCGGCGGCGCGACGGACGAATCGCACCCTCCTGCGACGGGACATCCAGCGACTGACGGCGCAATATTACGGCCTGACGCTGGAAGAACTCGATGTCTCGCGCCTCCTGACCGATTTGCTCGCCGTCGTTCGCCGCCACCGGCTGACGCTGCCGGCCGACCTCGCGCTGCTGATGAAGATGCTCCTGATGATCGAGGGGCTCGGCCGCACGCTCGAACCGGACTTCAACGTCCTCGCCGTCGCGCAGCCGTTCGCGACGGACGCATTGAAGCAGTCTTGTCGCGCCCGAGCGGGTGCTGCGGCAGTTGCGGCAGACGGCGACCGACCTGACGGGCTGGCGATCGAGTTGCCGGGGCGGCTCGACCGCCTCTTGCAGCAGTTGGAGCAGGGCAAACAGATCGTGCAGATCGAATCGATCAACGCCGAGAAGGCGGCGCGCTCGATCCAGGCGCTCGCGAACCGGCTCGTCTTCGCCGATCCTGATCGCGGCGTTCATCATCGGGCTGGCGCTCGTCATTCTCGCCATCCGACCATCGGGCAACGACCGCTGGGTGCAGGCGTTGATCGTCGCGGGCTTCGGCTTCGCCAGCCTGCTCGGCGTCTTTTTCGTCTGGTCGCTCTGGCGTTCCGGTCGCTCCTGACCATCGGACAACAAAAAGGGGCGCCCCAGACGGGGCGCCCCGAACAGATTCTGCGTCCGCTGAATTACTGCCCGTTGCTCGCTGCCGGCGGCACGCTCGGCGTCGCCTTGCCGTTGACGACGATGCCATCCTTCTTGGGTGCGGAAGCGCCTTGGAGGCCGGGCAGCGACTTGATCAGGTCGGCGATGTTCACGCCGCTGAGCGCCTCGACGAGCGTCGGGATCTGCGCAACCATCGTCGCCACATCGTTGGTGATCTTGCTCGCCCCGCCGCCGTCCGCGCCGGTCGAGACGATGGTGAGGGAGTCGATCGCCTTGACCGATTCACCGAGGCTGCGCGCCAGTTCCGGCAGGCTGTTGATGATCTTGTCGAGCACGGCGGCCTGGCTGTAGAGGGCGAAGGCGTCGGCGCGCTTCTGCATCGCGTCCGCTTCCGCCTGCCCCTTCTGCCGGATGATGTCCGCTTCCGCCTCACCGGTTGCGCGGATGGCGGAGGCGCGGCCTTCCGCTTCCAGCCGCAGGCGGTTCTGCTCGGCGCCGGCGAGCGCCTCGATCTTCTGCTTCTCGATCTCCGCCGGGCGGAGGATCGTCGCGATCAG
This sequence comes from uncultured Chloroflexia bacterium, assembly GCA_963847195.1. GTDB lineage: Bacteria > Chloroflexota > Chloroflexia > Thermomicrobiales > JALYUS01 > JALYUS01. The sequence goes on along the minus strand of CAWJZC010000004.1, from coordinate 77,675 downwards.
TTCGGACTCGCGCCGCTTGATTTCCGCCACCTGCACATCCGCCTCGCGCTGCTTGCGGACGAGTTCGACATTGACTTGCTCCGCGACGACTTTCTGCTGCGCGATGTTCGCCTGAATGTCGTACGCCTTGTCGGTCTGCGCCTGCTGCGAGCGGACGGTCTGCTCGTACTCGGCCTTCTTCAGATTGAGGTCCCGGATCGCCTCGGCCTGCTTCGTCTCCGACGCGGCGCGGGCGATCGTCGTCTCCTGATCGGCGAGCGCGCGGGCGACTGCCGCCTCCCGGACCGCCTGCGCCTGCTTGATCTCGGTGTCGCGCATCGCCTCGGCGGTGGCGATGTCCGCCTCGCGCTTGATGCGGGCGATGTCCGGGCGGCCCATGTTCGCGATGTACTCGTTGTCGTCGCGCAGATCGCGGACGGTGAACGAGATCACTTCCAGGCCCATCTTGAAGAGGTCGTCGGCGACGCCGGAGCGGACCTGCGCCGCGACCATCTCCGGCTCCTTGACGATGCTCTCGACCGTCAGGAGGCCGACGATGCCGCGCAAATGGCCCTCCATCACCAGCCGGATCAGGCTCTGCCGCTCCTGCGGCGGCTTGGAGAGGAACTGCTCGGCGGCGGTGAGGACGCTCTGGCGGTCGCTCTTCACCTTGATCTGCGCGACGGCCTCGACATTGAGCGCGACGCCCTGCTTCGTGTAGAGCGCCTGCTGCGGCGCGACATCGAAGGACATCAGTTCCATCGACAGGCGTTTCGAGGTCTGCACGAGCGGCCAGATGACGCGCCCGCCACCCTGCACGACCTGCGTGCCGCCGAAGCCGGAGACGATCAGCGCCTCGTTCGGCCCGACTTTCTGGAACATGCTGGCGAGGATCGTCAGCGTGACGAAGAGCGCCACGACCAGTAAGACAACGATGATAACCACGGGATTCATGCGAATCTCCCTTTCCTACCCGAACCACGAGCGCGACGCATGGTACGCGAGTAGCGATGACACGGGTTCCGCTCCGGCACGCGCGGTTACTGCCACTCGTTATCTCCCCACGGGCATCACTTCCTTCGCCCAGTGCATGCTGCCACGTATCCACGTATGCAGTGCCATGCTCGTAATTGAGGACGACGACTTCGGTCCCGCGCGGGATTTCCTCATCCGTGACGCTCCGGGCGGCGGAGGCTTGCGTCGCGCCCGCCTGCGTGTAGGTGATCTCGCCCGCGTAGCCGGGGTAGATCGTGCTCGTCACGCGCGCCGACGGTGCCCGGCATCCGGTATTCCGCGTCCGTCGCATAGGGCGTCTGCCCCTGTTCGAGCACTTTGGTGATGAAGATCGCCACGATCGAGCCGCCGCCGACGCCGGAGACCGTCGCGACGACGATGCTCGCCATGCCGCCGAGCGCGGTGTAGTGCGAGATCAGGTAGCCGACGCCACCGAACCAGGTGACGAAGGTCATCACCGTCGTGAGGTTGAGGAATCCGCTGGAGATGGCTCGGCGCGTCCGTCGTGGCGCCATGCCCGGACCCGCCGTGGCCGAGGGCGTGGCCGCCGCCGACATGCCCGAGATGGAGGCCGCCGACGTGCCCCATGCCGAGGACGAGCGACAGAACCGTCACGCACAAGCCGACGAGAAAGCAGACGAGAAACAAGGACTCCATGTCCGCCCACCCCTCCGAAATGCTGAGATGCGCATCGCATCCCTTCTATTATACGCCCGCGTGTATCGCCCGGTTCCTTTCTGCTCAGTTTCGAATCGAAATGTACATAACGGGGCGTGCGGTGCGCGCCGGATTGACAGCGGCATCGGTGCTATACTCATCAGGCAACGGCATCGATCCTGCGCGACGGCGGGCGGGAAACGGAGGAGCGGCACGCAATGTCTACCCCCATCGACCCCTCTCCGAACACTCCCCCACCGCCCATGGCCGGCGCTGACGGTCGGGCGGGTGATGCTCCTCACCGCCGCGGCGCTCGTCGGTCATCTTCATCGCCAATCTGCTGCTGAAAGTGATCGATCTGCTCTTCCTGCTCCTGATCGGTATCCTGCTCGCCACCGCGATCGACCCGCTCGCGCGCCGCCTGCGCCAGACTCGGCATGAATCGCCCGGCGAGCATCCTCAGCGTCTATCTGCTCCTCTTCGCGATCATCGGCGGCTTGATCGCCTTCATCATCCCGCCGATCGTCGCGCAGACGACCGACTTCGTCACCAATCTGCCGCGCGTCGCCGATCATCTGCGAGCAGCGGTACGCGAACAGCGATCAGACGTGGATTCGGGACGCGGCGCGCAACGGCGCGCATAAACTGCGCGAGCTGTCGGACAACCCGCCGGATATCTCCGGGCTGCTCAAGGAGCAGGCGCTCAATGTCGTCTCCAGCGTCTTCGGCGCGTTGCTCTCGATCGTGACCGTCCTCCTGATCTCGTTCTACTGGCTCAGCGAGCGGGCGCTGATCCGCCGCGCGTTGCTCGGCTTCGTGCCGATCCAGCGTCGCGTCGCGCGTCAACGATGTCTGGACGCATATCGAGACGAAACTCGGCGCGTGGTTCCGCGCGCAACTGATCCTCTGCGGCATCATCGGCGCGGCGTGCGCGGTGGGCTATGGCATCCTCGGTATCGAGTATTGGCCGCTGCTCGCGCTGATCGCCGGTGTCGCGGAAATCATCCCCATCCTCGGCCCGTGGATCGGCGGCATCCCCGCCGTGCTCGTCGCATTGACGGATGGCCCGGTGAAGGCGCTCATCGTCGCTCGTCTTCATCGTCGTCCTGCAGCAGATCGAGGGGAATATCCTCGTCCCACGCATCCAGGGAGACGCGATTGGTCTGTCACCGCTGACCGTCATCCTCGCTATTCTGGCCGGGACGACGCTCGCCGGGCCGATTGGCGGCATCCTCGCTGTGCCGATCTCCGCGATTATTCAGGTACTCGTTCAGGACCTGCTGATCGCGCGGGAGACCGATGAGCAGGATGACATCGACCGCATCCTCGCGGCGGCGGATGCCGCGCAGGAGCGTGGCGAGAACCCGGCAGACGCCGCCTTCCGTCAGTTGCGCCGCCTCCGTGCCGTTCGGCGCGCGCATCGGGACGCCGACCGCGCATCGACACGCTCGTCTCCGGCGCAGGGGAGAAGCCCTCTGTCCGCGTCGCCGAAGACGACATCGTCGCCCGGCACGATGACTGATTCTTGAACATATAGAACGGATGTGCGATACTTGCCCGTACGGACGCGACGCGCGGAAGGAGATCGCATGGCAGTGGGAACGAAGAGCGCGCGCCGATCACGCTTGACGGTCGCGCAGGCACGCACCTTTCTCTTGCGGCGGCCCGGTGGACTGTTCGCGCATGACGGCCTGCCCGCGCATCCGCTCCGCTTGGTGGAAGAGATCGGCATCCTGCAAGTTGACCCGGTCAGCGTCGTGGCGGCGAATCATCATCTGATCGCGCGGGCCCGCGTCCCGGCCTATATGCCGACGCACCTTGATGACGCGCTCTATCGCGAGCGGACGCTCGTCGAGTCCTTCCACGGTATCCATGCCATCCTGCCGATGGCGGATTGGCGCTATTACGATCGTCGCCTCGGCCCGCCGTCGCGGATGGAGGTGGCGCACCCGGAGGTGATGCGCGAGGCGACCGAGCGCGTGCTTGACACCATCCGCGAGCGCGGCCCGCTCGCCGCGCGACACTTCATGACCGAGGATGATCGCACGCCGATGGAGTACGGCTGGGGGACGACGCGCCGCTCGCAAGTCGCGCTTGCAAACGCTCCTCCGGCGCGGTTTCCTGATGGTCCATCACCGCGAAGGGACGCAGCGATTCTATGATCTGACGGAGCGGATGCTGCCGCCGGATGTCGATACGACGCCCGTCACCGAGGCCGAGCGCGCGCTGCACTTCGCACAGCGGGATGTCACCTACGCGGGACTTGCGATGGGCACCGGCAGCATCCAGGCCGGCGATTCGCGCCGGTGACGCCGTCCCGGTCGCCGTCGATGGCGTCCGCGCGACCTTCTACGTCGCGCCCAGGAATGCTCGACCGCCTCACGTCGCATCGCCGATCGCGGAAGCGGAACGGCGCGCGGTCATCCTGCCGCCGCTCGATCCGCTCGTCTGGGATCGCAAGCGGCTCGCCGCACTCTGGAACTTCGACTACACGTGGGAAGTCTACGTGCCCGCCGAGAAGCGGCGTTTCGGCGCCTATACGTTGCCGATCCTCTGGGGCGACCGCTTCGTCGGCGCGGCTCGATCCCTCGCTGGATCGCAAGGGCGGCGTCTTGCGCATTCGGGACCTCTGGTTCGAAGCCGATGCCCCCCGCGACCCGCACCTCTTCACCGATCTCGCCGCCGAAATCGCCCGCTTCGCCGCCTTCCACGACGATGCCGCCGTCGCCCTCGGCACCGTCTACCCCGCCAATCGCGACAAGCGCCTCCGCGCTGCCCTCGCCCGCGTCACGAACGCTCGTTGCGCTGTAGGGAGATGAACCACCAAGGACACCAAGGACACAGAGACGCAAAGAGGAATGACTTTATCCATGCCGCATCTCTCCTTTGGTTTTATCTTGGTGTCCTGGTGGTTCAATCGGTCGGCGTTGGGAGGGGGACGATTTCGCCCGCGCCGAAGGAGGTGACGGTGAGGCCGTGGGTGAGCAGGACGCGGCCATAGCCGACGACGCTCCAATGCTCGTCCATCCAGACGAGGGCGGTGAGATCGTCGATGCCGAGCAGCGGGACATCGTGCGGCGTTGATTCGCGGAGACGGCGGAGCCAGACCTCGGGCGTGCGGTTGTGGCCGGAGAGCGCGACGACGCCGTGCAGGATGCCGAGGCCGGGGAACCAGCGGAAATATGGCTCGCCGGGACGCGCGGGGACATCGTCCGGGCGGGCGGGCACGTCGGCGCAGAGCGCCGCCGCGCCCGCGCCGCAGCCGATCAGTGTCGCACCGCGCTGATACGCCGCGTGGATCGCCGCCTCCGTCTTCGTGCCGTGAAGCGGTGCGCACCAGCCGCCCGGTGTCGCCGTCACCGAGATAGACAACGTCCGCCCCCTCGACCGCGTCGGCGTAGCGCCGGGTTCTCCGCGTCGGCGCGCGTGCGGATCGGCACGGTCGCGACGATGCCGATGCGGCCGAGGCGATAAGCGGCGTCCTCCGTCTCGTCGTTCGGGAAGCGCTCGGCGGCGGTCGGCAAGAAGGCGATCGTCGGGCGCGCGCCGGTCGCCGCCGCGCGGAGGAAGCGGAGATGGAAGCGGTCGAACGGCTGCGTGAATGCGTCGCCGCCGACGAGGACGAGCGGGCCCGCCATCGACTCAGGCGACGCTTGCGGGTTGCGCGATCAGGCTGCGGAGGCGGGCGATATTTTCGACATCCTCGTGGCAGTCGGCGCTCTTCGGCGTCTCCAGCACCATCGGCAGGCCGGCCAGTCGCGGGTCATTGACGACGTTGCGGAACCCTTCGAGCCCGATATGCCCCTCGCCAATCGCCGCGTGGCGGTCCTTGCGATCGCCGAGCGGCTGGAGCGCGTCGTTCAGATGCAGCGCCTTGATGCGGTCATATCCCACCAGACGGTCGAACTCCGCCATCGTGGCGGCGTACGTTTCCGGCGTGCGGAGGTCGTAGCCCGCCGCGAAGATGTGGCAGGTATCGATGCAGACGCCGAACGCGTCCGGGTGCTGACGTGCTCGATGAGATAGGCGAGATGTTCGAACTTCGCGCCGAGATTCGTGCCCTGCCCGGCGGTCGTCTCGAGCAGGACGGTGACGCCCTCGTACGCTCCCTCCGCGCCGAGGCGGTTGAGCGCCTCCACCATCCGGTCGAGTCCCGACCTGCTCGCCGGAGCCGACATGCGAGCCGGGGTGCGTGTTCAGATAGGGGACGCCGAGCATCCGCGCGCGGAGCAACTCGTCCCGAAAGGCGTTGATGGACTTCTCCCACAGCTCGTCGTTCGGCGAGGAGAGATTGATGAGGTAGGAGTCGTGGATCATCACCGGATGGACGCTCGTGCGCGTCCGCGCGTCGGTGAACTTGGCGATATCGTCCTCCGTCAGGGCCTTGCCGAGCCACTGGCGCTCGTTCTTGGAAAAAAGCTGCACGACATCGCACCCGGCCTGTTGCCCCCACTCCATGCTGCGGAAACAGCCGCCGGCAATGCTCATGTGCGCGCCAAACTTCGGCATCAATCTCTCCCTTTCACCCCGTACGTTCTCCCGCATCGCGGTCAGTATACCGCGCCGGTGGCATCGCCGGTGCAACGCGCGCGGTCGTTTTGGCGTACACTACCTGTCGGTGTGCCGCGATGCGCTGCGACGGAAGGGAACCGCCACCGATGACCATGCCGCCAACCGACGGACAACCGCCCACTGATGGCGTGACGCCCGCCCCCACTACTTCTGTTAACAACGATGAACGCCCCCATCTTCCCCCGGCAGCGCCGCCGGGCGGCGCTGCGCGCCCGGACTACTGGGCGGTGCCGCCGCAGCCGCAAGCGCCCGGTTGGCCATATGCGGGCGTGCCGCCGTACGGGGTTCCTCCACCGTTCCCGCCCGGACCGCCGATCGGCTACCGCAAGGAGATCGGCCCGAACCATGTGCCGTGGCGCTTCTGGGATGTGCTGCTCGCGGCCTTGCCCTTCATCCTCCTCCTCGCCCTGACGCTCGTCTCGCATTTCACGTCGTCCACCGCGACGAGCACGACGACGGATACGCCGATCAGCACCCACATCCTCATCGCGAACACGGTCGTCGGCATCGTCATCTACGGGATCATCCTCCTGCTCGTCTGGGCTGGTCACGGTCAGGAAGTATCACGTCGGCTGGTCGGCGCTCGGCCTCCGCCGCCCGCCGGGGCTGTTCTGGGCGCTTACTGATCCCCATTCTGCTCGGCATGTATATCGCCGCCGCGCATCGTCTCCGCGATCATTCTGAAACTCTTCTATGGCGGGAATGCGACCAATCCGCAAGTGAAGGACATCACCGGCGGCGGTGGCTTCTCGTGGATCGAAGCTTGTCCTCGCGCTCATCACGGCGTCGATCGCCGCGCCGTTCGTCGAGGAAATTTTCTTCCGGGGTGTCCTCTTCGGCTGGCTGCGGACGCGCTGGGGGGCGGCGCCCGGCGTCATTCTGAGCGCCGCGCTCTTCTCCGGCGCGCACGCCATCCCGCTCATCCTCGCCAGCATCTTCGTCGTCGGACTGACCCTCGCAATCGTCTACGAAAAGACGAAATCGACCATCGCGACGATGACGCTCCACAGCCTTTTCAATACCATCGGCGTCGTCGCCGTCTTTATCGACCTGGCGCGCAAGTAAGGAGGAAGTTCGAGGTTCGGGGTGCGAGGAATGGGAGTTCGAGTCTTCCATTTCGCACCTCGAACCCCGAACTCGCTCCCTACCGCTTCTTCTTTTTCTTCTTGTTCTTGTTCGGCACGGGGCGGGGCGGGCGGGGGCCGAGGGGATCGCGCCCCGAGCCGCCCATGCCACCGGCGAGCATCTCTTGGAGGGCGGCGGGGTCCATCTGCGGGCCGCCGCCACCGATCATGTCCTTCAGTCCACCGAGGCGACCGCCCCGCTTCGCCATCCGGCCCATCTGACTCATCATCTTCTGCGCCTCGCCGAACTGTTTGAGAGCGCGCGCACTTCCGCTCGCGTCGAGCCGCTGCCGTTGGCGATGCGCTGCTGGCGGCTGTAGTTGAGGATTTCCGGGTGCCGCCGCTCCTCGCGCGTCATGCTGCGGATGATCGCCTCGACGCGCCCGATCTCCTTGTCATCGACTTGCGCCTGCAACTCTTTCAGTTGCGAGCCGATGCCGGGGAGCATCTTCAGAATCTCGCCCATCGGGCCGAGCTTCTTCACCTGCTGCATCTGGGCGAGGAAGTCTTCGAGGTTGAACGAGCCTTCGAGCAGCTTGTCCTGCATCTCGGCGGCTTCGTCCTGATCGAAGTTCTGCTGCGCCTTCTCGATCAGCGAGAGCATGTCGCCCATGCCGAGGATGCGCGAGGCCATCCGCTCCGGGTAGAAGGGATCGAGTTGGTCCACCCGCTCGCCAACGCCGACGAACTTGATCGGCACGCCCGTCACTTCGCGGATCGAGAGGGCGGCGCCGCCGCGCGCGTCGCCGTCGACCTTCGTGAGGATGAGGCCCGTCAGCCCGACGCGCTCATTGAAGGTCTGCGCGACCTCGACCGCCGCCTGGCCGGTCATCGCATCGGCGACGAGCAGCGTCTCGATCGGGCGGACGGCGTCGCGGATCTGTACCAGTTCATCCATCATCGCGTCGTCGATCTGCAGACGGCCGGCGGTGTCGATGATGACGACCTGCGTGCCGCGCGCTCGTGCGGCAGCGAGAGCATTCTGCACGATTTGGAGTGGCCGCGTGCGCGTCCCTTCCTCATGCACCGGCACGCCGACCTGCTGGCCGAGCGTCACAAGTTGCGTGACGGCGGCGGGGCGATAGATGTCCGCCGCGACGAGCATCGCGGAGACCTCCTGTTTCTGCAGATGGAGCGCGAGCTTCGCGGCGTGTGTCGTCTTGCCGGAACCTTGCAGGCCGACGAGCATGATGATCGTCGGCGGGGTGGCTGCCATCGTCAGCGGCACGCGCTCGCGGCCAAGCAGTTCGATCAGCGCATCGTTGACGAGCGAGATGATCGCCTGGGCCGGATTGAGGCCGCGCTGCGCCTCCCCGCCGACGAGCGCGACGGCCTGCTCGCGCAGGCGGGCGACGAACGCCTTGACGACGCCGAGATTGACGTCCGCCTCGATCAGCGCGATGCGCACCTCGCGCATCGCCTGCGAGACGTCGTCTTCGGTGATCCGCGTGCGGCTGCCGAGGCGCTGGAAGACGCCCTGCAATCGGTCGCTCAGTGATTCAAACATCGGTGATCGCTTCCCCTAATCTGCACGGAAACGGACGACGAAAAGCCGCCGCGCGGGTATTGTACCCCGTTCCGCGCGTTCCTGCCCGCCATTTGCCCCCTGCCCCGGCCCCTCCCCCGGTGGGGAGGGGGAGAAGGGCGCTGCTATGCGCCGCGTGTGCCGTACTCGTCGTCGCCGAAGAGGGCATCGACGAAGCGGCGGGCATCGAACTCGATCAGGTCGTCCGCCTGCTCGCCGACGCCGACATAGGAGATCGGGATGCCGAGGGCGCGCACGATGGCGAAGGCGATGCCGCCCTTCGCGGTGCCGTCCAGTTTCGCCAGCGCGATTTCCGTCACATCGACGCGCTCGGTGAAGACGCGCGCCTGATGGAGGCCGTTCTGCCCGGTGTTCGCGTCGATGACGAGCAGCGTCTCCTGCGGCGCATCGGGCACCGTCTTCTTCATGATGCCGCGCACCTTCTCCAGTTCGCGCATCAGGGCTCTTTGTTCTCCAGGCGGCCCGCCGTGTCGACGATGAGGATGTCCATCTCGCGGTTGTGCGCCGCCGCCATCGCATCGAAGACGACCGCGCCGGGGTCGCCACCCTGCTTGGTGGCGATCACCGGCACGCCGCCGAGTCGTTCGGCGCTCCATGTCTGCAACTGCTCGATGGCCGCCGCGCGGAAGGTATCGCCCGCCGCGATCATCACCTTGCGCCCGGCGCTCTTGTGCAGGTAGGCGAGTTTGCCGATCGTCGTCGTCTTGCCCGGCGCCGTTGACGCCGACGACCATGATCACCCACGGCACGCCGCGCTGAAAGACCTTCACGGTGCGCTCGCGCTTGCGTGTCTTCGAGCAGGTAGACCATCGCGCCTTTGAGATGCTCCTTCGCCTCCCTCGGGTCGCGGATGCCATTGCTGCCGGACGTGGGCGCGCAGGTCGTTGATGAGCATGTTCGTCGTCTCGACGCCGACATCGGAGCCGATCAGCGCCGTCTCGAGGTCCTCGTACAGTTCTTCGTCGATCGTTGACCGCTCGAAGAGGGAACCGAAGAGGTTGGTGCGCCGCGTCTTGGTGAGCGCAACCTCTTGCTTCTGCTGTTCTTCTTGTGGCGTGCGCCCAAACAGGCGGCGGAAAATCACAGTGCGTCGCTCCTTGATAGTGATCCGGTTGCCGGCGCGTCGTCGCACCGCGCGTATCATTGTCGCATACTGATTCATGATGCGTCGGCGGGGAGTGAGGAGGCGAAACGATGCGGCTGGCGGAACTGACCTGGCCCGAAGCGCGGGAGGCATTCGCGGCGGGGGCGATGGCGATTCTCCCGGTCGGGGCGACCGAGGCGCACGGCCCGCACCTGCCGCTCGATACGGATGTGCATATCGCCGTCGGCGCGGCGGATCGCACCGCCGCGCGGCTGGCGAGCGGAAGGGACGCCGGCGCTCGTCCTGCCGCCGCTGGCCTATGGCGTCTCGTTCGTCGGCACATCCTTCGCGGGCACGCTGCCGGTCGGTGTGGAGACGATGACGGCGGTCGTTCGCGACGTGCTCGTTGGGTTGGATCGCTACGGCTGCACGGCGGCGGTCATCATCAACAGCCATCTCGAACCCGCGCACGCGGAGGCGCTCAACGCCGGCATTGCGCAAGCGGAAGCGGCCACGGATGGCCGGTTGCGCGCCGTCTTCCCCGATCTGCGCGAGCCGCGCTGGTCGGCGTATCTCTCCGAGGAGTTCCGACGCGGCGCGCGTCATGCGGGGGCGTACGAGACGTCGTTGATGCTCGTCGAAGCGCCGGACACGGTGCGCGAGAGCGAGCGACAGGCGCTCCCGCCCGTCTGGATCGACCTTCCCGGCAAACTGCGCGCCGGCGCGCAGACATTTGCCGAGGCGGGCGCGACGCTCGGCTACTTCGGCGATCCGGCGACCGCGACGGTTGCCGAGGGCGAGGTCGATCTTCGATGCGCTCGCCACGATCTATGTCACGGCAATGCGCGAGCGGTTGGCACGCCCCTCAACGGCGTAACGGCGCTACTTCGTTGGCGGCTGCCAGCGCAGCACTTTCGGGTCCCGCGCGTACCACTCGACGAACCCGCAGGTGGTGCAGACGAGGGCGAAGAGCGTCGTCCCCTCGATGCGCTTGTACGAGCGGCGGGCGGCGGGGGTGGCGCGGTCGAGCGCGCTCTCGGCGCGGACCAGATCGACCTTCTCCGCCTCGCGCACATTCGCCACCGCCATCGTCCCTTTACACTTCGGGCAGCGGGCATCGTGGGGCGCGGTGAATGTTGCCTCCGGCATGATGGCGCTCCGATCAGATGGGCGGCTCCGTAGCCCGCGTAGCGGCGGTTCGCGCGGTACGTCTTTTCCTTGCAGCAGGACGCCGGTTGCGGCCCATCGCGCTCGGCTCGATCAGGCGGACGACGGCGTTGCGCTCGTTGATGTACCGGAAGGGGTCCGTCGCCCGCTGCGTCGCGGCGTAGAGCATCTCCCCGAGGCCGAGCGAGGCGAGCAGCGCCGCCTGTGTCGTCAGGCCAAGCGTCGCGAGGCCCGCGCGCGTGCCCGCCCGTTCCAGGGCCGAGAAATCCACATGCGCCGTCATGTCCTGCTCGCCGACATGGCGGTACGGCTCCCGGTTCGCCGTGTGCCGGTAGTAGCACATCAGCGAGCCCTCCGGGAAGCGACCGGGCCGGTAGAGCGCGGGCGCGGTATCGCCGTAATCTATCGTGACCACATATCCCTTATCGAGCCGGTCTGCGACCAATTGTATCCAGTCGCGTGCCGCCAGCGAAATCTCGGCAATTTGCCCTTCCGCCAGTACCACGTCGCCGTCCGCGAGGAATTGTGCGAGCGCCGGGGTGGACGGCGCCTCCCATCCCTCTCCGAAGGTGTCGCGCTCGTCATCCCAGACGACATATGCCTCACGGAGCGCGCCGTTCTCGACGCGCACGCGGTGGACGGGGAGGGCGTCCACGAACTCATTGGCGAGCACGACGCCGGTACAGCCTGTCGGCGGTGTACCCCAGGCGATCCGCCCGGACGCCGCGTGTTCGGCGAGTGCCGCGCTCGCCCGATCGTGGATGCGTGGGGAGAGGTCGTCGAGCCAGTAGGTCGTGGCGTCGTAGGCGGCGGGCGCGTCGTCGCGCAAGGCATCGAGAATCGTCCGGGCGAGCGTGCCCGCGCCGGCGCCGGGTTCCCAGATCGCCATGGCGGGCGGGGCGCCGAGACGTTGCCAGCACTCCGCGATCTGCACGGCGAGGCAGCGCCCGAAATACGGCGACGTCTCCGGCGCGGTCAGGAAGTCCGCGCCCGCGCGCCCCGGCGCCCCTCGCCCGCTCGCGTAGTAACCATGGACGGGGTGTGTCAAAACCAGCGCCATGTAGTGCGCGAAGGGAATCCGCCCGCCCGCTGTCGCGATCGCCGCGCGGACGATGGCGATCATCTCGGCATTGCCGGGCATGTCGTCCGTCGTTTCCATGGCGCAATTGTAACGGTTGCGTGCCGGGTGCGGCAATGGCCCGCATCGCCCGCGCCCCCGCTCTCCGGTATGATGGGCGCGTAACCGGAATGGGGGAGTGTATTGGACCTCCACGAGCGCCGCTTCCTGACCGCCCGCGATCTCGCGTATCTGGAAGAAATCGAACTCTCGCTTGTCCGCGTGCATGGCATCACCGCCGAGCGCGCGGGCGACGCGGTTCCGGCAGGTGGCGCGCGAGTTGCAGCGTGCCCGCACACTCGGCAACGACACACCGCCCGGTCCGCTCTTCGCGTATGGCGGCGCGCGCGCCCATGCGGAGGTGATTGCGGCGCTGCTCGTCGCCCCAGCGCGGGCCGAACGGGCACGTCGCTCGCGCTCCTCGCGCTGCTCGCGGCGATGGCCGGGCTGCTCGGGATGCGCGTCGTGCTCGCGCTCATCTTTCGCCGCCTGGAGCCGGTCAGGATCGGCTGGGTCGAAATCACGCTGGCGATTGTCGTCGTCCTGCGTCATCCTCGGCGCGTGCGCGCTCCCGCTGGCTGCCGGGTCGCCTGGGTCGATTCAACTGGTTCGGGGCCGCGCTCGGGCTCGGCATCGCGCTCGGCCTCGGCGCGACCGCGCTGCTTCGCGCGCTCGATGTGCAGCGGACGATCGTCACGCTGCCGCTCTGGCTGGCGGCCGCTCTCGCTATCGGTTGCGGGGCGCTCACCTGGCTCTTCACCTGGCCGGATGATCAGCAGATCGATCGGGGTGGTGCGTAGTAGAACGCAAGGGGAGTCATCGGATCCCCTCCTCGCACTGCGTCAAAAACGTTCTGTTCGTCGGCGTCTACTTGTGCCCGACGAAGCCAGGAACCGCGCCGGGTGCAGCTGCGGGCGCGGGCGCGACGATCGGACTGATCGGCGGCGCCTGCAACGGGGAGGGCGGACTGACCGGCGCGCCGGTAGTGCTCGACGAAGACCGGATCGCCGCCGATCGTGACGTGGATCTGCCCGCCGCTCACCTCCGTCGGGAGCGCGTTGCCCGCCATGTCGAACGCCTGCGCCTGCGTCGCCGCCGTCGGCAGGCTGGTGCGGCCGCCGCCCCAGACGACATCCACCGCCGTCCCGTTCCGGTTGAAGCGATAGGCGATCCCCGCGCCGGAGTCCACGGTGCCCTGCGCGGTCGCGCCGCTCAAGTGCGCCGTCATCTGCTGATACGCGGTGTAACTGAACTTCGGCGTGCGCCAATCGTTCTGGACGAGGCCGTAGTTGTTCTCGACATTGTTCGGGTCGGTGCCATCATTGCGGAAGTTGTACCAGAAGATGTGCTCGACATTGAGGCCCTGGAAGTCGAGCGACATCACGTACTGGCGGATCATGTAGGACGCCTGCGCCTGCTCGGAGCCGACACCGCCGCCGTAGTCCGCCCCGTTCGGTGCGCTGGACCAGCCGATCTCGGTGAACCACCACGGCTTGCCGGTGCGCGCCTGGATATCCCGGAAGTGCGCAAGATCAAGCGTCTGATAGAGGCCGTTATCGATGCTGGACTTCATCGCGTAGGGATGGAAGGCGAGGACATCGGTGTATTGCGCGCCCCCCTTGATTGAGGAAATCGTTGAACCAGTTGAGGTCGAGATTCGAGCACGCGCCGTTCATCACAGTCGCGGTCGGGTCGATCGATTTGATCGTGGTGTACGTCTCGCGCAGCAGGTTCACATAGTCCGCCACGCTGCCGTTCCAGAAGTACGGGACATCCGGCTCGTTCCAGACTTCCCAGGCATGGATTTGCCCCTTGTAATGATTGACTACGCTGGCGACGTAATTCTTCCAGAGGCCGATATCCGGCACGGTGTAGTTGACGACGCCCGCCGTCTGCGCGCTGTTGTTGTAGCCGAGCAGTCCGAGGATATCGAGGCCACCGGCGCGCGCGTCCTGCACCATCTCGTCCGTGAAGCCCCAGTCCGGCTGGCCGAGCGGGTGCTCCACCCAATCCCAGCGGATTTCCTCGCGGATCCAGCCCGCGCCCGTGCCGCGCGCGATCGTCCATCGGGCCGTTCTGTTGACCGTAGATGCCGTAGCGCGTCGCGATGTGCGTCACCACGCCGAAGCGCGAGGGGGAGCCCGCCGACGCATAGAGCGGTGCGCTGCCCGCGTCCGGTGCCGCAGGCTCCGCGCCGACGCCGCCGAGATTGCCGAGGAAGAGTGCGCCGACCACCAAAAAAAGTGCAAAACGCGCGCGCAGATCGATACCCGTCATCCCCTCGATAACCCCCCACGTAATGTCTGTCGACTGGTCGCGGCTGCGGTGCTTCGGGTCCCCAGCGTCCCGGAACGTTATGTAGTGTAGCAGGTTCCGTCCATGAATGTCAGTACATATTTTACGCATTATCATCGTATCTCGTGGCAATGCGGAGTGGCGGAGCGGTGTGATAGAGTGTTTTGTCAATCGCTGCAAAGCCGGAAGGGACGTGTGGATGCAGTATGGAGTACCGAGACGACGGATTGCGACGCCGACACGTCGCCGGTGACTGAACGCCACAGCCGGATCGACAGCACCCGTGCGCGACTGGCCGGACGCCGCACCGATCATCGTCGTCGTCGCCTCGGCGATCTACCTTGTCGGCTTCTCGCTCTTCCGGCAGAACTGGTCCACGCTGCTGATCTTTGTGCCGATCTTCGTCGTCGCGGCTTGGTTGGGCCGGTTGCGCTCTTTCGCGGTCACCTGGGTGCCGATCGCGGTCTTCCTCGATGCCTTCGCGCGGTTGCGCGGCGTGGCGGATAATACCGGCATCCCGATCCATCACTCGGCGGCGCTGGAGGCGGAGCGACGGCTCTTCTTCGGCACGGTGCCGACCGTCTGGCTTCAGAATCGCCTGACGATCCCGAAGCACTTCCGCTGGTACGACTACGCCGCGACCGCGCTGCATTGGAGCCATTTCGTCATGCCGATCACGATCCTCTTCATCCTCTGGCTGCAGTATCCCGGCCTTCTTCCGCCGCTACCTGATCGCCTTCGTCGTCGTGACGACGATCGTGCTCGACATCTACTTCATCTTCCCCTCCTCACCGCCGTGGATGGCCGCGCGGGAGGGATATCTTGCCGCATCTCGCCCGCCCGATGGTGGATGTCGCGGTGCAGTTGAACCAGAGCCTCTTCGGCAGCGTCTACGCGACGATCGGCGCGAGCAATGATGTCGCGGCGATGCCCTCGCTCCATGCCTCGTATCCCTTCCTTGCCTTCGTGATGTTCTGGCCGGTCTCGCGCAAACTTGGGCTGCTCGGCCTGCTCTATTTCGTCTGCATGAGTTGCGCGCTCGTCTATCTGGCGGAGCATTACGTCGTGGACATCATCGCGGGGATGCTCTGCGTCCTGATCGGCGCGCGGATCGCCTACGCGATTGACCGGCGGTTGCCGCCGCCTCCCGGAGCGCCGACCGATCCGCGAACCGGCCCGTGCGAACCTGCTCCGGCCGATGCGCCTGTCCCGGTGCCGTCAGTCATGACAGCAGCCGCTGCGGATCACCGCCATCGAGATTGACGGCACCGTGACGCGCCCCTTGCGCTTCGCCGGGTCGCCCGGTGAAGCGCTCCATGCCGCGCTTGCGCGAGGCGATGCTCAAGCGCGGCTGCCTGCGCGACCGCGACCACAAGGGCCAATGCCTCAACTGCGCCCTCTTGCCCGAGTCGCCCGTCTGGCCGTTTGTCGCGCCCGCCGACCCGACGCAGCGGCAGCGCGGCCCCTATCTGCGCCCGTTCGTCCTCCGCCTGCCGGCAATTCCGCCGACCGGCCTGCCGGTCGGCGCGCGCGTCACCTACGGCATGACGATCGTGCAGGACACGACCTTCCCCGCGCTCTGGGGCGCGTTCGGCGCGCGCCTTTGTGCTGGCGGCGCGGCAGATCGCGGAGTGGGGCTTCGGCCTCGCCGTCCGCGAGGGGGAGCAGGCGGCGCGACGTGGCGCGATCTCCGTGGGCCGCGCGCGCTGGCGCAATCCCGATACCGGGGAGAATCAACCGTTCACCATCCCAGACGGGCAACCCGAGCCACCTCCGCTGGTCGCCACCTTCGATGCGCCGACCGACGACCGGCGCATCGACGGCGCGCGATGCCATCAGTCTCACATTCCTGACGCCGACGCGGCTCGTCGCGGCGGGCGCGACGCTGAGGCGCCCGGAACCGGATGTCCTGCTCCGGCGCGTCGCGGAGCGGATCGACGCGGTCGCCGCCTCCGTCGGCGTCGCGCCGCCCAATCTGCTCGGTGACGATGCCTTCCTCGCGTCGCTCTGCCCGCCTCGAACTCCGCGCGGACGAGACGCAGTGGATTGGCGACGCGGCGAGGGGCGGCTTCGCCGGATCGGCGACGCTTCGGCGGCCCGCCGGACGATCTCGCGCGTATCGCGCATGTCCTCAACTGGGGCGCGGCACTGGGTGTCGGCAAAGGCACGCTCTATGGCGCGGGCCGCTTCGTCGTTGGCCCCGTCCCGTTGTCGGCCCGCGTCGTCATGCCCGATGAGCAGGGAGAATCAGTCCGGCCCGCAACCGGGGCGAAGCAGGAGCAGCGACGGCCAGCACGGCGAAGCAACCGCCGCAACTGCGAAAGCGGACACCGAAGGGCAATCGCAAGCGCTGACACAGACACGGAAGGCCGTTGACGCGCAAGGATAGTATGCCAATGTACGTCGAGGTGATCACTGCCACGTCTGAGGACACACCAATTATTGAGCGGCTGCTACAACTCTATGAACACGACAACAGCGAGTTCTTTGGCGCCGACGTTGACCCCGACGGCATCTACCGCGTCGCGGACACTGACTCCCTGTGGCAGCCGGGCCGGAACGTCTTTCTCGTCAAGGTCGATGGTCAGTTGGCAGGATTCGCCTTCGTTAGTCGGCATCCGTCCTATCTCGGTGACGGGGACAGCTACTTGATGGATGAGTTCTTCATCATGCGTAAGTATCGCCGCCGGGGGGTGGGAGAGCATGTCGCGCGCACGCTCTTTGACCGCTTCCCCGGTCGCTGGGAAGTGGGCGAATGGCCCACCAATATCGGCTCTCACGCCTTTTGGCGCCGCGTGATTGGTCGGTACACCCAGGGCCACTTCCATGAAGCCGACCTCGACACCCCCCGGATATGCGGCCTCGTTCAATCGTTCGAGTCGGCGAGCGACCGGACGTAGCCGCCAGCACATTCGGACGCACTATCGCGCTATCTCAATTCGCGGGCGGCGATGTCGCGGCGGTACTGGACGCCCTCGAAGTGGACATGCTCGGCGTTCGCGTACGCGCGGTCGCGGGCCTCGTGGAGCGTCGGTGCGACGGCGGCAACGGTGAGGACACGGCCACCGCTCGTGACGAACCTGACCGGTCATCGTCATGTTTCGTCCCGGCATGGAAGACGAGTGCGTCCGCGCCAATGGTATCGAGGCCGGTGATCGGCACGCCGGTCGGATACGCGCCGGGATAGCCGCCGGAGGCGAGTACGACGCCGACACACGCGCCGTTGTGCCAGCGGACGGTAGACGCGACTGCCGCGAGTCGCCCTGCGCGGTCGCGTCGCAGAGGGCGAGGAGATCGGCATCGAGGAGTGGCAAGACGACCTGCGTTTCCGGGTCACCGAAGCGGCAGTTGAACTCGATCACCTTCGGGCCGTCCGACGTCAGGATCAATCCCGCGTAGAGGATGCCGCGATAGATGATGCCGCGCTCCACCAGCGCGCGCGCTGTCGGGCGGAGGATCGTCGCCATGATGCGTTCGAGCATCGTCGCATCGACCAGCGTCGTCGGCGCGTAGGCGCCCATCCCGCCGGTGTTCGGCCCGGTATCGCCGTCGCCGATGCGCTTGTGATCGCGCGCGGGCAGGAGCGGCACGACCGTCTCGCCGTCCACGAGCGCGAGGACGGACGACCTCGTCGCCGGTCAAATACTCCTCGATGAGCACCGTCTCGCCCGCCGCGCCGAATGCGCCGCCCTCGCAGCGATTCGCGCACGGCACGTTCCGCGTCGTGGCGGGTCGCGCAGATCGTCACGCCTTTGCCCGCCGCCAGCCCGTCCGCCTTGATGACGACGGGATACGAGACCTCCTCCAATGCGGGCAGCGCGCGTTCGAGATCGGAGAACGTCTGCGCGCGTGCGGTCGGGCACACCTGCCGCGTGCATCAGGTCTTTCGCCCATGCCTTGCTGCTCTCGATCGCCGCCCCGTCGTGGCCCGGCCCGAAGCAGGCGATGCCGCGTGCCCGCAGCGCATCGGCGAGGCCGCGTGCGAGCGGTTCCTCCGGCCCGACGACGACGAGATCGACCCGCTCCGCTGCGGCGAGCTCGACGATCGCGTCGATATCGTTCACGCCGATCGGGGCATTGCGAAACGCCCGTGCCGGTGCCCGCGTTGCCCGGCGCGACAATGATCTCGCCACACTGCGGCGACTGCGCGATCTTCCAGGCGAGCGCGTGCTCCCGCGCGCCGCCGCCGACGATCAGGACGCGGCTGCTCATCCGAGCCTCACTCCCACTCAATCGTCGCGGGTGGCTTGGAGGTGATGTCGTACGTGACGCGGTTGACGCCGGGCACTTCGTTGACGATGCGATTGCTCATCCGGGCGAGGACATCGTAGGGGATGCGCGCCCAGTCGGCGGTCATCGCGTCCTCGCTCGTCACGGCGCGGATGGCGATGGCCTGCGCGTACGTCCGGTCGTCGCCCATCACGCCGGTGCTCTCGACGGGCAGGAGGACGGCGAAGTATTGCCAGATTTCCCGATCCAGTCCCGCCGCCTCGATCTCTGCCCGCACGATGGCGTCCGCGCCGCGCAGCGTTTCCAGGCGCTCCTCGGTGAGCGCGCCGAGGCAGCGGACGGCGAGGCCGGGGCCGGGGAAGGGCTGGCGATTGACGATCGCATCCGGCAGGCCGAGCGCGCGGCCTGCCGCCCGCACCTCGTCCTTGAAGAGATGGCGCAGGGGCTCGACGAGCGTGAATTGCAAGTCCTTCGGTAGCCCGCCGACATTGTGGTGCGTCTTGATCTTCGTTGTCGCCTTCGTATCCGAGGTTGTGCTCTCGATCACGTCCGGGTAGAGCGTCCCCTGGGCGAGGAACTGGAAGGGGCCGTGATTCTTCGCCTCCGCCTCGAAGACGCGGATGAATGTCTCGCCGATGATTTTGCGCTTCTTCTCCGGGTCCGTCACGCCGCTGAGCAGTTCGAGGAAGCGGTCGGACGCATCGACATGGACGAGTTCGAGATTGGAAGGCGTCGCGGAAAGTATGGACGACCTGCTCCGCCTCGCCCGCGCGCAAGAGGCCGTTATCGACGAAGACGCACGTCAGTCGCTCGCCGATGGCGCGATGGACGAGCACCGCCGCGACGGAAGAATCCACCCCGCCGGAGAGGGCGCAGAGCACTCGGCCATGCTCGCCGACCTTCGCGCGGATGTCGCTCACCGCCTGATCGACGAAGTTCTCGCTCGTCCAGTTGCCGGTGCAGCCGCAGACGTTGTAGAGGAAGTTCCGCAGGAGCGGCACGCCCTCGCGCGTGTGGACGACCTCCGGGTGGAAGAGCACGGTGGAGATGCGCCCGTTCGTCGCGGCGGCGACCGGGGCAGTCGCGGAGGATGCGAGCACCTGCCAGCCGGGCGGCGGCGCGGCGATCGAGTCGCCGTGGCTCATCCAGACATCGAGATGGCGCGATAGGCCCGTGAAGACCGCGCCGTCCGCGATCACATCGACAGCGGCGGGGCCATATTCCGGGTAGCCCTCGCGCCGGACATCGCCGCCGAGCCGGTGGAAGAGCGCCTGCATCCCGTAGCAGATGCCGAGGATCGGCAATTCCTGCTCCAGAAGCCAGTCGGGTAATTGCGGCGCGCCCGGTTCGTAGACGCTCTTCGGCCCGCCGGAGAGGATGATCCCTTGCGGATTGAGTGCGGCGATGCGCTCCCACGGCGCGTCGTGCGGCACGAGTTCGCTGTAGACATTCAGTTCCCGCACGCGGCGAACGATCAGTTGCGCCGTTTGCGAGCCGAAGTCGACGACCACGACGGTGTCGGTAGCGCCGAGTGCCGGGTGCTGAGTGCCGAGCGACCCGCTAACCGCCGATCGGATGCTCATGGGGCCTCCGCTCCTTGCTCGTCGCCGAGATAGACGTAGCGTGTATCGAATTGCCAGTCGCGGATCGCCGCGATGTCCGCTTCGAGGCGGGGCGCGAGGGGATCGATGAATTTCGCGAGGTGAATATCGACCACATCCCGGTCATCGAGGCCGAGGGCGCCGCAGAGGCTGTCGAGCGCGATCTTCAAGCCGCCATCGAGGTCGCGGCGGCGCGGAGACGGAGAAATGAAAACCGAAGTCGATGCCGAGCGGGGTATCGCGCATCTCCTCCAACTCTTCGAGCAGGGCGGCATCGTGCGAGACGGCATTCTCGACCGCCGCCATCACCTGCTTCTTGAAGGCGGACGCCTCCTTGGAGAGCACGCGCTTGTGGCCGACCGTGACGTATTGATTGTTCACGCCGGGCGGCAGAGGAAGGGTCAGACGCACCGGGGCCTCCTACGGATTCGCGATGCTGTCCGTACACATCGCGCATCCGTAGGATAGCCGTGTGAGGGGTGCAGCGTCAATGCGCGGGATGAGAGGAGTTGGGGAGAACCGCAAAGGCGCAAAGAGCGCAAAGGGCGCAAGAGGGAGAAGCGGATGAAATCTTCTCATATTTGCTTTGCGATCTTTGTGTCCTATGCGCCTTTGCGGTGCATTTGGTTTCGATTGTCTTTACCCGTGCGGATGGCGCGGCACCGCTTCGCCCTTGTCGAGGACGATATGGTCGGTACGGCCACCTTCGCGCCCGACCTCTTGCTGCTCGCCGCTGCGCGCGTGTACGGCGCTCGTACCTTCCTTCTGTGCGCGTGATGGGCTTCGTCGTCGGTCAGTTCTTCCGCGACCGCATCCTTGCCGGCCTCAATCGTCTCGTCGCGCTGCTTCTCGTCTTCCAACCGGCGATCCATCGGTCTGCTCCTTCGTGTAGTACGGCAGCAATGCAGGTGCGTTGCACTGCCGGAAGGTAACGCAACGGCGGTGCCACGGGAATTTCAGGCAAAATCTCGCCACGAGAAGGAGGGTTTCCAGTCGAGCATCCGCTTCGCTTTGGCGTTGTCGACGCCTGGTTGGGTGCCGGTGAGGGCCTTCGCCTTCTCGCCAAGTTCTTTGGAGACCTGCGGCGGCCAATTCCGCGACGGGATGTTCGGCGAGGGCGTCGTCCGCGACGATGTAGAAGGATTCGTGGAGGGTGACGTGCGCTTCGAGCGCCTTGCGGTAGGCGATGGCGAGGTCGCGCACGTCGATGTATGCCCAGAGGCCGGAGGCGAAGGAGAGCGGTTGCTCGCGGACGCGCTTCACCACGTCCGGCCACCAATCGATGAAGACGACATAGGGCGGGCGGATGGAGATCACTTCGGTGCCGCAGCGGTTGCGAATCATCTCCGCCGCCTGCTCGCCGACGAACTTCGAGAGCGCGTACGGGTCTTGCGCCTGATGATGATGGAACTCATCGACCGGCAGATAGGACGGCCACCACTCGTGGGTGCGGAAGTCCATGCCGAGCCAGTTGATGCTGCTCGTCTCGATCAATTTCGGGATGCCGAGCGTGCCGACCATCTCGACGACGTTGTAGACGCTCAGCACATTCGTCCCGTAGACGACTTCCGGCGGGTCTTTCGTCGGGTTCGGGATGGCGGCGAGATGCACCACCGCGTCCGGTTTCTTGCCCCGGAAGGTGAGGACGCCCGCGACATCGGCGGGCTGCGTCATATCCGCCTGGACATACTGGACGCCCGCCGGGAGATCGCGCGGCGCGCGGGCGATGTCCGTCGCGATCACCTCGTAGTCATGCGCCGCGAGTTCCTTGACGACCTGCTGCCCGATGCGGCCACTGGAGCCGGTGACGACGACGCGCATATGCGCTCCTTTCAGTCGCGAGTAGCGAGATAGGAGTCGAACCCTCGCGACTCGCGACTCCCGATTCGCTATTGATCGTAGTCATGCCACGAATGGTGCGGTTTCCAGCCGAGCAGGCGTTTCGCCTTCGCGTTGGAGATGTCCGCCTCGTGGCCGCGCACGCTGATGTCGAGCGTGCCCGGCGTCGCGGTAGGCGTCCGCGATGCAGCGCTCGATCGGCTCATCCGTGAAGGCTTCGTCATTGACGATGTAGAGCGCTTCGCAGCCGAGATCATCTTTCTCGACGCTCAGGCGGAACGCCTCCGCGAGGTCCTCGGCATCGGTATAGGACCACGAGAGCCACGTCTTCGGGCGACCGCCGCGCAACTGGCCGATGCGCATGGCATATTCTTCCGGCGCGATGACGAGGGCGGGGCGGATCGAGATTGCTTGCGCGCCGGTGCGGGCGTGGAGCATCTGCACCGTCGCCTCGCCCGCGATCTTCGAGAGGCCGTAGGCATTGACGACCCAGTTCGGCGTCGTCTCATCCATCTGGCCAGCGGGGCGGCGCGACCGTGCCGCCGGAGCGCATGTATTGATGGACATTGACGCTGCTCGTCTCGACCAATTTGCCGATGCCGAGTTGCGCGCACGCCTCCGCGACGTTGTAGACGGAGAGCGCATTGATGCGCCAGACATTGGTCGGTAGCGACGCCGCGACCGGCCAGACATTCGGCAGGGCGGCGAGGTGGATCACGGCGTCCGCCGTCTTGCCGCGAAACGTCAGCGCGCCGACGACCTGCCCCATGTCCGTCGTGTCCACCTGCACGAATCCGGCGCCCGGCACGGGCGCGCGTGGCGGTC
The DNA here is from genome assembly GCA_963847195.1 of uncultured Chloroflexia bacterium. Classification (GTDB taxonomy): domain Bacteria; phylum Chloroflexota; class Chloroflexia; order Thermomicrobiales; family JALYUS01; genus JALYUS01. The sequence goes on along the minus strand of CAWJZC010000004.1, from coordinate 54,625 downwards.
GCCGGGTCGCATTGATCACCTCATGCCCCGCCGCGACGAGATTGCGGACGACGAAGCCGCCGACGATGCCGCTCCCCCCGGTGACGACGATGCGCATATGCGCTCCTTTCGGTCGGGCAGTAATCGAGAGTACAGTAGATAGTAGGCAGAAAATACAGCCTCTCTATCCAGACTCGACTACCGACTACTGTCTACTTCACGATATCGCGCCAGTAGTATTGCTGCTCGAAGCCGAGCAGGCGCTTCGCTTTCGCGTTGGTGACGCCGGCTTGATTGCCGGTGAGGTGGGCGGCCTTGTTGCCTGCCTGCGCGAAATACTGCGGCACGAGTTCGGCGAGCGGGCGTTCGGCCCAGGCATCCTCGGCGGTGCCGTAGATCACTTCGTCGCGCAGTTCGGTATGTTCGAGGGCGAGGCGGAAGATCGTCGCGAGATCGCGGGCGTCCACATACGTCCAGAGGAAGCCGCCGGCAGTGAGCGGATTCTTGCGGTTCGCCTCGAAGCGGCGCTGATACTGGTCCGGCAGGATGACGGCGGGCGGGCGGATCGAGACGACGCGCATCCCGCAGCGGCGGTGGAAGCCGTGCAGAATCTCCTCGGACGCCACTTTGGAGAGCGCGTACGGGTCCTGCGCGAGCGTGCGATGCTCCTCGTCCACGGGGAAGTAATCGGGCGTGAAGTCGCGATAGCGGAAGTCGAGGCCGAGATGATTGATGCTCGATGCATAGATCACGGATGTCGATGCCGAGCGCGTAGCACGCCTCGCAGACATTATAGGTGCCCTCGGTGTTCTCGTTGAAGACGACCTGCGCGGGGTTGCGCATCGGGTTCGGGATCGCGGCGATATGCATGACGGCGTCCGCGCCCGCGAATGCGCCGATTAGTTCGCCCATGTCGGAGGTGTTCGCCTGCACGAACCGCACGCCCGGCTGCTCCTGCTTCGGCGCGGATCGGGTCGCGTTGACCACTTCATATCCGTGCTGCGCGAGGTCGAGGCAGATCGAGATTGCCGATCCCGCCGCTCCCTCCGGTGACGACTACTTTCACGTCCTTGCGCTCCTTTCGGTAATCAGCGGGCGGCGGGAGATGGAGCCACCACATGGACATCCCTCCAATGCCCGCAGTGCAGTGAGCATTCCGGCGGCAGTGTATCACTGGCTGCCCGCTGCCCGCTGCCCGCCCAATGCTATACTCCTAGCCGGCAGACGCAGCGGCGGCGTACGACGCGGGAGGGATAGCGCCATTTCATCGACGGCACGGACGCGCAAACCGGGCGGCAAACGGAAGCCGATGCTCGGCCAGATGGAGCCGGAAGTCGCGCAGGCCGCCGCCGCGCTCGATATGCAGTTCGCGCGGTGGGACTTGCTGCGCGAGGCGCTGATCCACCGCTCATACCTGAACGAGGACGCGAGCGCGACCGAATCCAACGAGCGGCTCGAATTCCTCGGCGACGCCGCGCTCGGCTTCCTCGTCGCGCAGTACCTCTATCATCGCTACAAGGATGCGCCGGAAGGGCAATTGACGCGCCGCCGCATGGCGCTCGTCAGCAACCAGACGCTGGCGCGCTGGGCGCAGGAGATCGGCCTCGACCGGATGCTGCTCATCTCCAAGGGCGAGCGCGGCACCGAGCTGCCGGATCGCGTGCTCGGCGGCACGTTCGAGGCGCTGCTCGCCGCCATCCTGCTCGACCGGGGTATGGCGGCGGTCGAGGCGTTCCTCCTGCCGATCCTCGATGCCGAGGCGGATGAGGTGGTCGCGCGGACGATGGCCGGGAACTTCAAAGGGCGGCTGCAGGAGATCGCGCAGGAGCGCGAGCGGATCACGCCGACCTACAAGACGCTCGACACGCTCGGGCCGGAGCACGAGCGGCGTTTCACCGTCGCCGTGATGCTCGACGACCGCGTCCTCGCGACGGGCACGGGCAAGAGCAAACAGATCGCCGAGCAGGCGGCGGCGGAGGCGGGCCTCGCCACCTACATCGCGATACGACCGTGCCGATGGCAATGAAGGCGGATAGCGAAGACTAGTACGGTGGCGGCGGGCGTTAGCCCGTCGCCACCAGTTGGGGGCAGCAAGCGATGAGCAGTGTTTATGGCGAGTTGCGCGTCTTCACCGGCAACGCGAACCCGGCCCTCGCCGAGCGCATCTGCCGGTATATCGGCATCCCGCTCGGGCGGGCGGAGGTCTTCGAGTTCTCGAATGAGAATATCTTCGTGCGCATCCTGGAGAGCGTGCGGGAGAACGATGTCTTCGTCGTGCAGCCGCTCTGCCGCCCGATCAACCGCTCGATCATGGAGCTGCTCATCATGATCGACGCGCTGAAGCGCGCCTCCGCCGGGCGGATCACGGCGGTGCTGCCCTTCTTCGGCTATGGCCGCACCGACAAGAAGGACCAGCCGCGCGTGCCGATCACCGCGCGCCTCTTGGCGGACATGATCTCGGTCGCCGGGGCGCACCGCGTCCTGGCGCTCGACCTCCACGCCGGGCAGATTCAGGGGTTCTTCAATATCCCGGTGGACGAATTGACCGCGTCGTTCCTGATCGGCGAGTACTTCCGCGAGAAGCGGCTGAAGAATCTCTGCGTGCTCGCGCCCGATCTCGGCAGCGCGAAGCGGGCGCGCAATGTGGCCGAGCTCGTCGATGCCTCGCTGGCGATTATCGAGAAGCGGCGCATCGGGGAACGACGATCAATCCGAGGTGCTCAATGTGATCGGCAGCGTCGCGGGTTGCCCGGTGCTGATTGTGGACGACGAGATCGACACGGCGAGCAGCATCTGCCAGGCGGCGACCGCGGCGATCGAGCATGGCGCGTCGGAAGTCTATGCCGCCTGCACGCACCCGGTCCTCTCCGGCCCCGCCTTCGAGCGCCTGCGCGACCAGCCCGATCAAGGAACTCGTCTGCACCGACACGATCCCGCTCCCGGCGGATGGCTACCCGGAGATGATTACGCAACTCTCGGTCGCCAACATCCTCGGCGAGACGATCCAGCGCATCCATACCGGCACGAGCGTGACCTGGACGTTCCAGTAGCGAGTCGCTACTCGCTAGTCGCTACTGCGTCAGCAGCAAGCAGGCGCGGGGCCGGGTTCCTTCGCGTCGTCGCCGAGCAGGATGACGATGTCGGCGTCGCCCGCCTCGGGAGGGCGTTTGGCATTGCCGTCCACGCTGTCGGGGGTGAAGCCGAGCGTCTTGGCGAGGGCGAGTGCCGTCGCCTGATTGGCCGGCGCGAAGATAGAGGATCTTTGACTTCGCGCACGTTCCCTTTGGTGGCTGGCGGCGCGTCGATGAAACTCGCGCTCGCATATCCCTGCTTTTGCAGAGCGGCGGACCAACGATTCGCGAGGCCGCCATTGCGGGTGCCATTCTCCACGACCACCTTCGCCTTGGTGTTCACGCCGGCGTTCGCCTGCGCGGCGATGCTGTCCCGGTTCTCCTTGGGGGAGAACTCGCGGGCGCGGGCGATCGCTTTGTTCCAATCGAGGGTCGCGTAGTAGCCGCCATTGATGATCGTGTCCTGTAGGAGATCGGTGAGCGTGAACTGCTGGATCGCGTTGCCCGGCAAGTCCGTGCCGAACTTCGCGAAGCCGATCCACTGCTGTTCCGCGCGGGAAGTCCGTGCGCACGGAATCGCCGAGCGTGTCGATCAGACCCGTCGCCTTCGGGAGCAGGTTCAGTTGCAGCGCCTGCTGACGGATGCCGAGGAGGACCTGCTGCTGCCGGGCGTTGCGCTGGAAGTCGTTGTCGTCGTGCCGCGTGCGGGCGAATTGCGAGCGCCTGCTCGCCGTAGAGATGCTGGATACCCGCCGGGAAGAAGACGCGCGTGAACTGGTAATCCTCGGTGGGGTATTCGTCGTCCTTGATCGGGTACGGATTGTCCACCGTCACGCCGCCGAAGGCATCGACGATCTTCTTGAAGCCGTTGAAATCCACCTGCGCGTAGTAGTCGATCTGGATGCGGAAGTTCTGCTCGATCGTGTCCCGCACGAGGGCGATGCCGCCGCGTGTCGGGTCCACGTATTTGTTGATCTCGCCATTCGCGTAGACATCGGACATCTTCGCCTGCCCGAAGCCGCCCGCCTGGGTGACGAGCAGATCGCGCGGGATCGAGAGCAGGTTGACGTGCTTCTCCAGTGGATCGACGTAGGCGAGGATGATCGTGTCCGAGCGCGACGGGTCGGTGTCGCCCTCCCGCGTGTCCACGCCGAGCAGGAGCATCGTGAAGGGGTCCTTGCGGTCGAAGTTGATCGGCGGCACGTCCGTCGGGAGCGGTGTCGCATTTCGCGATCGCGTGCACGGTCGGCAAGGGCGCGATCGTGCCCAGCGGATTCGGGTGTATTCGTCGGCCGCGGCGTGTCGGTCGCGACGACGGCCCTTGCGGCCCGCGCTGCAGTGGCGCCGTCTGAATCTTATTCGCGGCCCGCTCGGCGTGGATGACGACATTGAGGGCATAGGCGCCGACCGCGAAGATGCAGCAGGACCGGCAGTGCGGCCAGGACGATCACCCAGCGGGCGGGCCTTTCCGCTTCGGGGGCGGCACGACGGGCGGCGGTGCGGTCTCCCGGCGGACGCGCGCGGACGAGGGCCGAACTCAGCCTGCTGGCGCGCCTCCTGCTCCAACCGGGCGGCGCGCACGGCCCGCTTGTATTGCCCCCGCACCTTCGGGCTGGTGGCCTTTTTCGCGAGCATGGCGCGCCGGATGCGATTGCGTGCGTCGTTGTCCATGCCCATCGCTCACCTCTCCCGCCGGCCGCACCGCTGGTTCGGGGCCGGAGTATATCACACGCAGCTGACGCGCACATTATGTCCGGTGATCGTGTATACTCGCCCGGCACCCCGCAGCATCTTTGCGGCGGGAGGCTGCATGTTCCGCATTGACCGTCCACACGTGCGTGAACGGGGGAGGCCACCCGCTCGCATGTTTCGCCCCTTTGATTATTTTCTCGGCGCGTTCAGCCGCGATCTCGGTATCGACCTCGGCACGGCGAACACGCTCGTCTACGTCCGTGGGCGGGGCATCGTGGTTTCGGAGCCTTCGGTCGTCGCGATTGACTCCCGCACGAAGCGGGCGCTCGCCGTCGGCGCGGAGGCGAAGGCGATGCTCGGCAAGACGCCGGGCAACATCATCGCCGTCCGCCCCCTCAAAGACGGCGTGATCGCGGACTTCGACACCGTCGAACTGATGCTCCGCTACTTCATCACGAAGGTGCATCCGCAGCGCGTGATGGCGCCGCACCCGCGCGTCGTCGTCGGCATCCCGTCCGGCGTCACCGAGGTCGAGAAGCGGGCGGCGAAGGATGCCGCGCTCTCGGCGGGCGCGCGGGAGGCGTACACCATCGAGGAGCCGATGGCGGCGGCGATTGGCGCCGGTCTGCCGGTCAATGAGCCGGTCGGCAGCATGATCGTCGATATCGGCGGCGGCACGACGGAGGTCGCCGTCATCTCGCTCGGCGGCATCGTCGTCAACAACTCGATCCGCATCGCCGGGGACGAGATCGACGACGCGATCATCCAGTACGCGCGGCGCGATCACAACCTCGTCATCGGCGAGCGGATGGCGGAGAACGCGAAGATCGCGGCGGGCAGCGCCTATCCGCTCGAACAGGAGCGGCGCGTGATGCTCCGGGGCCGCGATCTGCTGACCGGGCTGCCGAAGGAGATCGAGATTTCCTCCGTCGAATTGCGCGATGCGATCTCCGGCCCGGTCAGCACGATTGTCGATCTCGTCAAGACCAGTATCGAAGAGACGCCGCCGGAACTCGTCGCGGACGTGATGGAGCAGGGCATCACGCTCGCCGGTGGCGGCGCGCTGCTCCTCGGCCTCGAACGGCGGCTGGAGATGGAACTGCGCATGCCTGTCCATAAAGCGGAAGACCCGCTGACCTGCGTGGCGGAGGGGACGGGGCGGGTGGCCGAGTCCATCCACCTCTACCACCGCGCGCTCGCCGGGGGCCAGGAACTCCGGCGCCCCTACTAGGAGCGGATGGCACCTATGATGACCTCGTTCGGCACGCGCCGCCGCCCGTGGCTCTATATCGCCACGTTCATCGGCCTGACGCTGCTCCTCATCCTGCTCGATTCGCAGCACGCCTTCGACCCGATCAAGGGCGGCGCGTCCGATGTCCTCGCCTCCTGGCAGCAGCGGGCGAAAGCGGTCGGCGACCGGCTCGGCGTCGCGCGCGGCAGCGTCCAGAATACCGAGGATTTGCAGGCGCAGATCGATGCGCTGACCAAGCAGCGCGATCAATTGCTCGTCGATAACAGCCGCCTCGCCGATCTCGACCGCGAGGTGCAGCAACTGCGCAAGCAACTCGACTTCCAGCAGGCGCAGCCGACCTACGACATCGTCGCTGCCGATGTGGTGAAGAACGATCGCGAGTCATCGCGGAAGGAAGCGACGATCAACAAAGGCAGCGATGACGGGCTCGCCAAGGGGATGGCGGTCACCTCGCCGGAGGGGTTGATGGTCGGCATCATCACTGACCGTGACGGCGCATACCGCGCTCGTCACCTTCATCATCGACGACAGCATCCATGTCAGCGCCGTCGTGCAGGATAGCGGCGAGCAGGGGATCGTCGTCGGGGCGTGGCAGGAGTCGAAGCGGCTCTTGCTGCGCGAGGTGGACAAGAACGCCCAAGATCGCCCAGGGGCAGCGCATCGTCACGGGCAATCTGACGAACGGCGTCGTGCCGAACCTGCCGATCGGCTACGTCTACAGCGTCAAGAAGGACGCCATCTCGGACACGCAGGAGATCGAACTGATCCCGTACGCGAACTTCGATAAACTCCGCACGGTCAGCGTCGTGCGCGGGAAGAAGCAGCCCATAATGCGCCTGCCGGATGCCCGGCTCGTCGCCGCGCTCGCCGCCGCGAAGGGGGCGTACCGCGCGACGCAACTGCTCGGACGTAGCGGCGGGACGGCGGTGCCCGGCCTCGTCGGCGAGCGCGTCGATCCGCGCCTGATCGGCAAGCTCGCGGCGCGACTGCCGGAGGGCGCGGTCGTCGTCGCCGGGACGAACGGCAAGACGACGACCGCCCGGATGCTCGCCGACATCCTCGCCGCCGCCGGGAAGCGCGTGCTGAACAATGGCGCGGGCAGCAATCTCAGCCGGGGCATCGCGGCGTCGTTCGCGCGCGATTCGTCCCTGCTGCGGCGCGCCAGCGGCGGAGATCGCCGTGATCGAGACGGATGAGGCGGCCTTTCCCGGCGATTGTCGCGGCGGTCCGGCCACGATTGATCGTCCTCAACAATCTCTTTCGCGACCAACTCGATCGCTACGGCGAACTGAACAGCGTCGCCACGATGTGGGGCGCGGCGCTCGCAGCGCTCGACGCGGGCGCGACGCTCGTCTACGACGCGGACGACCCGACGCTCTGCACGCTCGCCGGTATGTGCGCCGCCGGGCACGACGCTCGTGCCGTTCGGCTTGGGCGCGCACGACTACACCTTGCCGGAACTGACGCACGCGGCGGACGCGGTGCTCTGCCCGATATGCGGCGCCGCACTCGACTATCACACGCTCTCCGTCGGGCATCTGGGCGATTGGTATTGCCCGACTGGGGACAACGCCCGCCCGCCGCTCGCCTTCATCGCGGAGCAGATTCAGTCTGTCCGGCATGGATGGGGCGTCGCTCGTCGTACGTGACGACGCGCGGCGAATCATTCCCGGTCGAGGCGCAGGTGCCGGGGCTCTACAACGTCTACAACGTGCTCGGCGCGAGCGCCGCCGCACGGACGCTCGGCGTCCCGGCGGAGACGATCCGCACGCACCTTGCGCGACTTCGTCGCGCCGTTTGGTCGGATCGAGCGCGTCGAGTTGCGCGGTCGGCGGCTGACGCTCGCGCTCATCAAGAACCCGACGGGCGCGAACGAAGTGCTGCGCTTGTTCCGCAGTCGCCCCGCCCGCCCCGCCTGCTGATCTGCATCAACGATCTGGTCGCGGATGGCCGCGATGTCTCGTGGCTCTGGGACACCGATTTCGAGTCGCTCGCGGACTATCCCGCGCCGATCATCGTCAGCGGCATCCGGGCGCTCGATATGGCGGTGCGGCTTGAAGTACGCGGGCGTGCCGCCGCGATCAGATCGCCGTCGTTCCCGAACATCGGCGACGCGCTGATCGCGGTCGCGGAGCAGGCGGAACCGGGCGCGGATGCCTATGTCCTGCCCGACCTATACCGCGATGCTCGCGGCGCGCGAGGCCCTGCACGATCAGGGCGCGCTCCGCGATGTCTGGGCGACGGCGGAACGGCGGTAACGATCTCGGTGGCGGCGGGCTTTAGCCTGCCGTTGTTAGGTTCGGCAGGCTAAAGCCCGCCGCCACCAGGATTAGGGAGCAGAGAGATGGCGAATTACTCCCTGAGCATCACCTGGCTCTATCCCCGCCTGATGAACATCTACGGCGACCGGGGCAATGTGCGCACGCTGGAGCAGCGCTGCCAGTGGCGCGGGATCGATGTCGCGGTGGCGCGCGTCGGGATCGGCGACCCGCTCGCGGCGGGCGATACGGACATCTATTTCTTCGGCGGCGGGCAGGACCGCGAGCAGATCGCCGTCGCGGACGACTTGCAGGGGCCGACGGGCGACGCGATCGTGCGGGACATGGCGGAGGACGCGGTCGCCCTGACCGTCTGCGGCGGCTACCAACTCTTCGGCCAGTATTACCGGCCCTACGAGATCGAGGACCTGCCCGGTATCGGCGTCTTCGATGCGTGGAGCGACGCCGGGCCGGATCGCTTCATCGGCAATGTGCTCTCCGAGACGGAGTGGGGCACGCTGGTCGGCTTCGAGAATCACAGCGGCCGCACCTTCCTCGGCGAGGGGACGCGGCCGTTTGGGCGCGTCGTCGTCGGGCACGGCAACAACGGCAAGGACGGCACCGAGGGCGCGGTGACGCGCAATGCCTTCGGCTGCTACTTGCACGGCTCGCTCCTGCCGAAGAACCCCGCCTTCGCGGATCATCTCATCCTCCTCGCGCTCCGGCGCAAATACGGGCCGGATGCGACGCTCGCTCCCCTCGACGATGCACTGGAGGCGGAGGCGCACACCGCCGCCGCCGCGACGCGCGAAGCAAACGCGATGACGCCATACGGGGAGCGAAACTGAGCACGGAGGCCACGGAGATCACAGCAGGAACGTATTCGCTCTATGCTCTCTGTGTTCTCTCCGTGACCTCTGTGCTAACGTCCCTGCTCTCAGTGTCTGTGGCGATTCATCCCCATCCACGCACGTTATGTTATGATGGGTGGGTAGTACAGACACGGCGGGGCGGACGGGAGGCAAGATGCAACAGCGCGAAACAGGGGCGGGGGGCGAGATCGCGCGCGTCGTCATTGCCGCGCTTGATCCTCCTGTTCGCGCTCGCCCAGGGGCCGATCATCCAGGCGCTCTTTCCGCTCGATGTGACACCCAATCTCGTGCTCGTCCTCGTCGTCTTGTGGGCGGGGTATCGCGGTATCCGCGAGGGGCTGCTCTGGGCGTTCGCGGCCGGCCTCCTGCTCGATTTGCTCCTCTTCGCGCCGCTCGGCGCGCACGCGCTCGCGCTGATGGGCGTCGTGCTGGCGATTGAGCCGGTGCGGCATCTCGCCTTCGGCGATAACCATGCGTGGGCGCTCGTCGCCGTCTTCGTCGCGGCGCTCGTCAATGATCTCGTCTTCCTCGTCGTGACGAACGCGGCGGGGCATCCGCTGCGGGTGGACACGCTCTGGCATTTCAGCATCGCGCGGGCGCTGACGGATGTGCTCGCGGCGGTCGTCTGTCTACCCGTCGTGCTCTGGTTGCGGCGGTGGGGGAATCATGCGGATTTTGCGGCGCGATAATCATCGCCGGTATGGCTCGCAGCGGCTGGAATTCCGCCGCTTCGGCACGCCGACGAAGGAGTCGCCGAAGGAGCGCAGCGCGGACGAGGTCTTCCTCGGTCGGCGGATGTTCATCTTCAAGGGCATGGCGGCGGGCTGCTTCGCGGCGGTGACGGGGCGGATCGGCTATCTGCAACTCGGGTCATCACCAGAGCGCTACGCACCGTCGCGGTGACGCAGAACCTGCGCAAGCAGGTCGTCAAAGCGCCGCGCGGCCTGATCACCGACCGCAACGGCACGATCCTCGCGGAGAATCGGAAGGCGTGGGGTCTCGCCCTCATCCGCTCGAAGTTGCCGAAGGACCCGGCGCGGCGCGAGGCGATGTTTGCTGAGGTGGAGAAATACGTCCAGCTGGAATGGGCGATCACTGTACTGCCGCTCGGGCCGCGCGCCTTGCCCGCTACGCGTCGATGCGCTCGCCAAACGGCTCGCGCCCTACAGCACGACCTACGACGACATGAACATCGGCCGGATGCTCGTCCGCGCCAACCAGCAGCCGATCCTCATCGAGAAGAACCTCGCAAAGAGGAGGTCGCGCCGATCAAGCGGGCAATCGGCGACGTGCCCGGTATCCAGTTCCTGCGCTACGCGGAATTCCTCGTCTCCCCCGCCAACCAACCCGACGCGGCGCGCCCGACGCTCGTCAAGCGCGGACTGGAGCGATACGTCGCCCTCGCGCTCGACGCCAACGTGATCGACTTCCCCGGCATGGTTGTCGATGAAACGGTGCTGGCGCGGCATTATCCGCTCGGGGACCTCGTCTCGCACATCATCGGCTACGTCGGCCCGGTGATTACCGAGGACTTGCGCGATGATCCCGTGACGCATCAGCCGATCTATCAGCCGGATGACGTGATCGGCCGGATGGGCATCGAGGCCGCGCTCGAAGACGAGATGCGCGGCATGGCGGGCACGCGCGTCTATCTCGTGGATAGCCAGGAAGTCGACCGCGGCACCTCGCAATTCTTGCCCTCGGCGCCGGGGAAGAACCTCGAACTGACGATTGATGTCAATTTGCAGCGCGCCGTGCAGGACGCGCTCAAAAAGCAGATGCCGAAGGCGGAGGCGGCCGCGCGCGCATGTCGGACCCGAACGCGTCGGTGAACTCGGCCGTCGCGGTCGTGCTCGACCCGCGCAATGGCGAGATTCTGGCGATGGTCAGCCTGCCCGCGTATGACAATCAGGTCTTCATCGACAACCGCGACCGGCAGCAGATCAAGACCTACCTCTCGGACGACGTGACGAAGCCGATGCTGAACAAGGCGCTCTACGAGACGTACGCGCCGGGCAGCACGCTCAAGCCCTTCATGGCGGCGGCCGGCCTGCAAGAGGGGACGCTGAAGACCGATACGACCTACAACTGCCCCGGCAGTATCTGGGTGCCGTACTCGCTCGATGAGAATCAGCGCGACGAGAAGCCCTGCTGGGTGAAGAAGCGCATGGCATCGCGCCGCACGGCCCGCAGAACTGTCATCGACGGGATCGCGAACTCCTGCGACATCTTCTTCTACAATGTCGGCGCGCCGCATCAGATCGACCCGACGACGGACAAATACCTCCATTTCTACGAATACCTGCCCACCGGGCCGGTCGAAGCACGACTTCCAGGGGCTCGGTATCGACCTGATGGACAAGTACTTCGCGGACTTCGGCTTCGGGGCGAAGACCGGCATGACCGATCTCGGCGGCGAAGAGATCGGCATCGTGCCCACGCAGGAATACAAGACGAAATCTGACCAAGACGAAGGCGCAGCCGAAGGGCGATCCGTGGTCGCTCGGCGACACGATCAATGTGACGATCGGGCAGGGCTATTTCACCTGCACGCCGCTCCAGATGGCGGTCGCGACGGCGGCGATCGCGAATGGCGGGAACTTCTATCGCCCGCATCTCGTTCGTACGGTGACGGATGACAACGGCCAGATCGTGCGCACCGCCGACACGACGCCGCTCCGCCAGTCGATCATCAAAGATGAGCATCATCGACATCGTCCGGCAGGGGATGCGCGCGGTCATCAACGACAAGCGTGGCACGGCATTCGGCAAGATGATCGTGCCCGTCGAGGTCGCCGGGAAGACCGGCACGGCGGAGTATGGCGAGGCGATTGCCGTCAAAGGCAAGCCGCTCGCGTACCAGCGGCAGCATGCGTGGTTCACCGCCTTTGCGCCGTATGACAATCCGGAAGTCGTCGTCGCGGTGCTGATCGTCGGTGGCGGCGAGGGAGCGACGTTCGCCGCGCCGGCCGCGAATGACATCCTCAATGCCTATTTCAATGGGAAGGCGAAGGCCGGCGGGCCGTAACGGGGCACCGCGAGGGGAAATGGGGCGTGGGGTGAACGAATCGCAGGCGAGACTTACCGCGCATTGTCGTCCGTGGCACGCGAGACGGCCTCGTGATCGTGCTGCCGGAGCGGGGCACGACGCGCGAGATCGTGCAGGCGCTCGAGCAGCGCATCGCGGGGGCGGAAGACTTCTTTCGCGGCGCGGAAGTCGTGCTCGATTACGGCACGCGGGCGGTGATCGACGAGGAAGTGGCCATGCTGCGCCAGGTGCTCGAGGAGCGCGACATCACGTTGCGCACGGCGACCGCGACCGGATTCGATAGCCGCTCCGCCTTGCGGGCGCTCGGCTTCAGCCCCCTGAGCGCGATGCCGCAGCCGCCGGTGACGGGCGACGAGCCGCATCATGTGCCGGTGATGCCGCGCGACGAACTGCCGATGCGCTATGTGCGCCGGACCTTTCGCTCGGGGATGTCGCTCCATCACCCCGGCCATCTGACGGTGCTCGGCGATGTCAATCCGGGCGCGGAGTTGACGGCGGCGGGCGACATCGTCGTCTTCGGCTCGGTGCGCGGGGTCGTCCATGCCGGTGCGACGGGCGACCGCGCCGCGATTATCGCGGCGCTCGTCCTGACGCCGACCCAGTTGCGCATCGGTGACGTCTACGGTCGACCGACCGATGCGCACGCCGACGACCCGAGCGCGACGGTCGGCGATGGGCCGTGCATCGCGCATCTGGACGGCGGCGAACTGGTCATCGTCCCGTGGTATGGTGGGCGCGACGTGCCGCCGGTACGGTAGGGAAGTAGCGAGTAGCGAGTAACGAGTAACGAGCAGATGCGAGAAGTCCCTCTCGTTACTCGCTACTCGCTACTGGGAGGGTAGGGAATGGCGGGGCGTGTCGTGACGATCACATCCGGGAAGGGCGGCGTCGGTAAGACGACGACGACGGCGAATATCGGCACGGCGCTCGCCATGCAGGGCCGCAACGTCGTGCTCATCGACGCCGATATCGGCCTGCGCAACCTCGACATCGTGATGGGGTTGGAAAACCGCATCGTCTACGATCTGGTCGATGTCGTCGAGGGGCAATGCCGCGTCCGGCAGGCGATGATCCGCGACAAACGATTCCCCAATCTCTCGCTCATCCCCGCCGCGCAGACGCGCGATAAGGAGTCCGTCTCGCCGGATCAGATGGCGGAACTGACCCGCGAACTGGCGGAAAGCCACGATTTCGTGCTCGTCGATTCACCGGCGGGCATCGAGCAGGGCTTTCGTAATGCGATTGCCGGGGCGCATGACGTGGTGGTCGTGACGACGCCGGAAGTCTCCGCCGTGCGGGACGCGGACCGGATCATCGGCCTCGTGGAGGCGGCGGAGTTGCCGCCGCCGCGCTTGATCGTCAACCGCTTCCGGCCGGAGATGGTCAAGCGGGGCGACATGATGGACATCGCCGATGTTGAGGAAATCCTCGCCATCGACCTGCTCGGCGTCGTGCCGGAGGACGAGTCGATCATCACCAGCACGAACCGGGGCGAGGTGGCGGTCTTCGACGGGCACTCGCCGGCCGGGAGCGCGTTCAAGGACATCGCCCGTCGCTTGCAGGGCGAGACGATTCCATTCACCCGGTACGATGTGGCGCAAGCGGGCATGATGTCGCGGTTGATGCGCGCGCTCGGTTTCGCGCGCATCTAGGTTCGTCGTGGGGCAGGGAAATGCGAACCACCAAGACACCAAGAACACCAAGGGCACCAAGTAAGAAAAGAGTTGCATTTCCTCCGTGTTCTTGGTGTTCTTGGTGCCTTGGTGGTTCATTCCCGGTGGGTCCGCAGGCGCGGCGCGTGGGCAACGGCGCGAGGAGGGCGAGATGCGATTCTTCCGCGGATTTGGCAGGCAGGAAGCGCCGCCGAGCAGTGCGGTCGCCAAGCAACGGTTGAAGGTCGTGCTGATGTCCGACCAGATGCGGATGTCGCCGGGGCTGCTGGCTGCCATCCGCGAGGATCTCGTCGATGTCCTCTCGCGCCGTCTCGATGTGGATCGTGATGGCATCGAGGTGACGATCAACCCTGGTCGTGACCGGGACGAATTGACGGCGCGCATCCCGATTCGCCGCGCCGCGCGTGCCCGCCTTTGATGGCCGCGCGTGACATCGCCGCGCCTCTCGTCGGCAACGGCATTTCGCTTCCACCATATCGGCGTGATCGTCCGCGATCTCGCGATAGCGGGCGAGACCTATCGGATGCTCGGCTTCGGGCCGGGCCATGAGGAGGATGTCCCATCGCAGGGCGTCCGCGTCCTGCTCCTGCCGACCGCGCAGGCGGGACAGTATATCGAGCTCATCGCGCCGACCGCGGAGGGGTCGCTGACCCGTTTCCTCGAGAAGCGGGGCGAAGGCATCCACCATATCGCGTTCGCCGTCGACGATATCCGTGCCGCGCTCGAACAGATGCGCCAAAATAGTGTACGCTTGGTGGATGATGCGCCGCGCGCGGGCGCGCACGGCTGGTCCGTCGCCTTCCTGCATCCGTCAACGGCGAACGGTGTACTGATCGAATTGGTGCAGACGCAGGAGAAAGCAGGCACTAGGCACTAGACGGTAGACAGTGGACGGAAGAATCACTCCATGCTTGGGACACGATGTTCCCGGCGGAGAAACGGGGCCACTGCCTACCGCCTACTGCCTACTATCCAGGAGGGTTCCGATGGCCGCACCTCCGAAAGAGCGGACGACTGATAGCGGCATTCCCGTCGCGTCCTACTTCGAGGCGCCGGAAATTCCCGTCCCGGTGCCGCCACCGGGCACGTACCCGTACACGCGTGGCATCTACCCGGAGATGTACCGGGCGCGCCGCTGGACGATGCGCCAGTACGCCGGGTTCGCCTCGGCGGAGGCGACGAACGAGCGGTTCAAGGCGCTCCTGGCGAAGGGGCAGACGGGCCTCTCCGTCGCCTTCGATCTGCCGACCCAACTTGGCTACGACGCCGATGACCCGATGGCGGCGGGCGAGGTCGGCAAGGTCGGCGTCTCGATCAGCCGCCTCGACGACATGCGCATCCTCTTCGACGGCATCCCGCTCAGCGAGGTGACGACGAGCATGACGATCAACGCGCCCGCCGCCATCCTGCTGCTGATGTACCAGATCGTCGGCGAGGAGCAAGGCGCGGACGCGCGCGCGCTGGGCGGCACGATCCAGAACGACCCGCTCGAAGGAGTATCAGGCGCGCGGCACGTATATCTATCCGCCGCGCCCGTCGATGCGCCTCGTGACGGATACCTTCGCGTATTGCGCGAAGCATCTGCCGCAGTGGAACCCGATCAGCATCAGCGGCTACCACATGCGCGAGGCGGGCTGCTCCGCCGCGCAGGAGATCGCCTTCACGCTCTCGAACGCGATTGCCTATGTGGAGGCGGGGCTCGCGGCGGGGCTGGCGGTGGACGACTTCGCGCCGCGCCTCTCCTTCTTCTTCGGCGCGCACAACGATCTCGTTCGAGGAAGTGGCGAAGTTCCGCGCCGCCCGCCGCCTCTGGGCGACGATGATGCGCGAGCGGTTCGGCGCGCAGGACAAGCGGTCGCTGCTCCTCCGGTTCCATACCCAGACCTGCGGCTGCACGCTCACCGCGCAGCAGCCGTACAACAACGTCGTGCGCGTGGCGTTGCAAGGGCTGGCTGCGGTGCTCGGCGGCACGCAGAGCCTGCATACCAATTCGTTTGACGAAGCCCTCGGCCTGCCGACGGAGCACGCGGCGACGCTCGCGCTGCGGACGCAGCAGATCATCGCCGAGGAGAGCGGCGTCACCGCAACGGCCGATCCGCTCGGCGGCTCCTACTATGTGGAAGCCCTCACCGACGGCGTCGAGCACGAGGCGCGCCGCTGGATGGAGCGGGTGGCGGAGCGCGGCGGCGCGGTGGCGGCGACGGAGACGGGCTTCATCGCGGGGGCGATCGCCGAGCACGCTTACCGGCAGGAGATGGGCCAGGAGCGCGGCGAGCGGGTCGTCGTCGGTGTCAACCGCTATCAGGAGCAGGAGGAGATCGCCGTGCCGATCCTGCGGCCCGACCCCGACGCGGAGAAGAAGCAGGCGGCGCGCTTGCATGAGCACCGCGCGCATCGCAACGTGATCGCCTGCGATTCCGCGCTCGGTGTCCTGCGCACCGCCGCGCAGGGCGACGGCGAACTGCTCGGCCCGATGCGTGCCGCCTTGCTCGCGGGCGCGACGCTTGGCGAGATTTGCACGACGCTTCGTGGCGTCTGGGGCACCTATCGGGCGGCACGGCCGGTCTAGCGTGGATCCGCGCCGATGGCGCCGCCCCCGCGCGCATCACCTCTTTATCACGACTCCGCCCCGCTATATAGCGGGGCGGAGTCGATCGCCTTTCGGTTTATCGCGAGGAGGGGAGGACGCCGGGTGCCGGGCCTGGCGCGACTCCTGTTGCGATCGACGCACCGCTCGCCCTGCCCTGCGGGGCCGGAGCGGGCTGTACGCCGGTCAGAACCGGGGCCGTGATCGTCACGACGATGCTCTGCGTCTGCGTCGGATTGCCCGCCGGATATGCAGCCGTGATCGTCGCCGTTCCGCCCTTTACGGCTGTCACTATACCGGTCGTCGGATCAACGCTGGCGATTTCGGGATGATCCGAAGACCAGCGCGTTTGCGTCGTCACAGTCACCGGTTGGGCGTCGCCGCCGGTGAGTTGGGCGGTGAGTTGGATCGTCTGGCCCACCTTCCCGGACGGATTCGCCGACCCGCCGGGGCCGGTGACGACGAGTGTCTGCGCAACCGCCGCGCCGATGGTCAGTGTGTACTGCTGAGTGCCAGTGAAATTGTTGGCGTCGGTAGCGGTGACGATGAATGTGGACGACCCCGCTGTCGTTGGCGTCCCGGAGAGCACGCCCGTGCTGCCATTGAGTGTCAGACCGTTCGGCAAGCTGCCGGTCGTGACGGTGAAAGTATAGGGGGCGGTACTGCCGGTGCCGCTGGCGCTGAGTTGCTGGCTATACGCCTGGTTGGCCGTGCCATTCGGCAACGTCGCCGGGCTGAGGGTGATCGCTGGCGGCAGGTTCGTCAGCGCGAAGGTCACCGGTGGTGCGCCCGTTGCGGTTGCCGTGGCGGTATAACTGACCCCCGGTGCGCTTGCTGTTGCGTTCGCCTGGGCGGTGACGCTCGCACGTCCGCCGCTCACCGTCGCGGTCGGGGCGCTGAGCGTCGCGGATGCGCTGTTCGCGGCCGGAGTGACGGCGTAGGAGACGACCGCACCATCGACCGGCACGCCGGGGTCGTTGGCGGTGAGGGCGACAGCGAGGGGATGCGCGAAGGCGGTGGTGACAATCGCGGACTGCGGCGTGCTGCCCTCAACGACCGCGAGGGCGAAGCCGCGCGACTCGAACGAACCGATGTCGCAATGTACTCCTTGCGGGCGCACCACGCCGCGCTCATCGACACTCGCCGCGCCATTCGGCGGCGCAGCTGGGGGCAGTGGCTGCCCGCAGGTCGCATCGTCACCCGCATCGATGGCGGCAGAGCCCGGCAAAAGGGCGAACGTCTTCAGATGGCTGCCGTCCGGCAGCGTCGTCGCGCTGCCATAATCGCCGAGCGAGGTGAGCAGGGGATTCTGCGTCGGGATCCCGGCACCGCAAGACGAGTCACCGAACTGGAGATCGTTCAAACCAATCGGCGCGACGCCGATACAGTTCCCACCCGTGTTATTGGCGATGATCGTATTCGTTACCGCCGACGGATCACCCTGTAGTTTGATGCCGCCGCCGCCACTCGTCCCGCATTCGCCGATGCCGGTGGCGGTCGGTGAGGAGTTGCCGGAAATCGTGCTATTGGTGAGGGTGAACGGGCCAACGAATGAGCCACTGCTGGCGTAGATCGCGCCGCCACCGACGCCGCAGGTGCCGGAGACGGCATTGCCGCTGAAGGTGCTGTTCGTGACGGTGAGGCCGCCGCTATCGTAGATTGCGCCACCGGTTTGCGCGGTATTGCCCGTGAAGGTGCTGCTCGTCACGGTCCGGGGGTCGCGCGGGCCACCGCCATACTGGCTGTTGATACCACCGCCGACTCGGCCGACGTTGCCAACGAATACACTGTTCGTGACGGTCATGTTTCCATTATTGTTATAGATGCCGCCGCCGCTTTGCTGGGCGGCATTTAGCGAGATGACGGAATTGGAGACATGAACCGTGAAGCCATCGGCGATGCCGATGCCGCCGCCGGTGACGGCCGAGTTCGCGGTGATAATGCTGTCCGTCACCGTTATCGTCGCCGTCCCGCCGCCATTCATGTAGATACCGCCGCCGCTGTACTGATTGTTTCCATGCTGAATGGTCAGACCGGAAATCGTCGGGGTGGGCGGAGTGCCGAATGATGTCGGCACCGTGAAGACCGGCACACCACCCGAGGGTGCCCCACCCGCGCCGCAGGTCGCGCAGCCGCCGTCGATCGCGAGCGAGGTCGCGCCCGGCCCCTGGATCGTCACCCCCGACGTAATGTTAAGCGATCCGCTCGACAGCATGATCGTCCCCATCACCGAGAAGGTGATCGTGTCCCCGGTGGCGGCCGCAGCCAATGCATCGCGGAGTCGGCACGTTCCCGCCGTATGTCCGAGATCACAATTCGTTGTATCCGCGATGCCGTCTTCCTTGCTATCGACCACGAAGGTCGTACCAGAGGGCGGCAGACTTGCCTCCGCCACCGTCATCGGCACGGCGAGCAATCCCATGACCAAGAGGGTTACGGCGAAGATACATCTCATCCGGCGCGCTCCGTCACCCAGCAATCCGACCACTGTCTACCCCATTTCTTTCCGCACGATCGCGTCGCGAACCCATGCTTTTCCGTACAACCATTACCAACCCGGCGGGCGGATCACACTCTCGCCACCAATCGGATTCCCGAACGCTTCTCACAATAGCGGTCGTGACCGGCGATATCATCCGGGTAACTACGTAGGCGCACGGCACGTTTGCCGTACACGGCAGTCCAAGGTGGCGGAAACTACGTAGGCGATGGCACGATGCAAGGCTGTATTGCGACGGATCGCTCCGACTCGCGAAATGGTTGTGAGCCTTATCCGCTGAATTATCGCCTGTCATCACCCCATCGTCCACATATCAACGCGAAAACGGGATGCAATCAGCGCCGCAAGGGATGTCCACATCGCCATTCGAAAAAGCATACCGAGAAAGAATGGACGTTGTCAATGCTTTCACGCGCACTGTATTCTGAGGGTGATTCATGTATCTAGCATCGATACTTCCTTGGGCGAAGTATAATTTCGCTGCGCGCGGGCTGCGCCTATACAGCGAACGAGAGAACGTGTATCTTCAGGCGCACGAACACGATGGTACGGGGGTGAGCAGTCGATGAGTCTGGAATCAATCGCGGAGCGCTATCATACGCCGCCGGAGTCGGTGGCGATGGTGCGCCCGATCATCGAGCGCATCGAGCGGCGAGACCGCGACGGCGCGGACATCACGATTGCGCGGATGGCGCTGCGCTGCGCCGATCTCGTCGAGCGCGGCGCGATGGGCGCGTGGGTGGCGGACGGCGCGTTCACGCTCCTCGATGTCTGGCTCTCGGAGGAGATGGCGCGCACCGATGTCGGGGTGGACGAGCGGACGTGGGAACTGATGACCGAAGGCAATCTCTTCCACGGCCAGGGCGTCATCTTCACGCCCGACCTCTCCTATCTGCGCGAGGTGGCGGCGGCGATCCTCTTCGATCATGGCCTGCCGCCGACCTACTCCGAGCCGGATAACGTCGCCGATATTACGCAGTACCGGGAGCGGCATGGCAACGAATAATCACCCGCACATCGACCGGCTCGCGCGCTTGCAGTCCGAACTCCAGCGCGCCGAAGCGGACGCGCAGCAGAAGCAGCACGCCCGTGGCAAGCGCACGGCGCGGGAGCGCGTGCTCGCACTGCTCGATGAAGGCAGTTTTTCGGAGCTCGATCCCTTCGCCGTCCATCGCTCCGAGCACTTCACGATGCCGGAGCGACACCCGCTCGGCGACGGTGTCGTCACCGGGTTTGGCCTGCTCGACGGGCGGCCCGTCTGCATCTTCTCGCAGGATTTCACCGTCTACGGCGGCTCGCTCGGCGAGGTCTTCGCGGAGAAGGTCGTCAAGGTGATGGACAAGGCGCGCGCGGCGGGTGTGCCGATGATCGGCATCAACGACAGCGCGGGCGCGCGCATCCAGGAGGGCGTCGAGGGGCTGGAGGGGTATGGCGACGTCTTCTACCGCAATGTGCAATGCTCGGGCATCATCCCGCAGGTCTCGATCATCGCCGGGCCATGCGCGGGCGGCGCCGTCTACTCCCCCGCGATGACCGATCTCGTCGTGATGGTCGACGGCATCTCGCAGATGTTCATCACCGGGCCGGATGTTATCAAGACCGTGACCGGGCGAAGATGTCACGCTCGAAGCGCTCGGCGGCGCGCACACGCACGCCTCGACGAGCGGCGTCGCGCAACTCGTCGCGGTGGACGAAGAGCACGCGGTGGACCTCGTGCGCGCCTTCCTCTCCTATCTGCCATCGAATAACAAGGAGCAACCGCCCCGCATCATGCCCTCCGACGTCCCGCACCGCGCCGACCCGGAACTCGATTCGACTTGTGCCGGAGCAGCGGACGAAGCCGTACGATATGCGCGGGGTGATCCGGCACATCGTCGACACCGATTCGTTCTTCGAGTTGCAGCCGGAGTATGCGCGCAACATCCTCACCGGTTTCGCCCGGCTGGACGGCTATTCGGTCGGCATCGTCGCCAATCAGCCCGCGCATCTCGCCGGCACGCTCGACATCAGCGCCAGCGAGAAGGCGGCGCGTTTCGTCCGGCTCTGCGATGCGTTCAATGTGCCGCTCGTCACCTTCGAGGACGTGCCCGGCTTCCTGCCCGGCACCGATCAGGAGTACGGCGGCATCATCCGGCACGGCTCCAAATTGCTCTACGCCTACTGCGAGGCCACCGTGCCGAAGGTAACGGTCATCACGCGCAAGGCGTACGGCGGCGCGTACGTCGTGATGTGCTCGAAGAGCGTCGGCGCGGACCTCAATCTGGCCTGGCCGACGGCGGAAGTCGCCGTGATGGGGCCGGAGGCGGCGGTCGGCGTGATCGCGCGGCGGGAGATTGCGGCGGCGGACGATCCGGCGGAGAAGCGGGCCGAACTGGTTGCGGATTACGAGGAGCGGTTCGCCAATCCCTTCGCCGTCGCCGCGCGCGGGTATGTGGACGATGTCATCCAGCCGCGCGAGACGCGCTTCCGGCTCATCCAGGCGCTCGCCCTGCTCCGCACCAAGCATCGCCCGTGGCCGGAACGCCGGCACGGCAACATCCCGCTGTAGTCGGTCGATATCAGCCCCGAGACAATGCCATGTGCGGCGCGATGGAGGGAGAACATGCATTACCATCGATGTGGCGCATGGTTTTACGGAACAAAGACGGCGTTCGCCTTCACTATGTCACAGGCGGGACGAACGATGGCGAACCGCTCGTGCTTGCTGCATGGCTTCCCGCAGAGTTGGGTGATGTGGCGGCGCGTGTGGGCGGCGTTGGCGGAGCGGCATCGCGTTATCGCGGTCGATTTGCGCGGATACGGGGAATTCGGGCAAGCCGCCGGGTGTTGAGGGCTACGACAAGGGAACGATGGCGGCGGATGTGCGGGCCGTCGTGCAGCATCTCGGGGTCAGTCGCTTCGTGCTCGTCGGGCATGACCGGGGCGGGCGCGTGGCACGGCGGTATGCGCTCGACTATCCCGACGATCTGGCCGGGGTCGCGCTGCTCGATATTTTGCCGGTGGAGTACGTCTACGACCATTACACCGCCGCCGAGATCGCGCGGCGGTACTGGCATTGGGTCTTTCATCTCGTGCCGGAGTTGCCGGAGCAACTGATCGCCGGGCACGAGGAGGAATATCTCGCCCGCTTCTTCGAGCGCACGCCGGGATTGCTGGATGGGATGCGGGCCGATGGCGCGTGGGAGGCGTATCGCGACGCCTTCCTGCAACCCGGCGCGGTGGCGGCCGCCCTGAATGACTACCGGGCGACCTACGCGGTCGATGTGCCGCGCTATCGGGCAGAGCGGGCGGCAGGGAAGCGGCTCACCGTGCCAACGCTCCTGCTCTGGGGCGAGAGTGGCAATCCGGCGGAGCGTCAGCCGCTCGACATCTGGCGCGCGGTCGCGGACGATGTGCGCGGAGCGGTCGATCCCGGACTGCGGCCACTATTTGCCGGAGGAGCAACCGGAAATCGTGCAGGAGCATCTGCTGGCATTTGCCCGCGCCTGCTTCGATGCGCCATAATCGCGCGAAGGAGTAGTGCAGCGTGGGTGTGCCAACCGTATTGATCGCAAATCGTGGTGAGATCGCCTGCCGGATCATCCGGGCCTGTCGCGCGCTCGGTCGTCGAGCGTCGCCGTCTACGGCCCCGGCGAGCAGGACGCGCTGCATGTCGAGATGGCCGACCGCGCCTTCCGCATCGAGGCGTCGACCGCCGCCTTGCCGTATCTCGATATTCCCGTGCTGATCGACGCCGCGCAGCGGGCGGGCGCGACACTGCTCCACCCCGGCTACGGCTTCCTCTCCGAAAATCCCGCCTTGCCGCAGGCGTGCGCGGAGGCGGGCATCACCTTCGTTGGCCCGAGCGCGGAGGTCATCAGCGCGATGGGCGACAAGGTCGCCGCACGGCGCATCGCCGCCGCTGCCGGTGTGCCGATCGTGCCGGGGACGGCGGACGCGATCAGCGACCCCGCAGACGCGCGCGCCTGGGCGGATGCGCACGGCTACCCGATCGCGGTCAAGGCGGCGGGCGGCGGCGGCGGTCGCGGATTCCGCGTCGTCGAACGGCCAGAGGAACTCGACGGCGGCGCTGGAAGGCGCGGCGCGCGAGGGCGCGCGTTCGTTCGGTAACGCGGCGGTCTACCTCGAACGGTACTTCCCGACGCCCCGGCATATCGAGGTGCAGGTGCTCGCGGACGCGCACGGGCACGTCATCCATCTCGGCGAGCGCGACTGCTCCGTCCAGCGGCGGCACCAGAAGCTGATCGAGGAGTCGCCCGCGCCCGGTATTGGGGCCGGAGGCGCGCGCGCGGATCACCGACGCGGCGGTGTCCCTCGCGCGGGCGGTCGGCTATGTCAGCGCGGGCACCGTCGAGTTCATCGAGCAGGGCGGCGAGGTCTATTTCCTCGAAATGAATACGCGCGTGCAGGTCGAGCATCCGGTCACGGAGTTGGTCTCCGGCGTGGACATCGTCCAGTGGCAGTTGCGCATCGCGCAGGGCGAACCGCTGACGCTCGCACAGGACGATCTGACGCCGCGCGGCCACGCGATCGAGTGCCGCATCGTTGCGGAGGACCCGGCGCGGCGCTTTCAGCCCTTGCCCGGCCTGCTGACGCGCTATGCTGAGCCCACCGGCGACGGCATCCGCGTGGATGGCGGCTATCGCGCGGGCGACGCGATCCCGACGCAGTACGACTCGCTCGTCGCCAAACTGATCGCGCACGGCGCGGACCGCGACGAGGCGATTGCGCGGATGGAAGCGGCGCTCGCCGCCTACGACATCGCGGGCGTGCCGACGACGATTCCCTTTCATCAGGCGGCGCTCGCCCACCCGATCTTCCGGGCGGGCGAGGCGACGACGCGCTTCATCGAGACAACCGATGTGCTCGCGTCGCTCGCCCCGCAGCCGGACCCGATGCCCGCGCTACCGACCGATCCGGGCCGGATCGTCACGATGGAAGTCGCGGGGGAGCGGCAGCGCGTCCGCGTATTCGGGCTCGATGCCGCGCTCGCCAATGCACCGCTACCGCACGCAACGCCCGCCGCCGCGTCTGGATCGCACGCGCAACGGCGCGGGTGGGTCGAACGGTACGATTGCCAGCCCCATTCAGGGCGTGCTCGTCCGTCTGCCGGTCGCCCCCGGTCAGAGCGTCGACTGCCGGGACGGTGATCGCCGTCGTCGAGGCGATGAAGATGGAGAACGAGGTGCAGGCCGACCGCGATGGCGTCGTCGAACACGTCCATGTCGAGCCCGGTGCTACCGTCCAGGTCGGCGCGCCGCTCGTCACATTCGCGGAGCAGTAAACTTCGAGCCCAGCGGCCCGGCCCCTCGCGGCGTTCGCTGTCGGGCGCAGGCCCTGCGACACATGCATCTCGCTCACCCAGGAAACCGCGCAGCGTTCGATTGCCGGCGCCGACGGTTGACGTCGAAACACTCCTTCGATATACTTCTCCGTAGATGCACATCGAATAAGATGTACCTGGATGCGACGGAGATTCAGATGGACGGAAGCGGACAATCGGTTGCCTTGCAGTTCTTCAAGGCGCTCGGGGACGAGAGCCGATTGAAGATGGCAGGATTGCTGGCGCAGCGCGAATACAGTGTGGACGAACTGGCGGCATCGCTCGCGCTGAAGCCGCCGACGATCTCGCATCATCTGGGCATCTTGCGGCGGATCGGACTGGTCACCGTGCGGCCCGAGGGGACGACGCACTGGTATCGCCTCGATCTCGACACCCTGCGCACAATGCACCACGACGCCCGCCCGGAGAAGATTACCGTCGCCGACGATGCCGCGAACGCGACGGAATGGGATCGCAAAATCCTGCGCGACTACTTCGACGGCGAGCGACTGAGGCAGATCCCCATGAACCGGAAGAAGCGCACTGTGATCCTGAACTGGCTGGCGGAGCAGTTCGAGGCCGATGCACGCTATGCCGAGAAGTCCGTCAACGAGATCATCAAGCGGCACCACGAAGATTCGGCGACCTTGCGCCGTGAATTAGTCGAAGGCGGCTGGATGCAGCGGGAAAACGGCATCTACTGGCGCACGCGCGACACGGCAGCACGCATAGGGGGGACGGAGTGATACGCGACCGGGCTCGCCGCAAGGAATTGCAGGCGGAATACAAGCGGAACCGGCCCGACGCCGGGGTATACCGCATCGTCAACGGCGGGAACAACAAGGTGTTTTTGGGCTCCACAACCGATTTGGCGGGCGTCGGCAAAAAACTGGCCTTTGCCCGATCGACCGGTATGTCGGGCGTATTGGATTTGCGGCTGCGCGACGACATCCGTGCCTTTGGCATCGATGCCTTCTTGCTCGAGGTGCTTGAGGTGCTGGAGACCGAGCCCGCGATGACGACGGCGGAGATCAGGCGGGACCTTGCCACGCTGGAAGAACTCTGGCGCGAAAAGCTCGATCCCGCGCTACGCTACTAGCCGTGTGCCGCGGGATCATCTCGCGGCGGCCCATGCCTCCTGGCTGATCGGTGCGGTAGAATCGTGGCCGCAGCGGTAGACGTGCGATGACGCGGAAGGATTGGTGCGATGCCGAAGGATGTCGGGTTCGTGACGATGGGCAACGTGGCGGAGATGAGCGACGTGCCGGAGAGTCGGCATCGGGATGCTCGGCTACGCATTCATGGGCAAGGCGCACTCGAACGGGTACAAGCAGATGCCCTATATCTTCTGGCCGCCGCCCGCCCTGCCGAAACTGGTCAGCATTGCCGGGCGCTCGGAGGAGGCGGTGCGGACGGCGGCGCGTCGCTACGGCTTCGCGAAGGCGACGACGGACTGGCGCGACGGTGATCGAAGACCCCGAGGTGCATGTCTTCGATAACTGCGGGCCGAACAACCTCCACGCCGAGCCGTCGATCGCCGCGGCCGAGGCGGGGAAGCATGTCATCTGCGAGAAGCCGCTCGGCCGGACGGCGGGCGAGGCGAAGCAGATGCTCGACGCGGTGAAGAAGGCGGGCGTCAAGCATCTCGCCGCCTTCAACTACCGCTTCGTCCCCGCCATCCTCCATGCGCGCAACCTCATCCAGTCCGGCGCGCTCGGGCGCATCTACCACTTCCGCGCCCGCTACTTGCAGGAGTGGATCCTCGACCCGAGCTTCCCGATGGTCTGGCGGCTTGCAGAAGGATGTCGCGGGCAGCGGCGTGCTCGGCGATCTCGGCGCGCACATCATCGACCTCGGGCGCTTCCTCGTCGGCGAGATTGCCTCCGTCTCGGCCGTGACGCGTACGTTCATCCCCGAGCGGACGGACAGCGAGGGGAAGCGGCAGCACGTCGATGTGGACGACGCCTTCGCGGCGGTGGTCGAGTTCGAGAACGGCGCGCTCGGCACGATGGAGGCGTCGCGCTTCGCGCTCGGCCGAAAGAATCACAACGTCTTCGAGATCAATGGCGAGCACGGCAGCCTCGTCTTCAATCTGGAGCGGCTGAACGAGTTGGAAGTCCATCTGCCGGAGCAGCAACCGGAGGATTCGACGGGCTTCACGACGGTGCTGGTCAGCGAGGCGTCGCACCCCTACTGGAAGTACTGGTGGCCCCAGGGGCACATGATCGGCTGGGAGAATCTCTTTGTGCATGAGGTCGCGCATTTCCTCGGCGCGGTCGTCGGCGCGAACGAGGTTGGCCCCATCGGCGCGACCTTCGCGGACGGCTACAAGGCCGCACTCGTCTGCGATGCCATCGTCGCATCCTCCGCGCAAGGATGCCGCGTCCCCGTCGCCCAGATGGCGTAATTTCAACCACCAAGACACCGAGGACACAGAGAGAAAATGGTTGCATTCCTCTTGGTATCCTTGGTGTCTTGGTGGTTCAGGCCCGACCTACGCCGCCGCGTTGAGCACGTCGCGTTCGTCCGCCTCTTCGCGCCCGATGTAGAGATGATTCGGGGAGACGAGCGTCGTGGTGCGGACGGGGATTCCGGCGATTTCCTCCTCCTCGCCGCCCTGTGCCGGGTTCAGTAAAATCAGTTCCGGCGCGGCGCCGAACCGCTCCTGATACCGCTCCGCCGCCGCCTCGACCTTGGCGCGCAGTGGCCGCTTTCGGTCGCCGTCATACCATACGAGAAACATCTGCTGCCTCCATTCCGCGCCGCTCATCTGCCGGTAGTATACCAGAACATTCGTTCTTCTTGCAAGAAATGGACTGTACGTGCAAAATGAACGTACTAGGAATTCGCCGGTCGTGTCATCGGCATGGCTGCGGAAATTGTGGATAACTGCCCCGCAAATTGGGGATAATCCGTGGACGATGTGGGTAATACTGTACGTACATTGCGGATAACTCGCGTGCGATGTCGTGACCGACTGAAGCCGACATTTGGGGGAGCATGGGACAGCCCAACGCGCCAGTACGCACCAGCATGACCCGCGGAGAACCCGCCGGGTCATCTCTCGGTGTTGAAAGACGAGGCGCTCGCGCTTGCTCGATCCGCAGCCGGGCAGCGCGGATGATCGACGGCACATTCGGCGGCGGCGGCCATACGCGCGCACTGCTTGAAGCCTCCGCGCCGGACGGCGTCGTGCTCGCGCTCGATGCCGACCCGGACGCGATCGCGCGCGGGCGCGCATTGCAGGATGAGTTCGGGGAGCGCCTGATGCTGCGCCAGGCAAACTTCGCCGCGATGGTGGATGCCGCCAGGGCATTGGCTGGCACGCGGGGAGTGTCACGTCCGTCCTCCTCGATCTCGGGCTCTCGTCCTTCCAGTTGCGCGATGCCGGGCGGGGATTCTCCTTCGCGCACGATGGGCCGCTCGATATGCGCTTCGACAATACGCGCGGCATCACGGCGGCGGAAATCGTCAATACCTGGGACGAAACCGCGCTTGCGGACCTCTTCTGGGCCTATGGGGAGGAGCCCGCGTCGCGCCGGGTCGCGCGCACGATCGTCTACCGACGCGCGACCGCGCCATTCGCCACCACGCAGCAACTCGCCGATGCGGTGATAGGCGCCAAGGGCGGTCGGCGCGGGCGTATCCACCCGGCGACGCAGGTCTTTCAGGCGCTGCGCATCGCCGTCAATGACGAGGTCGGCGTGCTCGCACGGGCGCTCGCCGCGGCGCGCGACCTGCTGCGGCCGGGCGGTCGGCTGGCCGTGATCGCCTTCCACTCGCTGGAAGATCGCGCGGTCAAGCAGTTCTTTCGCCACGAGGCGAGCGCGACGGAGCCGGACATGCTGCCCCGTTCGGTGCCGGTACAGCCCGCCGCGCGCATCGCCGTCCTGCGCGTCCTCACGCCCCGGCCCGTCAGTCCCGTCGGCAGCCGAGATCGCCGCGAACCCCCGCGCCCGCAGCGCGCGGCTGCGCGTCGCCGAGAAGCGCGCGCCGGAGGGAGGCGACTGATGCTCTTCCCCGCCCGCCCCCGTTCGACCGTCACGCGGCTGCCGGTGCCGATGGCCGTGCCCGTGGGGAGCGATGCTCCCGAGCCGCTCGGCGCGCGCCTGGCCGCCTCGGCGCAGCAGTTCCTCGCGCGCGCGCGCACGCGAGGCGGTGCGGCGCATCGTCGCTCTGGCTGCTCATCACGCTCTGCGTCGGCGTGCTGGCGCTCGCTTACCTCCTGCAAACGAGCCGGGTTGCCTCGCTCGCAAACGAGCGCGCGACGCTCGAACACGAGACGGCGACGATGCAAGACGCGAACGCTCGCCTCGCCGCCCAGGTGGCGGGATTCCAGACCCTCAGCCGCGCGGACACGACGGCAGCCGACCAAGGGATGCGCGCGCCATGGCGGCAAGCGGTATCGTCTACGCCACCCTCCCCGATGTGACCGATGCGCCGCCGACGGCCACTGCCGCGCCGCCGCCCGCACCCGGCATCATCCGTCGCATCCAGAATGCAGTACTTGGCCGCGCGAGCGCCGATAATCGCGCGCCCATCCGTGGCCGCAACACCGGGGGCACAACCATGAAAAGCGGCATCATCTCCGGATGGCGGATCGTCTCGCTCTTTTGCGTCTTCACCCTCATGACGAGCGCCATCGGCTGGCGGCTCGTCTCCTTCCAGATCGTCGGCAGCGAGCGATTGCAGTCGCAGGGGCGCGATTTTCGCATCACGGAGCAGACGCTCCTGCCGCGCCGCGGGCTGATCCGCGACCGTGGCGGCCTCGTCCTCGCGACGAACATCCCCTCCACGGACATCTACGTGACCCCGAAGACGCTGACCGATCGCGACCGCGTCCATGTCGCGCAGGAGCTCTCGGCGATCCTGAACATCCCGCTCGACACGCTCTACGAGCGGATCAACGCGCCGAAATGTCGAATGGTCGCTCGTCGCGCGGCAGGTCGATGACGGGATGATCGGGACGATCAAGAAGCGCGAGTTGCCCGGCCTCGTCTATCAGGAGGTGCCGAAGCGCGCCTACCCGAACGGGGCGTTCCTCTCACCGCTCCTCGGCTTCACGAACGCGGACGGCGCGGGCGTCTACGGGCTCGAAGGGAAGTACAACGCCCTGGTCGGCGGCGAGCCGGGGATGCTCGTCGCGGAGACGGACGCGGCGCGGCAGCCGCTCGCCTTCGGGCAGCAGCAATATCGCCCGCCCGTCGAGGGCGCGGACCTCGTCCTGACGATCGACGCGTCGATCCAGCGGATGGCGGAAGACGAACTGGCGCGCACGATCGCCGAGCAGGGCGCGACCGGCGGCACGATCCTCATCATGGACCCGAACTACCGGCGCGATCCTCGCCTCGGCCTCCAACCCGACGTATGACCCGAATGCGTACGACGCCGCAGACCCGCAGGCCTATCTCAATCCCGCCGTCGGCGCGACCTACGAACCGGGCAGCACCTTCAAGGTGATTACGATGGCGGCAGGATTGCAGACCGGCGGCATCACGGCGCAGTCCTCGCTCGTCGATAACGGCTTCCTGAAGGTGCAGACGGACACGATCTACAACCTTGAACCACACGGCGTGGGGCCCGGAAACGATGGAGCAGGTGCTGGAGCGCTCATCGAACGTCGGGGCGTCGTACATCGCCGGTCGGACGGGCAAGGACAACTTCTACGGGATGCTCCGGCAGTTTGGCATGGGCCAGAAGACGGGCGTGGACCTCGACGGCGAGGAGATCGGCATCGTCCGCTGGCCCGACAACCCGACGACGATCTGGAACCCGATCGACCTCGACACCAACTCGTTCGGGCAGGGGCTGACCGTCACCCCGCTCCAGATGGTGACCGCCGTGTCGGCGATTGCCAATGGCGGTACACTCTACACGCCGTACGTCGTCGCGCGCGTCGAGCGGCACGGCGATCTGTTGCAGGACCACCAGCCCCAGGCGGTGCGCCAGGTGATCCGGCCGGAGGTCGCGGCGGCGGTGCGGCAGATGATGACCGAGGCGACGCATAACGCGGTGGCGGATAAGATCAACCTGCCCGGCTACGCGATCGCCGCGAAGACGGGGACGGCGCAGATCCCCGACCCGAAGACGGGCAAATACGTGGAGGACAAGACTATCGCGTCCATCATCTCGATCTTCCCGGCAGACAAGCCGCTCTTCACGGTGCTGATCAAGATCGACCAGCCGAAGAAGAACTCGCTCGGCGGCGATGTGGCCGCGCCCGCGCTCGGCCGGCTCGCGGGCCAGCTCTTGCGCTACGCGGGAGTGCCGCCGACGACGCAGGGTAAGCCATGATTCGCCTGCACGATCTCCTCACGGGGACGGGCGGGCGGTTGGCGCCGGGGGCGTCGCTCCCGCGCGACTTCCTCTTCCGCACGGTCGTCATCGACTCGCGGGAAGTGGCGCCGGGGTCGCTCTTCTTCGCCCTGCCGGGCACGACGACGGACGGCCATGCCTTTATCCCCCAGGCGGCGGCACAGGGCGCGTCGTGCGCCGTCGTGCGGGATGATTGGGTCGCATCGCTGATCAGCGGCGGGGAAAGCGCCGCCATTGCCGGTGATCGCCGTGCCCGAGACCTTGAAGGCGCTGCAATCGCTCGCCTCGTGGTGGCGGGCGTTGTATCCGGTGCCGCTGGTCGGCGTGACGGGCAGCGTCGGCAAGACGAGCACGAAGGAACTGATCGCCACCGTCCTCGGCACGCGCTACCGCGTCCTCCGCAACCCCGGCAACCTGAACGCCATTACCGGGCTGCCGCTGGCGCTTGCTCGGCCTCACGCCGGATGTGCAGGTCGCGGTGGTCGAGATGGGCCTCTACGACGCGGGGGATATCGCCCGGATGGTCGAGATCGCGCAGCCGACGATCGGCGTCGTCACCAATATCGGCGTTTCCCACGCGGAGCGGCTCGGCTCGCAGGAAGCGCTGATCGCGAACAAGGGCGACCTCGTCGCCGGGTTGCCGCGCGACGGCGACGCGATCCTCAACGGCGACGACGAAGCATGTGCGCGGTATGCGCGCCCGCACGTCGGCGCGGATCACCACCTATGGGTTGGGAGCGGAGAACGATGTGCGCGCCTCTGATGTCGAGAGCGAAGGGCTTTCCGGCATCGCCTTCCGGCTGATGTTGCCCGGTCAGCGCCCGGTGCGCGTCAAGCTGCCGCTGCTCGGGCGGCATAGCGTCCATACCGCGCTGGCGGCCACGGCAGTCGCCCGCACCTGCGGCCTGGCGCTGGAGGAAATCTTGAACGGGCTGCAAGGCGAGCAGACCCAACTGCGCCTCTACACGCGTGCCGGGCCCGAACGGTACGACGCTGATCGACGACACGTACAACAGCAGCCCGCAATCCACACTCGCGGCGTTCAATCTGCTCGAAGAACTGGACGCGCCCCGCCGGATCGCCGTGCTCGCGGACATGCTGGAACTGGGCGTCTATGAGGCGGAGGGCCACACACTGGTCGGGCAGCGCGCGGCGGAAGTCGTTGACCGGCTCTATACCGTCGGCAGCCGCGTCCGTACGCAACTGCGGAGGCCGCGGTGATGGCCGGGATGGCCGAGCGACGCCGTGTTCGCGGTGCCTGCGGAGGCCAAATTGACGCTCGCCGAGACGCTGCGCGCGGACCTGCGCCCCGGCGATGTCGTGCTTATCAAAGGGTCGCGCGGGATGCACATGGAGGAGTTGGTCGACGCCCTGCGCGTCGCGGTCGCGCCGGGTGCGGCGGCAAAATCCACCGAAACGGCGAGCACCATCGACACGCCGGACAGGACGTCGGTATGAATAGTGGCTCGCTCGCGGTCACTGCTCGCGCTGAGCAGCGGCATCCTGCCCGCGCAGCCGCGCGCGAACCTCGCCGCGTCGCTCGCGCTCGGCTCGGTCGCCTTCGTGCTCACCGTCATCATCGGCCGGCCCGATCCTCGCCGTCGCTCAAGCGGCACAAGATCGGCAAGCAAATCCGCCTGGAAGGGCCGGAGAGCCACCTGATGAAGATGGGCACGCCGACGATGGGCGGCATCATGATCACGACGAGCGTGGTCGTGCTCACCGCCATCTTCAACCTCGCCGGACGGTTGTCGATGCTGCTGCCCCTCGGGGTGCTGCTCGCCTGCGCGGTGCTCGGCGCGGTAGACGATATGCTCAATCTCGTCGGCGGCACGCGCACGGGCTGACGGCGCGCTTCAAGTTCGCCTGGCTCTTCCTCTTCGCGGCGATTGCGGCGTGGGTGCTCTATGGCCCGCTCGGCCTGCACACGATCTACATCCCCTTCGTCGGGAAGTACGAGATCGGCATTCCGTACTTCTTCATCGCCCTCTTCGCGATCATGGGCACCGCCCACGCGACGAACCTGACCGACGGCCTGGACTCGCTGCTCGGCGGGCTGGCCGCGATCGCCTTCATCGCCTATGGCGTGATCGCCTACCTCCAGGGGCAACTCCAGATCGTCGCCTTCTGCTTCACGATGGTCGGCGCGCTGATCGGCTTCCTCTGGTACAACGCCCACCCGGCGCAGGTCTTCATGGGCGATACCGGGTCGCTCGCCATCGGCGCGGGGTTGGCGGTGGCGGCCTTCCAGACCGGCCAATGGCTGATCCTGCCCGTCGTCGGCTTTGTCTTCGTCGTCGTGACGCTCTCGGTCTTTATTCAGGTGGGCTACTTCAAGACTGTCGGGCGGCAAGCGCGTCTTCAAGAAGGCGCCGCTGCACCATCATTTCGAACTGATCGGCTGGTCGGAGACGCAGGTGCAGATGCGCTTCTGGCTCGTCGGGATCGCGGCGGGGATGCTCGGCATCGCCCTCGCGCTCTCGTAGGGACAGGCAGATGACGGGAGCGAGACAACAACCAACGAACCTGAGCGGCAAGCGCGCGCTGCTGATCGGCTTGGGCCAGCACGATGGCGGCACGGGCGTCGTGCGCTACCTCGTCCGGGCGGGCGCGGATGTGACGGTGACCGACCGCCGGGATGCGGCGGCGCTCGCCGCGGCGATGCGGTCGCTCGACGGCCTACCTGTTCGCTATCTCCTTGGCGGGCACGAGGGCGTCGCGTACGGGACTACGATCTCGTCGTGCGTAACCCCGCCGTGCCGCCGGATGCGCCGCTGCTTGCGCGAGGCGCGCGCGGCGGGTATCCCCGTCGAGATGGAGATGACGCTCTTCCTCGCCGCCTGCCCCGCGCCGGTGATCGGCGTGACGGGCACGAAGGGGAAGACGACGACGGCGCTCTGGATCGGCCATCTGCTCCGGCAGTGGAAGCCGGAGACGGTGATCGCCGGCAACATGGGCATCTCCGCGCTCGATGCCCTGCCGAAGATCACGCCGGAAACGCCGGTCGTGCTCGAACTCTCGTCGTTCCAACTCGAAGCGACGGGCGAGCGCGGCCTCAGCCCCCATATCGCCGTCTTTACGAACCTATCGGGCGACCATCTCGACCGCTATCCGACGTTGGAAGCGTACGGCGAGGCGAAATGGGCGATCGCCGCGCATCAGACAGCAGGGGATACCCTGATCGTCCCGGCCTGGCAGTTTCCTGGCGCGGCGGATGACCCCGGCCTTGCCTTCATCGCGCGGCACATTCGCGAGCAGCCGGGCGGCGGTGATGCCGTTCGGCGCGTTGCCGCCCGTCGCGGGCTATCCGCTCGGGTCGTGGTGGATCGCGGATGCGGATACGCTCGCTGTGGAGCGACGGTAACCGCACCTATCCGCTCGGACGCGGCACCGATCTCGTCGCTGCCGGGCGCGCACAATCGCATCAATGCCTGCGCGGTGGCGGCGGCGGCGCTCGCCTATGGCGCGCCGGTGGACGCGGTGCGCGCGGGCTTGCGCACCTTTCGCGGCGCGCCGCACCGCTATGAGGACCTGGGCGTGATCGACGGCGTACGATACATCAACGACACGGCCGCGACCGCCCCGGCGGCGGCGATCGCGGCGCTCGCAGACGACGCCCGGCCCGGTCATCCTGCTCGCGGGCGGCTCCGACAAAGGGCTCGATTTTACGGCCCTCGCGGATGCGATGCTGACGGCGAAGGCGATTGTCCTCTTCGATGGGCGCGTACCGACGCCACTCGCCGCAATGCTCGCCGATCGCGGCTTTGCGGGGCCGGTCATCGGCCCGGTGCGGAGGATGGATGAGGCGATGGCACGCGGCGCTCGCACTCGCCGCGCCCGGCGATACCGTGCTGCTCTCGCCGGGCGCGGCTTCGTTCGGCGTCTTCGAGAATGAG
Source organism: uncultured Chloroflexia bacterium (assembly GCA_963847195.1). Taxonomy (GTDB): domain Bacteria; phylum Chloroflexota; class Chloroflexia; order Thermomicrobiales; family JALYUS01; genus JALYUS01. The sequence continues at coordinate 20,158 of CAWJZC010000004.1, read as the reverse complement.
TTCGACCGGGGCGATCAGTTCCGTGCGGCGGTAGAGCGGCTGCGCGCGGGGAGGGAGGACTGATGGCCGTCGAGCGGATCGCGCTGCCCGGCACGCAGCGCGCGCGGCAACTGCCGGAGCGGCCGTGTCGCCCGGCCACATCGATACGGTGCTTGTCGGGACGCTGATCGTCCTGGCGTCGCTCGGCACGCTCGTACTCTTCAGCGCCTCGTACGCGGTGGGCATCCGCGATGTCGGCGACGGCCTCTACTTCCTGCGCCGCCACTTGATGTTCCTCTCCGTTGGCGTCGTGGCCTTGCTGCTCACGTCGCGCGTCGATTACCATTTCTGGCGGCGATTCTCGGTGCCGGCGATGGCGGCGACGGTCTTGATGCTGCTGGCGGTGCTGCCGCTGGGTCGTACCGTCTTCGGCGCGCGGCGCTGGTTCGAGATCGGGCCGGTGCAGATGCAGCCGAGCGAGATCATGAAGTTCGTCCTCATCCTCTACATGGCCGATTTGCTGGACCGCAAGGGGAGCCGGATTCGCCACTTCCTCAACGGCGCCGCGCCCTTCGCCATCATCCTCGGCTTCATCCTCTTCCTCGTCATGCTCGAACCCGACCTCGGCACCGCGACGGTGCTTGCCGTGATCGGCATCAGCGTCTTTTTGATCGCGGGGGCGGATATCCGCCAACTCGGCCTCTTCCTGATGAGCGGCGGCGGCGTCTTCGCGCTTCTCGCCCTCACCGCGCCGTACCGCCGCGAGCGGCTGCTCCTCTTCCTCCACCCCGAGCGCGACCTGCGCGACGCGGGCTGGCAGCTCTGGCAGGCGCGCATCGCCCTCGGCGACGGCGGTATCTTCGGCCTCGGCCTGGGCGCATCGCGGCAGAAGTTTAGCTGGCTCCCCGCCGCGCACACGGACGCGATCTTCGCGGTCGTCGGCGAGGAACTCGGGCTGGTTGGCTGCGCGGTGGTGATCGGGCTCTTCGCCGCATTGGCGGTGCGCGGCTACCGGACGGCGATGCACGCGCCCGACCGCTTCGGCGCCATCGTCGCGACGGGGATCACGACGTGGATCGTCTTCCAGGCTGTCATCAATATCGGCGGCGTGACGACGGCGATCCCGTTCACCGGCGTGCCGCTGCCGCTCTTCTCGTACGGCGGCTCGTCGCTCGTCGTGACGCTCGGCGCGCTCGGTGTGCTGATCAACATCTCGCGCGTCGGCCCGCAACCGGCGGCGCGCACGCGCCGTGCCGCGCCGCGCATGGAGACGGCCGATGTTTGACCGGCGGCGCCACTACGCTGCCGCCGCCCGGTAGCGCGGGTCCATTTCGTCGGCATCGGCGGCGCGGGCATGATCGGGCTCGCCCGCATCCTGATCGCGCAGGGGTACCGCGTCTCCGGCTCCGACCGGAGCGATGCACCCGCACTCGCGACCTTGCGCGGCCTCGGCGCGGCGGTCCATGTCGGCCACGACGCCGCGTATGTCGAGGATGCCGCTCTCGTCGTCATCTCGGCGGCGGTCCGCGACGACAATGTGGAGCTTGCGGCGGCGCGCGCGCGGGGCATCCCCGTCATTAAGCGGGCCGCGCTGCTCGGCGCGCTCGCCAATGCCCGCCGCTGCATCGCGGTGGCGGGCACGCACGGCAAGAGCACGACGAGCGGCATGATCGCCTCCATCCTCAGCGCGCTCGGGCACGATCCGCTCTTCGTCATCGGCGCGGAGGTGCGCGATCTCGGCACGAGCGCGCGCAATGGCGCCGGGCCGCTCGCCGTCGTCGAGGCGGACGAGTACGACTACTCGTTCCTGCACCTGACGCCGGATGTCGCGGTGGTGACGAACATCGAGCACGATCACCCGGATATCTTCCCCGATGCGGATGACGTACGTCCGCGCCTTCGCGACCTTCGTCAGCCAGATTCGTCCGGCGGCACGCTGATCGTCAATGCTGAGACGAAGCGTCGCCGCTGGCGCTTGCGCGATGACCTGAACAACGACGATTGCCGTCGAGACGGTCGGCACCGGTGACGGCGGGACGTGGCGTGTGATCTGCTGGCGGACGGGATGGATGCGCTCTTCGTGCGCGAATGGGCAGTGAGATCGGCGCGCCGCACTCACCGTCGCGGGCGCACACAATGCGCGCAATGCTGCGATGGCCGTCGCGGCCTGCGCCGCTGTCGGTGTTGACCCGCACGCGGCATTGCGCACCGTCGCATCGTATCGGGGGGTTGGGCGGCGATTCGAGGTCATTGGCGAGGCCGCCGGCGTCACGGTGATCGACGATTACGCCCACCATCCGACCGAAGTGCGGGCGACGCTCGCGGCGGCGCGGTCGCGCTATCCGGGGCGGCGGATTGTCGCCGTCTTCCAGCCGCACACCTACAGCCGGTCGGCGCTCTACGCGCGCGAGTTCGCGGCGGCGCTGTCGGAGGCCGATCTCGCGGTGGTGACGGACATCTACGCGGCGCGGGAGCCGGATACCGGCATCGTCCATGCGCGGGACATTGCCGGCGCGATCGCGGGCGGTCGGGGCATCTACGGCGGCGATCTCGACGCGACGGTCGCAACTCGCTGATGTGGCATATCGAATCCGGGCGATGTCGTGCTCACCCTCGGCGCGGGCGATATCACGACGGTCGGGCCCGCGCTGCTGCAACTGCTCGCCGGCGAGGCGGTGGCGCGATGAGCGGCGGTGGTGACGCTGACCGAGCGGGCGAAGATCACGGCGAACGAGCCGCTGCGCCGCCATACGACGCTGCATGTCGGCGGCCCGGCGGATTGGTTCCTCAAGATCGGCGCGGCGGACGGCGACGAGCCGCTGCAACGCGCCCTGCAATGGGCGGCGGCGGAGGGTATCCCGGTCACGGTGATCGGCGGCGGCAGCAACATCCTCGCGGCGGATGCCGGGGTGGATGGCCTGGTGATCAAGCTGCTCACGCCCCGCCTGGCGCCGGAGATTGACCGGAGCGACCCGGCCGCGCCGCTCGTCACCGGGCACGCGGGGATGCTGATGTCTGGCTTCGCGGAGGCGTGCGGCGAGGCGGGGCTGGCCGGGCTGGAATGGGCGGTCGGGCTTGCCGGGGACGCTCGGCGGCGCGGTGGCGAACAACGCGGGCGCGCACGGCGGCGAGATGAGCGTGTCGTTCTTCGATGCGACGCTGATCCACTTCGACGGCACGCCGCGCACGGTGACGCGCGGATGAGATGGCGTATCGCTACCGGCACAGCGCGGTCAAGGATGGCACGCTTGCGCGGCCTCCTGACGACGATCCGCGTGCGGCTGACGCCCGGCGACCCCGACGCACTGCGGGCGCAAAGCGATCGAGTACCACGACTGGCGGAAGACCGCCCAGCCGCAGGCGGCATCGGCAGGATCGATGTTCCAGAATCCGCCCGGCGACGCGGCGGGGCGGCTGATCGAGGCGTGCGGGCTGAAGGGATTCACGATCGGGCAGGCGCAGGTTTCGCCCGTCCATGCGAACTTCATCGTCAATCTCGGCAAGGCGACGGCGGCGGATGTGCTCGCCGTCGGCGACCACTGCCGCCGCGTCGGTCGCGCGCGCGATTCGGCGTCGAATTGCAGTACGAAGTCCAGCGCATCGGCCGGTGGGATGCGCGCGACGAGGGGGATCAATGACGACGACGAACGAGCGGCCCGCCGGGGGCGCAAAATTCGTGTCGGCGTCTTGTTCGGCGGGCAATCGAGCGAGCACGCCGTCTCGATCGCCTCCGCGCAGTCGGTGATGGCGGCGCTCGATCCGAGCGTCTACGAGGTCGTGCCGATCGGCATCACCCGGCAGGGCCAGTGGCTGACGGGCGGCGACCCGATGCACGCACTGCTGGCGGCGGGCGGGCAACTGACGGCCCGCCCGCCGGAGACCGGGGCCGCCTCGAACGCGCTCGTGGCGGCGGATCGGGAGTCAGCCCTCGTCGCGGGGCCGGAGGGGGCGACGGGCGCGTTGCACCGGCTCGATGTCGTCTTTCCCGTGCTGCACGGCCCATTGGGCGAGGATGGCACGGTGCAGGGCTTCCTCGAACTGGCGGATATCGCCTATGTCGGCTCCGGCGTGCGCGGCTCGGCGGTCGGCATGGACAAGGGGATGATGAAGGCGATCTTCCGCGACGCGGGCCTGCCGACGCCGCGGACGCAACTCGTCCGCGAAGCCGACTGGGAGCGCGCGCCGGACGCCGTCGTGCGGCGGATTGGTGGAAATCGTCGGGCTGCCCTGCTTCATCAAGCCCGCCAATATGGGTTCCAGTGTCGGCGTCTCGAAGGCGACGAGCGAAGCATGACATATCGCACGCGCTCTGCCGAGGCGTTCCGCTTCGATGTCGATGGCCGCGTCGTCGTCGAAGAGGCGATTCAGGGCAGGGAAGTCGAGTGCAGCGTGCTCGGCAACGACGACCCCCAGGCATCGGCGGTCGGCGAGATCATCGTGCAGGGGCACGACTTCTACGACTACGAGGCGAAGTACACCGATCCGACGACGCGCCTGCGCATCCCGGCCGACATCCCGCCGCATATCGCCGATGAGGTGCGCCGCCTCGCCGTCGAGGCATTCCGCGCGATCGACGCGGCAGGGCTGGCGCGCGTGGACTTCTTCTACGACGAGCGCAATGACCGCGTGCTGCTCAATGAGATCAACACGATGCCCGGTTTCACGGCGACGAGCATGTACGCGATGATGTGGCAGGCGGTCGGCCTCTCGTACAGCGAATTGGTGGATCGGCTGATCGCGCTCGCGATCGAGCGGCACGACCGGCGCCGCCGGCGGCGAGGGGAGGCGTAAGCGCGATGGCACGCGGCGTGACCGCGAAGCGCGTCGGGCAGGCGTGCATCCATACGCTCCGCTGGACGGTGGTCATGCTGCGCAATGGTCGCCTGCCTGCGGGCGTGGGCGCGCTGGCGCTGGCGGCCGTGCTCACCTATGTCGTCACGGACGCGCGTTTCTCGGTGGATACGGTCGTCGTCACCGGTGTGGCGGCGCTGCCCGGCTCGACGGTGGCGGAGGCGTCGGGCGTGCTCGGCGAGAGCGTTTTTCGCGTCGATAGCGCGGCGGTCGCGCAGCGGGTCGCCGCGCTGCCCAGCCTCCAGCACGTCGATGTCGTCACCGAAGCGCCGGACCGGCTGATCGTGCATGTCGTCGAGCGCCAGCCGGTGATGATCTGGGATGCGGGCGGCGCCTCGTTCCTGGTCGACGAGACGGGCGATGTGCTGGGGCAAGCGGACCCGAGCAATCCGGTCGCATTGCCCCGCTTGCAGGCGCTTGCCGGGGAACCGTATGCCCGTCGTCGGCGGAATGGTGGATGTGATGCCCGTGCGTGCGATGCTCGCGCTCAATGCGCGGCTGCCGGCGGAGGCGGGGCTGACGCAGGCGGCGATCACCCTCGACCCCGTCATGGGTATCGCCGTGCAGACGGACAAATGGCGGGCGATTGTGGGAAATGACGAACTTCTCGGCAAGAAACTTGCTGTACTGAAGCTGTTGCTCCGCGATCAGACGTGGGCGGACGCGGATATCCGTGATCCCGATCGCCCGGTGATGCATAAACGGTAGCAGGCGTCGAAGCGGGATGAGGAATCGGTTGCTCTCATGGCGGGGAACAGCACAGGCGCGCGGGGCCGTCGTCGGGATCGACGCCGGCAATGTCGACGTGCGTGTGGTGATCGCCAGGATGGCTCCGGAGCATGCCCCGAGCGCGCCCGATGACGCGGTGCCCGTGCTGGGCGCCGGCGTCGTCCCGGCGCAGGGGTTGTCGCGCGGCGATCGTCACCGATGCCGCGCCGCCTCGGCGAGGCGATCCGCACGGCCGTCGCGCAGGCCGAGCGTGCCGCCGGGCATCGGGTCCTCGGCGCGTACTTCAGTGTGCCGCTCGCGCAGTTCGCGACCGGCACGCGGGCGAGCGGCCCGGTCGCATCGTGCTCACCTCGCCGATCGCGGTGCGCGAGGTGAGCCTCCATGCCGCCGAGCGACGCCGCGATCTGGCACGAGGTCGCGCGGCACGCGGGGCTGGAGGTCGTCGGCATCGTGCCGAGCGCGCTGGCCGCGAGCGCGGCGGTCGTTCTGCCCGAGGAGCACGAGCAGCGGCGCGATCGTCGTGGAGTGCGGCGCGGAGCATACGAGCGTCGCCGTCTTCTCCGGCGGGACGGTCCAGTTGCTCGGCACGATGCCCGTCGGCGGGGATCACATCACGCGCGATCTCGCCAGCGTGCTGCGGCATCGACCCGCTCGAAGCGGAGCGACTGAAGTACGAGATCGGCAATGCCCGCACCGGGATGCCGGGCGTCGAGGTGCTCGTGCGCGGCCTGGACGGCCAGCGCACGGCGGTCTCCGTCGCGCTGGTCGCGGCGATTGTCGTCGGCGCGCGTCGATCAGATGCTCGGACACGTTGGCGAGATGGTGCGGCCGGTCACGTCGGCGGCGCAGGGCGGGCGGGGCCGGGACGGCGCGCACCGGCGCGGTCGGGCAGGTCGTCCTCTGTGGCGGCGGCGCGGCGCTCTCCGGCCTCGCGCCGATGGCGCGCGCCGCGCTCGGGATGCCGGTGCGGATCGCGGGCGCGTGGGGTTTCGCGGGCCCGGCGGCGGTGCAGTCGCCCGCGTATGCCTCGGTGCTCGGCCTCTTGCGCTGGCGGGCGATGGTGCAGCCGGGCATCGCGCAGCGGGCGTCGAGCGCGCGAGCCAGCGTGCATCGCGGCGCGCGTGTGCCCGGTGGAAACTCGCCGGAATTCGCGGGTCCAGCCCAACCGGATCGGCCAAACTCGGTGGCAAGCATGGTTGCGCGAGTTCTTGCCGTGAGCGATACTGGTCTGCCATGCGGGGGAGATGAGCACGGGATACTGTGGGTGCGGGAGATCGACCCTCATCGCGCGGATTGGCGAAGAGGAAGGACGAGGGCATGTTTGAATCTCACGTCGCCTATGGCGGCGAGAACTTTGCCCAGATAAAGGTCATCGGGGTTGGCGGCGGGGGAAGTAACGCCGTCAATCGCATGATCGAAGCGAAGCTGCACGGCGTCGAGTTCGTCGCCGTGAATACCGACGCGCAGGCGCTCCTCCATTCGCAGGCATCATTTTGCCTGCGGATCGGCGATAAATTGACGAAGGGTCTCGGCGCGGGCGGCAACCCCGCCATCGGCGCGAAAGCCGCCGAGGAGACGCGCGAGGCGATCTTCGATGTCCTCAAAGGCGCGGATATGGTCTTCATCACCGCCGGGATGGGCGGCGGTACGGGGACGGGCGCCTCGCCGGTGATCGCGGAGATCGCCAAGGAAGTGAGCGCGCTCACCGTCGGCGTCGTCACCAAGCCGTTCGACTTCGAGGGGCCGACCCGGCGCAAGAACGCCGAGGAGGGCATCGCGCTCCTCAAGGAGCGGGTGGATGCGCTGATTACGATCCCGAACCAGCGGCTCTTGTCCATCGCGGACAGCAAGATGACCTTCATGGAGGCGTTCCGCCTCGCGGACGATGTGCTGAAGCAGGGCATCCAGGGGATCGCGGACTTGATTACGCGCCCCGGCATCATCAACCTCGACTTCGCGGACGTGAAGACGATCATGTCCGGCGCGGGCTCCGCCTTCATGGCGATTGGGCGCGGCACGGGCGATACCCGCGCGCAGGACGCGGCGCGCATGGCGATCGAGAGCCCGCTCCTCGAAATGAGCATTCAGGGCGCGACGGGTATCCTCTTCAATATCTCCGGCCCGAGCGATATGGGCTTGCAGGAGATTTACGAGGCCGCCGAGATCGTCCGCGAGGCGGCGGATCAGAATGTGAACTTCATCTTCGGCGCGACGCTCGACGAGCATATGGCCTCGCAGGAAGTCGCCGTGACGCTGATCGCGACGGGGTTCGACAACGACCGTGGGCAGGGACCGGCTCCGGCCGCTCTTCCCCCGCACGGGGCCCGCGAACGAGCCGCCGCAGCCGCAGCCCTATCGCCGCCCGACCACCAACCCGCTGCCGCCGCAACAGCCCTACCGGCCAACCGGGTCCGGCCAGGGGCCGCTGGGTGGCTCGGGCACACGCTTGCCGGACCCGCGCGATGACGACCAGCGGCGGCAACCGCCGCAGCAGCCACCGCGCGGTAGCCAGCCGGAGACCAAGCCGGGCAGCGATGACGACGACTTCGATGTGCCACCGTTCGTCCATATCCTGCGCGGGCGGTAGCGGCGAACTTGGTGGCGTAGGGATGCCTGCCCTCGTGCAGGCATCCCTACGCCACCGCTATCCGAGGATATCTATGCACTGCCCCTATTGTCAGGCGCCTGATACGCGCGTGATCGACTCCCGCGAACTCGGCAGTGGCGAGAGCATCCGCCGCCGCCGTGAGTGTCAGGTGTGCAACCGGCGATTCACGACCTACGAGCGCGTCGAGACCGTCAGCCTCTATGTCGTCAAGAAGGACGGCCGGCGCGAGGAATACGACCCGCGCAAGTTGCGCACCGCCGTGCGCATCGCCGCGATCAAGCGACCGATCAGCGAGGGCGCAATCGACACGCTCGTCGCCGATGTCGAGCGCGCATTGTTCGACCTCGGCCAGCGCGAGGTGCCGAGCTCGACGATCGGCGAACTGGTCGTCGAGCGACTGCACGATCTCGACCCCGTCGCCTATATCCGCTTCGCGTCGGTCTATCGCGATTTCGCCGATCTGGACGAGATGCGCGCCGCGATTGACGGCCTCGTGCATGAGCGCACCGGGCGGCCGAATAGCGCGGTTCGCCGCACCCGCCGCCCGCCCGCGTGAGGGCTTGGTAGCGCAGGCTTTCCAGCCTGCGCCATCCTGGAAATTGAGACGCAAAAACGCCCCCGTCGTCGGGGGCGTTCGCTTGTGACATGCGATGCGTACTGCGCCTGATGTGGCGCCGCCGGTTGACCGGTAGTTCAGGTGGCCCTGAATCTTGTCCATCAGCTTGTTCTTGGGCTGGAAGCCGATGATCGTCTCGACCGGCTTGCCACCCTTGTAGAGCATCAGGGTCGGGATGCTCATGATGCCGAGATTGCCGGCGATCTGCTGGTTCTCGTCCACGTTGACTTTGACGATCGTGATCTTCTCGCCCAGTTCGTCGCTGATCTGGTCGAGGATTGGCGCAACCATCCGGCACGGACCGCACCAGGGGGCCCAGAAGTCGACCAGCACGGGCCCGCTCGCGTTCACCACCTGCTGATCAAACGTCGCGTCCGTTACCGCTACAGGATGTGCCATTGCCTCTGCTCCTTTTTCTTCCAAGCCGCCGCGATTCAACGCTCGGCAGCAGTCTACACCGTAATTCGAACTCGGTGCATGATAATTTCAACGTCGGACGTTCGCGCTCCGTATTCCAGCCTGCCAGCGCCAACGAACGGGCGTTCGTCCTGTGTTACACTTCTGTCCGTGTCTTTGTGGGGGGAAGGAGCCAGTGTGACAATGCGGGTCGGATTTGACGGGGCGATGCTGCGCGCGCCTCATACGGGGAGCGGCCAATACAGTGCGGCATTGATCGGCGCATTGCGCGCGCTGCCCGATCTCGATCTGACGATCCTCTGCACCGGCGCCGCTCGCCGCCGAGCCCGACGCGGTCGTCGTCTCGCCGCCTCGCTCTGCGCGACGGAGCGCCTGCGTAAAGTCTGGTGGGAGCAGCGCGGTGTCGGGAGCGGCGGCGCGACGTGCGGGCGTGGATGTCGTGCATATCCCGTACTTTGCCGCGCCGCTTCGTCAGGCGATTCCCTGCGTCGTCACCGTCCATGATGTCATTCCGCTGCTCTTCCCCGCGTATGCGGGCGGGCGGGCGATGCGGGCGTATCTGCGCCTCGTCTCTGCCGGGACGCGCCGGGCCGTGCGGGTGATCGCCGATTCCGATTGCTCGCGGCGCGACGCGATCCGCGTGCTTGGCCTCGACCCGCGCCGGGTGACGACCATCCCGCTCGCCGTGGGCGGCGACGTTCGGCGCCGAGCGGGATGACGATCTGATCGACGCCTTGCGCGATCGGTTCGGGCTCGCATGGCAAACGCGTCATCTTCAATGTCGCGCGGCCTCGATGTGCGGAAGAATGTCGCCACCGCTGCTGCGGGCCTTCGCGCGCGTTCGCGCGGCATGTGGCGACGATCTTCGATTGGTCGTCGGCGGCAGGGCGCACGGCAATGCCGCGCTTTACCCCGATCCCGCGCCGCTGGCGCGCGAGCTGGGCATCGCCGAATCGGTCTTTTCCCAGGCGCGATCACGGACGCGGAGAAATTCGCGCTCTATCACCTGGCGGACTGCTATGTCGCGCCGAGCATCTACGAGGGGTTCGGGCTGACGCCGCTCGAAGCGATGGCCTGCGGCACGCCGGTCGTCGCGGCGGACGCGAGTTGCACGCCGGAAGTGGTCGGCGATGCCGCGCTGCTCGTCGCGCCGGACGATGTCGCGGCTTTCAGCGCCGCGCATCGCAGCGGGTACTGGCGGACGCGGACGCTCGCGCGGGACCTCGGCGCGCGCGGCCGGGAGCGCGCGGCGCAATTCACCTGGGAGCGGACGGCAACGGCGACCTGCGCCGTCTATCAACAGGCCGCGCGTGCGCGCGCGCACTGCCGCAACGGATGTAACGGGCGAGCAGCCGATGGAGATTGCCCGATGAAGAGTCGTGTTGCTCTCCAAGGCGATGGTCACGGGCGCCTATCAGAAGAAGGCGGAGGAACTGGCGCGCCTGCCCGGCGTGGAGTTGACCGTCATCGTGCCGCCCTCCTGGCACGAGCCGCGCGTCGGCGTGCAGCAGTTCGACCCGCAGTTCACGCAGGGGTACGACACTCGTCGTCACCGAGATGCGCTTCAACGGCCATTTCCACTACCACTACTACCCGGCGATCGGGAAGATCATCCGCGACATCCGGCCCGACATCTTCCACATCGACGAGGAGCCGTTCAATTACGCGACCTATCACGCGATGAAGGCGGGCCAGCGGGTCGGCGCGAAGATGCTCTTCTTCACCTACCAGAACATTCTCAAGCGCCTACCGCCGCCCTACTCGTACTTCGAGCGGTCGGTCTACGCCGGTGCGGATGTCGGTGTCGCGGCCAATCAGGCGGCGCTCGAAGTGATCCGCGCGAAGGGGTTCCAGAAACCGGCCATCGTCATCCCGCAGTTCGGCGTGGACCCGGTCTTCTATCAGCCCGCGCCGCCCGCGCCGCGCCCCGCCAATCACCCGCCGACGGTCGGCTACATCGGGCGGCTGGTGGAGGAGAAGGGCATTCAGGTGCTGCTGGAGGCGGTCGCGCTGCTGCGGCAGCCGTATCGCCTGGAGATCATCGGCACCGGCTACTACCGCACGGAATTGGAGGTGCAGGCGGCGCGGCTCGGCATCCGCGATCGCATCTTCTTCCGCAACTCGGTGCCGTCGCGCGATGTGCCGAATGTCCTGAGCAAGATCGACATGCTCATCGTCCCGTCGCTGACGCGGGCGAACTGGAAGGAACAGTTCGGGCGGGTGATCATCGAGGCGATGGCGTGCGAGGTGCCGGTGATCGGCTCCGATTCCGGCGAAATCCCGAACGTGATCGGCGACGCGGGATCATCGTGCCGGAAGGCGACGCGGAGACGCTCGCGCTGCGCATCTGGGAGTTGATGGAAGATCGCGTGCGCCGCCTCGAACTGGCCGCGCGCGGTCGGCAGCGGGTGCTCCGCTACTTCACGCAGCAGCAGATCGCGCTCCGCTATTATCAGCTCTACCAGGCGATGCTTTACGGCAACGTGCCCTATGAGCCGCCGCCGCCCGCCGCCCGTCTTCGTCGGGCCATCGGGCTATCAGGCGCCGCCCGCCGCCACCGGCAATAGCTATGCGAGCGAGCGCACGCCTGCGCCCCGCGCCGCCGGCCGCCGCCATCACCTCTCCGTCGCTGCCGGTGGTAGAGACACCCGCCCCGCCCGCGAACGCCGACGCGGAGTTGGCCTATCCACCTGGCTACGGCGACGCTCCGGCGAGCGATCCCTCGCCGGAGCGTGAGCGGCTCGAATGGCCACCTGCCCGGAGCGCGCCCGCGAGCCGGAACCCGCCGCCGTGCCCGATTGGTGGCCGTCGTCGTCGCTGCGCCCGCCGAAGCCGCCTGAGCAGCCGTGGTGGCTGACCGACGACCGGGACGACGACCCCCCGCATCGCTAACGTGCGGTGACAGCGACTGATGGCAGCGGCCGGCTAAAGTCCGCCGCCGGGTGCTATGGCACGGGCGTCGCCGGATAGGAGCCGAAGACCGTGACGATGTCCGCGCGGGCGCGCAGGCGTTCGAGCGCCTCGGCGACGATGGGGTCCTCGCGGTGCCCCTCGAACTCGATCAGGAAGTAATACTCGCCCATCGTCACCCGCTGCGGGCGGCTCTCGATGTGGATGAGTTGGATGTTGCTCTGCGCCAACTCCGCGAGGCAGGCTTGCAGCGAGCCGGGCACGTTGCGCTGCGTCGTGAAGACGAGGCTCGTTTTGTCCTTGCCGGTCGGGGCATGATCGGTCGGCCCGAGGGCGATGAAGCGCGTGAAGTTCCGCTTCTCGTCCTGGATGTCCGCCGCGAGCAGCGCTGGCGCCGAAGAGTTCGCCCGCCCGCATCGGGCTGATCGCTGCCTGATCCGTCGCCTCCTCCCGCATCACCTGTTCGACCGCGCCCGGCGGTGGAGAGCGCCGCGACGGTGGAGACGCCGGGGAAGAGGCGGTCGAGAAAGCGGCGGCACTGGCCGAGCGCCTGCGGATGCGAGATGACCTGCGTGATCGCCGGTGCGTCGCTGCCGGGCCGGCCCCAGAGGAAGTGGCGCACGGGCAGGATCACCTCACCCCGGATGCGCAGCGGCGTCTCGTGGATGAGGATATCGAGCGTCGCGCTCACCGCCCCTTCGAGCGAGTTCTCGAAGGGCAGGACGCCCTCGGTTGCCACGCCCGTCTCGACGGCCTGCGCGACCGCCGGGAAGCTCGGGAAGGGTAACGCCTGGAAGCCACCCTCCTGGCTCGACCCGTACGATCGCCGCCGCCTCCTCGCTGAATGTGCCCATCGGCCCGAGATAGGCGATGCGTCGCGTCGCGTCTCCCATACGCCTTGCCTCCTTCTCTGTTCGTGCAAGCGTCACAAGGCGATGGCGCGCCAACTGGTGCAAATCCGTAGATTCCGTCTACCACCGACGAATAATCGATTGGCTGACATTGACAAAGCGGGCTTCGGGTGGTACACTCTGCGCATTCAGGGTGTATGTACAGTTTACAAGCGTGATGCTAGTCATCCGGTAGGGCTGTAGTATATACCGAATCGGGTCGATGAGTACGGTATTGGCAACGTGGCGCCCGCCACGATTGGGACACTACCGTGCTTCCACCACATTGTATCTAACGCCAGACGTACACCAGACGCGTCACCATCCCGCGCATGAGCGCACCGTATATCCGCCCCACACTGAGCGAGTAACGCGGAACGCATGGTGGCACGTCCTATGCGTGTTTGGTCGACATAACGCCGCTATTGAAGCGTCGACGCGACATTCCCGTTTCCGACAAATCCCCCTGCTGCTAGGGTGGGTATCGCCGGTTATTCGCGTACACCCGAGGAAAGGCACGCCCGCATGGACCTCCGCGAGCGTTTAGAAGCATACCGTTTGGAAGAACGCAAACTGGCATGGACCGGCACCTTCTCCGAGTACTTCGAGATGGTAACGAAGACGCCGTCCACTCGCGCGGCTCTCGCACGCGCGCATTTATCACATGATCCTCGATGCCGGTATCGCGCCGAACAGCGACGGCACGACCCATTACAATTTCTTCGATGACGAGATTTACGGCGTCGATCACACCCTGCAGCAGATCGTCGAATACTTCCGCTCGGCGGCGTCAGCGGCTCGAAGTGCGCAAGCGCATCCTGCTCCTGATGGGCCCGGTCGGCGGCGGCAAGAGCACGATCGTCAGCCTGCTGAAGCGCGGCCTGGAGCAATACAGCCGCACCGATCGAGGGCGCGGTCTACGCGATCAAGGGCTGCCCGATGCACGAGGAGCCGCTGCACCTCGTGCCCGGACTCGATCCGGCCGGATATCGAGAAGGAGTACGGCATCTACATCGAGGGCGATCTCTGCCCGCGCTGCCGCTACGAGCTGGAGCACACCTACGGCGGCCGCGCGGAGGATGTGCCGGTCGAGCGGATCGCCTTCTCCGAGAAGGAGCGCGTCGGCATCGGCACCTTCACGCCCTCCGACCCGAAGTCGCAGGACATCTCCGAACTGGTCGGCGGCATCGACTTCAGCACGATCGCCGAGGTCGGCGTGGAGAGCGATCCGCGCGCCTATCGGTTCGATGGCGAGCTGAACATCGCCAACCGGGGCGTGATGGAGTTCGTCGAGATGCTCAAGACGGACGAGAAGTTCCTCTACGTCCTCCTGACGCTCTCGCAGGAGCAGAACATCAAGACGGGCCGCTTCTCGATGATCTACGCCGACGAGGTCGTCGTCTCGCACACCAACGAGCACGAGTATCAGGCATTCGTCGGCAACAAGCGCTCCGAGGCGTTGCAGGACCGCATCATCCTCGTCAAAGTGCCGTACAACCTGCGCGTCTCGGACGAGGTGAAGATCTACGAGAAGTTGCTCAAGCAGAGCACGATCGCCAACGTCCATATCGCGCCGTACACGCTCGCAAACCGCCGCGACCTTCGCCGTGCTCACGCGGCTCGAACCGTCCAAGAAGGCGGGCATGAGCCTGATGAAGAAACTGAAGCTCTACGACGGCCAGTCCGTGGATGGCTATCAGGAGAAGGACGCCCGCGAGTTGCAGGAGGAGGCGGAGCGCGAGGGGATGGACGGCATCTCGCCCCGCTACGTCATCAACCGCATCTCGGCGGCGCTGGCGCGCGAGGGGACCGCGTACATCACGCCGATCGACGCCCTCCGCGCGCTGCGCGACGGGTTGGATCAGCACACCAGCATCACCAAGGAGCAGCGCGAGCAGTACCTCAACCTGATCAGCGACGCCCGCAAGGAGTACGACGAGATCGCCAAGCGGGAGGTGCAGCGCGCCTTCGTCTATTCCTTCGAGGAGAGCGCGAAGACGCTCTTCAACAACTACCTCGACAACGTCGAGGCGTTCTGCAACAAGACCAAAGTGCGTGGACCCGATCACCGACGAGGAGGGCGAGCCGGACGAGCGGCTGATGCGCTCCATCGAGGAGCAGATCGGCGTCACCGAGAACGCCAAGCGCGCCTTCCGCGAGGAAATCCTCATCCGCATCTCGTCGCTCGCGCGGCGCGGCGTGACCTTCGACTACGCCTCGCACGACCGGCTGCGCGAGGCGATCGAGAAGAAACTCTTCACCGACCTGCGCGATGTGGTGAAGATCACGACGAGCACCAAGACCCCGGACGCCGAGCAACTGAAGCGCGTCAATCAGGTGGTCGACCGCCTCGTCAGCGAGCAGGGCTATACGACCGATTCCGCGAACGAACTCTTGAAGTATGTGGGTGCGCTGCTCAACAGGTAACGACGTGCCGAGCGCTGAGTGCCGCGTGCTGAGACGATCAGACACCGAGTATCTCGCACAATGCACGACCCGGAGGCAATACAACGTGACTGGCAAATCCGACTCAGCACTCGGCACGACCGACAGCATCGCACTCAGCACTTCCCTCTCCTCCCGCACCGAGCCTCTCGCAGCACGACTGGTCGCTGCATCGCAAGGGGCCGATCGATCAGGCGCGCCACAACGAGAAGATCAAGGACGCCGTGCGCAAGAATCTCGCGGACATCGTCTCCGAGCAGAGCATCCTCACGACCGATGGCCGGAAGATCATCAAGGTGCCGATCCGCTCGCTGGACGAGTATCGCTTCCGCTTCGGCGACGAGGGGCGAGCAGGGCGTCGGGCAGGGCGCAGGGCGGCACGCAGGTCGGCGACGTGCTCGCAGAAGGGCGGCAAGCCGCAAGGCCCCGGCAAAGGGCAGGGCGCGGGCGAAGAGCCGGGCGTCGATTACTACGAGGCGGAGTTCACGCTCGATGAACTGACCGCGCTCATCTTCGAGGACCTCGGCCTGCCGAACCTCGAAGAGAAGAAAATGCAGACCGTCTCGTCGCCGTCGATCCGCTTCAACGATATCCGCCGCGCGGGCACGCTGCCGAACCTCGACAAGCGCCAGACGCTGAAGCAGAACCTGAAGCGCAACGCGATGCTCGGCAAGGCGCGCGTCGGCGACTTCAAGCCCGAAGACCTGCGCTTCAAGACGTGGGAAGAGACCTTCGACCGCCAGGCGGCGGCGGTCGTGCTGGCGATGATGGATGTTTCCGGCAGCATGGGCGCGTTCGAGAAGTACATCGCCCGCTCGTTCTACTACTGGATGCTCGCCTTCCTGCGCACGAAGTACGACAACGTCGAGATCGTCTTCATCGCCCACCACACCGAGGCGAAGGAGGTGACGGAGGAGGAGTTCTTCACGCGCGGCGAGTCCGGCGGCACGAAGGTCTCCTCCGCCTACCAACTGGCGCTCGAACTGACGCGAGACGCGCTACCGCCCGGAGGATTGGAACCTCTACCCCTTCCACTTCTCGGACGGCGACAACTGGCCGTCCGACAACGCGCTCTGCAAGGACCTCGTCGCGCAATTGCTGGAAGTTTCCGCGCTCTTCGGCTACGGCGAGATCCGGCAGGGGCGGTATGCATACCACAGCACGCTGATGAGCACGTTCGAGCAGATCAGCCACCCGAAACTGATGCCGCTCGTGATCGGCGCGAAGGCGGATGTCTACCCCGCGCTGCGGCGCTTCTTCGGCCCGCAGACTGCCGGCGACGCCCGATCTGGCCGCCGCTGCCGCGCTGGCGTCGTAGGAGGCGGCATGCCGATGAGCCTCGCGACGAGCGCCACACGGATCGCGTCGATCGACGAACTCTCGGAGGCGTGCGAGCGCATCTGGGATGTCGCGTGGTCGATGGGCCTGCGCCCCTTCCCGATGCACTACGAGATCGTGCCCGTCGTCGCATCCTCTACGAGTTCGGCGCCTATGGCCTGCCGGGCCGGTTCTCCCACTGGACGCACGGCAAGGCGTACCACCAGATGAAGACGATGTACGACTATGGCCTCTCGAAGATCTACGAGTTGGTCATCAACACCAACCCGTGCTACGCCTTCCTGCTCGATACCAACGGCTTCGTGCAGAACAAGATGATCATCGCCCATGTGCTCGGCGCACTCCGATTACTTCGCCAACAATGCCTACTACGCCCGCACCTCGCGCCGGATGCTCGATTCGGTCTCGGTCAATGCCGACCGCCTGCGCCGCTACGAGTTCGAGCACGGCAAGGAGGCGGTGGAGCACGACGCTCGATGCGGTGCTCGCCATCCAGGAGCACGTCGAGGCGGGCGCGACGACCTACAAGCGCCGCCCGCTCTACAACGACGATGGCCGCCCGGAACCCGCGCGCAAGCGGATCAGAAGAAGGACGGCCCATACGACGACGTCTGGCAGCGAGCGCGAGCCCGATCCGCTGATTCCCGATCGCCGGGCGGCCAACGGGCGACCCGGCGCGCGACCTGCTCCTCTTCATCAGCGAGCACGCGCCGGCATTGGAGGATTGGCAGCGCGACATCGTGCAGATCATCCGCGCCGAGATGCTCTACTTCCTGCCGCAGATGCAGACGAAGATCTGCAACGAGGGCTGGGCGTCGTACTGGCATGTGCGCATCATGCGCGAGCTCGACCTGACCGACGACGAGCTGATCTCCTTCGCGGACCTGCACGCGGGCGTCTTGCAACCGTCGCCGCGCCGCATCAACCCCTACTTCCTCGGCTATCAAGATTCTCGAAGATATCGAGCGGCGTTTCTCGGACGACGGCAAGGACATGGACGCCGCCCGCGAGAAACTGTTCGAGGTGCGCGAGATCGAGAACGACGCCTCGCTGCTGCGCAACTACCTGACGCGCGAACTGTGCGACGATCTCGATCTCTACATCTACGGGCAGCAGGGCGACGATGTCGTCGTCACCGAGAAGGATTGGGAGAAGGTGCGCGACACGCTCGTCACGGAACTGACCGCGCACGGCAGGCCGCTGATCGTCGCGGACGATGGCGATTATCGGGGCAATCGCGAATTGTACCTGCGCCACTCGTGGGAGGGGCGCGACCTCGACCTCGGGCTACGCCGAGAAGGTGCTCGAATACGTCGGCACGCTCTGGGGCCGCACCGTCCATCTGGAAATCCACAACGGCGGCAATCAGTCCGTCCTCTCGTGGGATGCCCAGGACGGTCACAGCAGAAAGACGTGATACGCTAGCCGGGAGAGGGAGCGCGGGCCGAGCGAGCGGCCTCCCACATGACGTCGAGGGGGGCGGCCTGCCCCGTCCATTGCTCCCACGCGAGTGCACCCTGATGCACGAGCATCCCCAAGCCGTCGATCGCGCGCAGCCCGCGTGCTTCGGCCGCGCGGAGCAGCGCGGTCGGGCGGTAGATGAGATCGTAGACGGCTGCGGACGGTGCGAGTTGCGCCAGCGCTTCCGCGATGATGGGTATCTCATCGCCGTGCAATCCGACCGAGGTTGCGTTGACGAGGAGCGCCGCGTTTCGTATCGCCGACACTGCGCCATCGATGCCGATCGCGTCCGCGATGCCCGGATAGCGGGCCGCGATGGCGGTCGCGTGAGCAAGCGTGCGATTGGCGATCACGAGGCGCGCGACGCCCATGCCGACCAGCGCCGCGGCGACACCGCGCGCCGCGCCGCCCGCGCCGAGCATGACGATAATCTTGTTTTCAACAGAGATGTCGTGCTCGCGTAGGTCGGCCGCGAAGCCGGGCACGTCGGTGTTTAAGCCGTACAGCCGACCGGCACGATTGACGATCGTATTGACCGCGCCGAGGGCGCGCGCATCGTCGCTAAGGTCGTCGAGCAAGGGGATGACCGCCTGTTTGTACGGCACGGTGACATTTGCGCCGAGCATCGTGCCCGCACGGAGCGATGCGACGGTGGCCGCGAGTTGCTCGGGCAGAACATCCGACAAATCATACTGTGCGTCGATCCCGGCGGCGCGGAAGGCGGCATTGTGGAAGGCGGGCGACAGGCTATGCCCGAGCGGATGGCCGATCAGCACGGCGCGCTGCGCCCTCGTCATCACGGCTTCAGGTACTTGCGCTTGTTCGCTTCCTGTTCGTCGTTCGTCATGGCGAAGGCGTGGGTGCCCGACCCGTCATTCTTGGCGACGAAGAAGAGGAACTTCGTGTCCGACGGTGTGAGCGCGGCCTGGAGCGATTTAAGGCTCGGACTGCAGATCGGTGTCGGCGGCAGGGAGCCCTTCGGGTTCGCGGGATTCGGGTAGGTATTATAGGGGCTGCTAACGTTCAAATCGTCCTGCGTGAGGTCTTTCTTCCACCAGACGGCCTCATTGCCGACGGCATATTGGACGGTCGGATCGGCCTGCAAGGGCAGCGCGGCGGGTTGCAGTCTCAGGCGATTGTAGTAGACGGACGCGATATCTGCCCGATCAGCGTCGGAGCCTGCTTCCCGCTCGATAATCGATGCGAGGATCGCCACCTGATACATGTTGCTGACGCCGGCGGGCGGCTTCCCCCGCACCGGTGCGGGTTGTGCATCCATCGCCGCCTTCCAGCGGACCTGAAAGGTGTCGAGCATCGTCTTGATAACCGTCTTCGCATCGATATCAACGGCAAACTTGTAGGTATCGGGGAAAAGGAAGCCTTCGAGGCTGGCGCCTTGCGGGCGATCTTTAAGGAAATCGTAGTCCCACGGCCCGGCTTTCGCGGCGGCGAGGAAGTCCGCCGATGCGGTGCCGAGCCCCGCGTCGCCCAGGATACCGGGTATCTGCTCGATGCGGACGCCCTCCGGTATGCGCACGTTAACCTCGTTCGGCGCGACCACCGTCGTGACGACCTCCGTCCCCGAAATGCGCGCCACGACCTGCGAGAGGGACATTCCCTTCTGGACGGTATACGTCCCTTCCTGGAAATACTTCGCCTTTTGATTGACGAAGACATATGCCCGGAAGATGTTAACATTCGAGATGACGCCCTTGGCGTGCAGGTCGTTGCCTATCTCGGCGACCGACTCGTTTTTGGAGATCAGGATATTGACCGGCTGCCCGGTCGGTTTGGCCGAGCTATCCCGCGCGTAATCGTATGCGGCGCGCGCGCCGACGAGCGTCAGGCCGGTGAGCACGATGATCGCACCGATCTTGATGGCCTGGATGAGAAAACGCAAGGGTGCTGACCTCC
>CAWJZC010000003.1:0-367314 GCA_963847195.1 uncultured Chloroflexia bacterium | reverse complement strand
GTCGATCCGGCCATCAAGATCTACAGCGCCGAGCAGTATCCGACCGCGATCCGCGAGACCGGTGTCGGGTTCGTCGAAGGGGTCGGGCGGCTGCTGGGCGGCGCGCTGGCGCCCTTTATCATGGCGTTCGTGCTCGGTGCGGGCGGCGTGGTCGGTTCGTACATCTTCGTCGCCGTAGTGGCGTTGGTCGGCGCCGCTGCCGTCGGCGTGCTGGGCACGGAGACGCGCGGGCAGCGCCTGGAGGTGGCCGGGGCCGCCAGCGCCCCGCCGCCCACCACGAGCCGGGAAGCGGATGTTGAGATCGCCTGAGCAACGGGAACGGCTTACCACGGGAACGAGGCACCTATCCACGCTGCCGCTGCACGCACCCCTTCACTGCACGAGGCCCTGCGACATTGGGCCACGGCCCAACCGGCGGAGCCCTTCATCGTCTCGCTCGAGAGCGGCCGCACGCTGAGTTACGCCGCCAGCCTGGCGGCGGTGCGCGGCTTTCAGCAGCGGCTTGGCCCCGAGCCCCGGACGATTCTCGCCGCGCTGCCACCGGGCGACACGATGGCGATTCTCTGGCTCGCCGCGCTCACGGGCGGGCACCAGTTCGTGCCGATCTCCCCCGAGGGCACGCCCGCCGAGTGGAAGCGTCTGGAGACCCGCTACACCCCGGATGTCCACGTCACGGAGGCCGCGCCGCCGGAAACGTCCGGCGGCATGACGGCGCTCGCGCTGACCCGCAACGAGTTGGATGTCGACCTCGATCACTGGTCACGCGCCGCCGACGCGGATGACCCGACTGCGGGGTGGCAGCCGCGCGAAGGCGTGCTCCACCTGATGACCTCGGGCACCACGGGCGCACCGAAAGGCGTCTCTCTCTCTGCGCGCCGCATTGCCTGGGTGGCGGATCAGATTCGCCAGAACCATCGCCTGACGTCGAGCGACCGTGGGCTCTCGGTGCTGCCCTTCTTCCACGTCAATGCCCCCGTCGTCAGCCTGTGCGCCAGCCTGCAAGCGGGTGCGGCCGTGGTGATCGCGCCCCGTTTCAGCAAGAGCCGCTTCTGGTCGTGGATTGAGCGCGAGCAGATCACCTGGGCGAGCGTTGTGCCGACCATCGTGGCGCTGCTGCTCCAGACCGAGCGACCGGAGTGGCTGCCGGGCGATCTGCGCTTCGTGCGGTCGGCCTCGGCGCCGCTGCCGGTCGCGCACCTCCGCGCCTTCGAGCAGCGTTTCGACCTCCCACTGGTAGAGACCTACGGCCTGACCGAGGCAGCGAGCACGGTCGCCGCTAATCCGGTGCCGCCCGGCGTCCACAAACCCGGCTCGGTCGGCCCGGCGCTCGGCGCAGACATTCGCGTCTGCGTTCCCGTGGAGCCCGACCAGCATACGGATCTGCGCGATGTCGAGCCGGGCGAGGAGGGCGAAATCTGCCTCTTTGGGCCAGGCATCATCGACGGCTACGAGGACGGCGCCGGTTCCGAATCATTCCAGGGCGGCTGGTTTCGCACCGGCGATCTGGGCCGCTGTGACGACGAGGGATATCTGTACATCACGGGGCGCTTGCGCGACATCATCGTCCGGGGCGGCAACAATATCTCCCCGCGCGAGGTCGAGGAAGTCTTGATGGAGCATCCGGCCGTCCGCGAGGTGGCCGTCGTTGGTCGCCCGGACCCGATTCAGGGTGAGGTGCCGGTCGCCTATGTGGTGGTCTCGGGGTCGCCGCCTGGCCTCGAAGATGATCTCTGCGCCTTCGCGGTTCAGCATCTCAGCCGCTACAAGGTGCCCGTTGCCTTCCAGATCGTCGATGCGCTGCCGCACGCGCCCAATGGCAAATTGCAGCGCAGACGCATCGGCGAAATGGCGGCGGAGGCGGCGCAAGGCCATGTCTGAGCGCGCCCACCAATCAGCGTCTGCGGGTGAGCCAGTTGCGGTCCCGCAGGCTCGCCGGTCGTCCCGCTCCTACCTGTACGAGCTCGATCCGCTGCGTGGGATCACGGCGCTGCTCGTCGTGCTCGTGCATGTCCTGATCTTCGTCGATTTCCACTGGCGCACGGAGCGGAGCCTCCAATTCCAGGATGCGGGTATCGTCGTCACGCATGTCGCCCGCAATGTCTTCATGTTCATCACCGCCGTGACGCTCACCTACGTCTATGCCGGCAAGCCCTTTCAGGCCCGGCGCTTCTGGTCCCGGCGCAGCGTCGGCGTCTTCCTGCCGTACGCGCTCTGGACGGTCGTCTATGCCTGGATCAATACCCCCCCGCCGACGATTCTGCGCTTCGTGCGCGTCGTCGCGCTCGACCTGCTCACCGGCCAGGCGTCGTACCAGCTCTACTACATCGGCATCACGTTGCAATTCTATCTGCTCCTGCCGCTCTTCCTGCGCTTCATCGTCTGGGCTGCCCGCTGGCCGTGGCGTACGCTCGCGGTCAGTTTTGTTGTCCAGTGGCTGGTCATGTACGGCGACTACCACTATCTGCTCACCGGCAAAGTCCACCCGACCGGCTGGCTTGCCACCCTCCTCACCTACCGTCAGAACTGCGTGCTGCTCTACCCCTTCTACTTCATCCTCGGCGGGTTGGCGGCGATCCACCTGCCGCGCGTCCGGCCCGTGCTGCTACGGCACGGCGCGTGGACCGTCGTCGGCTTCTTTGCCATGATGGCGGCCGTCCTCGTGGAGTTCAGCATCGTGGTATGGGTGAAGCACGAGCCGCTGCCGTATGTGACCGCGCCGATTCAGCCGATGGCCCTCCTCTACAGCATCACGGTGATCCTGTGCATGTGCTGGCTGGCGGCGCGCTGGGCGGCGCGGCGCGGCCCAACCGGGGCGCCGCATGGCGAGCGCTTCTTCAAGGAACTTTCGGACGCCTCATTCGGCGTCTATCTCATCCACGCGATGATCCTGAGCGTGGTAGCCGCGCGCGTCTTGCCGGCGCTGCCTGCCGCCTTGCCCGGCCTCCTGCGCGTCCTGCTCGTCTGGGTGCTCGCGGCCGGCGCGACCGCCGCACTGAGCGCGGCGCTCGTCCACACGCCGATCCTCAGCCGCCTCGTCGGGCGGTCGCAGCCGCTGCCGCACCTTCGCCGATCGCACGCACCAATCCCCGCGCACCCCGCCCCCGATTCGTAGCCCCCGATCACCGCATACCTTTGGCGCCGCTGCTCCCGTCACAAATCTGCCGCGCCTCCGTTAGTAGCAGTAGGGGAAGGTGGGACGGGTGCGAGGCGTGTGCGCCCCGCATCGGTCGGGCAATGGTGGGGGAAAGACCGACGTGACAATCAAACACCTGATGCGGGCGTGCGTCGCCCTCGTACTCCTTGTGTCGATCGTTGGCGTGCGCGCGGCATGGCCCGGCCAGAGGCCGGTCTCCCATACGGCGGCGAGCGTTACTGTGCCGACCGCACCGGACCCGAATACCGAAACGGCGCCGACCTCCCTCCCGGACAGTGACTTCTACACCTACCTACCCACAAACGCGGCGGCGCGGGGGCCGCTCCAGGTGCTGGTGACCGTTCATGGCATGAACGGGGACGGCGTCGTGTTCTGCAACGGGCTCATCAAGAGCGCCGAGCAGAATGGCTGGATTCTCGTCTCCCCCACCTTCCATTATCGGGACAACTTCAACCCGGATACCGTCATGCAGGACGACACGGAACTGATTCCCCGGCTCAAGCAGTTCCTCGACGATCTCCCGGCGAAGACCGGTCTGCCGGTCCGCGAGCGGGTGCTGCTGTATGGGTTCTCGCGCGGCGGACAAATCGTCCACCGGTTCGCGGAGCGCTACCCGAGTCGCACCCTCGCAGTCGCCCTCTTCGCCGCTGGTACCTATACGCTCCCCGTCTCGACCTTCGATGTGAACGGTACGGCGACGAGGCTCGATATGCCGTATGGCGTGGCGAATATGCAGAAGTACACCGGCACGCCCTTCGATGCCACCGCCTTCCGCGCCGTGCCCTTCTTCATCGGCGTTGGTGGCGCGGACGATCACGCCGGGGACGCGCCGCCCGCCTGGGATGTGTACAACGGCGTGACGCGCCTCGCCCGTGCGGAGAACTTCGCGCACGCGCTCCAGCAGTTCGGCGTCAACGCCTCATTGACCGTCTTCCCCGGTGTCGGCCACGACATCACCCCCGAGATGCGCAATCAGGCGCTCATCTTCCTCGAATTGCAGAGCGCACGCTGACCCGCTGCGCCAGGCATCCTCTGCAAGCCGCTATCTTCCCTATGCAGGCAGAGTATAATGTCCGTATCATCGTGAGGATCGGAGCGGTAGGGACAACCGCATCTTCGCGACTGGATGGAGGAAGGGACCTGGATGGTTGCGAACACACCGGGTGACGCGCCGGAACCAACAGCGCCCGTCTCACCGGATGCAACGAACGGCGATAGGCCGCCCGTGTGCCAACGGAATTTCTCGCCGATCTCAACGGCCGGAGCGAGCGCGCCGGAGCGTCCCACCGCACGGCGGGGCGCAGCGCCCCAGATAGACTTCCGCGAGGTGCGGCAGGGCACCCTGCCGGGCAATAAGTATGTCCGCGTCCTGCGCGCGCAGGATCAGGTGCTGAAGCAGGTCGCGCCCGATTACCTCGTCGCGAGCGAGCAACTGATGAAGCCGCGCAGCGCCTTCGGCAAAATCCGCCGCGCCCTCGTCGGTCGCCCGATCGCCACCGAGCACGCGATCCACGAGCGGCTGACGAATGTCAAGGCGCTCGCCATCTTCTCGTCGGACGCGCTCTCGTCCGTCGCCTACGCGACGGAGGCGATCCTCGGCGTCCTGATCCTCGCGGGCGCGGCGGCCTTCGGCTACACGATCCCGATCTCGATCGCGCATCGCCGTGCTGCTCGCCATCGTCGGTATCTCCTACCGGCAGACGATCCACGCCTACCCGAATGGCGCGAGCGCCTATCTCGTCGCCAAGGCGAACCTCGGCACATTGCCGAGCCTGACGGCGGGCGCGTCGCTGCTGATCGACTACACGCTCACCGTCGCCGTCAGCGTCTCGGCGGGCGTCGCCGCGATCACCTCCGCCCTCCCGTCGCTCCATCCGTGGCGCGTGGAGATCTGCGTCGCCTTCGTCGGGCTGATCATCCTCGGCAACCTGCGCGGCATCCGCGAGAGCGGCTCCATCTTCGCCATCCCGACCTATCTCTTCATCCTCAGCATCGCCGTGCTCGTCTTCCTCGGCGTCTTCCGCTCGCTCACGGGCGGCGATGTGCCGATCAATGCCCCGCGCGATGTCGGTCAACACGACCGAGGGCGTCTCGCTCTTCCTCATCCTGCGCGCCTTCACGGCGGGCTGCACGGCATTGACGGGCGTCGAGGCGATCTCGGACGGCGTGCCCGCCTTCAAGCAGCCGGAGGCGAAGAACGCCGCGACGACGCTCGTCTGGATGTGCGTCGATCCTCGGCGCGATGTTCATCGGCCTCTCCTTCCTCGCCCACCGCTACGGCATCGTGCCGAACCCGCAGGAGACGGTCATCTCGCAGATCGCGCGGACGATCATCGGGCACAACTTCTTCTACTACTTCATCCAGGCGATGACCGCGCTGATCCTCGTCCTCGCCGCCAACACGAGTTTCGCGGACTTCCCGCGCCTCTCGACCTGGCTGGCGAAGGACCACTTCATGCCGAAGCAGTTCCTCTTCCGGGGCGACCGGCTCGCCTTCAATACCGGCATCACCGTGCTCGGCGTCCTCGCGACCATGCTGCTCATCGCCTTCGGCGGGCAGACGGATCGCCTGCTGCCGCTCTACGCGGTCGGCGTCTTCACCGCCTTCACGCTCTCGCAGGCCGGCATGGTGCTGCACTGGTACAAGGAGCGCGGCCGGGGCTGGATGCGCCGTTTCGCCCTCAACCTCGTCGGCGCGACCGCGACCTTCTTCGTCCTCATCCTCGTCATCGCGACGAAGTTCCTGCTCGGCGCGTGGATCGTCCTCGCTGCTCATGCCGCTCCTGATCCTGCTCTTCCGGGGCATCAACCGCCACTACGTCCGGGCGGCGGCGGAGCAGGCGCTCGGCGACAGCGATTCGCCACCGCCTATCAGCAGGCGGAGCAGATCGTCATCGTGCCGATCGCGGACATCAATAAGACGACGGTCAACGCCCTGAACTATGCGCGCACGCTCTCGCCCAAGATCGTCGGCGTCCATGTGACGGACGACGCGGAGGAGGCGGCGCACTTGCAGGAGAAGTGGGAGAAGTGGGGCGAGGGCGTCAACCTCGTCATCCTCGAATCGCCCTACCGCTCGCTGATGGGGCCGCTGCTCTCCTACATCGACATGGTGCAGAAGAAGCGCCCGAAGGCGATGATCACGGTGCTGGTGCCCGAGTACATCCCCGCCCACTGGTGGGAGCAGGTGCTCCACTCGCAGACCGCCCTGCGCCTCAAGGCGTCCCTGCTGCTCCGCCCGAACACGGTCGTCACCAGCGTCCCGTATCATGCCAAGAACTAGCGGGGTGTTCGGGGTTCGAGGTCGGATCCGATGGGCAGGTTTCCGGGTGCCCTCTGGGCGGCATGCCAGATTCGACGGGTTAAAAATTCGTCCCACCAGAACACTGATACTCCTTCACCCGGACGTGGTTTGACAGGCTATGCACGAGGAGAGACCCATGGACAGTTTCGGTATCTTCGATCCCCGTTTGGTCGAGCGAGTGAAGCAGGACTTCGAACGCGCGAAGACCGAGGTGCGCCGGGCGACTGCGCCGCTCATCGAGGAGGCGGAGCGCGTCTTCGAGGGCGTCTTTCGCTCGCCCTCTACCGGGCCGACCACGCCCCTGGACGGCTGCGACTGGCAGCGGGTGCCGGACGACGAGGAAGTATCCCGCACGCGCCTTGAGCGCACCATCGCCGACCTGACCGTGGTGAAGAGTCAGTCGGTCACGCTCGACGGCCCCGGAGGCGCGACGGCCAGTTTCATGGTGCGCGTCACACTGACGGACGGCACGATGTGGCAGGCGCGTGTACCCGTGGCGGCGGTGGCGCAGGCAACCGAGGCGGAACTGCGGCTGTGGGCGCTGCGGCTCGTTGGCAAAGCGGCGCACTGAGCGCGAAATGGATTTCTCTGGTGGCGGTGGGCTTCAGCCTGCCGCCACCACTACGGTATCGGCTCTATGACTATCAGACTATCGCCGCCACTCCGCTTCCCACCAGGCCGGGTGCGGCATTCCGCTGCTGTACATGGCCGCCACCAGTTGTTCGAGATCGAACGGCACGCGGCGCAGGTCAACCGAGAGCCTGCCGTCTTCCCAGCCGATGATGCCGTACTCCGCCCACGGGGCGTTGCGTATCCGCTGCATCGGTGTGCGAATCACCGCCCGCCCGACGCTGCCGACATTGATGAGCGTCTTGTCCCGGTAGGGGCGCATCATCGGGGCGTGGGTGTGGCCACCGACCAGTACCGGCGCTGTGACCCCCGCGAGAAACTCGTCCAGCACCGTATCCGGTGCTGACGGGAAGAGCAGGTCCATGTTGCTGCGCGGCGAGCCGTGGAAGCAGAGCAGCGTCATTCGGTCATCGAGCGGGATTTCGTGGGTGAGCGGCAGCGCGAGCAGCCACGCATTGTCTGCGTCCGTCAATTGGTCGGCGCACCAGACCTCGATGTCGTGGAGGCGCTGCGCGACTTCGTCCGGCGGGAGCGGCCCGACGACGGAGCGAAAGGCGACAGCGGACTCCGGCTCCGCCGAAAGGTGGCGGGGGATGCGGTCGTCCACATTGCCGCGCAGGACGGGGCAGCCGAGCGCGTAGATGCGTTCCATCACCTCGCGCGGCTGCGGGTTGAGGGCGGGCAGATCGCCGAGGCAGATGAGCGTGTCCGGTCGATCGCGCGCCATGTCGGCCAGCACCGCGTCGAGGGCGACAGCGTTGGCGTGGATATCCGAGATGACGGCGACTTTCACGACATTCCTCCCAACACCTACACCACCGAGCATCTTGACTGCCCATCCCCGACCTTATCCTACCCGTTTTTCCGGGTGGAGTGTCCCCCATACGGCTGATACGATCCGTATCAACCCGGCGCATACTGCCCACAGACGGGGCGCAAGGGCTTCCCGCATTTTCACAGGAGGTATCGTCACCATGGCATCGCTTTCTTCCGAGACGCAAAGCGTTCTCCTCAGTCTCTCCAACAATCTCGCCGACGCGGTCGAACGTGCCGGTCAGTCCACCGTCGCCGTCCATGCGCGGCAGCGTCAGTCCGCCAGCGGCGTCCTGTGGCGACCGGGCGTGATCGTGGCAACGGATCACACCATCGAGCGCGACGACGACATCACGATCACGCTGGCGGATGGCAAGAGCGTGGCTGCCACGCTCGCCGGGCGCGATCCGAGCACGGACCTCGCCATTCTCAAAGTCGATGGCGCGAACAACCTGCCCGTCGCCGCGATTGGCGACGCTGCAGCGCTCCGGGTTGGGCACATGGCCCTCGCGGTCGGGCGGTTCGGTGAGGGCGGACTGGGCACGAGCCTCGGCGTCGTCAGCGCGCTCAGCGGCGCGTGGAATACCTGGCGCGGCGGGCAGGTGGATCAGTTCATCCGCGCCGATGTGACGCTCTATCCCGGCTTCTCGGGTGGCCCGCTCGTCAACGCGGCGGGCGAGATCGTCGGCATCAACACATCCGGGCTCTCCCGCAGCATGGGCCTGACCATCCCCGCCGCGACCGTCAATCGCGTCGTCGATCAGTTGCTCTCCACGGGGCGCATCGCGCGCGGCTACCTCGGCCTCGGCTTGCAGCCCGTCCGCCTGCCCGATACGCTCAAGCAGACGGTCGGTACGGCGAGCGAGACCGGCGTCATCATCATCTCCATCGAGAGCGGCGGCCCGGCGGAGCAGGCGGGGCTCTTCATCGGCGACATCATCGTCTCGCTGGACGGCACGCCCGTCACGGACACCGATGCTGTGCAGGGGCTCCTCGGCCCGGAACGGATCGGCAGCGCGCTCCAGGCGAAGATCGCACGCGGCGGCCAGCCGGTCGATGTGACAATCACGGTGGGCGAGCGCCCGCAGCGGGAGGGATAAACGCAATGGCCGTTGTCGCGGATGAATTGACACAAACTCCTTCTGCTCTGACGGACGCCTTCGTGGAGATAGCGGAGCAGTTGCGCCGCTCCACGGTGCAGGTGCGCAGCCGGCGCGGTCCCGGTGGCGGCTCCGGCGTGATCTGGCGGGCGGATGGACTCATTATTACCAATGCGCATGTCGCGCGCGGCCCGCAGGCGATTGTCGAACTCGCCGATGGCCGGACATTCGACGCGGTCGTCACGATGCGGGACGAGCGGCGCGACCTCGCCGCCCTGAAGGTGGAGGCAGCAGACCTCCCCGCCGCCGCCATCGCTGACTCCGCTGCTTTGCGGGTAGGCGCGCTCGTCCTCGCGGTCGGCAACCCGCTCGGCCTCGACGGGTGCGCTGACGACCGGCGTGGTCCACGCAGCGGCATCACCGGACGGTCCCCGGCAGCAACGTTGGGTGCAGGCGGATGTCCGCCTCGCTCCCGGCAACTCCGGTGGCCCACTGGCGGACGCGCGCGGGCGCGTGATCGGCATCAACAGCATGATCGCGGGCGGTCTCGCCCTCGCCGTGCCGAGCAATGCCGTCGAGCGTTTCCTCGCGGGGAGTGCGGCGCGCCCCGCCTTGGGCGTCACGATGCAGCCCGTCCGCCTGCCACTCGATGGGCGGGTGATCCTCGGCCTGCTGGTGATGGAAGCGGCGGCGGGCAGCCCGGCGGAAGCGGCGGGTTTGCTCACCGGTGACACGATAATCGGCACGGGCGGCGCGCTCTTCGCGCAGCCTGACAGCCTGATGCGCGCCCTGTACAACCTCATGCCGGGCGACACGCTCCGGTTCGACATCGTCCGGGGCGGGAAGCGCACCGCCGTCGATGTGCAACTCGGCGCGGCGGAAGCCGACGAGGCACAGGCGCACGCGGCGTGACACGGGTGCTCGTCGCCGCGCCATCGGCGGTCGTGCGGGCGGGGCTGGAGGCGCTGGTCGCTTCCGGCCCCGGCCTCGTCGTGGTCGGGCAGGTGGCGAGCATGGACGCCGCGACCCAGGCGAGCGAGGCGCTCCTGCCGGATGTCGTGCTCGTCGAACACGAATGGGACGACGAAACGCTCGTGCCGGGCCTCCTCGGCCTCGGCGCGGGCGGTCACGTCCCCGCCATCGTCGTGCTGACGGAGAACCCGTCGGCGCTCTGGGCGGCGGTGGCGCTCCGCTCGCGTGTGCGGGCGATCTTGCCGCGCGAGGCGGCGGCGGCGGAGATTATCGCGGCGGTGGAGGGTGCGGCGGCGGGTCTCGTCGTCCTCCATCCCGACACCGCCGAGGCGGCGCTCGCCGCATTGGTGGCCGCGCCGACGACGGCAACGTGCAAGCCCCGGTGCAGCCGCTCACCCCGCGCGAGGTCGAGGTGCTGCATATGCTGGCGGAGGGGTTGGGCAACAAGACGATCGCGCGGCGGCTCGGCATCTCCGAGCATACCGTCAAGTTCCATGTCGGCTCGATCTTCTCGAAACTCAACGCCTCCAGCCGCACCGAGGCCGTCACCGTCGGCGTGCGGCAGGGGCTGGTGATGCTCTGAGCAGTAACGAGCAACGAGTAACGAGATGAAAACGTGGGCGTCGTTGACAACCCTGCGGGGCGTGAAGAAACTGATGCGTATGATCGCACCCGAAGAAGCGCGGGGGCGCTGCACATAGCCGCGCTCCCCCCATTGCCATGACACTGCTCGTTTCCGTGCTCATCACGGTCATCTCTGTCGTGCCCGGCCGCGCCGAGCGATCTGCGCCGGATCGGGACGGATAGCCGAGGGGACCGAACCGCGGCGGACACCGCTCATGCGCACGCGCCGCTCACCGCGCGAGAAAGGACATGACATGTTGCTGCACAGTTGCGTGCTCGCCCCACGCCTCAAGGAAGCGCTCTCCGCAGGCGTCACGAACAAATACGGGCGCATGTTCCCCGGTCTGCCCGGCCTCGCGGTGGACGAGACGCTCCTGCTCGACCTCGGCAAATCCGGCTCCCCGATGGACGCGCCGGTGGGGCCGGACGAGGCGGGCGCGGCGACGGATAACCTGCGCATCCCCGCCGGGTGGCCGCTCTTCGGCCAGTTCGTCGCGCACGACATCACCGCCGATCGCAGCCTCCTGCAGCATCACGCGCGCACGGATGAATTGCGCAACTTCCGTACGCCACAACTCGATCTCGAATCTGTCTACGCCGCCGGGCCGGGAGGCACGCCCTACCTCTATGATGTGGACGACCCCGACATGTTCCTGCTCGGTCTGAACGACCGGGGCGAGCCGAACGATCTGCCGCGCAACCGGCAGAGCGTGGCGTTGGTCGGGGATAAGCGCAACGACGTGCATCTGATCGTCTCGCAACTGCATGTCGCGTTCCTGAAGTTCCACAACGCGATCGTGGAGTACCTGCGCGGCCAGGCAACGCCCGCCGACCTGATCTTCGACCATGCGCAGCGGCTCGTGCAGTGGCATTATCAGTGGATCGTCGTCAACGAGTATCTGCCGCTCGCGGTCGGTGAATCGCTTGTCACGGATATCCTCGAAAACGGCCCGCGCTGCTACATCTACGAGACGGAGCCGTTCCTCCCGGTCGAGTTCGCGGACGCGGCGTATCGCTTCGGGCATAGCCAGATTCGCGCGCACTATCAGTTGAATGACACGGCGCGCGGGGCGATCTTCCCCTTCTGTAGCGGCGGCTGCCCGGTGCCCGCAGATCATGTGCTGGACTGGCGCCGCTTCTTCGCACTGGACGACGCGCGCCCACCGCAGCCGAGCAAGCGGATCGACACCTTACTCGTCCACCCGCTGATCGACCTGCCCCTGGCGGTCGTCGGCGAGACGCCGATCCCGGAGTACACATCGCTCGCGGTGCGCGACCTCCAGCGCTCCCAGCGCACTCGATCTCCCTTCCGGCGAGACTATCGCGCGCGCGATGGGTATTTCGCCGCTTGCGCCGGACGAGATTGGCCTAGTCGCGAAGGGCTGGCGAGGTGAGACGCCGCTCTGGTACTACGTCCTCAAAGAGGCGGATGTGCTGCACGATGGCACGCAGCTCGGCCCGGTCGGCGGGAGGATTGTCGCAGAGGTGCTGATCGGCCTGATTGCTGCGGACCCGGATTCCTACTTCCACGCTGACGACGAGTGGCAACCCACCCTCCCCGCCGCGCAACGGGGGGATTTCACAATCGCCGATCTCCTGCGCTTCGCCGCGAGCGGAGCCCGCTGACGGGGAAGCCCGCACGCGCGGATGCATGCAGGGTAGCTGCTCGATGCGCTGGCGTTGTTGATCGCGCTCCTCTGTGCCAACGCCGGCACAATCACGGTATACTTGTTGATCATTACTCAAGACAGGGGGTTCGGTGCGTACTGAAGAAATCGACCATGTCGAAGAGAAGCAGACGGGGCGGTTGGAGGCGTTCAGTGACGGCGTATTCGCGATTGCCGTGACGTTGCTTGTGCTGGAATTACGCGCCCCGCTGCCGGGCACGCTCCACGAGGGCGAGAGTCTGCTCCACGCGCTCGGGCAGGAGTGGCCTTCCTTTCTCGCATTTGTGACGAGTTTCGCGACGGTGCTGATCGTCTGGATCAATCATCACAACCTTTTCCAGATGATCCGCCGCAACGATCATACCTTCATGCTCATCAACGGATTCTTCCTCCTCATTGTCACCTTTATCCCCTTCCCGACCAATGTCCTCGCGGAGTACATTCGGGAGCCCGATGCGCGCACGGCGTCGGTCTTTTATGCGGGCTCCTTCCTCGTGCTGGCAATCGCCTTCAATGTCGTCTGGCGCTACGCCTCGCACAATGGGCGGCTCCTCGCGCGGGACGCGGACGCGCGCCTGGTTTCCCTCATCAACAAGCAGTTCCGGATGGGCCCCCTGACGTACTTGCTTGGCGTCGTGGCCGCCCTCATCAATGGCATTGCCGGGTTCGTGCTTGTCACGATCCTCGCGGCCTACTGGGCCCTGCCGACGGAGCGGCGGCGTAGCTTTGGGGCGCCGTCGTCCGCACCCACCGCGAATGACTGAGACCAAACAAAGGAACTGTTCATATGGGCACACACGAAGCGATCCGTACCGCAGTCCTCGATTGGCCCGGTGTGACGGAAGCGCCGCACCGCTTCGGCGGCGTCGAGTTCCGCCTCGGTAAGCGCGAACTCGGCCACCTGCACGGCGATTACCTCGCCGATCTGCCCTTCCCCGTCCGCATCCGTGAGGAACTGGTGCGCGACGGCAAGGCGATGCCGCACCACATCCTGCCCCAGAGCGGCTGGGTCAGTTACCCGATCCGCGACGCGGCCGCTATCCCCGGCGCGATCGACCTCTTCCGTCTCTCCTATGAGCGGGCGGTGGGAGTGAACCACATGCTGCCCAAAGGGCACCCGACAGAGAACACAGAGAAACACGGAGAAGAGGCAATAGGAGATACATGAAATGCGTACTCGTAGTAATGATTCTCTTCATCTCCTCTGTGCTCTCAGTGCCTCTGTGGCTAATCTCAAGGAGTCCTGATTGGCGCAACGACCGGGCGGGGAATCGAAACCGCAGCCGGGAGGCGGCAAGGCGCTCCGGCGGGCGCTCTGGTATTTGCGCGCGTTCTGGCGAGATGCTGCGGGCGCGCTCGGCGCTCTGGTCATGGTCTCGGCGGCGAACCTCGTCGCGCCGCAGATGATCCGCCTCGCCATCGATGGCGGCATCGCGCACCGCCGGCGCAATGATTTGATCCTCGCCGTGCTCGGGCTGGTCGCTGTCGCGCTCGTCCGGGGCGTGTTCAACTTCCTGCAAGGCTTCCTCGCCGAGCGCGCCTCGCAGGGCGTTGCCTATGACCTGCGTAACGCCCTCTTCGCGCAGATCGAGCGGCTGAGTTTCAGCTACTACGACCGCGTCGAGGCGGGGCAACTGCTGACCCGCGTGACCAACGATGTCGAGCAAATCCGCACCTTCGCGGGCAGTGGCGTCGTCCAGCTCGCCTCGGCGCTCGTCATGCTGCTCGGCAGCACGGTGCTCTTGCTGCTCCTCAACTGGCAACTGGCGCTGGTCGCGCTGGCGACCATCCCGCCGCTCTTCCTGCTGCTCTTCGGCTTTGTGCGGCGCATCGGACCCTTGTTCGGGCAGGTGCAGCAGATGCTCGGGCGGCTGAACGGCGTGTTGCAGGAGGACCTCGCGGGTATCCGCGTCATCCGCGCTTTCTCGCGCGAGGAGTACGAGACGGCGCGCTACAAAGCAGTGAACGACGAACTGCTCGACAAGAACCTCCAAACGATTCGCGTCTTCTCCAACAATTTCCCTTTCGTCTTCTTCTTCGCCAACCTCGGCACGCTGGCGGTTATCTGGTTCGGCGGCTGGCAGGTGATCGGCGGCGCGGCTGACGGTCGGCTCGCTCGTCGCCTTCAACACCTACCTCGGCTTCCTGCTCTTCCCCATCCTCACGATCGGCTTCCAGGCGGCGGGCATCTCCCGCGCCGGGGCGAGCGCGCTGCGCGTCTTCGACGTGCTGGACGCGCCCCTCGATGTCCGCGACGCGCCGGACGCCGTCGCGC
Organism: uncultured Chloroflexia bacterium; assembly: GCA_963847195.1. Taxonomy (GTDB): domain Bacteria; phylum Chloroflexota; class Chloroflexia; order Thermomicrobiales; family JALYUS01; genus JALYUS01. The sequence goes on along the minus strand of CAWJZC010000003.1, from coordinate 352,775 downwards.
TGCCCGCGATCACCGGGCGCGTCGCGTTCGATGATGTCCATTTCCGCTATCCGGGCAGCGAGCGGGAGATTCTGCGCGGCGTCACCTTCGCGGTCGAGCCGGGGCAGACGGTGGCGATCCTCGGCACGACGGGCTCCGGCAAGAGCACGCTGATCAACCTCATCCCCCGCTTCTACGACGTGACGGGTGGCGCGGTGACGGTGGACGGCCACGATGTGCGCGCCGTGACGCTCGCCAGCCTGCGCGGCCAGATCGGCATCGTCCTGCAGGAGACGCTGCTCTTCAGCGGCAGCGTGCGGGACAATATCGCCTACGGCAAGCCCGACGCGACGCAGGCGGAGGTCGAGGCGGCGGCGCGCGCCGCGCAGGCGGAGGAGTTCATCCAGGCGCTCCCGCAACGGCTACGACACCATCGTCGGCGAGCGCGGCGTTGGCCTCTCGGGCGGGCAGCGGCAGCGCATCGCCATCGCCCGCGCGCTGCTGGTGGACCCGCGCGTGCTCATCCTCGACGACAGCACCTCCGCCGTGGACGCCGAGACGGAGATCGCTCATCCAGGAGGCGCTCGACCGCCTGATGCGCGACAGCCGCCACACCGCCTTCGTGATCGCCCAGCGCATCAGCACCGTGCGCGACGCCGACCTCATCCTGGTGCTGGATGAGGGCATCATCGCCGCCCAGGGCACCCATGCCACACTGCTGCGCGACAGCCCACTCTACAACGACATCCTCGGCTCCCAACTCATCCCCGACACTCGCCGAACCCGTCGCGGCAGGGGACTGAAACCGGAGAGAACCGCAAAGGACGCAAAGACGCAAAGAGCGCAAAGAAAGAGAAGGGGAAGAAAAATGGAAGGAAATTTCGGTACGGATTCACGAAGGGCATGGCGAATCTCATTGTTGCTCCTCTCTTTCTCTTCTTTGCGTTTCTTTGCGTCTTTGCGGCTTCAATCGGTTTGTCCGGTTTCTCCCATGAGCCAGGCGGTGCGGGTGGCGACGGAGGCGGAGGAGGAGCGGGCGCGGCAGCGGGGGGCGACGGCGCGGCGGCTCGTCGGGGAGATGGCGCCCGTATCGGGCGCGCATCGCGATCGGCTTCGGCTTCATCGTCGTCGGCGCGGCGGCGCAGGCGGCGGGGCCGTGGCTGATCGGCCGGGCGATCGACCAGGCGCATCTTGCGCGGGGACCGGCCCGGCGCTGACGCGGACCATGCTGCTGCTGCTCGGCGTCTACGCCGTCGGCGCGCTGGCGTCGCGCGGGCAGGTCTTCCAGGTCGGCGCGATCGGCCAGCGTGCGCTCGCCTCGCTGCGCGCCCGGCTCTTCGAGCAGCTTGCAACGCCTGCCGCTGCTACTTCGACCGCCCCCCGTCGGCGACCTGATGAGCCGCGTCATCAACGATGTGGACACGCATCAACCAGTTGCTCTCGCAGGGCTGACGCAGCTTGCTGGGCTCGCTCTTCAGCCTGATCGGCATCATCATCGCCATGCTGCTGCTCAACCTCCCGCTCGCGCTCGTCAGCTTCACGATCATCCCCGTCATGCTCGCGATGACGACCTCCTTCGCGCGGCGGGCGCGGCGCGCCTTCCGCGCCGACGCGCGAGACGGTCGGCGACGTGACCGCCGAGTATGCAGGAGGAGATCGTCGGCGTGCGCGAGGCGCAGGCGTTCAACCGCACCGAGGCGAACATCGCGCGGTTCCGCGCAGCGCAACGCCGCCAACCGCAACGCCAATGTGCAGGCCGTCGCCATCACCTCCGCCTTCTCGCCGACCATCGACATCCTCAGCACGCTGGCCACGGCGCTCGTCATCGGCTTCGGCGGTTACCTCGTCTTCCACGCACCGCCTGACCGTCGGCCTGCTGGCGGCCTTCCTGATCTACGTGCAGCAGTTCTTCCGCCCGATCCAGCTCGCCTCGCAGGTCTACACGCAGTTGCAGTCCGCGCTGGCGGGCGGCGAGCGCATCTACGCCATTCTCGACGAGGAGCCGCGAGCCCGCCGACCCGCCCGGCACGCCGGACCTCGGCCGCGTCGCGGGGCGAGATCGCCTTCGAGGACGTCACCTTCGCCTACGATGCTCGGCCAGCCCGGTGCTGCACGGCGTCAATTTCGCAGTCGCGGCGGGGCAGACGGTCGCGCTCGTCGGGCCAGACGGGCGCGGGCAAGACGACCATCGCCAACCTCATCCCGCGCTTCTACGATGTGACGCGCGGCGCGGTGCAGGTCGACGGGCAGGATGTGCGCGCCGTGACGCGGCCGAGCCTGCGCCGCCAGATCGCCATCGTGCTGCAGGAGCCGTTCCTGTTCAGCGGCACCATCGCCGACGAATATCGCCTACGGCGAGCTCGACGCGACGCAGGAGCAGATCGAAGACGGCGGCGCGGGCCGTGGATGCGCACGGCTTCATCGCCGCGCTGCCGGAGGGGTACGACACGGTGCTCGGCGAGGGCGGTGGGACGCTCAGCCAGGGGCAGCGCCAGTTGCTCGCCTTCGCCCGCGCCGTCCTGGCCGAGCCGCGCATCCTGATCCTCGACGAGGCGACGAGCAACATCGACACGCGCACCGAGGCGACGATCCAGCGCGCGCTCGGCACGCTGCTCGCGGGCCGCACCAGCATCGTCATCGCCCACCGCCTGAGCACGATCCGCAACGCCGACCTCATCCTCGTCGTCGAGGGCGGCGCCATCGTCGAGCGCGGCACGCACGACGAACTGCTGCGCGCGGGCGGGCGCTACGCCGATCTGTCGCGGCGGCAGTTCCGCGATCTAGCCGTGGTGGCTGTGGCATCCTAGTCGGTCGATATGCTCCACTGGCTCGCATTGCCCGTATACTGGCGCGGACGGATTTTCGGTGCTGAAGCGAAAGGATGCGCAACGATGAAAGCGGCGAACGACTTCAAGGCGTTTATCCTCCGGGGCAATGTCGTGGATTTGGCGGTCGGTATCATCATCGGCGCGGCATTCGGGGCGGTCGTGGCGGCCTTCGTCAAGGACCTCATTACCCCGCTGATCGCGGCCATCGGCGGCAAGCCGGACTTCTCCGCCCTCGGTTTCACGATCAACCACAGCCGCTTCCTCGTCGGCGACTTCATCAACGCCATCGTCTCCTTCCTGATTATCGCGGCGGTCGTCTTCTTCTTCGTTGTCCGCCCCGTCAACGCGCTGATGAATGCGCGCAAGACCGAGACGCCCGTCATCGCGAAGACCCGCGAGTGCCCGTACTGCGTGAGCAGCATCCCGATCGCCGCCACCCGCTGCGCCTTCTGCACCCAGGAAGTCCCGCCCGTCGGCGCGATGGCATAGGACTCATAGTAGGGTTGCCCCTCCCCTGACACCTCCCCCGCGGCGGCGGGAGAGGGAACTCGCGTCAGGCAATCGTAGAGAATGGCAAACCTTTTCTTCTCGTATGACACTCTCTATCGTCCTTGGCCGAAACTTCGCGCGAAGTCACCCCTCTCCTGCTGCCGGGGGAGGGGCGGGGAGGGGGGACACCTGACTATCTATGACACGCTCGGGGTGCGGCCGGTCATCAATGTGGCGGGGCCGGTGACGCGGCTCAGTGGGGCGCCGCTCCATCCGGAAGTCGCGGCGGCGATGGCCGAGGCGGCGCAATTCTGCGTGCGCATCGAGGATGTGCAGGAGGCCGCCGGGCGCGAACTGGCGCGGGCGGCGGGCGCCGAGGCGGGCTATGTGACGGCGGGCGCGGCGTCCGGGCTGGCGCTCGGGGCGGCGGCGTGCATCGCCGGGCTCGATGTCGCGGCGATGGACCGGTTGCCGGACACGACGGGGCTGCGCAACGAGATCATCGTCCAGCGCCCGCATCTGACGGCGTATACGCATGCCCTGCGCCTCGCCGGGGCGACACTTGTCGAGGTCGGCTACCTCGGTTTTCCGGGGCAGGGGATCACCTGGCCGTGGCAGATCGAATCCGCGATCACCGAGCGGACGGCGGCGATTGCCTACTCGTTCGGCAACGCGCCGGGCGTCGTGCCGCTGGCGGAGGTGGTCGCCATCGCGCACCGGCACGGCCTGCCCGTGATCGTCGATGGCGCGGGTGCCTTGCCGCCCGCCGAGAACCTGCGCGCGCTGATCGCCACCGGGGCGGACCTCGTCGCCTTCAGCGGTGGCAAGGCGATTGGCGGGCCGCAGGCGTCGGGCATCCTCGTCGGGCGGGCGGCGCTCGATCGAGTCGGTCGCCTTGCAGCATCAGGATATGGATGTCTACCCGGAGACGTGGACGTGGCGCGCCCGCTACATCGAGAGCGGGGTGCTGCCCGGCCCGCCGCATCACGGCATCGGGCGACCGATGAAGGTGGGCAAGGAGGAGATCGTCGGGCTGATCGTCGCGCTGCGTCGCTTCCTCGCGCGCGATCACGACGCCGAGCGGGTCGAGCAGGAGCGGCGCCTCGCCATCATCCTCGACGCGGTCGCCGGGCTGCCGGGCATCCAGGCGGAGCAATTGGGGAACGCAACGCCCCGCGCGCCTACCCGACGGGCGTGATCCGCATCGATGAGAAGATCGTCGAGCAGCCCGTCGCCGCGATCGTCAATGCCTTGATCGACGGCGACCCGCCGATTGCCGTCTCGCAGAATCTCCTGCACGAGAAGGCGCTCTGCATCGTCACCGCGCTCCTCAAGCCGGGCGAGGAACAGATCGTCGCGGAGCGGTTGCGGGCGGTGCTGGGGTGATCCAGCCTCGCCTTTCTAGGTAGTATGGACAGTGAGGGAGGACGATTGCGCATCGAAAGCGCCGCGAACCCGCTCATCAAACGCATCCGCGCGTTGGAACAGCGCAAGGGGCGGGAGGAGCAGGGCGCGTTCTTTGTCGAGGGCATCCAGGCCGTCTGGCAGGCGGTCGAGGCGGGCGCGGCCATCGAGACGCTCGTCGTCGCGCCGGAGTTGCTGACGAGTGCGCCCGCCCTCGCGATGGTCGCGCAGCAGAGGCGGCGGGCACAGCCATCGCCGAGGTCTCCGCCGCGCTCTACGAGCGGATCGCGACGCGCGAGCATCCGTCCGGGTTGGGGGCGGTGATCCGCATCGAGCGGTACGGCATCGAGACGTTGCGGGTCTCCCCGACCGCGCTCTTTGTCGCGCTGCACGAAGTCGGCAACCCCGGCAATCTCGGCACGATCATTCGCACCGTCGATGCGGTGGGCGGCAGCGGCATCGCCCTGATCGGCGGCACGACCGACCCCTACCATCCGAGCGCGGTGAAGGCGAGCGTCGGGACGCTCTTTCGCCTCCCCATCGTCCACGCGGCGAATATCGAGGACGTGCTGGCGTGGTGCGCCGCGCAGCAGATCAGCGTCATAACGACCTCGGCGCGCGCCGCGCACGATCACTGGGATGTCACCTATCCCATCGCCCTCGCTCGTCCTTTTTGGCAACGAGGGGCGCGGATTGCCGCCAGAGATCGTGCAGCGCGGCGATTTGTCCGTGCGCATCCCGATGCACGGCGGCGCGAGTTCGCTCAACCTTGCCGTCGCCGCCGGTGTGCTGCTCTACGAAATGCTCCGGCAGCGTCAGCCGGCATCGGTAGCGCAGGCTGGAAAGCCTGCGCTTCCACTCACCAACTGCTCTGCTGCCAGTCGCGCCGTGTGCGCTGGTAGAGACGCCACCCGGCGTAGAGCGTGAACAGGAACAAGGGCACGGAAACGCCCGCACGCCAATCGCCGAGGCGCAGGAGATAGATCGACGGGAGACCGAAAATCCAGAGCATGTTCACCCAGAGTATCCAGAGCAGCAGGAAGATTTGTCTCATCGCGGCGTGTGCCTCTCGGTCGTTGGTGGCGTAGACATGCGCCGCTGTCCGGCGCTCGATGCCATTATACCTGCACCATCCCTACTCCGTCCCGCGTTATTTCGCCGCGCCGATGCCCTCCACGGCGGCGGGGTTTTCCAGGGCGGTGGTGTCGCCGGGGGGCAGGCCGAGCCAGGCGGCGCGGATCACGCGGCGCATCACTTTGGCGTTGCGCGTCTTCGGCAGTTCCGTGACGAACTTCACCGCCTCCGGTTTGAGCGCCTTGCCGAGTGCGGCGACGATCGCGCTTCGATCGCGTCGCGCGTGCGCCTCGTCTCGCCGTCTGGCCCGGCGCGCAGCACGACGAAGGCGACAATCGCGTCGCCCTTGACGGGGTGCGGCACGCCGATTGCCGCCGCTTCCGCCACGGCGGGGTGGGCGCACGCCGCGCACTCGACCTCGGCCGGGCCGACGCGCTTGCCCGCCACCTTGATCGTGTCGTCCGAGCGTCCGAGGATGTACCAGAAGCCGTCATCGTCCACGCGTGCGAAGTCGCCATGCACCCAGAGGCCGGGGATGCGCGACCAGTACGTCTCCTCGTACCGCGCCGGGTCACGCCAGAAGCCGCGCGCCATCCCCGGCCACGGCCCGCGCAGCACGAGTTCGCCCACCGCGCCGCGCACCGGCATCGCCCGCGTCGTCCACCACGTCCACCGCCATCCCCGGCGCGGGCGCGGCAGAACGCCGTCGGCTTCATCGGCAAGATCGTGTAGCCGCTGAGGATGCCGCCGCTGATCTCCGTGCCGCCGCTGTAGTTGATGACCGGGCACCGCCCGCCGCCGACGTGCTCGAAAAACCACTGCCACGGGCCGGGGTTCCATGCCTCGCCGCTGCTACCGAGGGCGCGCAGGCTGCGTGAGGTCGTGCCGCGCGGGCCAGTCGTCCCCCGCCGTCATCAGCGAGCGCACCACCGTGGGCGCGACGCCGAGCACGGTGATGCGGTGCTTCGCGACGAGTTCCCAGAGGCGGTCGGGGCGCGGGTAGTCGGGCGTGCCCTCGAACAGCACGAGCGTCGCGCCGAGCGCGAGCGTGCCGATGATCGCCCACGGCCCCATCATCCAGCCGAGGTCCGTGTACCACAGCAGCGTGTCGTCCGCCTGCACATCGAAGCAGTGCGCGAGGTCTTGCGTCGCCTTGAGCGGGAAGCGAGGCGTGCGTATGCACGATCCCCTTCGGGCGGCCCGTGGTGCCGGAAGTGTAGAGGATCATGCACGGGTCTTCCGCCTCCGTGGCTCGGTCTCATATGTCGCGGGTTGCGCGGCACAAGCGCGGCGTAGTCGTGGTCGCGCCCCGCCTGCATTGGCACGCTCGTGCCGAGCCGGTTGATGACAACGACGTGCCGCACGTCCGGCGCGTCGGCGAGGGCGGCGTCCGCCATCGCTTTGAGCGGCGACTGGCTTGCCGCGCCGCAGAAAGCCGTCCGCCGTGATCAGCGCGACCGCTTCGGCGTCCGCGAGGCGCGTGGCGACCGACTCCGCGCCGTAGCCGGAAAACACGGGCACGGCGACCGCGCCGATCTTCGCCACGGCGAAGCGTCGCCACGCGTCTCCGGCAGCATTGGCAGGTAGATACCGACGCGGTCCCCGAGCGCGATACCGAGCGCGGCGAGTGCGCCCGCGAGGCGATTCGTCTCCTCCCACAGTTCGCGGTACGTCCACTGCCGCGCCGCGCCGTCGTCGCCCTCCCAGATCACCGCCGTTTTGTCCGCATGTGCGCCCGTCGCGTGCTTGTCGAGGGCGTTATGGACGTAGTTCTACCTGCCCGCCGACAAACCACGTCGGCCACATCGGCCCGCGTGAGAGGTCGAGCGTTTGCGTGTACGGGCGGGAGAACTGCCAGTCGAGGTCGCGCACCGTCTCGTCCCAGAACCACGCCGGGATCAGCGGCGGCGCGCGTCAGCAGGCGTCGAACATCGGCGATCCCCTCCCGCGCCATGAAGCGCGCGAGGCGGCTACGTTGCAAGATGCGCCGCCGTGGGCCGCCAGACGATCTCCGCGCTCCCATCTCGTGCCCGACCGGCATCGCGCCATGCTGTTCGATTGGGCCATCTTCTCCTCCTCCGCGTCACCGGTGTGCGGCGCGCCGTGCGAACGATGCTGCCATAACGATAGCACAGCGGGAGGGGGCAGGGGGTGGGTAACTCCCCGTTTAGAGGAGTTCGGCCTCCACCAATACCTGCCGCACGCGCTCCACCTCGTCGGCGGTGTAGCGGGTGAGCGGGCGACCGATGACATTGGTCGCGATCACGCCGCGTAGCATGAGCGCCGTCTTGAAGCCGCCGAGCGCCGAGGCGGTGAAGCCCATCCGGCCGGGCGTGCCGCCGTAGATGATCGAGAAGAGGCGATAGAGCCGCTCCTGCTCGTCTCGCGCCAGTTCCCAGTTACCGGCGCGGGCGGCATCGTAGACGCGTACGAAACCCGCCGGGTCCACATTGCCGAGGCCGGGGACGGAACCGCTCGCGCCGACCAGCAGCGCCGCGTCCACGAGCAACTCGGAGCCGGTGAAGGTGATAAAACCAGGCACCGCGCGGGCATCCATGACCAAGCCACGGAAATTCGCGTCGTCGCCGCTGCTGTCTTTGATGCCCGCGATCAACCCCTCGCGCGCCATCGCGAGGATGGTGGCCCGCTCGATTTTCACATGCACGGCGCTCGGGATGTCATACGCCATGATCGGCAGGCCGATCGCGGTCTGGACTGTCCGGAAGTGCGCGATGATCTCCTCGCTGCTGGCGCGGGTGTAGAAGGGCGCGGTGAGCACGAGCGCATCGACGCCCGCCTGCTTCGCCACGCGCGCGTGATCGAGCGAGGGGGCGGTCGTCATGTCGATCACCCCGGCGAGGACGGGCACCTTGCCGCCGTCGTGCGCACCGCGACATCGAGCACCGTCGCCCGCTGCCGGTCGGTGAGGAAGACCGTCTCGCTTGTCGAGCCGAGCATGAAGAGGCCATGCACCCCCGCGTCGAGCAGGAAGCTGATCAGCCGCTCCAGCGAGGCGGTATCTACCTCGAAATCCTCGGTCATCGGCGTGCAGACGGGCGGGACGATCCCGCCGAAACCGTTGGGCAATCCGGGCATGGTGGTTACGCTCCTTCGACGCGCTGCGTCAGCATATACAGGCCATCGCCGACCCGCACGCGCGGGATACGGCGGATAAAGGGGAGCACGCCCGCGTGCGGGGCGGTCAGGCGCTCGATGATCGCGCCCTGAGCATCGATGATGTCGCCAACCGGTGTGCTCGCCGCGACATATTCCCCGGCGCCAACGTAGGCGCGGAAGAGGCCATTCACCGTGGCGGCGACCATCGTGTCCGTGTTCCCGCCGCCGCGCCAGAATTCGCTATGACGCGGCGCGGGCGAATCGCCGGGCAGCATCCCCATCGCGATCATTACCCGCCGCACGCCTTCGACGAAGCAGGTGACCGTCGCACGATCCGCCTGCCCGCCGCCCACCGCCTCGGTGTAGATGAAGGGGATGCCCTGGTCGAGCGCGAAGGAGCCGGTCCGACCGGGCGGCATCGGCGGCGGGTGCTCCCAGATCACCGGCGCGCCGAACGCGTACGCGAGTTCGCGCGAACGTCGCCCCGCATCGTCATCGGTCGCGCTGTAGCCGATGAGTAATGCGCCATCGAGCGCGACACCGCCGCTATGGAGATCGATGAGCGCATCGGCGGGCGCGATACATTGCGTCGCGATCAGATGCGCCAGTTGTTCGCTCGGCGCCCCGCTCGGGTTGCCGGGAAAGCAGCGCGCGAGGTCCTTGTCATCCTGCGGACTCGTGCGTCGCCCCGCTTCGTGTGCGGAGGCGCTAACGACTGGCACGGCGATCAATGTCCCGGCCATCGTATCGAGTGGGAGCGTCGCCAGCAGTTCGGCGATAGCGACCGGCCCTTCGTACTCGTCGCCGTGCACCGCGCCGAGGACGGCGAGCATGGGGCCATCCGCGTTGCCCGATGCGAGATACGCGGTCGCGCTGGCATCGCGGTGTGTGAGCTTCACCGGCACAATCCGACCGGCCTGCCGCGCACTCCACCACGACGGGTGAGGAGCATCATCGCCTGTCGTCATCATGCGATATTCATGCGCGGATCGAGCGCGTCGCGCAGGCCGTCGCCGATGAAGTTGCAGGCGAGCACGGTGAGGACGATCGCGATGCCCGCCGGTACCCACTGCCACGGCTGCTGTTCGAGCACTTGCAAGTTGCGCGCGACGTTGATCATGTTGCCCCAACTCGCGGTCGGGGGCTGGACGCCGAGGCCGAGGAAGGAGAGTCCCGCCTCCAGCAAAATCGCATTGACGACGCCGAAACTGGCGTAGACGACGAGCACATCCACGGTGTTCGGGAAGGCATGGACGGCAATCATGCGCGCCGCCGAGGCGCCCATCGCGCGGGCGGCGATGAGGAACTCCTGCTCGCGCAGCGACAGGAACTTGGCGCGCACGAGGCGACACGGCACCGGCCAGTTGAGCAGGCCGATGATGAGCAACGTCTTGACTGACGCCCGGCCCGGTCAGCGCGACGACGGTCAGGATGATGATGATCGAGCGGGAAGGTCATCACGACATCGGTGAAGCGCATGATGAGGCATCTGACCCACCCGCCGAAGAAGCCCGCCAGCGCGCCGAGGAACGCGCCGATCATGATCGAGATCGCCGCCGCCGCGAAGCCGATCGAGAGCGAGACGCGCCCGGCATAGATCGTGCGCGCGAAGGTGTCGCGCCCCGTGCGGTCCGTGCCGAGCCAGTGCTTCGGCCGTCGGCCCCTGATTGCGCGCGAGGAGATCGACCGTGTTCGGCCCGACGCGCGCGACGAGCGGCGCGAAAATCGCGAGCAGGACGAAGATGGCGACGACCGCCGACGCCGACCACCGCCAGCCGGTGCCGCCGGAAGCGGCGCAATGCCTGCCGTGTCGGCGTCAGCACGACCGCGTTCTTCCGCGCCGCGAGCGCGTCTTGCCCGGCGAGCGCCGGTGCGCGGGCGTCGGTTTCGGCCAGCTCTTATCCATTCGTCTCTGTATCCTCGTGGTAGCGGGCTCACCATAGCGAATCCGTGGGTCGATGAAGGCGTAGGCGAGGTCCGTGAGCAGGTTCGCGAGCAGGATGACCGTCGCGATGATCAGCGTCATCCCCATGATGAGCGGATAATCGCGCCCCGCGATCGCGTCGAGGTAGAGCGTGCCCATCCCCGGCCAGGAGAAGATCGACTCGAGGAAGACCGCGCCGCCGATCAATGCGGGCACGGTCGCGCCGATGACCGTCACGATCGGGATCAGCGCATTGCGCAGCGCGTGGCTGCCGACCGTGACGCGCCGGGAGAGCCCCTTCGCCTGCGCCGTGCGGATGTAATCCTGCGACAGGACGCCGAGCATCGCCGAGCGGGTGTAGCGCATGATCAGGGAGACCTGGAAGAGCGAGAGCATCAGCGCAGGCAGGATCAGATGGTCGATATGGTCCCATACCGAAAAGGGCACGCCCGGCGTGGCGAAGCCCACCGGCAGGGAACCAGCCGAGTCGGAGCGAGAAGACGTATAAGCCGACCAGGCCGGCGAAGAACGCCGGGGTGGACGCGCCGAGGAAGGCGAGGATGGTCAGGACGAAATCGAGCACGGAGTACTGCTTGACGGCGGAGATCACGCCGAGGAAGATCCCGACCACGATGCCGAGGGCGAGCCCGCTGCCATCAGCATGAGCGTCGGGCCGAGCCGCTGACGCGATCACTGTCCCGACCGCTTCGCCGGTCTTGATCCGGTAGCCGAGATCGCCGTTCGCGACCTCGCGCAGCCAGTAGAAGTAGCGGATCGGCGCGGGCCGGTCGAGGCCCAGTTCGTGGCGCAGCGAGTCCCGCTGCTCCTGCGAGAGCACCTGGTCGGGCGTGAGGTAGGCGTCCAGCGGATCGCCCGGCGTCAGTTGGAGCAGCGTGAAGATGATCGCGGTGATCGCGACCAGAATCGGCACGCTGATCACCAACGGCGCTGGATGTAGCGCCCCATGGTCCCCTCACGGGGAGTAACGAGTCGCGCGTGACGGTAAGCTAGTGACAAGGCACGCATGTCCGGCTCCGTTACTCCTCCCTTGTTACTCTTGACTCGTTACTCCTTACTTCGCAATGGTCCACAGCTCCGACTGATCGTAGTCGCGACGCCGCTCCCGGCTGACTGGCGTATACACGAAGTTTTGCACATTCTTGGAGACCGCGCCGAATCGCGTGCGTCGACCCACATCGGTCCCCACGGCAGTTGGTCGTTCTGGATTTTGCAGGCATCCTGATAATCCGCCGCGCGCTTGGTGGGATCGACGTCCGCGCGTCCGGCCAGATACGACTTGTCGACGTCGGCGTTGTTCTAGAAGCCGCGGTTCGACCCGCCCGGCGGCAGCGGCGGTGGAGAGGAAGCAGATGCTCGTCACGTCCGGGTCCGGCGCCATTCGCCGCCGCCGGCATAGTAGATGCGGAACCGGGCGCGGCCTTGTTGACGACGCCGTGAAGGTCGCCATCCACCGCGCGGATCGTCACCTGCGACGCCGACATCCGCCAATTGCTGCTGCATCGTCACGAGGACGTCATTGGAGAGTTGGTCGGAGTAGTAGGTGAGGATCTCAATCGGCTCGCCCTTGATCTTGTCCCAGTTCGCCGCCTGCAAGAGTTGCTTCGCTTTGGTGACATCGCGCTTGTAGTCATTGCGACCGCTCGGGATGTACTTCGGGTTATCGAAGACGCACGGGAACGATGACCGCCGTTCCCTTGAAGAGTTGATCAACGATCGCGGAGCGGTCGATTGCGTACATGAAGGCTTGGCGAACGCGCAGGTCTTGGAAGCGCGGATCCTTGAAGTTGAAGATGAGTAGTTCACCGTCTGCGACGGGCCGGGGAGCATCGTCAAGTTTGCGTCCTTCTTGACGATTTCCGACTCATCCAGCGTCAAATAGGTGAACTGGATCTCGCCCTTCTGCAATGCGATCAGCGCGCTGCCCGGCTCCTTGAAGTAGCGATTGATCAGTTTGTCCAGCTTGGGGCGTCCGCGCCAGTACGTTCTCGTTCGCAGCCAGTTCGACGTACTGATCCGGAACGTACTTGCTCCATTTGAAGGGGCCGGTACCGATCGGGTTGGTGGACCACCACGCATTCTTGACGAGGTCCTTCGGCGCGATGGCGCCGAGGGCGTGCTTCGGCAGCATGAAGGCGAAGGTCATCGCATCGAGCAGCGCGGCATTCGGCTCGCTGAGGTGATGACCACGGTCAGCGGGTCCGGCGTGGCGATATCCGTGATGTCGGCGTATTCGGGCGCATACGAGCTGGCGCTATCAGGGTTCTTCACCAGTTCGATGGAGAACTTCACATCCTCCGAGGTGAAGGGCTGACCATCGTGCCACAGCATACCTTTGCGCAGATGGAAGGTGAACTGCTTCGCATCCGCCGAGACATCCCACGACTCGGCCAGGTCGCCCTGCATTTTCGTGAATTTGACATCGTAGACGACCAGCTTCGAGAAATACTTCTCCAGCCAGACGAAGCCGCGCCCGGGTCAGGGGGTTGAAGCCCTGCGGGCTGCCGCCCGGACCGACATCGAACGCCGCCCGTCAGCGTGCCGCCCGCCGCCACGCCGCAGCCGGCGGTCGCGTCGCGCGCGGTCGCCGCAGCCGGCGCGCCGCGACCGCAGAGCGGCGCGCCGCCGTGGCGCTTGCGCCACCGGTCGCCGCTGTCGGCGCGGTGGATGCCGCGCTCGACGGCGCAGACGAGGGCGCGCTCGATGCGGCAGCCGCCCCGTCGCGGTCGGCGCGGGTGCGGAGGTGCCCGTCGCTTCGCGGCCCCACGTAGGCCGTCGGGATTGTCACCAGGCCGCAGCAGTGAGTACCCCGCGAATCGTCGCGGTCGGCGCAGCGATACCGCGCGATCCCGGAATCGTGCGTCGCGGCGTCAGCTGTGCAGGCTCTTGCAGATCTCCCGTCAGCCTCACCGCATACGCCTCACCGCATCCGTGCGCTGGATAGTCGCGCCAGCCGCGCCGGCTGGCCCGTCGCGACCGAACGGTACGCGGCCTCGATTGCGGCGATGGCGGCCCAGCCATCGGCCACGCCGTAGAGCGGAGTGCGATCTTCCAGAATGTCCCGGATGAACGCCCCGATCTCCGTCGTGACGGTGCCGCGCGCGGATTCTCCGCCGATCGTGCGCCCCCTCCTTTCCGTCACCGTGCTCCAGATATCCAGTTGCGGCCGGTTCTCGTCCACGGTCAGATGCCCGTGCGAGCCGATCATCCGCAGTTCCGACGCGCCGGGGCCGGGCGTCGGGGCAAAGGGCACGCGCCCGACAGTCAGTGAGGCGTGATATCGTGCTCCAGCAGGACCGAAAGGATGCCGACATCTTCGACGCCGAATTGCCTGTGCGCGTCGAAGAAGAAGGTACCGGCCTCCGCGAAGACCTCCACTGGCGCGCGCGCCGGTCAGGTAGTGCAGGTAATCGACCGGATAGACCATGAAGTTGAGCAGTTCGCCGCCGCCGGAGAGCGCCGGGTTGGCGACGAACTCGGGGCGCTCGACCGACGTGCCGAAGAAGACGCCGCTGGCCAGAAACTCGACATCGGCGGCGCGGATCAGGCCGATATGCCCGGCGTCGATCTGCCGCCGCGCCCGCTGGATCGGCGGCGCGAAGAGGCGGTGGACGACGGTGAACTTGCGCCCGGCGCGCTCGCGTGCCGCCTCGGCCACCAGCGCGCACTCGTCGAGCGTCGACGCCATCGGCTTGTCCACCAGGACGTGCTTCCCGGCCCGGAACGCCTGCGCCGCCAGCCGCGCGTGGCGCGTCGGCTCCGAGCAGACGAGGACGAGATCGATGTCGTCCCGCGCCAGTGCCGCCTCGGGGTCGGGCAGAACCGGGACGCCGTATTTCTCCGCGAGGATGCGCGTGTCGTTGTGCGCCCACTCCGGGCGCGTCCGGCTCCTCGACAATCGCGCGGATGCACGGTCTCCGGGTGCGCGTCGAAGACGGGCAGATAACTGGCGGCGTGCCGCACCGCGCTGAGGACGAGCAGGCCGAGCGGAGCGCGATCAGTCATGCGCTGCCTCCCCGATGCTGACCGCCGCGCCGGTCTCCAGCGACTCCTGCGCGCCGAGCGCCGCGGCGAGCGCGTGCGCGCACCTGCGCCGTCTTGACGATCGGCTCCTCCTCGCCGTCGCAGCGTCGCGACCCAATGGCGGAGTTGGTGATACATCGCGTCCTCGATCGCCGGCGAGGGGAGATGGACGCCGTCGCTGTAGAGACTGCGGGTCGTCCTCGGTGCTGTGGCTGCAGGCTGCCGCGCCTCGCCGACCGCGAGGATGCGGCGCAGGGCATCGCCGCGCTGTGCGGAGCGCGTAGGCGATCTCCAGGAGCGCGATGCTGCCGTCATCGAAGCGGACGGTCATGTGGAAACTATCCGGGATGCCCATCGTCGGCGCGAAGGTGCGGAAGCCGCGCGTGAAGACGCGCGTCGGCGCGCGCGTCGAAGAGCCAGATGGCGAGATCGAGCGCGTGGATGCCGTTGTGCACCGGGTGGCCGCCGCGAGCGCGCCGGGTCGAGTTGCCAGCTCCGCCAGCCGTCTGCCCAGACATGTCCGGCGTACCAGAGTGACGTGCAGCACGCGCAGCCGCCCAATCGTCCCCGCCGCGATCTCCCGCCGCGATCTCGGTATTGACAGGCTGGAAGCGCGCCGTTTGCCCGACCATCAGCGACACGCCGTGCCGCTCGGTCGCCGCGACCATCGCGTCGAAATCGGCGAGGGAGAGCGCGGCGGGCTTCTCGACATGGATCGCTTTGCCCGCGCGCCGCCGCCGCGATAGTCAGCGCCGCGTGCGTTGCGGACGGCGTGCAGATGTCTACCGCGTCCACCTCCGGCGCGGCGAATACCGCCGCCACGTCGGTTGACCATGCGGCATTGTCCGCGCCGCGCCGCGAGCGACCGCGCGCGCGCGGCATCCGTATCCACGATGTGCGACACACGCACGCCGGGGATGCGGGCATACGCCGCGACATGATCCTGCGCGATGCCGCCCGCGCCGATCATTGCGACGGAGCGGGTCATGGGCCGCCTCCGCCGCGATGACGGGCGTACGAGCGTGCCAAGCCCCTCGATCCACGCCTCCATCCGGTCGCCCGGTTGCAGGTAGGTCTGCGTCGTCGCGCCGACGCCGGAGGGCGTGCCGGTGAGGATGATGTCGCCGGGTTCGAGCGTCATGAAGCGCGCGCAGAAGGCGATCGTCTCCGCGACGGTGAAGATCATGTCGCCGGTGGAGGCCTCCTGCCGCACCACGCCATTGACCTAGAGCCGCATCGCCAGCGCCTGCGGGTCGGGCACGTCATCGGCGGTGACGATGTACGGCCCCATCGGCGCGAAACTGTCCGGCCACTTGCCGTTCAGCCAGTCGAAGAAGGCCATGCGCGGCGTCACCTCGCCGCGCTCGACGCCCCAATCGATCGACGCGCCCGGAGATGTCGTTCGCCACCAGATAGCCCGCCACCACGCCGAGCGCGTCGGCGGCGTCGACCTGCTTGCAGCGCGTGCCGATCACGACGCCGATTTCGAGTTCGTAATCCACCGCATGGGAGATTTCCGGCGCATAGACCGGCTCGCCCGCCGCGATGATCGAGGTGGACGGCTTGAGGAAGAGCAGCGGCACGGCGTGCGCCTTCTGCACGTCGGCGACCTTGCTCTCGCGCACATGCTCCTGGTAGTTCCCGGCGAGCGCGAGCAATTTCGGCGGGCGGCGGAGCGGCGCGAGCAGCCGCACGGACGAGAGCGGCACGGATGCCCCGAGGCGGCGGCCCGCGCCCGCTGCATGCCAGTCATCGCCACTTTCGAGCAGTTCGAGGAGATCGCCGCTACCGATCTCATGGACGCGCTCGGCGCCATCGTCGCCGCTAAGAAGACCATGCCGCAGTGCGTCGTTGACCGCGTAACTGACGAGTTTCATGCCGCTCCCCTATCGTCCCGACAGATAACGCACCTGACTTTCTCATCCCGTGCGTCGTCGCCCCGATTGACAGCCCCGCGTGCCAGTCCTAGGATGTCCTACAACCCGTAGAATCAGTATAGCGTGCGGGGGAAGAGGAACGCAAGCATGGCGACCACCGAACCGCTACGCACTGAAACGATTTATCGCGCCGCGCAAGAACGCATCAAGCAGTATATCGTCGCGCACGACCTGCGGCCCGGCGACGCGATCCCCACCGAGACGGTGCTGGCGCGCGATCTCGGCATCAGCCGCAACTCACTGCGGGAGGCGCTCAAGGCGCTCGCCGCTTCAGGTGTGGTGGAGACGCGACACGGCCTCGGCACCTACGTCGGGCAGGCGTCGCTCGCGCCGCTGATCGACGGCATGGCCTTCAATCTCGTGCAGAATATCGGCCGCGACACGCGGACGCTGCGCGAGATGCTGCAACTGCGCGAGATACTGGAACTGGAGCTCGTGCGCCGCGTGGCGGCGATGCACACGGCGGACCAACTCGCGCGGTTGGACGCGTGTGTCGCGCGCATGGATGTGGACGCGGCGGCAGGCATCATGGACCCGCGCGTCGATCGCTCCTTCCACGACGCGCTCTACGAACCGCTCGACAATCACGTCGTGACGCTGATTCTCCACGCCTTCTGGGATGTGCAGGAAGCGGTCGCCTCCCAACTCCCGGAGGGGCCGCCGATGGCCGCCACCAACGCGCGCTGGCATCGCGACATCCTCGACGCGGTGCGGCAGGGCGACACCGCCGCCGCCGCCGTCGCGATGCGGGCCCAGTTCGCCGGCGTGCGCGGTCGCCTCGGCTTGTCGTGCCTGAATGCGTGGGCAGTGGGGGCGTCTATCCACGGCACCATCCCTGCATATACTGATGCACATGCCGCTCCGGTGTTCGCGTAATCGACGCGGCGCTTGTCCGGCATGCAAAAGGAGCGTGAAACGTTGGATACCGCGTCCCAACCTGCCGCACCGGGAGATAGTCTCGATGTCACGATGCTCGCGCAGGGGGAGCAGACGGGACAGGAAATCGCCACGAAACTCGCCGCATTCATCCGGGGCGCGCAACGCAGTCTCGATCTGGCGGTCTATGATTTGCGGCTTAGTGAACCACTGAAAGCGATCGTTGCGGGCGCGCTTGCAGGAGCGCGCGGCGGCGGGCGTGACGATCCGCATCGCCTACGACGCCGACAAGCCGGAACCGCCGCAAGTGGCGCAGGGCATGGACCCTGCGCCGCCCGGCACCGGGCTGTTCGTCCAGTCGCTCGGCTACCCCTACCGGCGCATCGGCGGGCCGAAGTTGATGCACAACAAATACATCGTCCGCGATGTGCCCGATCCGGCGACGGCGGACGATGCGCCGGGCGCGGCGGTCTGGACGGGCTCGACGAACATGACCGACGATTCGTGGAATGTCGAGGAGAACAACATCCTCCAAATTGCCTCGCCCGAGATGGCGCGCTTCTACGCGCGCGATTTCGCCGATCTCTGGCAGGCGGGCGACATCGGCACGAGCGGCTCGTTCGATACGAGCCCGGTGACATTGCAGTATGCCGGCACGCCCGTCGCCGCGCGGGTCTATTTCTCGCCGGGGCGCGGCCCGCAGATTGATGACGCGGTCGCCGCGCGAGTCTCATCCGCACAGCGACGGGTGCGCATCTGGAGCATGTTACTCAATTCCGGCACCCTCATCTCCGCGCTCGGCGATCTGCTGGCAGCGGGGCAGGTGCCGGTCAGCGGCCTCTACGACCGGACGCAGATGGCGAGCGTGCTGACGCAATGGCAGGACGTGCCGCACAATGTCTGGAAGATCGACGCGGTGCGGCAGATCGTCGCGCAGGCGAGGCTGATCGGCAAAAACACGACCCCCTACCGGCCGGATACTATCCACGACTTCATGCACGCCAAAGTGCTCGTCGTGGACGACACGGTGATTACCGGCTCATACAACTTCTCGCGGAGCGCCGAATTCAATGCCGAGAACCTGCTGATGCTGGAGAACGCGGCCCTCGCAGACCGCTACAGCGCCTTTATCGATCACCTGATGGCGAAATACGCGGCGGGCAACCTACCGCTATAGCGCCCGCTGCAAAATCCGCAAGAGGATTGAACCGCCGAGACGCCAAGTGCGCCAAGACGGACACGAGAAGAAATGATGAACTTCTCTGCGTTTCTTGACAAGCTTGGCGTCTCGGCGGTTTCGTAAGGGCCGCCATTAATTCGCGCTAGCGCAGGCCGGTGGCGCTCCGCCGCCGCACGAGGGCATCGGCGATGACGGCCACGAGCAGGACGCCGCCCTCCACCATCTGCTCGACATCGGTGCCCTGACCGGTGAGCGCCAGGCCGTTGAGCAGGCTGCCGACGATCAGCGAGCCGAGGATGACGGCCCAGACCGAGCCGCGACCGCCGAAGAGGCTGACGCCGCCGATCACCGGCGCGGCAATCGCGTTCAGCACCAGCGTCGGGTCGATCGCCGAGGTCGCCGAGAGTTGCCGCGACGCCTGGAAGATGCCGCCCAGGGCGGCGAGCGTGGAAGCGAGCGTGAAGACGATGATCCGCAGCCGGACGACATCGACACCCGCCCGCCGCGCCGCCTCCGGGTTGCCGCCGACCGCGTAGACGTGCAGGCCGAACGCGGTGCGCCGCATGACGAGGAAGAAGAGCAGGATCAAGCCGACCAGGAGCATCGCCGTCAGCGGGACACCGCGATACGACTGGAAGAGCAATGCCCCACCAATCGCCACAACGGCGATGACGCCGATGCGCAGTCCCAGTTCCGCCGTGGAGATAATCGGTAGACTGCTCTGCTTGGCGTTTCGCGCGCTCCCGAATGAGCGTGAGCGCATAGATCGATCACCCCGATCACCGGTATGCCGACCCCGGCGTACGACGGCAAATAGGTCGTCGCGATGTCGAGGATTTTCGGGTCCTGGATCGGGAGCGTCGTTGTGGGCAGCATGATATGCAGGAGCAAGCCCTGATAGCCGATCAGCGCCGCCAGCGTGACGATGAACGCCGGCACGCGCACGACGGAGATGAAGAAGCCGTTGATCGCGCCGGCGAGCGCGCCGACGAGGAGCCCTATCAGGATCGCGATCGGCCACGGCACGCCGTGCGCATAGGAGAGCACGCCCATTGCCCCCGCCCCGAGCCCGCTCACGCTGCCGAGCGAGAGATCGATCTCGCGGACGAGGAGGACGAGCACCGAACCGAGGGCGAGCGTGCCGATCGTGATGATCTCCTGAATCATCTCGGTCAGGTTGCGCGCGCGCAGGAAGTTGCCACCGGTCGCGATCTGGAAGTAGACCGCGATGATCACGAGCGCAAGGACGACGGGAATCTGCCCGAGGTCGCCGCGCAGCCGCCGGGTGAGCGCACTCGGCGGGCGCATGCCCTTGGTGGGCGGCGGTGGCAGCAATTCCTGCGTGTCGAGCGTCTCGCTACTCATTGCGCCACCTCCGATCCCTCGTGCGGGGCGCCCGTTGCGGTCGCCGCCGCATGCATGATGCCGCCGAATTGGGCGCCCGTGATTGCCGCGACGATCTGCTCCGAGGAGGTCGCCCCGATCTCGAACGACCCGACGCGCCGCCCCAAGCCGGAGCACGACGACGCGATCCGCCACCTCGAAGACGTCCGCCAGGTTGTGGGAAATCATCACCACCGCCAGCCCCTGCTCGCGGAGGCGCCCGATCAGATTGAGCACCTGCCGCGTCTGGGCGACGCCGAGCGCCGCCGTCGGCTCATCGAGGAGGAGTACGGCGGGGTCGCGCAACACCGTCTTTGCCACGGCGATGGATTGCCGCTGGCCGCCGGAGAGCGACGCGACGATCGTGCGCACCGAGGGAATCTTGACATCGAGTTGGCGCAATATCTGGTTGGTGCGCGCTTCCATCTGCGTCTCATCCAGTTGCTTCACCAGCCCCGGAACGACGGTCTGCTGCGCCTCGCGACCGAGATAGAGGTTCGCGACCACATCCAGGTTGTCGCAGAGCGCGAGGTCCTGATAGACCGTCTCGATGCCCATCTGCGTCGCGTCGTTGCGGGCTGGTGATATGCACCGCCCGGCCATCGCGATAGATCGTGCCGGAATCGGCCAGGATGACGCCGGCCAGTGTCTTGACCAGCGTGGACTTCCCCGCGCCGTTGTCGCCGACGAGGCCGACCACCTCGCCCGCGTAGACCTCGAAATCGACATCGCTGAGCGCCTGCACCGCGCCGTATGCCTTGCTGATGCCGGTCACGCGCAAGCGCGGTTCACCGCGCGCGTGCGCATGCTGCCGCTACTTCTTCGCCTCCGTTACCATTCTGACCTCCGCAGCCATCATCGAACCGAGCAGATGAACAGCACGATGCCCCGCCGCGCAAGGGGAGGGGTGCGCATCGTGCGCACCCCTCCCACACGCAACCGCATGTGCGGCCGCGTTCGCTAGCACAACCCCCCGCTGCCTGCGGGCAGGCCCTTGCAGAGATCATCCTTGGTGAGATAACCATCCGCGACCACCGTCGTCGCGACATTGCTCTTGTCGACGGTGACCACGTCGTTGAAGATCGATGGGATCGTCGCGCCGCCCGTCGTGGTGCTCTTCGCGGTCACGAATTCAGACGTGCTGGTGCCGTTGCTCATCGCGGCAACGAGCTTGCCGACCGAGTCCGCCAGCTTCTTGATCGGCTTGTAGACGGTCATCGTCTGGTCGCCGGTGAGGATGTTGCGGACGGCGGCCAGTTCCGCGTCCTGCCCGGTCACGAGCACCTTGCCGTTGAGGTTCTGCGCCTTGAGGGCGGCGGCGACCGCTTCGGCCATGCCATCATTCGCGACGTAGGCGATCTGGATGTTGTTGTTGTTCGCGGTCAGCGCCGCCGCCATCTCGGTCTGCGCGGTGGCAGCCGTCCAGCTCGGCGTGAACTGCTCGTAGACCTTGTGCAGTTCGCCGCTGGCGAAGAGCGGATCGAGGACACTATGCGCGCCCTGCGAGAAGAGGAGCGCGTTGTTGTCGGTCTGGGAGCCATTGATCATCGAGACGTTGTCGCCGTTCTTGTGGTGATCCTTGATGTACTGCGCCTGCGTCTGGCCGACCTTCACGTTGTCGAACGTCGCGTAGTAGGCGAGGCTATTGTCCTGGATCAGGCGGTCGTACGCGATGACCGGCACATTGCTGGCTTTCGCCTTCTGGACGATTGCCGCTGCCGACGTGCTGTCGACCGCGACGACGATCAGGATGCAGGCACCCTTCGTCAGTTCGCTGGATGCCTGGGTCAGTTGCGTGTCGGTGCTGTTCTGGGCATTGACCGCATCAAACGTGACACCGGGCAGCGCCGCCTTGACGGAGGCTTCCGTCAGTGGGTGATCGTATGCCTCCCAGCGGCCACCGGCGGTGGTATCGGGCGAGAGGAAGGCGACGTGCTTGCATCCCTTCGCGGCGCTGAATGTCGATGCGCTCGCGCTCGTACCGCCGCTGGTGCTCGCGCCCCCGGCTGCGCTGCTAGCGGCCGGGGCAGGCGTCGCGGTCGACGATCCACCGCAGGCCGAGAGAAGAGGGTCACGGTCACGCCGACGAGCAAAGCGAAGCGAGGTGCGCGGAACGGTAACGTAGAAGCCATGAGGTACTCCATTCAATGTATCGCCATCGCGATCCATAAGACGCCGGATAATCAGACCCTGGTTCGTTGGCCCTCCTTCTCATGATGACCGAGAGCGAGAGAGTATGCCTCAATAAGCCCGCAACAGCATGATGCCGCCAGCGCGCGTAAGTAGAGCGGGGGCGTTGCATCGTGCTGTCGAATATGCCGGGGACATTGCCCCCAGGAAACATTGAAAAGGGAAGTCTATCTATGGCAGGACGATAGCACCGGGGATTATCACCGTCAAGACGAAACAGTACCGCAGTCAAGGCAGTCATCGTCAGGAAGGAGACGTATGCCTGCGCTATCGTGGTATCTGGGATGCGTAGGCGATGACGTACGGTGTGAGATGGGTTGCAACGTGCGCGGCGCCATACCCTATGGAGGATACAATGATGGACGACGAATCGAGCGGTGAACGGCCGGAGATGGCGGGCGATATGATCCCCAATACCACGCTCAACCGGGCCGCGAAGGGGGGCCAGCCGACCGAGGACCGCAAGTTGCTCTCGTGGACGGACCGCGACCGCGCCCAGGTGGCGGCGTTCACGCACAGCGACCCGTGGCGTATCATGCGCATCACCGGCGAGTTCGTCTCCGGCTTCGACGCGCTGGCGGGCATCGGCCCCGCCGTGACGGTCTTCGGCTCGGCCCGCACGCGCGAGGACGACCCGATGTACGCGGCGGCGCGCGCGGTCGGCGCGGCGCTGGCGAAGGCGGGCTTCGCGACGATCACCGGCGGTGGCCCCGGCATCATGGAGGCGGCGAACCGGGGCGCGATGGACGCGGGCGGTATCTCGGTCGGCGCGAACATCGAGTTGCCCTTCGAGCAGGGCATGAATCGCTACATCAACCTGCCGCTCAATTTCCGCTATTTCTTCGTGCGCAAGACGATGTTCGTCAAATACGCGGAGGGATTCATCTGCTTCCCCGGCGGCTTCGGCACATTGGACGAACTCTTCGAATCCCTCACGCTGATCCAGACCGGCAAACTCGGCATGTTCCCGGTCGTCCTCTTCGGCGCGGCGTACTGGCAGGGGCTGCGCGACTGGATTCGCGCGACGGTGCTGGCAGAGGGGAAGATCAACCCCGCCGACCTCGAACTACTCACCGTGACGGACGACCCTGCCGAGGCGATCGCGGCGATGGTGAAGACCTATCAGCGGTCGAAGATCAACGAGACCTGGGACCCGGACCCGAAGCCGCATCCATGAGAGGGCGCAGGCTCTCTGCCTATGCTACCGGTGGCGCGGGCAGAGAGCCTGCGCCCTCACGCCCGGTCCAGCATCGCCATGATCGGCGCGAATGCCTCGATACCGGCGACGCCCAGTTGCTCGAAGCGGAGGATGAGGTGCGTGACGCCCGCGTCCGCGAACTGCTGGAGCGACCGGGCAACCTCCTCCACCGTCCCGACGATGGCCTGCTCATCGGGCTGCGCCGATTCGCCGTCTCGCAGAATGCGGACGGAGGTGAACGAGGTCAGTTCGAGCGTCGCCGGGTCGCGCCCGACCGCCGCGCAGGCGGCCTGCATCCCCTCCCACAGCTCCGTCACGCGTGCGGCGCTGAAGACGGTATCGGTGTTGTAGGCGTCCGCGTACTGGGCGGTGAGGCGGAGCATCCGGGGCCGCGTGCCGCCGATCATCAGCGGCGGCCCCTTCGGCGAGGGGCCACGCGGCGCGAGCACGGCGTCCGATACGTCGTAATACTGGCCGTGGAAATCCACCTTCCCCTCGCGCAACAGGGGCGCGATGATCGCCATCGCCTCCTCGAAGCGGCCGACGCGATGATCGAAGGGCCAGCCGAACATCTCATATTCCGGTTCGTTCCAACCGCTGCCGAGGCCGAGGATGAAGCGCCCGTCGCTGATTTCGTCCAGGGCATCCGCCATCTTGGCGAGCAGGGCGGGATTGCGGAACGAGGTGCAGGCGACGAGCGGGCCGAGCATAATCTTCGTCGTTGCCGCCGCCAGCGCGCTGAGGAAGGTGAAGCACTCCCAGCAGCCGACGTTCTCGCCCTCCGGCGCGCGGAACATCACATGATCGGCGAGCCAGAAGGAGTCGAACCCGACCGCCTCCGCCGTCTGGGCCATCGCCTGGATGTCCCGATAGCGCGGTGTGCCGCTGGTAAGTGAGTCCTCTTTGAGCGAGGGCATCGTGCCGAGTTTCATCCGCCGCCCCGTCGCGCTGGTCGCCATGGTCGATTCCTTCCGCGAGCGTGTGCATCATTTCGTTGACCCGTGCATGATGCGACGATTGATCGAGGCGCGCAACGTGCCCGGTGGTAGCGCAGGCGGGAAAGCCTACGCGAGCGGCGTGCTATGATCGTGCGATTGTGTCATTGGCAGGAAAGGGGACGAGATCGCATGACGACACCGACCACGGTACACGACGAGATCGCGGAGTGGGAGCCGGAACTGATCGCCACCCGGCGGGACTTTCATATGCACCCCGAACTCGGGCTGGAGGAAGTGCGCACGAGCGGGATCGTCGCCCAGCGGCTGCAAGCGCTCGGCTTCGATGAGATTCAGACCGGGCTCGCGGTCACCGGCGTCAAGGCGGTGCTGCGCGGCGGGAAGCCGGGGAAGACGATCCTCCTGCGGGCGGACATGGACGCATTGCCGATCGAGGAAGAGAACGTGGTGGAGTATCGCTCCCAGACGGCGGGCACGATGCACGCCTGCGGGCACGACGCGCACACGGCGATCCTCCTTTCCACGGCGCGCATCCTGATGCGCCATCGGGACGAACTGCCGGGCACCGTCGTCTTCTGCTTTCAGCCCGCCGAGGAGGGGCGCGGCGGCGCACAGAAGATGATCGCGGACGGCGTGATGGAGACCCCCCATGTGGACGCCGCGATCGGCCTCCATGTGATGCAGGACGCGCCGCTCGGCACGATCACCGCCTTTCCCGGCCCGATGATGGCGGGCGGCGATGTCTTCACGGTCAAGATTCAGGGCAAGGGCGGCCACGCGGCCATGCCGCACGAGACGGTGGACGCCCTGATGGTCGCCGTCGAGTGCGTCAACGCCTTGCAGACGCTGGTCAGCCGCGAGATCGAGCCCGTCTCGCCCGCCGTGCTGACGACGGCGACGCTCCACGCGGGCGGCACGGCCTCCAACGTCATCGCGGACACGGCGACCTTCAGCGGCACGACGCGCTGGTTCGACCTGGAGACGGGCGACAAACTGGCGGTGCGGCTGCCCGCGCTCGTCAAGAGCGTCGCCGAGGGGATGCGCGCGACGGCGGCCGTCGAAATACGCCGTGTCGTGCCGCCGACCGTCAACGAGCCGCGCATGACCGAACTCGTCCGCGCGGTTGCGGCCGACGTGGTCGGTGCGGAGCAAGGTATCGAGCGGGCCACGCACGATGGGCGGCGAGGACTTCTCGGAGTTCACACACTTCGTCCCGTCCTGCTTCTTCTGGGTCGGCTCGCGCGACGAGGCGAGCGGCAAGGTCTGGAGCCACCACCACCCGAAGTTCGACATCGACGAGCGCTGCCTCTCCATCGGCGTCGAGATGATGGTGCGGGCGACGATGCGCTATCTGGAGCAGGGTGGCGTCTAGTACTGCAGCGACACTTTCGAATCAGGGGTCGATTGTGGCAGTGCGAACATCGCAGAATGTCCGCCGTATATGACCAGTAAGGCAGTACGGACACAGAAGTGTCGCTGTAGTAGGCGTGTCTGATGAACGCGCGGTAGCCTTGCCGCGAGGATAATCGCGAGGCGGAGGCAGGGCAAGGTGACGGACCCGGCATGGGCGACCATCGCCGCCCTCATGCTCTGGCTCGATTCGTCGGACATGCCCGAGACCAGTCGAGGGCGATAAGGAGTAACGATATGACGATGGGATTCGATGGGCAGGTCGCGATTGTGACGGGCGCGGCGTCCGGAATCGGCCTCGGCATCGCTCAGGCGTTTCACCGTGCCGGCGCGAGCGTTGTCCTCGGTGATGTGCGGCAGGACGCGCTGGACCAGGCCCAGGGAACGTTCCCCGATCAGGCGCGGCTGGCGTTCGTGCAGGTCGACGTGCGCGATCAGGTGTCGGTCGCGCATCTCGTGGCGGCGGCGGAGCAGGCGTTTGGCCCGCCTTCGGTCATGATCGCGAACGCGGGCATCGTCCCGAACGCTTCGGTCCTCGATATGGACCTGTCAGTATGGGACGCCGCAATCGAAACGAACCTGCGCGGCGTGTTTCTGTCCTGCCAGGCGGCGGCCCGGAGCATGGTTGCGCATGGGGTCAAGGGGCGGATCGTCACCATGTCTTCGATCGCCCGCAACGTCGGGCGGCTGGGCGCCTCCGCCTACTGCGCGTCGAAGGCGGGCGTCGAGATGTTCACGAAGGTGCTCGCGATGGAACTCGCCGACCGGCAGATCACCGTCAATTGCATCGCGCCGGGAGTGATCCAGGTGCGCCCATCGACCGGTTCGGCGAATCAAGCGTTTGCGAACGAGGCGTTCGGAACCGCCCTCATGCAGGCGATCCCCGCAGGTCGGCGGGGGCAACCGGATGAGGTCGCCCAAGCAGTCCTCTATCTCTGCTCGCCGGGCGCGGAATACATCACGGGCGTGGTCCTGCCGGTGGATGGTGGGATGAGCACAGGCTGGACCCACATGCCGTACAGCTCGCCCCAACCGTCGTGACGGGAGCGTAGCAAACGCTGCGCTGACTCGTCAGACACGCCCTAACCGCTCACAACAGGAATACATGCCTCTGCCGGAGCCGATCCAACGGGGTCGCTGGCCGACATCGTGCCGCCTGTGGCCCTCCCATAGGTCGTTCCGCGCCACTGCCTCCATCGCAATGGCGCTTTTGTGATCGCGGGCTTTCCCCATTGCGCGGAGGGAACCGTTTCGTGCGTTCTCAGGAAGTAGGGAAAAGGGATTGAGTATGCGCTGGTAGCCCGCCAGCAATCGGGGTAGGGACACTATGGTGCGTGTCGCATGTATTGAAGAGGATGCCAGCCTCCGGGAAATGCTCGATCTGGTCCTGCGCGATGCGGGGTTCGAGACCGTTCAGTGGCCGGTGGCGGCAGACGCGCAGGCGTTCCTCCGCCGCGAGCAGCCGGATGTGCTGATCCTCGAGCTGCGTTTCGATGGCGAGTACGCGGGGTTGCCGCTGCTCGAAGCACTGCGGAACGACCCGGCGACCGCCGCCATCGCGGTCATCGTCTGCTCGGGCGACATCCCGTTCCTACGAGCGCACGACCGCGCCTTGCGGGCGCTCAATTGCACGGTGCTGGAAAAACCCTTCACGATGCATCAACTGCTCGGCGCAGTCCGCCGCGCCATCGATCCGCCCCGCTTCGGCTCGCGCAACCGTAAGACGGAGCGATGCATGTGCGCGACATAGTCGGGTTGCTCAGATTGCGTTCCCGTCGTCCTCATCGTCGTCGATCAGCCAGTAGACGTGATCGTTCTCGCAGCGCAGCCGCGTGACGGTCTGGCCGGCTTCGATCTGAAGGTCATCCTCGCCCGGCAAGCGGATAGATCGGATCGGGTCGCTGAACCGCAGCGGCTCCGCACGTTCCGGCATCATGATCGTGCCGCAGAGTGGGCAGCGCGCCGCGATGGTCTCGCGTTGATAGTCGCCGCGCTCCTCCCCCATCTCCGGCCTCCATTTCCTTATCGCCAGCCCATCATCCCATGGTTGCGTGCACCCAGTATCGCACGAACGCGCGGAAGGTTTGCTATACTATTTCCCAGAATTCAAAAATCCCCGCTACCATCGATATGCTTCTCGTGCGATGATGAGCAGTGGGGGTGCAACAGATGTGACGGAAAGGGGTTCCACTGTGCTCAATCATCTCCGCCGCCTGGCGACTGCCGGGGCGCTCGGTATCGCGTTGCTGATCGTCGGCATCGGCAGTGCCGCGTCGGTTTCCGCCGATTCGACTGCCACGGGCATCTCCCCGGCGGCATATCAAAAGCTCGGCTGCGCGAACGGCGATCTCGCCTGCTTCCAGGCCAGGTTGAACGGCAGCGTGCCCCTTTCCGTGCCGTATTGTGACGGGAGTGGTTGCACATCCGTCCAGGTGGGCGATTCGGTCGCTATCCCGAATTCATCCGTCGGGACGACACCGGTGACGATTGACCCGCTCGCCTACCAGAAACTCGGCTGCACCAATGGCGATCTCAACTGCTTCTACGCCCGGCTGAACGGCAGTATCCCGGCCACGACGCCATACTGCGACGGCAATGGCTGCACGTCGGTCCCGCCGAATGATGCGTCCTTCACGACGACAGTCGTACCACCTGTTGCTCCCACTGCTCCCGTTACCGCGCCGATCACGTCGCCCGCACACAGCGGGATACTGGGTGCGCTCAATTACCATTAGGCACCGCGCGATATACGTCCTCCGCCCATAGCGGGTGGGGGACGCTTTTTGTGGTGTCGGGCGTGCGGGCCGCTGGGGCTTGAATATCGCTAAAACTACACTGACATCAACAGTCGGATCGGGTACACTCGCGCGCGTGAGATAGCACAGTGGGGCGAGGGCGAGGAGTTGGGGCCGCGCCCGGCGCATGGTTTGGCTAAGGGAGTATGGGGAATGAAGGGGCTTCGTCCGCGCCTGCACGCGTGTTTCGGTCTGTTTTTGGCGGTGTGCTGGCTCTGCATCGGCAATCCGCCCACGGGCGCGACGCCGACCGCACCGGACGCCGCTGCCGCGACGAGTTTCGCGGCGGCGGTCGGTGGCTCGCCGTTCGGCCTCGACACGCACATCGCCACCCGTTTCGGTATCTACGGGCGGCAGAGCGGCCCGATGGACATGGCCCAGGGGACGGGCGCGGGCTGGATCCGCGAGGAAGTCCGCTGGGATTGGATTCAGCACCCAATCGGCGCGTGGGATTGGGGCTTCACCGACGAGATGGTGCAGGATGCGCGGAGCCGCAACCTCAACATCCTCGGCCTACTCGGCTACAACAACTCCGCCCAGAAAGCGGGCACCGTCAACTTTACCGTGCCCGATATCGGCCTATGGAAAACCTTCGTCCTCAACACCGTCTACCGCTACAAGGACCGCATCCATGTGTGGGAGGTCTGGAACGAGCCGGACAACCCCTACTTTTGGAACGGCAGCGTCGCCGACTACGTGAACCTGCTGCGCGAGACCTACAACACCATCAAATCTGTCGATCCGGCGGCAGTGGTGATGAATGGCGCCAGTTCCAACCTCGATCTGAACTGGTTCAACCAATTTCTGGACCAGGGCGGCGCGCAGTATGCGGACATCCTCGGCTTCCACCCGTATCCGTCGCAGGCGAGCATCGACAACGGCGACTACCAGAAGAACGACCTCGCCCATCTCACGGCGATTCAGGCGCGCACCGGCAAGTCGTGGTGGTTCACCGAGATCGGCTGGTCGAGCGCGTCCGGGAGCGGCGTCGGCTCGGAGCAGGCGCAGGCGAGTTACATGGTGCGGCAGTATGTCGAGTCGCTCGATTATCCGGGCCTGGATGTCCGTCACATCTTCTGGTACGACTTCCACGATGACGGCACCGACCCCGGCAACGCGGAGAATAACTACGGCCTGATCCGCAACGACTGGGCGACGCCCGAAGTTCTCCTATCTGGCCTATCGGCAGATGGCCGCGCACCTGAACGGCGCCGCATCGCAGGGAACAGTGGATTCCGGCGCGGGCACGGCCTATCGCTTCGTGCGGGATGGCACGGTCGTCGATGTGATATGGGGCGGTGGTCATGCCAGCCTGCCGACTGCCTCCGGGCAGGCGCAGGCGTTCGACTTGAGCGGGAATCCGCTATTGGTGGAGGTGAGCGGGGGCCAGATTCATCTCAACATTGGCGGCGATCCGGTCTTTGTCGAGCATACGGGCGGGGCCGTGCCCGCGCCGCCGCCGCTCCCGGTCGGCCAGACCTATGCGTCCCCCGCGCGCACTCCCAGCGCACCGCAGGGGTATGCCAGCCACCGCTAGAGCAGATTCCTTTAGCCTGCCATAGCAAGGGACAGCAGGCTAAAGCCCGCCGCCACCAACGAAGCGCTGAAGGCATCACTCCGAACAAGATTGCTCACGGGTTCCAGCGGCGAATCTCTTCCGGGGTGCGCGTCCGGTATTCGTACGCCTCCACCGGATAGGGCGCGTTGGCGGCGATCGCGTCGAGGTCGAGGGTCAATACCGAGGCCGGGCGCAGTCGGAAGGGATGTATCCGCCCTCCTGCTCCACCGCCCCCGGCACCACCGCATGGCGTGGTGCTGTGTCGCGCGGCATGTACTCCAGAAAGAGGAAGTTCGGCGCGGTCGCCATCACATGGACATTCGCCATCTGCACGATTGGGCCGACCGATCCCGCGTGCGGCGCGATGCGCACCCCTGCTGCCTCCGCAATCGCCGCGATCTTCTTCAACTCCGTGATACCACCGAGCCGCGTCGTCTCCGGTTGCACGAGCGCGATCGTGCCGGACTTGATGAGGTCATACATCGCCCATTTGCTGGCGAGCCGTTCCCCGGCTGCCAGGGGCACCGATACATGTCGCGGCGACGGCGGCGAGGCCGTCCGTATCGTCCGGGTGCGTCGGTTCCTCGAAGAAGGCAGGACGATACGCCTCCGCGTCCTGGGCGATCCGTACCGCAGCGTGGACGGTGAACTCGCCATGCCCGTGGAGCCCGATCTCGATCGCTGTCGCCGACGGCAGCGCGCAACTCGCCGAGGGTTTGGGCGGATGGATGGCACTTGAAGGCGGTGAACCCCTCGGCGACGAGTTCCTGCGCCAGCGCCGGGGTGCTCGCATGGCCGTAGACGCGCACGCGGTCGCGCACCGCCCCGCCGAGCAATTCGTAGACCGGCACGCCGAGCGCCTTGCCCTTGATGTCCCACAGCGCGATGTCGATCGCACTCTGCACACCGCCGCGCACCGCCCCGGTCTGGCCGTGGCTATGCAGCGCGTCGTAGATCTTCAGCCACAGCCGCTCGGCGTGAAAGGGGTCTTCGCCGATCAGCAGCGGCGCGATCTCGCTGCACGCCGGTCTCAACGACCTCCGGCCAGCCGCCCCCCTCGCCGTAGCCGACAATGCCCGCGTCCGTATGCACCGCGACGAAGAGCCAGTTGCGTCCGCGCGGGCGCTCCGCCACGCCGCCCGTGTTCGCCCGCACGAGATAGGTCTGGATGTCAGTGATCTTCACGCTTCTCCCCCTCTCGCTCAGGCTGCCCGGCTCCGTATGCCAGGGTGTGTACTATAACGGTGTCGCGCCCGACGATGGCGATACGCGAACGCGCGTAACGATACTACAGTATCCGACCCGACGATCTACCGCTCGCGGCAATTCCTCGGTGGTCGCAGGCTTCCAGCCTGCCTCCCCGCCCGAGAGAGGCAGGCTGGAAGCCTGCGACCACCGGAAACTACATCGCCACCCCACGATGCCCGATTCCTTAACTGAATCGCGTTGGGCGAAAGCCCGCCACCACCATCTTTTCTCGCCTCTGTTCACCGTCATGTCCGGATGTCAGATCGAATCGGCTTGACATTGCAGGGGTAGCGATGGTGGAATCGGGACGATGGGACGCATCGACGATGACCATGATCCTATCGTCGTTTCCTACCGGGGATAGTCATGATACAGGACGGGGCAGGGCGGCGGATGAAGATTGGCGTGATTCTCGCGGACCGGCGAGCGAACGCTGAACGGGCAGCGCGTGCGGTTCGGCGACATCAAAGAACTGGCGGTGGCCGCCGAGGCGGTCGGCCTTGACTCCTTCTGGCTCCCGGATCACTTCATCTATCGCCCCCATGAACCCGACCAGCTTGGCTGCTGGGAAGTGTTCACCTTTCTCAGCGCCCTCGCCAGCGTGACATCCAGGATCGCGCTCGGGCCGCTTGTCGCCGCGACCTCGTTCCGCAATCCGGCCCTCCTCGCCAAGATGGCAGACGCCCTGGACGAGATCTCGGGCGGTCGTTTCATCCTCGGCCTCGGTGCGGGGAATTGGGAGCCGGAACACACCGTGTTCGGCTATCCGTTCGATCACCGCGCCGGGCGGTTCGCGGAGGCGATGCAGATCATCGCGCCGCTTCTCGCGCGCGGGGCGCGCCGACTTCCACGGGAAGTATTACGAGGCGACCGATTGTGTCCTGCGCCCGCGTGGCCCGTCCCCGTCCGGCCCGCCGATCTGGGTCGGCGCGAGGGGCGAGCGGATGCTGCGGATCATCGCCAGGCACGCGGATGCGTACAACGCCATCTGGCCCATCACTCCGGCGCAGGTGACGGAGCGGTGGGAGAAGATGGTTGCCGTCTGCAAGGAAGTCGGGCGGGACCCCGCGACACTCGAACTGACCGTGGGCACCTTCGTCCATCTCCCCGAAAACGGCCGACCCGTCGCTGATGACAGCGCGATCTGCGGCACCTACGAAGAGATCGCGGCGCAGTTGCAGGCATTCGCGGCTGTCGGCGTGCGGCACCTCATCGTGGACTTCCGCCCGGACATCAGCGTGCAGACCATCGAGGAGTTCGGGCGCGTCCTGGCGATCATGCAATAGGGCGATGCGGTCTCCATCCATTGCCTATGCCAACCCTCTTCTTCAGTATCTGTGCGTCGTTTGACGATTCTGTACATTCCTGATATATCAGCGATATGATGATGACGACATTGGCAGCCAATGGAATAGCCGAGAACACCGCCAATGGCGTGCCGTTGAAGCGCGATCAGGCGTATCTGGCGATCCGCACCGCCATTATCCGGCTCGAACTGCCGCCATCGAGCCTGATCGATGAGGTGGCGTTGTGCAAGGAACTTGGACTCGGGCGCACGCCGATTCGTGAGGCGCTCCATCGCCTGATGCACGAGGGTTTCGTGACGATCTATCCCCGGCGGGGGGCGGTGGTGACGCCGATCGGCGCGCTCGACGCCCGGCATATCACGCAGGCGCGGCTGGTGTGGGAGCCGAATATCGCGCGGCTCGCCGCGCAAGTTGGCGCCCCGCGCGCATGGGACGAACTGGAGCGCATCCTCGCCGACTCACCCCAATCTCACGAAACGGCCGACGATGTCGCGAGGGGGTCGGAGATCAATGGGCGCTTCCATCTCGGCATCGCGGCTGCCACGGGGAACCCCTACCTTGTCGAACTGCTCGAGAGCTACCTCCACAGACGGGCGCGGCTCTCGTTCCTCTTCTGGCAGCACGGCATCTACGATCCCGTCACCGCCCAGCATTATGAAATCCTCGCCTGCCTGCGGGAGCGGCGCGGCGACGCGGCCGCGCGCTGATGGAGCAGCACATTTCGGTGACGCGCGACCGCGTGGCACGGGTTCTGGCGTAGGCCGATAGATGCACGTACGGATCGAACGGGGAGAAGGGCCGTGAATCACGCCATCCAGCGCCTGATACAGGCAGTACTCACCATCTTCGGCGCACTGACCGTCGTCTTTCTCATCCTCCGGCTCACGCCCGGTGATCCGGTGCAGATCATGCTCGGTGACTACGCGACGCCGGAACTGACCGCGACACTCCGCAAGGAGTACGGGCTGGATAAACCGCTCCCGGTGCAATATGTCGTCTTCCTCAAGAACAGCGCGACGGGCAACTTCGGCATGTCCCTCTCGCAGAAGACCAATGTGGGCATCGTCATCAGGGGTGCGTTGCCCTATACGCTGACACTGGCGGTCGCCGCGATGCTCGTGACCTGCCTGATTGGCGTCCCACTTGGCGTGGTCGCCGCGCTCAAACGCAACACGTTCGCCGACTTCGCCGCGATGGTGATCGCGCTCCTCGGCATCGCGACGCCGGGGTTCCTGTTCGCGCTCTCTGCTGATCTATGTGCTCAGTTACAAACTCGGCTGGTTCCCCGTGCAGGGGGCGGGCGAGGGCGCGGGCGTCGGTTCGCACGCTCCATCATCTCATTCTGCCCGCAGTCGCGCTCGGGTTTCAATCTGCCGCATTGGTCGCACGGACGACGCGCTCCGCCTTGCTCTCGGTCTTAGGAGAAGATTACATCCGGACCGCCCATGCGAAGGGGCTAGCCCCGCGCACCGTTGTCTTGGGTCCCACGCGTTGCGGGCCGCGCTCGTGCCGATCCTCGCGGTGCTCGGGCTCTATTTCGGGCAACTGCTCGGCGGCGCGGGCGTCGCGGAGATCGTCTTTGGCCGGCCGGGGCTCGGCAAATTGCTCGTCAATGCGATCCTCGCGCGGGATTATCCGCTCTCGCAAGCGCTGATCGCCGTCTTTCTCGTCGGCGTGATCGGCTGTCAACTTCCTGACCGACACGCTCTATGGGTTCGCGGACCCGCGGCTTCGCCACACTAGAGGAGCAGGGGAGCGGATGGCAGCGAGTAGCAAGGCTGCGACCATTGCCGAGGTCCATCGCGCGGCGGGCAGCGCGCGCCGCGCACCTTCTGGCGCGACACGGCGCGCGATTACCGTCGCCACACCTCGCCGCGATGGTCGGGTTGGTTCTCGTCATGCTGCTTTCTGCATCGCATCGGCGTGGGGGCGCGTCGGCACGCCCGCGACGACGAACCGGAGCAATCTCGCGCAGCGCCTGAAGCCACCGAGCGCGCGCGCATCTGATGGGCACGGATGGGTTCGGGCGCGACATTCTCAACCGCGTCCTCAAGGCCGCACCGCTCGCACTCGCGGTCGGGGTGGTCTCGGTCGCCGCTCGGCGGCATCATTGGCTGCCTGCCTCGGTCTGCTGGCGGGATACTATCGCGGCAAAACCGGCACGGCGATCATGCGCGTGATGGACGCGATGCTCGCCTTCCCGACCCTCCTGCTCGCGCTGGCGATCATGGCGACGCTCGGGCCGGGGCTGACCAATGTCATGATCGCGGTCGGCGTTCTCCACCCTGCCGCGCTTCGCGCGGATGATGCAGGCGGAGGTGCTGGGCATCAGCGAGCGGGAATATGTGATCGCCGCGCGTTCCGTCGGCGCATCGAGCACGTCGATTCTCCTGCACCATATCCTACCGAATGCGCTCTCCTCCGTGCTCGTCATGGCGACCTTGTATGTCTCCACCGCGATCCTTTCCGAAGCGACGCTCAGTTTCCTCGGCCTCGGCCCACGCCCGCCGACGCCGACCTGGGGCTCGATGATCAACGATGGCAGTTCGGTGCTACAGATCGCGCCGTGGGTCGTGCTCTTTCCCGGCCTCGCGATCACGCTCACCGTGCTCGGCTTCAGTCTCGTCGGCGACGGGTTGCGCGACGCGCTCGATACACGCTTGCGGGAGCGATAGAGAGGTTTTCGCCGCCACGGCGCCCTATCTATGCGCTGCAATGATGGCGGAGCTTTCGCACTGCTAATCGGCGTCGCTATGGCAGTTCGCGAAGCCCGCCATCAATGGCCGAGGGGCGGTGGGTTCCCGTCAGTGGCGTGGCGCGATGAACGATCTCTGAGAGGAGAGAGGACATGGACAAACAGGACAGCATCCGGCGAACGCGCGCAGCATCTCGGTCGACGGCGCTTCTTGCTGCTTCCGCCGCGAGTGCGGGGGCGGCGGTGCTCGCAGCTTGTGGCGGCAGCACAGCCGCGCCCACCGCCACGACGGCAGCGCCCGCCGGCACCGCGACCCGCCCGCCGACCCAAGCGCCGATTGCGCGCGGCACGTTGGCGTGACCACTGCGCCGACCGCCGCGACTACGCCGCCGTCTCGCCGACGACCGCCGCTGCATCGGCGCCCGCCATCTGCGCGTGCAGCCGCGCGGTATCCGCGACGAGCGCGCCGACGATCCAAGCCGTTGCCGCCGGGAAGGCGGGCGGCACGAAGATTTACCGCGTCGGCGTCGCGAGCGAGATCAATGAGTTCGACCCGCCGCGCTCGACCACGCAAGTGAATAACGCGCCACAGGAAGCCCTCTACAACTACCCGATGCGCTACACCTATAACCCGCCGCTCGGCACGACGATCAACCCCGATGTCATCGAATCGTGGGAGATACAGGACGGCGCGAAGACCTTCCTCTTCCATCTGCGCAAGGGCATCAAATATCCATGGCGGCTTCGGCGACGTGACGGCGGACGACATCAAGTGGAACTGGGATCGCGTCAAGGACCCGAAGACCGCCTCCTCCGCCGCCCCGGACTGGGAGGGTTCGACCACTGACAGTCCTCGACCCCTCGACGCTCAAAGTCGACCTTCGATCATCCCTATCCGGGCTTCATCAACGCCACCCTCGCCTACACGAGCGGGATGATGGTCTGCCCGAAAGCCTTCCAGCAACTCGGCGACAAGTGGAACACCCACCCGATTGGCTCCGGGCCGTTCGTCTGGGATTCGACCAGGCGGGGACGAGCATGACGCTCAAGCGGAACCCCGACTACTGGGGGACGCAGCCGAAGATCGATCAGATCACTTCCGCATGAAAGTCGATGACCGCACCGCGCTGCTGGCGATTGCGAAGGGCGAGATCGACTCCTTCTACGTCTCCGACCCGGATGTCGCGATCAGCGCGTCGAAGAGCACCGACCCGAATGTGCGCTTCGTGAAGTCGGCCTTCGGCCAATCGCCCTTCATCGTCTGGTTCAACATGCGGCGCAAGCCGATGGACGATCCGCGCGTGCGGCAGGCGCTCCGCTACGCGATCGACACGAACGCGATCGCGAAGGACCTCTTCGGCGGGCTTGCCCAGCCGATCAGCAGCTTCCTGCCGCCGTGGATCTTCGGCTTCAGCGACAATGTCATGCACTACGACTTCAACCCGGACAAGGCGCGGCAACTGCTGAAAGACGCCAACGTCTCGCCGGATTGGCAGCCGGAGATGATCTCGCAATCGATCCTGACGATCTCCCGGCGGGTGACCGAGGCGGTCGCCTCCTACTGGACGGACATCGGCATCAAGGTCAAGAACTCGTCCATCGAGCAGGGCATCATCATCAAGCGCAGCGCCGACCGGGACTTCGATATGTACGCCACCTATGTCTCGCGCGTCGACCCCGACCAACTGACCATTCGCTTCTGGCGCTCGACTGGGGCGTCGAATATGTCCGGCTATACGGGCGCGGACGATATCATCGACAAGATCGCGGTCGAGACCGACCTCCCGACACGGGCGAAGCTCTATCGCGACTTGCAGGACAAGACTCTCGCAAGACGCCCCGGCGGCTTTTACCGTCGCGGTCTCCGAACATCTCCTGCTCAACAAGCGCGTCGTTGGCGAGCAGGGGCCGGGCTGGCTCGAACGGCACAACTGGTTCGATGTGGATGTGCCCGCAGAGTAAAGGGTAATCGTTATGGTGGGACGGGTTTGGGTGCCCGCTGGGCAGCACGTCAATCTGGCAGGTTTTCAGCCTGCCCCACCAAATACAGAGGGCTTACGCAGTCGTGAGAGAAATCCGGTGGTGGCAGGCTTCCAGCCTGCGTCTCAAACAGGCTGGAAGCCTGCCGCCACCAGGAAAACTCCCCAACTGTGTAACTCCGCACACGATAAGGAGATACGCAGCGTGGTTATCGTCAACCCACGAGTCGATTCAACGGTGTCGGCGGAGTTGCTCGCGCAACTCGGCAAGATTCCGCCCGCCACGATCGGGCATGTGCTCGATCGCGAATTCATGGACCCCGGCCTGCACCCGATCGGCACGCGATTCAGTTTCGTCGGCCCCGCCGTGACCGTGCGCTGCTTCGCGATGGATAGCGCGATCGTGCATTGCGCCGTGGACTGCGCGCAACCGGGCGATGTGGTGATCGTCGATCGCCTCGGCGATCTGCGCTACGCCTGCTGGGGCGGCGGCGTCGCGCTCGCGGCGCACGTCAAGGGCATTGTTGGCGCGGTCGTCGATGGCATGCTGACCGACCGCGTCGAGATCGAGGATATGGGCTTCCCCGTCTTCGGGCGCGGCCTCTCGCCGGTGACGACGCGCGCGCCGGGCCTGACGGGCGAACTGAACGTCCCGGTGCGCTGCGGCGGCGTGATCGTCAACCCCGGCGACATCATCCTCGCCGACGATGACGGCATCCTCGTCCTCGCGCCGGAGCGGGTGGCGAAAATAGTCGAGGAGTTCATGCCGCGCGTGCTGCGCGAGCCGGAGATGCACCGCCAAATGCGCGAGGGAGGGGTGAAAATCTCGGAGCGGAGCGGCGCGAAAGCGCGCATCGAGGAGACCCTGCGGCGTCAGTCGGGATAATGGCGTGCCGCGCGAGCGGCGAGAAAAGGAAGTGACCCCATGGACACTCGTTTGGCATTCCTCCGGGATACGCGGCTCCGCCGCCGGAGCCTGCTCCTCGGTGCGGCAACGACGACCGCCGCCGCGATCCTCTCGGCCTGCGGTTCGAGCAGTTCGAGCGCGACCAATACCCCGGCGGTGAAAAGCGCCACGCAGGCGAGTGGAGCAATCGCGCCAACCGCCGCGCTCGCACCGGCCAGCACGGCGGGCGCGGCGAGCGCCGTCACCAGCGCCCCCACGGCCAACCCCGGCGCGGCGAGCGCGGGCACGCCGAAAAAGGGCGGCATCCTCCGCTACGGCCTCTCGACCGACCCGTCCAACTTCGAGCCGCATGTTTCGACGGGCGCGGCCTCGGGCGCCGTCAAACTGATGGCCTACAGCACGCTCATCACCTACGACACCAACGGCCAACTGGTCGGCGATCTCGCCGAATCCTTCGGCTGGCCGGACAACAAGACCTTCGAGGCGAAGATTCGCCAGGGCGTGCAGTTCCACAATGGCGATACCCTGACCCCCGATGATGTCGTCTTCAGTATCCAGCGCATCATGGACCCGAAGACCGCCGCCTCGAACGCCCCCTACTTCGCCGATGTGGCCACCGTCGAGACGGGCGACAACAATGTCGTCCGCTTCCGCCTCAAGCAGCCGAACGCGACCCTCCCCTACGGCATCGCGGACAACAGCAGCATGATCGTCTCCAAAAAGTGGATCATGAGCGGCGTGGACCCGAAGACGACGATGATGGGCACGGGGCCGTTCAAGTTCGTCGAGCGCAAGCCCGGCGTCTCGATCACGATGACGCGCAACCCGAACTACTTCCTGCCGAACCTGCCCTATCTGGATGGCATCACCATCCAGCCGATGGCGGACGACAATGCCCGCGTCACCGCGCTGCGCTCCGGCAGCGTGGACTTCATCGACTATGTGCCGTACACCCAGATGGACATCATCCAGAAGTCATCCGACCTCGTCTTCAAGTCCGACAAGGTGCTCGGCTTCGGCTGGCTCGCCTTTGTGGTGGACCGGAAGCCGGTGGACGACGTGCGCATCCGGCAGGCGTTCGCCTACGGCATGGACCGGCAGAAGATGGTCGATGTCGCCTTCAGCGGCCACGGCGCGCCGATCACCGGCGGCATCATCCCCGAGGGGTGGGTCGGCTACTCCAAGGACCTCGAAGGCACCTACAATGTGAACTACGACAAGTCCAAGCAACTGCTTGCAGGCCGCCGGGATGCCGACCTTCAACACCGACGTACTCACCACGTCGAGCTACTCCGTCATCCAGCGGCCCGCCATCGCCGCCCAGGCGGAACTGAAGAGCGCGAACATCAACGCGAACCTCGTGCAGCAGGAGTGGCTGCCGTTCAATGACACGGTGAAGGCGGGGACGTTCGGCGTCCATGTCTGGGGCTCCGCGCCGGCCTTCAACGACCCGGACTTCCTCACGCGCTACGTCGGCAGCAGCGGCTTCTTCGCCCAGCAGATTCACTTCAAGGATGACCAGATCGACCAGTGGCTGCTGCAAGGCCGGCAGACGCTCGATCCGGCCCTGCGCGGCGAGATTTACCACAACGTCGAGAAGCGCGTGCTCGATCTGGTGCCCTGGACCTATCTTATCCGGCGCGAGCAGGGTGAGGCGATGCAGAAGTATGTCAAGGGCTACACGCACCTCGCGGCGGGCAGTTGGACGCAGATCACGCTGCGGGAGACGTGGCTGGACAAGTAGACGGTTCGCGAGTTACGAGGTTACGAGGTTCGGAGACGCGGGCATCGCGCGTTCCTCGAACCCCGAACCTCGCTAACCTCCGCTAGGAGCGCAGCGACACATGGGACGCTATATCGCGCGCCGGATGATCTACCTCGTCGTGCAGGTTTTCTGCGTGGCGACGCTCGTCTTTCTCCTGCTCCGGCTCGTGCCGGGCGATCCGGCGCGCGCGGTCCTCGGCGAGAACGCGACGGTGGAGCAGGTCGCGACGGTGCGCCACCAGTTGGGCCTGGATCGCTCCCTGCCCGTCCAGTACGGGCGGTGGATGGGCCATGTCGTGCGGGGGGATTTCGGCGTCTCGATTCTCAGCGGGCGGCCGGTGCTGACGGACGTGCGGCAGCGCATCGGCAACACGCTCGAACTGATCGTGCTCGCTACCCTGCTGTCGCTCCTCGTTGGTATCCCGCTGGGCATCATCTCCGCGCTGCGGGCCAACCGCGCCGAGGATTACACGCTCAGTAGCGGGGCGATGCTCGGGCTGTCGCTGCCCAGTTTCGTCGTCGGCAGCGTCCTGCTGCTTGTGTTCGCTCTGAAACTGCACTGGCTGCCGCCCAGCCAGTTCGTCGCGTGGCAGGAGAATCCGGGGCAGCATCTCAAATTGCTTATTCTGCCGGTGGTGACGCTGGCCGCATCCACGACGGCGGTGATTCTGCGCATGACGCGCTCGGCGATGCTCGAAGTGATCCGGCAGGATTACATCCGCACCGCGCGGGCGAAGGGGATCGGCGAGCGGGTGATTCTCCTGCGGCACGCCTTGCGCAACGCGGTCAACCCGGTCGTCAGCACGACCGGGCTGGAACTGGCGTCGCTCCTCGGCGGGACGGTGATCGTCGAGACGATCTACGGCTGGCCGGGCCTCAGTTCGCTGTTGCTCTCCGGCGTGCGCTCGCGCGATTATCCGGTCGTGCAGGGGGTCGTGCTCGTGATCGCCGTGCTCACCATCCTCATCAATTTGCTCGTTGATCTGACCTATGGCTTGCTCGACCCTCGCATCCGCTACGAATAGGAGCGCGCTTCGCCGATGGCTGCACGAGAAGAGGTTATCCTGCCCGATCGCCCGCTCAGCGGCGTGGCGCCGGCGCGGACGCGGGATCGGCAATTCGGCGTTCGCCCGCGCGCTGCGGAATCCGCGCGTCACCGTCTGCGGCATCTTCCTGATCTTCATGGGTGTCGTCGCCATCGGCGCGCCGCTGATCGCGCCCCACGACCCGACGGCGCAACTGGCGAAGCCGCTGCTCCAACCGAGCGGGACGTACCTGCTGGGCACGGACGATTTCGGGCGCGATGTCCTCAGTCGGCTGATCTATGCGGGGCGCATCTCGCTCGGCGTCGCGGCGGGCTCGGTGGTGATCGCCACCTTCCTGGGCGTCTGGCTCGGGCTTGTCGCCGGCTATTACCGGGGCTGGGTCGAGACGATCATCATGCGCGCGATGGATGTGCTGCTCAGTTTCCCGACGATCATCCTCGCCATTGCCATTGTCTCGGCGCTCGGGCCGAGCATTCGCAATATCATCATCGTCATCGCGGTCGTCTATATCCCGCGCTTCGTGCGCATCGTCTTCGGCACGACGCTCTCGGTCCGCGAGGCGGAGTACATCCAGGCGGCGCGGGTGATCGGCGCGCGCGATCCGTACATCATCCGCACGGCGGTGCTGCCCAATGTGC
Organism: uncultured Chloroflexia bacterium; assembly: GCA_963847195.1. Lineage (GTDB taxonomy): Bacteria > Chloroflexota > Chloroflexia > Thermomicrobiales > JALYUS01 > JALYUS01. The sequence continues at coordinate 310,852 of CAWJZC010000003.1, read as the reverse complement.
TGGCGCCGATCCTCGTGCAAATCTCGCTCAGTCTCGGCTTCGCCATTCTCGTGGAGGCGGGGCTCTCCTTCCTCGGGCTCGGCGCGCAGCCGCCGACGCCGTCGTGGGGCAACATGGTCTCCGCCGCCCGCGATTTCATGGAGACGAACACCGTCCTGCTGATCGCCCCCGCCGTCGCGGTGGGATTGACGATCATGGCGCTCAACACCCTCGGCGATGGATTGCGCGACGTGCTCGACCCGCGCCTACGCCGGTAATGCCCCGTATCCTGTGAGGGAAGTCGTACTTCCCTCTCCGTCGGTATCACCCGTCACTCACACGAAAGGGACTTGCAATGACGATGGAAGCACGGTATTTGACCTCGCCGGATTACGCCGCCCTGGTGAAGGAGACCAACCTCGCGCTCGTGCCGCTCGGCGCGGTGGAAGTGTACGGCCCGCACCTGCCGTTGGGCGCGGATGGCATCGCGACGGAGGCGCTCGCGAAACGGGTGGCGGCGGAAGTGCCCGCGCTCATCACGCCGCTCATCCCGATCGGCATGTCGCAATCGCTTTCGACCCACCCCGGCACCCTCTGGGTCGATCGTACGGCGCTCTATGCCTATGTCAGTGGCGTCGCGCGGTCGCTCATTCTCAACGGGAGCCGTCGCATTCTCTTTCTGAACGGCCATGCGGGCAACGTCCAGACTGTCGCCGACGTATGCACCGCCCTCGAAGCGGAGTTCCGCGCCGAGCATGTGCGTTGTGCCCAGATCGACTGGTGGCGGTTCATTCAGCCGCTCGTCGCGGACATTGTGGAGGCGGACGTGTTGCCGCACGGCCACGCGAGCGAGTTCGGCACGAGCGTGATGCTCGCCATCGCCCCGGAGGCCGTGAAGGCCGACCGGTTGCGCGTGCTGCCCGCCGGGAAGGATGAGTATCCCGATTTCATCAAGCCACGCTTGCGCTTCTCGCTCGGACCGACGGGGATGGTCGGCGATGCGGGCCCCGCCAGTGTCGAGAAGGGCGAAGAAACGCTCCGCCGGGCGACCGCACGCGTCGTGCAGTTTCTCCGGAGCGAGGATTTCGCGGTACAGTAGCGGACGCGGTTCAGGGGTGGGGGACGAGATTCAATAGCGTATAGGACGTACGCAGCGAGACGCATTTTGCTGGTGGTGGCAGGCTAAAGCCCGCCACCACCGGATTCTCTGACGAACTGCGTAACTCCTAAGAGTATTCAAGATGAGAGGGCAACGCAGGCATGAAAATCGCGGTCTTCGGCACCGGAGCAATCGGCGGATACATCGGCGGCAGGCTCGCCCGCGCGGGGCATGAGGTGGCCTTCATCGCGCGTGGGGCGCATCTCGACGCCATCCGCGCCAATGGCCTGACGCTGCGCGAAGTCACCAACGACGACATTCTCGATGAGTTCGTCGTCCGTGCGCCCGCCACGGACACCCCCGCCGAGATTGGCCCGGTCGATTTCGTTCTCTTCGGGGTGAAGGCGTACGACACCGATAGCGCGGGGGCGCAAGCCGCGCCCTTGATGGGCGACACCTCCGCGATCGTCACGATCCAGAATGGGCTGGATGCCCCCGAACGTCTCGGTCACCTTTATGGCCCGGCGCGGGTGCTTTCCGGCAGCACCAGCTACACCGCGACGATCATTGCACCCGGTATCATCCACCGCTTCCCGCCCGCCGACCAGGTATCGGTCGCGGAGTCCACCGGCCCCGCCACGCCGCGCCTGCGCGCCTTTGTGGATGCCCTCATTGGCGCGGGCGTGCGGGGCATCCTCAGCGAAGACCCGATGGGCATCTTGTGGGAGAAGTTCCTCTGGATCGGTCCCGTCGCCGCCATCACCGCCGTTTCGCGCGGCACGTACGGCGATATCTTCACCCATCCGCCGACGCACGCGCTCTATCTCGCCTGTATCGACGAACTGATCGCCATCGCCGCCGCCGAGGGTACGCCGATCGGATGCCGACGTGATTGCCAAGCGGAAGAACGCGATGATGACGACGAAAGTGGTCATCAAGAGTAGTCTGCAACGCGACTTCGAGAAGGGCCGCCCGCAGACCGAGGTGGAGGAGTTGCTCGGCACCGTGGTGCGCCGTGGCGCGCGCGCCGGTATTCCTGTCCCGCACTTCGAGACGCTCTATGCGACCCTTTCGCTCGCCCCGAAGATTGGCTACCACTACGCGCCATGAGGCGGGCGATGCAGCGGCCATTTGATTTTTCACACGAGGAGGCAGATATGACGTACCCGTTGCCGTTGCGGAAAGCAGGAAGTGATCGCGTCGCGGGGGGTGGTGGCGACGAATCACCCGCTGGCGAGCGCGGCGGGCATGGAGATGCTCGGTCGGGGCGGCAACGCCGTGGACGCGGCGATGGGGGCATTGTTCGCGCTCACGGTCGTGGAGCCGATGATGGTAAGCATCTTCGGGAGCGGCTTCGTCGTCGTGCGCGATGCGGCGGGGAGAGTGACGACGCTCGACAACTTCGCGACCTGCCCCGGCGCGGCGACGGAAACGATGTTCCGCCCGCTGCCGAGCACCACCGAATGGTTGACCGAGGACGACGAGAACCGCCTCGGGCACAAGGCCGTCGGCGTTGCCGGCGCACTCGCGGGCTGGGCGGAGGCGCTCCGGCGGTGGGGCAACCTGCCGCTGGCGACGGTGATCGCTCCCGCGATCCGCTACGCCGCCGATGGCTATCCCGCCTCGCCCTATCTCGTCAATGCGATTACCGAGAATGTGGACGGCCTCGGTCGCTTTCCCGCCAGTGCAGACGTGTTCCTGCCCAAAGGCGGCCCGCCGCGCCCCGGCGATCTCATCGTCCGGCGCGACTACGCGGAGACGCTACGCGCCGTCGCCGCCAGTGGGCCGGATGCGCTCTATCGCGGCCCCATCGGCGAAGCGGTCGTCGCGGACATGGCGGCGCACGGCGGACTCATTACGATGGACGACCTCGCGACATACCGCGTCATTCGAGCGCGAGCCGGTGCGCACGGCCTACCGGGGCGCGACGATCACGGGGATGGGGCCGGTGAGCGCAGGCGGGACGCACATCGCCCAGATGCTCAATATCCTCAGTGGCTTCGATCTCGCGGCATCGGGCTTCGGCACGGCGCGTACGATCCATCTGATGGCGGAGGCATTGGGCATCGCTTTCGCGGATTGGGCGCGCTACATGGCCGACCCCGCCTTCACCGATGTGCCGGTGCAGTGGCTGACGAGCATGGAATATGCCGACGAACGCCGCGCCGCGATCGACCCGCACCATGCGGCACACTATCAAGCGGGGCAACGCCCGGTGATGGAGAGTGTCAACACGACGCACGTCACCGTCGCGGACGCGGACGGTATGTTCGTGACGACGACGCAAACGCTGAACCGCCTCTTTGGCTCGAAGGTGACGACGCCGGGCACGGGGATGCTGCTCAACGACATGATCTCGAACATGAATCCCTTCCCCGGCGAGACGAACAGCATCGCCGGCGGCAAGCGCATCCTCAGCAGCATGTCCCCGACGATTGTCGAGCGCGACGGCGTGCCCTTGATGGCCCTCGGCACCCCCGGCGGTCGGCAAATCTTCCCCGCCGTGATGCAGGGGATCATCAACGTCCTCGACCACGGCATGACGCTCCAGGAGGCCGTGGAAGCGCCACGCATCTGGACAGACGGCACGACCTTGCTGCTCGAAGACCGCTTCCCGAACCTCCCGGCGCTCGTCGAGGAGTTGGAGGGGATGGGGCACCGGGTCTCCGTCGTGCCGAAAGTCGCGGGCGGCATGAACGGCGTGCTGCGCGACGCGCAAACCGGCCTGCTCCACGGCGCGGCCTGCTGGCGCGCGGACGGCACCCCCGTTGGCGTCAGCGGCGGCCTCGCCACGGTGGGCGGTGACACACTGGCGGGCGTCAGTTGACGCATTGAACGCCGATGCTCACGCACCGGGGACGAGGGCGATCGCATCGATCTCGACGGCGGCGCCGAAGAGTAGTTCGGCTACCTGAATCGTGACGCGGGCGGGCGGCTCCTGGGGGAAGCGTGCGCGGTAGGCCCGGTTCATCGCCGTGAAGTCGTCCAGCGAGCGCATCCAGACGGTCGTGCGGACAACGTCGTCGAGGGTACACCCGGCCCGTGCGAGCACCGCCGCAATGTGGTCGATCGCCAGCGCCGTCTGCGCTTCGATGTCACCGACCGGGCGATTGTCCGCATCGGTGCCGAACTGGCCCGCAACGAAGCAGAGACCGGCGGCGATCACCCCGGCGGAGTAGGGGAGGTCGGCGGCGGTGGGCGCGTCGACGATTCTCTTCACGCAGGCGTTCCTTTCTTTACGAGTGGGTAGTGGGCAGTGAGGCAGTGAGCAGTCGAATACGGAAGCGTTACGCGCATCGGGTTCTGCTACTGCCACTGCCTACTCCAATGCAATGCGCACGTTCTGCGACGGGCGATGGGTCGCCGGTAACGCCAGCCGTGCCGGGTCGGCCCCGGCTGCGAGCAGGTGCGCGATGCCCGCTCGCGCGATGGCCGTGGCGAGAGCGAGCGCCGGGGCAGGCATGGACGCCGGCGCCGAAGGTGAAGGTGCGCCGCTTCTGCCGGGAAATGTCGAAGTGCGCGGGGTGCGGATTGACCGACGGGTCCCGGCTCGCGGCGGCGAGGATGACGAGAATTCCGTCGCCCTCGTGCATAGTCTTTCCCGCGATCTCTCCGCCGCTCGCGACGAAGCGGCGCGTGTTCTGCACCGGCGGATCGTAGCGGAGGACCTCGTCGATCACGTCGTCCAGCAGGCCGGGGTCGGCGGTGAGCCGGGCATACACGTCGGGATGATCTGCCAGCGCCAGCAAGGTGTTGCCGATCAGTCCCGCTGTCGCATCGTACGCCTGAAAAAGAAAACCGATCCCATTGGCGACGACGATCTCACGCTCGTCGCATCCGACGCGCCGCGCCTCCTGCGCGAGGATCGCCAGCAGATTGTCGGTCGTGTCAGGCACAACATCGTTGAACAGTGCGAGCAACTGGCCCGCCGCGTCGCCCCCGCGTGCGGCTTGCTCAGGGTCGCCGCCCGGCGCGAGGCAGCGCGCGAAATCGCCCACCCAGGCGGCGGTCTGGGGGAGCAGATCGTCGGGGATGCCGAGCAGGTTCGCCGCGACGTAGACCGGCAGACGGAAGGCGAAGCGGGAGAGAGAACCGGGATCGCGCGTCGGCGCGATCTCCGCCGCGAGGGCGTGCGCCCAGGTGGCGCTCCGCTCCGCTGCCTGGGTCGTGGTGATCGCCGCAAGCGCCGTAGAGACGGCCCCCTTGAAGGGGCAATGGCCCGCGCCGTCGTTGAAGCGGACCATGTGCCGGAAGACAGTCCCGGCGGGCGACCCATGCAGCGCGGCAGGCACCGGCTCCGTCGGTGGCCGCACCCGGCAGCGGTCGCTGGTCAGGACGGACGTCACCGCCTCGGCGCTGGAGGCAACCCATAGCCCCAGTGCCGTGTCGCGGTAGAGCGGTCGGCGTGCGACGAGGTCCGCATAGTAGGGGTAGGGATCGGGGTGAGTGACCGCCGCGACCGGATCACTGGGGAATGCTGTCATCGTGCACTCTTCTCACTACGCTCTCCATGCGTTGCGGATGGAGTCGGCTCGACTGGAGGGTAATACTGCGGCGCTTCGCGTCGGTCGCGCATCCCGTAGTCGCGGATGATACGTACCACGCGGGAGCGGACCGCCGGATCGCGCGCGCCGGGTGCGGGGTGAGTCTGGTATTGCCATGCCGCGAGCGCCGCCTCATCCCGCCACGATGCCAGCCAGAGACTCTTGCCGGTCGTCGTAATGCTCTCGTAGCCTTCCCAATCCACCAGGCCATCGGCGCTTTCATACACGGGTGACGATGGGAGGAGGACGCCCGGCGGGGCCTCGGTGATCGTGACTACCTGCGCCTTGCCAACGGTGGTCGTGTCGAACCGCTCCTGCCGGAGATGCTGACCTTCCGGCGCCTGCGAATCGGCGGTGACCTCGCCGACGCGCAGATGATAGTCCGCGAAGACGCGCGAGCGGCCCTGCTCCTGCACATCGTGATGGACGGCGAGCGTGCGCCAGCGGATGAGGGCTTTCTCGTCGCGCCAGGTCGAGAGCGACAAAATGCGCCCCGCGCTCTTCCGGCTGGCGAAGCGCTCATTGTCGATGAATCCCTCGATCTGCTCGAGTTCCGGTCTCAGCATCTTCGCGAGGCCGAGATAGGTCTCCCATTCCTCGGTCCTCGGCTGGACCGCGAAGATGACGACGAACATCGGCGACCTCCTCAGTCATCCACCCGCTGCGACACTCTTCGCGCCATGGCACATCCTGAGCCTACGCCGCGTCGCTGCATTTGTCGAATAGATAGATAATACCCTGGCCATCGGTTATGCTGATACGTATGGAGATGATCGAGATCGAGGCGTTTGTGGCGATCGCACGCGCGGGGAGCGTTTCCCGCGCGGCGGTGGCGCTGCATCTGTCGCAGCCGGCGATGAGCCGACGTATCGATCTGCTCGAACGGGAGATCGGCGTGCCGCTCTTCGACCGGATACCGAGCGGTGTGCGGCTGACGGACGCCGGGGAGACCTTTCTGCCCTATGCCCGGCAGGTGCTCGCGGCGGCCCGGGATGGTGCGGCGGCGGCGCGGGCGCTGGAGGCGGAGGAGCGGGGAACGGTCGTCCTGGCGCTCGTCGGGACGCTGGCGGGCACCCCGTTGACGACGCGACTGCGGACATTCCGCGAGGGTCATCCACAGGTGCGGCTACTGATGCACACCGCGCGGAGCGACGAGGTGAGCGCGATGGTGCAGCGCGGCGAGGCGCAACTCGGCCTGCGCTACTTCGCGGGGCCCGATCGTGATCTGGTGGCGCTGCCCGTTATCGATGAGCCGTTGCGGGTGGTCTGCGCGGGCCAATCCCGGCTTGTGGATGCCGCCGCCACCGATGTGAGCGCGCTCGCCGGTGTGCCGTGGGTGGGTTTTCCGCAAGGTGCGCCATCGTCGGGAGAGCCGTTCGCGCGGGCGATTGAGCGACAGTTGCTCCATTGTGGCCTGGGCGATGCGGAGTTCATCGCGATCGATAGCCTCACGGCGCAGAAGCGGCTGATCGAGGCGGACTTCGGCGTCGGCCTTCTGCCTGCCAGCGCCTTGGAAGAGGAAGTCCGCCTGGGGACGCTGCGCGTCCTCTCTATCCCCGCCCTCGCGATGACCGTGCCGGTGACCGCGATCCACCGGCGCGGCGGCTACCTGAGCGGGGCGGCCCGCCTGCTGCTCGCGTCACTCACCAGTCGTGCATGAATCCGGGGAAAGGCTTCAGTAGCGGGCCAGGCGGTCGATCTCGCCCCGCAGTGGCTCTCCCTCGGCGAAGCGGCGGATATTCTCACACCAGAACGCGACAAACTCGCTCGCGAAGCGGTCCCGACCCGGTGAGATGTGCGGCGTGATGAGCACGTTCTGCATATCCCACAACGGGCTCTCCGTCGGCAGCGGCTCGACCACCGTTGTGTCGAGCCCCGCGCCCGCGATCCGCCCCGCGCGCAGGGCCGCGACGAGCGCTCCTTCATCCACCAGTCCCCCGCGCGCGACGTTGATTAGATAGGCGCCCGGCTTCATCGCCGCCAGCGCAGTCGCGTCGATGATCCGCTCCGTCTCCGGCGTGAGCGCCAGGCAGAGGGCAACGAAATCCGCCTCGCTGAGCGCGGCGTGCAGGTCAGATCGCTCGACATACCGGTCGACATGGGGATCATCGCGGCGAGTGCGCGCCGTGCCAAGCACGCGCATCCGCAGGCCGACCGCGCACATCCGCGCCAAATGGCTGCCGACCGCCCCGACACCCATAATCAGGACAGTCTTGCCGAACACATCAACCATCGGGCGCTCGTCGGCGAGGAACCGCCACCGGCGCTCGGCCTGATCGCGCACAAACCCCGGCAGATCGCGCGCGAGGGCGAGCATGAGCATCAGGGCGTGCTCGGCCATCATCGGCCCCATCGGCCCCTTCGAGGCGGTGAGCAGCACCCCCTCGGCGGCGACCAACGCGGGCGTGAGCAACTCCTCCGCACCGGCGGTCAGGCAGTGGACCCAGCGCAGCCGACTCCCTGGCCGCAGTGCCGGTGCGAGTTGTGGCGCCATGGTGGGCCAGATTAGCACGCCGTCCGCGCGGGGTAGGAGCGCAGCGAACTGATCGGCATCATCGACTACCACGACCTCGGCGCGCGGATGGGCGGCGGCGAGACGCCGAATCTGCTCCTCCCCGAGCGCGGCGCGGAAGGGCGCCGGCATACGCACCAGCACCAACACGTTCCCCGCTCCCATCATCGCATCCTTCCCACTACGCCAGTCACGTCGGAGCGGTTCGAATCGCTCGGCAACCGATCATCTATGATCGTTTCCTCACCGTAGTCGTCTCCTTGACGTGCAGCATCTATGTTACCCTCACCGCTGCGGCTTCGCGCCACCGAGAAGGAGTCATCCCGTTGCCTGCTCCCGATCCGAAAGAGATACCGCCCCACGGTGTGACGCAGCACGAGCGTTGGACCGTCCGTGCCGCCCTGTGGCGTGAGACGCCACCGGCACGAACCGCGACCTCGCAGGCGGCGACCGATCTGATGGTCGCCGCTCTCGGTACGCGCGCCAACCTGCATGTTCTCGACGTGGCGGGGGGGCCGGGCGAACCGGCCATCACGATTGCTGCTGCGGTCGCATCGTCCGGCGGTCACGTCGTCGCCACCGACCTCGTCGAGGGCATGCTCGCGATGGCGGCGGAGAACGCCCGGTCGCGCGGGGTCACCAACATCACCTTTGCGCAGGCGGACGCCGAGGCGCTCCCTTACCCGGACGCCTCCTTCGATGCGGTGACCTGCCGGTTCGCGGTGATGCTCTTTAATGATGCGCCGCGCGCGCTGCGCGAAATGCGGCGCGTCCTCACGGAAGGCGGCAAGGTGATCTGTATGATCTCCGGGCCACCGGAACAGAGCGCGCACCTCCGACCGCTCGCGGTGGTGCGGCAGTATGTGGACCTGCCGCAGCCCGCACCGGGCGAGCCGCACCAGTACCGCTTCTCGGAGCCGGGGGCGCTGGCCGCGCAACTGCGCGAGGCGGGATTCCGCCAGGTCGAGGATCAGGTGCATCACCTGCCGGTGCAGTGGACGGAGACGCCCGCAGAGCGCTGGGCGGCGATGCAGCGACATAGCCGGAGAATGGCGGCGGCAGTCCAGGCTCTCCCGCCCGAGCGGCACGCGGAACTGACGCGCGACGTGCTGGCAGCGATCGAACGTGAGCAGCAGCGTGGGGATGGCACGGCAGCCTTCGTCCTCGCGACCGGTATTCGCTAACGGCTGCTCCCGGCGATCATCGCTGAGAGCGTGCCGGGAATGGCGGTCATATCGCCGCCCGCAAGCGCGGGGCTGGCCAGAAAGTGATAGGCCCGGATGAGTTGCTGCCCGGCGGGGGAGAGCAGGTAGGCGAGGAAGCGGGCCGCTGCGTCCGGCTGCGTGGCGCGTGTCAGCACCGTCGCTGTGAAGCGAATCGGCACCCCCCGGAGAATCAACCCTGCGGTCGTCGTGTAGTGTGCCCGCGCGTACGTCGCCGCCTGTGCGGGATCGCTCAGGTTGACCGCGTCGGGCAAATCGATATATGGCAGGCCGCTGTCGATTGCCGCACTGCGATAGACGAGGAAGGCGTCGATTTCGCCGCTGGTCAGCCTGACAAAGTCTGGCCTGTCCACCTGCGCGGGGTTGGTGGCGTCGCCGAGGATCTGCCGCGCGAGGCCCGGAATACCGTAGTGGGCTTCGGCGAGTTGGCAGACGAAGAGCGCGTAGTAGCCGCCGGGGTCATCGTTCGGGTCGTTGCGCACGAGGCGCACGCCGGGTTTCGTGAGGACTTCGTACCACGGCATTAACCCATCTCGCGCCCGCGCAAAATCGGCGATGTGAGCGCTCTTCGGGCTGTAGGCGAGGACGATTGCATTGCGGGCGAAGGCGATGTACCAGCGCACCAGATCGCCATTCTCCGCGCCCATCAGCGTGGCATTGACGCTCGCATCGGCGCTCATGAAGAGATCGCCCGCCGTGCTGCCATTCTTGATTGCCTGTGCGAGCGCGACCGAGTGGCCGCGCTCGCTCCGCATGGCGACGCCCGTCTCCCGCTCGAAGGCGGGGGCGAGGCCGCGCTGCACAAGGTTCGTCAGCGCCCCCGCATGCAAGATCGTGATGCCCTCCCGGTCGCGGTCACTGCCCTCATTCATCGGCTTCTCCCGCCCCTGCTGCCATTTCTCGCGCTCCATCGAGATAGGCGGTCAGCCGTTGGTAGTTTTCGTCGAGCGATCCGAGCGTATCGAGGGGCAGATGCGGCCCGCGCCACGGGTAGTAACGTTTCTGGATCTGTTCCGGCGAGACGAACGCCGGGGAGGCCCATCCCTCGGTCGGTGGTGGATTCATCGCCAACTGCTGCCGCCAGCGATCCGCTATCTGAACAGACACAGGCAATGGCCGCGAATGATGCGCCATGCTCCTGCGCCACTTTGCGTGCCTGGGTGCGTGTGCGCGGTAGGCTGAAGGAGGCGTCGAGCACCACCGACAGGCCATTGCGGAGATTGAGGCCCGCGAGGCTGAACATCACGGTGTACGCCGCCAGTTTGTGGGCGATCTCCACCTCCGCGAGCGAGCGTGTCACTGCGTCTTTGGTGAAGAGCGCCCAGCCACGCTCGCGGGCGAGGTACGCGGCGAGTTCGCTGCGGCCCGTACCGGGCAAGCCGCTCATGAGCACGAGCGTGGCTGCGGGAACGGGCCGCGCTTCTCCCGATTCCTCCACCTTCTCTTCATATCGTGTCTGCATGTGCGCTCCTTACAAGGCGAATGAGCAGTCATTTCGCAAGTACATCATTGCAACCTACCTGCGCATGATATATGCTCCCCGCCATTGTGCAAGCACCGGAACGCGCCGCACGGCGGCGGATCAACCAGACTGGCGGAGGCGCCCATGCGGCTGAGGATTACACGGGGTGGGATCGGTAGCCTGATGGTCGGCGCGTTCCTGCTGAGCGCCTGCAGCGGGAGCAGCGCGCCGACGAGCGCACCGACCGCTGCGGCGCGTGCCGCAAGCCCGGCTGTCGCGTCCCAATCATCTGCCGTACCAACGATTGCCGCCACGACCGCGCCCGTTGCTGCAACGTCCGCCCCTGCTGCCGCCACCGGTTCCAGCACGAACCGACCGGTAGCAACGGTGGCACCCGGGGCGGGGTCCGCAGTGGCGGGCACGACCACCGCGGGTGGGCCGAGCCCATCATTCACGCTCGGCGGCGGTGTGCAAACCATCACGACGTTCGCGCTGGCGGACATCCAGGCGCTGCCACCCGTAACACTTTCCGCCGAAACACGCACGCGGCAGGGGTCGCAAGGCTCCCATCTGTACAAGGGCGCGCTGCTCAAGGATGTATTGGACAAAGCGAAACTCAAAACCGATCCGAACCGAAAGAACGATACTCTCAACCGCGTCGTCACGGCGGTCGGTACGGACGGCTACCGGGCGACGGTCGCCTACGGCGAGATCGATCCCACTTTCGGCAATCAGCAAATGATCGTCGCGTACGAGATGGACGGCAAGCCGCTCGCCGCCGATGGGGTGGCCGAGCTCGTGGTGCCGGGAGACAAACTCGCGGGCCGGTGGGTCAAGAACCTCGTCAGCATGACCGTCACCGAGCCGCTACCCCCCTCCGCCGGTTCCGCCCCCGCCGCCACTCCCGCCGCAAGCGCATCGCTCACGCTCGATGGCGCGGTGCAGACGAAGGGAACCTATACGCTCGCCGCCCTGCAAGCGCTCCCGGCGACGACGATTACGGTGGAGAGTCGCACCCAGCAAGGGTCGCAAGGATCGCACATGTACAAAGGCGTGCTGCTGAAGGATTTGCTCGACACGGCGAAGGTGCAGACCGACCCGAACCGGAAGAACGACACGCTGGGTAAGTTCGTCACCGGTATCGGCAGTGACGGCTATCGGGTCAGCATCGCCCTCGGCGAGTTCGATCCCGATTTCGGCAATCAGCAAATCCTCGTCGCCTACGAGAAGGACGGCCAATCCCTCGGCGCCGATGGCGTCGCCGAATTGATCGTCCCCGGCGACAAACTCGCGGGGCGCTGGGACAAAAACCTCGTCACTCTCACCGTCGGCAATCCCACGGCATAGCGGTTCGGAAAGGAAGTGGCTCGATGGCCCGTCTCGCTCGTCTCAGTATTCCCTTCGTTCTCCTGCTCTCGATCATCCTCGTTGCCTGCGGTGGGAGTTCCGCGACGAGTACCCCCGCAGCAACGACTGCGCCGACCAAGGCGCCAACGACTGCCGCCGCAATGTGCAGGCGACCACCGCCGCACCAAGTGCCGCCGCGCCCGCAACGACCGCGCCGACCGCTGCGGCAGCGAGCCCGCAAGCACACGACTGCGGCGACGATTGCACCGACGGCAGCGAGCACGGCTGCACCCGCCGGGACGACGGCTGCCTCCTCCGCATCGGCGGGGAGCGGTACATTGACCGTCTTCGCGGCGGCCTCGCTCACGGATGCGTTCAATGAAGTTAAGACCAGTTTCCAGGCAGCGAACCCCGGCGTCACGGTGACGTATAACTTCGCCGGGTCGCCGGCGCTTGTCACCCAGTTGACGCAAGGGGCGCCCGCCGATGTCTTCGCCTCTGCGGACCAGCCGAACATGGATAACGCCGTCAAAGGCGGGGTGATCACCGGCACGCCCCAGCCGTTCGTCAAGAACAAGCTCGTCATTATCGTGCCGAAGGACAACAAGGCGGGCATCCAGACGCCGAAGGACCTCGCGAAGCCGGGCATCAAATTCGACACCGCGCAGGACGCCGTGCCGGTCGGCAACTACACCCAGCAGGTGTTCGACAACTTCAGCAAGTTGCCCGACTATGGCGCGGACTTCAAAGCAAATGTGAACAAGAATATCGTCTCGAAAGAGGACAACGTCAAAGCGATTGTCCAGAAGGTGCAACTCGGCGAAGTGGATGCGGGGATCGTCTACACCACGGACGCCCAGGCGGGGGCAGATAAACTGACGATGATCGCGATCCCGGACGCACAGAACGTGATCGCGGTCTATCCGGTCGCCGTCGTCAAGGGCGCGAAGCAATCCGCGCTCGGGCAGAAATACATCGACTACTTGCTCTCGCCCGCCGGGCAGGCGATCATGAAGAAGTGGGGCTTCGCGCCCCCGGCATAAATTTCGCGAAAGTGGTCAGTGGTGTATGTTATCGACAACCCGCTGAGAGGATTGAGTAACCGGAGGAATACGATGGCATTGCAGACGAGCGCGCGCAATCAGTTCAAAGGGAAAGTCGCCAGCCTCAAACTCGGCGGCGTGATGGCCGATGTGACGATCGACATCGGCAACGGGCAGACGATGAGTGCGGTGATCACTCGTGAGTCCGCCGAGCGTCTCGGCCTCGCGGAGGGCAAGGAGGTGATCGCGATGGTCAAAGCGACCGAGGTGATCGTCGCCACCGAATCATAGACAGTTTGAGGCAGGGCGTATCGATGCGCATCACGTCCATGACAGTGACCAGCCATGCGTGCCATTGAGCGCCTTGCCCCGACCATCGGGAGACCGGGACAGGCCCCGGCGCGACGAAAACGGCGTCCCCCGCTCGCCGGTTTGACCGTTCAGCGTCTCTTGTTCGCAGTCTGCACGCTGGCCTTTCTGCTCCTGCTCCTCCTGCCGCTCTACGCAATCTTCTGGAAATCCCTGCCCAACGGGGTGCTATTCACGACGATGCGGCTCCCAATCGTGCGATCTGCCTTGCGCCTCAGCCTCATCACAACCACCGTCGCACTGGGCGTCACGATTTTCTTCGGCACGCCGATCGCCTATCTCCTCGCCCGCTATCGGTTTCCGGGCTATACCGTCCTCGACTCGCTGATCGATCTGCCGATGGTGCTGCCGCCCTCGGTCGCGGGGTTGGGGCTGCTGATCGCCTTCGGACGCCGGGGGCTCTTGGGCGACACCTTCGCGCACCTCGGCTTTTCGCTCCCCTTCACCGCGCCCGCGGTCGTGATCGCGCAATGCTTCGTCGCGTCGCCCTTCTACATCAAGGCGGCGAAGGCGGGCTTTCTTGGTGTGGATCGCGACTTCGAAGAGGCGGCGGCGACCTCCGGCAGCGACGGTTGGCATACCTTCTCGCGGATCACCCTGCCGCTCGCCTTCCCGTCGATTGTGGGCGGGCTTGTCATGACGTGGGCGCGCGCCCTGGGGGAGTTCGGGGCGACGATCTTCTTCGCGGGGAATTTGCAAGGCAAGACGCAGACGATTCCGCTCGCCATTTATCAGGAGGAGCAGGCGTCGCACTTCGACACGGCGCTGGCGATGTCCGCCGTGCTCGTTTCGACCTCATTCCTCATCCTCATCGTCGTCAAATCGCTCACCGGTCGCCTGGCGAGCAGTGCGGTTCCCGATTGACGACCGCACCCTGCCGGTAAGGTGGAGTGCTCCCGCACTCGGACAGACGAGCGATAGAGTTCGCTCGTCTGTCCCCAGGGCCCTGCGCCATCCGTCTACGCGAACTGCGGGATGACTTCCCGCGCGAACCGGCGGAGCGGCTCCTGATCGTAGGCGACGCGTGGGATCGTGACGATGATGTAGTCCACGCCGACATCGACCAACCCTTGCAGCCGCTCCCGCACCTGCTCCGGTGTGCCGACGATGGTCGCCTTGGCGTACTCCTCGTAGGAGGTGGCGCCCCGCGCCGCTGCCGTCGCCCTGGCGGGGTCTTCCCCCGCATCGAGCAGGAAGACGGTGACATTGGAAGACTTGGTGATCTCGTTGTAATCGCGCCCGACGGTCTCGCAGTGCCCTTTGAGGATACCGAGTTTGCGCTGGACGTTCTCGGCGCCGCCGCCGATGTTGCAGGCGTCGCCGAAGCGCGCGACGAGTTTGAGCGTCACCTGCTCGCCGCCGCCGCCGATCCAGAGCGGGATATGGGGCTTCTGCACGCCCTTCGGCTCGTTGATCGGCTTATCGATCGTGTAGTACTTGCCCTGAAACGCGGGGTATTCTTCCGTCCACATCCGGTGGATGATCTCGACCCCCTCGCGGAACTGGCCCATCCGCTCGCGCAGTTCCGGCCAATGATAGCCGTACGCCTTCCACTCGTGCTCGTGCCACCCGGCGCCGATCCCGCAGTAGAGCCGCCCGTGGCTGGCGACATCGACGGTAGAGGCGATCTTGGCGAGGAGCGCGGGGTTGCGGTAGCCGTTGCAGGTGACCATCTGACCGATGTTGACGCGCGCGGTGTCCCGCGCGAGCGTCGCCGTGATCGTCCAGCACTCGAAGGTCGTCTCCAGCGTCGGCGTGGGGACGGTGTGGAAGTGGTCGTAGACCCAGATCGAGTCGTAGCCGCCCTCGTCTGCCGCCTTCGCGACGCGTGTCATCGTCTCGAACTTCTCGACGGGATCATCAATTTCGACGAGGTCCATTCGCCAGCCTTGCGGCACAAAGACGCCAAATCGCACCGTCATCTGCATACTCCTTGATGTAAATGAGCCCCAAACGAACTCACGATACAGCGGCGGTCGGCGAGACGATGCCGACCGCCACACTTGTACTGCACGAATGACGCCATGCTCAGACCACGCACAAAGGGTCGGCGGTTATCGAGTTAGGGCAGGAAAGCTCCTTCGCATTGCTGAAGCCAATGCAGGGTCGCCTCGAGTTGACCGACCCGGAATTGCAGCACAAGCCGATCATAGGGGCGTTCTGCGCCCATCGCATCGACCCGCATGCCGAGGCTCGTAATCATCTCCTCGCAGGCGTGCCGCTGTCGGTCGATCAGCGCGCCGAGCGTCTCCGCGCCCTCATGGCTGGCGAAGAAGAGTTTGGCGAGGAATTCCAGCCGGAAATCGCGCCCGTGCCCGACCGGCGTGACGAGCCATTGCGCGAAAGCCGCCATGCCGACATCGGTGAGGCGCAGGCTCTTGCGCGGCGGTCGCGTGTCCTGCTGCTCGATCGTACTGGTGAGGTAGCCCTCGTCTTCCAGGCGGGCAATCAGGGCGTAGAGTTGGCTCTGCTTGAGATGCCAGACGAGGCCGAGCGCCTCCGCCTGCATGAGCGTCTGGTGCATCTCATAGGCGTGCATCGGCCGCTGCCGCAGGAATCCGAGGAGGGCGAGTTCGATTGTCAGTGGGCTTTTGACCATTGGGCTCATCGGAACCTCGCGCGACACGAACCATGCAGGCGCATTGGTGCTGCGATCACCCCGGTAACGCAGCCTACCACGACGCACAGTGTACCGTATTCGAGCCGTGAGGAGCATCTACCTACGCCATCGCCCCGCCGTTCCCGACATCCTGTCCTTCGCCTGACCACAACGTGTCATCATCCCTGACCGTGGGCGATCAGTTTGCCCTCCGGCAGGGTGCGCAAGTGGAGCATGACGAGCAGGCCGATGAAGGGGCCGGGGGCGAGGAAGGCGAAGGTCCAGCGCCAGCCGAGATGGTCGCGCAGAATCGGTACGAGCCAGATGGTCACGACGGTCAGGGTGAAGCCGACCGCCAGTTGCAGCGTCAAGCGCGGTGCCGACGTACGACTGGTCCGCCAGTTCGGTGACGATGGTCGAGAACTGCGCGGAGTCCGCGACGACGGTGAGGCCCCAAACGAGGCCGATGGCGACGACGAGCGGGAAGGGCGCGCCGAAGGCGAAGCCGATGACGAGCGCGCACACCCCGGAGATCGCCATCGCGGCGGCGGTCGTGCGCGTGCGGCCCCAGCGGTCGCCGAGGATGCCGCCGAGCCAGCAGCCGACCGCGCCGACGCCGATCACCGCGAAAGTGGCGAGCGCGGCGGTCTGGCGGGCGTTCGTCTCGCCACGGTGGGCGAGGCTGTCCGTCGCGAAGGCGAGGAACCACGCCCACATCGCGTAGAGCTCCCACATATGCCCGAAGTAGCCGAGCGAGGCGAGGCGGACGCCCCGGTTCGTGAAGACCTGCCGGATTTGGTGGGGATCGAAGGGCGCGCGGGAGAAGGGGAACGGCCCGTCCTGGATCGTCAGCGCGGCGAGCAGTGCGCCCGCGAGGGTGAGGAGCGAGGTGGCGAGGATCACCGCCTGCCAGCGCAGCCCGCCGACGCCGTTGACGAAATGGGGCATCGCCGAGCCGAGCGTCAGCGCGCCGACCATCACGCCGAGCGCCATGCCCCGCCCGCGCCGGAACCAGGTGGAGAGCAGTTTCAGCCCGACCGGATAGACCCCGGCGAGGAAGAAGCCCGTCGCGAAGCGGAGCGGGATGGCGAGCCCCGGCCCATGCGCCAGCACGATCCCCGCGTTGGCCGCTGCGGCCCCGATGGCGGCGACGCAGAAGACCCACTTGGGCGGGAAGACATCGGCGAGCGTCAGCGCCGCCGAGAGCACCGCGCCCGTCACGAAGCCGAGTTGCACCGCGATGGTCAGCAGCGATGCCTGATTCGTCGTCAGTCCCCACGCCGCCCGCACCTGCGGCACGACCGCCGAGGCCGAGAACCACGTCGTCATACTGAGGAGCACCGCCCCCGCCATCACCCCCAGCGCCCGCCACCGCCCGGCAGGCAGCGCGGCGGAGTCAATCCCTACTGCCGCAACCGACACCTCACCGGCCATCCTGCACCTCCAAACTCACCAAACCGGGGAGAACCGCAAAGGCGCAAAGGACGCAGAGGACGCAGAGACAAAAGATCGAGAACGCAATTTTAATTCTCTTCCCCTCTTTGCGTCTCTGCGTCCTTTGCGCCTTTGCGGTTCATTCGGTTTCGTCCCCCGGCTTCAGCCATTGGTCGTACCAGGCGCGGACGCGGCGGAGGATGTCGCGCTGGTGGGCGCGCTCGCGGACGCCGTGCGGCTCGCGCGGGTAGGTGACGAGTTGGGTGGGCACGCCCCGCTCGCGCAAGGCGCGCTCGAAGCCGATCGCCTGCGTGACGGGCACGCGGGCGTCGTTCTTGCCGTGGAGCATCAGGAGCGGTGTCGTGGCGTTCTTCGCGTAGGAGATCGGCGAGAGGCGGGCGGCGTTGTGCGGGCCGGGGCCGTCCCACGGGCGGTTGCCGCCGAGGACGGCCTCGAAGGTCGGCATGTCGCTCGTCATCGTCATCATGTTCCAGTCGCGAGACGCCCGCGCCCATCACGCCCGCCTTGAAGCGATCCGTCTGCGTCACCGCCCACGCGGTCATGAAGCCGCCCTGACTCCAGCCGCCGATGCCGAGCCGGTCCGGGTCCGCGATGCCGCGCGCGATTGCCGCGTCCACCATCGCCATCACGTCGCCGAAGTCGCCATCGCCGACCGCGCCGCGCGCCATCGTCGCGAAGGTGTTGCCGTGCCCCATCCCGCCCCGATAGTTCGGCATCAGCACCGCGTAGCCGTGCGTCGCCAGCCACTGCCCCCAATCCAACGGCCGGAGATGAAACCCGTTCGACGACCGCCCGTATGGCCCGCCATGGACGAGCATCACCGTCGGCAGCGGCCCTTCCGGCGCATCCGGCGGGCGGATCAGGATGCCATCGAGCGCGAGGCCGTCCGGCGCGTCCCAATAGAACGGCTCCTGCTTGCCGAACTGCACATCGCGCAGCGTCGGCATGGTGGTCGCTGACGCGATGGAGGGCGTCCGGCGCACCTGCCCAGAGTTCGGGCGGTTCGTTTCCATCGCTCCGCACGACGGCGACGACGGGCGCGACCGCGTGCGGCGGCATGGCGACGGAGAATGCACCGAGGTCGCCGGTCGGGTGCGTGCAGAATGGAGCGGGGAGTCCGGTCGGCGTGTTGATGTTGACGAGTTCGGTCGTCAACCCTTTCGCTATCGCGATCGTGATCCGTGGCTGCCCCGGCACGGTGCGGAGACTGGTCGCGCACGCTGTATCATCTCACACCAGGGCCGATGACGGTTGGTTCGCCGCCGTTTGCCGAGACGGCCCAGATCGTGGATGAGGATTGGGGCTCTGGCTCGTGCGGCGCGACATAGACGAGCATATCGCCAATCGCCTCCGAGACGCCCCACGCGAGATCGCTCCCGCCGCGTGCGTCGCAAAGACGGCGCGGCTCGCCGCCCGCTATCGGAATCGTGAAGAGCGCGGCGCGGTGGTTCTCTTCCAGTTCGGGCGTCGGGCGGGCGAGATAGGCAATCGTCGCACCGTCCGGCGACCAGGCGCACTCGAAGACGTGCATGTCGCCCGTCGGCAGCGTCGTCACCGCACCGGTGGCAAGATCGAGCAGAGTGGAGGCGGTTGTACGGCCATCGCTCGCCGTAGACATCGGCGTCGTCGCGCTCCTTTTCCCGCCGCTCGTCCTCGTCGGTCGGGTCGTCCGGCGCGAGGAAGGCGATGCGCGCGCCATCCGGCGACCACGCGAATGACTCGATGCTCCGCTTGCGCGCGATCAGTTGGGTCGCCTCGCCACCTTCGGCGGGCATCCGGTAGAGCGCCTTCGTGCCCCGCGTGGCGCGGTCGGAGAGGAAGGCGAGCGTCCGGCCATCCGGCGACCAGCGTGGGTAATCGTCCCGCCCGCCGCCGAAGGTCCATTGCCGCGCCATCGCCGAGCCGTCCGTCGGCGCGACCCAGATCGTCCCTTCCGGGTGGTCGCCCTCCTGCCCGTAGCAGGCCGCGACATATGCCACGCGGCTGCCGTCCGGCGTCAGTTGCGGATCGTCCGGAAACACCCCGGAGACGATCATCTCTTCCGTCAGTGGTGTGGACATGGGGCTCCTTTCGGGGAGTAGCAAGTAGCAAGTCGTCAGTAGAAAGTTGAGAGCGGAAGCGCTCCGCGCATTCGCTTGCTACCTGCTACTTGCTACTTGCTACTTCTCTCGCGCCCCGGCGCGACGATCTGCAAGCGTGCGCCGTGCGCCGCCGCGGGGTCGAGCCAGCGGGGCTCGGTCGGGCCGGGGTCGGCGGTCAGGCAGGCGCTATAGGGGCCGTCGCCGCGCGCCGCGAGTGGGGCGGCGAGGGGGCTCTGTGCGTCCGTCGGTTGCGCCAGTTCGATGCTGTACTGGCCGACGATGAAGGTCGCGGTGCGGGCGCGCAACTCCGGGTTGTCGCGCTCGATCAGCGGGGCGGCGTCGAGGAGCGCGGCGAATCGCGCCGTCGCGGCGGCGAGATCGGTGACGGCGACGGTGAGGCTGAGGACGCCCGTCACGTCGTTCGCGTGCTGCACCGCCTCGCCGCTCGGCACGCGCAGGCCGCGCGGCGTGACATCCTCGATGATGAAGGGCAGTTGCCCGGCGGGTGAGACGCTGGCGCTGCGCCACTGGAGTTGCACGCCGTCCGGCCGGGATCGCGCGCCGTCCATCGGTGCATAGGGCAGTCCCGCGCCGTTGAGGCGGGTGATGGCCTGCGCGAGGTCGGTATTGCCGAGGGCGAAGTCGATCAGCCCGCCGCCCGCGTCGAGGAAGCGGCGCCAGCGGTGGTCGGAGGGCGCGGATGGGTTTTGAAAGGCGATCAGTTCGATGTACGCGCCGTCCGCGAAGGCGATCAGGGCGTTGTGCGTGCCGCCGGGGTGCTCGCCGCCCGGGATCACCGTGAAGCCCAGACCCTTATAGTCGCGGATACCGGTCGCCAGATCGGGGACGAGAATAACGAGATGATCGATCCCGGTGAGCATAGGTGCCGCCTTCCTTCATCGTGCTGTCCGCGTGCCACATTGCGATGCAGCGTAGCACAGATGCCAGGCAGTCGGCAGGCATGGACAAGGGCGGTATGATACTCACAGCCCGTGAGATACCGATGCGGGATCGATGGGAGGGATGGCATGGCCGAGTCATCATCGCAAGAGCAGCACGGCCAGAATATCAACGGTCTGAGTCAATCGATGACCGAGGATCGCGCAGATGCGCTGATCGCCGCGTATATCGAGCCGCATCCGACCAACCCTGGCATCGCGGAGTATCGGCTGCATGTCGAGGAGAACGGCTATCCTGTATGGGCGATCATCGGTGACTCGGCTCAGATGGCGGAGCTCGACGCGCCAATGAATGGCACTTGATGCCGGGCCTTTTATTGTGACGAGGATGTTCCCGTCGGCTTGGCACGGCTCCTGATCGACGCCGGATATCCGACCCGGACAACTCGCGGTGTAGCCCGACTTTCTGCGTGGGATGCCGATCAGTTGCTCTTCGCGACGGAGCAGGGCTGGACGCTCATCACACATAACCGCAAAGATTTCCATACGCTGCACGACGCATGGTTGCATTGGTCGCCCCGTTGGCAAGATTCACGACCGCATGGCGGCATCCTCACGCTTGATCGAGGACCGGGCGCGGTGCGAGAAGGATCGCACCCTAGTCAGTGGACGAACGTACGCAAAATCGGTACGATGATGGGGGAGTTCGGGGTTCGAGGTTCGAGGTTCGAAGGGGGAACGTTCTCCACTTCGAACCTCGAACCTCGAACCCCGAACCGGGAGGTAACGCATGGCAGAGACGGCAAACGGAGACGCGAAGCGGGCGGTCCATCCATTTCTGGCGCGGGTGCGGGACATGGCGCGCGGGCCGCTGCTCTTCGATGGCGCGACGGGCACGCTCCTGCACATGCGCGGCGATGAGCCGATGGATGCCTGCTTCGTCGCGCTCAATAAATCCCGCCCGGACCTCGTCTCCGCCTTGCATCGCGAGTACATCGCGGCGGGCGCGGAGGCGATCAAGACGAATACCTTCGCGGGCAACCGCTTCCAGTTGGAACTGCACGGCTGGGGCGACGAGGTGCGCGACCTGAACAAGCGGGCGGCGAAACTCGCCCGCGACGCGCGCGAGATCAGCGGGCAGGCGGTCTGGATCGCCGGGAGCGTCGGCCCGACCGGGCGGCTCCTTGCCCCGATTGGCACGAGCACCGTCAAGGAGATTCGCGCCGCCTTCCGCGAGCAGATCGAGGTGCTCGTCGAGGGGGGCGTGGATGTGCTGCTGCTGGAGACCTTCTCCTCGCTGGCGGAGATCCGCGAGGCGATTGAGGCGGCGCGCGAGGTCTCCGACCTGCCCGTGATCGCCTCGATGACCTACGCGGACGACGACCGCACGCCCGTCGGCCACGCGCCGCGCGACGTGGCGCGCGAGTTGACGCGCCTCGGCGTAGATGTGATCGGGGCGAACTGCTCGGTCGGGCCGCAGAATGTCACGCGCGTCGCCCTGACGCTCCGGCAGGCGACGCACCTGCCGATCAGCGCGATGCCGAACGCGGGCTGGCCCGCGAACCTCAATGGGCGGATCGTCTATGCCTCCTCGCCCTCGTATCTCGCGGCGCACGCGCGGCAGGCGGCGGAGGCGGGCGTGCGCATCCTCGGCGGCTGCTGCGGCACCGAACCGGCGCATATCGCCGCGATGCGTCAGGCGCTCGATGCCCTGCTTGCCCTCGATCCGCAGGTCGCCCGGCACCCGAACGGCTCGGCTGTCGCGATCACGATGCTCCCGGCGGCGGAGACCGACACATCGGCGGGCGAGCCGGAGTACGGCAGCGAGTTTGGTCGCAAACTGGCGCGCGGCGAGTTCGTCGCGACGGTTGAGGTCGCCCCGCCGCGTGGCCTGAACCCGGCGAAAGTGCTGGCGGGCGCGCAACTCCTCAAAGAGGCCGGGGTGGACGCGGTGGATGTCACGGACAGCGCCCGCGCCCGCCTCTCGATGAGCCCGATCGCCACCTGCGCGCTCATTCAGCAGCAGGTCGGCATCGAGACGATCATCCACCTGACGACGCGCGACCGCTCGCTGATGGGCTTGCAGGCGGATTTGCTCGGCGCGCACGCGCTCGGGCTGCGCAATGTCCTCGCCCTCACCGGCGATCCGCCTTCGCTCGGCAACTACCCGAACTCGACGGCGGTCTACGATGTCGACTCCGTCGGCCTGATCGGCATCCTCGCGCGGATGAATGAGGGGGCGGACATCGGCGGCAACCCGATTGGCGCGCCCGCCGGTTTCTCGATCGCCTGCGCCGTGGACCCGACGCGCGACGATCTCGCACGAGGAAGCGCGGCGTTTGAGGCGGAAGATCGAGGCGGGCGCGCACTTCGTGATGGCGCAGCCGATCTTCGACCTCGATCGCTGGCTCCGCTTCCTCGATATCTACGGCCCGATTCCGATCCCTGTCCTGCTCGGCATCCTGCCCTTGCAGAACACGCGCCACGCGGAGTTCTTGCATAACGAGGTGCCCGGTATCGTCCTGACCGACCGCATCCGGCAGCGCATGGCGGACGCCGGGAACGATGGCCGCCATGTCGGTATCGCCCTCGCGCAGGAACTGATCGTGGAGGCGCGAAACCTCGTGCAGGGCATCTACATGATGCCCTCCTTCGGTCGCTACGAACAAGCCGCCGCCGTCCTCTCCGTCATCCGCGAACCCGTCGGCAGGGGGATTGAGCGCAGAGAGCGCAGAGGACACAGAGGGCACAGAGAAAGAGAAGAGAATTGAAGAGAAAATCAGAAAAACTCCCGTTCCCTATCTTTCTTATTCTCTTTCCCTCTTGGCTCTCTGTGCCCTCTGTGTCCTCTGCGCTCATCCCCGTCTTCCGTAGCGGAGCCAGAGATCGCGGCGGTGAGGAAGAAGAGTGCGGCGGCGAAGGAGAAGATGAAGGTGAGCGAGAGCCAGTCCGCCACCCAGCCGAGGGCGAGGCCGGAGAGGGCGAAGCCCGCCTCGAAGAGCCCGTGTAGGTCGCGAGCGCGGCACCGCGTCGCTCCGGGGGCACGAGGTCCACCGCCAGCGCGTTCAGTTCCGGGATGACGAGGCTGATCGCCCCGCCCCAGAGCAGCGCGGCGATGACGAAGGCGGGGAAGACCGGAAAGGCGGTGAGGATCGTCAGGCTGATGCCGAGTGCGAGAAGGCCGGGGATCAGCACGCGCCAGCGCCCGTAGCGGTCCGACCACCGCCCGCCCACCGCGCGCATGGCGAAGAACATCAGCGCATCGAAGGTGAAGAAGAAGCCCGCGCCCGACAAATGCCGCTCGTCCATCAGCGGCACGAGAAAGGCGAAGACCACCCCATTACCGAGCGCCGTCATGAAGCTCGGAATCGCCGCCGGAAGCACCCGCCACTCGAAGAGCGACCCAGCCCCTTCTTGCTCCCCCTTCCCAGGGGAGGGGGGGATACGGAACGCGACGGTGCTGCATCGCCCCCTCTCCGCGTCGGAGGGGGTTAGGGGGAGGGGCTCCGCCGTAACGGCAGCAGCAACAGCCCGCAGAGCAGCCCCGCACCCGCCGAGAGCGCGAAAGTCAGGTGGTACGAGATGTGGTTGCCGACGAGCAGGCCGACCGGTGGCCCGACCGCGATCGCGACCGTCGAGGCGACCGACGAGAGGCCAATCGCCTCGCCACGTCGCGTTTCCGGCGCGAGATCGGATACGAGCACGACGCCGCCCATCATGAAGATCGCAGACGAGACGCCCTGGAAAAGTCGGGTGCCGAGGAACACCCAGAGCAGCGTCCCGATGCCATAGAGGGGTGATGAGGTCATGATGATCGCACTCGCAAGCAGCAGCGGATAGAGCGCGCCGCGATCCATCGCGCGACCGAGATACGGCCGGGGCAGGATCGCGCTGATCGAGAGCGCACCGATCACCAGCCCGATCCGTCCGTTCGAGAAACCGTGTTCCTCCATGTACTTCGGCAGCGCCGCCTGCAAAACGAAGATACTGAAGAACCACGCCACCGTCGCGGCGAGAAAGAGGCGGAAACGCGGCGCGGCGAGCGGCCCAGCAGCAGACGACGCATCGGTCGTGGCGATTGCGTCGGTGGTTGGCTCGCTTCCCATGTGCGGCAGTGTAGCATGGTCGCCGCGCCTCGACGTATTCGCCCTACGCGTGTACCCTCCGGGTACGGCGGTGAGTCGAGCGGGAATGTGCGGGAGGCATCAGTGGCGTACCATGTCATCGAACCGGAGCGGGCGACCCTGCATGGCCGGTTCTCCCGCGATCTTTCGCCCGTCCTGACCATCGATCCCGGCGATACGGTGCGCTTCCGCACGCTCGACGCCGGGTGGAATCTCGAACCACGCCGCTCCGCACGCCCGGAAGACCGACCGCGCAAGTTCGCCCCGCGCGACCCCGAGCGGGACAAGGGCCATGCCCTCTGCGGCCCCGTCGCGATCCGCGGGGCGGAGCCGGGGATGGCGCTCGGCGTCCATATCGATGCGCTCCGGCCCGGCCCGTGGGGATGGACGGCAGCGGGCGGCTGGGAGAGCCCGCTCAATCGCCGCCTGGGTGTGACGGACGCAGAGACCTTCCTGCTCTGGACGCTCGATCCCGACGCGGGAGAGGGGCGAGATCAACACGGTCACCGGATCGCGTTGCATCCTTTCATGGGCATAATGGGGATGCCGCCCGATGAACCGGGTTGGCACCCGACGCCGCCACCCCGCCCGTGGGGCGGCAACCTCGACTGCAAGGAACTCGTCGCGGGGAGCACGCTCTATCTGCCAATCCCGGTGCCGGGTGCGCTCTTTTCGGTCGGCGACGGGCACGCGGCGCAGGCGGACGGCGAAGTCTCCAGTACGGGCATCGAGTGCCCGATGGAACGCGTCGAACTGACCTTCTCCCTGCACGCGGCGATGCACCTGACCATGCCGCGCGCCGATACCCCGGCGGGCTGGATCACCTTCGGCTTCGACGCGGACCTGCGATGAAGCGGCCGCAATCGCGATCGAGGGGATGCTGGACCTGCTCAACGAACGCCACGATCTGCCCCGATTGGAAGCGCTCGCCATGGCGAGCGTACTCGTGGAAGTGCGGATCACCCAACTCGTCAATGGCATACGCGGCGCGCATGCCATCCTGCCGCATAACGCCTTACGATGAGCGACACGGGGCATCGGCGCTAGCGCAAATGGCCTCGCTCCTGCTTCGGCACTGACCGCGCGCGTGCCTTCCAGCGATAGCGGGGCGAGCGCGCCAGGAGGATGCCCGCCGAGGCCACCGCCAGCGTCCCGTTGATGAGCAGGGCGCCCGGCGCGCCGAGCGTGGCGATCAGCGCACCCATTTCGAGGTTGCCGACGGGCGCGGAGCCGACGCCGAGCACCCAGATGCCGACCGCCCGACCGCGCTGCCCCTCCGGCACCGCCATCTGGATGAGCGTCTGCTGAAGCACATCGAATGCCCCGGCGCAGAGCCCCGTCACGACCAGCAACGCCGCCGCGACCGCCAGATCGCGCGTCGTCGCCAGCACCAGCAGCGACGCGCCGTACATGACGAAGATCGTCCCGAGCAGCGGCTCGCGCCGCACCCGCGCCCGCCAGCGTCGAGAGCAGGACGAGCGCAACGACCCCGCCGATGGATACCGCCGCGTTGAGTGTCCCAAGCCCCTCCGGGCCGGCCCGCAATACATCCCGCGCGACGACCGGCAGGGCGCTCCCGTACGAGAAGGCGAAGATCTCGCAGGCGACGCCGGAGATGGTCAGTGTCCGCACCGCCGGGATGTCGACGATCAGGCGCGCCGCGTCCCGCAGTGCCCGCCCGAACGGCGGATGGACGACGGCGACGCGCTCCCCCTGGCGGCACGCGCAGCGCCGCGATAAGCACGGCGGCGACTCCGTAGCCTGCGGCGATGACGAAATAGCAGTGCCCGACGCCGATGCGCAGGATCAAGAAGCCCGCGCCGAGCGCGCCGATCGCACTGGCGCACCGCGAGGCGAGGGCGTTCAGCGCCATCGCGTTCGGCGCGCTCGCTCGCGGGACGGTATCCAGCACGAGCGCCTGCCGCGCCGGGGTGTCGCAGACCTGCAGGCAGCCGGCGGCGAAGGAGATCGCGATTACCTGCCAGACGCGGATCGTCCCCATGCCGACCAGCCAGCCGATGGCCGCCATCAGGGGCAACGCCGCCCCGGAGACCGCCAGCAATTGACGCCGCCGGTCGGCGCGGTCGGCGATCGTGCCCGCCGCCAGCCCGAAGAGCAGGGAGGGCAACGACCGGGCGGCGAAGACCAGCCCGACGGCGAACGCGCCGCCGCCCGACTGCAACGCCAGCCAGGCGGTCGCGGTGCGCTCCATCGTCTGCGATCCCGACGAGGCCAGCGTCGAGCACCAGAGCCAGCGAAAGGCGGATAATCTGAACGGCGTCACGGGCGTTCCCTTTTCTCGGCGCTCAGGCCCATTGCTCTCCGGTCGCCCATCCGTCAGAATCCGTCCGGCAACTGTAGCAGGTCATCCGGCATCTGGTCGTCCCGGCCGGTCTGCACCGCTTGCCCTGGGGAGGTGTGCACGATTCTTGCATAGTTCGTTGACCGCGCTCGTGACGCGGGGAAGATGTGACAAGGACGGAACCGCGACGCGAGGCTTCGCGGCTTGGAGGGTGCAGATGTTCGATCCGAATGCCAAGTTAGACACATCCGAGGTCAATGACCAGCGCGGAGGCGGGGGTGGTGGCGGATTCGGCGGCGGGGGATTTGGCACGGGCGGCGGGATCGCCGTCGGCGGCGGCGCGGGTACGATCATCCTGCTCATCCTCTCGCTCGTGCTCGGCTTCAACCCGCTCTCCGCGATCAACTCCGGTAATGGCAGCGGCGCGGTCGCCACGCAAGCGCCGGGATCGGCGCAGGGGTCGGGCAACCTCGCCCAGAACTGCCAGACCGGCGCGGACGCGAACAACTCGACCGACTGCCGCGTTGTCGGCACCGTGGACAGCGTGCAGAAATACTGGACGGACGAGTTCACCCGGCGCGGGATGCGCTACCAGCTCGCGTCCGACGACGCTCTTCACCGGCCAGACGCAGACGGGGTGCGGCGCGGCGACTACCGCCGTCGGCCCGTTCTACTGCCCGAACGACAAGGTCGTCTACATTGACCTCGGCTTCTACGATGAACTGCGCACGAAGTTCGGCGCGCAAGGCGGGCCGTTCGCGCAGGAGTATGTGATCGCCCACGAATACGGCCACCATGTGCAGGACCTGCTCGGCACTCTCGCGAAGAACCAGTCCAGCCAGACCGGCCCGCAGAGCGCGTCGGTGCGCATCGAGTTGCAGGCGGACTGCTACGCGGGCGTCTGGGCGAGCCACGCCACGCAGACCGGCTTCCTCACGCCACTGACGGACGCCAACATCAAGGACGGCCTCGACGCCGCCGCGTCGGTCGGCGACGACCGCATCCAGAAGGAGGCCCAGGGTCGCGTCAACCAGGAATCGTGGACGCACGGCTCGTCCGCCCAGCGCCAGCAGTGGTTCACGAACGGCTACAAAGGCGGCGACATGGGCTCCTGCGACACCTTCAAGGGTACTATCTAAATGTGCGGGTTTCAGCCTACGCTCAGGGTTCCGACAACTCGGGCCGAATTGTTTGAAATTGCACGAACCAGATGCTATGCTCCGGCACCGTAGGAAGCGGTTCGCAGGACGCACGATGCGGGGTGTGAAGCGGTGGTGAATCTGCTCTGGGTCGCGGTGGCGGTGCCGGTGGTGAGTTGCCTCCTGCTGGCGCTCGGCGGGGAACGGCTGGGCGCGCGGGCGATTGCGGCGATTGCCTGCGGCTCCGTCTTCGTCAGTTTCGTCCTCGTCCTGCTCGCCTTCCTCGATCTCGTCGGCCTCGCCTCGGGCGACCGGGTGCGCGTCTCCAGCGGCTGGACGTGGCTGCAAGCTGGGCGATTTCACCGTCCGGGCGCGGCTCCTGCTCGATCCGCTCTCCGCGCTCCTCGCGCTGATCGTCACGGGCGTCGGCGGGCTGATCCATGTCTACGCCGTCGGCTATATGGACGGCGATGCGGGGTATGCCCGCTTCTTCTCCGAACTGAACGGCTTCATCGCGGCGATGCTCCTCCTCACCTTCGCCGATTCGGTGCCGCTCCTCGCGGTCGGCTGGATCGGCGTCGGCATCGCCTCGGCGCTGCTGATCGCCTTCTGGTATGACCGCCCCGGCACCGTCGCCGCCGGGCGCAAGGCGTTCCTCTACAACATGGTCGGCGACATCGGCCTGATCGTCGCGATGGCCGTCTTCATCCGCAAACTCGGCACGCTGGATATGGCGGCGATCAATGCGAGCGTCGGCGCAGTTGCCGCAGCTCGTGGGCGATTGTCGCGGTGATCGGGTTGCTGCTGGCGGCGGGGGCGAAGTCGGCGCAGTTGCCGCTCTCCGGCTGGCTGCCGGACGCGATGGCCGGCCCGACGCCCGTCTCCGCGCTGATCCACGCGGCGACGATGGTCGCGGCGGGCATCTACCTGCTCATCCGCCTCTTCCCGGTGATCGACCGGAGCAACCTCAATGGCCTGGTCGCGGCGATCGGCGCGGTGACCGCGCTCTATGGCGGCCTGTGCGCGCTCGTGCAGCCGAATCTGAAGCGCGTCCTCGCCTACTCGACGGTCAGCCAGCTTGGGCTTGATGGTCTTCGCGATTGGCATGGACGCGACGGCGGTCGCCGCCTTCCATCTCGCCACGCACGCGGCGTTCAAGGCGGTGCTCTTCCTCGCCGCCGGGTCCGTCATCCACGCGCTCGATGGCGAGGAGATGCTGGACGGCATGGGCGGGCTGGCGCGGCGGCTGCCGCAGACGGCGATTGCCTTCGCGGTCGGCGCGCTCGCCCTCGCCGGTACGCCGGGGCTCTCCGGCTTCTTCTCGAAGGACGCGATTGTCGATGTCGCCCGCGAGCACGGCATCCTGCCCTACCTCGCGGCGCTCGCCATCTCCGCGCTGACGGCGGCCTACGCGACGCGCGCCTTCGTGCGCACCTTCCTCGGCCCGCCGAACGCGGCGCACCTCCACCCGCCCGGCCCGGTGATGACCGTGCCGCAGTGGATCCTGACGATCTTCGCGGTGGTCGCGGGGTATCTGCCGATCCAGCGCTTCCTCGTCCCGCGTCTCGGCGGGGAGGTCGTGAATATCAAGGCGCAGAGCGCCGTCGTCAGCACCCTCGTCTCGCTCGTCGCGGCGATTATCACCTGGTGGCTCGTCGCGAGCCCGGCGCGGCGGCGCAGCCTGCTGGCGAGCGGCGCGGGCCTGCAACGCTGGCTGCTCGGCGGCATGGGGCTGGATGCGCTCGTCCATGAGGTCGTCGTCCGCCCGGTGATCGACATCGCCGACTTCGCGCAGGGCGCGCAGCCGCCGCGACTCCGGACGGAAGCGGGGCATCGCCGCCGCTCCTCGCGCCGTTGCGGCACGCGAACCTCCATCGCTACGTCGCCGGGCTGGCGCTGGGCGCGCTCCTGCTCGCGTTCTATTTCTGTGCGGGGGGTGTGATGATGAGTACCTACCCCCGAGCCCCCTCCCTGCAGGGAAGGGGTGACTTCTCGAGATAGCGTGGCTGCGAACGCGATGCATCGCGGTCGATCCCCCTTCCCTTGCGGGAAGGGAGCTGGGGGGTTAGGCAGATGACCGTTCCGTACATGATGCTCTCGCCGCTGATTGCGCTGGCGGTGACGGCGCTCGCTGTTGCTGACGCTCTCCGCGCTCGCGCCGCGGCAGCGGACGATCGCGGCGGCGGTGACGGTGCTCGGGCTGCTCGCGGCGTGCGGGCTGATCCTCTGGGGCTGGCGGGACGCGCGGACGGCCTTCGATGGCACGGTGACGGTCGATGCCCTCGCGGTCGCCTTCGGGCTGCTCGGCCTGGCGACGGTGATTGTCACCGTGCTCCTCTCGCTGCCCGTACGGCACGGCGGAGCGATGGGAGAGCGGCGACTATGAGGCGCTCCTCCTCTTCGCGGCGGGCGGGATGCTCGTGCTCGCCGTCGCGTCGGATCTGCTCGTGCTCCTGATCGGCATCGAACTGCTCGCGCTGCCGCTCTATCTGCTGGCGGGCTTCCCGCGCGGGCGGGAGACGGCGCTGCGCTACTTCCTGCTCGGCGTCGTCGCGCTGGCGGTGCAGGCATACGGCACCGCGCTCGTCTACGGCGCGGTCGGCTCGACGAAGTTCAGCCGCCATCGCGGCGGTCGCGGCGAATAAGAGCGGCGACACGCTGCCGCTCCTGCTCGTCGGGCTCGGCGCTCGTGCTGACGGGGCTTGGCTTCAAACTCGCCCTCGCTCCCTTCCATCAGTGGGCGCCGGACGCCTATTCCGGCGCGCCGACGCCGGTGCTCGTCATCCTCGCGGTCGGCACGAAAGTCGCGGTGATCGCGGCGTTCGTCCGATTGCTCTATGGCGCGGTGCCGGGCCTGCAATCCTACTGGGGGCCGCTCGTCACGACCGTCGCGCTGATCACCGTGCTGGTTGGCAGCATCGGCGTGCTCTTGCAGCGGGAGATGGGGCGGCTGATCGCCTATTCCGGCATCGCGCAGATCGGCCTCGTCGTGCTCGCGCTGGCGACGGGCACCGGCGCGGGCGCGCGGGCGGCCTTCCTCAACCTCGTCGCCTATGCGGCGGCGACGGGCGCGCTCGTCACCGTGCTCGGCATGACGCGGCGGGCGGGGAGCGAGGGCCGGACGCTGCCCGCCTTCGGCGGCCTGATGACGCGGCATCGCGGCATCGCCTTCGCGCTGATTATCGCGCTCCTGTCGCTCGGTGGCATCCCGCCGACGGCCGGATTCGCGGGCAAACTCGCCCTGCTCGCCGCCGCGCTGAACAGCGTCAATCCGTGGGTCGTCTTCGTCGCGGCGCTCGCCAGCGTCGTGACCGTCGCCGCCTATGTGCGCGTCTTCCTCGCCATCCTGCCCCTCGGGTCCGCGAGGCAGCGCAGCCGACGCGCCCGCAGCTGCGGTCGTCACGACTCGCCGCTCCTCGTCGCTGACGCTTGTCGCCGTCACGCTCGTGACGATCGTCGCCGGGGTCGCCCCGTGGGTGATCGGCTGGTCGGGCAAACTGCTCGGCGGCGGCGGATTCTGAACGTACCACGCGCACATCATCCGCCGGGATCAGTGCAAGGAGCGGTGTCAATCATGCGCTTGATGAAAGGAGCGGTGCGTGAGCGTGGTCGGCCGTCTCCGGCGCGCGCCCATCGTCGCCTACAAGCGGCTTTTTCGGCATGAGGTCTGGAACATCGGCATCGTCGATGCGCCGATTGAGACATTCCTAACGCCGGGCGCGCGTCCTCCCGTGCGGTGGCTGCCGGAACCGGCGCGTGGCGCCTTCCTCGCCGATCCGTTCATGGTCGAGACGGCCGACGGCCCGGTGATCCTCGCGGAGGGGTTCTCCTATGCCGTCGGGAAGGGGTATATCGCGGCGCTTGCCCCGACGCCGGGCGGCGGATTCGGGCCGCCGGTGGCGGTGATCCGCGAGCCGGTCCACATGTCCTACCCGTATATCGTCCGGCACGACGGTCGTATCTACTGCATCCCCGAGACGGGGGCGGCGCGCGCTGTCCATCTCTACGAGGCGACCGACTTCCCGCACCGCTGGGAACGCCGCGCGACCTTAATTGAGGGGTTCGCCGCGCTGGATGCGACGCTCTTTCCCCATGAGGGGCG
This sequence comes from uncultured Chloroflexia bacterium, assembly GCA_963847195.1. Lineage (GTDB taxonomy): Bacteria > Chloroflexota > Chloroflexia > Thermomicrobiales > JALYUS01 > JALYUS01. The sequence continues at coordinate 278,573 of CAWJZC010000003.1, read as the reverse complement.
CTGGTGGCTGCTCTGCTCCGCGATGGACGGCACGCACGGCGCGACGTTGCACGCCTGGCACGCGCCGGCAATCCTCGGCCCGTGGACGCCGCACACCGCCAACCCCATCAAGCGGGATGTCGGCTCCGCCCGCCCCGCCGGGACCCCATTCGTCCATGCCGGGCAACTCTACCGGCCCGGTCAGGACTCCGCCGCCACCTATGGCCGCGCCGTGGTCATCCATCGCGTCCTCCTCCTTACGCCGACCGCGTTCGCCGAGGAGGCCGTGACGACCGTCGAACCATACGCGGACGGCCCGTACCGCGATGGCCTCCATACCCTCGCCGCGTGCGGATCGCGCACCGTCATCGACGGTAAGCGCTATCGTTTCATCCCATACGAGTTCCGCCGCGTGCTACGCCATGCCCTGCGCCGCATTGCTCCCGCTCGCGGATGAATGGCGTGCGTCGCCGCCAGATACCGATGCTCATGCGTGCTAATTGTGCCACTGTGGTAGACTGAGGGCCGGCGGCTCCCGGTGTTGATGCGGGGAAGCAGGTTCGGGGTTATCGGTGCGGGGAGGCGACGGTTATTTCCACGACGACTGAAGAGGAACGACGGCTCAGGGGGGACGAGGGCGCGCGTTCATGGCGAGCGCAGCGGGCAGTCGCCTGGCAAATCGGTTTGGCCGCGCTGCTCGTCATGCTCTTCGCCACCCTCGGCATCGTCGTGGAATCCGGCCGGACGCTCGCCTTCGACGAGCACATGCATCGCGTCGTGCGCGGCCATGTGCGGACCGCATTCTCCACGCCCCTCATGCATCTCGGCGTGGATGTCGGCACGGCGACTGCCTTCTTCGTGCCGCTCACCGCGCTCATCTTGATCCGGCTCGCATCGCCGCCGCGCCGCCATCGTCGTGATCCTCAGCACTGGCGGGGCGCTTCTGCTGACGCTCTGTCTCAAAGGCATCTTCCATCGCACGCGGCCCGAGCAGGTCTGCGGGCGCGGGCCGCTCTGCGTGATCGATTACCTCTTCCCCAGCAACCATACCGTCCTCACGCTGGTCAGTTATGGGTTGATCGGCGCGCTGATCGCCGCCCGCCTCTCCGGCAGGCGGCGCGCGCTCGTCTTCCTCGCGGTGGCCGTGCTTGTCGGCTTCGTCGGCACGAGCCTCGTCTACCTCAATACGCACTATCTTACCGATGTCATCGGTGGCCTCTTGATCGGCGGCGCGTGGCTGATCGGTTCGCTGCTCACCGTGCGTGCCGTTGAGGCAGGAACGCGAGACTAGCGAAACGCCCTCACCCGCACACTATTCTTCCCGCGCATCATGAACGGCGACATTACACCGTTATATAAATAGCGACGGTGCTCAAGAAGTGACCGCCAGTGTTGTAGTACGGCGGCGCCCCTCGCGGCGATTGCCTGCCGAGCCGACAGCACCGGGAGACGACGGACGACGAATCGGAAGCGTAGCGCCTGATCTCTCCGGGGAAGATGACGAACCGATGGGTTGCGACGGCGTGGTTTTGGAAAGAACTGTCAGTATCTGAATGACTTGTCATCTATCGGCCCTTGACATGACACGAGAGCACCATTGAACTGCGGTACTGTTCCCATGTTGGGTAGCGAGTTTGGAGAACAAATCACTCGACCGAATAGGAAGAACAGTCATGCGGAGGGCGCGACAATGAATGCAAAGGGATTTTCTGCGACGCAAATCAGCGAGGCGCCCATCCTGGTCACGGGCGCGGCGGGGTATATCGGTTCGATCCTCGTCCGCCGCCTGCTCGATCGCGGCTACCGCGTGCGGATATTGGACCGTCTGATGTACGGCGACGACGCGATTCGCGCGGTCCTCGATCACCCCCGCGTGGAGATGATCGCGGCGGACTTCCGCGACCGCGCGGTCGTCGCCCGCGCCGTCGCCGGGGTCGGGGCGATCATCCACCTCGGCGCAATCGTCGGCGATCCGGCCTGCGCGATCGATGAGGATTTCACCGTCGGCACCAACTTCGAGGCGACCCGCATCATCGCGAATGCCGCCAAGCGGGCGGGCGTCCGCCGCTTCATCTTTGGCTCGACCTGCAGCGTCTACGGCGCGAGCGACGAGCGGCTCGACGAGACCTCCGCCCTCAATCCCGTATCGCTCTACGCGAACACGAAGATCGCCGCCGAGCGCGCGCTGCTCGACCTGCCGACGCGACTTTCGCGCCGGTCATCATGCGCTTCGCGACGGCCTACGGCCACTCCTACCGCCCGCGCTACGACCTCGCGGTCAATGTGATGACGGCGAAGGCGGTCAAGGAAGGGCAGATCACGATCCACGGCGGCGACCAGTGGCGGCCGTTCGTGCATGTCGATGACATCGCCCGCGCCCTCGTCCTCGCCCTCGAAGCGCCGGTGGAGGACGTAGCCGGTCGAGACATTCAATGTCGGCTCGGACGCGCAAAATCACCAGTTGAAGGAAGTCGGCGAGATCATCCAGCGGCTGATCCCGGATGCCGATGTGATGACGAACGACCTGGTCGTCGACAAGCGCAACTACTACGTGCGGTTCGCCAAAATCCGCGAGACGCTCGGCTTCGCGCCGATCCACACGCTCGCGGAGAGCATCCGCGAGATGAAGGAAGCGCTCGACACGGGCGCGGTGCTCGACTACCGGGACCGCCGGTACAACAACCATCACTATCTCAGCCAGATCGTCACCGACGTCGCGCGGCAGGCGCGCCCCTTCGAGGCCGACCGGGTCGTCATCACGATAAAGATGGAGCAACTGATGTACGCCGCGTGCGATGGATAGGAGAGCAGCCGGTAGCCGGTTTCTAACTGACTACTGATTACCGACCACTGGCAACCGATTTTGGATACGCAATAATGGGAATGGAGAACGCGCCGTGGCAGTTGCAGTAATGCCTTTGACGAAGCAGAAAATTCATCTGTCGCCGCCGCATATGTCCGGCCTCGAACGGGTCTACGTGCAGGACGCATTCGATACGAACTGGATCGCGCCACTCGGCCCCCATGTGGACGCCTTCGAGCGCGAGTTCTGCGCGCTCACGGGCGCGGGCTATGCCGCCGCGTTGACCTCCGGCACGGCGGCGCTCCACCTGGCGATGATCCTGCTCGGCGTCGGGCCGGGCGACGAAGTGCTCGGCAGCACCTTCACCTTCTCCGCCAGTGTCAATCCCATCGCCTATTGCGGCGCGCGCCCGACCTTCATCGACAGCGAGCGCACATCCTGGAACATGGACCCGGCGCTGCTGCGCGAGACGCTGGCGAAGCGCGCGCGCGGCGGGCAAACTGCCGAAGGCGGTCGTCGTCGTCGATCTCTACGGCCAGGCCGCCGATCTCGATGCGATCAAGGGCGCCTGCGACGAGTACGACGTCCCGCTCGTCGAGGATGCCGCCGCCGCCGTCGGCACGACCTACAAGGGTCGCGCCGCCGGGACGGTCGGGAAATTCGGCGCATTCTCCTTCAACGGCAACAAGATCATCACGACCTCCGGCGGCGGGATGCTCGTCTCGGACGACGGCGCGGCCATCGAGCACGCGCGCAAACTGGCGACCCAGGCGCGCGACCCGGCGGTCCACTACCTGCATACCGAAATCGGCTACAATTACCGCCTCAGTAACGTCCTCGCGGCGATTGGCCGGGGCCAGTTGCCGGTCGTCGAGGACCGCGTTGCCACTCGCCGCCGCAACTACGATTCCTACGTGCGCGCGCTCGGCGACCTGCCCGGTATCACATTTCAGCCGGAAGCGCCCTGGGGCCGCCATACGCGCTGGCTGATCAACATCCTCATCGATCCCGCGCGGTTCGGCGCGGACCGCGAGGCCGTACGAGCAGGCGCTGGCGGCGGAGAACATCGAGGCCCGCCCCTTGTGGAAGCCGATGCACACGCAGCCGGTCTTCGCGGGCTGCCGATATGTCGGCGGGGCCGTGGCGGAAGAACTGTTTCGAAACCGGCCTGTCGCTCCCCTCCGGCTCGACGCTGACCGATGACGAGATGGAGCGCGTCGTGCGCACCATTCGCCGGTGTGCCCGCTGATGTGGCAGAGAATAATCTTGACGGTAATAGGAACGCGTAAAACGGCCATCGTCCCGATCCGCGCGATGCGGATTGGGCGCGGCGGACAGAAGGGGAAGTAGCGCGATGGGCGTGATGGAGTACTGGAAAATCATTCGCCGCTGGTGGTGGCTGCCGATGCTCGGCGGCCTGCTCCTCGGCGCCGCCGGGTATGCCCTCAGCGCGCGGCAGCAGCCCACCTATCTGGCATCGGCGCGCCTGCTCGTCAATCAGGTCCAGTCTCCGGGGCCGTCCAGTCTACAACGACCTGCTGACGAGCGAGAAACTGGCGACGACCTACACGCAACTCCTGCAGAGCCCGTCGCTGCTCGACGACACGATCAAACAGGTCGGCCTGCCGATCAACGCGGAGACGCTGAAGAAGCGCACGAGCGTCACTCGTCATCCGCGCGACGCAATTGATCGAGGTCACCGTCTGGGATTACGATCCGGGGCGCGCCGCCGCGACGGCGAACGGGCTCGCGCACGCTCTTCGTCAAGCGCGCGCAGGATTTGCAGACGAGCAATACGCAGGTCGTCCTTCAGCAGATCGACCGCGATCTCGACACGGTGCAGGGCCAGATCACCGACACCTCGGGCCGCCTCAATCAACTGCGGACGAGCATCGACGCGACGAGCGCCACGACGCTGGAAATCCAGCGCCTGCAACAACTGCTCGCGCAGTACGATCAGGACCTGCGGGACATCCGCAATCAGAGCGCGGACGCTTCCAGCCGCCTGAACCAACTGAAGACGACCCCGGACCCGACGGGCGCCGCCGCGCCGGAAATCCAGCGTTTGCAGGATCAGTTGACGCAGTACGACCAGGATATGAAAGACATCCGGGCGCGCTACACCGATACGTCCGGCCAGCTCGACAAACTGCGCGCCACGCCGGTAGCGGGGAGCATCGCGCAGGGCGACGCGCAGCGCCTGCAAGACCAATTGACCCAGTATCAGGCCACCTACCGCCGCCTGCTCGATACCCGCCAGAGCATCACCGTGGCGCAGGCGCAGGGCGCTGCCGCCGTCACCGTCACCGATACCGCCCGCGTGCCGGGCGCGCCGGCCTCCCCCGCGCCGCTGCGCAATGCGCTGCTCGGCGGCGTGATCGGGCTGCTGCTCGCCGCCGGTCTCGCCCTGCTGCTCGACTTCCGCGACGACCGCGTCCACGAGCCGGACGCGCTGGTGGAGCGGTTCGGTGTGCCGCTCCTGGGCATCCTCGGCGCGACGCGCGGCAGCAAGCCGCTCCTGCTCACCGATGGTGATCTGCCCAATCTCAACTCCTTCCGCGAGGCGTTGCGCCATGTGCGGACGAACGTGAACGCCGGACTGACCGCCGGTGGAGCGGCAATCGCCGTCAGCAGCGCCCGGCCGGGCGAGGGGAAGAGCGTCGTCGCGGCGAACCTCGCGCTGCTCGAGGCGCAGGGCGGCAAGCGCGTCCTGCTGATCGACGCCGATGTGCGCGAGCCGCGGCTGCACAAACTGCTCGGCATCCGCAACAATCAAGGCCTCAGCGCCTACCTCGCGCGGACGCAGCACGGCAATCAGCCGAAGTTCCAGGAGGGGCCGTTCGGCATCACCGTCCTCTCGGCGGGGTGGGTGCTGACCCACCTGCCGGACCTGCTCGGCTCGCCCCGGATGGTCAATCTCATCGCCGATCTGCGCGGGCAGTTCGACACGATCATCCTCGACACCGCGCCCCTCCTCTCCGCCGCCGACACGCTCGCCTTGCAGCAGGCGATCGACGGCACGGTGATCGTCATGGACGCGCGGCGCACCGGCACCCGCACGCTTGAGCGGACGCTCGCGGCCTTGCGTCAGGTTTCCGGCCAGCCGCTCGGCATTGTGCTCACCAAAGACAAGAAACGCGCCGGTGTCTACGGCAGCCGCGCCTACCGCGCCGACGAAGAGGGCGCGGACGACACGGCGATCCTTGGCGAGTCGGCGGAGAGCATCGAGGCGGGCAATATCAGGCTCAGCGCATAGCCGTATCCGGTGGCGTCGGTATGCATGCCGCGCCACCGGATAGGGTCGATTGAGAGCATCGCGTGACCAGCACTCACCCCCTCGCTTCCGCACCAGCAATTGTCGACCGAGCCCGCACAGCCGCCCGGCGCGCGCTCGCTGCGGGCGAACTTCTCGTGGACCTTCGTCGGCAATGTCGTTTACGCCGCCTGCCAGTGGGGGATGCTCGTCGCCCTCGCCAAGCTCGGCTCGCCGGAGGTCGTCGGCCAGTTCGCCCTCGGGCTAGCGATCACCGCGCCGGTCATCATGCTGACGAACCTGCAACTGCGCGCCGTCCAGGCGACCGATGCGCGGCGCGCGCATCCCTTCGGCGAGTACCTCGGTCTGCGCCTCGCCGTCACGCCGCTCGCCCTCCTCGCCATCGCCGCGATCGCGCTCGTCTCCGGCTACGGCTGGCAGACCGCGCTCGTCATCCTCACCCTCGGGCTGGCGAAGGTCTTCGAGTCGATCAGTGATGTCTTCTACGGGCTGTTGCAGCAGCACGAGCAGATGGACCGCATTGCGAAGTCGATGATGGTCAAGGGGCCGCTCTCGCTCGTCGCGCTCGCCACGGCGGTCGTGCTGACGGGTAACATCGCCTGGGGCACGACCGCGCTCGCCGCCGTCTGGGCGCTCCGGCTCGTCACCTATGACATCCCGAATGGTGCCGCGGTTCTCCGCACGGGGAGCGCGATGGAGTCGATGCGCCCGGCGTGGCGGTGGCGGCGGCTGGCGCGCCTGGCGCGGCTCGCGCTGCCGTTGGGCTTCGTGATGATGCTCAGCTCGCTGGTAACCAACATCCCGCGGTACTTCATCGAGCGGTTCCAGGGGGCGCACGAACTCGGTATCTTCGCCGCGATGGCCTACATCGTCGTGGCGGGCACGACGGTCGTGGACGCACTCGGGCAGGCGGTCAGCCCGCGCCTCGCGCGGTACTACGCGGCGGGCGAAATGGGCGCGTTCCGCGCGCTGGTCGGCAAGGTACTCGGTATCAGCGCGCTGCTCGGCGCGGCGGGCGTCCTCCTCAGCCTTGTCGTCGGGCGGCAGGTGCTGACGCTGCTCTATCGCCCGGAGTACGCGCGACACCTGGACGTTTTCATCTGGATCGTCGTCGCGGCCGGGCTCGGCTACGTCGCCTCGGTCTTCGGCTACGCGATGACGGCGGCGCGGCTCTTCGCGATTCAGGTGCCGATTTACCTTGCCTCGATTGTCGCGGTGACGGTCGGCTGCGCGCTGCTCGTGCCAGGTCACGGCCTGCTCGGCGCGGCGTGGGCTACCTGCGCCCTCTTCGCCGTCCAGTTGCCGCTCAAGGGCGCCGCAGTGTGGAAAGCCCTAACCCCCACCTGCCCGGAGGGCACCCGCTTCCCCACTGGGGAAGGGGCTGGGTAAAGGAAGTCTGCCCCCGTCACAACTGAACCAAAGTCCACGTTTAACGTGTGGGTCAGACGATAATCGGCGAGGGTTCCGAATGACGGCGGAGACGCACGAAAAACCGATACGCATCCTGCATGTCCTCGGCATGATGGAGCGGGGCGGCGCGGAGACGTGGCTGATGCACCTCCTGCGGATGATCGACCGCGATCGCTACCGGATGGATTTCGTCGTCCACATCGCCGCGCCGCAGGACTACGACGACGAGATTCGCGCGCTCGGCAGCGCGCTGATCGTCTGCCCGCACACGCGGCAGCCGCTCCGATACGCGCGAGAATTCACCCGCATCCTCCGCGCGCACGGCCCGTACGATGTCGTGCATAGCCATGTTCACCATTACAGCGGCCTCGTCCTGCGGCTGGCGAAGCGCGCGGGCGTGCCGGTGCGCATCGCGCACAGCCATCTCGACGCCTCAGAATTTGAGATGCAGGCGAGCCCGCGGCGGCGCGCCTATCTGCAACTGATGCGCCACTGGCTCGACGCCGCCGCGACGGACGGCCTCGCGGCGAGCCGTCAGGCGGCGGCGGACCTCTTCGGCCCCGGCTGGGAGGCGGACGCGCGCTACCGAACGCTCTTCTGCGGCGTCGATCTCAGCCCGTTTGGCGCGTGTGTCTGCCGCGACGCGGTGCGCGCGGAGTTCCATATCCCACAAGACGCCTTCGTGATCGGGCATGTCGGGCGGTTCACGGAGCAGAAGAACCACGCCTTCCTGCTCGATGTCGCCGCCGAGGTGGTGCGGCGCGACGCGAACGCGCATTTCCTGCTCGTCGGGGAGGGCGAATTGCGACCGGCGATGATGGCGCGCGCCGCCGCGCTCGGCCTCGCGGAGCACGTCATCTTCGCCGGCTCCCGCGCCGATGTGCCGCGCCTGATGCGTGGGGCGATGGACGCCTTCCTCTTCCCGTCGCGCTACGAGGGGCTCGGTCTCGTGCTCGTCGAGGCGCAGGCCGCAGGGCTGCCGTGCGTCCTCGCCGATGCGGTGCCGTGTGAGGCGGACATCGTGCCGCCGCTCGTCCATCGCCGCTCATTGCGGCAGCCCGCCGGTGCGTGGGCGGACGCGCTGCTGGCGATCCGCACCGTGCCGCCCCCGGTCGCGCAACCGGACGCCTTCGCGCTGGCGCAGGCGACTCCCTTCGACGTACGCACCTCATGGGATGCGTTGGAGCGTATCTATGCGCGTCATTAGGGAAGACCACACCGCTGGGCCATCCACCGCTTGCAGTAGATGGGCGGGGGTGGGGGCCGCTCCACGTACCGCGCACGACCGGACTGCCGCCACGGTCATCGTGGCGCATCTCTTCTTCACGCTCGGCGTGTTGATCGGCTATGTCTGGCTGCGGCCGCTCTTCGGCTGGACGGATGGGTCGCTGCTGCGGCCGATGTCAGTGCTCCTGCTCGTTGCCTTCGGCTGGTTGCTCTGGTCGTGGCGGCGGCTGACGCGAAGCGTCTTCGATCCGTACGCCCTTTTCCTGATCGCCGCCTTCCTCTTTAACGCGGGGCCGGCATTCCTCTTCGCCTTCGGCCTGAATACGTCCGGCCTGATGATCCTCGACTTCTCGTTCGCGCCGGACGTGACCCTTCAGACCCTGCTGCTCGTCTTCCTCGGATTGGGGGCGTTTCATCTCGGCGCGCTGATTATCGCCGGCGGTCACGACGGGCGGCTCTTCCCCGCCGCGACGAGCGTCGATGCGCGGTCGCCGAGCGCGGCGGAGATCCGTTTCGTCGGCTGGGCGCTGCTGCTGGTCTCCGCCGCGCCGATGGCGTTGCAACTGAAGCAGGCGGCGAGCGTCGTCCTCACGTCCGGCTACTTCGCCTTGTATCAGCGGGATTACGCGACGGGTCTGCAGGCCAGCACGCAGTTCCTCGCCAGTTTCCTTGTGCCGGGCGCGCTCGTCCTCCTCGCCGGGAGCAAACAGTCGCGCGGCGGCCGGTCCGTCTCAATGAGTGTCATCCTGCTCTACGCCCTCGTGCAACTCTTCCTCGGGTCGCGCTATCACGCCATCGGCCCGGTGATCGCCTACGTCTGGCTCTGGCATCGCGTCATCCGGCCAATCCCGCGCTGGCTGCTGCTCGGCGCGTCGCTCTTCGTCTTTGTCGTCGTCTTCCCGGTGATCGCGGCGACGCGCGACACGAGCGGCGCGAGTCGCCTCTCCTCAAGCGCCTTCGTCAACGCCTTCGCGGGCATCAGCAACCCCTTCGTCGCCGCTCTCTCCGAGACGGGCGGCACGATGATGACGATCTCGCACACGCTGACGCTCGTGCCGGACGTGCGCGGCTACGATCTCGGCGCGCACTACTTTTTCGCCGGCACGTCCCTGATCCCCAATCTCTTCTGGTCCCTGCACCCGGCCATCGCGCACGGCCTCGCGTCGGACTGGCTCGTCTGGCAGGTCGATCCGAGTTTCGCGGCGCAGGGCGGCGGCTTCGGCTACTCCTTCATCGCCGAGGGGTTCCTCAACTTCGGCTGGTTCGCGCCGCTCTTCCTCGGCGTCGTCGGCTTCTTCTTCGCCAAACTAGTCTTCTGGGGCTGTCGCACCGGCGCTCCCGCGCGCCTCGCGGCGGTGGCGAGTTTCACCGGCTTCGTCATCTTCTGGGCGCGCGGCGAGGCGATTGATGTCATCCGCCCGCTCGTCTGGTACTCGCTCGTGCCCTACCTGCTCGTCCAGTGCGTCGCCGCTATCGACCGGCGCCGCGTCGAACCCCTGGCGATCGGGCCGCTGACCCTCTTCGGCAACCGCGCGCGGCGCGAGAGCGGGGAGTCGGTATGAAGGTCGTCGTCTCCCTCGAACACCGCTTCGACCGGACACCGGACGGCGCGATCTGGACGCAGACGATGTTCGCGCGCCCTTTCTGGTCGCGCTATTTGCCGGTCTTCGATCAGGTCCGCGTCGTCGCGCGGGTGCGGGACGTACCCGCTGTGCCGGAGGCGTGGCAGCGCGCGGACGGCGACGGCGTCTCATTCGCCGCGCTGCCTTTCTATATCGGCCCCGCGCAGTATCTCCGGCAGCGGCGGCGGCTGACGCACGCGGCCTTGGCGGCGGTCGGCCCGGCGGACGCGGTGATCTTCCGCGCCCCCTCGGCAATCGCCGGGCAGATCGAACCCGCCCTGCGGCGGGCGGGGCATCCGTACGGCGTCGAGGTGCTCGGCGACCCCTACGATGTCTTCGCGCCCGGCGCGGTGCGCCACCCGCTGCGCCCCTTCTTCCGCTGGTGGTTCCCGGCGCGGCTGCGGCGGCTCTGCGCGGGCGCTGCCGCGTCGGGCTACGTCACCGAGCACGCCCTGCAACGCCGCTACCCGCCCGCGCCGGCGGCGTTCACGACCTATTACTCCGATGTCGAACTCTCCGAGGGGGCATTCGTCGCCGCGCCCCGCGCCCCGCGACGCGACGGAACGTTCACGCTCGTCACGGTCGGCTCGCTGGCGCAGATGTACAAAGCGCCGGATGTGCAGATCGACGCCGTCGCGCGACTGGTGCGCGACGGGCTCGATCTGCGTCTCGTACTCGTCGGGGACGGCAAGCACCGGCCGGAACTTGAGGCGCGCGCCGCCGCTCTCGGCATGGCCGATCGCGTCGTCTTTCGCGGCCAGTTGACCGCCGGGGCGGCGGTGCGCGACGCGCTGGACGCGGCGGATATCTTCTGCATGCCCTCCCGCACGGAGGGGATGCCGCGCGCGATGATCGAGGCGATGGCGCGCGGCCTGCCCTGCATCGGTTCGACGATGGGCGGCATCCCGGAATTGCTGCCGCCGGAAGACATGGCGCCGCCCGGCGATGTGGCCGCGCTGGCGGAGATGATCCGCGCCGTCGTGACCGACCCGGCGCGGATGGCGCGCATGTCCGCGCGCAATTGGGAGCGCGCGAGGATGTACGGGGAGGACGCACTGCGCGCCCGCCGCACCGGTTTCTACCGCGCCCTCCGGCAGCGCACCGAGGCGTGGGCAGAGCGCGACGGCGTGCGGCGGGATGCTCCTATCGCGGAGTCGGCGTCGGTTCACGCGGGGTGAACGTTTGTGAGGTAGCGCGCTTTCCATCCTGTGTCCCACTCGCAGGCTGGAAAGCCCGCGCTACCAAATAATCGGGAGAGGAATAGCACAGCGATGGGGAACGGGAAGAACGGCGCATTGAAGGTGCTCTATCTGGCGAAAACGTCGGTCGGTGGGCCGTGGGCGGTGCGCCAGACGCGCGACCATGTCCGGCGCGGCGTCGAGGCGCATATCGCCGCGCCCGCCGGGGGGCCGCGCATCGCGGAGTACGCGGCGGCGGGCGTCACCGTCCACCCGATGGAGACGGACTTCCCGATGCACAAGCCGTGGCTCGCGCCCGCGCGGTTCGCGCAACTGCGCGCGCTGGTCGAGGAACTGCGACCGGACATCATCCACAGTTATTACGTCGGCACGACGCTGACGGCGCGGCTCGCGCTCGGCAAGCGGCACCCGATCCCGCGCGTCTTTCAGGTGCCGGGGCCGCTCCATCTGGAGCACGCCTTCTTCCGCCGCGCCGAGATCGCCACGGCGGGGCCGCGCGACTACTGGATCGGCACCTGCCATTCGATCCGCGACCTCTATCGCCGCTCCGGCATCGCGGACGACCGGCTCTTCGTCTCCGATTACGGCGTCGATCTGGAGGAGTACGTCTATCACCCGAAAGGGAAAATCCGCGCCGAGTGCGGCATCCCGGAGGGCGTGCCGCTCGTCGGCATGGTCGGCATCATGTATGCGCCGAAGCGGTATCTCTTGCAGCGGCGCGGCCTGAAGGGGCATGAGGACCTGATCGACGCGCTCGCCATCGTCCTCAAGGAGCGGCCCGAGGTGATGGGCGTCTTCGTCGGCGGCGGCTGGAAGGGCGCGCAGGCATACGAGGCGCATGTCCGGGCCTACGCCAGCGAAAAGTGCGGCGACCGGGCGGTCTTCCTCGGCATGCGCGCGGACGTGCCGGAACTGCTGCCCGACTTCGACATCGCCGTGCAGCCGTCGCACACCGAAGGGGTGGCGGGCACGGCGGTCGAGGCGCAACTGCTCGGCATCCCGGTGATCGCGACGAATGTCGGCGGCCAGCCGGACTTGATCGTGGATGGCGAGACGGGCTGGCTCGTGCCGCCGAAGGACCCGCCCGCGATGGCGGCGGCGATCCTCGACGCCTTGGCAAACCCGGAGCGGACGCGCGCGATAGCCGCCCGAGGGGCACGACCGCGCGGCGGCGCTCTTCGATGGCAAGCAGAACAACGCGGACGTGGTAGAGATCTATGCGCGGATTCTCACGCGCGCGGGGAGGGCCACCGGTGTACCATCGCTACGGTCAACGCCTGCTTGATTCACCCTGACCGCGCTGGCGCTCGTCGCCTTCTCGCCGGTGCTGCTCGTCGTCGCCCTGCTGGTGCGGCGGATTCTCGGCGCGCCCATCTTCTTCCGTCAGCAGCGGCTTGGGGAAGGACGGCAGGCCGTTCGGCGTCATCAAGTTCCGCACGATGACCGACGCGCGGGACGCGGACGGCGCGCTGCTGCCCGATGCGGACCGGATGACGCGCTTCGGCGACGTGCTGCGCCGCAGCAGCCTCGACGAATTGCCGGAACTGGTCAACGTGCTCCGGGGCGAGATGAGCCTCGTCGGGCCGCGCCCGCTCTTCGTCCGCTACGCCGAGCGGTACACGCCCGAGCAGATGCGCCGCCACGCCGTCCGCCCCGGCCTGACGGGTTGGGCGCAGGTGAACGGGCGTAACGCGATTGCCTGGGAGCAGAAGTTCGCCTACGATGTCTGGTACGTCGATCATCAATCGCTGCTCCTCGACCTGAAGATCATCTGCCGTACGGTGCGGCAGGTGCTGCGGCGCGCGGGGATCAGCGAGGCGGGGCAGGCGACGATGAGCGAGTATCTGGGCGATGCGCCGCCCGCCGGGCAGGAGATTGCCGCATGAGGGGCATCCTCGTCCTCGGCGCGGGCGGGCACGGCAAGGTCGTGGCGGACATCCTCGGCTGCGCCGGGGAGCCGGTGATCGGCTTCCTCGACGACGACCCCGCGACCTGGGGCGCGACCCGGCTCGGGCTGCCCGTCCTCGGCGGCATCGCCACCTATCGGGAGCATCTGCCCGGCGGCCTCGTCCTCGGCATGGGCGATAGCGCGGCGCGCATGGCGATTGTCGAGGGCCTCGGCCGGCACGCGCGCGACCTCTGGCGCAATGCCATCCACCCGCGCGCGATTGTTGCCCGCTCGGTGCGGATAGGGAGCGGTGTTGCCGTCATGGCGGGCGCGGTCGTCAACCCGGACGCCGCATTCGGCGACCACAGCGTCATCAACACAGGCGCGACGATCGATCACGACTGCGTGATCGGCGCGTATGCGCACATCGGGCCGGGCGCGCACCTCGCCGGTGGCGTCCGCATCGGCCGCGCGGCATTCGTCGGGATCGGCGCCAGCGTGACGCAGCGCCTCGCGATCGGCGATGGCGCGGTTATCGGTGCGGGCTCCGTCGTAATTGATGATGTCCCCGCCCATCTAACCGTCAAAGGTATCCCCGCGCGGCCCTGAGACTGCGCGCACGACTGGACACGGTTTGTGCGGTGGGACATGATGCGCGCCGTAGACCTATTCGATGAGCGTGAGGGAGCAATTATCGTGCGGACCGTCGCTGATCTCGCGCCGGGTGAATCCGCGTATACCTCGCCCGCCGCCCTGCTCATGTTGCCGGACCGCTCCTGCCGCATCCAGACGGACGCCCCGGTGCGCCGCGCGCCGACTGCCGACGCGACCATGCACGTCGCGCGCACCGCTATCGGGTACGTCGCCGACATCACCGCGTGCGCCTATCAATGGACGCCGCAGGACTGGGCCGAGCGCCTGCCGCACGCCCCGGTCGTCCATGTCGTCTTCGGGGACGAGTTTCTACGATAATTCTCCGCTCCGTGAAGACGCGTACGGGCGATAATCTCGTATCAGTCGCTGACGAAGGAACGCTCCGCCCGCGCACGGAGACGGTACATCATACGAAAACGGCACCGCCACACTTCGCGCGCCACGCAACCTATCGCGCTCAGGAGGCGATCTCGACGACGAGGTAGCGGCCCTCCGCGAGGACCGGGTATGTCTCGGCGATGTACGGGCCGGGTATCTTGCCGGCAGGGGCAGTGTCCGTCAACGCGTCGCCGGGCTCGACGCTGACATCGTAGCGGCGCACGCGCAGCCGCTCGGGGCTGCACCACGACTGCCCGGTGCGGAGGTCGAACTCCCAGCCGTGCCACGCGCAGGTGATGATCTCGCCCGCGCGGCTGTAGGCGACCTCGCCGGGCACCCGTGCTTCCAGCGCCCCGAAGAGCCGCCCCTCGCACAACGGCCCGCCTTGATGCGGGCAGCGGTTGCGCAGCGCGAAGAACTCCCCGCCCACATTGAAGACGCCGATCGACCGCCCCGCAACGGTGACGATCTTCCGCCCGCCCGGCGGTATCTCATCCACCCGCCCCACCACATGCCGCGCCACTTATACCCCCCGGTTTCATCTCTCCGCACGGAGCCGGTCGCCGTAGAGGGCGAGGGCGTTGTCGTAGAAGATCTTGCGGCGGATGTCGTCCGGGATGCGGGCGGGGATCGCCGTGTCGGGGGCGTCCCAGTCCCAGTGGGCGTAGTCGCTGGCGAAGATCAAACGGTCCGCGCCGACCTGATCGATCAGCCACGGCAGATCCTCGGGCCGGTGCGGCTCCTCGACGGGCTGCGTGCAGAACCAGACGTGCTCGCGGATGTACTCCGAGGGCGCGCGCCGCAGATGGGGTATCTCATCGCCCAGCAGCGCGTACGCGCTGTCCAGCCGCCACATCATCGCGGGCGCCCAGGCGAAGCCGTTCTCGGCGGAGACGACGCGCAGGGTCGGGAAGCGTTCGAAGACACCCTCCAGGACAAGGCTGATCAGGTTCGCCTGCATCGACTGGGAAGGGCCGACGTGATCTTCGAGGTAGAAGGAGGGCCAGCCGCAGCCGGTGATCGGCTGGCCGCCCGAGCCGAAGGCGTGGGACATCACGGCGAGGCCGTGCTTCGCGCACGCTTCGTAGATCGGCCAGTATTTGCGGCGGCCCATCGGCTCGCGCGGGCGGCCGGTGAACTGCACCTGCACGAAGCGGGAATCGTTGGCACGCCGCTCGATCTCCGCCACGGCGAGATCGGCGTGCTCGAAGGGGAGGATGATCGAGGCGCGCAGGCGCGGCTCTTGGTCCAGCCATTCCGCGACTTGCCAGTCATTGACGGCGGTCGCCAGCGCCGCGTCGAACTCCGGGTTGCGTTGGGACCCGGCGGGAGTGAGCGGATTGAGGATGCCGTAGGCGATGTTCCACTCGTCGAGCAGTTGCCGGGCGGTGAAGGCGCATTCCGAGCCCGCGTCGCGCCCGGAAGGCGGGTAGGCGTCGTTGCGCCGGTTCGTGAAGCGCGGGTAGACCGCGCCGGACGGTCCATGTGTCCCGTATGTCGTGATATGTTCCAGCCACCGCCGCGACAGGTAGGGGTAGAGGTCTTTTTCCGAGTCGAGCTCGTTATGGATATCGCAGTCGATGATCGCGGGCTTCGTGCGGGCCTGCCGCGCGGGGCGTTCGAGTGTCGTTGCCATCGGGTTCTCCTCCTTGAGCGGAGCGGGCTACGCCGATTGTGGCGGCAGCCCGTAGAGCGCGCGGGCATTCTCGCCCCGGATTTTCCGTGCCAGCGTATCGGGCAGGTGGGGCAGCAGCGTTTCGAGCGGGTCGGACATATGCCGGTGTGGGTAGTCGGTGGCGAAGAGCAGCATCTGGTCGCCGCCGATCTGCGCGATGGTCGCCTCCATCTGCTCCCATGTCGGCGGCGCGTCGAGCGGTTGGACGGTCAGCCGCACATGCGCGCGGATGTACTCCGACGGCGCGCGCTTCACCCAGGGCACCAGCCGCCGCAGGTTGTGCCATTCCTTGTCGAAGCGCCACATGAAGGCGGGCAGCCAGGTGAAGCCGCTTTCCAGCAGCGCGATGTACACGCTCGGGAAGAGGTCAAGCACCCCCTCGCTAACGATGCTCGCCAGTTGCGACTGGAAGACCTGCGCCATGCCCGCGTATTCCTCGATGTAGTGCGATGGCCAGCCGGAGGGGAAGGGCGGATTGCCCGGCGCGCCGCCGAAATGGATGCCCGCCACCAGGCCATGACGCTCGATCGCCTCCCACATGGGCCGGAAGAGACGGCTCCCGTACGGGTGCTCCGAGCGCACCGGCAGAAGCACCTGGACGAAGCCCGGATGCGCCGCGACGCGGGCGATTTCCGCCGCCGCCAACTCCGGCAACTGCACGGGCACGACGATCGAGGCGCGCAGGCGCGGCTCCTTGTCGAGCCACTCGGCGATCTGCCAGTCGTTGACGGCGCGGGCGAAGGCGACGGCGGCCTCGGGGTTGTGCAGGCTGTCGATGGCGTACAGGCAGTTGGTGATCGCCACATCCACACCGAGCGGGTCGAGCAGCTGCTCGCGCAGCAGATCGAGGCTGGAACCGGCCGGGCCATCCGGCGGGGTGCTGCCAGGGCGGGCCACGATGGGGGAGCGCGGCGGATAGTACGTCGTGCCCGCCCCTTTGAAGACGGACTGCTCGACGTGTTCGACCCAGTGCCGCGGCAGGAAGGGGAAGAGCGCCTGAACATTCGGCACCGTGAGATGCACGTCGCAGTCGATCAGCGCGGTCGTTGTCGCCGCGTCCACCCCGTCTCGTAGCGTCTGCATCGGCGGCCTCCTCGGGCAGTCATGACCGTGCGCCGCGTACCGCGTAGGAAGTCAACTCTATGTGACCGCCCGCGCCGCGTCAACTCAGACCCAGTCGCGCGCGAGGAACGGGAGGAAGTGGGGTAGCGTCGGCTTCAGTCTGCGTTCTCTCCGGCAGGGACGCAGGTCGCAGCCTACGCTACCGTTTCGTCATAGAGTATTCGGCTCAGCGACCCTTTTACCGATATATCGATCGCACCGTCCTGAGCGATTTCCAGCTCATCAGTACCGTCGTTGAGCGCTATGGCCTGAGACTTTGAAGGGTGTCGCTGATTCCTCCTGAGAGGAATGAACGCGAATGTATCGCTACTGTTCCGCGCCATTCGGCAGCAGAAGCGGCAATTCTTTGCCGATGGCTTTGATCGCGTTGCTCTTCACGGTGATGCCTGTGTAGATATTACCGGGCGATACGTCGAAGACGATGGCGGAGGGCAGGCGGGGCGTCGGAAAGGTGTCGCTGATCGTGTTGCCGCTGATTTCGAGGTCCGCCGCGCTGGAGTTGACGAGCACGCCGGAGCGGAACTCGGCCGGGAAGGCGAGGTTCTGTCCGGGGTTGACGATCGTGTTGTTCGTCACCCTGATCGCCTGGAAGGAGCGCGTGCCCGGTTCGGGAAGGCCGATGACGACGCCGCCGGTCGGGGCGAGCTCGATGGTGTTGCTGTCGATCACGCAGCCCGCGACGCCGCCGAGGTTGTGCAGGCCGATGCCGGAGGAGTTGTAGTAGAAGTCGCCGCCCCGCCCCGCCCCCTCGTCCTGGAAGCGGATCATGTTCTTCGCGATCGTGATGTTCCCCGCCTGACCCTTCGCTTCTGCCGAGAAGAGCACGTAAATGCCGCTCGTATCCGCGATGCCGTGCTTGATCTGCGCGAGGGCGATCGTATTGTCCGTGACCGTGACATTTTTCAGGCCGTTCGGCAGCGTCGGCCAGAGCATGATCCCCTGCAAGGCATCGGTGCAGGTATTGTCGTGGCAGTTGACATCGCCGGGGCTGCCGCCTTTGTAGTAAGAGCCGACGATGTTGAGGAGCGTCTGGTAGCCGGTCGCGGTGTTGTTGAAGACCTCCGCCGGGCCGCCGTGCGCCTCCATGCAGGCGCGCGCGCCCCGGCCGGGGATGGGCGTACTCTGGAACGTATTGCCGGAGAAGACGTAGTGCGTCCCCTCGACGTACACCGCCGAGTTGTCGTAATCCGGGTTGGCGTCCCGCATGGCGAACTGGAAATATGAGTCCGTCACCGCGCAGTTGTCGATCTGCTGGCCGACGAACGCGACGGCCCAGACGCCCGCATAGGGCGCGAAGCGGCAGCGCCGGACGGTCAGGTTGCGACCGGAGGTGATGTGGACGAAGGTCTGATAGGTCGCGTCCTTCGTCTCGCTAATCAGCGACTCCGGGTTGTTGAGAATGTTTGCGTCGAACGCGAGGTCCTCGACGGCGAAGTTCTCGATTGTGCCGCCGAGGTCGCGCGGCGATAGCAGCCGCTGCCAGTCGCCGAGGTGGCCCTTGATCTTCAGGACGGAACCGGCCCCCGCGCCCATCAGGAGGAGATTACTTTTGATGACGATGCCGACCGCCCTGCCCGGCGCGACGATGTACGTCCCCGATGGGAACAAGACCGCGCCGCCCGTAGCGGGGACGGCATCGATGGCGGCCTGGATGGCGGCGGTGTCGTCCGTCTGCCCGTCGCCCGTCGCGCCATAGCGCTTCACGTCGATGACCCCCCGCGCCCGGAGGTCCGCGCTGCTCAGGGTGGCCGGGGTGGCGGTCGTTGCCCGTACACTTGTCGGGATGGCCGTCGGCGCCGGCGTCGGTGGCTTCGTGGGCGTGGGCGGGAGCGTGGGGGCGGTTGTCGCGGTCGATGGTGCTGATGGGAGCGTCGCGGTCGGGGGCACGGCGGTCGGGGGCGGCGCCGACGGCGCGGTGGTGGGTGGCTGGGCAGTGGAACCGCCGCAGGCCGCGAGCGCCGCCGAGGCGGCCGCCGCGGCGGAGAGCGTGAGGAACCGCCGTCGGGAGAGCGCGGGCATGGCCGGTGATGTCGTGCGGGTCATGCGGTCATTCCCTCTTCCCGCGACGGCGGGCGTATCGCCTACGCGCGTATCATACCCTGTTGCGTGGACGTTGCGCCGCTCTCGCCGCCCATCTCGCAATTCTATTTCCGGGCGTGCGCCGGTTCGGGTACACTATCGGTATTCATGGGAGACCCGCATCAGCCAGTGGAGGGAATGTGCCGTGGAGAGGCCGATGAAGACGCCGCAGCAGGTAATCGCCTTTTGCAAGTACGGTCAGACGGCGCAGCAGGCGCTCGGGAGCGTGGCGGTCGCGATTAATGAATATATGGAGACCGCTGCCTCAACGCTCGTCGTGCAGACAATCAGTCACACCGTGACCCAACTCGCGGAGCCGATCCCCGCCATCCTCAATCTCGGCGATCCCGGCCCGGATTATTTCGTCGCCACCGCGCTCGTCACGTTCAACCGAGCATAGGCGTCCCACTCCCTTCTCTCCGGAAAGTATGGAACCGTGGGACACTTCGCGGCGTTGCATTGTCGGTTGTGTCGCGTGGACGCTTCCGGCGAATGATTATGCGCGTCGTCTCGTGGCGATAGCGCGATGGTGCAGGGGAGAAACGATAATGCGACTCGGATCGTTTTCCATGGACGGCATGCTCCGTGGGCGGCGGGGAGATCTCGCGCTGCGCGCGGTGGATGTGGCGAACCAGGCCGTGCTGCGCAATTACCGGCTCTTCCTCGGCGCGGCACGAACGCCGACGGGATTGATGGACCATAACCTTCGCGCGTAGCCCCGAGCACCACGCGATCATGCGCTGGGTGATGGAACCGGGCAACGCGCGGGGCGGCTTCATCCGCCTCTACGAGGCGCTCCCCTTCGGCTACAGCAGCGGCTGCTGGCGCGCCGAACCGCCCCATGTCATGCGGCACATCGACCTCTTCACCCCACGGGCGGGCGAGACACACGGCCCGCCCGTCTAGCGCACCGAACGTTGAGTCACATGGCGCCCTCTGGGCAGCATGTGGTTCGGTCGGCCTCCGTCTTCGATGCTATGCTACGGCGCGTGGGGATGGGTCGTTCGATCGAGGAGGGTGGGGATGGACGAGCGGGATGCGCCGTTCCGGCTGGATGGGCAGCGGGCGGTGGTGACGGGGGCGAGTCGGGGGATTGGGGCGGCGATTGCGGTCGCGCTGGCGCGGGCGGGCGCGGAGATCGTCGCCGTGCAGCGCGCCAGCGAGTGCCCGCGGACCCAGACCGCCATCGAGGCGTGGGGGCGGAAATGCTCCCCGGTCGGCTACGATCTGGCGCGCGTCGCCGGCATCCCGGACCTTGTAGAGAGCATCGAGCGCGACTACGGCCCGGTCGGTATCCTCGTCAACGCGGCGGGCATGACGCACCGCCACCCGCCCGAGGATTTCCCGCTCGCGCACTGGGACGAGGTGATCGACGTGAACCTCAAGGCGACCTGGCTGCTCTGCCAGGGCTTCGGCGCGCGGATGCTCGCGCGCGGCGGCGGGAAGATCGTCAACATCGCCTCGCTCCTCTCCTTCCAGGGCGGCATCACCGTCCCCGCCTACGCCGCGAGCAAGGGCGCGGTCGGCCAGTTGACCAAGGCGCTCGCGAACGATTGGGCGAAACGCAACATCAATGTCAACGCCATCGCCCCCGGCTATATCGCCACCGACATGAACGCCGCCTTGATCGCCAACGAGACGCGTAACCGTCAGATTCTCGAGCGCATCCCCGCCGGTCGCTGGGGCAACGCGGAGGACATCGCGGGCGCCGCCGTCTTCCTCGCCTCGCCCGCCGCCGCGTATGTTAATGGCCACCTGCTCGTCGTCGATGGCGGCTGGATGGGGAGGTGATCGCGCGCATTGATCGGGCGCGCGCACATCCGCGCATCCCATGATCGCGCATCCTATGGCATGATACCGGGAGTAAGGAACCCGCCGCTGCCTTCCCGCCGTGAAGGCAGCGCGCGGGTGATGTCGCGATGGAGGGGCGCATGGGATGCGCCCCCCGGTTCCCCTTCCCGCGTCGGGAGGGAGTGAGAGGGTAGGCAGATGGCAACGAGCAACACACTGCGGGTCCTGGTCTGGTCGGAGGGGACGGCCCCAAAAGCGGCCTACCCTCATGACATCAACGATGCCGTGGCGACCGCGCTCAAATCCGACTCCGAATTTGGCGGTGCGTACCGCGACCTTCACCGATGCCGAGCAAGGGTTGAGCGAGGAATCGCTCGCCGACACCGATGTCCTCGTCTGGTGGGGGCACCTCCTGCATCGCAATGTGCAGGATGTCAATGTCGAGCGGGTGATGGAGCATGTGCGGGAGCGCGGGATGGGCTTCGTGGCGCTCCACTCGGCGCATATGTCCAAGCCGTTCACCCAACTGATCGGCGCGACCGGGATTCATCGGCGGCTGGAAGCACGATGCCGGGCCGGAGGAACTGAAGGTGGTCGCGCCGGATCATCCCGTCGCCAAAGGCGTCTCGGACCTGGTGATCGAGGACGAGGAGATGTACGACGAGCCGTTCGAGATCGGCACGCCGGACACGGTCGTCTTCCACTCGACCTTCCCGGACGGCAAGCAGATCCGCTCCGGCCTCGCCTATCAGATCGGCAAGGGGCGCGTCTTCTACTTCCGCCCCGGCCACGAGGAGAACCCGACCTTCTACCGGCCCGATGTACAGCACATCATCCGCAACGCGGTCTATTGGACGGCGGGAAAGGACTGAGGACTGAGCGGAGAGCGGAGAACATGCGAGGCGAGCAGATGACGGCGTGTATCGGTGATACGAGGGAGAACGATGATGACTGAGCCAAAGTCCCTCAGTCCTGTCGTCGGCTGGGATTGATTGGCTGCGGTCGGATCAGCCATCAGCATATGCGGGCGTTGCGGGAGGTGCCGGGGGCGGTGGTCGCGGGGGTGGCGGACGTGAGCGAGCAGAACATCACCGCGCTCACCGAGGCGTTCCCGGAGTTGCGGGACGCGGAGGCGTATCACGACTACCGCGAGATGCTGACGAGCGACCTCGATGGCGTCATTATCATGACGCCGCACGGGATGCACTATCAGCATATCAAGGAGGCGCTGGAGGCGGGCAAGCACGTCCTGAGCGAGAAGCCGTTTGTCACGGCGCCGGCGCAGGCGCGCGAATTGATCGCTCTCGCGAAGGCGCAGCGAGCGCATCCTGATGCTCTCGTATCAGAACACGCATCTCTGGCCGTACCGCTACGCCCGGCAGCAGATCGCCTCCGGCAACCTCGGCGACCTCCTTTTTTACTCCGGGCAGATCACCCAGCAGTGGGGCGCGTTCGGCGGCTGGCGTCTCTCCGCGACGATGGGAGAAGGCGGCATGCTAGTCGATACCGGCAGCCATTTCGTTGACCTCATGCTCTATCTGACCGGGATGCAACCGGAGACCGTCGCGGCGATGAGCGATCGGGACGGCCAGGAAGTCGACATCATCAACGGCGCGGTGATCCGCTTCAACGGCGGGCGCGTCGCCACGCTCGCCGCCGTCGGGCGCGGGCCGACGCTCTGGAACATCACCATCGTCGGCACGAAGGGGACGATCGAGATCTGGGACCGCGACAACATCCGCCACATCGGCGCGGACAATTACGTCGGCTGGATCGGCACGCCGCGCACCAACCTCGTGCCGCCCGAGGCGGAACGCCCCGTCTCCACCACCCCGGACGCCGAGTTCGTCGCGGCGATCCGCAGCAACGACCTGGGCGCGTCGGATGCCGCGCGCGGCCTCTCCGTCGCCCAACTGACCCAGGCGATGTACGCCAGCGCGCGCGAGGGCGGCATGCCGGTCGCGGTGACAGGTAGCCCGTAGCGAGAAGTAGCGGGGAGCATCTGCTACCGAGGTGTCACGCCTGTACTGCGGTGACGATGGCGAAGATAATGAAGGCCGCGAGCGCGATGACCAGCGACGATGAGGAGAAAGTCAAAGACGCGCCAGAGCGGACGACGGGATGCACGCATGGTTTTAGCCCTCCCCTCGAACCGCCTCCCGAGCAATGAGAGGAGAATCCGGCAGCCGGCGCATGCGATGCGCATCCCTGATCGCACGAAACCTCGAATCCTCTCATGGCTCATCGCTCCTTGTTCTATCGCTCGCCGACCGGCATGTAATGCCGGTCGTACGCGCCGGTGTACTCGGCGCGCGGGCGGATGATCCGGTTGTTGCCGTACTGCTCGAGGATGTGCGCCGCCCAGCCGGACATGCGGGAGATGGCGAAGACGGAGGTGAAGAGGTCGTCCGGGATGCCGAGGGCGCGGTAGACGGTGCCGGAGTAGAAGTCCACGTTGGAGTGGATATTCCGCTCGCGCAGCATCGTATCTTCCATCGCGCGCAGGGTGAGGAACATCGTCTCGTGCCCCGACTCCTCGCAGATTTGCCGCGCCATCTCGCGCAGATGCGTCGCGCGCGGGTCTTCCGCCTTGTAGACGCGGTGGCCGAAGCCGGAAATCTTCTGATGCGCCGCCAACTGCTCATGCACATAGGAGACCGCGCGATCCGGGTTGCCGACGTGATCGAGAATCTTGACGACCTCCTCGTTCGCGCCGCCGTGCAGCGGCCCGGCGAGCGACGCGACCGCCGAGGTCGTCGCGCCGTAGAAGTCCGCAAGCGTGGCGGCCACGACGCGGGCGGTGAAGGTCGAGGCGTTCAGCTCGTGGTCGGCGTGGAGGATGAAGGCGATGTCGAGCGCCTTCTCCGCCGTCTCGGTCGGCGCTTCATCGTGGAGCATGGCGAGGAAATTGCGCGCGGTGGAGTCCTCCGCAGTGGGCGCGACGGGCTCCTTGCCGTTGCGGATGCGGTCGTAGGCGGCGACGATCGTCGGGATCTGCGCGGTCAGCCGCACCGCCTTGCGCCGGTTGGACTCCATGCTCTTCTCTTCCGCCTCGGGATCGTACATGCCGAGGGCGGAGACCGCCGTGCGCAGGACGTGCATCGGCCGGGCGTCCTTCGGGAAGGCGCGGAGGAGGTCCATCACCGGGCCGGGCAGTGGGCGGGCCTCGACCAGTTGCCGCGGTCAGTTCATCGAGTTGCGCGCGGCTGGGCAAGTCGCCGTTCCAGAGGAGCGCGATCGTCTCCTCGAAGGTCGAATGGTCCGCGAGATCGTGAATGTCGTACCCGCAATAGGAGAGCACACCCCGCTGACCATCAACGGCGCAGATGGCGGAATCGCAGGCGACAACGCCTTCCAGTCCCGCAGGGTGCGCCCCTTTTCCCGTGCCGGTCGCAGACATCGGTTAATCCTTTCGTGCAACAATCAACGCGCCAAATCGTGCAATAGTCAACGTACCGTCCCGCTGCTGTCACGCGCCAAGAATACACCGAAGCACGCAGCCTGTATCGTTATGATACGCGTATCGGCAGAAAGGAACAAATGAAAGGCTGGAAGCGAATGGACAGCGACTCCGCTCAACCGGCGCGGTCGGAGGTGGTCGTTTCCGCGCCGGCTTGCGCAATTGCGCCTTCGAGCGACAATGCCTGCCCGGCTGCCCATGCCGCCGCGAAGGATGCCGCGCCGAGTGCCGCGCGTGCCTGCACCGTCGCCTCCTCGATGGCGGCGCGGTCAACGAGCGGCAGGGGCGCGTCGATCGTTTCGCGCAAGGCGGCTGCCACGCCGAGGAGCCGCGCGCCGCGCTCCCATTGCGCCTGCATGCTGGCGATGAGCGCGAGGCTCTCGATGCATTCGACGATGCCAAGCGTATTGCTCGCCGCCCGGTAACGGGTCACGCTCTGCGTGTAGAGCGCCGTCGCACCCGCGATGTCCTGGGTCATGCGCGCGACATCGCCGAGATTCTTGAGGACGAGCGCGACGCTCGATTGGTCGCCTTGTTCGCTGAACAAGGCGAGACTTTCCTCGTAGAGCAGCGCCGCCCGCGTCGGATCGCCCTGATCGCGCGCGACATCACCGAGGTTGTTGAGCGCGTACGCGAGGCCCGGTTTGTCCTTCGTCTCGCGGTGCAGCGCGATGCTCTCTTCGAGGAGCGCCGCCGAGCGCGCGTAGTCGCCCTGATCGCGCGCCGCCGCCGCCATATTCGAGAGGGTCATGCCGACGCCGCGTTTGTCGCCCAGCGCGCGTTTCAATGACAGGCTTTCGTCGTAGTACGCCATCGCCCGTGGATACGCGCCTTGTCTCCGGGCAAGATTGCCGAGATTGTTGAGCGCCACGGCGGTGCCGTGATCGCTGCCCATCTCTCGCTGAAGCGCCAGGCTCTCCGCGAAGTACGCGGCGGCATGGTCGTATTCCGCCTGATATTCGGCGATGGCGCCCAATGCGTTCACGAGCGCCGCGACGTACCGGTTTTCTCCCAACTCCCGGACGAGGGGCAGATTTTCGCCGATCAGCGTCTTCGCTCGCGCATAGTCGCCCTGCTCCGCCGTCAACACCCCTGCCGCGTAGACTGCCTTCGCCCAGACCGCACCAATTCCAGACCGGTCGGCGCTCGCCGCCAATGCGAGGAAACGCTCCAGCCATGCCCGGCCCTCGGTCGCGTGACCATGTTGCAGCCAGAATCGCCACAGCGCCCCGGCGAATCGGAGCCCTATTTCCGTCTCGCCGCGCTCGTATGCCCACTGGAATGCCGCGCTTAGAGTTGTCGTGCTCAAGCGCAAGGCGGGGTAGCCATCGCGCCTGCCCCGCTCCCGTCAATTCGGGCTCCGCCGCTTCCGCGAATGCCACGAAGTAGGCGGCGTGCCGATGCTGTGCGGTCTCCGTCTCCCCGCTCGCGGCGAGACGCTCCAGCCCGAACTCCCGTACCGTCTCCAGCATCGTGAATCGTTCCGTGTCCGCGCGCATTTCCGCACGGATCAAGCTCTTCTCCACCAGGGAGGCGAGCGCCGCGAGGATGTCCGTCGGCCCGTCGTCGAGCGCGGCCCCGACCGCTTCCGCCGCTTCGAGCGAGCAACCGCCCGCGAACACCGCCAGCCGGCGGAAGAGCAGTTGCTCGTCGGCGGCGAGCAGATCGTGGCTCCAGTCAATCGCGCCGCGCATGGTTTGCTGGCGCGCCGGCAGATCGTACGCACCATCGGTGAGGAGCGGTAACCGGTGTTCCAGTCGCGCGAGCAGCGTGGTGGGCAGCAGCACCCGCGCGCGCGCCGCCGCTAATTCGATGGCGAGCGGCAAGCCGTCGAGACGGACACAGATCGCGGCGACCGCCGCGCTATTCGTGGCCGTCAAACGGAAATCGGGCCGCACCGCCGTCGCGCGCTGGACAAAGAGTTCCACCGCCGCCGACTGCGCCAACGCCGTGAGGTCGGCGTACCGATCGGGAGCGGGCAGCGAAAGGGGCTGGACCGGCCATTCGTGCTCGCCCCGGATATGGACGGCGGACCGGCTGGTGATGAGTATCGCGAGGTGTGGGCACGCCGCGAGCAGGTCCGCGACGACGATTGCCGCCGCGATCACCTGCTCGAAGTTGTCGAGCAGGAGCAGCAGTCGCTTGCTCCGCAAGTACCCGATCAGCGTGTCGCGCGGCTTCTGTCCGGCGACTTCTTTGATGCCTAATGCCTGGGTGATCGTCGGGACCACAAGGGCAGCATTGCGCACCGCCGCCAGGGAGACAAAAAAGACGCCATCCGGGAAGGCGTCGAGCAGACTGGCGGCCACATCAAGACTGAGCCGGGTCTTACCGATGCCGCCGGGGCCGGTGATCGTCAGCAGGCGCAGGTCATCGCGTTGCATGAGCGCGAGGATTGCCGCGCTATCCTCCGCGCGCCCGATGAGCGGTGTTGTCGGCGCGGGCAGATTCGTTGGCGGCGGAGTGATCGCGCGGAGCGGGGCACGGGTCGTCGTGTGCCCACGAGCCGCCCGCTCGAACAGATCGCGTTCTTCCGCCGGCAGCGCGAGTGCATCGGCGAGGAGCCGCACGGTCTCCCGCTGCGGCCGCTGCTTCACGCCGCGTTCGAGGTCGCTAACCGCCCGCGTGCTGATCGTCGCCCGCTCGGCGAGCATCTCCTGCGTCAAGCCGCCAGCCAAACGGAAACGTCGCAGTAGGTCGCCGAAAAGCGAGGGTGGTACGTCCGGCTCGCGCCCTTTCTCGCGCTGCCATGCGACGGCTGAGACTGGCCGACGATCAGTCACGATTGCGGCCCCTGTTCATGCGTCCTCAACGTGATAGCCACCTTTCTTTCGGCACCTTATTATTACATGGAGCCTAAGTACAAGCAAGGTCATCGTCCTCGATCGGCGCGGACATGCGCGGCAGTTGTGTGACCATTTGTGTGGTTCGTTCGTGGTGTTCGATCTCGCCCACGCATAGGCTGGTCGGTAGGCCGAGCAGACAACGGATGCATGCTATGTGGGAATGCCGGGGCATGGCGGCCTTTCAGGAAAGGGACACACGCGATGATGACAAAGCACCGACGGATCGTTGGCTTCGGGATGGCACTCGCCTTACTCGGTGGCATCTTCGCCGCAGGCAGCGAGGGCGCCCTCGCCCCGCTCCACACCGCCGCCGCTCCTCCGGTGGACTGTGTCGCAGTGACGGCGGCCTACAGAGACTTCTTCCCGATCCCGTTAGCCGAGATGGTGAGCCTCACTCCGGGTGACAATTACGACGCCTTCACCGATCCCACCTCGCCATTCTATTTGGATTTCGCAAAGCTGCGTGCGGACCTCGATACGCTCGCCACTGTTCCCGATGCCGCAGATGCGGGTTTCGGGAAGGCGAGCGACGTGATCCCGCGCTACCGCCGCCTGGTGGACCTGGCGGAAGGCAACATCACGTCGGGCGGCAACCCGTTCGATGATGGGAGCGCCGATGGTCAGCGGTACTTCGGTCTCGATAACCCGCACTTCTTGACGGATTCCGTCGCGATAACGACCGCCTACGGCGAGGCGTGCGGCTCACAATAATCATCGCATACCTCGGAGGAGAAGGTCGCCCATTCCGGTCATCGTTTTGACGATTTTGTGAGCGACGAATGCAGCCAAACAACGATGGAGGTGCAACAGGTGCAACCGACGACTGCTCCCCTCTCCGTGATCGAGCGCATGCGTGATGCGATTAACCGACGATTGCGCGGCAAATCCAGGCGGGTGTGGTGATGGATGCGCGGGACATGTCGTTCGATCCATCGGAAACGGCGCGTCGCTATCCGTCGGTCGTGCCTACGAGACTGGGCGGAGGTCGTGCGCCGCGACTATGGCGAGGGTGCATGACTGGAGTGCCGACCGCAGCGATCTTATCTGCGCCATCGATGTGGCCGCAATGCGCACCCCATCTCGGCTCTCCCGCTATGTAGATGATGTGGCTTCGGCAAGAAGCGAAGGAAGAAAGGAAGATCATCATGACGCTACAGTACGAGTATCACGGTCATCGGTCTCGTCCGTTGAACCGTCGTTTGATGCTGATCGGTGTCGCCGGGGCAGCCGCCAGCGCGCTCCTCGCCGCATGTGGCGGCGGGGCGATCCAACTGCCGACCACCGCCGCACCCGCAGCCACCCTACCTGCGACCGCCGCGCCGGTACCGACGATTGCTGCGGCTACTACGGCGCCGGCCGGAGGGCAACCGACGGCCAGTAGTGGGCTGGCAGCGCCATCACCGACCGGCGCGGTGGCTACGCGTGCACCGGCGTCGCCAGCAGCGGCTGCCACCACGGTCCCCCCCACAGCGGTGCCCTCAACAGCGGCGGCCCCAACGGGAACGACCGGGGTCGCGGCCAGCCGCAGCGCGGGGTCCACTGCTGTCGCCCCGTCCACGATTGCCACCACGCCGAGCGCCAGCGCGCCGACCGTCACTGCCAACCTTGCAGCCCCCGCCGCACCAGGCGTAACGGCGACGGTTGACATTGCCAAAGCGCCCGTGAATGGGTTGAACCAGCCGGCCAGTGTGCCCGGATGGACCGTGACCGTCACCAAGGTCGAACGGCCCGGCACGGATTTGGTCTGGAGCGCGAACAATGATATCGCGACCGCGACGGGCACCTGGGTGGTCGTCGCCGTGGCGATGAAGAAAACCGCCAACGGCACGGACGGGATCACTCCGGACGCGTTCACGCTCCGCTCCGGAGAGGGCTTCGCCACTCCCGTCCCCGACGAGTACTGGATGACGCCCGATTACTATCCCGCGTTCAAGCATAGTCAGCCCTTCGGCAAGTCGATTCCCCCCGGCGCGACCGTTACATACAGCATCCCGTTCGACGTCGCCGAGGACGCCACGGCTCTCCAGTTCGTGTTCGCACAAGACCCCACGCCCCCGGTGGTCGTCACCATCGGGAACGCCCACGCATAGCGGGCGCCACGGTCATCGCCTGGGCGAAGAGGCCGGTGAGAAAGGAAGACGATCATGGCCCTCTCCGGCGATGCCACGGGATATCATGCGCGGCTGCGGTTGCCTGTTCTGGCGGCGCTCCTCATCGGCCTCCTGGCGATAGCGCCTGCGGTGGTCGTCCGCGCGACCACCGTCTGCGTCGATCCCACCGACTTCATCCACTGTTACAGCACGGTCGGCGCGGCGGTCGGCGTCGTGAGCGATGGCGACACAATCGAGGTACATGCAGGGACCTACCACGAGCATGACATCACGATCGTCACGTCCATCTCTATCATCGGTTCGGGTAGTGTGATCCTCGATGCCGGGGGGCTCGGCAGCGGTTTCATCATCCAGCAAGGGGCCGGGGTGATGATCAGCGGACTGACCGTGCAAGGCGGGCATACGGGGATCGTGAACACGAACGGTGACGTAAGCTTGGTGAACTGCCTGATCCGCAATAACACCGGGGGAGGCGTGTACAGTGCCGGGGGCATCGCTAACTTCGGGGGCCTCGCCCTCAGCGGCACCACCGTCTCCGGCAACACAACGCCAAATTCGGGTGGCGGCATCTTCAATAGCGCCGCGACGCTGACGATGGACAACAGCGCCATCCAGAACAATACCGCCTACGACGGCGGAGGCGTCTACAACCTCGCCACGATGACGATGACGAACAGTAGCAGTCAACTACAATCAGACGCAGGGAGGCGGTGGCGGTGGGATTGAGAACCGTCACAGCCTGACGATCACGAACGGCAGCGCCATCCTGGGCAACGCCGCGCCGGGCACCCCCAGCACCAGCGGCAATGGCGGGGGCATTCTCAACAATAGCACGCTGATCGTGGACAACAGCGCCGTCGGCGGTATCGGCACGGACGGCAACACGGCCGGCAGCAGCACAACGAGCGGGAGTGGCGGCGGCATCTTCAGTACAGGCGCCGCGAGCAGCGTGACGATACGGAATCATAGCCGCGTGATCGCCAATACCGCGACAGGCGGTAGGTACACTGATGGTGGCGGCGGCATTTTCAGCGGGGTACGCTCACCGGTGACCGACAGCACGGTGAGCAGGAATCAGGTCGGCACAACCGCCAGCGTCGACGGCACCGCCAGTGGCGGCGGTATCGGGAACTTTGCCGGCCATCTCACGCTCGCGAATACGACCGTCAGCGGCAACGCCGGGTCGGCGGGCGGAGGCATCTACAACAGCCAGCAAGGCTTCACCCAGGGCGTCGCGATGGTGACGAACAGCACGATCAGCGGCAACAGTGGGAAGTATGGGGGCGGTATTGCCAATGATGACGGCTCGCTGACGATGCAGGGCAGCACGATCAGCGGCAACGCCGCGCGCGCTACCGGCGGCGGCATCGATAACGATGGTTCCAACAGCCCGCTGATGATGACCAATAGCACGCTGAGCGGCAACGCGGCGGCCACTACCGGCGGAGGCTTGTATGCTCGATTCAACGCCGTCTCCTCCCTGACTAATGTCACGTTCAGTGGTAACACGGCTGCGGGCGTCGGCAATGGCATCTACCGCGAGAGCGGCGCGGGCGCGACGATGCTGAAGAACACGCTCGTCGCCGATGGCTGCACCGGTACGATCGTCTCCGGCGACTACAATCTGGATAGCGGTTCCTCCTGCGGCTTCGCTCAGCCACATGACCTGAAGAACAGCAATCCCCTGCTCGGCCCCTTGCAGGTCAACACACCTGGCTTCACCACCACCCATGCTCTCTCGGGCGGCAGCCCAGCCATCGACCGTGGGGATACGAGCGCGAGCGGTTGCCCGGCCACCGACCAGCGCGGCGTTGCCCGGCCACAGGGCGCGGCGTGCGACATCGGCGCGTACGAGTACATCCCGCCGCAACCCGCGCCGCCGCCGCGACCGGGTCCAGTGCTGGGGTCACCGCCCCCGTCCCCACTCCCACCGGTCGGACGAGGAATACCGGTGAGCGGTAGCCCACCCGCCCCGGCGCCCTTGCCACGGCCCTGACTATCACGAAGGCAGCGGGCATCGTTGACCCGCCGATCGTACGACGGCAGAAATGAGAAAGGAAGGCCATCATGGTATCCCCGCGCACGCGAACGAATCATCGTCTGTACTTCACCGGTATCGCTGTCATCGCCGCAACGCTGATGCTCGCCGCATGCGGCGGCACGAGCGCGCCCACCGCGCCCGCACCGACGACGGCCGTTGCCGTTGTGCCTACGGCGACGCTCGCGGCCAGCAACAGTCCGGCAGGGGTGACGCCGACGAATGCGCCGGCCGCCACCGTGCCCGCCACCGTGAGGCAATCAGCGCCTACCGCGTCGCCGACCGCCGCCGCGACGGTTGCCGCAACCGCGACGAAGCCGACTGCCGCCCCGAATACGAACGCCGGGTCCGTCGCGGGCAATGCCGACCCGTGCAGCCTGATCACTAAGGCGGATTACCTCGCGGTGATGGGAGATGCGACGAACGACCCCGTGAAGAAAAATACACCGCTGCCCTCCGCCAGTATCACGCGGTCATCCTGCGACTACAAAATCGCCTCGGCGGACAAGGTTGAGTTCGTGACGGTCACGGTCATGCAGCGCGATGCGAGCGCTCCTGCGCAGATCGATATGAAGACGTACTGGGAGGGCACTAAGAAGGCATGGGCCACCATGCAGGCGACGGTCACGCCGCTGCCGGAGATCGGGCCGGAGGTCTTCCTGGTCGTCAACCCGCTGCTGGCGCAGATTGGCGCCGGGGGCGCGGTCCATTTCTTCAAGGATGACGTGATCTTCAATGTCCAGGCGGTGACGGGAAGCGGCACGGTCGACGAGCAAAACACTGCGGGCACCGTCGCGGCAAAGAAACTCGCCACCATGGCTTTTGGTCGGCTCTAGTCGCGCTCCCGCTAGATGTGGTGGCCGAGCGAGCGCTCGCTCGGCAGGAAGAGTTCGTTGTAGAGGTCAATCGCGCCCCGGTCGGTCAGAGAGGCGAGGTAGTAGGCGACGACGCGCTCGCTGCGTCAACTCCTCGGGCGTGCCGATCATGTCGCGCCATGTCCGCGGCAGGAGGCGGCGGTGCTGGCTGAGGGCGGCGAAGAGTTGCTCCACGATGTACCGCGCCTTGTATGCCTGCCGCGCGATCACCGGGCCGCGATAGACATTCTCCAGCAGAAAGGCGATCAACTGCTGGACGTCCCGCTCCGTCTCCGGGCCGAAGCCGATCACCGGCCCGCTCGCCGCTCGCGCCGCGTCCAGCGTCTCGATGCCCCACGCGGCGATCCGGTCGAGCGAGGTGCGCCGCACATCGTCGATCAGCGAATTAATCATGTGGCGCCGGATGCGCCGCACGAAGAGCGCCTCGCGCCCGGCGATGTCCGGCACCTCGCGCCGGGCGGTCTGGGCGCTCCGCAGCCAGATGTGGCAGTCGTTCGCCTCCGCCCAGGCTTGCAGGTGACGCGAGCGCCAACATGCGGGATTCGATGGCGTCCTGCACGTCGTGGGTGGCGTAGGCGATCACGTCCGCGAGATTGCAGACTTGCGCCTCTAGCGACGGCTGCGCCGTGCGCACATAGTCGCCCTCGGTGACGGGTAGGTCGAACGGCGTCTGGTGGCGCGCGATCCCCTCGCGGCACGCCCAGGTCAGGTCGAGGCCGGGATAATCCGCGTAGTTGACCTCGATCGACTCCACGACGACGAGCGAGTGGAAGTTGGAATCCCACCCGCCCTGATCGGCGAGCAGCGCGTTGAGCGCCGTTTCTCCCGTGTGCCCGAATGGCGTGTGCCCGAGGTCGTGGCCGAGGCAGATCGCCTCCGTCAGCGGCTCCGACAGGTCGAGCAGGTGGCGATGGCGCGGCCGATCTGCGCCGTCTCCAGCGTGTGCGTCAGGCGGGTGCGGAAGAAGTCGCCCTCGGAGACGACCATCACCTGCGTCTTGTGCTGCAAGCGGCGGAAGGCGTCGGCGTGGATGATCCGGTCGCGGTCGTGCGAGAAGGCGGAGCGGGGATCGTCGCTGACGCGCGGCGGGGCGTGGCGCCGATCCGTGTACGGCGCGGATTCGGGCGTGCGGAGGAAGGAGAGGGCTGAGTGCTGAGTGACTGAGTGCTGAGTCTGCCATCTGCCCCCCGCTTTGTCGCTGCCCGTGCCCTCGCATCGCATGAAGTGTACCACGATGCATTGACGAGACGAAGAAGCCAGTGCGACGTCACTGCAGTCCTCAGCCCTTCTTCGAGGCCGTGCAACTTGTCCGGATTCAGGACGACACGGATCGCCCGAATCCGCCCCTCCGCCACTTCGAGCGCATAGACGCCGAACGGTCGCCCGTCTCAGTTCGCCGACGAGCGCCGGCTGGCCGTTGATTGTGGCGGTGCGAAGGCTGAACGCCGGGGACGCTTTCGCGGCGAGGCCGATCAAAAACCGTCCGACCCGATCGGCGCCGGTGATCGGGCGACGGGCGGCGGTCACCTTGCCGCCGCCGTCCGAATAGATCGTCACATCATCGGCGAGCAGCGCGAGCAGCGCCGTCAAATCGCCGGCGGTCCACGCCCGCATGAATTGAGCGGTCAGGTGTTCGTGCTCTTCCCGATGTGCGACGAACCGTGGCCGACCCGTACCGAGATGCCGCCGGGCGCGGTGCGCGATCTGGCGGCAATTCGCGCCGCTTTTCCCCACCATCGGAGCGATCTCATCGAACGGATAGGCGAAGACCTCGTGCAAGAGGAAGACGGCGCGCTCAATCGGGGTCAGGCGTTCCAGGAGCATCAGGAAGGCCAGGGAGAGCGACTCGGCGAGGGCGACCGGGTCGGCGTCGATCGCGCGCTCGTCGGTGACGAGCGGTTCCGGCAGCCACTCGCCGACATATTCCTCGCGGCGCACGCGCGCGGAACGCAGATAGTCGATCGAGAGATGCGTCACCACGGTCGTCAGGTACGACTTCGGCGACGCGACCGCAGTCGCATCCCGCTGCTGCCAGCGGAGAAATGCCTCCTGCACGACATCCTCCGCGTCCATCGCGCTGCCGAGCATCCGGTAGGCAATCGAGAAGAGCAGCGGGCGATAGGCATTGAAAACCGCGCCGTCATCGTTGGGTTGGTATCGGATGCCTTCATGCTGTATCGCGCGCGCGCCCACGACGTGGTGGTCCATCTGCCTCGCTCCTCCGCCGCGCTGGCTACGGCGCAATATATCCGTCACGACGCCAGCCACGAGACGGCTCGTCGTCCACGACATCGTAGATCGCCGGGGGCGCCCATACCAGTGCCGCGACCGGCAAGGCGCGACGATTGCTCAGAAAGTCGCAGGTGCCGCTATCCTCGCCGCCCGCCCCGCGCCGGAGCGCCGGAGCGGCTTTCTCGCCAGCGTCTCGCCCTTGATGATCTTGTTTTGCAGCGTCAGGATGCCATACGCCAGTGATTCCGGCGTCGGCGGGCAGCCCGGCACATAGACATCCACGGGGACGATCGCATCCACGCCCTGCACGACGGCGTACGTGTCAAACGGCCCACCGACATTGGCGCACGATCCCATCGAGAGCACCCATTTCGGATCGGGCATCTGATCGTAGAGCGTGCGGAGTATCGGCGCCATCTTCTTCGTCACGGTCCCCGCCACGATCATCAAGTCGGCCTGCCGGGGAGATGAGCGGTAGAGCATGCCGAAGCGCTCCGAGATGTCGAAGCGGGGCATCGACGCGGAGATCATCTCCATCCCGCAGCAGGCGAGGCCGAATTGCAGCGGCCAGAGTGAGGAGCGGCGCGCCCAGTTGACCATGAAGTCGAGGCTGGTGATGATGGCGTTCTTCTCGTAGGTGTTCTCGATGCCCATTGCTCATTGTCCCTCTCGACGCCGTGCATCTCTCCTCCTTCGGAGGCATGGCACGCTCTCGCGGCAGGATCATCGCTGCGCTTCAGCGGGCTCGTATGCGCCGGGCACCGCCCGGAAACTGATCGCGAGGCGGTTCCAGCCGTTGATCGCGACGACTGCCATCGTCAGATTGACGAGTTCCTCCTCCGTGAAGACGCGGCGGACCTGCTCGTAGACAGCGTCCGGCACATGCCCCTCGGCAACGAGCGTCACCGCCTCGGTCCACAAGAGGGCGGCGCGCTCTCGCTCGCTATAAAATGGCGTCTCCTGCCATGCCACGAGCGCGTAGAGCCGCTGCTCGCTCTCGCCATGCGCCCGTGCATCCTTGGTGTGCATGTCGATGCAATAGGCGCAGCCGTTGATCTGCGACGCGCGCAGTTTGACCAGTTCAAGGAGGGAGGGCTCGAGTCCCACTGTGCCGCACATAGGTCTCGAGGCCATACATCGCCTTCACCGCCCCCGGTACAGCGTTGGCATAGGAAATTCGTGGTTCCATCGGACACTCCTTCGTTCATAAACCCCGGACAGATCATTGCCGCCGCGCGGCCCATCCTGCGAGCCGCGTCGCGCGGGCTCTACAAAGGAGACGAGAGAGCGGACGAAATGTGACACATTCGGGGTTGCGGGCGACAGATGGTGCGTGCAGTGGGGATCGTATGCTTTCCCTCAGCTCTCAGCCCTTCATCGTATCTTCGTCGCGCGCAGGCCGTGGATGAAGCAGGCATGGTGCAGCAACTCGGAGCGGGGGATGCCCGTCGCGGCGACATCCCAATGGGCGAGGACGCAGCCGTTGACGACGCGAATGCCCGCCGCGCGATAGAGGTCATGCTCGGCGTTGTCGAAGCCGTTGATGATCGGCCCGAACATGCGCCAGAGCACCGGCGTGCCCGTCTCGCGCATCTCGTCCGCCAGCGTACGGGCAAAGTGGCTGGGCAGGAAGGAGACGACGCAATCGACCGGGTGCGGCGCGGCGCGGAGCGATGGATAGCATGGGTCGCCGAGGATCGCCGTGCGGTCCGGGCAGATGGGGATCACATCGATGCCCCATTCGCGGCGCATCACGTCGTATGCCTTGAACGCCTCGAACGGCGGCTTGCGCAGGATGCGATAGAAGGGTTGGTCCGCCCCGTGGTCCGCGCCATCGTCCGGGCCGTATTCCCGCCCGAGGGCATAGACCGCGTAGCGCATCGTCGTTGTCAGCCCGTCCCGGAATTCCGCCACTCTTTGCCCTGATTCCCTGCGGGAGTTGCCCCGAACGATCCATCCCTACCGGAGTGTACCACCGGGCAGAGGGAGCGGATGAGAGACGGCTTTTGAACCGCCAATACTGCCCAGAGGGAGCCCGCACCCGGAAACCTGTGTCACCCTGCGAACCGCGCTACCCTTCTTCGAGTCCCGCCGGGAACCGATCCGCGACGAGATTCAAGCGGATATTGTGCTCAAGCAGCGCTTTGAGTCCGGCGAGCATCAGCGTAAATCCTCCCGTTGCATCGAGCGCCTGTTTGACGATCGCATCTCCGTCGCCGCGAAAGCCGGCGTTTATCACACGAACGAATGTCGTGTTATCTGGTTGGGGAGTAAACAGCCACGCTATCGTTGTGGGTGTGCCATATGCCGACCATTCAACGAGGATGCGCCGATCTTGCTCAATTTCCTTTACGCTGACCTGGGCGGAGGCGTGATACATCTCCCAATCCCATTGGATCGTTTTGCCCGGTTCCAGTCTGCCGCTGCCCTTGGTAAACCAGAATTTGGACGTGATCGCCGGGTCGATAAAGGCTTCGAATACGTCGGCGACAGGCTTGCGAATCAGCATCGCCGCCTCCGCGATCGGGTCATCTGTCAGTTGACGAGTGTTCGCTGATACCATCATCTCTATCCCTTCACGATCTCATTGTTACGCCCTACCCGCTGTTAACTGCGCGTCATTCGGGTGTTCCTTCTGCGGCCTCCGCCACCACAAACGCTTTCAATGCGTCCAGCCGCTTGTCCCAGAGGGCGGAGCGTGCCGCCCACAAATCATCTCCGTCCAGGAAAGCCGCGATCAGGGTCAGCAGCACGGCGCGGAAGGTGGCGATCTCCTCGGGCGTGTGCTGCCCGCCGAGCGCTTCGCCGATTGCCGCCTCCCAGCGCGCGATTTCCGGTTCCAGCGTCGTGTGCAGCCGCCGCCCCGCGTCGGTCAGCCAGACGCGGACGACACGCCGGTCCGGGCCCGTGCGACGGCGTTCGAGCAGGTCGCGCTCCTCCATCTGGTCCACCAGCCAGGTCGTTGAGGTCGCGTCCAGTTGGGCGCGTCCACCGAGCAAGCCCAACTGCTGCCCGTCCTCCGACCACAACTGGCGCAGCAGGGCGAGTTGCGACGGCGTCACCGGCCCGTCCGCGAGCGCCTTCGCGTAGAATTTCGCGAGTTTGCGCGTCGCCGCGCCGAGCGCGAAGCCGAGCGGCATGACACCGTCACCATCGCCCCGATCAGCCATCGCCGTCGCCTCTCCGCGTGCCTCGACGCCGATCACTGCCGCCAGTCAGTCTTTCTCAACTATGCCCCCGTCGTACTGTGCGAGAACCATCGGCCCTGTTTGCTCGTAACCGTCGCGCGATTCCTCGTCCGGGAAACCCGCGTGCGTGAGACGGAGAAGTGTCTTATTGCCATGCGGCGTGAGTTCCACCGTGACGACTGTCTCGGCCCTTTTCGTTCCTCCCGCTCCGATGACCCAGCTACGTTCGACGAGCCGGTCCCGCTCAAGGCGGAGAAACCGCCCGTAGTGGGGATGGCGCTGCCCTTCGAAATGCGTCTCGAAGAAAAAGGGAGCATTGATCGCGGCCTTCATCAGCACCGTCCCCGGCGCCGCGAACCAGCGATCGAACTGCTCTGTCCAGGCCCGAAAGAGCGCGGGCGCTCCCGCAGCCATCGTGCGCTCGACGACCAAGGAATATGGCCTGCCCGACAGATCGGGCGGGGCAACGATGGGCGTTTCAGCATTCCCAGTCATCATATCCTCTCCTCCATCTCAACCGCCGCGCGTGCATTCGCCCACAGGGATTATGTCACCGAAACCGATGGGAGTCGTGAGGCCGTGATGCCAACGCGCCCACAACTTGCATTGTCAATCCCATCTCGTCGCTGCTACTCCGCTCGTGGCATCTCTCCTGCATTCTTTTCGGTGAGGATTGCGGCGGTTTCGCGGGTCGCCGAGGCTCCGCCGTTATTGCGATTGTGCGTTACCGCCCCGCCGCGTGCGCGGGCGTCAATGAGGAGGTTGTTGATGAAAGGAATTCTGCGTTTCCGCAGTTTCGCGCGGCTGCCGGGGTTGCTGCGCCTCGCGCTCCGACTCCTGCCCGATCCGCGCGTCCCCACCTATACGAAAGCGCTCGCTATCGGCACGGTGGCGCTCGTCCTCTCGCCGCTCGATCTGCCGAATTGGGTGCCGGTCGTCGGTCAGGGATTGGATGTCGTCTTCGTGGTCGCCATTCTGGACCGCTTCATCCGCGCCGCGCCGCCGGAGGTTGTGCGCGAGCATGAAGCCGCGCTCGGTCGCCATGTCGCATAGGGAGTCTTAAGTAGGTGACCACTCGGTTTTGGAACGGTGGTAGCAGGCTTTCCAGCCTGTCCTCTTGATCGCCGGGGAGGCAGGCTGGAAAGCCTGCTACCACCAACAGAAATCGTCGTCCAAGTGCGATTGGCGACCTACCTACCGGCCGGTGGGCAGCGGGTTGGGCGGCGGACCGCCCGTGGCGCCGTCTCGTTCCTGATCTCTCAAAGTTCCAGCCGACGCTCGATCTTCGCGTCGTCCAGTTCCATGCCGATGCCGGGGAGGGTCGGCAGCGGGACGAAGCCGTTGACCGGCTCGACGGGATGCTTGAGGAACCACTGATGGATCGTGTTCCACTTGATGAGGTATTCCAGCATCGGGCAGAGCGTGACGGGCTGGGCGTAGAGGAAGTTCGCCGTCGCGGGCGTCGAGTGGCCGTGCGGGATCAGTTGCACGTCGTAGACGCTCGCCAATGCGGCGATTTTGAGCAGTTCGGAGATGCCGCCCGCCCAGTAGATGTCCGGCTGGTAGACGTGCATCGCGTTCGCCTGCATCAACTGATGGATACCCCAGCGGGTGTACTCGTGCTCCGCGCCGGAGACGGCGATGCCGTGGCCGATCTTCGCCGTGATCGCGGCGTAGGAGGCGGGCTTGTCCGGCAGCACCGGCTCCTCGATCCAGCGCGGCTGGTACTCCGCGAACCGCTCCGCCATCGCCAGCGTGTAGGGCACGTCCCACGACATCCAGGCGTCGATCATGATGTCCACATCCGGCCCTGCCGCCTCGCGCAGCGTGCGCATTAGTTCGACGTTCTTGGCGATCCCGGCGCGGCCGTCCGCCGGGCCCCAGCGCGGGAACCACTTGGTGCCCCGGTAGCCTTTACCGACGATCTCCTTCGTCACTTCCGCGGCGCGGTCGGGGTCGAGTCCGTAGCCGAGGGCGGAGGCGTAGGCGGGCAGCTCCTCGCGCACCGGGCCGCCGAGCAGGACGTAGACGGGCACATTCGCCCACTTCCCTTTGAGGTCCCAGAGGGCGCAATCAATCGCGCTAATCGCCATCATCTCGACACCTTTGCGGCCGTGGACGGCGGCGCGGTAGAGGATATCCCAGAGGCGTTCGATGGCGAGCGGGTCCGCACCGAGCAGATAATGCGCCATGCTCTGTTTGATGATGTACGCCTGATCCCCCGTGATCGGCCCGCCGATGCCCGTCACGCCCGCGTCCGTCTCGATGTGGACGAAGGTGGAGGTCATCGCGTACGCGCCCTCCTGCGCGGGCGGCAGCCAGCCCGCGCCCTCGGCGCGGAACTGCGGATAGATATCCACCGGCCGGATCAGCCGCTCCTCCCAGAAGACGCCGGGGAAGTCCATCGTGCCCGTGTACTGGATGCACCGTACCGCCGTGATCTTCATCGTCTCGCTCCTTCGTTCAACCTCACCCCCGGCCCCTCTCGTACGGAGCCTTTGCTCCATCTCAGGGCAGCAGGGGGGCCTTATCCCCGCCGTGTCTCGTGGGCGTAGTGGCCGGGCAGGCCGTCGAAGAGGCCCGTCGCGCCATGCGGACGCCAGAGCGGGACGCTGGCAGCGGCGAGGCCGCCGGGCGCGTCGTCCAGTGAGACCGCGCGCCCCTGCTCGGCGGAGTCAAGCCCGCGCAGGACGATCAGCATGTTGTGGAGTGTTTGTTCAATCGTGCTCGCCACTGGCGCGCCGTCGCGGATGGCCTCGAAGAAGTTGAGGAACTCGCCGTAATAGCCGTTGTCGATCTCCTCGAAGCGGTGCTCTTCGATGCTGCCGTCCGGGTGATAGATCGAGACGAGCCGCGTGCCGGTTTGCCCGTTCAGCGTCATCACGCCATTCGTACCATAGAGGCGCAGTTCGTTCGGTTCGGGCGGCACGGCGATTTCCGGGTAGCAGGCGGTGTAATTGCCGATCGCGCCGCTGACGAAGCGGAGATTGAGCGTCAAATCCGAGGGCGCGTCGATGGTGCTGTTCGCCCGCTGGGTCTCGCCATGCACCTGCGTGGCGTCGCCGCAGAGCATCCGGATCGTCGCGGTGTGGTGGACGCCGCCATCGAGATGCGCGCCGCCGCGATAGGCCGGGTCGTGCCGCCACGGCGTGCTGGAGAACTGGCCCGGTCGCGGCACGATCTGGCTGACCATCCGCCACGTCATCAGGTGGACGCGGCCAATCGCGCCGTCGTCGAGCAGCGTGCGCGCCAGGCGGAGGTCGTCGCGGTAGAAGCAGTTTTCGGCGATCAGCACGATCCGGCCGGGGAACTCCGTCTCCAGCGCGAGGAAAGCGCGGCCCTCCTGCTCATCGCTCCCGGCGGGTTTCTCGCAGATGACGTGCTTGCCCGCCGCGAGGCAGTCGCGCGTGACGGCGTAATTGAGCGGGATCGGTAGCGAGATCAGCACCGCCTCGACATCGTCGCGGCGCAGGAGATCGCGATAATCCGCGTAATAATCGTCCATCGACGCGCCAGTATACGCCGCGAAATGTTCCGCCTTCGGCCGCGTGTGGTTTGCGAAGGCGGTGATCGCGAATTGGTCGGTCATCCGCCGTAAGGCGGGCCAGTGCAGTTGCTCCACCGCCAGCCCGGTGCCGATCACCCCGAGCCGGATCGCGCGTGCATTCCCCTTGCTGTCGCTCAACTCGTTCCGCCTTCCTTTGCGGGCACGATGCCCGCCTGATCCTCTCACTGGTCATGCTACACGATGCGCGCCGCTCAGGTCACGACGATCTGGAGCCGGAAGGCGCGCGATGGTGCGCCGCAGGGCGGTTGCGCCGTCCGGCAGGCCGGATCGCCGGTGGCGGTGAGCGTCGTTTGCCCCGGCTGCTTGGCGGCATAGATGCCCTGCGCGCCCGCGATGACGGAGATGTTGGGCACGCGGCTGGCGACCGTATCGTCCGCTACCTGAAATTGTCCAGCCGTAGTCGCTGCCGAGGGCGAGCAGAAACGACGCACCGTGCGGGAGCGTGATCGTCTGACCGTCGTCGGCGAGCGTCACGGTACGCGTCGCCTGGGTCGCGAGGTCGCTGCCGTAGCGCCAGCGGTAGTACTGCTGCCCGACATTGCCGAACTCGACGCGGAAATCCGCCGGATTGGCAGGATTGTCGGTGAGGACGCGGCGCTCGAACGGCTGGATGAGGATGCGCTGCTGCCCGGCGATCGCGACATCCGCCCAGAACGGCTCGGTCAGCGCCAGCCCGATGTTTTCGAGCCCGACACGGGCACGGAAGTCCGCGAAGGCGCGCGCGACGCCGTGGCCGGTGGCCGCATCGACGCTCGCGATCGCCGTCCCCGCATCCGGTGACGCGTCGATGGTAGTCCCGCCCTGGGCGGTGAGGAGCAGTCGCACCGGCGCGCCGACGGTCGGCGTCTGCGTCGCGGCCGGGCCGCTCGCGAGATCGCGATAGAGGGGGAAGGTAGTGGTGGTATCCCCCGCGACCGGGATGGCGGCGGGTGTCTGCTGGTCGAAGCGCGCGTCGCCCGTCTGCACCTTCCCCGTCATCATCTCCGCGACGAGCAAACCGGCGGTGACACTGGCGCGCGGGCTGCTCTCATCGCGCAACTCCATGCGGCCCTTGTCGAAATACTGGACGATGCGGCGGGTGTAGATGGCGGGCGGGTCGCAGGGTCGCGGCATCCCTGGCGGCTGTTGCGGGCATGCCTGCGCGAAGAAGTATGCCTCATACTGCCCCGCCCCGGCGGTGGCGAGCGGGCCCCAGAAATTGGCGGCGACACCCTCGTCCTGCTGCCATCGCTGGGCAAAGACCGGATCGGCGAACGCGTCCGCCGCCCCGACACCGGGGAGCATCGCGAACACCATCAGGCCGGCAATCAGGAGCGGGAACGGTTTATGTGCGAGCACGAGCAGCCTCCTCCGCGGGTACGTGAAATCGCCGCGTGGTGATTGTACCCCTTCGAGGGGCCCTCACTCACGCCCCCTTTAATATTGCTACGAAATATTTCTCGTGATACTGCCGCGCAGGTGGTATACTGAGAGCGATAGGCAGCCAATCACGTTGATCGGGCAATAGCTGCCCGTGCGTCTGCCCCCGAAAGCAATTGTTTCAAATCAGTGCCGGACCGGAGCGCTGCACGCGGGGCGTTGCGATTCTTCACAGGAAGACGAGGGACCGCCATGCAGCAGCACCGAAAACCACCGCCCCGAGTGGATTCGTCGAGCACATGCGACAGTGGTGGGCGATGGATACATATTGCGCATGGCATGGTATTATCGGGGCGCATGGCCTGACGGCCGCGATGTCGCCGTGCCGCCGTGCCGCGCGCGCGATGATGCGCCCCCTCGCTTCGAGCAGCTTTTGACGGCAATGCGCCGCGAACAACGAATAACGGAAAGGTACGAACATGACGATACGCAGCGGCCATGCGCCGGTTTTTGTGCGCGCGATGCTCTGTGACGCGATTGAGTATGGCGCGGAGCACGGCGCCTGGTGGGAGTGGTTCGCCACCGACGCCGTCAAGGAATACCCGTGGGAGGAGCAGGAGTCGAAGCGGTGGCGGGAGATGGACGCGCGCGGGCGGGCGCGGTGGTTCACGACGCAACTGTGGAACTGCGGGGACATCGTGCCCCACACCTACCTCGCGCTGATCAATCAGGCGCCGGGGCTGACCTATGCACAGGTGGTCTCTCGCCTGCGGCGGGATGTCATGGAGCCATCACGGCTGCAAGCAACCGGCGAACGGCTGCAGGCACGGTCGGGATGATGGTCGAAGGAGTCACCACCATGATGGAACCACGCACCGTGAGCGGACGGGAACTCTTTCCGCTCGGCATCGTCGCGGGCCGCGCCATCTACCG
The DNA here is from genome assembly GCA_963847195.1 of uncultured Chloroflexia bacterium. Lineage (GTDB taxonomy): Bacteria > Chloroflexota > Chloroflexia > Thermomicrobiales > JALYUS01 > JALYUS01. The sequence continues at coordinate 234,862 of CAWJZC010000003.1, read as the reverse complement.
GCTCACCTCCCAGGGGGAGGGGTATCGCCTGACGCCGGATATCCGCGCCGGTTATCTGCTGCGCCGCGAGTCGGACGGCTACTCCGGTGTCTTCGACAATCTGGAAACGGCCGTCGCCTACATCGCGACGCTCGAACAGCAAGAACAATGAGCGGACGATGACGAAAGTGATCCCCCCGACCGGCGATGTGCCCGCGCCCACCTGCCGCGAGATTCTGCGCTCCGTCCACCAGGCCGACGTGCTCTATGTCGCGTTCCCCCGCTTCGGGCGCGCGCTGGTCGTCGATCTGCGCCGGAGCGCGGCGGACTTCCCCGCCATGCTCGTCACCAAGCTGGAGTTGACCGCCGAGCAGCAGGCGGCGGCCGTCGAGCGGCTGCGCCCCAGTTCCCCGACGCTGCACCGCTTCGCGAGCGTGGCGTGGGGCGGCTCGACGCGCGCCTTCGCGGAGCAGGGCGTCCTCCCCGCCATCCTCAACCGCCTGCCCGCCGCGAACACCCAGGACGCGATGGAGGTCTTCGAGGAACTGCGCGACGCCGAGCGCACGACCACGACGCGTACCCCGCACCTCGCGCGATAGCCTTCCGCACCCCGCGCACGCGGGGTCTTCTCTGTCACGCGGCTACTCAACGACCTGATGGAACTCGATCACCCGCCCCTCGGGATCGGCGCAGAAGAGTTGGTGCCATCCTTTGATTGCCCAGACGCCCATATCGCTGTAGGGGATGCCCGCCGCGTCCAGCCGCGCCCGCACCGCCGCGATATCGTCCACACGGAAGGCGAGATGGCCCGCGCCGAGCGGGTTGACGGGCAGGCGCTCCCGCGCCGCGAAGTCGGGGTCGGCGGGGATGAAATGGTATTGATAGCCGCCCTCGTCCTGGAGCGTGGCAATCGTCGCGTCGTAGGCGCCCCGGTCGCGCGGCAACTCGACTGGTGTCAGGCCGAGCAGATCGCGATAGAAGGCGGCGCTCTCCTGCCAGTGGTCGCCGGCGAGGTTGAGATGGTGCGGTCGCGGGTTCGCCATCGGGGTTGCCTCCTTTGTGTACGCTCCACCGAGTCAGAAGCGCAGTGTCGCGCCATGCGTGCGGAGCCAGGCGCGGTGCTCGTCCATTGCCGGGCAGTAGCGGGCGACGACGCGCCAGAAGCGCGCCGAGTGATTCAGTTCGACGCGGTGCGCCAGTTCGTGGACGACGACGTAATCGAGCACGGCCGGGGGCGCGAGGACGAGCCGCCAGTTGAAATTGAGGTTGCCCGCCCGCGAGCAACTGCCCCAGCGCGTCTTCTGGTCGCGGATCGCCAGACCGCCCGTACGTCACGCCCATCTCCATCGCCCGGCGCTGCACCTGCGTGGCGATGGCGAAGCGCGCCGCCTCGCGCAGCCATGCCTCCAATGCGGGCCGCGCCGCTGCCGCCTCCGGCGCGATCACGGTGAATGCCTGCCCGTCGTGCCGCACCGTCGCGCGTTTCCCCGGCACGACGCGTCATCTCGACGGCGTGTGTCGTGCCGAGGAAGGTGATCTGCTCCGGCAAAGGCGCGTCGGCGGCGGGCGCTGCCGGGAGCGCGGCCATCCGGTCGAGATGCTTCAGTATCCAGCCCTTCGCGGCGCAGGATGAAATCTCAACAGGCGATTGCGGTCATATCCCAGCGGCGATGACGACGCGCAGCCCCGCACCGGGCGCGATGATCAGGCGCGGGTGCCGCGCGCGCTGGCTGATCGTCAGCGTGTACGGCACCGCCCGCCCCGCGAGATTGACGCTTTCCACCGCTACGCTCCTGCTTCCCGCCCCTCGATGCACCGCACGGAGCATAGCACGCCCGTTCCCGCTCCGTCATCGCTCGGCCCAGTCCAGAGGGCGCATAGCGCGTGCCCCTTCCCCACTGAGGAAAGCGCTGGCAGCCGGGGTTGGGCAAGCGCGCGCCGCATCTGCGATACTGCGCCGCACGAGTGGGAAACGACGCTATCGAAAGGACGATACCACGCATGGCGGCAGTGTTGGACCCGATCGTTCAGTCCCTGGCGGAGCGCGTGAGCAGGGAGCGGCGCTATCTGCATATGCACCCGGAACTCTCGCTGCACGAGACGAATACCGCCCATTTCGTCGCGGAAAATCTCAAGGAAGCGGGCATCCCCTTCCGGGCGAATGTCGGCGGCGACGGGCGGCCCTTCTACATGGACGCCGACGCGCTGAAGGTCGCCGGGATCGAGACGCTGCCGACGACGGGCGGCACGGGCATCATCGCCACGATCGAGGGCGCCCGGCCCGGGAAGTGCGTCATCCTGCGCGGCGACATGGACGCGCTGGCGATGCAGGAGGAGACGGGCGCGGACTACGCCTCGCTCACCCCGAATGTCATGCACGCCTGCGGGCATGATGTCCACACCGCCGTCATCCTGAACACCGCGCGGGTGCTCTGGGCGCGCCGCAACGAGTTCGCGGGGACGGTCAAATTGATGTTCCAGCCCGGCGAAGAAGGCTTCGGCGGCGCGCGGGCGATGATCGAGGACGGCCTGCTGGAGAACCCGCATGTGGACGCCGCCTTCGCGCTCCATGTGGACCCGCAGGTGCCCGCCGGGCAGATCGCCTACACGCCGGGCATCGCCAACGCCTACTCCGACCGCGTCTTCATCCGCGTGCACGGCAAAGGCGGGCACGCCGCCCGGCCGCACAGCGCCGTGGACAGCACGCTCGTCGCGGCGCACATCCTGATCGCGCTCCAGACGCTGATCAGCCGCGAGACGGACCCGACGCAGTCCGCCGTCATCACGATCGGCACGCTGCAAGCCGGGGTCGGCGCGGCGAACGTCATCCCCGAGTTCGCCACCCTCTTCGGTACGGTGCGGACGCTCAATCTCGACGTGCGCGACCATATCCGCGCGCGCATCCCCGAACTCGCCTCGCACATCGCGCAGGCGATGGGCGCGACGGCGGAGACCGCCTACCTGACCGGCTACCCGGCGATGGTCAATAATCCGGCGATGTGCGACCTGATCCGCCGCGCCGCGACGCCGATCATCGGCGCGGACCACATCAGCGAGAAGCCGCTCGGCCTCGGCGGCGAGGACTTCTCCTTCGTCCTGGAGAAAGTGCCCGGCGCGATGATGCGCCTCGGCACCGGCAATGCCGGGCGCGGCCTGACGAACGGCGTCCACCACCCGAAATTCGATGTGGACGAAGAAGCCCTCCCCCTCGGCGTCGCCCTGATGACCGCTATCGCGATGGAATACCTCAGGAGTAGCGAGTAACGAGTAGCGAGTAACGAGGGGTTGGAGGCTGAATGTGTCGGATCGTGCGCAGAGGTTTGAGGACGTGATCGCGTGGCAAAAAGCGAGGGTGTTGACTCGGGAAGTCTATGAGACGACACAACGTGGCGCGTTTGCAAAGGATTATGGACTTACGAGCCAAATGCAACGCGCGTCGGTCTCGATCATGGCGAATATTGCCGAAGACTTTGAACGTGGGAAGCCGCGTGAGTATCTGCATTTCCTCTCCATTGCCAAGGCGTCATGCGCGGAAGTCCGCTCACATCTCTACGTAGCACGAGATACGGGTCGCATTGACCAGCCGACCTTCGTCCATCTCTCCGACTGCACAAGTGAAATCGGTCGCATCATCGGCGGCCTCCGCATCGCAATCGAACGGCAACAAGCCGTGGAAGTAGCGAGTAGCGAGTAACGAGCGGGATGCAGATTCCCACTACTCGTTACTCGTTACTCGCTACTCGCTACTCCCTGAAAGGAGCGCCCGATGCTCGACTTTGGCATCACTCTGAAACCGGACATGACGCCGGAGCGCGTCGTGTCGTTGGCGCGGCAGGCAGAGGAAGCGGGCTTCGCGTATGGCTGGCTCTTCGATTCGCATGTCCTCTGGCTGGAGCCGTATCCGCTGCTGACGCTGATGGCGCTCAATACGACGCAGATGCGCCTCGGCACCTGCGTCACGAACCCCGCGACGCGCGACCCGACCGTGACGGCGAGCGCGCTGGCGACGCTCAATGTCATCTCCGGCGGGCGGATGGACCTCGGCATTGGCCGGGGCGACAGCGCGCGCCGCGTGATGGGCAAGAAGCCGACGACGCTCGCCACCCTGGAACAGGCGACGCGGATCATCCGCGACCTCGCGGGTGGCCAACCGACCGATTACGACGGCGAGCAGATCCGCATGGAGTGGGCGAGCGGCGCACCTGCCGGTCTGGATCGCCGGGTACGGCCCGAAGGCGCTGCACATGGCGGGGCGAATCGCGGACGGCGTCATCCTCCAGTTCGCCGATCCGCACCTGATCCGCTGGTGCCTAGGCTTCGTACGTGAGGGCGCAGAAGCGGTCGGGCGGGATTTTACCACGATCAAGATCATGGCCGCCGCGCCCGTCTGGGTCGCGGACGATCTCGCGGCGGCGCGCGATCGTGTCCGCTGGTTCCCCGCCCTCGTCTCGAATCACGTCATGGACCTGATCGCCCGCTACGACCCCGCCGATCTGCCGCCGGAACTGACCGCCTATGTCCAGCACCGCGCCGGGTACGACTATCACCACCATGCGGAAGTCGGCAGCGGCAACGCGCAGTTCGTCGCGGACGATGTCGTGGATCGTTTCTGCATCGTCGGCCCTGTCGCGGAGCACCAACGCCGCCTGCGGGAGTTGGCCGATCTCGGCGTCCACCAGTTCAATATCTACCTGATGAGCGGCGACGAAGAAGCGACCCTTGATGTGTATGGCCGCGACATTGTCCCGTCATTCGCGCGCGAGTGAGAAGCTTTCCTAAGGAGGAGAAAAACCGATGCGCACGGTGATTAAGGGCGGCACGGTCGTCACGGCGAGCGATACATACGCGGCGGATGTGCTGATCGAGGATGAGCAGATCGCCGCTGTCGGGCGTGACCTCTCCGGCGACGCGACGATTGACGCAGGCGGCGCGTACGTCATCCCCGGCGGGATCGACGTGCATACGCATCTGGAGATGCCTTTCGGCGGCACCGTCTCGTCGGACGATTTCTTCACCGGCCATCGGGCGGCGGCCTTCGGCGGCACGACGACGCACCTCGACTTCGCCATCCAGCCGAAGGGCGCGACGCTGCGCGAGACGTTCGACCTCTGGTCCGCCAAGGCGAGCGGGCAAGGCGGCCATCGACTACGGCTTCCACCTCGCCATCACCGATCTGCCGGACAGCATCATGGACGAAATCCCGCAATGCCCGGAATGGGGCGTCACCAGCCTCAAACTCTTCATGGCCTACAAGGGCGCATTAATGGTAGACGACGGCACGCTCTTCCGCGCTCTGGAGCAGGGGGCGGCGCACGGCCTCCTGACGATGGTCCACGCCGAGAATGGCGACGCCATCGACATCCTCGTCAATCAGGCCGTTGCCGCCGGGCACCTCGCGCCCAAATACCACGCGCTCACCCGCCCCCCGGCGCTCGAAGCGGAGGCGACCAATCGCGCCATCCGCCTCGCGGAGGTGGCGGGCGCGCCGCTCTATGTCGTCCACGTCACCTGCGAAGGCGCGCTCGACGCGGTGCGCGCGGCGCGCGAGCGGGGGATGCCCGTCTACGGCGAGACCTGCACGCAGTACTTCTTCTTCACCAAAGACGACCTCGCCCGCCCCGGCTTCGAGGGCGCGAAGTACGTCTGCTCGCCGCCCTTCCGCGAGCGCGAGCGATCAGCAGGCGCTCTGGCGCGGCGTCGCGGACGACGCCTTGCAGGTGATCTCCACCGATCATTGCCCCTTCTGGTACGAGGGCGGCACGGATGGACGCAGCGGCGGCAAGGAACTGGGCAAGGAGAACTTCGCCGCGATCCCCAACGGCTGCCCCGGCATCGAGGACCGGCTGATGGTGCTCTACACCCACGGCGTGCGCGGCGGCAAATTCTCGCTCAACCGCTGGGTCGAACTCTGCTGCACCAACCCCGGCCAAACTCTTCGGCATGTACCCGCAAAAAGGGCGCCATCGCCCCCGGCAGCGACGCCGATCTCGTCATCTGGGACCCGAATGCGACGCGTACGCTCTCCGCCGCCCGGCAGCATCAGCGCACCGACTACAACCTCTACGAGGGTATGGCGGTCACCGGCATGCCGCGCACCGTCCTCTCCCGTGGCCGTGTCCTCGTTCGAGACGGCGAATGGAAGGCGAGCAGGGTGCGGGCCGCTTCGTCCATCGGCGGCGGTTCGGACGGGGATAAGCCCCCACCCCCGCAAGCGGGCAGGAGGTGGGGCTCAGCCCACATGCACCGCCGGCCGCCGCTCCGGGTCGGGCTCGGCCTCGCGCAGGACCTCGCGGGTGATGGGGGCAATATCGCCGTCGCCGAAGAGGAAGTAGCGGCCGAGATAGACGACCGGATTCCCCTCGCCCCAACCGAAGTAGACATGCGGCAGTTTGCCGGTGTGGTCGCGGACGTAGAGGAGGAAGGCGGCGATGGCATTCGCGATGGCGGAACTCTCGATGCGCAGCACGCGGTAACCGCCCACCTCGGCGCCGCGCACGATCAATTCCGGCGCGAACTCCGAGGCGTCCATGATCGTCACTTCGAGGAAGAGGACGGGGTCCTCGGGTGGGATGTGGTTGTCCTCGCGCTGCTCCTTCTCCTTGGCGAAATACTCAGCGATGTCGCGCGCGTCGGGTTGGTTGGCGATAAAGCGGATCTCACCCTGGCGCGCCGCCTCGTCGATGAACCGTTCGGCGGCCTCGTCGAGGACGATCTCCTCCGCGCGCAACTCCGTCGAGCGGCGCACGCGGGAGACGAACGAGGTGACGACGATCGCACCGATGAAGAAGGAGGCGATCTTCACCCCGTCCGGCCGCTCGAAGACGTTGACGACGGTGGTGTAGATGAAGACGAGGGCGATGGCGGCGAAGGCGACCAGCAACGGGCGCGACCGCTCGCTTGCGCACCGCGAGCGCCACCGCGACCGCCGCCGAGGACATCAGCACCAGCACGCCCGTCGCGTACGCGCCGCCCTGCTTGTTGACGTCGGCCCGGAAGATGAGCGTCACCGCGAAGGCGATGGCCGTGAAGACGACGACGAGCGGGCGCGTCGCGCGTGCCCACTCCGGCGCCATGCCGTAGCGCGGCAGATAGCGCGGCACGATATTCAGCAGCCCCGCCATCGCGGACGCGCCGGCGAACCAGAGGATGAAGATCGTGCTCAGGTCGTACACCGTGCCGAATCCGCTGCCGAGGTATTGGTGCGCCAGGAACGCCAGCGCCCGCCCATTTGCCTGCCCGCCGTCCTCGAACTGATTGTGCGGGATCAGCACCGTCGTCGCGAAACTCGATGCGATCAGGAACACGCTCATGATGAGCGCCGCCGTCAGGAGCAGTTTGCGCGTGTTGCGGATGCGGCCCTCCGGGTGGGCCCGGTCATCCCCCTCGCTACCACGCACCAGCGGCATCACCGCGACGCCCGTCTCGAAGCCGGAGAGGCCGAGCGCCAGTTTCGGGAAGAGAATGAGCGAGACGGCGATCATGCCGAGCGGGTTGCCGTGGCTCGTCACCAGCGCGTGCTGCCAGTCGTGGACGGCGGTCGGATGCCGGGCAACCTCGACCAAGCTCGCCGCCACCACCACGACATTGAGGAGCAGATAGACAGCGACGAGGCCGACCGCGATGCCGATCGCCTCCCCGAATCCCCTCAGGAAGACCGCGCCGAGCAGGGCGACGAGGAAGAGGGTGACGAGGATGCGGTGGCCGTGGAAAATCCCCGGCATGTAGGGGTTCTCGATGGCGTGCGCCGTCGCGTCCGCCGCCGAGAGGGTGATCGTGATGACGAAGTCGGTCGCGACGAAGCCGAGCAGGCAGAGGACGAAAAGTTTGCCCTTCCACCAACTGAGCAGCCGTTCGAGCATCGCGATCGACCCCTCGCCGTGCGGGCTCTCCGCCGCGACGCGGCGGTAGATCGGCAGCGCGCCGGCGAGCGTGACAACGACGAGGATCAGCGTCGCGACCGGCGAGAGCACGCCGGCCGCCAGCGCCGCGATGCCCGGCTGATAGCCGAGGGTGGAGAAGTAGTCGACGCCGGTCAGGCACATCACCTGCCACCACGGGTGGACATGGGCGCGCCCCGCGCGTTCGTGCGGCCCCTCCGTCTGCTCGGCGTGATCTTCCAGGAGCCACCGGCCAAACCCACGGGCCGGGCGGTGCGATACGGCACGGATCGTTGCCACACGCGCTCCTCTCACACGATCTCGACGGTAATCGTCGGTCACTAGCGACGCCACTATTGCATTCGCAATGCCAGTGCGTCCGAGCAGGCGGTCGCCCGGAATGTTTCTCCTTGGCGCGCCGTTATGCCGAGGGAGCAATTGGCTGGCTGCCGGTGGCGCAATTGGCTCTTTTGCATCGCGGTCGTCTTCTCGTATGCTGACAATCCCGGCTGGCACGAAGGCGCGGGCAGGAAGGGCAGGGCGATCATGCAGCGCGGCTCCGGTGGACGCATCTATTACGGCTGGATCGTCGTCGGCGTCACGGCGCTGACGCTCATTACCTCGGCGGGCGAGCGCTCGGTGCCGGGCGTGCTCATTCACCCGCTGGAGCAGGAGTTCGGCTGGAGCACGGCGGCGATCTCGCTCGCCGTCTCGATCGGCCTGCTCCTCTTCGGCCTCATGGGGCCGATTGCCGGGCGGCTGATGGACCGCTCCGGCCCGCGCCGCCTGATGATGTTCGGCCTCCTGCTCATCGTTGTCAGCACGGCGACGAGTGCGACGATGACCCAGTTGTGGCAGCTCGATCTGCTCTGGGGCGTGGTCAGCGGCGTCGGCACCGGCATGGCGGCGACGGTGCTCGGCGCGGCGGTCGCTAACCGCTGGTTCATCGAGAAGCGCGGCCTCGTCATGGGCATCTTCGGCGGCGCGACCTCGGCGGGCCAATTGCTCTTCGTGCAACTGAATGTCCGGCTCGTCGTCACCGTCGGCTGGCGCGGCGCGGTGCTCGTGCTCGCGGGCGTCGCGCTCCTCGTGCTCATCCCGGTGCTCTTCCTGATGGAGAATAGCCCCGCCGATGTCGGCGTCGAGCCGTACGGCGGCGCGTTGCAGCCCGCGGCGGGCGCGCCCGCCGCGCCGGAGACGGGTGGCATCATGCGGCGGGCGCTGCGCGTGCCGGAATTCTGGCTCCTGGCGGGCAGTTTCTTCATCTGCGGCGCGACCTCCAATGGCCTGATCGGCACGCACTTCATCGCCCATTCGATCGATCACGGCATCGCCCAGACGACCGCCGCCAGCGTGCTCGCCCTGATGGGCGCGATGAACTTCGTCGGCACGATCTGCTCCGGCTACCTGACCGACCGCTACGACCCGCGCAAGTTGCTGGCGTGCTACTACATCTTCCGCGGGCTCTCGCTCTTCGTCCTGCCCATCTTCACCAGCACCTGGGGGCTGGCGATCTTCGCCGTCTTCTTCGGCCTCGACTACATCGCCACCGTGCCGCCGACCGCGGCGCTCGCCGCCGACATCTTCGGCCGCAAGCACGTCGGCGTCGTCTTCGGCTGGATCTTCTGCGCGCACCAGTTCGGCGCGGCGAGCGCGGCCTTCTTCGGCGGCGTGATCCGCACGACCCTCGGCACGTACACGCTGGCCTTCCTCATCGGCGGCGGTGTGGCGATCTGCGGCGGCATCCTCGCCCTGCGCATCGACCGCGCGGCGACGCCGTTCGCGCCGGTCCGCGTGCCCGAGGTGGCGACGGTCGGGGACTGAGGTAATCGCCGCGCGTTGATTGGGCGAGAGGCCGCTGCCTGTCAATCGAAAAGGGCGGGGAGTAAACCCCGCCCTATGACCTGATTATTGCTAGCCCGCCGCCCAATCCATCTCATACTGTTTGGCGGCGTAGGGGAGGAGGTAGTCCGGCATCGGGATCGCCGGGAACTCCTGCGGCGTCGTGATGATCGCCCGAATGCGCGCCTCGTCGCGTCGCCGGATTGCCGCGCGCACCCACATCGCGCCGATGATGGCAAGCACGCCCGCGACGACCGCACCGGCGCCGAGATGGAAGGCGCCGGTGATCAGACGCGACGCGGCGGACCACCCGACGAGGGCGGTGACGAAGAAGAGACCGAAACCATCGCGACCGCGTGCAGTTTGCCACCACATATCCGTGCTCCGTGCTCTATGCTCTATGCTCCGTTGTATTGTCTGGTTGGCGGTGCGGCGGTATCTCTCCGGTCGCTGCCATGGACCTGCACAAAGCAGAAATCGTGCCACCGGCGGCGGGCGCGGCGGCGCTTCCCCGGTGCGCGGGAGCCCTGACGCTGGTCCATCGCTTCCGCTGGATGCCGACTGCTCCCGTCACATCATCAGGGCGCGGGACGTTCAGATGAGTGATGCGGCGATAGCGGCGATGCCACGATGCCCGCAACCGGCGGGCAGGTTTCGGGACGATGGACAGGGGGCAAATCCGTGCGGGGACGTGGGAAGAAAATGGCGTTCTGGCCGCCGATTGTCGCGCCTGCCATGGTCTTTGGCGCCGGCTGCTTCGCCGATTTCGTGCTGAGTACGGCGGCGCATGGGCCGAACATCGAGCTGGCGCTCCCCGCGTGCGCGGGCGTTCTGATCGGGACGCTGACGGTGCTGACCTTCGCGAAGCGGCGCGACGCCTATCTCGTCGCGGCGGCGCTCTTCACGGCGGTGGCGATCATTGCAGTCACGCTGGCGGCCTCGCTCGTGCTGCGGGCAAGCCTCTGCGCGGCCTGTTTCGTGGCAATCGGTACGTCGCTCGCCTCGTATGCGCTCGTGCCGGCGCGGGCGCGGGCGCTCGCCCGACCGGAGCGCCGCGACGACCGCCCGCGCCGATAGCGTGCCCGATTAGCCACCCGGCAGCGCGGAAGAAGAGGGGGAACCATCTGGTTCCCCCTCTTCGTTGCGCGATCCTTCCGGTAGCGGTTGCTTAGAGGAAGTGGACTGAGTCGAGGAAGGCGGTGATATCATCGGCGTTCGCCAAGGCGCTCGAATCGATGAGCCCGAAGAAAGTGTACGACTTTCCGTTGTGGAAGACGACAGCGACCAGACCGGAGACCGCAAAGCGATCGCCCCCGGCGTCCGATGGTTTGTCCGGCGCCCGCCGCCCGGTGAAGGTGTACACCTTGGCCGGTTCGCCGCCGATCGTCCGGTCCTTCGTTTGATCGTTCGTGATCCCGCCGGCCGCTGAAATTATGCACCGCCTGAATTTCGGCTGCTATCTCGGCGTCCAGTGACTGCGTCTGGTCGTCGATGAGCGCGATAAATTTCAGCGTCGGCACCGGGCCGTTGAAGATCGCGGGGGTGGGAGGCGGCCCGGTGTAGGGGGTGGTATCGGACGTCCAGCCAGCCGGGGGTTGGAGCGCGATCGAGCCCGTGACGTCAACCGCCTGGGTCGCCCCGGTATCGGTCGACGGCGGAGCGCCGGCCGCGTAGCGCCACTGGTAATAGTGCTGGCCGATGTTGCCCATCTCCACCTTGAAGGCGTCCGCGTTGCTCGCGGTATAGGTGAGCGCGCGCCGCTCGAAAATCTGCACCATCACGTCCTTGGGCGTGCCGCCGACTTTGACGTTCGCCCGGAACGGCTCCGAGATCGCGTAGCCGATGGTGGTAAGCCCCGCCTTGGTGCGGTAGGCAGCGAAGGCGGCAGCGACATTATGTTGCGTCGCCGCGTCGTAGGCGCCGATCTGCATCGCCGGGTCGCCGCTCGCGGCGACGCTGCCGAGGCCGCCATCGGGCCCGATCGAGGCGCTCACCGATGCGCCGGGCGTGCTGCCGGTTTGTTGCAGGAGCGCCGCGCCCTTGCTCGCCAGTCCGGCGTAGGTGGGCGCCGGGTTCTCCGCGTCCCCCGCGATGGCGATAGCCGGCGGCGACTGGGGCTGGAAGGTCGTGTCGCCCGTCTGGATCTGCCCCGTGATGATTTCGGTCGCCAACAGGCCGTTGGTGACGGTCCCGTTGGTCAATTCCATTCGCCCTTTATCGAAGTATTGTACGAGGCGCTGGCCGCCCGATGCCTCCTTGTACGGCTCCTGCTGCCCGTCCTTCGCCGTTTCGAGCGGCCCCCAGAAGTTCGGCGTCACCGCCTCCCCGGCTCGCCACTGCGCCTGAAAGGCCGGGTCGGCGAAGCCCGACGCCGCCTGGGCGCCGGTTGCGAGCATCACGAGCGCGACGGCCATCACAGCCGCCAGGACAATCCGAACCCGATGCATGATCCCCCTCTTTCTCAAGCCACGAATCTGCCATTAACCGGATGGACAATACCGGACTCGCTCGCATCTGTCGAGAGACGCGCATCCGACTCGGCGCGTCTCTCGACATTTTCGTCGTGGTGGAGGTGAGTCCGACACCTCCTCCCGCACTATTCCCCGTCATCGTGCCGTTCGGTTCCATGCCCCATCATTGTGACGCGGGAGATTCCTCCCTCGCGATGTATCGACACGGCGATGCGTTATACTCCATGCAGTCACCGACTCGTCGAGCCTTGCCGCGCCGCCGTCAGTCCTCCCGGAGGTGTGCCGTCGCCGCATCTGCTGATTCTCCCGACGCAGGGGATCGCGCCGCGCCGCTCGTCGGGCGAGAGCGCGAACTCGATATCCTGCGTCAGCATCTCGAGGCCGCGCGGGATGGACGAGGCGGCCTCGTGCTCGTCGGCGGTGCGGCGGGGACGGGCAAGACGACGCTCGCCGAGGTGATCAGCCGCCGAGGCGGCGCGGCAGGGCGCGCTCGTCCTCATCGGGCGCTGCTACGATCTGATGGAGACGCCGCCCTACGGCCCGTGGCTCGAACTCTTCGCGCGCTACCGACCGGTGGATGGCGGGCCGCCCCTGCCCCCCGCTTTCGCGCAGCGGGGCGGCGTGGGCGCGGTGGCCAGTCAGATCGCGCTCTTCCACGAGGTGCGCGACTTCCTCATCGCCCTGACCGCCTCCCGCCCGGTCGTGCTCCTGCTCGATGATCTCCACTGGTCCGACCCGGCGAGTCTGGAGATGCTCCGCTTCCTCGCCCGATCGGTCGCCGCCCTCCCGCTCCTCGCCCTCCTCACCTATCGGGATGATGAACTGACCCGCCGCCACCCGCTCTATCTTCTTCTCCCCCTGCTCGAACGCGAGTCTCGCGCCGTCCGTCTCACGCTGCGCCCGCTCGCGCACGATGCCATCCGCGCGCTCGTCGCCGCGCGCTATGCGCTGTCGGAGGCGGAGAGCGCGACCCTCGTCGCGTATCTCCTGTCGCGCGCGGAGGGGAACGCCTTCTTCACGACCCAGGTGCTCGCGGCCCTCGAAGAGGGGGGGATGCTGCGGCAGGTCGAAGGGCGCTGGATCGTGGGGGACGTGGGGACCGCACCGGTGCCCGTGGCGTTGCGACAGGTGATCGACGGGCGGATCGCCCGGCTCGACGCGGACGCGCAAGATGCGCTGGCGGTGGCAGCGGTGATCGGGCAGGAGGTGCCGTTCGCGGTCTGGTCGGCGGTGAGCGGGATGGACGAGGAGGAACTGGGCGCGGTCGTCGAGCAGGCGGCAACCGCCCGGCTGATGGACGAAACGTCCGACGGAGTAGGGGCGCGGTTTGTGCACGCGCTGATCCGCGAGGCGATCTACGAAGGAATGCTCCCCTCGCGCAGACGACGGCTGCACCGGGCGGCGGGGGAGGCGCTGGCGGCGCTGCCCGACCCCGACGCCGACGCGGTGGCCTACCACTTTCAAACGATCGGTGACCCCCGCACGGTGCGCTGGCTGGTCAAGGCGGGGGATCGGGCGCGGGATGCCCAGGCGATCGTCACCGCCGTGGCGCGCATGAAGGAGGCGATCTGGCTGCTGGAGGGGCGGGAACACGCGGCGCTGGCCGGCAACCTCGCGCTGCAGATCGGCCACCTGCTCCGGCGCATGGACGTTCCCCAGGCCATTCGGTACACCGAGGAGGCGATCCGGCGGGCGCAGGAGGCGGACGATCCGGTGATGGTCGCGATCGCGCGCTGCCATGTCGGCTACCTCTTCTTCATGGCGCGCCAAATCGCCCGCGCGCTCACGGAGTTGCGTGCGGGGGTGACCGCGTTGGCGGCGGTGCCGCCCGGCGCGTGGGAAGGCACCGCCGCACCGCGGGGAGGCGTGACGATCGCCTCGCTCCCGGACGCCCGATCCCTGCTCGCGTGGATACTCGCGATTGTCGGCGCGCACGACGAGGCGTTGGGCCTCCTCGGGCTGACCCTCGATGCCGCCGACGCCACGCTCGACACGCTCGGGTATTACGGGCGGCTCGCCGTCTATCAGGCCGCGAACGACCGTGGCCGCCCGGACCTGGCGAGACGGGCGCACGAGCGGGCGCGGCAGAACCTGCGGTCGCCGGAGGATGCGCGCGTGCTCGCCGCCACGCTCACCGGATTCTTCCACCGGACAGTCGTGCACTATCAGACGGACGACCGTGCCGCCATCGAGGGGGCCGCGGAGGAGGCGGCGCGGGCGTGGACGTGGGCGCAAACGCTGCACCTCATCGAGCCGTTCCCGCTGCGCGTCCTCCGGTACCCGCTGGAGTTGATCGGCGGGGCGTGGGATGCGGCGCAGGCATCCATCGCGATCGCGCAGCGGTACAGTGGGTTAATGCATGGTTCCGGGGTGATGCTCGCCGTGATCGCCCGGTTGCGCGGAACGCCCGACGCCGCGTGGCGGCAAGTCCGGCTCGAGTTGCCGGCAGGGGCGGCGACGGAGCCGGGGGCGCAGATTCTCCTCCACGGTCTCGCATACCTGCAACTCGGCGGCGTGCTCGCGCTGGACGCGGGCGATCTCGACGGGGCGCGGCTATGGGCGGAGGCGCACGATCGCTGGCTCGCGTGGTCCGGGGCGGTGCAGGGCCGATCCGAGGGGCAGGCGCTCTGGGCGCAATATCACCGGCAGGCGGGTGACCTGCGCGCGGCCCATGAGCGCGCCGAGCGCGCCATCGCCCACGCATCCGAGCCGCGCCAGCCCCTCGCCCTGCTCGCCGTCCACCGCCTGCTGGGGGAACTCGGCACCGAGAGGGGCCGATACGAAGAGGCCGCCCGCCATCTCGACGCATCGCTCGCCCTTGCCGATGCCTGCGCCGCCCCTTATGAGCGGGCGCTGACCCTGCTCGCCCTCGCCGCACTCCACGCCGCGCGGGGAACAGAGAAGAAGCGCACGAGCCCCGCTCGATGAGGCGCGCGTCACCTTCACGCGATTGGGCGCACAGCCCGCCCTCGCCCGCGCGGAAGCGCTCGACGCCCACCTCGATGCGCTGGTGCATCGCCCGCCCACCTACCCCGCCCACCTCTCCGCGCGCGAGGTGGAAGTGCTCCGCCTGCTCGCGGTCGGCAAGACGAACCGGGAGATCGCCGACGCCCTCTTCCTCTCCGCGAACACGGTGCGCGTCCATGTGCGCAACATCATGACGAAGACGGAGACCGACAACCGCACCGCCGCCGCCGCCTTCGCCCGCGCGCACGGCCTCGCCTGACCGCCCCCGCTACTACAAAAGGACTAGCCGGCCCGACCGCAGCCCGGCGCGGCGATTACCACATTTGGTCGATGTTGCCGCGCCCCCCGCTCCCTATGCTGAATCTATGGTGCATGAACGACATGCAACCGGTGAACAGCAAGGTATCGGGAGGTTACTATGAGACGCCACAGCATCACGACCGTTCTCGGATCGCTCCTCGTCGCGCTCTCCGTTCTCGTCCAGTCGCCCGCCGCGCGCGCCTACGAGCCCTGCGATGGGCAGGCCGACAATCGCTGTGTCGTGGCGTCGGCGTCTCTTGTGGGCGATGTCACGACCGAACAGATCATCGAATTTGATGCGCTGACCGCCATTGTTCCCGACGTGACGGCGGCGGATGCGGCCCCAATCGTCAATCTCGGCGCTCCATGCATCACCGACGGGCAGGGGAACTGCGCGGCCTCACCGGCGCGTGACTGAGGGATGGCGTTGCGATTGTCGGCAGCGAGACGGCCGAGTAGTGCGTGAAAAGGAGCAGCACGATGTACGACGCGACAGACTTCCAGGTGCAGTACAACGACCATTGGCGGCAGATGGCATTGGTCGCCCTCGCCGCCCGGCTCGCGCCGACGGTGATCCAGTCGCGCACGGCGTAGCGACCGACGAGGCAAAGCGCAGGAAGCGGACAGCGGAGTGTAGACGCTAACACACAGAAGGGAGCACAATCAGATGGCAAGACAGGCGGGCAAAAACGCGATGAATCGGCGGAGCGTGTTGCAGACGGTCGGCGGCGGGGCGGCGCTGGCGGGGCTGATGCTGGCGCAGATGGCGCCGGAGGCGAGCGCGGCGGGCAGCGCGGACAATCCCGTCGTCGGCGCGTGGATGACCCATGCGAACAGCACGACGGGGGGCAGCGTCCAGGCCAACCTGCTCGCCTTCATGCGCAGCGGCATCGTCATGCACGCGGCGAGCAACTTCCCCCAGAGCGCGGGGATCGGCGCATGGTACGACGCGGGCGACGGCACGGTCGTCTACAGCCTGATCTTCCGGCGGATGGACAAGAGCGGCGCCTACATCGGCAGCACGCGGCTGAACGCGCGGGTGACGGTCGCCGCCGACGGCGCCACCTACACCAGCCCGTACACCACCGAGCTGACCGACCCGGACGACAACGTGACGGCGACGGGCACGGGGATGTCGAAGGCGACGCGCATCGTCCCGACCGCACCGGATGCCCCGACTCCACCGACCGGCTGATCGTGGCATCCCCGCGCAAAAGAAGGCGATCATCCGGGCACGCAGCGATCCGCTCCGTGCCCTTTTCGGCGCCCTTCTACCGCTTTCGGGGAACGCGACGAAGGAGAGGCCGTTGCCGGATGTGGCAGGATTGCGATAATGCCCGTGTGATTGTGACTGATCTTCGGTCGGCGGCTTCTGCCGTCTATTGCCAACGCAAGGGGACGCTATGGAAGGATTCACCGGCATCGGGCATATCGCGATCCGGGCGCGGGACCTCGACCCGATGCTCGAGTTCTACACCAAAACCCTCGGCTTCGCGGAGATGTTCCGCCTGCACCAGGATAACGGCGACCTGATGCTCGTCTACGTCCGCGTCACCGAGACGCAGTATCTCGAATTCTTCCCGAACGGTACCGGCGATGGCCCCGCCCCGCGCGAGGCGGTCGGCCTCAATCATCTCTGCCTGACCGTCGATGACCTCGACACGGTCGTCGCGCAACTGACGGCGCGCGGCGTCCCGCTCACCCGCCCGCTGATTACCGGCAAGGACGGCAACCGCCAGGCGTGGATCGAGGACCCGGAGGGCAACCGCCTCGAACTGATGGAGATGTCCCCGACCTCCAAACAAGCCGAAGCCCTCGCTCGGTTGAAATCCGGGAACTGAACCACAGAGGCACAGAGGACACAGAGGCCGGAAGGAGAGAAACGGAAATAAAATTCATTTTGATTCTTCTTCGTGTTTCCTCTGTGCTCTCTGTGCCTCTGTGGTTCAAACTCCCTTATGCGTAGTAGTCCGGGGCGAGTTTGAGGGTCTTCCACTGCTCCGGGTCGTGGCCGTGGATGATGAGGGCGACGCCTTCGCGCGCGGCGAGATCCATCAGTTTGCGGGTGCTGGCGCGGGTGTCGGCCTCGTCCATGTCGGCGGGGCCGATGGCGCGCGTCTCGGGGTCGCGCTGGTCCATGCGCGGGATGGCGTCGATGGCAAGCAGCACCGGGCCGGTCTCCGGCAGGCGGACGAGCACGGATTGGTGCCCCGGTTTGTGGCCGGTCGTCTTGATCAGTTCGATGCCGGGTAGGAGTTCGGTGTCTCCGTCCACCGTGCGGTAATGGAGGCCGGGCGCGTCCCAATGCGCGCGGGTGGCCTGAAAGCGCTCCAACTGGCGCGCCGCGTCGAGGTGCTCCTTCTGGATGACGATTTCGGCGTCTGGGAACTGATCGTGATTGCCGGCATGATCGCCGTCGAGATGTGTCGCGATCAGGTAATTGATGTCCTTCGGCGCGAGTCCGAGCGCCGCGAGTTGGTTGAGCACATACTGCTCCTCCTCGACGCGCGGGCCGGGGCCGGTCGCGGCGCGGTAGGCGCCCGTCACCTCGGGCGGGAAGCCGGTGTCAATGAGCACATTCGTGCCGTCGTCTGTCTGGATCAGATAACCGGGGAAGGGCGTACCGTTCGCCGAATTTGTGCCGTACAGGAATAGGTAGAGTCGCATGTGTGCCTCCTCGGAGAAGTTCGGTCGGAGTTCGGAGTACGAACTTCGAACGTGCCTACGGGTGATCCGTCGTCGTGCGCGCCCGCAGTTGGGCGATGGCCGCCAGTTGTTCCTTGCCGCGTTCCGCCAGTGCTTCCCGCCACGTCGGGACATTCGGCCGGAGCGCCGCGATGATCGCTTCCGTGATGGCGAGGTCGCGGAACCATTTTCTGTCCGCCGGGACGATCTGCCAGGGCGCCTCCTTCGTGCTGCATTTGCTCAGCGCGGCCTCGTACGCCGCCTGATAGTCGTCCCACCGCTCGCGTTCGATCCAGTCGCCCGCCGAGAGTTTCCACGCTTTCGTCGGGTCCTTCTCCCGCGCCAATAGCCGCTCGCGTTGCTCCTCCTTGCTGATATGCAGGAAGAACTTGAGGACGATCGTGCCGTTGTCCACGAGCAACCGCTCGAAGTCGTTGATCGCCACGTAGCGCCGCTTCCAGACCGCCTTCGGCACGAGATTGTGGACACGCACGACGAGCACATCCTCGTAGTGGGAGCGGTTGAAGATGCCGATCATTCCCTTCGCGGGCGTGCAGGGGTGGATGCGCCAGAGGAAGTCGTGCGCGAGGTCGGCGGGTGTCGGCTCCTTGAAGGTGGCGACATCACACCCCTGCGGGTTGATCGGCGCCATGACGTGGCGGATCGTGCCGTCCTTGCCGCTCGTGTCCATCCCCTGCAGGACGATCAGCACGCTTTGGAGCGCGGCACCGTAGAGCAGTTCCTGCATCTCCGCGAACGCGCTCGCCATGTGCGCGATCCGCCGCTCCGCCTCCGCGCGTTCCACGCCGCCGGTATCCGCCGGATTGTGATCGCGCAGCCGGACTTTCGTCCCAGGCGGGACGCGGATCGCCAATGCCTTGTCGTGCGCCATACAGGGGTGCTCCTTTCGCGCCCCGCAGTATAGCGCGAGAAGGAGGAACGACGAGCGGGGAGCGAGTGGTATCCTAACCCCCCCTGCCCCTTTCCTCCGAGGGAAGGGGCAGCAATCCGCCGATTTAGCGGGGCGCTATTCGGGAGGCCATGGCAACTCGCGTGAGTCACCCCTTCCCTCCGAGGGAAGGGACAGGGGGTTAGGAATCTTGGCCACAACCGTCCACATCCACACCGATGCGCCGATTGGGACGATCTCGCCCCGGCTCTACGGGCACTTCGCCGAGCATCTGGGGCGCTGCTGCTATGACGGCCTCCGGGTTGGCACCGGCGCGGGCACTCCACACGAAGAGGGCTTCCGGGCGGATGTGCTCGATGCACTGCGCGCGCTGCCGGTGCCGCTGCTGCGCTGGCCGGGCGGCTGCTACGCCGATCATTACCATTGGCGGGACGGCATCGGCCCGCCCGCCTCGCGGCCTCGGCGGCTCGGCATGTCATGCGGCCTGACGGTGGAGGACGACAACAGCCTCGGCACGCACGAATTCCTCCGTCTCTGCGCGTTGATCGGCGCGGAGCCATACCTGGCGGGCAATGTCGGCACCGGCACGCCGCAGGAGTTGTGCGATTGGCTGGAGTATTGCACCAGCGACCTCGACACGACCCTGACGCGCGAGCGGGCCGCGAACGGCGCACCCGCACCCTTCGGCGTGCGCCTCTGGGGCGTCGGGAACGAGAACTGGGGCTGCGGCGGAAACTTCGACGCCGCCGACTACACACGCGAGTACCGGCGCTACGCGACGATGCTCCGCCACATCGACCCGACCGCCGAACTGGTCGCCTGCGGGCTGGAAGACGAATGGAATACGACCCTGCTGGAGACGCTCGGGCCGCGCCTCGATCTCGTCGATCACCTCTCGATCCACGACTACTGGTCGGCGGGCGGGCCGGAGACGGAGTTCAACGACGCGCAGTATTACACCCTGCTCGCGCAGGCGGACGCGACGGAGGCGTTCGTGCAGCGGACCGCCGCGATCATCACCGCCGCGACCGGCGGGCGGCATCGCATCGGCATCGCCCTCGATGAGTGGGGCGTCTGGCACCCGGAGGCGCGCCGCAATGGGTGGGGGGACATCGCCGGTCGTCGCCCGATCACCTACGAGCAGGCGGGCACGCTCCGCGACGCGCTGGCGGCGGCGATCGCGCTGGAAGGTTTCCACCGGCAATGCACCGTTCTCTCGATGGCGAATCTCGCGCAAATCGTCAACGTCCTGCACGCACCAGTGATGACCGGGCCGGATGGCGGGCGGATGTGGGTAACGCCGACCTACCACGCGCTTCGTCTGCACGCCCCGCACATCGGCGCGACGGCGCTCCGTGTGGCCGTGGAGGGCGGGCCGACCATCCCAGGCGGCACGGCGGCGGTGAGCGGCACCGCCTCAACGGATGGAACGGGCATCGCCGTCACCCTCGTCAACCGCCATCTCACCGAGGGTGCAACCATCGCCCTCCGTGGCCTCGGGAACCTCGCCCTCGCCGAGGGGCATGTGCTGACCGCCGCCAGTCCGCGCGACCAGAACAGCCCCGACGATCCGAACCGCGTCGCGCCCGCCCCGCTCTCTGTCGACGGAAACCGTGCGGATGGCTGGCGCGTGGAATTACCGCCGCACGCCCTCGCCACCCTGCGGTATACTCCCTAACCTCCTGTCCCTTCCCTCGAAGGGAAGGGGAGCGAGCCTGTAGGAAGTCCGGGCTTTGCCGGTACAGCACGGCGCGTGACATGAGTTCCCCTCCCGTTTCGGGAGGGGGTCAGGGGGTGGGCAGTTTGACCAAGCGCGATTTTCTGAAGCTGACGGACCTCTCCCGCGATGAGGCGTATACGGTCTTCGATCTCGCGGCGCGGCTCAAGGCGTCGCCGAAGGGGAGCCACCGGCATGTGCTCGCCGGGCGGGCGGTCGCGACGATCCTTGAGAAGCCAAGTCTGCGGACGCACGGCTCATTCGAGATCGGCATCGCGCAGCTCGGCGCGCACCCGCTGACGATGGGGACGAACGAGATCGCCCTCGGCGCCCGCGAACCGATCCGCGATGCCGCCCGCGTGCTCGCCCGCTATTGTGACGCCATCGCCTACCGCACGTTCACGACCGAACGGCTGATGGAGATGGCGACCGCTGACGTGCCCGTCATCAACGCACTGACCGACGATGCCCACCCCGTCCAGATCCTCGCGGACATCTTCACCATTGAGGAGATCTTTGGGGCGGGGAGCATTGAGGGGAAGCGGGTCGCCTACATCGGCAACGGCGCGTCCAACACCGCCCGATCGTGGCTGGAAGGAGCGCGCCTGTTCGGCTATCACCTCATTCTCTCCTCGCCGGACGAGTTCCAGCCGCCGCCGGAAGAGGTCGCCGCCGCCGGAGACGCCGTCTCTTTCCAGAACCCGCTCCGCGCCGCCGCCAACGCGGATGTCATCTATACCGATGTCTGGACGAGTATGGGGCAGGAGACGAGCGTCGAGCGCCATCGCGCCGTCTTCTCGGATTGGACGGTGGACACGAATATCGTCTCCGTCGCGCCGCCCCATGCCATCGTGCTGCATTGCCTCCCCGCCCACCGTGGCGAGGAGATCAGCGACGAGGTGATCGAGGGGCCACGTTCCCGCGTCTGGGATCAGGCCGAGAACCGCCTGCATGTCCAGAAAGCCCTGCTCTGCTTCCTGCTCGGCGTCGGGGAGTCCGTGCCGTAATTGTGCGCCATATCATCGGGGAAGTCGCACGAGGGGGAGAGACCGCGCTGTCTCTCCCATGTCTCGTGCTATTGTGCATTCTATCACAATCTCTGGCAAAGGCAAGAATAGTGAACCACCAAGACACAAAGAGAATGGCTCGGTGTCCTTGGTGATTCTTGGTGTCTTGGTGGTTTATCCCATTTTCCATCGCGTTTGGCAGGGGCTCGGGCGAAGTTGTACACTGCGGGGAATGGCGGCATGAATCCTCCCGGCGTCGGCGTCAGGCGACGTGGCGTGCTGGTGTGAGGAGAGGGGAAGGGATGGAACGGGATGACGGAGACGGTCACGCGGACGAATGAGCCGCCGATGGACCTGCTCGGAAAAACGGGGCAGGCGGCGCGCAGCGTCAGCGTCGAGTATTTCAATTACGACCCCGAAGACACGCGCATCTCCTTCGCGGGCGGCCTGCCGGACCCGGAGACGCTGCCCGCCAACGATGTCGGGCAGGCGACCGTCAAGGCGATGGCGGAGTTCGGCAAGGTCGCGCTGCAATATGGCCGCACCGGTGGATTCAAGCCGCTGGTCGATTACCTGCGCGAAAAGTTGAAGCGGACGCAGATGATGGAGATCCCGGAGGACGGCATCCTGCTCACCGCCGGGTCGATGCAGGCGCTCGTCTTCGTCACCAATCTCTTCGTCGATCGCGGCGACACGATCATCAGCGAGGACCCGGTCTGGCCCGGGGGCGTCGGCCTGTTTAACACGATCGGGGCGAAGGTTGTCACCGTGCCGCTCGACGAGCAGGGGATGCGCGTCGATGTGCTGGAGGAGCGGCTCGCCGCGCTGAAGGCGCAGGGCATCCGGCCGAAGTTCATCTACACTTTGCCGACCTTCCAGAATCCGGTCGGCGTGACCGCGCCGGTTGAACGCCGCCTGCGCATCATCGAACTGGCGGAGGAGTACAACACCTTCGTCTTCGAGGACGACGCGTACAACGATCTGCGCTACGCGGGCGAGCCGCTGCCCGCCATCTACGCGCTCGATCGGCAGCGGGGCGGCAACCGCGTCATCTCGATCGGCACCTTCTCGAAGATTCTCGGCGCGGGGATGCGTATCGGCTGGGTGGTCGCGCCGCCCGCGGTGATTAGCAAAATCGGCGGCCTGAAGGGCGATGGCGGCGTCAGCCCCTTCGCCACGACAACCACGGCGGAGTTCTGCCTGGCGGGCAAGTTGGAGCCGCACATCGAACTGCTCAAAAAGGTCTATCACGGCAAGCGGGACGCGATGGTCGGCGCGCTGGAGGAGCACATGCCCGAGGGTGTGACCTGGACGGTGCCGGACGGCGGCTTCTTCATGTGGCTGACCGTGCCGGATGAGGTCAATACCGCCAAGCTGATGCCGCTCGCCGAGCAGGAGGGGATCGATTACCTTCCCGGCGTCGCCTGCCGTTTCGGCGGCGCGGGCACAAACGCCATCCGCCTCTCATTCAGCGTCATGACCGAGGAGCAAATCCGGGAGGGTATCGCCCGCCTCGGCCGCTTGATCCACCGCGCGATGGCGGGACAAATTCAGGTTTGAGCAGCGAATAAGGAGTAGCGAGAAGGAATCCCCGCTCGCTGCTCGTTACTCACTACTTGTGACTTATAGAGGGGGCTCGCGATGAGCGTGAATGTGGGCGTATTTATTGATGTATCGAATCTTTTCTATTCCGCGCGCAGCATGGGCGTTGAAGTCAATTACATCCGGCTCCTGGAGCATGTCACGCGGAACCGGCACCTGATCCGGGCGAGCGCGTACACGGGGATCGACCCGGAGAATGGCAGCCAGCGCCGGTTTGTGGACTTCCTCAGCGCGAACGGCTACCGCGTCGTCTGCAAGGACATCCAGAAGCACGAGAGCGGGCGCATCAAAGCGGACCTCGACGTAGAGATGACGCTCGATGTCTACATGATGTCCGATAACTTCGATGTCGTCGTGCTCGTCACCGGGGACGGCGATTTCAAGCGACTCGTCGAGGTCGTGCAGCAGAAGGGCGTGCGCGTCGAGGTCGTCGGCTTCGGTGCGAGCACATCGAGCGACCTGATCGCCACCGCCGATCAGTTTACCGAGATCAGCACAATTAGCGAGATCTTCCGCAACAGCAGCGCGCCGCAGCCCCCGAATGGCGAGGTATCCACCGCCGCGCGCGACTCGCTCAATGTCAACGCCTTCGCCCTCAACCGCCCACGCCCGGCCTGAGCGTAGCGATGATGGGCGTGACGGGACTCATGGAACCCACCGATTCGGCCAACTATTCGCCGGTGCCGGACTACGATGCGCGCGCGGATGTCGCGCACGCGAGCGTTCTCCAGCGGTGGGGGTGGGGAGCGTTCAAGGAGCGGCACGGCTGGCAGGTGGCGCGTGACGCGGGCGATCGCTTTGCTGTGCAGGTGCTCCTGAAGCGCAAGTTCGGCGTGACGATTGGCTACGTGCCGCGCGGACCGGCCGTCGAGTGGGGCAATGCGGACGATGTTGCTCGGTGTCTCCGCGCGCTCGATGCAGTCTGCAAGCGGGAACGGGTCGCGCTTGCGCTCATCGAGCCGGATACGACGATGCCTGCCGACTTCAATGCGCGGCGATATGGCCTGTCACCGTCCAATCTCTCCGTGCAGCCGCTACGGACGATCGTCGTGCGCTGCGACAAGGACGACGAGGCGCTGCTCGCGGCGATGAAGCAGAAGACGCGCTACAACGTCCGTCTCGCCGCCAAGCGGGGTGTGACCGTTCGGCAGGGAAGCGCGGCCGATCTGCCCGCTTTCTGGTCGCTCCTCCAAACGACGGCGACGCGCGACGCATTCGGCGTCCACACGCTCGACTACTACGCCGACCTCCTGCGCTTCTTCCCACCCCCCGATCAGGGCGCGTTCCTCTGCGCGGAGTTCGGCGGGGCCGTGGTCGCGGCGGCCATTCTCCTGCGCGGCGGGCCGACGGCGATCTATCTCGCGGGCGCATCGAGCGATGCGCACCGGGAGCACATGCCGACGTACGCACTCCAGTACGCCGCGCTGCGATGGGCGCGCGACGCCGGCTGCACGCGCTACGATCTCTGGGGCATCCCGCCGACGGACATGCCGCCCGATGCCGCGCGGGGCGAGCAGCGGAATGTCCGCGACGGCCTCTGGGGTGTCTACCGCTTCAAGCAGGGATTCGGCGGCGAGGTCGTGTCATATCCCGGCATTTACGTGCGCCAGTATCGCCCGGTGATTGGGCGGATCGCCCTGCGGGCTGTCACCCGGCAGCGGGGGGTGCTCGGATGAGCGAGAGCGGGCCACCGGACGTCACCATGCCGCCGCGCCCGCTCCGCGCGCTGCTCGCGGGCCTGGATGCCTCGCGGGTGATCGGGGATGCTGACTGTCTCATCGCCGATGTCGCGTTCGATTCCCGCGCGGTGATGCCCGGTGGTCTCTTCGTCGCCCTGCGCGGTGGGTATGCGGACGGGCATCGCTTCATCGGCGACGCCGCGCGGCGCGGCGCGGCGGCGATTCTCGTCGAGGAAGCGATGGATTTGCCGCCGGGTATCGGCACGCAGGTCGTCGTGCCGGACACGCGGGCCGCGCTCGCGGTGGTGGCGGCGAACTGGTACGATCACCCGGCGAATAACCTCATCGTGATCGGCGTCACCGGGACGAACGGCAAGACGACGACGACGACGATGATCACCGATGTGCTCGACGCGGCGGGGCTGCGGAGCGCCTTCCTCGGCACGGTCGAGATCAAACTTGGCCCGGACCGCTGGCCGAACCCGAATCACCAGACGACGCCCGAATCGCTCCATGTGCAGCGCTTCCTCCGGCAGGCGGTGGCGGCGGGATGCGGCCACGCGGTATTGGAGGCTACCTCGCATGGTCTCGCCATGCACCGCCTCGACGCGCTGCCCGTCGATGTCGCCGTCTTCACGAACATCTCGCACGAGCATCTGGAGTACCACAAAACCTTCGACGCCTACCTTGCCGCCAAGCGCGCCTTATTCGAGCGGTTGAATTTCGCCCCGGCGCGCGGCACGGCGCGCTGGGCCGTCGTCAATGCTGAGGACGCGCACGCGGACGCCTTCCTCGCCGCCGCGCCGGATGCGACCCCGCTCCGGTACGGGATTGACACCGATACACCGATCGCCGCCATCACGGTGATGGAGTTGCCGGAGCAGACGGCCTTCACCCTTCGGACGCCCCAGGCGTCCGCGACGGTCTGCCTCCACACGCTCGGCGCGTACAATGTGCTCAATGCGTTGGCGGCGGCGGCGGTCGGGCACGCGCAGGGGATCGATACCGCGACGATCGCGGCGGGCTTGGGGGCATTCACCGATGTGGCGGGCCATCTGGAGCGCGTCGAGATGGGGCAACCCTTCGCGGTGATCGTCGATTTCGCGCACACGCCCGTCGCGTGCGAGGCGCTCTTCGGCTTGCTTCGACGCACGACGCAGGGTAGACTCGCGGTAGTCTTCGGCAGCGCCGGGGAGCGCGATACGACGAAGCGCCCGATGCAAGGCGCGATCGCCGCCCGCTACGCGGATCTCGCGCTCTTCACGAACGAGGACCCGCGTTTCGAGGATGCCGAGGCGATCCTGCAGGAGATCGCGGCAGGCGCGCGGCAGGAACGGCCCGACTGGCGCGAGGGCGAGCAGTATCGCTGCATCGTCGACCGTGCGGCGGCGATCGGCGCGGCCTTCGATTGGGCCATGCCCGGCGATACCGTTGCCCTCGTCGGCAAGGGGCACGAAAATTCGATCATCATCGGCGCCGAGGCGCTCCCGTGGGACGAAGCATCCGTCGCGCGGGACGCGCTGCGGGCGCGCGGGTATACGGGGGAATCCTAACCCCTCCCGCCCAGAGGGCACCCCCCCTTCCCCACTTGGGAAGGGAGAGAGATAGGGGCGCACAGCCGCGCGCCCTCGTGATCGGGCAGGGGTGATGGCGCACGGGTCACGGCGCTTCAGATGAGTCACCCCTTCCCGTGTCGGGAGGGGGCAGGGGGTAGGTATTCCGGTGGTTTCACGGCGACAGGCACTCAAGCTTTCGGCGGCGGCGCTCGCGGCGGCGGCGCTGGCGGCGTGCGGCGCGCAGCCGCCGCCGCAATCGCAGGCGATCGCGCCACGGCGGAGCAACACCGCCGCCTCGAAGGCGGACGGCCGCATCCTCTTCGCCAAGGCGCAGACGATCGACAACGGCGGCAAGGACGACGGCCTCTATGCGCTGGAGAATGCCGGCAAGGTTCGCAAACTCCTCTCCAAGGCGGACGGCGACTATGCCTTGCAGTACCCGCGCTGGTCGCCGGACGGCAAGCAGATCGCCTTCGTCCGCGCCGGGGATCGCGGCATCTTCTCCGACCTCTGGATCGTCGGCGTCGACGACGCGAACAGCGCCCGCCAGATCACCAAATTCAAGAGCGCCATCGCGCACAACAACAACGTGGACGCCGAGAAGAGCTACGTCGCGGATAGCTCCATCGTCGCGGGCCCGTCATGGTCACAGGGCGGCTTCATCACCTTCGCGAGCGATAAGGGCGGGCACGGCGTGATGCGGCCGTGGTCGCTCGATGACCCGGCGAATCCGGCATCGGCGCATGTCATCGGCGCGACGCAGGGGTTCAGCCCCGCGAACGCCGGTATCAACTTGCACATCGACAACACCGCGCTCGCCCCGGATGGCAGCGTGATGGCGTTCAGCGCGCTCTGGGCGCAGGCGGACAACTACGCCAACAAGCAGACGCAGATCTACCTGCTCGATTTCGCCACCAGGAAGTACGCGCAACTGACCGATCTGCCGCAGTTCGCCTGGGGCGCGTACGACCCCGCCTTCTCGCCGGACGGTCGGCAGATCGCCTTCGCGGCCCGCCCCGACTACCGCGTCAACGATATCTACATCATGGGGCGGGACGGCAAGAACGCGGCGCAGATCACGACGACCGGCGCGGCGCGCTCCCCCGTCTGGTCGCCGGACGGCAAGAAGGTCGCCTTCCTCGCCGCTTTCGAGGGCGCGCAGTTCAACATCTACGTGATGGATGTCGCCCCCGCCGCGCCGGGGACACCCCTCACCGCCGCGAACTTCGGCAAGCCGGAGAAGATCACCGACGAAACAGGCATCGACGCCTCCTCCGGCCTTTCCTGGACGGCGTAGGGATGACGATTAACCACAGAGATACAGAGAGCACGGAGAGGAGACAGAGAAGCAAAGGAATCCTTTCTCTTCTCTGTGTTTCCTCTGTGCTCTCTGTGCCTCTGTGGTTCAATCCTCTTCCGGCGGGATGATGGCGATGTGGAGTTCGTCGAGTTGGCGTTGGGAGACGCCGGAGGGCGCGCCGAGCATCAGGTCCTGATAGCCGCCGAACTTCGGGAAGGCGATCACCTCGCGGATGTTCTCTTCGTTCACCATCAGCATAATCAGGCGGTCGATGCCGGGGGCGATGCCGCCGTGCGGCGGGGCGCCGTACTCGAAGGCGCGCAGGAAGCCGCCGAACTTCGTCTGCAACTCCTCCTCGTCGAGACTGAGCAGGCGGAAGACGCGCTCCTGCAACTCCCGCTGGGCGATGCGGATGCTGCCGCTGCCCAACTCGAAGCCGTTCGCGACGAGGTCGTACTGCTGCGCGCGCATCTTCCCCGGATCGCTGTCCATCAGCGGGATGTCCTCCTCGAAAGGCATCACGAAGGGATGGTGGACGGCGTCCCAGCGGTCTTCGTCCGTATTCCACTCGACGAAGGGCTGCTCCAGGAGCCACGCGAAGGCCATCACATTCGGGTCCGCGAGGCCGAGCGCCTGGCCGAAGTGCTGCCGCAGGCGCGAGAGGACGTCGCCCGCGTGCGTCCGCTCGTCCGCGATGAAGGCGATGAAGTCGCCCGCGTTCGCTTCGAAGCGGTCGAAGATGGCGCGCTGCTCCTCGGCGGTGAAGAACTTGGCGATGGGCGAGCGGGCAACGAGCGCGCCCTCCTGCTCCTCGACGATGAAGTAGGCGAGACCCTTCGCGCCGAACCCCTGGGCGAGGGCGGTGACGGCGTCGATCTCCTTGCGCGTCATCGTCCCCTGGCCGGGCAGGCAGATGCCGCGCACCGCGCCGCCGCCCTCCACGGTCTTCGCGAAGACGCCGAACTGGCCCGTGCCGACGATATCCGAGACATCGCGCAGCTCCATGCCGAACCGGAGATCCGGCTTGTCGTTGCCGTACTTCTCCATGCTCTCCGCGAAAGTCAGGCGCGGCCACGGCTTCTCCTGCACGCGCATGTTCGTGACCGTCTCCGTCAGTTCGGTATAGAGGTCCTCGGCGAGATTGAGCACATCTTCCATCGAGACGAAGGACATTTCGAGGTCGAGTTGCGTGAACTCCAACTGCCGGTCGGCGCGCTGCGCCTCGTCCCTCATGCAGCGGGCGATCTGGAAGTAGCGATCCATCCCGCCGATCATCAGGATCTGCTTCAGTTGCTGCGGCGACTGCGGCAGCGCGTAGAACTCGCCGGGGCGGATGCGGCTCGGCACGAGGAAGTCGCGCGCGCCCTCGGGCGTCGCCTTGATGAGCATCGGCGTCTCGATCTCCAAAAAACCGCGCGCGGAGAGCCAGTCCCGCATGAACTTGACGACCGTGTGCCGCAGGATCATCGTCTCCGTCATCCGGCGGCGGCGGAGATCGAGATAGCGATAGGTAAGGCGCAGCGACTCGTCCACGTCGCCCTGCTCCGCGCCCTCGGCGATGGCGAAGGGGGGCGTCTTGGCGGCGTTGAGGATCTTCACGCCGTCCACCAGCAGTTCGATCTCGCCGGTGGCGATATGCGGGTTCTCCGCCCCCTCGGGGCGGCAGACGACCTCGCCGGTCACCTCCAGCACGTACTCGGCGCGCGCCTCCTCGGCGACGGCATGCGCCTCGGGCGCGTGCGCCGGATTGATCGTGCATTGGGTGATGCCGTAGCGGTCGCGCAGGTCGATGAAGATCAGGCCGCCGTGGTCGCGCCGCCGGTTGACCCAGCCGCGCACGGTTGCCCGCTCGCCCGCGTTGCTCGCGCGCAGATCGCCACAGGAGGTATAGCCGCGATACGCGCGGTGCGTCGCTTCTCGCGTGGTGCCCGTTGCTGTGCCTGCGCTCACCCAGTACTCCTTCAAGACGTGAGAATCGGTATCCGCCGGGTACGCCCGACGTAATTCATCACGCTATTGTACTCAGAATCCGCAGCATTGCATCACGCGCGTCCCGCACCGCATTGCGGCGCACGGATCTCGGTCGGTGGAACAATGCCGACGACCCGCGATAGAGGAAGCTACTGCATCAATTAGGCTCATGAAAGGTAACAATTATATTAATGACTGTCGCTGTATCCCTGGCACCGATCTTGCTTTGCACCATGCACACTCCGATTCGTGCCACCATCAAGCGATGTGCGCGGCGGGGAAGGAATGGGGAAATGTCCACTACCACACTCATCATCATTATTCTCGTCATCCTGTTGCTCTTCGGCGGCGGTGGGTACTGGTATCGCGGGCGCCGTTAGCCTCGATACCTTCGCTCACGGTCCAGTCGCCATCCGCGCCACCACGATGCCCGTGGTGGCCCTTTCACGAGATGCACCATAGAGAAATGATAGAGGGGCATGATCGAATCCAATCATAGAGACGACGAACCGATGCGCACGGTGCGCCATGAGATCGCGCCGCGCTCGATCGTCACCATCCTCGCCATCATCGGCGGTATCCTGCTCGTCGCGCGTCTCTGGCAGATCGTGCTCATGCTCGTCATCGCGCTCGTGCTCGCGGGCACGTTCAGCCCGGTCGTCACCTGGTTGGAGCGGCACCGCGTCCCGCGTTCTCTCGCCCTCGGCCTCATCCTCGTCGCCCTGCTCGGCTTTATCGTCGGTCTCGGCGCGCTGATTATTCCCGCCTTCATCCACCAGTTCGGCACCCTCTCCACCGATGCGCCGCGCATCCAGGCGCGGCTCGCCGACTTCGCCGCCCGTGTGCCGCCTTTGGCGGGGCAGGCGGACGCCATCCGCTCGGCGCAGCCCAACCGGTTGTTCGCGCCGATTGGCGCCTATGCCCTCAAGTCGGCCGGTACGGTGGCGAACCTGATTGTCCTCGGCGGCACGACCATCGTTATCGCCTTCTACCTGATCGCGGACCACGAGCGCGTGCAGGGCTTCGCCTTCGCCCTCATCCCCCGCCGCTACCATGTCCGCACCGCGCGGGTGCTCCTCGACATGGAGACGGTCGTCGGCGGTTACATGCGCGGGCAGGCGATCACCTCGCTCTGCATCGGGGTCTTCGCCTTCATCCTCCTGCGCGTGACCGGCGTGCCGGCCGCGCTGCCCCTGGCCATCCTCGCGGCTTTCTCGGACCTGATCCCGCTCATCGGCGGGGTGCTGGTCGTCGCGCCGTCCGTCCTCTTCGCGCTGACCATCGGCCCGGCCCAGGCGGTAATCGTACTCGTTGCGCTCGTCGTCTATCAGCAGTTCGAGAGCCATCTCCTGCTGCCGCGTGTTTATGGGCAGAGTCTGCGCCTCTCGCCGCTGGCGGTGATCGTTGCCCTGCTGGTCGGTGGGACGCTGCTGGGGATCGTCGGGGCGCTGCTGGCGCTGCCGATGGCGGCGGGCATCCGCGTGCTGATCGAGAATTACCGGATCGAACTGCCGGGCGACCAGCCGGGCGAGAAGGAGGAGCGGGCGGAGGAGGCGCACGCCGAGGCGGCGTACGCCGAGCAGGCGCAGGGGACATCGGCGGTGGAGGCGGGGATGATCGCGACGGAGATCGCCGAGCAATTGCAGGAGGTCAATCAGGAGGAGACGGGCGAGGTTGATCCCCCAATTGAGGAGCGGAGTGATTCTCCCTCGTCCCGCTCCGCCCCGGTGGCTGCGCCATTAGCATCGGATATCCACTCGATCACCGTTCCGCCCGGCGATCGAGACCGTCCATCCGGGCGATGACCGTGGTGGGCGGGAGGCCGCCGTCAGGGGCGGCGTTTTGGCCGCCAATGGTGGGCTTGCTCGCTGTGCGCGTCGCTCTCCTGCTCGCGGGCCAACCGCGCCGCGTCGGCTGCGGCGTTTCCTTCGGCACGTTGCGCGGCGACCGCTGCATCACGTTCGGCGCGCGCCGCAACCTGTTCCGCATCCCGCTCGGCCCGTTTCGCTTCGTCGTTGCCGGGGCTATCCTCGGGATTGGGCATTTGGGGCACTCCTTTGTGTAGGTGAAGATATCTCGGCCTACAGCCCGACGGCTGGGCCATCGTTGAGCCCGGCAGCGATGAACTGGCGGACGACCGCACTGATGCTGCGCTGCTGCACATCTGCCAGAGTCTCGAGCGCCATGCGTTGCGCGCGGGTCACGGTGATCGTCAGGGGGACGACGCTGCGCCCGCGCGGCTTCGGGCCGGGACGCCGTTTCGGTGGGGGTGATCCCTCCCGTGATGATGCCATCCACGCCTCCTCGCGTCCGGCACGCACCCGATGGGTGTCTGTCGGCCTGCGACCCTTGGGAGTCTCGCATCGGCGGCGCTCTCCAGCGCGGCACGCACCATGTGAGGATGTCGAGTGGGGTCAGGAACTTGACATACGCAAGGATACCACGCCATCGCGAATATCTCGTTTCTTTCAACGGCAGAAGCAAATTCTCAGTCCAAACGTATGTATTTCTATAGATTTTCGCTCGTCAGGATGTGAACCCGTTCATATACTGTTATACTGATGGCGCTACGCTGACGACGACCAAGCGTTTTCCGGTCAGGCGATGTACCGCCCATCCCCGCTCGTGTCGTATTCACCCAGTGCTGCGGGAAGGGCGTCCGATGACGCACCGATTAGCAACCTTTGCTACCACATTCCTCGATTGTTCCCGCTGGCCGGTCGATTCTCCGCTCCGCCGTGCGGGAGCGTGGCGATAATGCACGACGACTACCGCGAATTACGCCGCCGCGTGCAGAGCGCCGGATTATTGCAGCCTCAGCCGCGCTCCTTCGGCATCAATCTCCTCGTTACGGCGGCCCTGCTGACCGCCTGTATTGCCTTCCTGACCGCTTTTCACGGCCCGTTGGGCATCGTCCTCGGCGCGCTCTTCCTGAGCGTGATATCCGTCCAACTCGCCTTTATCGTCCACGATGCGGGGCATCGACAGGGCTTCGTGCGCCGCTGGCAGAATGCCCTGGTGGGGATCGTCTGCGGCAACCTGCTCTCGGGCGGCAGCTATCGCTGGTGGGTGAAGAAGCACAACCGCCACCACGCCCACCCGAACGATGTCGACCGGGACCCCGATATGGACCTTCCGCTCTTCGCCCTGACCACCGACCAGGCGGACGGCAAGCGCGGATTGCCGCGTCTGGTCGCGCGCTATCAGGTCTATTGCGCGGTCCCGCTGCTCACCCTGCTCGTCTACGGCCAGCGCATCGCCAGCGTCCGGTTCGTGCTCGGCGAGCGCTCGTCGTATCGTCGCTGGGAAGCCGCCGCGCTCGTCCTCAACGCGGTGCTCTACCTCGGCGTGCCGCTGTACTTCCTCGGCCCCTGGTCTACACTGCTGCTGATCGCGGTCCATCAGGCGGCGACCGGACTCTATCTCGGCATGGTCTTCGCGCCCAACCACAAGGGGATGGTAGTCCCGGACGCCGCCGCACCGCTCGATCCGCTCCGGTCGCAGGTGTTGACCGCGCGCGATGTCCGGGGGAATCGCGTGACCGATTGGTGCTACGGGGGGCTCAACTACCAGATCGAGCACCACCTCTTCCCGGCGCTGCCGCGCAACCGGCTGCCGGCGGCGCAGCGAATCGTCGCGGCGTTCTGCCGGGAACAGGGCATTCCGTATCACGAGACGTCGGTGCTGCGCTCCTACCGGGAGATCCTCGGCGCGCTCCATGTCGCCGCCGCGCCTTTGCGCCCCCAGAGCGAACCGCGCTAGGCGTATCCTTTCCTGAGCGCCCCGGACTGCATGAAAGAGTGGAGATCCCTCTGATGAGGATCAAGCTGCGCGAACCGGCCAACGGATTGACCCATCTGGCCGGGGTTTTCCTGTCGATCGTGGCGCTGGTCGCCCTTGTATGGATCGGCGCCACGAGCGGGAACGTCCTCGTGCTCGTCGGCCTGTGCGTCTTTGGGGTCAGCCAGCTCGCTCTCTACACGGCGAGCACGCTCCACCATTCGCTCCGCCTCTCCCCTTCCGCCGCGGCGCGGTTGCTCCGCTTTGACGTGATGATGGTCTTCGTCTTCATCGCGGGCACCTATACGCCGCTCTGTCTCATCGCCCTGCACCACCTCTGGCGGTGGGGGCTGTTGGGGCTGGTCTGGGCGCTCGTCCTCGGCGGGCTGCTCTTCACGACACGCTGGATGCACGCCCCCCGCTGGCTCTCTACCGCGTACTATGTGCTGATCGGCTGGGTGGGTTTGGCCGCCGCGCCGGTGCTTTTCCACGCATTGCCACCCGCCGGAATCTATTGGATGCTCGCCGGGGGCATCGTCTACACCGTCGGCGCGCTGATCTTCATCATCGAGCGGCCCCGACTCGTCCCCGGCGTCTTCGACTCGCACGCGCTCTGGCATCTCTTCGTGCTCGGCGGCAGTTTCTGCTGCTTCTGGCTGATTGTCCGGTATGTCGTGCCGCTCGGATGAGCGGTACGCGCGCAACCGCTCTATCGCCCCCATCTCCCCGAGGATAACAGGTATCCGAAGCATATCAGCGGCCACGATGTGAACTTAATCGCATCGTGGTATACTGTGCGTGCGACGCTGACGACGGCTGCGCATTTTCCGGGCCGGTGGCGCGCCGCCCATGTCGCCGGCCCATTGTGCGGCGTGAGCGAGAGGACTGCGTGAACGAATGTTGACGAAAGCCGCCGCGCCGAACGGCGATGTCCCCGCGCCCACCCGCCGGATGATCCTCCGCTCGATTGCCGGAGCCGATGTCCTCTACCTCGCCTTCCCGCGCCTGCAACGCGCGCTGGTGGTCGATTTGCGCCAGTCCCCGGCCGATGGCCCCGCCCTCTTTACAACCGAATTGCTTTTCGCGTCGGGTCGCGAGATCGCGATTATCGAGGCGCGCCGACCGAGCCTGACGGCCATCGACCGCTTCGCGAGCGTGACCTGGGGCGGCTCGACGCGCGCCTTCGCGGAGCAGGGCATCTTCCCGGCGATCCTCAATCGCCTGCCCGCCGACCAGACGGCGGCGGCGAAGGCGGTCTTCGAGGAACTCTCCGCCGCCGAGCGCACGCCCGAACCGCGCGAGACCCGGGCGCGAACGCCCGGTCGTGCCGTCCGCGATGAGGGCGAATCGTGATACGGTTGCCCGATCGCTCGCCGCTCATCAGGCGGCAGGTCGCAATCGCTTGTGAACAAATTAGACGCGGCGTGCGTTTCATGGTATAATGGGGTTTCGAAAGTCCTCGCTTGTTACTGGTATGGATCAGGCGCGAGAACGGTAGTCGCGCGCGAGGTTCCGACCGGCGAGCGAGAAAGACAGTGTAATGGCAAAGAGTTTGTATGTCGGCGGTCTGCCCTACTCCACGACCGAGGATGCGATTCGCACCCTCTTCTCCGAGGTGGGGGACATCAGTTCCGTCCGTCTGATCATGGACCGTGAGACGGGCCAGAGCAAGGGCTTCGCGTTCGTCGAGATGACGAACGATGCGGAGGCGCTGCTCGCCGTTTCGCAGTTCAATGGCTATCAGATGGATGGCCGCTCCCTGACCGTCAACGAAGCCCGCCCGCGCGAAGAGCGCAGTGGCGGCGGCGGCTACGGCGGCGGTAATCGCCGCTACTAATCCGGCGGTACCACAGCACACGAAGGATGGGGCCAGTGCTGGCCCCATCCTTTCTTTTGTCTCCAGGTGATAAATCACGCCGGGCGGCGCCGGATGGGGACGTTCCTCGCGCTAGCCGGCGATGATCTCTACCGGCGTGCCGACGTTGGCCCAGTCCCAGAGCCATGCCGCGAAATCGGTCGGCAGATTGACGCAGCCATGCGACATGACATGCCCCCAGTTGTGGTGCCAGTAGGTGCCGTGGAGCGAGTACCCCTCCTGCCAGGAGAGCGCATCGTTGCCGAAGTACTGCACGTACGGCACATTCGGCAGGTCGTAGCCGGGGCCGATCATCTCTTGGGACAGGAAGCGCTGCATCACCTGATACGACCCGGTCGGCGTGGCGTGGCCGGCGACACCGGTGGAGACATCGAGTTCCTGCACGAGATTCGAGCCGTCGAAGGCCCAGAGATGCTGCTGAGCGAGATTGACCAGCACCCAATGGCCCTGGTGCGGCATGACGCCCTGAATGTCCCGGATCGGCGCGTCGCCGATGAAGTCAGCGCCCTCGGGCGGGTCGATCGGCGGCGCGGCGGGGCCGTGCGCCAGCACGCCGAGTTGCGTGATGCGGATGGCGTTATTCGCGGTGACGTCGATCTCCAACCGCCCGCGCTCGAAGTACTGGACGGTGTCGCCGTTCTGCTGGAACTCCTCGGAGATCGGCTCGCCGAGGAGTGCCTTCTTCGTGTTCCAGACGGAGAAGAAGCCGTTCGCCGTCCAGTGTCCCCACTTCGAGAAGTAGAGCGCGCCCGCGGGGGCGGGGCCGGCCGGCTTCGGCAGCGGCTTGAAGGAGGGGAGGGTCAGGACCGAGCCGAACTGCGCCGCCTCACGCCCGACGACGGCCAGTTCCGGCGCGTTGCTCCCGCGCTGCACGATGCGGCCATACTCGAACCACTGCTCCTGCCCATCGGCCGTCGCCTTCGCCTCATCGAGCGGCCAGCCGAGGCCGTCCGCACCGCCGGTCTGCTCCCACAAGGGGCGGAACGCGGCGGGGATCGTGTGCCCGGTCGGCCGGGCGTAGAGGGGCGCACCGCTCGCGGCGCCCGCCGGGCTGGCGGCGGCGAGCAGCGCAAGGAGCATCAGGCAGCCGATCAGGGGGCGAACGAAGCGGTGACGTCGAGACCCGTTCATGTACGTGCTCCTTCGGGCGAAACTCCGCGCGTCGTGAATGATTGTGTCCGTACAGGATCATTGATTTATGGGACGGGGATGCGCCAAAACGCGTTGCCGTTCACGCAATACAACGAACGGAATGCGGTGTTGGTTGCGGGGAAGTGCGCGATTCGGGGAGTGATTTTCTCGATCTGCGCACCCGGAATACCTCCTTGCGTCTTCAGCGTATCTATTGCATACTGATGACCAACGACGCCGGGGATGCCAGTAGCGCTGCCCGCCCGTCCCGACAGCGAGCAGGCGGTTGGTGGAAGCCTGCGGACGACGGCAGAGCGCGAATTACCTCCCCGGTCCGGGCGGATTATGCCGGGAAAACGTCGGTCGGTTGCCCCCGGTACCGGGCCGCGCCTCTGTTGGCAGGCGCTGAGGCGGACGCAGCGATGCGCCCGCACGCGAAGGTGGTACCGCGACTGATCGAAGTCGCCCTTTGAGGGGCGGCTTTTTTGTTTTCGGGCCGGAGATCAGGCAGGAAGGGAGGCAAGCAAATGACGGTGGTAGCGACAAATGTGCTGGACACGCTCTCCGAGCGGGGTTTCGTCAATCAGGTCTCGGATGTGGAGGCGCTGCGCCGGGCGACCGAGCGGCCGATCACGCTCTACTGCGGTTTCGACCCGACCTCCGACAGCCTGCACATCGGCCATCTCGTGCAGGTGATGGCCCTCGCGCACTTCCAGCGGCACGGCCACCGCCCGATCGCGCTGGTCGGCGGCGGCACCACCATGATTGGCGATCCGACGGGGCGGGCGACGGGTCGGACGATCATGACGAAGGAGGAGATCGCCGCCAACGCCGCGAAGATCAAGCAGCAACTGAGCCACTACCTCGACTTCTCCGAGGGGAAGGCGATCATGCTCGACAACGCGGCATGGCTGACGAAACTCAACTACATCGACTTCCTGCGGGATTACGGGCGGTACTTCTCCGTCAATCAGATGCTGGCGATGGAGACCTACAAGACGCGGCTGGAGACGGGGCTGTCGTTCCTCGAATTCAACTACCTGCTCCTGCAGTCGTACGACTTTCTCCACATGTACCGGGAGGATGGCTGCATCCTGCAGATCGGCGGCGGGGACCAGTGGAGCAACTGCCTCGGCGGCATGGACCTCATCCGCAAGGCGGACGGCGGCGAGGCGTTCGTGATGACGACGCCGCTGATCACCGACGCCAGCGGGCAGAAGATGGGCAAGTCCACCGGCAATGCCCTCTCGCTCAACGCCGCCTACATGAGCCCGTACGACTACTACCAGTTCTGGATCAATGTGGACGACGCGCTGGTCGGGCGCTTCCTCGCCTACTTCACCTTCCTGCCGATGGACGAAATCCGCCATCTCACCGAGCGGCAGGGGGCAGACGTGCGCGCGGCGAAGGAGACACTCGCCTTCGAGGCGACGACGTTGACCCACGGCGAGGAGGCCGCCCGCGAGGCGCAAGCGGCATCGCGGGCCCTCTTCTCCGGCGAGGGGACGCTGGAGACCGCCCCGACAACGATCATCCCCGCCGCCGACCTCGGCGCGGGCCTGACTGTCGCGGACCTCTTCGCGCGCGCCGGGCTGGCGACAGGCCGGGGCGACGCGCGGCGGTTGGCGGCGCAGGGCGGCGCGTCGATCGACGGCGAGCGCGTCGATGACATGGATCGCACAGTGACCGCCGCCGACATCCCGCCGGAGGGCTTACTGCTGCGCGCCGGGAAGAAGCGGTACCAGCGGGTCATCGTGGGGTAAATCAGCCGGATGAGAGCGGGAATCGCGAGATCGGGGAGGCGATCTGCCTCCCCGGTTATCTGCCCGCGCTCGTTGTCCATGCCTGCAAGGCCCGAGTGATTCCCAGGGCGATGAGGACGACGGCGATGCCGAGCGCGGCGTCGAGGAAATAATGATTGGCCGTGAAGACAACCGCCGCGATCATGCCGACCGCCTCGGTCACCGCCAGCACGCGGACGACCCAGTGGCGGGCCGTCCACCAGAAGGCGAGGGCGATCATGAAGGCCCAGCCGCAATGGAGGCTTGGCACGGCGGCGTAGGCATTCTCGAACGCGCCGGGGCGGACATCGGGCGCGTTTCGCGCGGCGGTGGCGATCGTGTCCGTGAAGCCGTAGCCCGGCATCAGGCGGGGTGGCGCGGTCGGGTAGAGGGCATAGCAGAGCAATCCGATGGCGGCGGAGATGAAGAAGACATTGCGAATAACCGCATAGGTCGGGCGATGCCGGACGTAGAGATAGACGAGCGTGAAGATGACCAGCGGCGTGTGCATCCAGAGATAGACACCGTTCCAGAAGCGCGCCATGCCCGGTATGCCGAGCGCCCAACCCTGCAACGATGGCTCCTGGAAGAGATGCAGCGCCTGTTCCAGGCCAATCACCTGCCGCGCGTGCGCTGCCGCCGCCCCCGGATCGCCCGCCACAACACCGCGCAAGAGGCTGTACACGACGTATCCAGCGACGCACATGAGCGCCTCGCGCAGCCCCTGCCGCATCGCCGCAAACGGGCGCCCGCTGGCACGACCCTCAGGTTGCCATTCCTTGGTTGCCGCACCCTGCCGCATCGTCTCTCGCCACCCACTACCGCACGGGCATATGCCGCATCGCTACGGTACGTCATGCATCTCCCGTGCCGCCGGGGATGGCCCCTCCCCCAACCCCTCCCCGGAGCGGAGAGGGAGGCGTGCAAGAAGTATCGATGCCAATTGCGCAAGCATCAATGCCCGACATGGGATCCCCCTCCCGTTTCGGGAGGGGGCAGGGGGTGGGTTACTCCCGCGTGCTATTCCGTGTGAGGGCGCGAATCCAGGGCAGTTCGGCGCCGATGGTGGTGGGGTCGCCGTGGCCGGTGTAGACGGTCGTCTCGGGCGGCAGGGTGGCGAGGCGGGCGAGCGATGCGTACATTGCCTGTTTGTCCGCGCCGGGAATCTCGATCGTGCCGTGGCCGTTCGGGAAGAGCGTGTCGCCGCCGATCAGCGTGTTCGTCGTCGGCTCGTAGAGCACGACGCCGCCCGGCGAGTGGCCCGGCGTGTGCCAGACGGTGAAGACATAGTGACCGAGATGGAGCATGTCGCCATCGTTCAGGTAGCGATCCGCCTTCGTTGGCGTGATGGCGACCATCTCCGGCGCGCGCATCCGTGGCTCGCGGATCATCGGCTCGTCCGCTTCGTGGATGAGCAGCGGCGCGCCCGTCCCGGCCTGCATGGCGGCATTGTCCGCGATATGGTCCCAGTGGCCGTGCGTATTGATGAGCAGGGAGACGCGGTAGCCGCGCGCCTTCACCTCGTTCAAGCACAATGTCGGCGGACTCCGGCGGCGCGTCGATAATCCACGCCTCATTCGACTCCTCATCCGCGACGATGTAGGCATTCGTCGACAATGGCCCGGCGGCAAAGACTTCGATCTGCATTGGTGCTCCTTCGGAGCGAGTAGTCAACAGTCGATAGCCAGAAGCCGGAAAGTAATGCGCGTCGCGCTTCCGCATTCAACTGACTACCGGCTACTGGCTACTGGCTACTCTCCCTATGCTACCCGCTTCGTCTTGCCGGAGAGGTAATCGACGAGGACGTACTCGCCGAGCCGTTCTGGGGTAGCGAAGAAGGCGCGCCCCTTATTGATCGCGGTCATCTGATTGACGAACTCCATCAGGCTGCGCCCGCGCTCGAGCATGAAGGTGTTGATGACGATCTCGTCCTTCGTGCAGCGGACGACCTCGCGCAAGGTCTCCTGAATCGTGCGGAAGGTGGGCGGATAGGAGAAATAGGGCTCGCCGTCCTCGATGTGCGCGGTCGGCTCGCCGTCGGTGATGACGATGATCTGCTTGTTGCCGCCCCGCTGCCGCGCCAGCAACTGCCGCGCCAGCATCAGGCCGTGCTGGAGGTTCGTGCCGTACTCGTACTCGCTCCAGTCCATCTCCGCCAGCTCGCGCGGCTTCAGTTCGTGCGCGAGGTAGGAGAAGCCGACGATGTGCAACTGGTCGCGCGGGAACTGGCCGCGGATCAGGCTATCCAGCGCCATCGCGACCTTCTTCGCCGCCGCCCAGCAGCCGCGCAGGAGCATCGACCGGCTCATGTCGATCATCAGGACGGTGCTGGACTGCGTCTGCAACTCGGTGCGGTAGACTTCGAAATCCTGCGGCTGGATGCGCACCGGGGCGCCGACGCCGTTGCGCTCGATGGCGTTCATCAGCGTCTCGCGCAGGTCGAGGAGGAAGGGATCGCCGAACTCGTAGAGTTTCGTCTCATCCGTCCGCTCGCCGCCCGCGCCGCGCCGCTCCGCCTCGTGCTTGCCGAAGCGGTCGCGCTTCATCTGTTGGAAGATGTCCTGGAGCGCCTTCTGGCCGATCTTGCGCAGGCCGCGCGGCGTCAGCTCCAGTTTGCTCCCCTTGCGTTCGAGGTAGCCCGCGTCCTCCAGTGTCTTGACCAGTTGCTGCAACTGGTCGAGCGACTGCGCCGCGTCGTCGCCGAGGAGGTCGCGCAGTTGCTCCTTGTCGATCTTGCTCAGGTCGCCCATGCTCTGGGCGGCGCGGAGGTCCGCCTCCAGTTCGTCCATCCCCTGCATGCGGCCCATCACGTCGAGCGCGTCGCCCATGCCGACCTGCTCGTCGCCGCCGAAGCCATAACCGTCCATGTCCATCGGGAAGAGTTGCTGCAGGTTGCCGCCGAGTCGCGCGAGGTCGATCTTCAGCCGGTCATCGCGCAGCAGGGCATCCATCACGCCCTGCAACTGGGCGCGCTGCTCCGGCGTCATCGAATTGAGGAGGTTCTGCATCCGCGCCATCTGCTTGGCGAGGTGCTCGATCAGGTCGTCAATCGTGTTCAGGCCGGGCGGGAAGTACTGGCCGTGCTTCTGCATGAACTGCTCGAACTGCGGGTCCTCGCCGCGCTGGTGCTTCTCCAGCATCTCGTTGAGGTCGCGCACCATCTCGCGCATCGCGGCCATGTCTTCCGGGGTCATGTTCTTCAGCGAGTCCATCATCCCCTGGAAGGTGTTGCCGAGCATCCGCTGCTGCAACTCGCCCATCAAATCCTGGAACATCTGCCGCGCCTCGGGGTCCATGAACTCGTAATCCTGCAACCCCTTGATCTTGCCGCCGGGGTCCTTCGGCAGATCGTCCAGATAGCGGTTCTTCCGGTTGGCGATATTCTCGAACATCTTGCGAAGGCCTTCGTCTTCGGCGTTCGGCGTTCGCGGGTCGGCGTTCGCGGAGTCTTGCTCCCCTTGCTCGGCTGCCTGCTGCTCCCCGTCCTCAGCCCTCGGATTGAGCGCATCATCGAGGCGTTTCTGGATACCGGCGCGCTCCTGATCGACGATGTCGTCCAGTTTCTGCTGGATGTCGTCGAGGACGGAGCCCATGTCGTAGCGAGACAATTCCTGCTGGCGCATCTGCTTGAGGCGCTCCATCATATCGCGCATACCGGGCATGCGGCCATTGCGGAGGTCCGCGCCGCGCTTCATGATCCGTTCGAGGGCGCGGCGCAGGTCGCCATCCTTGATGACGTCGTCGGAGATTGCTTCCAGGAGATCGTCGGCATCGAACGGATTGACGTTCTGCGTGCCGTCCCAGTTGGTGTAGCGAAAAACCATCCTACCCCCTCGCCCCCTCCCTCGAAGGGAGGAGGAACCGGGCGGTTCTCTCAACCGTCCCAGTGTTTCCCCCGTTCTCCCCCTTCCCTCTGAGGGAAGGGGGCCGGGGGTTAGGAAAATTACGCCCGGTAGCGATACCGCGCGCCGTCCTGGTTCTTGTTAAGGCGGCGGTTGAGGTGCAAGCCTTCGAGGATGAATTCGATGGCAGAGGCGGCGTGCGCCGGGTCGTCCGGAGAATCAAGTTTCGCCACGGCGGCGTCCATACCGGCGAGGGACTGCATGTGGCGCAGGTAATCCCGCGCGGGCATACCGTCCGAGACATCGAGGCTCATGCCCTTCTCGAAGGAGCGGATGACACCCTCCAGCTCGGAGAGGCGGAAGTGCCGCTCGAAGGTTGTCGCGGTCGCCTGCTGGACGAGCCGCTCGACGACACGCTGCTCGTCGATCTCGCCCATGCTCTCCAGTTCGATCTTCCCGGCGGTCGAGGCGACGACGGCGGGCAGGTCGCTGATGCGCGGCACGGCGGTATCCTCATCGAGGATGATCGCGCGGCGCAGGGCGCTGGAGACGAGGTTCTCATAGTTGGCGATCGAGACGCGCACCGAGACGCCCGACTTCTGCGAGATTTGCGGCGACTTGCGCGCCAGGTGCGTCAACTCCGCGACGATCTCCTTCATGTACTGCGGCGTGTCCACGGCGATGCCGTCGTCCGCGAAGTGGTTGCGCTCGCGCTCCATGATGTCCATCTCGTACTCGATCGTCTTCGGGTAGTGGGTGCGAATCTCGGAGCCGAAGCGGTCCTTGAGCGGCGTGATAATCCGGCCGCGGTTCGTATAATCCTCCGGGTTGGCCGAGACGACGATGTACATGTCCAGATCGAGCCGCACCTTGTAGCCGCGAATCTGCACGTCGCGCTCCTCCATGATGTTGAGGAGGCCGACCTGGATGCGCTCGGCGAGGTCGGGCAGTTCGTTGATGCAGAAGATGCCCCGATTGGTGCGCGGCACCATGCCGTAGTGGATGGTCAGTTCATCCGACAGGTAGCGCCCCTCGGCGACCTTGATCGGGTCCACCTCGCCGATCAGGTCGGCGATCGTCGTGTCCGGCGTGGCGAGCTTCTCGCCGTAGCGGCGGTCGCGCGGCAGCCAGTCGATCGGCGTCTCGTCGCCCATCTCGGCGACCATCGCGCGCCCCTGCGCGGACTCCGGCGCGTAGGGGTTGTCGTTCAGTTCCGTCCCGGCGATGTAGGGCACCTCCGGGTCGAGCAGGTTAATCAGCGAGCGGGCGAGGCGGGTCTTCGCCTGGCCGCGCTCGCCGAGCAGGACGATATCCTGGCCGGAGAGGACGGCGTTCTCGATCTGCGGCAGGATCGTATCCTCGTAGCCGAGGATACCGGGGAAGTACTCCTCGCCCTTGCGCATCTTGTCGATCAGGTTCTTGCGCATCTCTACCTTGACGGGCAGGACTTGATAGCCGCTCGCGCGGAGTGCTCCGAGTGTGGTGGGCTTTGGCGCCATTGCCATTGCGATCTGCTCCCATCTGTACAAATGATGACCGGATGCGTACCCACCGGCATTGGTCGGTC
The DNA here is from genome assembly GCA_963847195.1 of uncultured Chloroflexia bacterium. Taxonomy (GTDB): domain Bacteria; phylum Chloroflexota; class Chloroflexia; order Thermomicrobiales; family JALYUS01; genus JALYUS01. Next base: position 191,022 of record CAWJZC010000003.1, on the reverse strand, counting down.
GCGGCCAGTCTCGGGTGATTCCCTGTGCATGTTCCGTCAGCACGGCCCCTTAATGCTACCGCGCTACCTCGGGAGCGTCAACGCGCATATGCCGATTGCATAGTATCGTTGAACGGCGATGAGTATCGCGCCAAGAAGCGAGCTACGACGAGGACGGAGCGGCGGAGTGAAGTTGCCCAATGCCGAACGCGCCATCGTCGCTCCAGAGAAGATTGTCGCCTACCTCCTGAATCCTGCAAATCGGCAGAATCAGGGCAAGGCCGCATTTTTCTTTGCTTTTGGTTTTACGGTCGCATCGTGGCGTGTGCTGGCCGACGCGCTCCGGACACAGGCGGTGCGATACGACGTGGACGGGATGCGGGAAGATGTGTACGGCGTGCGGTACACTATTACCGGGCCGCTCGACACACCCGACGGAAGAAACCCGAACGTCCTGAGTATCTGGCAGATTGACGCGGGGACGACGGCGCCACGGTTCATCAGCGCGTACCCTGCGTGAGGAGGGCACACGAATGGTCCACGAATTCGATACGGTTGCACTCCTGATATCTCTGAGTGCGGACAAACTCTTTCCCTCCGAGTTGCCGGAGGGCATCGGGTTAGTGCCGGGCGATACAGGCGTGGTTGTAGATGCGATGCACGCACCAGCGATCTATACCGTCGAGTTTTTCCGCGAGGGGAAGACGGTCGCCATTGCGGATGTGACGCCCGATCAAGTACGTCTCGTGGAGCGATACGTACCCGCCGCCCCGGAACCGGCCCACCGAACGGCCACACACTGAGCGTCGGATATCCCACGGCAACCCCTCTCCCGGCAGCAGCGCATGGTAGATCTGCAAGAAGCAGGCAAGGCTGGAGACGGCTATCGGTGCGGCGGCACCGCTCCGGGCTGCTGCCCTGAATCCGTTGGGCCTCCACGCGTCCCCGGTTGGGGGCTCGGCCTCGAGTCCGGAATCACTGGCCCCGGTCGCATAACATAATCGAAGCTCCCACCGCTCCCGGTCTGCCCGTCGGAATTCCTCACCGTGATGGTGACATTGCCAACGACGGCCCCTTGATACGCAGGGGTGACGGCGGTGATCTGCGTCGGACTGACGACGACCACGCTGGTCGCGGGAGTGCCGCCGAAGCAGACCGTCGCGCCCGATTGGAAATACTTGCCGGTGATCGTCACGCTCGTCCCGCCCTGACCGTCCGGGTTGGTCTGGAGTTGCCCGCGAAAGCGGGGTAACTCCACGGACTGAGTATGGACGCGGTATACGCGGCGCTGATCGACCTCACCGCAATTGGCCTGCTCACGGCTACCCGCGAACTGACCGCGTGCGGCGAACACTTCCTCAACGATCGCCTGCGCGCCAACGATTGGCGATGACGGCAGCCAACTGAGGATGTATCGAGCGCGAAGCCCCTACTCCTGCGTGGCGGCGATGCAGTGGACGGGCGGGAGCCCGTGCGCGATCTCGGCCCAGGCGCCGCCGCCATCCGTGCTGCGGAAGATTGCGCCCTTCGTCGGTGCCGTAGTAGAGCGCGACACCGCTGCGGCGGTCCGTGTCGTCGAGTGCGATGGCGGTCATCCGGGCGGTCGGCGCCGTCGTGACGGGCCGCCAGATCGGCACGCCTTGCGGCGCGCGGTACAGCGCGCCATCGACGCAGGTGAAGAGATCGTCCGCCGTTGCGCTGACCCATGTCGCGCGGCCAGTCGGGAGATCGATGTTGCTCTCCAGCCAGTTGTTGCCGCCGTTGATGCTCCGCCAGATGCCGTGTTCGGTCGCCGCGTAGAGGTAGGCGCGGTTCGCGGGGTTGACGGCGAGGGCGCGGACGCCGGTCGGGCCGCCCTCGATGAAGTTCCAGATATGACCGTCGTCCAGGCTGAAGGCGAGGCCCTCCGGGTCCAACCCGGCGAGCAGGCCGTACTTCTCCTCCGGCACGCCGATCACCGCGCGGACGACCCCGCGCGGTCGCGGTCGCCGCGCCGCTTCCTCCGCGTCGCCCCAGAGTTCGCGGAAGCTATCGAGCCGCTCCCACCGCACGCCGCCGTCGCCGCTCGCCCAGACCAGCGCCCGGTCCATCCCGGCGTAGATCGTCTTCGGCGCGTCCCGGCGGACATGCACGCAGTGCGGCGTCCCCGCCGACGCGGAAGATCGCGGACTGGCCCGCGTCGCTCGAACTGTAGATGCCCTCGTTATCGACCGCGATATAGAGGAGGTTCGGGCTGGCGCGGTTGTAGTCCAGGGAAACGATCCGCCTGCGTTCGAGCGTCGGGTCGGACTGCTTCCAGCCGCGCCGCCCCTCGCGCAGTGTGAACAATCCCCGCTCGGTCCCGACGTAGAGTTGCACCGCCATTGCTGCCCTCTCTCCTACGCTCCGTCGCGTGCCGCCATCTGCTACCGTTGCTCTGGCAGCGACGATGAGTGTAAACGAGCAATGCGCAATGAGCAACGAGGAGGGGTGAGGTTCGGGGTTCGAGAGTTCGAGGAATCCGATTCCCCACTTCGAACCCCGGACCTCCCTTATTGTTGCTGTTGCGGCTGCTGGCGGGGGACTTCGGGCTCCTCGGACGGACCGTGCAGGGATGCGTCGGTCATCGTCTGCGTCATCCTGCCGAGTGTTTGCGTCATCGCGCCGAGGCGCTGCAACTGCGACATCGCGCCGACGGTCTGATACTGGATCAACTTCCCCGCGTGCGGTCGCGGCCGGGCATCGGCGCCGTCGTCAATGCGCGCGCGCCGTCCCGCACCGTGCCGTGGACCTCGACGGTCAGCGTCGCCTCGCCGCCGCCCCGATACGTGCCGCGCACGACGGCGACATCCGCGTAATCCCGCCCGACGGCGATCTTGACGTGTCGCCCCGTGCAGGGCGTGCCGAGCGTCGCGTCGATGCCGACCCAGCCATACGGCGGCACGAACGCCTCCGCCCAGGCGTGGGACGCGCCGCTCTCCGCGATATCGCCGAGATAGCCGCTGACATAGCGCGCCGGGAGGCCCGCGTGGCGGCAGAGCGAGAGGAGGAGGTGCGCGAAATCCTGGCAGACGCCGCTACCGCCCGCGATCACGTCCGCGACGGTCGAGTGGACATTGGTCGTGCCGAGTTGGTAGGTGAAATGCTCCAGGATATAGGTCGCCGCGCGCTGGAGGAAGGCGAAGGCGGTCGTCTCCGGCGCGGCGGCGAGCAGGGCGCGCGTCAGATCGCCGGAGTCGGGATCGAGCGCGACATAGGTGCTCGGGCCGAGGAATTCGGCGTACTCATCGGCGATCAGTGGGTCCTCTACGAGGCGTGCGAGGAGCGGCGAGGCGTCCGGGATGCCGCCGCGCGGCCCGGCGAGCGGCACGTCGGCGTCGGCGAAGGTGACCACATCGCTCGTCGCCTCGACCGCCAGATGATCGTGCAGGTACGGGATGCCGAAATCATGCACGATGTTGCCGTAGTAATCGTGGAAGGTGATCACCGTCGCGGGCGGGTCGATCGTCAGGTCGAAGGCGAGGCAGGTCTGCGTGTCGTCGGAGACGGGTTGCAGGCGCACCTCATTGAAGCTCTCGTGGACCGGGCTGGCGTAGGTGTAGGTAGTGCGGTGGGTGAGGGTGAATCTCATGCGATGACCTCCTCGGCGCGCAGGATGCGCGGCGCGAAATATTGCGCCTGGATGCGCTCGCCGATGCGGAAACATTGCCGCTGAATATCGAGCAGATACTCGTGCAAGCCCGCCTCGAAGACCTCCTCCACCCGCTGATAGGCCAGCGCGCTGTGCAACCGGCCCACGGCGCGCTCCGCCTCACGGTCCGTGCTGACGGTTGAGTACTGCGTGCTGAGTGCGCTGTCCTCCCACTCATTATTCGCGACGCTCTGCTCGTTGCTGATGTGGGTGAGGGCGGCGTCCACCTTGCCGATGGCGAAGCGGATGGAGCGGGGGAAAATCGGCGAGAGGGTGAGCATCTCGATCACCGAGCGCGGGCGGACGGTGCTGCGATAAATCTTGTGGTACGCCTCGTACGCGGAGAGCGAGCGGAGCACCGCGAGCCACTGGTCCCAGTCGCCGGGAGATCAGAGGACTGAGGATGCTGAGGCATCTCGAGCTGAGACAGGCGAATTGGCGTCTCCTCAGTCTGATTCATCAGTCCTCAGCCCTGTCTGAGTCCTGTCTCTGCGTCCGCGACGAGCAGGTGATACTTCACGTCGAGGGCGCGGGCGGTCTTCTCGGCGCGTTCGAGGAACTTGCCCGCCTGGAGGAAATACCACCCCTCCTCGCGCGGCATCGTGCTGTCCGTGATGCCCTGGAAGAGATGGCTGAACTCCTTGATCGAGCGATAGAAGAGGTGGACGTTCTCCGCGCCGATGGGCGTCTCGCCGAACTCCTGCAGGCGTTGCAGTTCGAGATGGAAGCGGTTGAGCACTTCCCACATCTCGCTGGCGATCTGATGGCGCATCGTGCGGGCATTCTCCCGCGCGCGGGCGACGCAGGAGACGATCGAGTGCGGATTCTCGGGCGCGAAGGTGAGATAGGGCGGCACGTTCTCCTCGTTCGCCTCCGCGTGCGTGGCGAAGAAGCGCGGCGCTTCGCCGACGATCGTGATCAGCGCCTCCCAATGCCGCCGCCGCCGTTCCCGTGCCTCCGGCGATGCGCCCATCTCCAGCGTGTGATGGTAATTGACATCCGTGATGCGCGCCGTATCCTCGGCCCGCTCGACGAACCGCCCGATCCAGTAGAGAGATTCCGCTATCCGGCTCAGCATCGATTGCCCCCACCCCCGGCCCCTCTCCCGCCATGCGGCGGGATGGGAGATTGATTCGTCGAGATGCGCTTCATACTCATGGTGCTACAGTACGTGACACGCGAGCCACTCCTCTCCCGCTTGCGGAGAGCGCGCGCCCTCTGCCGCAGCGGGGCTGGGGGCCAGCCCTCAGGTCCTCATCGCAACACCCATGTATCTTTGCTCCCGCCGCCCTGGCTGCTATTCACGACGAGGGAGCCGCGACGGAGGGCAACGCGGGTGAGGCCGCCGGGGAGGACGTGAATCTCTTTCGGGCCGCTGAGGATGTAGGGGCGCAGGTCGATGTGCCGCCCTTCGAGGCGGCCGCCATCGCCCGTCTCGTCCGGGATGAACGAGGGGCTGCGGGAGAGGGGCACGACGGGCTGGGCGATGTAGTCGCGCGGGTTGGCGACGACGCGCTGCGCGGAATTGCGCGATCTCCTCGTCGCTCGCGCTCGGGCCGATCAGCATTCCGTAGCCGCCGCTCTCGTTCGCCGCCTTGATGACGAGCTCACCGGCGTGCGCGAGGATATAATCGAGCTGGTCGGGGTCGGAGGGGAGATAGGTCGGCACATTGCCGAGGATCGGTTCCTCATTGAGGTAGTAGCGGATGATCGCCGGGACGTAGTGGTAGATCACCTTGTCGTCCGCGACGCCGGTGCCGATCGCGTTGGCGAGGGCGACATTGCCCGTCCGCACCGCGCCGAGGAGCCCCGCGACGCCGAGCACGCTGTCCGAGCCGGAAGGCGAGCGGGTCGAGGAATTCGTCGTCCACACGGCGGTAGATGACGTCCACCGGCTCGCGCCCGCGCGTCGTGCGCAGGTAGACGCGGTTATCGACGACGAAGAGATCGCGCCCCTCGACGAGTTCGATGCCCATCTGCTGCGCCAGGAAGGCGTGCTCGAAGTAGGCGGAGTTGTAGATGCCCGGCGTGAGCAGCACGACCGTCGGGCCGCCGGAGCCGCGCATCGCGCTCGCGCGGCGAGAGCGCGCGCAGGTTCTCGATCAGTTGGCCCGCGTAGTGATCGACGGAGCGGACGCCCATCTCGCCGAACCAGTCCGGCAGCACCCGCCGCATCGTCGTCCGGTTGGCGAGGACATACGAGACGCCGCTCGGCGTGCGCAGATTGTCTTCGAGGACGAGGTACCGCCCCTCGGCATCGCGCACGAGATCGCTGCCGACGATGTGGATGTAGAGGTCGTGCGGCACGTCGATGCCGACCACCTCGCGGCGGAAATGGCGTGCCCGCACGATCAACTGGCGCGGCACGACGCGATCCGCGAGGATCTGCTGATCGTGGTAGATGTCGTGGATGAACATATTCAGCGCCTTGATGCGCTGCTGGAGGCCCGTCTCGATCAGCCGCCACTCATCGGGCGGGATGAGGCGGGGGATGAGATCGAAGGGGAAGATGCGCTCGGTGCCATGCTCGGAGTCCGAATAGACGGTGAAGGTGATCCCCTGATGGAGGAAGGAGCGGTTGGCGACATCGCTCGCGCGGCGGAGATCGCTCGCGTCGAGATGGGCGAGTTGCGCCGCGAGCGGGCGATAGTGCGGGCGGGGCACGACCCCGCCACCGGGCACCGGCATGAACATTTCGTCGTAGAACCCGCCGGTGTCGTAGCCGCGCGTGAGCGGGTTCGCCGCGCTCTGCGGCCGGGGATGTCTCAAACGTACCGATGGCGATGGGCCTTTCTTCCTAACCCTCCGGCCCCCTCCCTGCGAAGGGAAGGGGGAGGAGAAGGTGCGTTGTACGGAGTCGAGTCATTGGTGCAATGGTAGTGGCTCGCACCCATTCCGGCAATATTGCCGTTGCACAGAATCGGCGCATCAGGGGATCGGCCGGGCAAATAGAACGAATGGCGTACCACGCGCGTCTCCTCGGAGAAAGGGGTGTGCGATGCGCCAGTATGGTCTCTCTATCCGCATATTCGTCTCGGTGGTACTCGCCAGCCTGCTCGGTCTGTTCCTGGCCGCGTGCGGCGGTTCGTCGTCCGCGACTCAGGAGGCCCCCCGCCGACCGCGACCGTCGCGCCAACCCTCGTGCCGGTGGACGACGATGATGCATCTCGTGAGCATAACCTGCTCGAATTCGAAGGCCTCGACGCGGAGATTCGGCAAGATATCGATCCCCAGGCGTATGTCGCTGCCCTGAGGACGCTCTGACGTTGCGCTGAGAGGTGTTACGGCCATCGGTCTCGATATCTTGGCATACATCTCTATCTCACGCCGAGGCGCTCGGCGAGGTGCAGGTTCTCGCGGTAATCGACGGCAACTTCGATCACTGAGGGCTGGTCGAGGTCGAGGGCGCGTTTGAGGATGGGCAGCAGGTCGTCGGCGGCATCGACGCGGTAGGCGGGCAGGCCGAACGACTGCGCATACTGAACGAAATCCGGGTTGCCGAACTCGATGCCAAAGGTGCGACCGAAGCGGCGCGTCTGATTGAGTTCGATCACGCCGTAGCGCCCGTCCTTCCAGACGACCGTCGGGAAGGCGGTCTTCATCCGCTTCGCCGTCTCCAACTCCTGGCTGTTCATCAGGAAGCCGCCGTCGCCGTTGACGGCGATCACCTTGCGCTGGGGAAAGACGAGTTTGGCGGCGATCGCGCCGGGCAGGGCGATACCCATCGCGGCAAAACCGTTGGCGATGATGCAGGTGTTCGGCTGCGCGGCGGGGTACATGCGCGCCAGCCAGAGTTTGTGCGCACCGACATCCGAAATGAGGATGTCATCGTCCCCGAGGGCGTCGCGCAATGCGCCGATCACCCGTTGCGGCTTCATCGGCACGCTGTCGTCGCTCGCGAAGCGGCGCAGTTCCTCCTCCTCGTCCGAGCCGATGCGCGGCGCGGGCCAGTCACCACGCCTGCCGGACATCGCCGCGCGCAGCGCATCGAGGCTGTCCGCGATCTCGCCGACGACCTCGATGGCCGGGAGGTAATGGAGATCGATCTCGGCGGGAGTGCTGTCGATGTGGATAATCGTTTTCGCCCGTGCCCGGTTCCAGAGTTCCGGCGACCACTCGACGAGGTCATATCCCACTGAAATGACCACATCGGCATCGGTGAGGCCGAATTGGCTCGCCTCCAGCGCGCGCAGGCCGACAGCGGGCTCGGCGAGGGGATCGCGGTAGTCGAGGACGCCCTTCGCCATGAATGTACTCGTCACGCCGATGCCGAGATCACCGGCGAAGGCGCGCAGGGCATCGGTGGCGCGGCGGCGGATGACGCCATTGCCCGCGAGGATGACCGGGCGCGTCGCACCGGCGAGGATGTCGGCGGCGCGCACGAGGCTCTTCGGGTCCGCGCGCGGGTACGTCGTGCGGCGGACGGGCATCGGCGCGTCGTCATCGCCGGCGGGTGCGGCGGCGACATCCTCCGGCAGTTCGATGTGTGTCGCGCCCGGTTTTTCGAGCCGCGCCAGCCGGAACGCCTTGCGGACGATCTCCGGCGTATTCTCCGCCTGCTCGACGCGCGCGTTCCACTTCGTCACCGGGCGGAACATCTGCACGACATCGATGTACTGGTGCGACTCCTTGTACATGCGGTCCAGCCCTGCCTGCCCGGTGATCGCGACGAGCGGCGCGCGGTCTAGTTGGGCATCCGCGACGCCGGTGAGGAGGTTGGTCGCGCCGGGGCCGAGCGTGGCGAGGCAGACGCCGGGGTAGGTGCTCAGGCGGCCGTAGAGATCGGCCATGAAGGCCGCGCCGCCCTCGTGCCGCGTCGTGACGAAGCGGATCGTCTCGCTCTCCGCCAGCGCCTCCATCAAGTTGAGATTCTCCTCGCCCGGCACGCCGAAGATGTACCGCACACCCTCGTTTTCCAGGCACTCAACAAGCAGATCGGCGGTGGTGCGGGTCTTGGTTGCCATTTCTGCTCCTTTATAGGCCGAATCGTCCGCGATCCTCAGGGCGAAGGTCTCCGCAGTTGCCGGAGGAAATCGGTCGGTGAGAGGACGGGAATTGTTGCGTCCGCGTATCCCGCGAGGTCCCGCGTGACGATAGTATCCATCTGTGCGGCGGTGCCGCAGGCGTGCTGAACTGCATCTTCGTAGTCATTGAATGCGAGGGCTTGTGCTACCTGAAGTATCGCTTGGTCGACCGCGCAGATACCGACTGCGGTGAGCAGTGATGCCGTGATCCGCCGCGCAAGAACGACACCAACGCTCTTGCGGGCGACATAAAAGATGTTCACTGGGGTAATCGCGGAGACGAAGGCGTCGAATTCACCGTCGATACTTGCCTGCCAGATGGCCGTCGCGTCGGTTGCCCATGGTGGGCGCTTGAGCAGATGATCGAGCGCGACGTTCGTATCAAGCAGGACGCGCATCAGGCATACTTCTTGGTCAAATAATCCGCATAATCGTCTTTCCAGTCGTATTCGGCGGGAATCGGTGTGTCAGTGGCAAGAATGCCCTGTAGCTCCGCAAACGACGGGAGGGGCCCATCGGTGCCGAGTACTTCAAGGGCGCGTTTCCCGTGAGGATCGACACGATTGTCGTGCGATCGGCGACGCAGTTCCTCATCGACCGTCTGCATAAGCGCGGCAAGGAGAGCCATCTTTTCGTCGAGCGGCAGGCGCTGGATATTCGCCATAAGGTCATCGGGCAGCATTGCATACTCCTCTCGTACGAGTATTGTACCATTCGCAGCCCGATACCCCGGATGGCGCCGCTATCATAAATGAGACGGGAAGGAAGCGAATTGTGCCAACTATTGCCGTGGACCTGTATAGCGACACGCTCACTAAACCATCCCGCGCGATGCGCACGTTCATGTGCGACGCGGAGGTGGGCGACGAGCAGAAGGGCGAGGACCCGACCGTCAATCGCTTGCAGGAGATGGTCGCGGCATTGCTCGGCAAGGAGGCGGCACTCTTCCTGCCCTCCGGCACGATGTGCAACGAGATCGCCCTGAAGGTCCACACCCGCCCCGGCGACGAGGTGCTGATGGACAAGACCGCCCACCCGATCCATTTCGAGGCGGGCGCGCCCGGCCTGCTCTCCGGCGTGATGATCACCGGGCTCGATGGCGCGCGGGGCATCTACACGCCGGAGCAGGTAGCGGCGGCAGTGCATCCGCTGAGTCGCCACGCCCCACCGACGCGGCTCCTCTGGGTGGAGAACACGAGCAATCTCGGCGGCGGCACGATCTGGCCGCTCGCGCGCATCGAAGCGGTCTGTGCGATGGCGCGGCGGCATGGCCTCGCGACGCACATGGACGGCGCGCGCCTGATGAACGCGGTCGTTGCCTCCGGCGTTGCCGCCGCCGCCTATGCCGCGCCGTTCGGCTCCGTCTGGATCGACTTCACGAAAGGGTTGGGCGCGCCGGTCGGGGCCGCGCTCGCCGGGTCGCGCGCCTTCATCCAGGAGGCATGGCGGTACAAGCAGGCGTTCGGCGGCGCGATGCGGCAGGCGGGCATCATCGCGGCGGGCGGCATCTACGCGCTCGAACACAACGTCGAGCGACTGGCGGAGAACCATGCGCACGCCCGCATCCTCGCCGAGGGGCTGGCCGAGATGCCGGGCATCGCCATCGACCCGCGCACCGTCGAGACCAATCTCGTCTTCTTCGATGTCTCCGCGCTCGGCATGACGGCGGTGGAATGGTGCGAGGCGACTCTCGCCCACGGTGTACGGATGAACGCGATGGGTCCGCACCGCGTCCGCGCCGTCACGCACCTCGATGTGGACCGCGCGGGGATTGATCGCGCCCTTGCCGCCGCTCGTGTCGTTGCCCAAGCTGCTTATCTCGTGCGCGTACCGTCACCGTATCAATGTACGGACGCGCGGGGTCTATGATAGGATACCGACAACGATCAGGGGCAATGGCGGACGTGGAGTGGCGCGCGCAGACCTTCGCGGCGAGCTGCGAGCTGCGAGCTGCTCGCCGCGAAGGTCTGCGCGCGCCATGTGTGGACGAAAAGGGGAGCAGAACAATGACAGACGATCAGCAGGAGCAACGGAATCTTTCGCGCCGCCGGTTCCTCGGCGTGAGCGCGGGTGCGGCGGCGGCGGCGTTGCTTGCCGCCTGTGGTGGCAGTAGCGCGACCGATACACCGAAACCCGCTTCCACCACCGCCCCGGCGGCGGGCGCGACAACGGCCCCGGCGGCAACGACCGCGAGTAGCGCCCCGACGATCGCGCCCGCGGCTTCCAGCGCTGCGACGGCGGCCCCGGCAGCCACTACCGGCACGAGCGCCACCACCGCGCCCGCTACCTCCAGTGGTGCGGCAGTCGAGCTCAGTTTCTTCTACCCGATCGCTGTCGGTGGCCCGATCACCAAGATCATCGAGGGGTACGCCGCCGATTTCACGAAGGCAAACCCGAACATCAAGGTGACACCCACCTTCGCCGGTGGCTACCCGGATACGTTGACCAAAATCCAGACGACCGTGGACGGTGGCGGCGCACCGCCCGATGTCGCCGTCCTCCTCTCGACCGATATCTTCGCCCTCAAGGACGGGGATTACATCATCCCGCTCGACGACTACATCAAGACGGCGGACGCAAACTATATTACGGACTTCTACGACGCCTTCATGGCCAATTCGAAGGACGGCGGCAAGGTCTACGGCATCCCATTCCAGCGTTCGACGCCGGTGCTCTACTACAACAAGGACCTCTTCAAGGAGGTCGGCCTGAATCCCGAACAGGCGCCGAAGACGTGGGCCGAGATGGTCGACATGGCGAAGAAACTCACCAAGCCGGATGGTTCCCGCTGGGGCGTCGAGATTCCGAGCGATGGCTTCCCGTACTGGGTCTTCCAGGGAATGGCGATCGGCAATGGCAAGAACTTCGTGGACGATACTGGCACGAAGACCTTCTTCAACGATCCCGCCGTCGTGCAGGCGCTCGATGCATGGGTCGGCCTCGGCACGAAGGACAAGGTCGAGCCCGCCAGCATCGTCATCTGGAACACGACGCCGGACGACTTCATCGGCGGCAAGGCGGGGATGATCTGGCACACGACGGGTTCGCTGACGAACATCCTCAAGAACGCGAAATTCCCCGTCGGCGTCGGCTACCTGCCCGGCCTGAAACAGCCCGGCGCGCCGACCGGCGGCGGCAACTTCTACCTCTTCAAGAAGACGCCGCAGGCGAAGCAGGCGGCGGCGTGGAAGTTCATCCAGTTCATGTCCTCGCCTGAGTACGCGGCGAAGTGGACAATCGACTCCGGCTACGTCGCGCCGCGCAAGAGTGCGTGGGACACCCCGGCGCTCAAGGATTACACAGCCAAGAACCCGCAGGCGCTCGTGGCGCGTGACCAGTTGCAGTACGCCGCGCGGGAACTCTCGACCCACAGCGGCCCGCAGATCCAGAAGGTCTTCGGTGACGAACTACAGGCCGCCCTGACGAGCAAGAAGCAGCCCCAGGCCGCGATGGACGATGCCCAGAAGAACGCGGACAACATCCTCAAGCAGTTCCGGTAGCCGGGAGGCGATTGAACCACAGAGACACAGAGAACACAGAGAGGCGAAAAGAAAGACATCCAATATTTTCTCGGTATTTCCTTCGTGTTCTCCGTGTCTCTGTGGTTAATGCTTCTTTCCGGCAATGGAGGTTATGAACGCTGATGCGCCGACAGTCGCCGCTATTGCCGTGGTTGCTCGTCTTACCCACCGCGCTGGGGGTGGCGGCGTTCACGCTCTATCCGATGCTGGCGACGGCGTATCGCAGTCTGTTCAAGCAGAACCAGGCGGTGCGCGTGCCGCGTTTCATCGGTCTCGGCAACTATCACGAGGTCGCGACGGACGACACGTTCCATGAGGTCTTCCGCAACACCGTCCTCTTCATCCTCGGCACCGTGCCGGCGAGCATCATCCTCGCGCTCCTCTTTGCCCTCTTCCTGAACCGAAAATTCGAAGGGGATCGGCATTCTGCGCAGCGCCTTCTTCTACCCGACCGTCCTGCCGATGGTCAGTGCGGCGGCGATCTGGCTCTTTCTGTACACACCGAACTTCGGGCTCGTCAATCAGGGTCTGCGGGCGGTCGGTCTCGGCGCACCGAACTGGTTGGGTGACACGAAATATGTCCTGCCCGCGCTGATGATTATGGCGGTCTGGAAGCAGACGGGCTACTTCATGCTCTTTTACCTCGCAGGCTTGCAGAACCTGCCGGATGAAATCTTCGAGGCGGCGGAACTCGACGGCGCGGCGCGCTGGCAGCAGGTCTGGTATATCACCATCCCGCTCCTCCAGCCGACGACCCTCTTTGTCTCGACGATCGCGGCGGTCGGCTCGATCCAGATGGTCGATCAGATCTACATCATGACGCAGGGTGGCCCGAGCAATGCCTCGAACCTGCTGCTTTTCTACATCTATGAGACCGCGTTCCGCTTCCGCAACCTCGGTGTTGCCAACGCCGCGACGGTGATCCTTGTCCTCCTTCTGCTCATCTTCACCGTCGCCAACTTCGCTATCTCCGAGCGCCGGACGAATTATGGGTAGGACTGAGGGCTGAGGACTGAGGACTGAGGGCCATACGGATCGCTCCCCTCTCCGTCGCCGAACGGGCGTCAAATGTACCGAGGCGAGAGGGCGAGGGAGAGGGACCGGGGGTGAGGAAAGAACGATGCAGAAATCGATCCCGACCGTCGGCACGCCTGACGGCATCCTCGATGCGCTCGGCAATGAGCGGGCGGTGCGGCCACAGGCCGTTACGGGGGCGCATGGCAAGCGACGGATCGGAGGCACGATCGGGACGGTGCTGCTCACGCTGCTCGGCGTCACCTGGGCGCTGCCGCTCCTGTGGAGTATTTCTGTTGCCCTGCGCCCGGCGAACGTCTCGGTGGCGAGTGGTTCGCCGTGGTGGGGCGGCGGTCTGACGCTGCACAACTTCGTCGAGGCGTGGGGGCGGGTGCCGTTCGGTCGGTATTACCTCAACACCTTCATCATCGTCTTCGGCGTCCTGGCGGTGCAGATTGTCACAATCAGCCTGGCGGGCTTCGCCTTTGCGCGGCTCGATTTCCCCGGGCGGGATGTGCTCTTCGTTCTCGTCCTCATGCAGATCCTCGTGCCGACGAATGCGCTGATCGTGCCGAACTATGCGACGATTCGCAGACTTCATGTTTTCGATACGAAACTGGCAGTCATGCTTCCCTTTTTCGCCAGCGCCTTCGGCACCTTCTTCCTGCGGCAGACATTCAAGCAGGTGCCGCGCGAGTTGGACGACGCCTCCGTGCTCGATGGTGCCAGTTGGTGGCAGACGCTCTGGCACATCTACCTGCCGAGCGCTCGCGCCGCGCTCGTCGCTTTCTCCGTCGTCAGCATCAGCTTCCACTGGAGCGACTTCCTCTGGCCGCTGATCGTGACCAATTCCGATAGCAGCCGCCCCGTGACCGTCGGCCTGAACACGCTGACGCAGATGGGCGAGTCCGGTGCGCAGTGGGCGCTCGTCATGGCGGGCACGCTGCTCGTCGTCTCGCCGCTCCTGGCGCTCTTCTTCTTCTTTCAGCGCCAGTTCATGAGCAGCTTCCTGCATAGCGGCATCCGCTGACGCTCTCCCCGTGATCCAATCCAAATCCCCACAGTCGGTGTATTGAGCGCGGGCAAGTCGGATGCGCCAGATGTACCGACCGCCGTGCGTGGCACATGGATCGATCACACCGAGGGAGAACATCATGTTGGATCGCGAGCAATCAGTCCCCAAACCATTGTACGCCGCGCGTGCATTTTCGCGGCGGCATTTCCTCACAGGTGCCGCTGCGAGCGCCGGGGCGGCCCTACTCGCCGCCTGCGGTGGCAGCAAGGCCGCGACCGATACACCGGCGCCGACGAAAGCCCTCGCCGCGACTGTTGCTCCAACAACCGCTGCGGCAGCAGGCACACCGGCAGCGACGGCGGCGAGCACGGCACGCACCGCTGCACCCGCCGGGGCGACAACGGACGCCAGCAACCCCAGTGCGCCAACGACGCAGGCAGCGATAGCGATGCCGAAGGCATATATCGGCCTCTTCAAGGACAACGCCGTCGCCGTCTTCGATACAATGACGAACAAAGTCCTGACGACGATCCCGATTCCGGTCGGGCCGCATGGTCTCGCCCTCACGCCGGATGGCAGGACAGTCTACGCGAGCAGCGACGGCGCGACGGTGGTCAGCGCCACTGCGCGATCCATCCCGTCATGACCGGCACGGTCGTTGTGAAGGGCTGAGGAGTATGATGGCGGTGAAGAACCTCACCACCAGCCCCCTCCCCTTTGCCTTTTGGCAAAGGGGAGGGGGAGTACGAGGGGGAATTTCCAGACGATGCACGTATGCAACGGCGTTCCCCATATGCTCCCCTCTCCATCGCTCTACGGAACGAAAACGTACCGTTATCCGCCTGCGATGGAGAGGGGTCGGGGGTGAGGTCTCCCCATGAGCACCGTCCGCCTCGTCCGACCGTATGAAGAATGCAGCGATGAGGAGCTGATGGGCGAGCTTGCCGCCGGGCGGCAGGAAGCCCTCGGGCCGCTTCATCGCCGCTACGCCGCGCTGATCTTCAACCTCGCCGCCCAGACGCTGGACCGCGCGGCGGCGGAGGAGATCGTGCAAGATGTCTTCCTCGTCGTCTGGCGCAAGGCGGGGACGTTCGATCCGGCGCGCGGGGCGTTCCGTCCGTGGGTGCTGCGGATCGCGCACCTGCGCGTCATCAACGAACTGCGCCGCCGGGGCCGCCGCCCAACCGCCGCGCCCGACCCGGACGGCCTGCGCCTGATGACTTTGCCGGATACCGGCCCGCCGCCGGACGAAGCGGCGTGGCGGGAGTACCGCCGCACGACCCTCCAGGACGCTGTCGCGCACCTCCCGCCCCCGCAGCGGCAGGCGCTCACCTCGCCTTCTTCGACGACCTGACGCACGAGCAGATCGCCACATTCCTCGACGTGCCGCTCGGCACGACGAAGACGCGCATCCGCGCCGGGTTGCAGAAATTGCGCGTCTATCTGACGCCGCTCTTGATCGTCGTCCTCACCCTGTTGGCGGGGCTGCTCACCGCCCTCGGCATCCGCGATCATCAGCAGCAGTCGAGCCCGGGGTTGCAACTGCGCGCGCTCCGCGTCGTCACGTCCAGCGAAGTCGTGCCGATCCGGTTGACCGCCGCGCCCGGTGTGTCAGCGCAGACTCATGCCGTCTATCGCGCGCTGCCTGGCAATCCGACCGCCGTGATGACCTTCGAGGAGTTCCCGCCCGCGCCCGCCGGTCGGACCTATCGCGCCTGGGCGCGGCACAACGGGCAATGGATCGCGCTCGGCACGGTGACGCCGGACAGCGCGGGCAGCGCCTTGCTCATCATCGAGAGCCCGGAGACCGCAGCGCTGCCCGAGGCATTGCAGGTCACTCTCGAACCGATACGCGGCAGCCCGACGCCGAGCGGCCCCGTTGTGGTCTCATGGTCAGCACCATGAACGCGATACGGAGAAGGGCGCATCCTGCCCAGAGGGCACCCGTGCGCCCCTACCAACTTTGCCATGTGCTGCTCGTTACTCGTTACTCGTCATGCCGCCTTGGACGCGGCGATGTTCATATCCAGCTTGATCGTGTCGGTCGCCGTGGCGATGGAGACACTCGGCGGCGTCATGCCGAAATCCTGGAACTTGAAGGTCGTCGTGGCGGTGCCGGTGACATTGCCGCCGCTCATCGTCGCCGTCGTGTCGAAGGTGACGGGCTTCGTCACGCCATGGATCGTCATATTGCCGAGCAGCTTGAAGGTAGACGACTTCCCCTCCGTCAGCGGCCCCGTCCAGCCATCGACGCCGGTGATGACATATTCGGCAAGCGGGAACTGATTGACCTGCAGGGTATTCGTCTTCACGAAGTTGTCGCGTCCGTTGCTGTCGCTCTTGAGCGTCCGCAGATCCACCATAATCTTCGCGCCTTCCATCGGCTTCGTGTCCGCGCCGAGGAAGAGTTGCCCCTGGATCGCGTTCGTCGTCAGGACGGCGTCCGAGGGGGAGGGTAGTCGGGCGAGTTTTTCATTAACCGTTACCTTCGCCTCGGATTTGTCTCCGGTAATGGTGTACGTCGTCGCGCCACCCGGCGTTTTCGCCGCCGCAGCGGACGCGGCCGGTGCCGTAGCCGCGCCTGCGGAGGATGACGTAGCGGACGTGGCAGCGCTGGCTGTGGGGGCCGTGCTCGCGGTCGTGACGTTGCCGTAGTTGCCGTAGCCGGAATCAGCCGACGAAGCGGTCGTCGCTACCGGGGCGGTGGTTGCCGCTGCTGCCGGGGTCGCTATGATCGGGGCCGTCGTCGCCGTGCTCGCGGCGACGGTCGTGCCCGCCGGGACCGCGCCGCTGAGATTCGCGAACGGTGTGACGGGGATTGCCGTTGGTTGCGTCTGCCAGGGCAGGTCATTTGCCTGCCCGAGCAGGAAGAGTACGCCGCCCGCGAAAATGACGACGGGGATGGCGATGATGCCAGCGATAATGCCGAGGGAGTGTTTCCGTTTCAATTTCATGCATGGCTCCTTGCCGTGGAAGAATGCAGCGCGTATGCCGTCACACACTCCTTACGCCGGAATGTGCGCCGCTGGATGAGGGAAGCCACACGCCCGGTAGTATGGCGCACGGCAGACGACCCAACAAGGTCGATGTACGAGGAACGCCCGAGTCTTCTCCTCGAACCCCGAACCTCCCGAGATGAAGGAACCGTCAGGCATCTGCGCGAGAATGAAAGGGCAATTGCGGCCATGCTCCGGCAGTGTTAGGATACAGACGCTGACGTACAGCGTACGTACGGTTGAGGAGGGACACAGGTGCGGAAATGGCTCCGCGTCGGGATGCGGGTAAAGCGCTACTTGCTCGCGCTGGCGCTCGGTATCACCCTGACGAGCCTCGCCATCGCGATGGCGCTCGCCACCCTCTACCGGAATATCGATTTTCCCGGCTACAGCACGGATATCGTCCGGGCGATCACCCTCCAGTTCATCCCGCACCCCCTGCGCGAGATGGTCGTCGCCCTCCTCGGATTCAGTGTGATCGGCGGCAGCATCTACTATCTCAGCCACTCGCTCCTTATCCCCCTGCTCGCCGGGCGGACGGGGCGGATCGGCGACATTCTCTATGACTATCGGTTCGGCAAGCGCGGCCCGAAGATCGTCGCCATCGGCGGCGGCACGGGGCTGCCAACGCTGCTGCGCGGCCTCAAGGAGCGCACCGGCAACCTGACTGCAATTGTCACCATGGCGGACGATGGCGGCAGTACCGGGCGGCTGCGCAAGGAGTTCGGCATCCTCCCGCCGGGCGACTTCCGCAACTGCATCGCCTCCCTCTCGGACGCCGAGCCGCTGATGCAGGAACTCTTCCAGTATCGCTTCGAGAAAGATGGCTCGGAGCTGCACGGCCACTCCTTCGGCAACCTCTTCATCACCGCGATGGTGGACGTAACGGGCGACTTCGAGAGCGCGGTGCTCGAATCGAGCCGCATCCTCGCCGTGCGCGGGCGCGTCTTCCCCTCCACCCTGGAAAACGTGCAACTGCACGGCGTCGCGGAGGACGGCACGGCGCTGGAAGGCGAATCGGAGATCGGCCGCGCGCACGGCCGGATCCGCAAGGTCTTCCTCGAACCCGAGGACCCGCAGGGGTACATCCCCGCCGTGCAGGCGATCTGGGATGCGGACATGATCGTCTTCGGCCCCGGCTCGCTCTATACAAGCGTCGTGCCGCCGCTCTTGGTCGGCGACATCAAGCAGGCGATCAAGAACAACCCGACCGCGATGAAGGTCTACATCTGCAACGTCGCGACCCAACCCGGCGAGACGGATAATTTCGACGCTCTCGCCCATGTCCGTGCCTTGCAGGAGCAGATCGGCAAGCGGATGTTCGATTACGTGCTCGTCAACTCGAACTTCGAATCGAAGAATAAGATCAAGCCGGAATGGCATGTCGATGCGGTCGATGCCGCCCGCTTGCAGGCGGAGGCGCGTTCCCTCGGCGTCGAGATCATCGAGGCGGACGTCGTCAATGTCGCCAATCCCTTGCGGCATGATCCCGAAAAACTGGCGATGGCGCTGATGCGGCTGCACGAGACGCGCGGTGCCGACCGGATCGAGCGCCCCGCTCCCGCCGAAGAATTGGTGGCTGACACCAGCGCGGCGGACGGATAGCCAACCCCCCGACTCCTCCTGCGGGAGCCCTTTGGGTAGGGGGAGGGGAACTCGCATGAAGCATTCATAGCCGATACGTGCATCCGGTTTTCGCATTTGCTCCCATCCGGGGCCCCTCTGGGCAGTGTCGGGAGGGGCGGGGGGTAGGCCAACCGTTGGTACGAAAGGTGCGGCGCGGGAGTGTGGCAGCGCCCATTGCGATGATGACCTCGGGCGCGTGGGGATAGCGGGGAGATAATCAATGGCGAAGCCCCTGATCGCGGTCGTCAATGACGACACGATCTTCCTGGAATTGATGCACGACCTCCTGACGGAGGAGGGCTACCGCACCGCAATCTGGAAAGAAGGCGACAAGGCGTACGAGATGATCAAGGAGCACCGCCCGCTTCTGGTTATCCTCGACATCCGTATGGAGCGCCCGGACACCGGTTGGATGGTCCTCGAATTGATGCGCCTCGACCCGGAGACCGCGCAAATCCCCGTCATCATCTGCTCGGCGGATACCGAGCGCATCCGCGCCAAGGAGGCGTATTTGCGCGAGAAGGGCTGCCAAATCCTGGAGAAACCCTTCCTGCTCGAAGACTTGCTCGACAAAGTGCGCTCCTTCATCGGGGCGCCGGAATAGTGAGCAGCGGGCAGTAGCCGGTAGTCAGTAGTCAGGATTCCGGTCTCCCTCTGACTACTGACTACCGGCTACTGGCTACTTCTCCCCTCCGTAGGGTATGCTTAGCCTCGACGCGCTCATTCATGGGCCGTGTGCCTTTATCCATGCGGCGATACTCGTTTTCCGATAGGAGGAACAGAGCGATGGTAGTCAAGGTCGGCATCAACGGATTTGGGCGCATCGGGCGGCAAGTATTCAAGACGATCTATGGCGGGTACGAAGAGGAGTTGCAGATCGTCGCGGTCAACGACCTGATGGACCTGCATACGATCGCCCACCTCTATAAGTATGACTCCACCTATGGCATCTCCGAGGAAGAGATCGAGGTCAACGAGCGCGATCTGATGGTGGACGGCAACCCCGTCCATGTCTTCAGCGAACGCGACCCCGGCAACATCGCCTGGCGCGACTACGGCGTGGATATCGTCATCGAGTCCACCGGCTTCTTCACCGACGCGACTAAGGCGAAGGCGCACATGAATGGCGGCGCGAAGAAGGTGATCATCTCCGCCCCCGCCACCAACGAGGACATCACGCTCGTCCTCGGCGTCAATCAGGACAAGTACGACCCGGCGCAGCACAATATCATCTCCAACGGCTCCTGCACGACGAACTGCATCGCGCCGACCGCGAAGGTGCTGCTGGAAAACTTCGGCATCGTCAAGGGCACGATGGTGACGGTGCATTCCTACACGAGCGATCAGATGCTGCTCGACGGGCCGCACAAGGACCCCCGCCGCGCCCGCGCCGCCGGGCAGAATATCGTTCCGACGACGACCGGCGCCGCCCGCGCCCTCTCGCTCGTCATCCCGGAACTGAAGGGCAAACTGGACGGCTACTCGCTCCGCGTCCCGACGCCGACCGTCTCCATCCTCGACCTCACCGTCGAGACCGAGAAGCAGACGACCGTCGAGGAAGTGAACGCCGCCTTCCAGCAGGCCGCGGACGGCGACCTTGAAGGCATCCTCGGCTACAGCGACGAACCGCTCGTCTCGATGGATTACAAGCAGGACGATCGCTCCGCCATCCTCGACAGCCTCTCGACGATCGTCGTCGGCGGCAACATGGTGAAGGTCGTCGCGTGGTACGACAACGAGTGGGGCTACTCCTGCCGCCTCGCCGACCTGACCAACATGATCGCGGAGCAGGGCGGCTGGTAGAAACCTGACCCCCTCCTTCCCAGAGGGCACCCGCCCTTCCCTCGAAGGGAAGGGGAGCACACTGACCCGTAGGGGCGGTTCACGAACCGCCCGGTTCCCCCTCCCTCCGAGGGAGGGGGTTAGGGGGTAGGAAGATTGTCCATCAATAAGCAGACGATCCGCGATATCCCGCCCGCCGACCTGAAGGGGAAGCGGGCGCTCGTGCGGGTGGATTTCAATGTGCCGGTGAACGATGGGGTGGTGGGCGATACGACGCGCATCACCGCCGCTATCCCGACGATCCGCTTTCTGCTCGACGCGGGCGCGGTCGTCGTACTGATATCGCATCTCGGGCGTCCGAAGGGGAAGCCGGACCCGACGTTCAGCCTCAAACCTGTCGCGCCCGTGCTCGCGGAACACCTGGGCAGGCCGGTACAATTCGTCCCCGCCTGTGTCGGGGAGGAAGCCGAAGCGGCGGTGCGGGCGGCGCGGCCAGGCGATGTGCTGCTCCTGGAGAATCTGCGCTTCCACCCCGAGGAAGAGGCGAACGATCCCGGATTCGCGGCGCAACTCGCGACGTTGGGCGACCTCTATGTCAACGACGCCTTCGGCACCGCGCACCGCGCCCATGCCAGCACCGAAGGGGTCGCACATCTCCTGCCCGCCTACGCCGGATTACTGATGGAGAAGGAATTGGACGCCCTCGGCGGCCTGATGGCGGGCGCGAAGCGACCCTTCATTGTCGTGCTCGGCGGGGCGAAAATCTCCGACAAGATCGCCGTGATCGAGAACCTGATGGGCAAGGTGGACGGCTTCTGCATCGGCGGCGGCATGGCGAACACCTTCCTGTTGGCGCAGAACTACGCGGTTGGCACATCGCTGGTCGAGCGGGACGCGGTCGCCACCGCGCACGACATCCTCGCCCGCACCTCGACGCGCCGTGTCGGCCTGCACGTCCCGACGGACGCGGTCGTCTCGACGCAAAGCGCCAAGCAACTGCTCGGCGAGCGCGCGGCGGAGCCGGTAACGCGCACCGTGCTGGTCGAGGAAGTCGGGCCGGACGACGCGATCTACGACATCGGCCCGATGACCGCCTCCTACTACAGCAGCGTCGTCAAGGGGGCGCGCACCGTACTCTGGAACGGCCCGATGGGCATGTTCGAGGTGCCCGCCTTCGCGCACGGCACGATTGCCCTCGCCCGCGCCGTCGCGGAGGCGTCGGCGAAGGGGACGGTGAGCGTCGTCGGCGGCGGCGACTCGGTCGCCGCTATCGAAGAGGCGGGCGTCGCAGACAAAATCACCCACGTCTCAACTGGTGGCGGCGCGTCGCTGGAATTCCTCGAAGGTAAGACGCTCCCCGGCGTCGCCGCACTGAAAGAGAAGTAAGGTAGTAGGACAGTAGACAGTAGTCAGTTGAATGCGGAAGCGCTTCGCGCGTTTCTTACTGTCTACTGTCTACTCGCGAACGGAGTGAGCGCCTATGCGGACCCCGATTATCGCGGGTAACTGGAAAATGCACACGACGTACGACGGGGCGATGGACCTCGTCGAGGCGCTGATGGACGAACTCGACAATATCGAGGGGGCAGAGGTCGTCCTCTGCCCGCCCTTCCCGTGGCTGCTCGCCGTCGCGGAATACCTGGAGGAGACGCCGATCCTGCTCGGCGCGCAGGACTGCTACTGGGCGGACGAGGGCGCATTCACGGGCGAAGTCTCCGCATCGATGCTGAAGGACCTCGCGCAGTACTGCATCGTCGGGCATTCCGAGCGGCGCGCGCTCTTCGGCGAGACGGACGAGACGGTCAATAAGAAGGTCCGCGCGCTCCTCGGGCATGGTGTCCGCCCGATCTGCTGCGTCGGCGAGCGACTGGAGCAGCGCGAGGCGGGCGAGACGGATTCGTTCGTCGGTGGGCAGGTACGCGCCGCGTTCGCGGGGGTCCCCGTGGAGGGTGCGCTCGATGTCGTCGTTGCGTACGAGCCGATCTGGGCGATCGGCTCGGGCCGTGCCGCCAGCGCCAGTGAGGCGAACCGCGTCGCCGCAGTGATCCGCACGGAGATCGCGGCGCTCTATGGCGCGCAGACTGCCGAAGCTGTCCGCATCCAGTATGGCGGCAGCGTCTCCGCCCGCAACGTCGCGGAACTGATGGCGCAGCCGGAGGTCGACGGCGCGCTCGTCGGCGGCGCCAGCCTGCGCGCGGACGAGTTCGCCGCCATCGTCCGCGCGGCGGCGGAGCGGTAAGACCGGCTCCGCCGCCGCGCGGGCAGTTACGTCACCTTGCGGAGCGCGGGAGCGCCGATCAGCACGGCGCCGGCGCTCACGATCACGGCGGCGGCGCCGATCACGACGACCAGTGAGATATTGCCGGATATCGAAGCCGCCGCGCCGAGCAACAGCCCTCCGAGCGGCATGATGCCCGCCGCGATCATGCTGTAGATGCTCATAATCCGGCCGCGGACTTCATCGGGCACGGTCGTCTGCAAGAGCGTGTTCGTCGCCCCCATGTAGAGCGTCGTACCGCCGCCAACGAGCGTCAGGAAGAGCAGCGCCACCACGAACTGATGCGCGAGCGCGAATACGATCAGCGCCGCGCCGAAACCGGTCATGCTGCCGAGCAGCAGTAGCCCCTTGCGGTTGATCGAGTCGAGCGCCGCCGTCACGAGCGCGCCGATCAGCGCACCGATGCCATTGGCCGCCATCAGGATGCCGTAGGTTGACGGACCGCCGTGGAGAATGGTGCGCGCGAAGACCGGCATCAATTGCGTGTATGGCCGTGCCAGCAGACTGGCGACGGTGGCAAGGAAGAAGAGGGCGAAGACGATCCGATGCGTGCGGATGTACCGCACGCCCGCACCGAGGCTGTCGCGGACGCTGGACGTGCAATCCGCTCCGGCGCAGGGCGTGCAGATACGCCAGAGTGCCCACACGACAGCGAGATAGGAAATGGCATTGAGATAGAAACACGCGGCAACCCCGAACGCGCTGACGGTGACGCCCGCCAAGGCGGGGCCGATCACCGCCGCACCGTTGTAGGCCGCCGAGTTCAGGCCCACCGCGTTCATCAGCCGCTCTTTGCCGACGAGATCGGGGATCATCGCCTGCCAGGCCGGCATGGTAAAGGCCATCGCCGTCGCGGTCACGAAGGTGAGGGCGAGAATCTCCCCCATGTTGACGACGCCGAGCGACGTCACCATGGCGAGAATGAGGGCAAACACGCCCGCGCTCCCCTGCGCGGCCATCAATAAGCGGCGGCGGTCGATGCAGTCGGCGATGACGCCCGCGAGCAGCGAGAAGCCGAGGATCGGGATCGCGCTCATGAGGGAAACAACCCCCAGCCAGAAGGGCGAGTTGGTCAGTTGGAGGACGAGCCACCCGCTGCCGATCAGTTGCATCCAACTGCCGATATTGGAGATCAGACTGCCGAACCAGAGGCGCCGGAAGTCTGGAATGACCATCGCGTCGAACATGGCGGAGCGAGGGCGTTCCTCCCCTTCCATCGCCTCAGCCGCGCGCCCGATTCGCCGTCCAATGCTCGCCACCTGCACACGTCGCCGTCGTCACGCCGATTACCCTGCCATATCCCCACGCAGACGCGCGGCGTCGGTGGGGATATGCACCAGCTATGCCATGCCGGAGGAGGGGTGAACAGCCTTCCTCGATCCACTGGTATGCGGGCGGGTGACTGGGTGGGAGGCGGCCCATTGGCTTCGGGATAGGGACCGGAGCACGATTGGATATCGTACGAACAGAATTGCTACCGGTGTAATTTCGCGTTTGTGAAGCGTGAAGAAGAGGCGCCGTACGCAAAAGGGCGGCGCGATCATCATCGCGCCGCTCTCTGCTATCGGTAGTGTGCCGGGATTATTGCTCGCCCAACCGGCGGGCGAAGTGGTCACCGCCACCACCGGTGCGCGGTGGAGCACTCGGCGCGGGCGCGGGCGCGGGTGCCGGGGCCGGGGCAGGAGCCGGGCTCGGGGCCGGCGCGGAAAGGAAGGGCGTCACCGCCTTGATTACATCGTCCGGCGCAGTGCCCTTCGCGACGGCATCGGGCGCGACGGGCATCCCAAGCAGGTCGCGGAAGATCGCCGCGTGCTCCGCCTCCACCGCGTGGATCGTCACCGCCGCCGTCAGCAGCATCGGGTCCTTGATGAATCCCGCCGCGCCGAGGTACGCCGACGCGCCGAGGTCCTCGACCATCTGGATGACGGCGAGCAGCTGCGCTCGGTTGGTGATCGGGCCCGCCGCCGCGAAATTGTACGATGCGGGCGCTTTGACGGGCGTGCCGCCGAGTTGGCCGATCACCTGCGTCAGCGTGTCGACGTGCGCCTGCTCCTGCCCGCCGAACGTCGTCAGGTACTGCTGCTCGACACCCGTGAGCAGGTTAGCGCCGATCAGGACCTTGTAGAGCGCCGCTTCGAACTGCTCGAGCGTGAGCGCGTAATTGAGGACATCGATATCCGAATTAAAGGTAACCATCGTGCTGCTGTTCTCCCTTCGTACGAGACATGTAGTCGGTGGGCGCTCAGGCGCCGAGGATCGGGCCGGCGGCGGCGAGTACCATGTCCGGCGTCAGCGACTTCTCGAATGCATTCGGCACCGGCGCCATGCCATCCTGGCGGCGGAGGATCGCCGTGTGGCGCGCCTCGACCTGCTGGATGCCGCCCGCGACGGTGAGGATGCCCTTGTCCTTGATGAACTGCGCCGCGCCGCTGTACGCGCCGACGCCCGTCTCCTCGAGGACGCGCAGGAAGTCGATGATCGCGTGCTCATCGGTGTACGCGGGGAAGTTGTACTTCGCCTGCTCCGCCACCGGCGTCTTGCCCGCCTGCTGCAACGCGCCCGTGATCAGCACGACGTGCTGGTGCTCCTGGGCGCCGAATTGCTGCGCGTACGTCAGGTTCGCCCCGGTGAGTTTGCCGCTGGCGATGGCCTGGCGATAGGCGACATCCTCAAGATGTTCGAGGGTGAGGGCGAAGTTAAGGATGGCGAAGTCGTCCGGGAGGTTGGCGGCGAGCGCCTGTGTCTGCGAGAAGGCGATGTTGCTGATCGGCATCGCCGCGAGCGCGGCGGCCCCCAGCGTTGCCCGCAGCAGCGTGCGGCGAGAGACTTCCGCGTGTACGATACTCAAAATGCGATCTTCCACGATGCACATGCTCCTTCCTCGAATGAGGACTAACTTCCGGTAGTGGGCCGATGCTGGCCCACTGTGGCGCCTGCCGAGAATACGCAGCGATGTTCAGATCGGATCAATCGCGCATCGCTGAAACGGACACACCCCGTGCCCGCGCTGCTCCTTTCTCTCCATGGTGTTTGAACGGCGTGAAGAAAGCCGAAAAGATAAAAGCAAGAACAGGGCCACGCCTCGTGCTGCCTCGCACTACCACCGCGTAGCGGACTGCATCGCGCTCGTCTCCCAGTTATCGGTATAATGCTGCCGGATCGATTCATGCTCGGGTGAGCAATCCCGCGGGTGATCCGGGGCGGCAGGGTTTGCGTATCGTAAGGAAGAGCATGACGGCGGCAGGGGAGAATCCAGATCAGGGTATCGATGCCGCCATCCTTCACCGGATCGTGGAGCGGGATCCGCACGGCGTCGAATTGCTCTACGCGCGGTACAGCGGGATCGCCTTCGCGCTCGCCTACCGGCTGCTTGGGGAGCGCGGCGCCGCCGAGGATGTGGTGCAGGAAGCCTTCCTCAATATCTGGCGGCAGGGTGCGACCTACGACACCCGACGCGGCACCGTGCGGACGTGGCTGCTGACGATCGTCCATCATCGCGCGATTGACCAGATGCGCAGCGCGCGGTCGAAATCGAGCGCGGACACGGTGATCGACTATGCGATGCCGCTGCCCGCCAAAGAGGATACGTGGGCGGAAGTGGTGCAGGGATTGGAACACGAGCGGGTGCGGCAAGCGATGGCGACCTTGCCGCCCGAACAGCGGCAGGTGGTGGATCTCGCCTACTACGGCGGCTTCACCCAGACGGAGATTGCCCAGCGGGTCGGTATCCCGCTTGGGACGGTCAAGGGGCGGATGCGCCTGGCGCTCGATAAGTTGCGCGATCTGTTACGCGTACCGGATGGGATTGATGAGGGAATGGAGCGCGCACGGTGAATGCCCCGGAGGACGGACGGACAGCTGATCTGCCGGACGCGGACGAGACTCCCGCCACGCTCCTTGCGGGGTACGCGCTGCACGCTCTTTCGCCGGGAGAGACGGCGGCGGTGGAGGAGTACCTCGCCACGCACTCCGACGCGGCGAACGATGTGGCCCTATTGAAAGAGACGGCGGCGATGCTCCCCTCCACCCTTCCTCCCATGACGCCGAGCCCACAGTTGCGCCTGCGGTTGATGGCCGATGTCTACCGCGAGGCATTGGCGGAAGCGGGCGATCAATCCCCCGCTCCGCAGCCCATCCCGATCGAACGCGCCCGTACGCGGCGCAACAGCGGGGTCATCTGGCCTTTCGCGGCGGTGATCCTCCTCATCCTCAGTCTCGGCTTCGGCAGTTGGGCGGTGACGCTGAATCGTGACCTCGGCGCCAGGGATCATGTGATCGCGACGCAAAGTAGCGCGATTGCTGCCGCCGGTACGACCAGACCGCTCTCCGCGACCTCGGCCAATGTGCCCGCGCGCGGCGAGGTGCTGCGGCTCGCCAACAATCAGGCCGCCGTCTTGACCATCGCCGGCCTGCCCGCGCTGACGAATGGGAAAGTCTACGAGGTCTGGTTCATCGCGGGCGCGACGCCCGTCGGCGCGGGCCTTTTCTCCCCCAACCCGGACGGCACATGGAGCGGCCTCCTGCACGGCGACGTGACGAACGCGCAGGCGGTCGCGATCAGCGTCGAGCCGTCGGGCGGCAGCCCCGCCCCCACTGGCGACGTCGTCGCGAAGGGCTCCCTCTAAACCAGGAACGCCGGTTGAAAGCCTACGCTCCCGAATGCGCGCCTCCGCACAATGCTGGGGTGCCGCTTTATGGCGACCAGGTGGGGAAGGCGATCGTTTCCCCGTCCGGGGAGAGCGGGCGCGGTTGCAGCCCCTGGAAGTTGGTGGCGATCAGGCGACCGGCGGCGGAGACGGTGAGGACGCGGAGGCCGTCCGCCGCGACCGTGCCGCCGCTCCCACCGGCGAGGTCGCGCTGGTCCTTGCCGTCGGCGGTCGCGACGATCACCGTCCGCGTCCCGCCCGCCTCGCGCGTGGCGAGGATGCGCGTGCCATCCGGCGTCCAGGTGGGGGCGCGGAAGGCGACGCCGTTC
This sequence comes from uncultured Chloroflexia bacterium, assembly GCA_963847195.1. Taxonomy (GTDB): domain Bacteria; phylum Chloroflexota; class Chloroflexia; order Thermomicrobiales; family JALYUS01; genus JALYUS01. Next base: position 163,142 of record CAWJZC010000003.1, on the reverse strand, counting down.
GTGCCCGCGAGGACTTGCTGCAGCCCGAAGCCGTCCGTATTGAGCGTCCAGATGCTCGTCTCGCGCTCGATGGCGACGCGCGAGCCGTCAGGCGACCAGGCGACCGTGTTGACGCCCGGCACTCCGGTGAAGAGCGTCGTCACGCCGCCATTCGCCACGGAAAGGACGGCGAGATCGTGCCCGCGCACAAAGGCGATCCGCGTGCCGTCCGGCGACCAGGCGGGCAGGTCATCGCTCGGGCCGTCGGTGACGGTGGCGTTCCCCTTGCCGTCCGCGCCGACGATGGAGAGTTTGCCGCCCGCCGCGTAGACGAGATGCGTGCCGTCCGGCGACCATGACGGGGAGCGCGCATCGCTGGCGGACGTGGCGATGGTCGTGCGGTGCGTGCCGTCCGCATCCGCGACGACGAGCGCCGCCGTGCCGCTGCCCGATTTGGCGGTGAAGGCGATGCGCTGGCTCGGCGCGGGCGGCTGCGCGTCGCCATACCGCCAGCGGAGGTACTGGAGGCCGACGTTGCCCGCCTCGACCTCGAAGCCGGGCGGGTTGCCGGGCGTGTAGGTGAGCACGCGCCGCTCGAATGCCTGCACCAGCACCTGCTTCCGCACCCCGGCGACGCGCACCGTCGCCCAATATCCCTCGGTGATCGGGAAGCCGACGCCGCCCGCGTAGCCGTTGGCGAAGAGCGGCCCTGTCGTCTGATCGTTGACGATAATCGGGCCGGCGCCGAAGATGAAATCATGGAAGACCGAGGCGGTGCGGTGATTCGTCTCAAGGACGAGATCGCCCGCCGTCACGCCGCCCGGCCCACCGCCGCCGACCGTGCCGCCGCGATCCACCGTCTGCTGTGAGCGGGGCATTGGCGGCCAGCGGCGGCGCGGCGGTGAGGTTCGTGAAAGTGGCGTAGGTTGGGCCGTCCGGGTCGTTCGCGTCCCCGGCGATGGTCACGGCGGCGGGGGCGCGCGCCTCGAAGCTCTTGTCGCCGCGTTGCAGACGACCGGTGATCATCTCCGTCGCGAGTAGTCCGTTCGTCACGAAGCCGGGGGCGGCGCGGCTCGCCGTCGGGTCCGTCCGCTCCATCCGTGTCTTATCGAAGTACTCGACGAGCCGCGAGCCGCCGGGCGCCTCGGCATACGGCTCGCGCGCGATCACGTACGTCTGCCGGTCGAGCGGCCCCCAGAGATAGGAGCGCCGCCCCTGCGCGAGGTCGTCCGTGCGCCGCCAGAGGGCGCGGAAGGCGGGGTCTCCGAAGTTCACCAGCGCGCTCGCGGAGACCGGGTCGGCGCCAACGGGGGATGGCGCCGCACATGCGGGGATAAGCACGAACAGCGCGCAGATTGCCCCCGCTATGCCCCGCCTGTACCGCTCTGCTCGATCCCGCATCGCGTCTCTCCCGCGCCCCCGCTACCCGAGCACATTGTACGTATATGCCGCCCGTGTGACCAGCCAACACGCCGATGATCGCAATGCGCGGCATTGGCCGTATACTGGGGGCACGATGCCATTCCTGCCTACGGGCAAGCTGCCCGCCGACCTGCTGCAATCCGTCCTCGACACGCACGCCGTTCACGACCCGCGTGTGGTGGTCGGCGCGCGCGTGGGCGAGGACGCCGCCATCATCGACCTCGGCGACCGCTACCTCGTGGTCGCCGCCGATCCCATCACCTTCGCCACCGACGAATTGGGCTGGTACGCGGTGCATGTCAACGTCAACGACATCGCCGTGCGCGGCGCAACGCCGCGCTGGTTCCTCGCCACGCTGCTGCTGCCGGAGGGCGCCACCGACGAGGGGACGGTCCGGCGGCTCTTCGCGCAGATCACCGAGGCATGCGCGGCGCACGCGGTGGCGCTGGTCGGTGGTCACACCGAGGTGACGCGCGGCATCGACCGGCCGCTCGTGGCCGGGACGATGCTGGGAGAGGTCGCCAAGGACCGGCTGGTGACGACGGCAGGCGCGCGGATAGGCGACGCGGTGATGCTGACCAAGGGAATACCAATCGAGGGGGCCGCGATCATCGCGCGCGAGAAGGAGCGCGCGTTGCTGGCGCGGGGCGTGCCCGCCTCACTCATCCAGAGTGCGAAGGACTTCTTGCGCACGCCCGGCATCAGCGTGCGGCGGGAGGCGGCGATCGCCTGCGACGTGGGGCGCGTCCATGCGATGCACGACCCGACCGAGGGCGGGATTGCCACCGCCCTGCACGAGCTCGCGACGGCCGCCGGCGTCGGCCTGCGCATCGACCATGACCGCATCGCCGTGCTCCCGGAGGGCCGCGCGCTGTGCGAGGCGCTTGGCCTCGATCCCCTCGGCGCCATCGCCTCCGGCGCGCTGCTGCTCACGCTCTCCCCCGATGACGCGCGCCTCGTCCTCGATGCGCTCGCCCGCGCGTCCATCGATGCGCGCGTCATCGGCGAGGTCGTCCCGGCCGACCGGGGTGTGACGCTCGTCGAGGGTACGCGGCGATGGCCGCTACCAACCTTCGCGCGGGACGAGATCGCGCGCCTCTTCGAGGAAACGTAGCGTGCCCGACGCTGCATCAGCCATCTGCTCATAGGCACGAAACCACGATGCGGCATCCCGACAGGCCGCTTGACGTATACCCACGGTAGGTATATACTGCGGCTGGCATACCCGCCACGGGTATCTATGGAAGGGGAACGATCATGAGCGCGACCGCGAATACGAAGCACGATTACCACTACCAGCAGGAGACCGACGCGCTCCTGATGCGGCTGCGCCGGATGGAGGGGCAGGTGCGTGGCGTCCAGAAGATGATCGAGGAGGGGCGCTACTGCGTCGATATCGTCACCCAGTTGCAGGCGATCAGCGCCGCCGCCGACAAGGTCGCCGAGCAGGTGCTCGAAGGGCACATCCGCGGCTGCGTCGCGGACGCGATCAAGGGTGAGCGCGGCGATGAGGCGATCACGGAACTGATGACCGTCCTGAGCAAGGCAATCCGCAGTTAGGCGGCACGATCCCGAAGGGTAGACCAATGGCGACTATGCAACTCCCCGAAGCGCCGGCATCGGCGTCACAGCCCGCGGACATCGCCGGAACCGCCGAACTGGCGGTCTCCGGGATGACCTGCGCCTCCTGCGTGATGCGCGTCGAGAAGAAACTGAAGAAGGTCCCGGGCGTCAGCGACGCGGCCGTCAATCTCGCCACCGAGCGCGCGATGGTCACGTACGACCCCGCCCAGACAGACCCCGCGTCGCTCGTGCGGGCCGTCGAGGCGGCGGGCTATGGCGCGGCGCTGCAAGAGCGCGACGAACCGCTCGGCGCGACGCTGGCCGTCTCCGGCATGACCTGCGCGGCCTGCGTGCGCCGCGTCGAGCGGGCCCTCCTGAAGGTGCCCGGCGTGGAGACGGCGGGCGTCAACCTCGCCACCGAGCGCGCCCAGGTGACGCTCGGGGGGCAGGCGACCATCGACGATCTCGCTGACCGCCGTCGAGAAGGCGGGCTACCACGCCGATCCGGTCGTCGAGACAACGACGGACGAGACGGACCGAGAGGCGGTCGAGGAAGCGGTCGCACGCCGCGCGATGCGCGTCCGCTATGCTAAGCTCGCCCTGGGCATCGGCCTGACCATCCCGATCCTCTTCATCGCCATGTTCCATATGGACATGCGCTATCGCGACTACTGGCTGCTCGCGCTGACCACGCCCGTCTGGCTGGTCGTCGGCTGGGACTTCCACCGCAGCGCCCTCAAGAACGCCCGCCACGGCGCGGTCAATATGGACACGCTCGTCTCGGTGGGCGGCACCATCGCCTTCGCCTACAGCGTGGTGGCGACCTTCACGGGGCAGGACACCTTCTACGACACCGCCGCGATCATCGTCACCTTCATCTTCCTCGGCAAGGTGCTGGAAGCAGTGGCGAAGGGGCGGGCGAGCGGCGCGATCCGTACGCTGATGGGCCTGCAAGCGAAGACCGCCCGCGTCGTGCGGGGCGGGGTGGAGCAGGACATCCCGGTGTCACGGGTGCTCCCCGGCGACGTGCTGATCGTCCGGCCCGGCGAGAAGATCCCGGTGGACGGCACGGTGCTGAGCGGCCTCTCCAGTGTGGACGAATCGATGCTCACCGGGGAGAGCCTGCCCGTCGAGAAGCAACCCGGCGACGGCGTGATCGGCGCGACGATCAACAAGCAGGGGCTCCTCACCATGCGGGCAACCCGCGTCGGCAACGCAGACGCAACTGGCGCGGATCATCAAACTGGTGGACGCGGCGCAGATCGCAAAGGCGCCCATCCAGCAATTGGCGGACCGCATCTCCGGCATCTTCGTGCCGACGATCTTCGGCATCGCGGCGCTCACCTTCGTCGGCTGGATCGTCGCGGGGCGGTCGCCGGTGGCGGCGATGGTGGCGGCGATCGCGGTGATCGTCATCGCCTGCCCGTGCGCACTCGGACTCGCGACACCCGCCGCGATCATGGTCGGCAGCGGCCGGGGCGCGGAGCGGGGTATCCTGCTCAAGGGCGGGGAGAGTCTGCAGCGCGTGCGGCAGGTGGACACCGTCGTCCTCGATAAGACCGGCACGGTGACGGCCGGTGAGCCGGAAGTGACCGACATCATCCCGGTCAACGGCTGGCGGGAAGATCACCTGCTGCGCCTCGTTGCCATCGTCGAGAAGGGCTCGGAGCACCCGCTGGCGCAGTCAATCGTTCAGGCGGCGACGGAACGCGGCTTCGATCTCCCGAGGAGCGTGCAGAACTTCGAGGCGCTCATCGGCGGCGTGCAGGGCACGGTCGGCAAGCGGACGGTCGTCGTGGGCAATCAGCGCCTCTTCGCGGAGGCCGGCATCGACACCGCGCCGGTGCGCGCCACGATCGATCGGTTGGAGTCGGAAGCCAAGACCGCGATGCTCGTCGCCGTGGACGGCGAACTGGCCGGGGTGATCGCCGTCGCGGACACGGTGAAGCCGACCTCCGCCGAGGCGGTCCGCGCGCTCCACCGGCTCGGCATCAACGTCGTCCTGCTCACCGGCGACAACACGCGCACGGCGGAGGCAATCGGCAGACAGGTGGGCATCGATACGGTGATCGCGGAGGTCCGCCCCGCCGATAAGGCCGCCGAGGTGAAGCGGCTGCAAGCAGCAGGCAAGGTCGTCGCGATGGTCGGGGACGGCATCAACGACGCGCCCGCCCTCGCCCAAGCGGACGCCGGGATCGCGATGGGCACCGGCACCGATGTCGCGATGGCGGCGGGGGACATCACCCTCGTCAAGGGCGACCTGCGCGCCATCGCCCAGGCGATCGACCTCTCCAAGCGAACGATGCGCACGATCCGGCAGAACCTCGGCTGGGCATTCGGGTACAACGTCATCCTCATCCCGCTGGCGGTCTTCGGGAAGCTCAACCCGATCTTCGCGGCGGTGGCGATGGCTCTCTCCTCCGTGACAGTCCTCTCCAACTCCTTGCGGCTGCGCGGCACGAAGGGGAGCCAGTTCATGGCGGCGGCGGTCTTGCTCGTCGCCTTTTCGGTCGTCGGCTTCGGGACGTATCGCGGGCTTTCCGGGCAGGCGTCGGTCTTCGGCGCGGCGTCCTACGCGTGGGGGCCGAACGAGGTGCATATGGCGATGGTCGGCCAGCGCACGACGGCCGCGATGCCGGACCTCTTCCGCAACGGCGTCAAGACGGTGAAGGCGGGCACGACGATCACCTTCATCAACGACGACAACGACCACGCCCACACCGTCGTCAGCGGCACGCGGCAGGCGCCGACGAAGGATTTCTACAGCGGCCTGCTGCAACCGGGGCAGCGGTGGCAGTACACCTTCACGACACCGGGCGTGTACCCGTACTTCTGCAGCCTCCATCCGGGGATGGACGGCACGATCACCGTGAGTAGTTCGTGATGCGGCGAGTGCCGCGCGCGCATAGATAGTGCTGCCGCGACGGCAGCGAAGGCGCCCGGTAGGGCGAGTCTTTGGAGGGTTCTCACAATGGAAATGGTCACGATGAAGGCGCCGGATATTAGCTGCGAGCACTGCGTCGCCACGGTCAAGCAAACGGTTGGGCAGTTCCCCGGCGTGCAGTCGGTCGAGGCGGACGCGGAGACGAAGATCATCACCCTCACCTACGACCCGATGCAGGCGGACTTGCCCGCGATCGAGGACGCGCTCGCCGAAGAGGGGTATCCGGTCGCGAAGTAACTGCGGCGACCGGACAGGGCAGCATCTGCGAAGGCGGGGAAACTCGCCTTCCTCTCTTTCTTAGGAGTTACGCAGTTGAAGCCTTTTCTCCGGTGGTGGCAGGCTTCCAGCCTGTCTCGAACAGGCTGGAAGCCTGCCACCACCGGATTTTTCCCGCGAACTGCGTAAGTCCTATTTCTTAACTCTTCTCTTTAGCATGCGACCCGGTCTGACCGCTTGACATATACCCCAGCAGGGTTATACAATCGCCTCATATACCCCAGTGGGGTATATGAGACGGGAGGATCAAATGGCTGGACTCATAGACGCGATCGGAAATGCACTCAGAACCGCGCTCGACATGTTCTGGGAGGTGCTCTGGCCGCTCATCCTCGGCTTCGGCCTCTCGGGGATTGTCCAGGCGGTTGTCTCGCACAAGGCGATGGCGCGCTTTCTCGGCGACGATTCCCCCCGCAGCCTCACCTTCGCCAGCCTCTTCGGCGTCGCCTCCAGCTCCTGCTCCTACGCCTCCGTCGCCCTCGCCCGCTCGCTCTTCCGCAAGGGTGCGAGCTTCACGGCGGCGATGGCCTTCGAGCTCGCCTCCACCAACCTCGTCATCGAACTCGGCATCATCCTCGTCGTCCTCCTCGGCTGGCCGTTCACGGCGGCGGAGTTCGCGGGCGGCATCATCATGGTCGTCCTGCTCGCCCTCATCTTCCGCCTCACGCTGACGCCGAAACTGGTCGCAATGGCCCGCAACCAGGCCGAGCGCGGGCTGGTGGGGCGCATGGAGGGGCACGCCGCGATGGACATGAGCGTCGAGGGCGGGTCGGTCCGGTCCAAACTGTTCAGCGGCAAGGGTTTCACCGCGACGAGCCACTTCTTCGTGATGGATTGGGCCTCGGTCTGGACGGATATCGTCCTCGGCTTCCTGATCGCGGGCGCGCTCGCCGCTTGGGTGCCCGACACCTTCTGGCGCGACTTCTTCCTCACCGGTCACCCGACCTGGGCAAAGATCGAGGGGCCATTGGTCGGCCCGCTGGTGGCGATCATCAGTTTCGTCTGCTCGGTGGGGAATGTGCCCCTCGCGGCGGTCCTCTGGCGGGGCGGCATCTCCTTCGGCGGGGTGGTCTCGTTCATCTTCGCGGACCTGATCGTCCTGCCGGTGCTGGACATCTACCGGAAGTACTACGGCTGGAAGGTGATGGGCTACATCCTGGCGACGTTTTATCTGACGATGGCGGCGGCGGGCTACCTCATCGAGGTGGCCTTCGGCGCGCTTGGCATCATCCCGACCAATCGGGACGTCGCCAAGATCACCGAGGGCATCCAGTGGAACTACACGAGTGTGCTCAACATTGCCTTCCTCGTCATCGCTGCCGTGCTTGTCGTCCGCTTCCTGCGCACGGGCGGCCCCATGATGCTCAGGATGATGGGTACACCCGAAGGCGACATGCATCACGATCATACGGCTCATGGCGATATGGCACACGGCACGCATTGAACCGCCAAGATGAGCACGAGCGACGGGCATGATCTTAGGGATACCAAACCGGGCCTCGGTCAGCGGGACTGCGTGATCCCCGTTACCCTGTCGCGGCGATGCGGTACACCTGGCCGTTCTCATCGTCCGTGACGTACATCGCGCCGTCGGCGCCGATCGTCACGCCGACCGGCCTGCCCCATACCGCCCCCGGATTATCGGCGCTGCCGGGCAGCCATCCCCGGGCGAAGTCCTCCGGCTGCCCGGCCTTGCCGTCCACGAATGGCACCCGCACGACCTTGTAGCCCGTCTTCACCGTCCGGTTCCACGAGCCGTGGTAAGCGATGTAGATGCTCTCCCTGTACGGCTGCGGCGCGGCGAACCGGTCGCCGAAGGTGATGCCGAGCGCGGCGGAGTGCGCCGGCAGCGCCACCTCGGCCGGGACGGCGCTCGTGCAGCGCGAGGGGTCGCCGTATTCCGGGTTCGGCGTCGTGCCGTTGTAGCAGTAGGGCCAGCCGTTGAAGCTGCCATCGCGCACGATGCGCAACTCGTCCGGCGGCAGGTCGTCGCCGATGCTGTCGCGCCCGTTCACCGTCGCCCACATCGTATCCGTGCCCGGCTGCCAGGCGAAACCGACCGCGTTGCGCAGCCCCGTCGCGAAGAGGCGGCCATTCGCGCCGTCCGGGTCGTAGACGCCGATTGCCGCGCGGCGGGAATCCTTCTCGACACAGACGTTGCAGTCGGAGCCGACGGCGAGGTAGAGCCTGCCGTCCGGCCCGAAGGCGATCGTGCGCGTCCAGTGGTCGGTGGGCGGCGGCAGATCGGGGACGACGACCTCCTTGCTTCCCTGCGGTTGCAGGGCGTTGCCCGGCGCGGGGAAGCGCACGACCTGATTGGTCTCGGCGACGTAGACCCAGTCCTCGGTAGAAGGCGATGCTCGAGGGCAGATTGAGCCCGCCGGCGAAGACGGCGACACCGTCCGCTTGCCGTCGCGGTCCGCGTCCGGGCAGGGCGAGGATGCGGCCGTGCGCATCGGCGACGAAGAGGACGCCGTCGGACGGCCGCACCGCCATGAAGCGCGCTTCACCGACGCCCGATGCGTACACATCGATCGTAAATCCCGCCGGGAGCGTGATCGTGCCGCCGGGGAGGTCGTGCGCTTCCGTATTCCCCTGCGCCGCAATCATCGCAGCGGGGGATGCGCCAAGCATGAGCGGCAAAGAGGCGAGCGCAAGCGCGACGCAGGCGAGACGAAATCGCACGGGACACCTCCGACCCTAGCGTGACCGCACCCCAGGCATATGGAACGGGAATGCACATCACGTGCCGCCCGCCATTGGGCACGCGGTACCACGACGGGATCTACCTGAGCAAACGACCGACAAAAAAGCCGAGCCACAGTATGCCGATCACACCCGCGAAGATCAACGCGATGACCGGCGGATAGCCGGCGCGCACCGCGATCGTGTCGGTACATGCGCCGATAACGACGCACATACCGATCGGCGCGACGATGGCCAGCGGTGTCAAGCGCGCCCGCGCCTTTTTATGCATGTCCCGATTCCCCCGGTGCCACGAGTATCCGCCGCGCCCATATCAAGGCGGAGGGACGTCCGTCTCGTGCGATCGAAGCGGGCGAGAATGTCACCCGCTGCCGTGTCTGCTTACTCATAGCGGAGGGCGTCGATCGGCTTGAGGCTGGCCGCCCGCTGCGCCGGGTAGACGCCGAAGAAGAGCCCCGTCGCCACCGCGAACGCCACCGCGATGAAGATCGACTGGATCGACACCAGCGTCGGCTGGTAGAACCGCCCGACGAGATACGATGCTACCACTCCCAGGACCACGCCGGTCAGCGCGCCGATCAGGCTCATCAAGCACCGCCTCGGTGACGAACTGGGTGAGGATGTCGCGCTTCTTCGCCCCGATCGCCTTGCGGATGCCGATCTCCCGCGTCCGCTCGGTGACGCTGACCAGCATGATGTTCATGATGCCGATGCCGCCGACCAGGAGCGAGATGGAGGCGATGACGAAGAGGAAGATCTGGTAGGTCTTCTGGGTGTCCTTCGCCGCCTGCAGCTGATCCGCCTGGTTCGTCACCTGCCAGTCCGGCGCGCCGGACTTGGTATTGTGCAGCGCCGCCGAGTGTGGTATTGACCTCGCTGATCGCCTTGCTGACCGCGTTCGCGCTCGTCGCCTTGACGTAGATCGTGCTCACAACTTTGCCCGCCCCGGTCGGCGCGCCGCCGCGGCCGCCGGTCAGTTTCGCCATCGCCGTTGTGATCGGCACGTAGACCTGGTTGTCGAGCGAGCCGAAGCCGTTGCCGCCCTTCGCCTCCATCACCCCGATCACCTTGAAGCTGTTCCCGCTGAGGCGGATCGTCTGCCCGGTCGGATCGACGCCGGAGAAGAGGGTGGTCGCGATCGTTCGCGCCGAGGGCGACGACCGCCTGGTTCCCGTCACGTCGCTGTCCGCGATGAAGGAGCCGCTCGTCACGTTGTAGGCGTGGACGTCCGCGTACGACGGCCAGACGCCAAGCGCCGCGCCGAAGGTATTCTTGCCGTTGGCGGTGATCTGCCCGCCGCGCTGCACCTCCGGGGAGACGGCGCCGCAGTCCGGGCAGTTGCTCGGATCGGCGAGCGCGGTGGCATCGGCGAGCGTCAAGGTCTGGGACTGGTTGCCGGTGGCGACGCCGCCCGCGGACTGGCTCGCGCCCTGGATGGTGATCAGGTTGGTGCCGTTGCGCTCGAGCGCGGTCAGGGCCTTGGCGACGACGCCGTTGCCGTAGGCGAGCAGGGCGATGACCGAGGCGACGCCGATGATGATGCCGAGCATCGTCAGGATGGTGCGGGTGACATTCGCCGAGAGATTATGCAGCGAGGAGGTGAAGCTCTCGGCGAGCGAGACGCCGCCGCCCCCTTTGCGTATCGTCGGCGGCGTGCCGAGGCGGCTGATCCGCGCGCTGTCCGCCGCGAGCGCCCGATTCCGGTCGGTGATCGTCGGCTGGGAGACGGGTTGTATCGCTTGTGCCATTGTGGGCTCCTTGTGCCGAGCGATCGGTTGGTGGATCAGGAAAGAGAGCACCGAGGGCGGGAGACCCTCGGTGGTGCATAGGGGAGGGAAGGGGGAGGAGTGGTCAGACGATGTGGATCACCGACCCGGCTCAGCCGACGCTGAAGGCCGGGGTGCCGGTCGCCGTGCAGTAGTAGCCGCTCGCCGTTTGCGTCACCTGGCCGTTCGCACAGTTCGAGTTGTTGTCGGTGTACTGCCGGTAGATGGCCGAGTCGCTATATCCGGCGACCGTGGAATAGCCGAATGTGGACGCGCTCACGTAGTTCGGCGCGACATAGCCGCTCACGTAGGCCGGGGAGACATATGCACCGGTGTAGGCCGGGGCGTAGTCGGCGTAGGGGTAGATGCGCTGCCCGGTCACCGCGTTGATGTCGATCAGGTTGCCGCTCGCGTCGGTGACGACGGAGACCTCGCCGTAGCGCGCATCGAAGTAGGTGCTCACCACGGTGTTCGGCGGATAGGCGGACTGCGCGCCGACGGCCATTGCCGGCGCCATCAAGGTGAGGACGAGTAGCGCAAGTCCCGTCGCAGCCGCGAGCAGGCGGCGTCTCCCCAGGCGACGCATCGCCCGTTCCGGGCGGGAGACGAGAAGGCCGGAGGCAATCGAAGACTGCTCGGCAGCAATGAGAGATGACGACATGGGAAACCTCCTGATGGTGATATGACCCAGGGATCCCGCGATCCCCCCGAAATACCGGCAACCGCGCGAGCGTGGCGCCTTTATCTGCGTCATCGGGGCGCTCCTCTCGCGAGCGGTGGCCTTGGCTGGCCGTGTGCCGGGCCATTCCCGGTACATCCCCATGATGCCCCTCCCAGATGAGAGGAGAGGGCGGTACAAATGAGAACTTGGTGAGAGAGGGAGCTTTCGGCATATTGTCCATCGCAATGCGGTATACTCAAAGCCGTCGTTCGGTCGCCGACCACCGCCGCCGGGGTCCCCGCGCCACGATGATCCGGACGTTTCCATCGCGGTACGGAATCCATGAATAGCGAGAGACAAGGAAGGAACAGCACATGAGCGTGGACACCGCCGTCGCCACCGATCTCGACACGCTGCGCGATCTGAACCGCGACTATATCCGCTCGGTGCAGATGTCCGATGTCCGCCGGTTCGATGAGATGCTGGCCGAGGACTTTCTGTGCAGCAATCCCGACGGGAGCCTCATCAACCGGGACGCCTTCCTGCAACAGACCGCGCGCCCCGTCACGATCGCGCATCTCGAAGCCCACGATGTCGACGTTCGCCTCATGGGAGATGTCGCGATTATCCATGCGCGGACCACCTATACGATGCCGGACGGCCGACCCGGCGCCGGTCGCTACACGGACGTGTGGGTCCGCCGGGGCGGGCGCTGGCTCGCGGTCTCGGCCCATGTCACCCGCTGCTGAGTCGCATCGGCCGCTGATCGCCGGTCGGATGGAGGGGGATACACCGATGACTGGTGGACTGCCGAGCCGCTCGCTCGCCCGTCGTCGCGTGCTCCTCGGCGCGGCCGCGATTGCCGCCAATGCCCTCGCGGTCGCCTGCGGGGGCGCCGCGACCAGCACGCCGCCGCCTGCCCCCGCGCCGACTGCCGCCCCGCCGCTCCCCGCGACTGCCGCCCCGGCCGCGAGCGCGCCAACCGGCGCCCCGACTGCCGCCCCAACGGCCGCGCAGGCCATTCAGCCGACGACGCCCTCGAGAGTGGCCGCAACGGTCGCCCCGACTGCCGCCCCGACTGCCGCCGTGACCGCGGCAATCCCGGTCTCGACGGTGGGCGCGCGCCTGCCAACCACGACGGGCACGCCGACGAGACCGCTGATCGTCTTCGTCGGTGCGTCGATGGTGTACGGCCTGGGCGTTCAACCAACGGAAACCTTCCCGTCCCAGACGGTCGCATTGCTCGCACCGGCGATGTACGACGCGGTCAATCTCGGGGTGATGGAGGGGGTGACGCTCGCCGAACTGCTCCCCCAGGCACCTAAGACCATCGACCCGCTCTATGCCGCCAACCGGGGCACGAACATCGTCGTGCTGGGCGGGACCAACGATCTGGGAGCGGGCGCGAGCGTCGATGAAGCATTCGCGAAGATGGTCGCATTCTGTCAGGCGCGGCGGAAGATCGGATTCAAGGTTGTGGTCCTGACGATTTTGCCGAACAGCGTCCCGCTCTCGGGGGGGAGAACGTACGAAAACGAGCGGCAGCGCTACAACACCTACATCCGCACGAGCCTGACCACGTTTGCTGATGCGCTCGCCGATGTCAGCGCCGATCCGACCATCGGCGCTGCGGGCGCGCAGGCCAATCGGACGTACTACCAGAGTGATGGGACGCACCCCACCGCCAAGACCTACAGCATCGTCGCCGGGATCGTGAAGGCGGCCATCCTCACCCTCTAGCAGACCGCCTGGAGCGATTCTCGCACGATTGGCTCTTCCCCTTTTCGGGAAGGGACGTCCCTGCATGTTGGAGCGCCATCTCATCCCGTTGCGCGAAAGCCCGTCACCACCTCAGCGACTCCGATGCGTGAGGCGGGATTCTGAACGATCCGTCATCGCATCGTCGCTGATGCGATGCGAACCTGCCATCAATGACTGATAGGTTAGCCGCAGAGGTTCGCTGGGATGGTCGGAACCGCGATGAGACGGAGGAGAAAAAGATGACGAAGTTGTCTCCGATATTACGTACACCTCCACACAACAAATTGACTATAGGGCATATTGCCCTATATGTCGGCGTATCAACCAACAATCTTGACAAGCAAGGTATTCGGGCGTACAAATAGCACGGAAATTGTAGGATTTTGATCCACAAATGAACAGGTCGAGGGACATTCGCATAGACCGTGGTATGACGGCCATCACGCGCCAACATTCCCACCAAACCCGGTGATGTACACCATCCAGGTCTCTCCCCGAACGCATCGGGGCGGACGAAGCTGGGTAACGCGCGGACAGATTGACAGAAGATCGGTCGTCGCTCGACCGGCATCACGTACGAAGGATGAATGATGATCGCGAAAGATAGAGAGATAGCGGGGACGTACGATCGGCAGGGTGGTATTGCCGACCCCGAACAGGGCGGCGCCGAACCGCCGCTCCTGAGCGAGGCCGAGCGCCACACCGTGCTGGTGGAATGGAACGACACCGCCGCGCCGTATCCGGACGCCTGCCTCCACGATCTCTTCGAGGCACAGGCGGAACGCACGCCGGACGCAGTCGCGGTGATCTTCGCCGATCAGCGGCTGACCTACCGGGAGTTAGACCGGCGGGCAAATCAACTAGCACATCACCTCCGTGCGCATGGCGTGGGGCCGGATATATTGGTCGGACTCTGCGTTGAGCGCTCGCTGGAGATGATGATCGGGCTGCTGGGCATCCTCAAGGCGGGCGGCGCGTACGTGCCGCTGGACCCTTCGTATCCTGCGGAGCGGCTCGCCTTCATGCTCGCCGACAGCAATGTGCCGGTTCTGCTGGCGATGCAGGCGACCCTCGCGGGATTGCCCGCCTACAAAGGGACGCTGATCTCTCTCGACGCGGATTGGGAGTCCATCGCGGCGGAGCCGAGCGAGCGTCCGAGCGGCCGGACGGCCCCCGATAACCTCGCCTATGTCATCTATACATCCGGTTCCACCGGCACGCCAAAAGGCGTCGCCATCGAGCATCGCGGGCTCGTCAATTACCTGCACTGGTGTACGCGGGCATACGCGGTCGAAGCGGGGCGGGGGGCGCCTGTCCACTCGTCGATTGCCTTCGACCTGACGATCACCGGGCTCTTTGCCCCGTTGCTCGTCGGCCGCGCCACCTGGCTCCTCCCCGAAACCGCCAGCATCGAGGCGCTGAGCACCCTACTCCGCGACGAATCGGACTTCAGCCTCATCAAGATCACCCCGGCGCACCTGCGGCTCCTCAGCCAGCAACTGCCGCCGGGCGAGGTCGCCGGCCGGACGAGAGCATTTATCATCGGCGGCGAGAATCTCACCGCCGAGATCACCGCATTCTGGGAAACCTTCGCGCCGGAGACCGCCCTGATTAACGAATATGGGCCGACCGAGACCGTCGTTGGCTGCTGTATCTACCAGATGCCACGGGGGGCGCACACCGCCGGGTCGATTCCCATCGGGCGGCCGATCGCCAACACCCAGCTCTACATCCTCGACGACGAGCGGCAGCCCGTGCCCATCGGCGCGTCCGGCGAGTTGTACATCGGCGGCGCGGGCGTCGCCCGTGGCTACCTCAATCGCCCCGATCTCACCGCCGAGCGCTTTTTGCCCGACCCTTTCTCCACGACACCCGGCGCGCGGCTCTACAAGACGGGTGACTTGGCGCGGTATCTGCCGGACGGCAACATCGTCTATCTCGGTCGCCTCGACGATCAGGTCAAAATCCGCGGCTTCCGCATCGAACCGGGCGAGATCGTCAACGTCCTCAACCGGCATCCCGCCGTTCGGGCCAGCCACGTTGCGGCGCGCGAGCATAGCGCGGGCGACATGCGCCTGGTCGCCTATGTCGTCCCAACGCCGGGGCAGGAGGCGACCGCCGATACGCTGCAAGCATTCCTCAAGGCGCTCGTGCCGGATTACATGGTCCCGGCGACCTTTGTGCGCGTCGCGGCGCTGCCGCTGACCGCGAACGGCAAGATCGATTCGGCTGCCCTGCCCGAGCCCGACGCCACCAACGATATGCGCGCGGACGGCCGAAACGGGGCCGCTGACGCCCATGCAGGAACGGTTGGCCGCGATCGTCGCGGCGGTGCTCGGCCTCGATTATGTCGGCGTTGACGATGACTTTTTCCTGCTCGGGGGTCATTCGCTACTGGGTGTGCAGCTCATCTCGCGCATCCGTGACGGCTTCGGGGTGGAACTGCCGCTGCTCAGCCTCTTCGAGGCGCCGACGGTGGCGGAGTTGGCGGAGCAGATCGAACAACTGATCATGGCCAAGCTGGAAGCCATGACGGAAGAAGAAGCGTTGCGCTTCCTCGCATGATCGCAGAGCGTGTTGGACAGGAAGGTGCGACGATGACTGGTATCTCGAACACGACACTCCCGGCGCGCAAGCGCGACCGGAGTCTCGGCCTCTATCGGCTGCTTGATCCGGCGGTCCTCGCCGATCCGTACCCCCTCTATGACCGGCTCCGCACCGAGGAACCGGTCTACTGGGACGCCGTGCTCCATGCGTGGATCGTGACGCGCTACCAGGACGTGGTGACGGTGTTGCAGCGGTTCTCCGCCGAGCGGACACCCGATGCCGACCATCTGGCGGCGAAGGGTCTGGAGACATTCAGTCCCATCGCCGAAGTGCTGCGGCGGCAGATGATCTTCATGGACCCGCCCGCCCACACCCGCATCCGTCGGCTCGCCTCCACGGCCTTCACGCCGCACCGGGTCGAGAGGCTGCGGCAGCACATCCAGGAGATCACCGACAGCCACATCGCTGCTGTGCGACAGAGCGGCCGCATGGACGTCGTCAACGATCTCGCTGTTCCCTTGCCGGCCACCGTCATCTCCGAGTTGATCGGCGTGCCCGACAGCGATCGGCCGCAGGTGCGGGCGTGGACGAGCGACTTCGCCGAGGTGCTGGGCAACTTCCAGTACAGCCCGGACCGTGTCCCGCAGGCGCTTCATGCCCTCGAAGAGTTGACCTCCTATCTGCGGGGCGGCCTCCGTGGCTGCCCGCATCAGCTCCAGGACGGCCTTGTCACCGGCCTGCTGGCGGCGGAGGAGCGCGGGGACAGGTTGAGCGAGGATGAGGTGATCGCGAATAGCCTGCTGAACATGACCGGCGGCCAGGAGACGACCTCGATCCTGATCAGCAACAGCGTGCTGACGCTCTTGCGCAACCCGGACCAACTGCGGATGCTGCGGGAGGACCCGTCCCTGATCCCCGCCGCTATCGAAGAAGTGCTGCGGTTCGAGAGCCCCATCCAGTACACGGCGCGCCTCGTGCCGGAGGACATGGAATTCGGCGGGCAGATGCTCCGCAAGCGGCAGGCGGTGATGGGTGTGATCGGCGCGGCGAATCGCGACCCCGAGCGCTTTTCGGACCCGGACACAATGGATATTCACCGCGAGAATAACCGGCATCTCTCGTTCGGCTGGGCGGCGCACTTCTGTTTCGGGGCGCCGCTGGCGCGCATGGAGGCACAGATCGCCCTCGAGTCACTGCTGCGGTTGCCCAATCTGCAACTGGCGCCCGGCCCGCTGCTGTGGCACGACAATCAAGGCTTCCGTGGCCTCAAATCGCTGCCGATCACCTTTGGCGAGTCGCGCCCGGAAGCGGGCGAAAGCGACGGAGGTGTCGCGTGACCGCCACTCCCGCGTCTCTCTCCGAGGCGAAGGCCGCGCTCCTGCGGAAGTACCTGCGCGGTGAGATGCCGCAGGGCGCAACGACCGCGCAGAGCATCCCGCGCCGCCCGCCGGGGGAACACGTGCCGCTCTCCTTCGCGCAGGAGCGGCAGTGGTTCCTCGAGCAGTGGCAGCCGGGGACGGCGGCCTACAACATTCCTGTCCCACTCCGGCTGGGCGGCGCGCTTCAGGCCGAGGCGATGGAGCGGGCGCTCAACGCGGTCGTGGCGCGGCACGAAGCCCTGCGCACGACCTTCGTGATGACCGACGGGCAGCTTGCCCAAGTCATCGCACCGACGTTGGCCCTCTCCCTGCCGACGACCGATCTGCAAAGCCTGCCGATGGCCGAGCGTGAGGCCGCGGCGCAACGACTGATGGCCGAGGAGGTCCGCCAGCCGTTCGATCTGGCGCGGGGGCCGCTGCTGCGCGCCCATCTGCTGCGACTGGCCGAGGCGGAACACCTGCTCCTGTTGACGCTCCACCATATCGTCGGCGACGGTTGGTCGCTGGACGTGCTGCTGCGCGAGTTGGCCGCCTGCTACGAGGCGGCGATAGCCGGTCGGTCGGCGGCGCTGCCCGAACTGCCGATCCAGTACGCCGACCACGCCGTCTGGCAGCGGGAACGGCTGCAAGGGGAGATCGCGGACGAGCATCTGGCGTACTGGCGGCGGCAGCTCGCCGGCGCGCCCGCCGTGCTGGAACTCCCGACCGACCGGCCCCACCCCTCCGTGCCGCTCTCTCGCGGCGCGGCGCAACCGGTGGTCTTTTCCCGCGCGGAGGCGACGGCGCTCAGGGAGCTGAGTCAGCGCGAGGGCGTGACGCTGTTCATGACCCTCCTCGCCGCCTTCCAGGTCCTCCTGGGGCGCTACAGCCGCCAGGAGGATATCGCGGTCGGCGCGCCAATCGCCGGGCGCACCCGGCCCGAGATGGAGGGGCTGATCGGCTTGTTCGCCAACACGCTGGTGCTGCGCACCGATCTGGCGGGCGATCCTTCCTTCCGCGAGTTGCTCGGCCGGGTGCGGCGGACGACGCTGGACGCCCTCGCCCATCAGGAACTCCCCTTCGAGCAGATCGTGGCGGCCCTCCACCCCGCGCGCGATCCGGGTCGCAATCCGCTCTTTCAGGTGATGTTCGCCCTTCAGAACACCCCGCACCCCGAGGGTTTCGGCGGGCTCTCGATGGAACGGCTCGCGGTCCATACGGATACGGCCAGGTTCGATCTGACCCTCTCGCTGGAGGAGACCGCGCAGGGGATCGCCGGTACCATCGAGTACAGCACCGATCTCTTCGATGCGACGACGATCGCCCGCATGATGGAGCATTTTCATGTGCTGCTGCGGGGCATCGTCGCCGACCCGGAGCGCGCCCTGTCGGCGTTGCCGCTCCTGACGGACGCCGAGCGCCGGCAGGTGCTCGTCGAATGGAACGCGACGGATGCGACATTCCCCGGCGACCGCTCGATTCACGAACGCTTCGAGGAGCAGGTGGCGCGCGCGCCCGACGCGATCGCGGTCGCGTTCGAGGGGGAAACGCTCACCTACGCGCAGTTGAACGCGAAGGCGAATCAACTCGCGCGCTATCTCCAGGCGCGCGGCGCGGGCCCCGAGGTGCTGATCGGCCTCTGCGTTGAACGTTCATTGGAAATGGTGATCGGCATCCTCGGCATCCTCAAGGCGGGCAGCGCCTATGTGCCGCTCGATCCGACCTATCCCAAAGAACGACTGGGATTCATCGTCGCGGACACGCAGATTCCGATCGTGCTGACGCAGGCGCGGCTCCTCGGAGCGCTGCCGGCGTTCGACGGCTCGGTCGTCTGCCTCGACCGTGATTGGCCGGTGATCGCGCGCGCGGATGCCGCCAATGCCGCGAGCGACGTACAGCCGCACAATCTCGCGTACATCATCTACACCTCGGGTTCGACCGGCAAGCCGAAGGGGGTGATGGTCAGCCACGCCAACGTCGTCCGCCTCTTCGATGCGACGGATGAATGGTTCCACTTCGATCAGCACGATACCTGGACGCTTTTCCACTCCTATGCCTTCGATTTCTCCGTCTGGGAACTCTGGGGCGCGCTCCTCTATGGGGGGCGGCTGATCGTTGTGCCCTACCTGGTGAGCAGGTCGCCCGGGGCATTCCTGGACTTGCTGTGTGCGGAGCGGGTGACCGTGCTCAACCAGACACCTTCCGCCTTCCATCAACTGATCGCGGCGGAAGAAAAGAGCGATGTCACGCGGCCCCTGGCACTCCGCCTGGTGATCTTCGGCGGCGAGGCATTGGACCCGCAAAGCCTTCGGCCCTGGTTCGCCCGCCACGGGGATCAATCCCCCCGGCTCGTCAATATGTACGGGATCACGGAGACGACCGTCCACGTCACGTATCACCCGCTCACGGCCGACGATCTGGAGGCGGGGTCGCGCAGCCCGATCGGGCGGCCGATCCCCGACTTGCAAATGTATGTTCTCGATGCACACCGGCAGCCGGTCCCCGTTGGCGTGCCGGGTGAACTCTACGTCGGCGGCGGCGGCGTCGCGCGGGGTTACCTCAACCGGCCCGAACTCACCGCCGAACGCTTCATCCCTCACCCCTTCGAGGCCGATGCGCAGACGCGGCTCTACAAGACGGGCGATCTGGCGCGCTACCGGCCGGACGGCTCAGTCGAATATCTGGGCCGCATCGATCAGCAGGTGAAGATTCGCGGCTTCCGCATCGAACTCGGCGAGATCGAAGCGGCATTGCTGCTCCACCCCGATGTGCGGGAGGCGGTGGTGCTCGCGCGGGACGACCGGCCTGGCGACGTGCGACTCGTCGCCTACGTCGTGCCGGCGCACGGGAAATCGCCGGGCGCCGGCGAGCTCCGCCGCGCCATGGCGCTACATATCCCTGAGTATATGATCCCCGCCGCCTTCGTCCGCATGGACGCGATGCCGCTCACGCCGAACGGGAAGGTGGACCGCCGCGCGCTACCGGCGCCCGGCTCGGTGAGCAACGAAGGAGAAGCCTCCTTCGTCCCGCCGGAGGGCCTGCTCCAACTCCAGTTAGCCCGCATCTGGGAAGAGATACTGGATGTGCGCCCCATCGGCATCACGGACGATTTCTTTGCACTGGGCGGGCACTCGCTGCTCGCCGCGCGCCTGGTTGACCAGATCGCCGAGGTCTGCGGGCAGACGCTCCCCCTCGCGACCCTTTTCGCGGGGGCGACAATCAAGCACCTGGAAGAGGCGCTCCTGCAGCGGGCGGGCGAAATGCCCCCTTCCCCGGTGGCGGTGGTCCAGGAAGGCAAGGAGAAGCGCCCCCTCTTCTTCCTGCACGGCGATCTAGAAGACGGCGGCACCTATTGCGTGAAACTGGCCCGCGCCCTCGACCCAGACCGCCCGTTCTATGCCATCCATCCCGCCGGTATCGACGGGAACCCCGTACCGCACACCGTCGAGGAGATCGCTGCCGATCACCTCGACGCGCTGCGCGCCGTCCAACCCACGGGCCCGTATCTGCTCGGCGGCTTCTGCAACGGCGCGCTATTCGCCTTCGAGATGGCCCGGCAACTGCAGGAGCAGGGAGAGCGCGTCGATGCGCTCGTCCTGGTCGAGCCGGGGCGCGCGCGCCCTTCGGTCCGGGGTGTGGGCATCGTTATCGGCTGGTGGGGCAAGCTGACCGGGCTTGATCCCGAAAAACAAATCAAACTCTATCTCAGCCTCCGCGCCCGCTACATCGAGAAGTCGCGGCGTTTCCTGTCGCATGACCGGGCAGGGAGATGATCGCCAGGGTCGATGCCATCGTGCGCAAACGTCTCGAAGCGCTCGCCCGCGTCGTGCTGCCGAAGGATCGCCATATCCTCCTCCCGTCATTGCTGCCGCAGGATCACGCGCGGGATGAGCGATCCCGGCACGCATTTGAGGTGCAGTACCGCTACTCGTGGGCCGGTAACCGGTACGCGCCGCAACGGTATCGCGGGCGGGCGGTGATCTATCAGGCGAGCGACGAGCAGAAACACATCGTCGGCGACCCGACGCAGGGGTGGAAGAATCTCATCGATGGCATCGATGTCTACGTCACGCCCGGCAGCCACTTCTCGTCGATCACGACACACGCCGAGACGCTGGCCGAGCGAGTGAGGTTGTGGCTGGAGACCGGCGAGAAACCATCGATCATGCGGAGTACGTCGGATGGCAGATAACTGCCCGGACGATACCTGGCGCGTACCGCCGCCGCATCTCGTCCTGGACGATGACGAAGTCCAGGTCTGGCGTGCCCCTCTCGATGCCACAGCGGAGCGCATCGCGGATTTGAGCCGGACACTCTCCGCGGACGAGCGTGCGCGCGCGGAGCGATTTCGCTTCGCGCGCGACCGCGCACACTCCATCGTCGCCCGTGGCCTGCTCCGGGAAATCATCGGCCGCTTTTTGGGGCGAGAACCGGGCGCGCTGGTTTTCCGGTACAACGCCTTCGGGAAGCCCTCTTTGCCGGATGAGTCCGGTCGGGAGCGCATCCGCTTCAATCTCTCCCACGCGGACGGTATCGCCCTCTATGCGTTCGCCCGCCATCGCGAGGTCGGCGTGGACATCGAGCGTTTCCGCGCGGATATGGCGGGCGAGCGGATCGCCGAGCGCTTCTTCTCCGCGCGGGAGATCGCGACGCTCCGCGCGCTCGATCCGGCGCTTCAGCCCGAGGCGTTCTTCGCGTGCTGGACGCGCAAGGAGGCATACAAGAAGGCGCGGGGCGAGGGCGTCAGCGTTGGTCTCGACCGGTTCGATGTGTCGCTGGCGCCGGATGAACCCGCCGCGCTCCTCGCGAGTCGTGAAGCGGGTGGAGCGCCCCCGCGCTGGGACCTTCACCACCTCACGCCCTGCCCCGGTTACGTCGGGGCCGTCGCGGTGCAAGGGGAGCCGTGCCGGCTCACCTGCTGGCAATGGCAGCAGCGGTCATCGGGCGAGCGGAGCAGGCTCGAGATGGTCAGAACGCCATCCACAGCGCGAAATGCAGGAAAGGTTGCTGGCTTGTCATGAAACGACGCCCCGATCCTCACGTCAACGTAAGGTCGCACCGGTACGGTAAGGGTGCCAGACGAAGTGCCGCGCCTGACCTAGCCGACTATCGAGGATCTTGCAGACATGCGATCGAAAACAAGAGGATCCGACATGGAAATCGAGCGAGTTGATAATGCGATGCAATCCCTCCCGACGCTGAGCGCGGTAGGGGCCGGACATACGACGCAGCCCATTACCGCGATAAATGCGACCGCCACCACCGCCGCGCGCGCGGCGGTGCAGGAAGGAGCCTGGCTCACGCTGCTCGAAGCGACCCAGCATCAACGCCCCGCGCGCCTGCTGTACTGCTTCATCTTCAAGCGCTGGCTCGATATCCTGATCGCCAGCCTCGCGATCGTCATCCTTGCGCCCATACTGCTGCTCGTTGCGCTGATCATCTGGGTGGATACGCGCGGCTCGGTGATCTACCGGCAGCGGCGGATCGGGCGCTATGGCCAATCATTTACGGTCTACAAATTCCGCACGATGATCCCCGACCGGCGGCAATCCGATGGGTCCTATGCGGGGCCGGAGCGACGCAGGGCGCACAAGACGGCGTCCGATCCGCGGGTGATTCGGACGGGGCGATTCCTCCGGCGGACGAGCATTGACGAACTGCCGCAACTATTCAATGTGCTGCGCGGCGAGATGAGCCTCGTCGGGCCGCGCCCGGAGTTGCCGGAAATCGTCGGCACATATGAGGAGTGGCAGCACCAGCGGCACCTCGTCCTTCCAGGTCTCACCGGCTGGTGGCAGACGCATGGACGCAGCGACCTGATGATGCATGAGCATACGGACCTCGATATCTACTATGTTCAACATCTCTCCTTCACGCTGGATGTCAAGATAGTGTTTGGGACACTGCGCGCGCTCGCGTTCAAGTCGGGTGCGTTTTAGGGCGGACGCGCGCACCCGTCGTTTCGGTGCATAGGGCAAACATCGCATGGCATTCTAGAGAGAGGCCCCATACCCATGGTAACGATCAATCGTACGTCCCTCCAAAATGTGGCGGCAACGGAAAATGAGCCGGATGACGCCACATCAAACGATTTTACCGGCTATATCGCGATCCTGAAGCGACGCTGGTGGCTGCTTATGCTCGTCCCGCTTGTGCTCGCGCTGATCGCCTATTCGCTGGCCTCGCTGCCCAAAGCGAGCTACGACGCAACCGCGACGCTGCTCGTCAGCCCCATCGGCGGGCAGAGCGGCACGCCCGCCACCGACGCGGCGACCGCGACGCTGCTGACGCAAACCTACAGCGCGCTCGTGACCGCCCCCACCGTTCTTCAGGGCGTCGTCACCGATCTCCACCTGCCAGAGACGCCGGTGCAACTCGCCACCCTCGTGACCGTCGCGCCGGAGCCGTCCTCGGCGGTGATCCATATTTCGACGAAGTATCGCTCGCCCCAGATCGCCGCCGACATTTCGAACTCCGTCGGCACGCATTTCATCGCCTTCCTGTCCGACCTCCAGAAGACGGGAGTTAGCCAGAACAACCAGGCGCTCCGCGACAGTGTCGATAAGGCGCGCAGTGACCGGGACGGCGTTTCCGTGCAACTGGCGGCCCTCCGGGCCTCGCCCAATACGCCGACGCCGGACGAAGCGGCCCGTATCGCGACCCTCGATTCGCTGCGCGAGCAGTATCAGAGCACCTACAGCGCGCTGCTCGACCTGCAGCAGCGCATGGACGTCGCGCAGTTCACCCCGCAGAATAGCGTCAATCTCGCCGTCCGCGCGCTCCCGCCGCAAGGCCCCGTGCGCTCTCTCCGGCTGATCGCGACTGCGGGTGCCCTGCTGATCGGGTTCGGCGCGACCGTTGTCGGCATCGTCTTGGGCGAGCAGGTCAACCCGCGCGTCCGGTCGCGGAAAGACGCACGGCGCGTCGCGGACCTCCCGATGCTCGCAACGATCCCCCGCACCCGCAGCAGGAACAGCATCGAAGTCGTGCGCGAGCCGCGCTCGCCCCTGAGCCAGGCAATCTATTCAATCCAGACGCAAATATGGTTGGAGGCGCGGGAGAACGCGGCAACGACGATCACGATAACCAGTCCCGGCGCCGGGGAAGGCGCAACGGTCATTGCCGCGAACCTCGCGGTCGCGTTCGCCCAGGCGGGGCAGCGTGTGGCGCTCGTGGACGGGAATCTGCGGCGCCCGTCGCACTGGAAGTTCTTCAAGAAAGACCCCAAGCATCCCGGACTCGCCGAGTTGATCG
Organism: uncultured Chloroflexia bacterium; assembly: GCA_963847195.1. GTDB lineage: Bacteria > Chloroflexota > Chloroflexia > Thermomicrobiales > JALYUS01 > JALYUS01. The sequence continues at coordinate 138,905 of CAWJZC010000003.1, read as the reverse complement.
CCGTCCCGACCCTTGCACCGAAGGACGTACTGGCGAGCGGCCCGCACGATGGCCTGCAACTCCTGCTCGCCGGGCCGGTCTCGGTCATTCCCACGGAACGTCTGATCGGCGAGCGACTCGAGAGCATCCTCGCCGATCTCCGCACCCGCGCGGACGTCGTGATCATCGACGCACCGCCGCTGCTCACGGATTCGGACACCCTGCTCTTCGCGTCGAACGCGGACCATGTCGTCGTCGTCACCCGCACCAACCGCACGCGCATCGATACACTACGGACGACGCTGGCGAGCATTCGCGCGATGCGCGTCAACATCCTCGGCCTCGCCCTCTACGACGTCGACCGGGATGGTGTGCTCGCATGAGCGCGATCGTAACACGGCGCGCCGCCCATATTCGCGCCAGCATGTGCGTCGCGACGGGGTGGGGCTGAGTAGATGGCAATCGAAACGTCACAGCGCATCAGCGTGCGGCGGATCAAGGCCCTCCGCCTTGGCAGTCTGCTCCATCGCGGCGTTTGGGGGCTCTGCGACCAGGCGTTCATTTCCGCGACCAACTTCGTCACGACGGTCGTGCTGGCGCGCGCGCTTGGCCCCGCCAACTACGGCGCTTTCGCGCTCGTCTACGCGGCGATCTTCTTCGCGAGCGCGCTCCAATCCGCGCTTGTCACCCGGCCGCACAACGTCATCGGCGCGACCTATTCCGGCGCGGACTATCGCCGCTACAGCGGCGCGACCGCGACGAGCCAACTCTGGCTGGTCGGCGTGCTGGCGGGTATCGTATCCATCGCCGCGCTCTTCGCGCGTGGCGCCACCTGGAGTATCGCGCCCTTGCTCCTCCCCCTGCTGCCGGCGATCATCGCCTGGCAACTGCAGGAGTTTTTCCGCCGCGTCCTCTACACGGAAGGGCGGCTGAAGCTCGCCTTCATCAATGATGTCGTCAGTTACGGCGCCCAGGCAATCGGCATCATCGCGCTCGCTCATTACGGCCATCTCACCGGCGCGCGCGCGCTGTACATCGTGGGGCTCACCTCCGCGGTCGCGGCGGCGTTGGGCCTCTGGATGATTCGGGAGAGCCTCGATCTCCGGGAGATGGGGCATCCGACGCGCGGGCGGTGGCTCGCCGAGAACTGGCGGTTCGGCAAATGGATCTTCGCCGCGATTGTCGTCGCGGCATCATCCAGCCAGCTCTATACCGCGCTCATCGGGGGGCTGGTCAGTGTCGCCGAGGCGGGGGTGTTCCGCGCCCTTATCACGATCTTTGGCCCCGCGCGCATCCTCCTGACCGCGATGGAGACCTCGTTGACACCGGCCGCCGCGCGCATCTTTGCCGAGAAGGGCCAGCCGGGCCTGCACTCCTTCATCGTGCGGGTCATCGCGATGACCGCGCCGCTCATGGCGGCGTACGGCATCCTGGTCAGCCTCTTCGCCACGCCGATCCTCGGCACGCTCCTCGGGGAGCAATATCGCCGGTACGGCTGGCTCCTTGCCCTCCTCGCATTGACGTACGTCTTGATGTATCTGCTCTCTCCGGTGGTGATCGCCCTCGAAGGGCGACGGGTGAGCGCGCCGGTCTTCCACGCGGGCCTGTGGTCGGGCGTGATCGGGCTGACGGTCGGCATCGCCGCGATCCATCTCTTTGGCCTGCTGGGTGCGGTGCTTGGCATGATCCTCGATCTGCTCATCTCCAACGCGATCCTCTGGCGGCGCTATCGCCGCATCGCGGCAACGCCAATCCCCGAGGCAATCCCATGAGCGCGAACGACCGATGCGGTACGGAAAACACGTGTGCGGACAATGGCTGAGCAGGCGCTATCGCTGACCGGACTGCGGGCCAGGAGCGCGGCCCGCGCCGTCGTGATCCCGTTGTGGGAGATGGGGTTCGCGGTCCTCGGCCTCTTCCTCTGCCTCGATGCGGGCATCCGCACGGTGCGCATACTGAGCGGCGCGGAGGGCCCCCTGCAGAACACCACCGTGCAGGCGGATTACTCGGAGGGCAGCGCGCTCACCCAGATCCTCCTCTTTGCCGTCTATCTCGGCAGCGTCATGTTGCTGACGATTCACCCGCCCCGCCAGTTGATGCGCGCCTTCAGGCCGGTGCTGCTCTGGCTCTTACCGCTGCTCGCGATGGTCTCCGTCCTCTGGTCGGACGCGCCCGCCATCTCCTTCCGTCGCGCGGCGGCGCTGCTTGGCTGTTCCGTCTTCGGGCTATACCTCGCAACGCGCTACCCGCTCACCCTCCTGCTGCGCTTGCTGCTCGTCGTCTCCGTCATCGCCGCCGTCCTCAGCCTCCTCGTCGGTGTCCTACTGCCGGCGTACGCGATCGATGAATCGGGCGCTTGGCAGGGAGTGTTCGGCCAGAAAAACCAACTGGGGCAGTTCATGGCCCTCTCGGCGGTCTTGTGGCTACTCTCTGTCGCGAGTTATAAGCGGCATCGCATCCTCATTGGCTTCAGCGTCCTGTCCGTCATCCTGGTTGTGCTCAGTCGGTCGGCGACCGCCCTCGTGCTCCTCGTCACACTCGTCGCCGTCCTCATCCTCGTTCGGTTGTGGCGACTGCATTACACCATCGCGCTCCCTATCCTGATGGTTGTCGTCGTGGTCGCCGGCTATATCGCGGTCGGCGTGGCGAGCAATCCGGGCGGCGTGACGAATTTGCTCGGCAAAGATTCCGGCCTGACCGGGCGCACGCAACTCTGGAGCTTGGTCTGGCGGATGATCCGGGCACGCTCCTGGTTCGGCTACGGGTATGGCGGATTCTGGCTCGGGTTCCAGGGCCCCTCGGCGCCGGTCTGGCGCGCGACCGGCTGGAATCCGCCGAATGCGCACGACGGGTTCCTGGACCTGCTGCTTGACCTCGGCATCGTCGGGCTGCTGATCTTCGTGCCGCTGATGCTTGTCGCGCTTCGTCATGCCCTCATGCTCGCCCGGCGCGGGAAGATGCTCGCCACCGCGTTTCCGCTGATCTTCCTGATCTTCTTCCTGATCTCGAATATCACCGAGTCGTACCTCGTCGCCTACAACTCGATCTCGTGGGTCCTCTTCGTCACATTGACGATTCATCTCTCTCTCTGGTGGCAGGGGGAGCGTCGTCCGCTCGCCCATGCGGGCGCGCCCTTGCCCGCGCTGGCCGCACCCATGCGCGATACCCCGGCCGCTCGACCCGTTCGAGCCGCCGGAGAGAAGGAACGAAAGCTGTTTCAGGAAGGAAGCTCTATGCAAGCCCAGGTAACTGTTTCCGCCATTATGCCGACCTACAACGCGATGCCGTACCTGAAAGAGGCGATCGACAGCATCCTGGCGCAGACGTTCACGGATTGGGAACTGATTATCGTCGATGATGGCTCAACGGATGAGACCGCCGCGCTCCTCGCGCAGTACGACGATCCGCGCATCCGGGTCTTCGAGTTGGGGGAGAACGGCGGCCCCGCGAAAGCGCGCAATATCGCGCTCGGATTTGCCTGCGGGAAGTACATCGCCCCCTGCGACAGCGATGACATCTCCGTGCCGGAGCGGTTCGCAAAAGAGGTCGCTTACCTGGAGAGTCACCGCGAAATCCACGTCGTTGCCTCGCAGATGAAATTCTTCTGGGGAAACGAAACCCCGCAGCCCCGCTTGCTCTACCCGGAAGACCCCACAGCCATCCAGCGGCGATTTGCGCGCGGGAGGATGGCATCACCCTTCGGCAGCGCGATGATCCGCTCCTGGTGTTTCGATCGTTTCGGCCTCTTCCATGAGGAATTGCGCAGCGCGGAAGATTTCGAATGGTTCCTCCGCATCCGGCGGAGTTGCAACTTCCGCGTCTTGCCCGATTTTCTTTATCTCTATCGCTCCGGCACGAAGAACGTCACCCTCGCGCGTTGGCTGGCGCACGCGCGCAATGAGCAGTATGCCATCTATCGCGCCAGGAAGTTCGGCACGAGCGCGGACGGCGCGATCCTCTCGCTCGATGCCTTCTCGCGACGCTGGCAGACGCGCCTCGGGCTCTATACCGTGGGCGTGCTGCGCTTCGCCAACTTTCGTCTCCGCATGAAATTTCCCGGTCGGAAGCTGAAATGAACGTTCTTACAGAATCGGGGCGGGAGACCGAGCGGGTTGTTGAGGGGATCGCCTGCCAGAATGATCCCCATGATCGCTCAGCCCTACCGAGGAGCGGAAAAATGAGATTGCTCCTCGTGCATAACTGCTACCAGCAGCCCGGCGGTGAGGATATGGTATTTGCTTCGGAGGCGGCCTTGCTCGCGGCGCATGGACATGCCGTCGAGCAATTGGTCTTCGATAATGACGCGATCGCCCCGCAACGGTCGGCGCTCGATTCGGTGCGGCTGGCGGGCGCAACCGTCTGGTCGCGGCGCGGCTACGCGACGGTGAGGGACGCCATCCGCGCCTTCCGGCCCGATCTCGTCCACTTTCACAATACCTTCCCGCTCATCTCACCGGCCGGGTATTACGCGGCCAGGGCCGAACGGGTGCCGGTGGTGCAGACCCTGCACAACTTCCGCCTGCTCTGCGCCAACGGCCTTTTCTTCCGCGACGGTCATGTCTGCGAGGATTGCCTCGGCAAACCCGTGCCGCTCCCGGGGATCGTCCATGCGTGCTACCGCGGCAGCCGTGCGGCGAGCGGCGCGGCGGTCACGATGCAGACCGCCCACCGGGCGCTGCGAAGCTGGACGCGGCTGGTGGATCGCTACATCGTCCTCGGCGACTTCGCGCGGGAGAAATTCATCCAGGGCGGGTTGCCGGCGGACAGGCTGACGATCAAACCGAACTTCGTCCCCGATGCGCCGATCGGCGACGGGAGCGGCCAGTATGCGCTCTTCGTCGGGCGTCTCTCTGCCGAGAAGGGCGTCCGAACGCTTCTCCGCGCGTGGGAGCAACTGGCAGGGAAAGTCCCGCTGAAGATCGCCGGTGACGGTCCGCTCGCCGCCGATGTCGCCGATGCGCTCCGGCGGTTGCCGGGCACGCAGTGGCTCGGACGCTTGTCTCCGGCGGCGGTCACTACCGCGATGCAGGACGCCGCGCTGCTCATCTTCCCGTCGGAGTGGTACGAGGGACTGCCGCGCACCATCCTCGAGTCATTCGCGGTCGGTACCCCCGTCGTCGCGCCCGATCTGGGCGCGATGCGCGAAATCATCCGCGACGGTCAGACCGGCCTGCATTTCCGGGCCGGCGATGCGGCGGACCTCGCGCGCGTGGTCGCGGGCGCATTCGCGCACCCTGCGGCACTCGCGCGGATGCGCGCGCAGGTGCGCGCCGAGTTCGAGCGACAGTACACCGCTGAAGAAAACTACGCCCAGTTGATGGCGATTTATTCGCACGTAGTGGGAGCAAGGAGGTAGACGGCGAGCAAAGGGCGACAGATCGGTTTCGATAGTGGCCGGGTGACCGGTCACGATCTGATGCATAGACCATCCGCGTATTTTGTTAGGAGGACGAGATGTTTTGGACGGGTAAGAAGGTTCTTGTCACCGGTGGGGCATCGTTCATCGGGTCGCCGCTGACGCGCAAGCTCGCGGCGCTCGGCGCCAATGTCCGTGTTGTGGACAATCTGAGCAGCGGCAAGCGCGAGTACATCGACCCGCTGATCACCTCGGGGGAGATCGAGTTCATCGAGGGCGACCTGCTCGATCAGCAGGTGGCGCGTCGCGCTGTGCAGGGGATGGAGTGCGTCTTCCATCTCGCGGCGGACCACGGCGGGCGCGGCTACGTAGACCTCCATCAGGCGGCCTGCGCCACCAACCTCGCCCTCGACGGCATGCTCTTCCTCGAGTGCCGCAATGCGGGCGTCGAGAAGGTGGTCTTCGCCTCGTCGGGCTGCGCCTATCCCTCGTACATCCAGATGGATCCCTCGCAGAAACTCTACCTGAGCGAGGACAAGATCGGCCCGCCCTACGACGCCGACCACATGTACGGCTGGGCGAAACTGATGGCGGAGATGACGCTCCAGTCGTACGTGCGCGAGTGGGGGATGAAGGCCGCCTCGTGCCGCTACTTCACCGTCTACGGCGAGTGGGGCAAGGAGGACCACGCGGTGATCGCGATGATCGCCCGCGCCTTCGCGAAGCAGGACCCGTTCGAGGTCTGGGGCACCGGCGAGCAAATCCGCAACTGGACGTATGTCGGCGACATCGTGGACGGCACCATCCTGATGGGGGAGAAGGTCGACGACGGGACCGCCGTCAATCTCGGCACGATGGAGCGGACGCGCGTCATCGACGCGGTCCACGAAATCCTCCGCTACACCGGCCACAACCCGGACATCCTCCTGCGCCCGGACATGCCGACCGGCCCACTGAACCGGGTGGCGGACAACAGCCTCGCCCGCGAGTTGCTCGGCTGGGAGCCGCAGATGAAGTTCATGGACGGCCTGCACCGGACGATCGACTGGTACTACGCGACGAAGAATCGCGGCGAGGTGACGGCGTTCCTGGAACGCGCGTTGACGGAGCGATAGCGAGATGATGAGCAGTCCGGCGCGTGTCAACGTGCTCGGAGTCGGCGTCAGCGCCATCAACATGGAGATGGCGGTCGCCGCGCTCGATGGATGGATCGCCCGGCGCGAGCAGCAGTATGTCTGCATCACGGGGGTGCATGGGGTGATGGAGAGTCAGCGCGACCCCGCGCTGCGTGCCATCCTCTGTGGCAGCGGCCTGACGACGCCGGACGGCATGCCCCTTGTCTGGCTCAGCAAATTGCAGGGCTTTCGGCATGTGACGCGCGTCTACGGGCCGGACCTCATGCTCGCGATGTGCGAGTGCTCGCCGGAGAAGGGATACCGCCACTTCCTCTACGGCGGCGATGAGGAGTTGGTGGAGGCGCTCGCCGCGCGCCTCCGCCAGCGCTACGCCGGGTTGCAGATCGTCGGCGCGTATGCGCCGCCCTTCCGGCCGCTGACGCCGGAAGAAGACGCCGAGATCGTGCGGACGATTAACGACGCGGCCCCCGATATCGTCTGGGTTGGCCTCAGCACGCCGAAGCAGGAGCGGTGGATGGCCGAGCACCACCGGCGAATCACCGCTCCGGTGCTCGTCGGTGTGGGCGCCGCCTTTGATTTCAATGCCGGTCGCAAACGGCAAGCGCCGCCCTGGATGCAGCGGCATGGTCTCGAATGGCTCTTCCGGCTTTTCCAGGAGCCGAAACGACTGTGGCGCCGGTACCTGCTCAACAATCCCCGGTTCGTCGCGCTCGTGCTCTTGCAGGCGTTGCACCTGCGGCGATGGCGTCTGCCCGAACTGCACACCGACGCATTGACCTGGAAAGGCAGCGAGACCGATTGAACGTCCCGATCCTCGTCTACCATCGCATCCCGAAGGACGCGGCGCAGCGCGAGGCATGGGCGCTGCCGCTCGACGACTTCCGCGCGCAGATGGACTATCTCGCCCGCAATGCCATCGCGGTATGCCCGCTCGATGCCTTCTGGGACGCCTATCGCGCGCGCCGGCCCCTCGGCCGGAAAAGCGTGGTGCTGACATTCGACGACGGCTATGCGTCGACCTGTGCAAATGTGGAGGGCGTGCTCGATCAATACGACTATCCGGCCACCCTCTTCCTCACGACCGGGGTGATCGGCCAACGCGATCCGCTGGATGCGCGGGACGAAGGGACGCTGACCTGGGAGCAGGTGCGCGCGCTCCGTCATCTGCGCATTGAGGCGCATACGGTGACCCATCCGCGCCTCTCGCGGTTGACCGCGCGGCAGGTGCGCGGCGAGGTCCAGACGTGTAAAGTGATCCTCGAAGACGCGCTAGGTCGCGCCGTCAATCATTTCGCCTACCCGCATGGGGGATATAACCGGATGGTTCGGGCGGAGGTGCGCGAGGCGGGATTCGAGAGCGCGTACGCGGCGCATATCGGCCCGGCGACCTTCCACGACGACCCGTTCCAATTCCACCGCATCCTCCTCGATGGGTACACGCCGCTCGATGTCTTCGCCCGTCGCGTGCAGTCCGGCTTTCTCTCGCGGCGGGAGCAGGTCGCCGCGAGTCTCCGCACGAGCCTTTTCCGCGTCCCTGGAATCCACGATGTCGCAGAGTATCGGAAGGCGCGTCGCGCTTGAGTGCTTGATTGCCCGAATATTGATGATGGAGATGGGGTCATACTGATATGTCGGATGGACAGACTGATGGCGAGCCACGGATGATAGGGAATGATCGCGCGCCAGCGATCACGCGACGCCTGTTCGTCCAGCGGGCGGCGATACTGCTCGGCACGCTGGTCACCGCCGCGTGCGGGGCGAGTCAGCAGACCCCGGCCCCCGCGACGGTGAGAGCGCCCGCGACGCCGGTCGCCAAGCCAACCGCCATCGCGCAGCCGACGGCCCCGACACCGACGCCGACCTTCGATCAGACACTCGTCGTGGATCTCGCGCACCCGAATGCGGACGACGCGAACCCTGGAACCGATGACCGCCCGCTGAAGACGATCACCAAGGCGGCGGACCTTGCCATGCAGAACAACCTGCGCAAGGTCAGCACGCGCGTCGTCATCGCTCCCGGCGCCTATCGGGAATCACCCTCGATCCAGGCGAAGACGAATCTGACGGACACGCCGATGCGGTTCGAGGCCCGGCAATACGGCACCGTGATGATCGCCGGGTCCGACGTCTGGGCCGGGTGGAAGAAACAGGGCACGACGAATACGTACACCCATACCTGGCCGTACAAGTGGGGATTGACGCCCTATCCGCAAGGGTGGGAAGGGAATGTCGTCCTCCAGCCAATCGTCCGACGGCGGGAGATGATCTTCATCAACGGGCAGTCGCTCACGCAAGTCTTGTCGACGCAGGAGTTGCAGGCGGGGACGTTCTTCGTCTCCGAACCGGCATCGACGGTGTCGATTGTGCCGCCGTCGGGGGTGGCGGTCGAGACCGCCACCGTCGAGGTCGCCGTCCGCCCCGGTCTCTTTTTCGTCGAGGGCGCGCAAAATTTGACTATTCAAGGTCTCACCTTCATGCACGGCAATTCGCCGGTCGGCGAGACTGCGGTCATCTTCAACAACTGCAGCAACGTGCTCGTGGAGGATTGCGGGTTCCTCTGGAATAACTGGAGCGGCATGACCTTCCAATCCGGCGGCTCCAAAATCTCCCGATCGGTGACCGCCCGCCGCAATCTCGCTAACTATAACGGCGCCATCGGCCTCGAAGCATCGCACGTCAACGATCTGCTCTATGAAGACAATGAGACCTCGTACAACAACTGGCGCGGCGCCCTCGGCGGCCTTCTCTCGTGGTCGAACGGGGGGGTGAAGCACCTCTTCATCCACGGTGGGGTTTATCGCCGGCATCGCGCGGTGGGGAACCGGGCGCCCGGCTGTTGGTTCGACACGGACTGCGCCGATATCGAGGTCGATCAGGCTTTTTGCTCGCGCAATCATATCGGCATGTTCCTCGAAGCGAGCGAGGGGCCGATGAGCGTGACCAACTCCACCATCGCCAACAGCACGTCCGACAATATCTTCTCCGAGGGGGGCGACCACATCACCTTGCAGGGCAATATCATCTATGGCGGCGCAACCGCGCAGATTCACGTCCTGACCGGGGTGCGCCCGGTTGATAACTGGGAAACAAAGGAGCATTACGACCTCGTCTCGGAACGATGGACGCTGCGGCAAAATATCATCGTCGGCACCGACGCGGCCCCCCGCCTCGTACAGATCGGGAACAGCGTCGGTGCAAACAAGAATCTCTTCCTCAGCACTCTCGTGTCGGACGAGAATGCCTGGTTTAGCCCGAAAGAGAGCGAAGCGTTCAACGTCAATCAGAAGGCGGAGAATTTCAGCGCGTGGCAAACCGGCTCGAAGCAGGATGCCACCTCCCGGTTCGTTGACCCGCAATTCGTCGATCCTGCTCAGGATAATTTCGCGCTGCGCGATACCAGCCCGCTGCGGAACGGGTAGAAGGAAACACTACCCATGCGACGCGTCGCATTACTGACCAATTTCATCCCGCCCTATCGCGCCCCCCTCTATCGGGCGCTCGCTGAACGTGCCGAGGATATGCGGATCTATCTCTCCACACCGATGGAGCCAAACCGCCCCTGGCCCAGTGATTGGCGCGGGCTCGACGTGACGGTGCAGCGCAACCTCACGGTCAAGATGGCGGCCCGTCATCCGCACGGTTTCTCCGAGCGGCTCTATGTGCAAATCCCCTACGACACGCTCTGGCTGCTTGCGCGCCATCGGCCGCGGGTGGTGATCTCCGGCGAATTGGGGCTGCGCACCCTACAGGCGGCACTCTATCGCATCGTGGCGCCGGGAAGCCGTCTCATCGTCTGGGCCACGCTCTCCGACTATAGCGAGCAGGGGAGAGGACGGCTGCGCACAATGCTGCGGCGGTGGATTCTGCGCCGCGCGGACGCGGTCCTGGTCAATGGCGAGAGCGGGGCGCGCTACGTCGGGCGATTTGCGGTCCCGCCACAGCGCATTTTCCGCGCCCCCTATACGACCGAGATGTCGCCCTTCGTGGCGATCCCGCCGCATCGCGACTCCGACCAGGCGCACCGACTCTTCTACGCGGGCCAATTCGTCGAGCGGAAGGGCCTTGTGCCTTTTCTCACCGTCCTCGCGCGCTGGGGGGAGCGGCACCCGGAGCGCGCCGTGGAGTTCTGGCTCGCCGGTGATGGGCCCATGCGTGCCGTGCTCGAGGAGATGCATCTGCCGCCGAACGTCACGCTGCGCTTCATCGGCAATGTCGCCTACGACGATCTGCCCCAGATCTATGCACAGGTCGGCATCTTCGTCCTGCCTACCCTGTCGGACGAATGGGGTGTTGTCGTCAATGAGGCGCTGGCGAGCGGCGTGCCGGTACTGGGGAGCGTCTACAGCCAGGCAGTGGAAGAATTGGTGCATGACAACGCGACGGGATGGACCTTTCGTGTCGATCGGGATGACGAGATGTACGACGCGCTCGATCGCGCGCTCTCCACGTCTCCCGATGCACTGAACGCGATGCGTCCGCAGGCGCGCGCGGCGGTCGAGCGGCTGACTCCCGCACTGGTCGCGCGGCGCATTGCCGAGGTGATGGAGTCGGTAGCGGACGAAGTAATGTACGAGCGTATACATTCGTCTTGACAAAGAAGGGAGCGCATGGGACACTTTGCCGCGCGAGCAGGATTTTTCTTTCGGAATATATAGACGAATGTGAACGGTTGCCTGCCGTGCGAGATGGCAGGCGAGACAGTCGAGTGACCAGGTACTGTATCAGCGAGCGTGCATTATGCGACTACACCGGCGACAACTTTTATCGATGACCGCGCGCGCGGCGGGCGCGATGATTCTCTCCGCGTGCGGCAGCACTGGCGAGATACCGACGTTGCGGCCGACCGGCACGAGCGCCCCCCGCCCGATCGCATCCCCGACGCGCGCGTCCACTGAAGGGCCGCCGACCCCGACGCCGCTCGCTCCCGCACCGACGAGCACGAGTACGAGTACGAGCACGGCTCGCCCGGTCATCGGGATCACGCCGCTCGCGACACCGGGATCGACGCCCGCAACGCCGACCGCGCAGGCGAATAGCGCTATTCAGCCGCCCGCTGAGACGATCCCGGCGACGTACTTCGGCATGCACATTCACCAGGCCGTGACCACGACGCCGTGGCCCGCGATTCCGTTTGGCGCGTGGCGCTTGTGGGACGCGGGAGTAGCCTGGCCCGATCTGGAGCCGCGCAACAGCAACTGGGATTTCCGGTTACTGGATCAATATGTCGCGCTCGCGCAGGCGCACAATGTCGATCTCCTCTTACCCCTCGGCCTGACCCCAACGTGGGCTTCCTCGCGGCCAGGCGAGCCATCGCTCTATTTCCAGCCGGGGAATCTTGCGGGGCCGAAGTACATCGAAGATTGGCGCACCTACGTGTCCACGGTCGCCCGACGGTACAAGGGCCGCATCCACAACTATGAAATTTGGAACGAACCTAATCTGCAGGAATACTGGACGGGCACGACGAAGGAGCTGATTAATCTGGCGCACGAGGCGTCGCAGATTCTCCACGATATTGACCCGACGATTACGATTGTCGGGCCGTCCGCTACGGACCATGAAACGGGCCCTGCATGGCTGGACGAATATCTCTCCGCCGGTGGAGGGATGTACCTGGATGCGATCGCGCACCATCTCTACGTCTTTCCCAGCCCGCCGGAAGCGATCACCCCCTTCGCTGGTCGTGTGCGCCAGGTGATGGCGAAGCATGGGATGTCGAATAAACCACTATGGAACTCGGAATTGGGATGGGCGCTTCCGAAGGTTTTTTCCTCAGACATGGAAGCGGCCAGTTATATCGCGCGTTCGTACATTTTGAATTGGGTTGGTGGCGTCCAGCGATGTTATTGGTACGCCTGGGATAATCAGGATTGGTCGACCCTCTGGTTGACGGAGGAAGATAACACGACGCTCAAGCCGGCGGCGGTCGCCTACGGAGAGACACGGAACTGGCTGATCGGCGCGCAGGTCTCCTCATTCGTCGTCGACGGCGCGAACACCTACATGTGTCAGTTGACGCGCGCGAACAACGCGATGGCGCGCATTGTGTGGAATCCTGACGGGGAACGCGCCTATATGGCGCCGCAGGAGTGGCAGGCTAAGCAAATCCGCGACCTGACCGGCGGCCGGCGCGCGATGCCCGGTGAGGGCTCCGTGCAGATCGGCCCTGCTCCGGTCCTGTTCGAGCAGTGAGCGCGCCTTCTTCCCCTTCTGCCCGTTGACGATGCCTGGGAGCCGCTTACTTCGTGAATACCGGCTCCGCCAACCGCTCCAGCAGCGTAGCGGATGAGTGCTCGATCTCCGCGTGCAGGGAGTTGCCGTGCGCATCCATCGTGACGATGGCGGGGAAGTCGTGGACGCTGAGATGCCACATCGCCTCGGGGATGCCGAACTCCAGGAGATTCACGTCGAGCACTTCGTCGATGCAGCGGGCGTAGTATTGCGCCGCACCGCCGATCGCGTTCAGGTAGACCGCGCCGTATTCCTGCATGGCGGCAAGCGTCTTCGGCCCCATGCCGCCCTTGCCCATCACCGCGCGCACGCCATATCGCTTGATGATGTCGCCCTGGTACGGCTCCTCGCGGATACTCGTCGTCGGCCCGGCGGCTGTGATGACATAGTACTGGGCGGGGGAGTGCCCATTGTCGGCCGCCCGCTGCATCACCACCGGCCCGCAGTGGTAGAGGACGGAGCCGTGCAGGTCCACCGGCGGCTCGTGCTTCATCAGATGGGCGTGGACGGCGTCCCGCCCCGTGTACATCTCGCCGGAGATGACGACGACATCGCCGACCTTCAGGTCGCGCACCTGCTCCTCGGTGAGCGGCGCGCGCAGCACCTTCTCCTTGCCGGTAAGCGAGAAAGCCGCCCGCGACCTGCCATCTGATTGCGGCGCCTCGTGCTCGTCCTTGATAGAGCCAGCGATTGATCGCCGCCGGTCTCCGCGTCCAACACGACACCGAGGCGGCGGAAGGCCCAGCAGCTATAGGCGACGGAGACGAAGAAGCTGGCGGGCAGCCGGTTGAGGACGCCGACCTTGCAGCCGATCAGCGTCACGCCGCCGCCGAAGCCCATCGTGCCGATGCCGAGCGTGTTGGACATCTGCATGATGTACTCTTCCAGCTTCCGCAAGTCCGGGTGCGGGTTCGTGTCATCGAGCGAGCGGAACAATTGCTCCTTGGCATGCAGGTAGCCGGACGAGCGGTCGCCACCGATGCATACGCCGAGCGCTCCCGTGCTGCACCCCTGCCCCTGCGCCTGCCAGACGGCGTGCAGGAGGCACTTGCGGATACCGTCGAGATCGCGCCCGGCCCGGCCGAGGTGCGGCACCTCCATCGGCAGCGAATACTGGATATTCTTGTTCTCGCAGCCGCCTCCCTTGAGGAGCAGTTTCACCTCGATCTCGTCCCGCTCCCACTGCTCGAAGTGGATCGTCGGGCTGCCGGGGCCGAGGTTGTCGCCGCTGTTCGCGCCGGTGAGCGAATCCACCGAGTTCTCGCGCAGCTTGCCCCGCCTGGTCGCCTCCGCGACCGCCTCTTTGATGTATTGTTTGAGGACGATCTGATTGGTGCCGACGGGCGTGCGCACCTCGAAGGTCAGCCAGCCGGTATCCTGGCAGATCGGCCCGACATTCTCGCACGCCATGTCGATATTCGTCGCGATCACGCCGAGCGCCTGGGCGGAGCGCTCGCCGGTCTCCGTCTCGACCGCCCGCGCCATCGCCCGGCGCACATCCGGCGGCAGATTCGTCGACGTCTGCGTGATTAATTCCAGGATGCTTGCGCGAAACTCGTCCATCATTGTTCGTCCTCGTCGTACAGAAGCGGATAGCGCGGCTACGCCCGCCGCGAAGCGTACTGTATCACGAACGCCGCCTTTTCTCCGCACCGGCAATCGGCGGTCGTTATCGTGGTACGGCATGTGCAGAGTGCAATGGCGGACGGGGCGGCCGGCACGGTCGGGGATTGCCGCAGGCCGGCCGGTCAGAAGGGATCGCACCGATGAAAAATGCACCGCTCGCCGCCGCCAAGACGACCGCACATGACGCGCAACGGACGGCCCGCGAGGCCGCGACGAACCGCTGGAGCACGCGGCTGGCGCGTTGCGGCTACGCGACGAAGGGCGTCGTCTATCTGCTGATCGGCGGCCTCGCGGCGAAGGCGGCCGCCGGCGCCGGGGGCGGCAAGACGACGGACAACAGCGGGGCGATTGAGACGCTCTATCAGCAGCCATTCGGCCGCTTCCTCGTCGGCATCATCGCCATCGGGCTTTTCGCCTATGCGCTCTGGCTCTTCGTTTCGGCTCTCCTCGATCCCGAGCGGAAGGGAACGGACGCGAAAGGGCTCGGCGCGCGTGGCGCCTTCGCCATCGTCGGCTGCTCGTACGTTACGCTGGGGATTCTTGCCCTGCGGCTGGTGCTGCACCGGAGTAGCGGCGGGCAGAGTTCGGACACCAAGACGCAAGACTGGACCGCCCGCTTGCTGAAACACCCCGGCGGTGTCGCCCTCGTCGTCCTCGCCGGATTAATCGTGCTTGGTGTCGCCGGGTTCTTCTTCTTCCAGGCGGTCACGGCGCGCTTCCGCACGAGATTGAGCCTCACGGGCGCACAGGGTGGTGTGAGGCGATGGGTCGTGCCACTCGGGAGGGTCGGGTATGCCGCGCTCGGCGTCGTCAACACGATTATCGGCCTCTTCCTCGTCATCGCGGCGTTCCGCCGCAATGCGGGAGAGGCGAAGGGTGTGGGCGGCGCGCTGGCTGAGATCACCCACCGCCCGTATGGCGCGTTGCTGCTCAGCATCGTCGCGCTTGGCCTCGTCGCCTACGGCGCGTACAGCCTCGTCGAAGCGCGCTACCGCCAACTTGTGCGCGCCTGAGCCGATCATGCCAGCGATGCGTGATGTACCCACAGTATGTTGCACTTCGTCAGACGTTGATGCAGGGTGATACGATTGCGCTATCATGAACCAGCTCCGAAGCAATCAATCGCGCCGCCTATGGCAAGGAGCGCATTTTCGTGACCCGCCGTGGCAGGCGTCTCGTCTCCATCGTTCCCGTCGAGGACGTTGAGGCATTAGAAGCGATCGAGAATCGGATAGACCTCGAAGAAGCAGCCAAGGCACGAGCCGAGGCAAAGGAGAAAGGCACCATTTCCTTAGCGGAGATCAAGGCGAAGTACGGCTTGTAGGTGCCATACGAAGTTCGATTCACGCCTGCTGCTGACCGACAAGTCGGCAAACTTCCAAAAGCGATTCGACCGAAAATCATCGCGCGTACTGAAGCGCTGGCAGACGACCCGCGCCCGCACGGGGTCAAAATGCTCACCAACGCGGCGCAAGGCACGTATCGCATCCGCGAGGGTTTTTCACACCTCACGTCATTGCGATCACTCTCCCTCGACAACACGGCAGTGACGAGCGCGGGAATCGCACGGCTTCAGCAATCTCTCCCCACTGTGAATATTCGGCGCTGATTCTCTCGGGCTGCCTTTCCCTATTCCACTGGTATACTTCCCGATAGAGGCGGGCGGTCCGCGGACCGCCCCTACGAACTGCATATTGACTACTGGAGACTGCTTTGGATATTGCAGCGACGCCGCTCCCGAAGGCGGATATTCTCATTGTCGGGCTGGGGCCGGGGGACCGGGGGAGCATCACGCAGGATGCGTTCAAGGCGCTGCACGGCGGCAAAGTCTTCCTGCGCACGCGGATTCACCCGACGGTGCAGCAACTCTTGAACCAGAACTGGAACTCGTTCGATTACCTCTACGAGCAGTCCGAGTCGTTCATGGAGCTCTATCAGGCGATCACCTGGGCGGTGATCAACGCCGCGAAAGAGGCGAAGTCGAAAGGGCAGCACATCGTCTACGCCGTGCCGGGCAACCCGTACATCGGCGAGGCGACGACGCGGCTGATCCAGCACACGGCGGAACAGCAATCGCTCACCGTCCGCGTCATCCCCGGCATGTCCTTCCTCGATGCGGCGGCGGCGCTCATCCCTGGCGACATCATGGCCGAGAACTGCCAGGTGGTGGATGGACTCGACCTGAATGTGCGCATGCACGAAGAGCCGTTCGCGGGCGGCAGCCTGCCGATCTCGCCGCTACGGCCCGCGCTGATTTCGCAGGTCTACGACCAGCGCATCGCCTCCGGCGTCAAGCTCGCTCTGATGCGCCTCTACCCGGACGACCACCCGATCACCGTTTTGCAGGCGGCGGGCAATGTGGCGATGGAGCAGATCGCGACCGTCCCGCTCTCGCAGATCGACCACGGCAGTGTCATTTTGCCGGATCATCTGACGACGCTCTATGTGCCGAAGGTCGAGGGTTTGGAGCGCTCGCGCACCGCCGAGGGCTTGCAACAGATCATGGCCCGCCTGCGCGCGCCGGAGGGGTGCCCGTGGGACCGCGAGCAGACGCACGCCTCGATCCGCCCGAACATGATCGAGGAGGCGTACGAGGCGGTGGACGCCATCGACGCCGATGATCCCGAGGCGCTGCGCGAGGAGTTGGGCGACCTGCTCCTGCAAGTCGGCCTGCACGCGCAGATCGCCGAGGAGGCGGATGAGTTCACGCTGGAAGATGTCTACGAGACGGTGAACGCGAAACTGATCCGCCGCCACCCGCACGTCTTCGGCGAGGAGAAGGCGGCGGACGCGAAGGAAGTGCTCGGCATCTGGCAGGACGCCAAGCGCAAGGAGCGCGGGGCGGGCGACGCGCCGAAATCCCTCCTCGGCGGGTTGCCGCGCTCGATGCCGGGGCTCGCCTATTCGCAGGCGATGCAGGAGCGCGCCGCCCGCGTCGGCTTCGAGTGGCCGAACCGCGAGGGCGTGTTGGAGAAACTCCGCGAGGAAGTGGACGAACTGGCCGACGCAACGAGCCCGGAGCATCAGCGCGAGGAATTGGGCGACATCCTCTTCGTCCTGGTGGATTGGGCGCGCTGGCATGGCATCGAGGCCGAGGACGCGATGCGCGCCGCGAACGCCAAGTTCGTCCGCCGCTTCGGTGTCATCGAGCGCGGTGTCGCCGCCTCTGGCCGGGGGTGGCAATCCTTCACGCTCGACGAACTGGAGGCCTTCTGGCAGCAGGCGAAGGCGGAAGAGAAACACGTAACGAGTAATGAGTAATGAGTAACGAGTGGTCGCCACTGCCCGAAGGATGCGAGAAGCTAGGAACGGGGGAGGGACTGTCGTCTCTCACTACTCGTTACTCGTTACTCGCTACTTCCCCGTGACGCCGAATCCCGGCCCACGGCCGTTCGCCGCGCTCGGCTGCTTCATACTCTTTGCCTTCGGGCTGATTAGTGTCGTCGTGCTCGGCGCATCGCTCAATGACGCGGCGATCACGATCATCCTCGCGCTACTCTTCGTCGCGCTGATTCTCGCCTTCGTGCGTATCGTCTTCCGCCAGCGGCCCCCCCGAGAGTAACGAATGGCCCGTGCTTCTCTCGTTACTCGTTACTCGCTACTCTCGAAGAGGATGTCCTGCGCGCCTTCCCAGAGGACGCGGCGACCGAGTTCCTTCAGTTGCTCGCGCCCCTCGGTGATGGTGAGGAAGTGGTTGCCGGCCAACTGGCCCATCTTGCTCGCGAAGAGCGTGTTCCCGTAGGGGAAGAGGATTTCCGTCTCGCTGAAGCCGCCGGGATAAAGCAAAATCTCGCCGGGCGCGGGGTGGCTCGTGTGATTCTCGAACCCCACCCCGGCATCGAAATTTCCCAGCGGGATCCATGCCGATTCACCGCTCCAACGCGCCTGGATGATTTTGTTGCGGAAGGGGAGGAACGCCGCGAATGCGGCGCACGTCTTCGGCGCCGCCTCTTCCTCCATCCGCGCCACAAATACCAGTGATCCGACCGTGATCCGCAACATCGTCATCTCCCCTCCTTTGCGGTTCATTCGGTTAGCCTCCCCAACGCCGCGTCTCGGGATGGAAGAGAGGCTGGAAGGAAGTCGGGGTTAGGAGAGGAACGCGAAGGTGTCGATGAACTGCTTCGCCTGAGCAAAGACGGTATCGAAGTCCGCCGGGTCGGCGGCGATGAGGATGCCGTAGGCGGTCGTCCCTTGCTTGACGACGATGACGGCGGCGCGGAGATTCGTTGTGCCATCCTGGCCGGTGAAGTCGAAGCGGCGGGCGGGCTGCCCACCGACGGTCAGCTGCTGGATGCCGCTTTGCGCATCCTGATAATTCGTAATCGTTTGTTTAATGCCGTTCATCGTGCCGGTGGCGTAGTCGTCGATCGTCATGGCGCCGACGTCCTCGGCGGCGATTTGGAATGCGCCCTTCAGCGCGTTCGGCGTCGCCTCGAAATCGACCGTCGTGCCGCCCGTGAGCTGGACGCGCCACCCCTGCGGGATCGTCAGGGTGAACCGGCCTTGCGGATCGGTGTACCTGTTGCCAGAGACCCCCGGCGGTGTCCCGGATGTGCCGACGCTCGCGCTACCCGTCGTCCGGCCCGCAGCCGTTGTCGCGCCGGACGCGCCGGTATTCGCGGCGGTGCCGCGCGGTGTGCCCGCCGCAGCCTGCCCGCCGCTCGCCGCCCCGCCGGGAGCGAGCGTGGCGAATTTGAACCCGCCCGATTTGCCCGCTACGCGCGTCCCCGCGCCGGATGCTGTGCCGGGCGTCGCACCGGTGGCCGTGCCCGCACCGCTCGCCCGGCTACCGGCGAAGGCGGTCACCGTCGCGGCGTCGTTGGCATCAGTGGTGCGCGCCGTCGCCGTCTTATCCGCGTTGCCGCTCCCGCCGTTTCCCCCGCACGCAACGAGCAGCAGCACGATGGTCAATCCCGCGATTGTTTGCACTCGCCGTTTCATGCGCCCTCTCGTTCGTCTCATCGCCGCATGGGTAGTGTACACGACGTACGTAGATGATGCATTATCCTCGCCTGACTTCGGTGCGGAACCGCGCACGACGCGGGAGAGGCAGGCGAAGGCCCGCCACCACCGGCTATCTACGCCGCGCGAGACCCGCTTCGGTATAGTCGACAAGGGCGGCAAGGAAGGCGTCGCGCTCGGGGATGCCGCCCGCGAAGGTGCAACCGCTCGCCATGACATGCCCGCCGCCGCCGTAGCGTCGAGCGAAGGCAGCGACATCGACGGCGGGCGTCGTCGAACGGAGGCTGGCGCGCCAACTCTCCTGCCCTTGATAGAAGATCGCCGCCGCACCGACGCCGCGCGTGCCGACGATCCAGTTGACAACTCCCTCGCCCGCCGATTCGTCCGCGCCCAACTCGACGAGCAGACCCGGCGTCACCTCCGTCCAGAGGACGTGCTGCACCCAGGTCGCGCGGGCGAGCAGCGCGCCCCAGACGGCCACCATCCCCGGCGTCTTGCTGCGCCGCAGGCCATCCATCACCCCGGCGTAGTCCGCGCCCGCCTCGCAGAGGTCGGCGAGCATCCGAAAAGTCGGCGCGCCATTCCCCTCCACGCGCATGAACGAACTGCTGTCCGAACTGATGCCAATGAGGAGCAGCGTCCCGAGAAGCGGGGTGATCGGCACGCCCCACTGCCCGCAGAGGCGCACGATCAGCGAATCGACGGCGATGACGCTCGTGTCGATGAAGCGCGCGATCGCCGGTTCCTCGCCGCGCGGCACATGGTGATCGATGATGATGACCGGCGTGCCGGAGAAAAGGGATTGATACGCCTCGTAGAGCGGCCCGAACCGGCGCACTTCCGGCACATCGGGCGCGATAATCAGGTCAACATCATCGAGCGGCAGCGGCAGCCCCGTGTAGCGGGCCATCGTCTGCACGCCGGGGATGAAATCGAGCATCGGCGGCAGTTTGCCGTCCGGGATGCAGGTCGTCACCCGCGCCGCCGGGTTCGCGACGCGCACAATCTCCGCCATCGCCAGCGATGACGAGATACCGTCGCCGTCCGTATTGACGTGCGTGGGGATCAGGACATGCGTGGCGTGCGCCATCGCATCCCACGCGCGGTCGAGGTCGGCCTCGGCCCAGGTCGGGCCGGAACGGGAAAGAGTGCTGAGTGCTGAGGGCTGAGTGCTGGGTGGGGAGAGACCCGCCCCCTGCGCACTCCTGGCATTCGGCATATTGCTCAATCGTCTTATCCTTTCTCAGCACTCAGCACTCAGCACTCGTTACTTCCGTTTACGCGCACGCGGATTAGGCGCTTTCTCGGCCGGCTCCGGGGCCGGTTCGTCGTCGAGGTGGGGCGGGTTCACGGCCCGCTCGCGTTCGATTTCGTTCAGGGCGCGCAATATCTCCGCGCCCGCTTCCAGCGAGGAATCGGGGCGGAAATCGAGCGAGGGGACGGAGCGGAAGGTGATACGGGGCGCGAGCAGGTGCCGCAGATGGCTCGCGTGCCGCCGCAACGTCGCGACCGCCGCGTCGCGCTCCTTCTCACCGCCGAGCGTGCTGATGAAGACCTTCGCATGGCGCAGGTCGGGGCTCGTCTGTACCTCGGTCACGCTGACGAGCTTGAGGCGCATCTCGTCCTGCTCCTGCCGGATCAGTTGCGCCACCTCGTTCCTGAGGAAGTCATTGACTTGCTCAATGCGCCTGTTGGATTTCGCCATCTTCCCCTCCAGGGGAAGGACTGAGGACTGAGGACTGAGGACTGAGTGGAGAAGTTCCCTACTCAGTCCTCAGTCCTCATCGCTCATTCCTTCTCGCTACGCGAGCCGCGCCGCGATCTGTTCTTTGTGATAGAACTCGAGCGTGTCGCCGGTCTCGTAGTCGTTGAAGCCATCGAGGGAGAGGCCGCACTCGTAGCCCGCCTGCACCTCGCGCGCGTCGTCCTTCATGCGCTTCAGCGTCGTCACCGTGCCGTCGTGGACGACCGCACCGTTGCGCAGCACGCGCACCCGGTCGTTGCGCCGGATGACGCCGTCCGTGACATAGAGGCCCGCCGCGACGATCTTGTTCGGCAACTTGAAGATCTCGCGCACCTCGGCGTAGCCGTCCGTCGTCTCCTGCTCGATCGGGTCGAGCATCCCGGTCATCGCCGCCTTCACGTCGTCCACGAGGTGATAGATGACATCGTAGAAGCGGATATCGACGCCGCGCGCCTCGGACGCCCGCTTGCCCGCCACGTCCGGGCGGACGTTGTAGCCGATGATGATGGCTTGCGACGCCGAGGCGAGCGAGACATCGGACTCGCCGATCGCGCCGACGCCGGTATGGATGACGTTGATCTGCACCGATGGATCATCGAGCTTGTTGAGCGCGTTCTGGATCGCGCCGAGCGAGCCCTGCTCCGCCGCCTTGAGGATCAGCCGCAGTTCCTTCGTGCCGCCCGTCTGGACATTGCGCAGGGCATTTTCGAGGCTCAACCGCTCGTCCGAGAACGACGATGCCTGCTTCTGCAAGCGCCGCTGATCGGCGATCGTGCGCGCCTCGCGGTCGTCCGCGTACGCCTGCAAGATGTCGCCCGCCTCCGGCATGTCCTCCAGGCCGATGATCTCCACCGGCATCGAGGGGAGCGCCCGGCGCACCTTGCGGCCCCGGTCGTCCTGCATCGCCCGGATGCGTCCATAGGTCGAGCCGACGACGACGCTATCCCGCTGATTCAAGGTGCCATTCTGGATGAGCACCGTCGCGGTGATGCCGCGCGCCGGGTCGCGGTTCGCCTCGATAATCACGCCGGTCGCCGGGACGTGCGGGTTCGCCTTCAGCTCGGCGATGTCCGCGACGAGCAGGATCGTGTCGAGCAGGTCGTCGATGCCGAGCTTCTCCTTCGCGGAGACCTCGACAGTCGGCGTGTCGCCCCCGTAATCCTCCGGCGTCACGTCCGCCTCGGCGAGTTGCGCCTTGACGCGGTCGACATTCGCGCCGATGGCGTCGATCTTGTTGATCGCGACGATGATCGGCACATTGGCCGCCTTGGCGTGCGAGATCGCCTCCAGCGTCTGCGGCTTGACGCCGTCATCGGCGGCAACGACGAGGATGGCGATATCGGTCGCCCGCGCGCCGCGCGCCCGCATGGCGGTGAACGCCTCATGGCCGGGGGTATCGAGGAAGGAGATTTTCCGCCCCTGCACCTCGACCTGATAGGCGCCGATGCGCTGGGTGATGCCGCCCGCCTCGCCCTCCGCGACTTTCGTCTCGCGGATGGCGTCGAGCAACTTCGTCTTACCGTGATCGACATGCCCCATGATCGTGACGATCGGCGGGCGGGTATCCGTGCCGCCGGTCGTCGCGCGGGTATCGACGGTGGCGGTGATCCCCTCGGCGTCTGTCGTCTGCTCAGCGGGCGCCACCTGGATCTCCAGTGCGGCGCCGACTTTCTCGGCGGTCGCGAAGTCGATCTGCTGATTGATATTGGCGAAGACGCCGACGCCGATCAGGGCCTTGATGATCTCGGTGGGCGAGAGCATCAAGCGGTCGGAGAGGTCGCCCACGCTAATGACAGCGGGCAGCATGACGGGCTCTTCGGGGCGCACCGGGCCGCGACGTACCTGCGCGATCCGCTCGCCGCCCCCGGCACCATTCGTGTTCGGGCCGCGATTACCGGGGCGGCCGCCCGGTCGCCCGCCACCGGGTCGCGGGCCGCCGCCCGTGCGGGGCGGTCCGGGTCGAAATCCACCACGAGGAGGTTTTCCTGGCATTGTCATACTCCTTTCCCCCACATTTGATGTGAGGGCATTATCAAGGACTGAGGGCCGAGTGCTGAGGACTGAGCCAGCCCCACACGGCCCGCAGTCCTCAGTCCTCAGTCCTCTGAAGCGTCTCCGCATACGCCTGAAGCGTCGCCGCGTCGTCCGCATTGATGTCACATTTCAGCGCGCGGGCGAGGAGATTGCCCTTCAGGGCACGCTCCCAGATCGCGCGGTCGGCGGTGAGGTACGCGCCCCGGCCATTCTTCTTGCCGGTGGCGTCCACCTCAACCCGTCCTTCGGGGGTGCGGACGATGCGGACCAGTCCGCGTTTGTCGCCCGTCTGCCGCGTCACAATGCACGTCCGCTGCGGAATGTGACGGGGTTTCAATCCCTTGCGCTTCTTACGGGGAGGATTGCCCACCCCTCGGCCCCCTCCCGATGCGGGAGGAGGAGAAGGACTCGAGGCTCCATTCCCGTCATGGTTCTCTTCACCCGGAACGGGGAAAGGGTCAGGGGAGGGGGAATTCCCGGTTGTTTCAAGCGTCGCCTTCGCGGGCATAGGGGTCTCCTTCCGCTCGGGCGTTAACCATTGACGACCGCGTAGGTAGCGATCTGATTGTCCGCTTCGTCCGTGACGATGACCTGGTCGCCCTCCTGGCGGGCGTTCACGCGGCCACCGATGTACGATCCGGCCAGCGGGCCGTACAGTTCGCCGTTGAAGCTGAACATGCCGTTGTCGCGCACGACGCGGGACTGGCCGGCGGTCGAACCGGTCGGCGGGGCGATCACGCCGACCATCGCCGGTGCGGCGGCGGGAGCGACATCGGTGAGCGAGAGCGGCGTGCCGTCCATCGAGAAGGCGGCGACGAGATTACGCTCGTAGAAGACGTCGATGCGATCCTGCCCCTGCTCGACATCGACGCTGCGGCCGATCAGTTCGTCCGGCATCGGGCTGAAAGTGCGGTCGTCGAGGATGATCGAGCCGTCGCCGAGCACCATCGTCGGGCGGCGACCGAGCGAGATAAAGGCGTCTGGCAGCTCGGCGAGCGCGGCGGCGCGGGCCTTGTTGATGAGGTCCTCACCCTGCGCCTTCAGCGCCTCGGTATCCTTCACGTCGATCTTCCAATGGGTCAGTTTGTAGGCGAGGCGGGCGTTCTGCCCCTCCTTGCCGATTGCCAGGCTCATCTGATCGGTCGGCACGATGACGCGGGCGATCTTGTCCGCATCGTCGAGGTTGACGGAGAGCACCTTGGCGGGCGAGAGCGCCTTGGTGATGAAGGTCGCGGTATCGCCGCTCCATTCCACCACGTCGATCTTCTCGCCGTACAGTTCGGTGACAATATTCTGGATGCGCACGCCGCGCACGCCGACGCACGAGCCGACTGGGTCGACATTATCCTGCGTCGCGGTGACGGCGACCTTCGTGCGCAGCCCCGCCTCGCGCGCGATCGCCTTGATCTCGACGGCGCCGGAGTAGATTTCCGGCACTTCGATCTCGAAGAGGCGCTTCACCACATCCGGGTGCGCGCGGGAGACGATCAGTTGCGGCCCCTTGTCCGTCGAGGCGTTCACCTCCAGCAGGAGCACTTTGAGGCGCTGGTTGGTGCGGTACCGCTCGGCGGGCACCTGCTCGCGCACCGGCATCACCGCCTCGGCCTTGCCGAGATCGACGATGACCGCCTTGTTGTCCGCCCGCTGCACGACGCCGTTGATTAACTCGCCGACACGGTCGCGGTACTCGCTGTAGACGCGCTCGCGCTCGGACTCGCGGATCTTCTGCATGACGACCTGCTTGGCCGTCTGCGCGGCGATCCGCCCGAAATCCTTCGGCGTGTCGTCCACGGCGACGATGCGGCCGATCGCGCCATTCTCCGGGTCCAACCGGCGCGCCTCGCTGACGCCCATCTGGTGCTGCGGGTCCTCAATATCGCTGTCGCCGACCACTTCCTTGTCCACGACAATGGTGATCGCGCCGGTATCCGGGTTGAGCACGACGCGGACGTTGTCGTCCTCCTCGATATTGCGCGCCTTCTTATAGACCGTCTTCAGCGCATGCTCGACCGCGCCGGTGACGACCTCGCGGGGCATATTGCGCTCGGCGGCCAACTCCGCGATCGCGGTATAGAGATCGCTTTTCATTGCTGGTATCCCTCCCAATTCGGACGGCGGCGCTATCGCCCCGTCCGCTACGTATTCCCTTGCCCGCGCGAGTTTCGTGCGGGTGGTTCCCCGTACCGGCGGCATGGAGAGCCCGGCTCGTGCCGGAGAGGCTCCCTGCTCTCGCGCATGAAAAACGTGGGTCAAAGAACCCACGTTGCCGCCAGCGCACGAGTTCAACTGAAAGTATACCCCGCGTGGGGAGTCGCTGCAAGAGCAAAAAACCTCACCCTCAGCCCCTCTCACCTGCCCCCAGGGTGCCGGGAGAGTGAGGTTCTCTCGCCGTTGACGCTCCCGATGGAATGCGGGACGATGCACGGTGTTCTCAACCATATGAGGGTACGGTACGCACGAAGGGAGATCAGCATGGCGACGACCGCGACGAAGACCTATCAACTCTATCTGAATGGCCAGTGGCAGGATGCCGCAGGCGGCAAGACCTTCCCGGTCCATAACCCCGCGACCGGCGAACTGCTCGCCGAGGTGGCGGACGGCGGCGCGGCGGAGACGGAAGCGGCGGTGCAGGCGGCCGCCGATGCCTTCCCGGCGTGGTCGAAGCGCCCGGCGGACGAGCGCGCCGAACTGCTGCACAAGACCTTCGATATCCTCAAGAGCCGCATCGAGGAGCACGCCCGCATCCTCACCGAGGAGAATGGCAAGCCGCTGGCGGAATCGCGCGGCGAGGCGACGATCAGCGCGGGCTTCGTGCGTTGGAACGCGGAGGAGGCGCGCCGCACCTACGGCGAGGTCGTCCCCAGCCCGACGGCGGGCAAGCGCGTCCTCACCTTCCGGCAGCCGGTCGGCGTCGTTGCGGCGATCACGCCGTGGAACTTCCCGCACTCGATGATTACGCGTAAGATCGCGCCCGCGCTGGCGGCCGGCTGCACCGTCGTCCTCCGGCCCTCGTCCGCGACGCCGCTCGTCGCGCTGGAGATCATCAAGGCGTTCGACGAGGCGGGCTTCCCGCCGGGCGTCGTCAACATCGTCACGAGCAAGTCCGCCAGAGAAGTGGCGAAGGTGCTGGCGGAGAGCGCCATCGTCCGCAAGATCACCTTCACCGGCAGCACCGAGGTCGGCAAGGAACTGATGGCGATGGCGGCGGGGACGGTCAAGAAGGTCTCGCTCGAACTCGGCGGCCACGCGCCGATGATCGTCTTCGACGACGCGG
This sequence comes from uncultured Chloroflexia bacterium, assembly GCA_963847195.1. Classification (GTDB taxonomy): domain Bacteria; phylum Chloroflexota; class Chloroflexia; order Thermomicrobiales; family JALYUS01; genus JALYUS01. The sequence goes on along the minus strand of CAWJZC010000003.1, from coordinate 112,560 downwards.
ACATCGAGCAGGCCGCGCAGGGCGCGATCACCTCGCGCTTCCGCAACGCGGGCCAGACCTGTATCTGCACCAACCGTCTCTATGTCCAGCGCCCGATCGTCGAGGCGTTCTCGAAGCGCGTCGCGGAACTGGCGAAGGGGCTGAAGGTCGGCAATGGCCTCGATGCCGATACCAAAGTCGGCCCGATGATCGACGAGCGGGGCTTCCAGAAGGTCGAGGATCAGGTTGCGGACGCACTGAAGGGCGGCGCGACGGTGCTCGCCGGCGGCAAGCCCGCCGATACGAACGGTCACCTGAAGGGGTTCTTCTACGAGCCGACGATCCTCGCCAATGTCGCGCCGGACGCGAAGATTCTCCACGACGAGACCTTCGGCCCCGCGCTGCCGATCGTGCCGTTCGACAGCGAGGAGGAAGGCATCCGCCTGGCGAATGACACGCCGTTCGGCCTCGCCGCCTACTTCTTCACGCGCGACGTTGGCCGCGTCTTCCGCGTCGCGGAAGGGCTGGAGTACGGCATCGTCGGCTGCAACGACCCGCTGCCCACCGCGCCGCAGATCCCCTTTGGGGGCTTCAAGGAGAGCGGTCTCGGCCGCGAGAACGGCAGCATGGGCATCGAGGAATTCATGGAGGTCAAGGCGGTCACGGTCGGCCTGTAGGGGAACCTCACCCCCGGCCCCTCTCCTTTGCTGACAACCAAAGGAGAGGGGGGAAGCAAGTCACACTGTAGGGGCGCACAGCCGTGCGCCCTTCGCCAATTTCAGAAGGAATCCGATGATGGAACAGCACGGCCCCGCAACCGCGTACTACGACCAATCCGGCTGCGACGCGCGCTTCGAGTGGGGAGTGGAGGGCATACGGCGACTCGCGCCCCTCTCCGATGTCGTCGTGATCGTCGATGTGCTCAGTTTTAGCACCTGCGTGGATGTCGCGGTGGCGCACGGGGCGACGGTCTTCCCCTATCGGTGGCGAGATGCGTCAGCGGAGGCGTTCGCGCGGGAGAACGGGGCAATGCTGGCGGTCAGCCGGGGCGAGACGACGGCGGAGCGGCCATACTCGCTCTCCCCGGCCTCGTTGGACACGCTCTCGCCGGGGACGCGGCTTGTCCTCCCCTCCCCGAACGGCTCGACGCTCGCCACCATCGCCGCCGATTCCGGTGCCGCCGTGATCGCCGGGTGCGTGCGCAATGCGCGAGCCGTCGCCGCGACCGCCCGCGCGCTCGGTCAAACTGTCACGGTGGTTGCGGCGGGGGAGCAGTGGGAGGGCGACGACCGGCCGCTCCGCCCCGCAATCGAGGACATGGTCGGCGCGGGCGCGATCCTCGCCGCCCTCCGTCCGACCGCGCCCTCGCCGGAGGCGATCGCTGCCATTGCCGTCTATGCGGCGGCCGCAGCCGCACTGCTCCCCTTCATCGCCGCGTGCAGTTCGGGCCGGGAACTCGCCGCCCTCGGTTACGCGAGCGATGTTGAGATTGCCGCGCATCTCGACGCGAGCGAGACGGCGCCCATATTGCAGGACGGCGCGTTCGTTTCCTCACCCTCGGCCCCCCTCGTACGGAGCCATCGCAGATAGGTCACGATATGTTTCAGATATGTGCCACGATAGCTCTGTACGAGAGCAGGCCGGGGGAGAGGGTCACCCCCGCTTCCCGACGCAATCGGTCGGCGGCCCGGTTGTCGGGTTGTCGATGAAGGCGAAGATCGTGCTGAGGCCGCAATCGCCGCCGTTGCCGAGGACGGAGTGCCCGATACCGGGGAAGGTGATGAGGAAGCCATGCGAGAGCGTCTGCTCCACCTGCGTGCCGTACGATGGCGGCGTGGCGGGGTCGTTATCGCTGGAGAGCACCAGCGCGGGCAAATCGCTCGTCACGGCTTGCGTCTCCACCGGGTTGATCGCATGGACGGGCCATTGCGCGCAGACATCGAAATGCTGGCGGACATCGCTGGCGAAGATCTGTTGCAGATCGGGCGTGAGCGATTGCGCGGCGGCGGCGGCGCGGTCGCGATTGTTGAACGGCACCTCCTCGGAGCAGATGACCGAGTAATAGGCGCCGACGTTGATATCGGCGCCAACGATCGGGCCGAATGCGTTCAATACGGCGTCCAGTATCGTCGTCTGGCCCGCCTTGATCTCCTCGACCAAGGGAGGAATGATGCGCGTGATATCGCCATTGAGGTACAGCAATTCCGAAATCAAGGATGTGAGCTCGATCCCATCAACGACGACGGGCACCGTCTTGTTCGTCGTCTGATCCGTCGCGGTTGTCGTGATCGGCTGGCCGTTCAGTTGCGCGACAGCGGCCGCGTAGTCCGCTTGTAATGCCGGATACTTGCTCGTACAGGTGGCATCCGCCGCACAGGCGGCAAAGAAGAGATCGAACGAACGTTTGAAGTTGACGCCGTTGTCTTCGACGATGTTTGTTTGCAGCGGCACGGACGAATCGAGCACCGCGCTCCGCACCGCGTTCGGGAAGTCCCGCATGATCGTCAGGGCGAGGCGCGTGCCGTAGGAGACACCGAGCAGGTTCAGTTGCGAGTAGCCGAGCACGGCGCGGATGTCGTTGACATCCGCCGCACCCTCTGCGCTCGTGTACGCGCCGAGGTCGATGCCCTGCTTCATCAGGCGGTCCCGGCAGGCGAACGTCGCGGCGATGTCGTCGTTCGTCTTCTGCGTCTGGCTGGTCTGGGCGCCGATGTCCGCGAGGTCCGCCGCCGTCACTTCCGGGCAGTCGAGGCTCGGCTGCGCGAAGCCGATGCCGCGCTGATCGAAGACGATCAGGTCGCGCGCCGCCGTGTAGCGATCGAGGTGGCCTTCGAGGAATCCGGTGATGAAGTCACCGACCGGCGCGCCGGGGCCCCCTTGCAGATAGATCGTTGCGTCCGGCGCGGGGGTGCTCGATGTGCTCCTGAAGACCGCGACGGGCAGCCGGATCGTCGGGCCGGTCGGGTTCTGATGTACCTCCGGCACGACAGCGAAGCCGCACTTCACCGTCTGCCCCTCCACCTGCCCCGTCGGCAGTTTCCACGGGCAGGCGGCGGCCTCGAAGCGCGGCACCGGCCCGCCATCCGCCGCGAACGTCGTGCCCGCGTCGGCGATGCCGACCGGGGCGGCGTACCCCGCCGTGGTGGTGTCGAGCAGCATGCCCATCAGGGCAACAAGCAGGATCACCGATAACCGGAGGCGCAGAGATCGCCGCATGACTGTCATACCCCATTCCGCAATTCTTGCTTCGGTACACCCACGGGGAGGATACGAGGATTGCGGGTCGGGGGCAAGGCGGGTGGTACAGTACCCTCCGAGACGGCCAACGGACAGATAGCAAAGGAGCGTGGGGTGAGCGGGCTACCAACATTCGGCGGGGCGTCATTGCGCGGGCTGGCGCGGCTGCGAGACGCGAAGCGCCGTCGGGCCTCGTCGTGGGACCGGACGGGCGGGAACCGCGACTTCATCACCATCCGGGCGGGCGAGACGGCGACGCTGGCGGAGATCGGCGGCGCGGGCTGCATCACGCATCTCTGGTTCACCATCGCCTCGGACGACCCGCTCCATCTACGGAACCTCGCGCTGCGGATGTACTGGGACGGCGAGGCGTCCCCCTCCGTGGAAGTGCCGGTCGGCGACTTCTTCGGCATGGGCCACGCGATGACGCGCAACTTCGCCACGCCGATGCTCGCGATGAGCCCGCAGGACGGCCGGGGTCTCAACTGCTACTTCCCGATGCCCTTCGCGCAGGGGGCGCGCGTGACGATCACCAACGATGGCCCAGTGGACTGCCGCTCATTCTATTTCTACGTGGACTACGAGGAATACGTCGCGTTAGACGAGGGCCTGGGCAGGTTCCATGCCTGGTGGCACCGGGAGAATCCGGCGCGGGCGGAGCCGCACAACGAGGACGACGGCAAGAACCTGACAGGCGCGGGCAACTACCTCATCATGGAGGCGACCGGCAAGGGGCATTACGTCGGCTGCCACCTCGATTACGACAATGTCCATCGCCACACCGCCGGCCAGGAGGGCGCGGGGCTGGCGGCGGACTGGTCCTGGTATGGCGAGGGCGACGACATGATCTTCATCGACGGCGAGGCCGTGCCGTCACTCGTCGGCACGGGCACGGAGGATTATTACGGCTGCTCATGGTGCCCGTCGGAGTTCTATGTCGCGCCGTACCACGGCATTCTCCTCCCCGGCGCGGCCAACTGGGGCGGCAAAATCACCGTCTATCGCTATCATATCGAGGACCCGGTACTCTTCGACACGGCCATTCGCGTGACCATCGAGCACGGCCACGCGAACGACCGGGGGGACGACATCGCCAGCACCGCCTACTGGTATCAGACCGAGCCGCACGCCCCCTTCGCGCCCCTGCCGGGCATCGACGCACGCGCCCCCCGCGAGACGCGCTACGAGCGGCGATACCTTCCTTAAGCGGTTCGGGGGTCGGGACGGCATTGCCGTCGCGACCCCCGAACCCCGAACTCCCGTCCCTGTTAGCGGGCGAGCGGACGGCCCTGCGCGTCCGGCATCTTCCCCTGGGCGATCTGGATGATATCGATGATCGACCAGATGCCGCAGCCGCCGAGTGTGATTAACTTGAGGATACCGAGCTTCGTGTAGCCCAGATAGAAACGGTCGACACCGAGGCTGCCGAGGAGAATGCTCAGGATGAGCGTCGTCGTGAATGTCTTGTCGCTGACCTGTCCACTTTGCATCGGATCCATTGGTTCCCCATTCCTTCCCTACACCACCGATCTTCGCGGCGCATCACCCACGCGCCATGCCCCAGAAGCCCCGCATCGCGGGTCATCCTTCGCAGTATAGTACGTCGCGCAAGTACCCGATGTTCCCGCACGCCAACCCGCTACCCGCCGGTGACCGCCTTCGGTATCCCGTCGGCGTCCATCACGGGCGGCGGGTGGATATCGAAGGCGTCGGCGAGACGGACGAAAAGATTGAAAAGCGCGCCGTCATAGACCGCCTCGGCGATCTGCGCGTCCGTCCAGCCGACGTCGCGCAGCCCTTGCACCTGCTCATCGGTGATCCGGTAGGCGTGCTCGGTGAGGGTGCCGACGAACTCCAGCAGGAGCCGCTCGGCGGGCGTGACCGGGGCCGCCGCCAGATCGCCATCGCGGAGGGCCCGCGCCGCCGCACTGTACTGCTCGCCCTGCAACTGCAGGAACCAGGTGTGGCTGGTCAGTCAGTAGTGGCAGCGATTGAGCGCGGCGACGTACGAGGCGATCATCTCGTGCTGCACGCGGGTCAGCGCGCCGTCCGAGAAATGGAGGCGCGACGCGGCGAGAATCGCCTCCATGAAATCCGGGCGCACGCTCATCGTCCGCATGATCTCCGCGACCTGCCCGCTCGACGAGGCGGCCCGGACGCGCGCGAACCCTTCCGCCGTCGCCCCCTCAGCCGCGTCATCCTCCACCCAGGCAATCCGTGGCATCCTCGCTCCCTTCCCGAAGAATGACGCCCGTGCCATTCGCTACTGATAGAAACGGACAGATACCCGTTCTGTGACGCATCGCGGGTCATGCTCGGCCCTCTCCTGCTATACTCGCCGCACGGGCAGGGACACCTGGAGAGAAAAGGGAGGGGAACCGATGACACGTTACCTTATTCAGGCGAGCTATACCGCGGAGGCGCTCGCGACACTCGCGAAGAACCCGCAGGATCGCACACCCGGCATCGTCGCGTTGATGGAGAAACTGGGCGGGCGGCTGGAATGCTTCTATTATGCGCTCGGAGACGCCGACATCGTCGCGATCGCGGAACTGCCCGACGCAACCGCCGCGACCGCCGTCGCGTTCGCGATCGTCTCCCCCGGCCACCTCCGCAACTACAAGACGACGCCACTTCTCACGGTGGAAGAAGCGATGGCCGGTATGCGCAAGGCAGGCGAACTGACCTATCAGCCCCCGAAGGCATAACCGGCATCTGGCGCACCCCATATCGCGCGGCGATGACCACGCCGTCCCGCCCGCATCACCGCCGCGCAACCTGAAACCGGGGAGAACCGAGGAGGATGCAGAGGTCACGGAGAGATACGGAGAGAAGATTGGAGCACGCACCGTCAATCCTCTTTCTCTCGGCGCCCTCCGCGATTCTCCCGGTTTCCTCCCGCCCGGCGTGCGCCGATGCTGCTATACTCCGGGCATTATCGTCCGTTGTGTAGCAAGGAGGAGGCAGTATGAGTGGGTTGGTTTTTGCCGCGATCGCGCCGCACGGCAGCCTGGCGATCCCCGAGGCGTGCGCGCCGGAAGAGCGCGGCCTCGCCACGAAGACGCAGGAAGCGATGGCGGACCTTGGCCGCCGCTTTGCCGCCGCCCGCCCGGACGCGACGATCATCTTCACGCCGCACAATGTCCATGTGGAGGGAGCGATGGCGGTCGTCACGGCGGGCACGCTCGCCGGGTCGCTCTCCGACTGGACGAAAGAGAAGATCGAGTTGCACTGCCCGACCGACCGCGATCTGGCGCGCGCCGCGATCGATGCCCTCAACGCGGCGGATGTCCCGGCGGTCGGCATCAGCTATGGCGGCAACGATGCGAAGGGCGCGACCGCGCCGATGGACTGGGGAGTCTTGATCCCCCTCTGGTTCATGGGTGGCCGGTCGGAGCCGCAGGTGCCGATCGTCGTCATCAGCCCGGCGCGAGATCACTCACCGGCGGATCATGTGCGCGCCGGGCAGGCATTGGCGGCGCTGGCGGCGGCCTCCGGCAAGCGCGTCGCGATGATCGCCAGTTCGGACCACGGCCACGCCCACCTCGCGGACGGGCCCTACGGCTTCGATCCCGCCGCCGCCGAGTACGACAATCATGTCGTGGATCTGATCAAAGCAAACCATCTCACCGGCGTGCAGGAGATCGACCCGGCGCTGGTCGCCGCGGCGAAGGCGGACTCATTCTGGCAGATGCTGATGCTCTCCGGCGCGATCGGCGATGCGTGGCGGGGCGAGTTCCTCTCCTACGAAGCGCCGACCTATTTCGGGATGCTCTGCGCCGCCTTCGAACCGGCACCGTGAGCGCCGTTCTTTCGATGGTGACGCGCGCTGCCGGGGACGGGGCGAATCGTGTATACGATGATCCCGCATCCTTTGATCGGGAAAGGTCATGCGACCCGTCGCATGAGCGGTAATGACGAGAGGCAGGCAGCCCCGATACGCCGATTCGCGCGAGGTGTTCTGACTCGGCATGGCGTTCTCTACCGCTCTACCTCGCGGCGGTGCCCAACGCGGACGACAACAACGATCAGAACGGCGTCGTGAATCTCGTACAACCTCTCTCAAGATCCTCGACCGGCCTTGAGCCTTCGCTCCTATGCCGCTCGGGGGCCGTCAGGTGACGCCGATGCGGGCGGCCAGCGCATCGGTGCGGGCGAGGGCGGGCGTCGCGCCGAGCGGCCCGCAGATCGCCCGCACCTCGGTGAGCAGGCGTACCGCCTCCTCGGTCTCCCCCGTCGCGGCGCCCAGCTCGGCCAGCGCGAGCAGCGTCAGCGCCCGCTCGTACGGCGCCTCGCACGCGGTCGCGAGGGCGAGCGCCGCATCGAGATGCTGGGCCGCGTCCTCGTACCGGCCCGCGTCGGCATCGAGTTCGCCGAGCAGTCGATGGGCGGCGAGCAGCGCGAGCGGTTGGCGCGGTTCGTTCGCCATGGCATGAGCGCGTTCGGCATGCTCCCTCGCCTTCTCCATGTCGCCCGCCTGCCGGTGGTACTCTGCCCATAGCAACTGCCCTTCCGACCGCCCCGGGACCGCCCCCGACCAGGCGAGCCAGCGATCGTGCGTCTCCAGCCACTCTTTTGCCGTCGCTTGGTCGCCTTCGTCCAGCGCCAGCGCCGCCCCCAGCCGCTGCATCGCCTGCGCGTACCGGAACGGCATCGCCCCCGGCTCCGTACCCGGCCCCGCCGGGAACATCTCGCGCACCATCTCCCACCCCAGTCCCCGCTCCCCCCGCGCCCGCACCACGACCGCATACAGCGGGACGGCCCAGATGTTTGATTGCAACAAATGGCGCACGCGGCGGGCGTACGGTAGGAAGATGAGCGCCTCCTCCCACTCTCCATGGAGGACCAAGGGAGCCACCTGCGCGAGGCGCGGCGGGAAGCCGCGCGCCTCCTCCCCCATCCGCTCGAACCGCGCCTCCGCCGCAGCGGCGAGCCGTCGCACCTCCCCCGCATCGTCGGCATGATAGGGCACGAGCGCATGGTTCAAGTCCAGGAGATACGCGAAGCCGACATCTATGTCCTTGGCGGAGAGGGCGACGATGTACGCCCGCGCGGCGGCCCGCGCCGCTTCGGGGTGGCCGAGCATTCCCTCGCTCGCAATCAGCGCGAGGTAGGCGTTGTTGCAGCAGCGCCACCCCCGACGCCAGCGCCCGCGCCTCGTGCAGCCGACCCACGGCCGTGAGCGCGCTGGCGAGGTTGCCCCGGGCGACATTGGCGGCGCTTGACCGGCACCGAGGCCGCGCGGAAGATGAAGTCGGGATGGGCCGCGAGCACCGGGGCCGCCCGCTCCAATTCCGCCAGCCCGGTCGGGATGTCTCCGTGGTAGCCCCGCAGGAAGCCGAGCCGCGAGAGGGCGCACGCCGCGAGCACCTCGGTCCCCCATCTCCTCCGCGACCCGCACCGCCTCCTCCGCATCGTCCACGGCGGCGGGTTCGGAGACGCGCAGGATGGTCAGGCGGTAGAGCGCGACGTAGCGGTCCATCGCATCGTCCGGCCCGGCGAGCAGGGGCAGCGCCTCCTCGAAGCGGGCGATCGCCGTCGCCTGCGCCGACGCCTGGAACGCCCGCGTGCCCGCCTCGAAAAGCCAGTGGCCGAGCCGGGGGTCGCGCGCGGCGCGCAGGTGGTGGACGAGCGCATCCGGGTCGGGCTGCGGCTGCGCGAGCAGGATGTCGGCGACGCCCCGATGGAGGCGGGCGCGGCGCAGCGGCGCGATCCCCTCGTACAAGGCTTCCCGGATCAATGCATGGGCGAAGCGCACCGCCTCCCCGTCGCTCCCGGCCACCAGCAGCCGCGCCTCCTCCCCGCGCTCCGCGAGGTCGAGCAGCGTCTCCTCGTCCGCCTCTCCCGCCGCCGCCCAGACCGCGAGCGGCACCTCCTGCCCGATGGCGGCGGCGACCGCGAGCAGTCGCTGGCTCTCGTCGTCCAACCGGCCTACCCGAGCGTCGATGACCTGCCGCAGCAGGGCGGGAACGGCGGTCGCGGTCAAGGCGGCGAGCCGCCACACGTCGCCCTCGCGCGTCAAGAGGCCGCTTTCTTCCAGCGAATGCAGGAGTTCGCCGACGAAAAGGGCGTTCCCCTCGGCGCGCGATTGGAGATAGGCGGCGAGCCGGTCGGTATCGGCGTCCGGCAAGCCGTAGCGCGCGCTCACCACTGCCCGTACGGCATCGTCGTCGAGGCTGCCGAGGGCGAGGCGTGTCGCCCCCGCCTCGCGGGCTAACTGGGGCAGCAGGGCAGAGAGCAGGTTCCGGCGGGTCAGTTCGTCCGAACGGTAAGTGACGAAGATCAGCAGCGGCAGGTCCGCCGATCGAGCGGGCGAGGAAGCGTAGCAGGTCGAGCGAGGCGGGGTCTGCCCAGTGGAGATCATCGAGCAGCGCCGCGATGGGCTGTTGCCCGCTCAGCGCGGCGAGGAAGTCCTGCACCTGCACGAAGAGCGCCATCTGGCTGGGCACCGCCCCGACCGTCCCCCGCTCCTTGAAGGCGTCGGGCAGCGGGGGAGAGGAGGGCGACGGACGGAAACGGGCGAAGAGGTCGATGAAGGGCCCGTACGGCGGCGTCTCGGCGAGGTCGAAGCAGTGCCCTTCCAGCACGGCGAACCCCTGCCACGCCGCCTCCCGCAGCACGGCATCGGCGAGCGTCGTCTTGCCCACGCCCGCCTCCCCGCCGATCAGCACCAGCCCGCCCTCGCCCGCTTTCGCGGCGGCGAGTTTGTCTCGGAGCAGCCCGAGTTCGCGTTCCCGGCCTGCGAGTTGATCTTCCTCGCGCGGTTGGGCCGTTGGGATGACGCCGAGCGGTTGGAGCGCGGTGAGCACCCGCGGCAGCCACGCGACTTCGGGTCTGTCCAGCACCTCGATCCACTGGGCGGCGGTCAGCCAGTATTTGAGGTCATCCGGGATGGCGACGGGTTCGAGGAGCAGCGGCAGGTAGGGGCGCTCGTACTCCCATGCCACCGCGATCTCCTGCTTGACATTCCGGGACGCCAGTGACATCGAGGATGCCATGAGCATGAGCGCCGCCGACCCCTTGATCGCCTTGGCGATCTCCCGGCCGTAGTTCGCGCCGCCGTGGATGCCCTCGCGGTCGATCCAGACCGTTACCCCGGCGCGCGCGAGGGCATCGACGAGGGGCAGGACGCGCTCGCGATCGGCGCTGGCATAGGAGATAAAGACGTACGGCGCATCCGGTGCGTGCTGCATGGCGGTCCTCGCATCGCGCATCGGCGCAGAAAACGCGGTGGCGCACCAATCATACCGCATGCCCGGAGCGTTGCCGGTCAGTCCGACCGCATCGCTCCATTTCTTGCCGGGACGAAATCGCCATCACGCAATCCCGACGACGAGTCGCTGCGCTTCCCGGAGCGCGTAAGGCGAATACGCCCCTTCGCCCCACGAAAGGTCAACGGCCTGCCGTCTCCAGATCGCGGTCGAGGGAGAGGACGGCCATGAAGGCTTCCTGGGGGATTTCGACGCTGCCGACCATCTTCATGCGCGCCTTGCCCTCTTTCTGCTTTTCCAGGAGTTTGCGCTTGCGCGTGATGTCGCCGCCGTAGCACTTGGCGAGGACGTTCTTGCGCAGCGCCTTGATCGTCTCGCGGGCGATGATCCGGGCGCCGATGCTCGCCTGGATCGGCACGTCGAACATCTGGCGGGGGATCAGTTTGCGCAGCGTCTCGACGAGCGCGCGGCCCTTGCCGTAGGCGAACGCGCGGTGCGTGATCATCGAGAGGGCATCAACGGACTGCGCGTTCACCAGCACGTCCAGCTTGACGAGATCGGCGGGCTCGTACTCCGCGAACTGATAGTCGAGCGAGGCGTACCCCTGCGTGCGCGACTTCAACTGATCGTAGAAATCCACGATCAACTCGCCGAGCGGCATCCGGTAGGTGAGCAGGACGCGCTGCTCGTCCAGGTACTCCATCTTGCCGAAGGTGCCGCGCCGCGTCGTGACGAGGTCCATGATCGCGCCGATGAAGCGGGCGGGGACGATGATCGTGATATCCATCAGCGGCTCGCGGATTTCGGCGATCCGGTCGATGGGCGGCAACTCGGAGGGGTTGTCGATCAGCAGCGTCGTCGCCGTTCGTCAGTTGCACCTGGTACTCGACGCTCGGCGCGGTGGCGAGGAGGTCGATGCTGTACTCGCGCTCCAGTCGCTCCTGGATGATCTCCATGTGCAGCAGGCCGAGGAAGCCGCAGCGGAAGCCGAAGCCGAGCGCGGCGGACGATTCCGGCTCGTAGACGAGCGAGGAGTCGTTCAGCTTCAGCCGTTCGAGCGCGTCGCGCAGCAGCGGGTAATCGTCGGAATCGACCGGGTAGAAGCCCGCGAAGACCATCGGCTTGGCGGGGCGGTAGCCGGGCAGCGGATCGGCGGACGGATTCGTGGCGGCGGTGATCGTGTCGCCGACCGGGCAATCGCGGACGATCTTCAGGCCCGTCGCGACATACCCCACCTCGCCCGCCGCCAGTTCGGGCACGGGGGTCATCTCGGGCCGGAAGACGCCGATTTCGATCATCTCGCTCTCGACGCCATTGGACATCACGCGGATGCGGTCGCCGTTCTTCAGCGTGCCGTCGATGATCTTCACGTAGGCGATCACGCCCTTGTAGGCGTCGTAGTGCGAGTCGAAGATCAGGGCGCGCACGGGCCGGTCGCGGTCGCCGCCGGGCGGCGGGATGAAGCGGACGATCGCCTCGAGGATTGTCCGGCACGCCCGTCCCCGCCTTCGCGGAGGCGAGGACGATCTCGTCGTCCACCAGGCCGATGAAGTTCTGCACGTCGAGCGCGACCTTCTCCGGCTGCGCGGCGGGCAGATCGATCTTGTTGATGACGCCGACGATCGCGAGGTCGTGTTCGAGGGCGAGGTAGACGTTCGCCATCGTCTGCGCCTCGATCCCCTGCGCGGCGTCCACGACGAGCAGCGCGCCCTCGCAGGCGGCGAGCGAGCGGCTGACCTCGTAGGCGAAGTCCACATGGCCGGGCGTGTCGATCAGGTTCAGCTCGTACTCGTCGCCGTCCTTGGCGATGTAGCGCATGCGGACGGCGCGCGCCTTGATCGTGATGCCCTTCTCGCGTTCGAGGTCCATCGAGTCGAGGACCTGCGCCATCATCTCGCGCTTCTCGATCGTGTGGGTCACTTCCAGCAGGCGATCCGCCAGCGTGGACTTGCCGTGGTCGATGTGCGCGATGATGCTGAAATTGCGGATGTGTGCTTGATTTGTCATGCGATCCGTTCTTGTCTCGCGTGCTCACTCGAAAAAGCGGCGTGGCGCGACGCATCTTGCCTGCGCCCGCGCTGCGCCGTCTCACTGCCCGGTGTGCCGGACAGGGGAAGTATACCAGATTGCGCCCTCACTCCCGGCTCTTTCCCATCTTGCTCCCATGCCACATATTCCGGTACACTAACCATCACATCGGTAGCGCGGGCGTGCAGCCTGCGGGCATGATTATGCATGGGAGCGGGAACAGAATGCGTTATCAGGGTGGCAGCCACAAGCCGTCGCACCACATCGAGCGGCGGTTCGTCCATTCAGGCGGGATGCGCGAGCGGCGGTTCGAGCCGGGGTCGCGCGTTGTCGTGCGCTCGGAGCCGGGTTTGCCGAACCCGTACGAGGGGCGCATGGGCGAGATCGTCGGCAGCGAAGCGCCGGGCGGTGCGGCGGGCGGCGAGACGGTCTATTCCGTCTCGCTCGACTTCGCGCTCCCCGGCGAGGAGCCGGGCGTGCCCGTGCCTGTCTTCGCCTCGGAACTCCTGCCGACGCACATGCCGAAGCCGGAAAACATCACCGTCTCCCACGCGCCGCGCCCGAATCGCCGCCTCCATGCGGAAGAAAGCTCTCTCATCGGCGGTGTCCGGGAGCGCGAGTAGCAATCTATCCCCACCCCCTGCCCCGCTCCATCGCCCCCTGTGCTGTGATCCCTGTCACATCTACGCGGCGATGGAGCGGGACAGTCAATGCGGTAAGCAATCCACATCCCCTCCAATCGGCGTAGTGAGCAATGAAGCGACGTACGACAGAGTGACGGCGATCTGCGCTTCACGACGCGGTATGCGGACGTGTGTCCGCGAGGGGAGGAATTTGGTTATGCGCCTCTTTGGACGGTTGCGACGGATCAAGTACATGGCACATATTCTGTTGCTCGTGGGCCTGCTCTGGCTGATCGTTGGCGCGAGTGCGACGAGTACCGCCGCCGCTGACATGCAGATCACGATCAAGAACTTCGCCTTCGCGCCCGCGACGATCACCGTACCGGTCGGGACGAAAGTGACCTGGACAAACATGGACACGGCGGCGCACACTGTCACCAGCGATACCGGCGCGTTCGACTCCAAGAACATGGCGAACGGCGCGAGTTTCTCCTTCACCTTCAATCAGGCCGGCTCGTTCGCCTACCATTGCGCCATCCATCCGCGCATGGTCGCGAACATCGTCGTCACCGCCGGCTCCGCACCGACGACGGCCGGCGCCCCGAGCACCACCGCCTCCACCCCCGCGTCTGTGTTGCCGAAGACGGGTGAGACGCAGAGGAATCGCAACTGGGGCATGATCGCCGCATTGATCGCGGCCACCATCGTCATCACTGGCGGCACCGTCTTGCGGACCCGCGCCAGCAAGCGCCCGCAGGAGTAAGGTTCCTCACCCCAGACCCCTCTCCATCGCTCTCGGATCATGGTAGATACCAAGTCCGTTTGGCGATAGAGAGGGGAGACCCCCCATATCCTTGCTCCCCGTATTGCTCCTCTCCTTTGCTGACAAGCAAAGGAGAGGAGGACCGGGGGTGAGGTTTATCCCCCCACTCGTGGCAGCACGTACTCAGCAATCTCCCGCAATCCGTCGAGGTCGTCCAGTGCGAACCATTGGACCATAATCTCCTCGATGCCCAACGCTTCGTAGACCCGGATGCGCTCGACGACTTCGTCCGGCGTGCCCATGATCGCGCCGCGTCCGCGTTGCTGCTCCACCAGATCCTCGTCGGAAAGGTCGGTGAGGGCGGGAGTGGCACGGCGGCCGCTGGCTCGCTGGGCGAGCTCGGCGGTGCTCCGCCCGCAGTAGACCGGCGTCATCAGCGTGCGCGCGACATCGCCCGGTTGTCGCCCTGCCGCCACGATCAGCGCGTCGAGCAGCGCCAACTTCTCCCGCAAGCTTCCGGGGTAATCATCACGGCGTTCCAGATGTCCGCGTAGCGCGCGACGAGGGGAAGCGTGCGCTTCGGGCCGCCGCCACCGATCAGCAGCGGCGGGCCACCAGGCCGTTGCGGGCGTGGCAGCACCGTCGCTTCTTCGAGGTGATAGTAGGTGCCGGAGTAGCGAGACGGGCCCGTCGCTGCGCATCAGGAGGGTAATCACTTCCAGCGACTCCGCGAAGCGATCCATCCGCGTCTTGATCTCGCCGAGTCGGTAGCCGAACATCGCGTGCTCGCGCACATTCCAGCCCGCGCCGACGCCGAAGACCATCCGCCCGCCGCTCAGGTCGTCGAGCGCGAGCATCTGGCGCGTCAGCATCACCGGATCGCGGAATGAGACGGGCGAGACGAGTTGGCCGAGCGTCAGCCGCTCGCTGTGATCCGCGGCATAGGTGAGCGAGACGATCAGTTCCAGCGAATCCTTGTCCGGCGGCGCGGCCGCGAGCGTGAAATGGTCGGAGCCGTACAGCCCCGTGAATCCCATCCGCTCGACCTCGCGGATGAACTCCTTCCAGCGCGGCCACGTCAATCCATGCGCCCCTTCGACCAACACCGACAGCCTCACCAACGTTTGCTCCTCTCACGCTGAACGCATGGCGGCGGGCTTCAGCCTGCCGAACGGGTCATCTGCGGCAGGCTGAAGCCCGCCGCCACTGAGAAGGGAGTCTCCTCGTCATCGGGCTCCGCGCCCGAGGCGGCGCAGGACCATCGCGCGGACGCGCTGCCACTTCCTCGACGCCGAGCCATGAGGAGACGCCGAGATAGACGGCCGCGCCGATGCCGAGCGTGACGAGGAAGAAGGCGAGTTGCGCGATGCTCTTGCCGGTCGTGCGATGCAGTCGCGTGCAGCAGCCACGAGCAGGGCATCAGCACAACGGTCATCGCGGCGGTCGCCCAGAAGATGCGCACGAGCGACGCGGTCAGCCCCGGCGCGATGACGCCCATCCGGCGGCGGAGGACGATGAGCAGGATCGCCATCTCCAGCCAGGTCGTCAGCGCGAGGCTGAGGCCGAGGCCGCCGAGGCCGAACGCCTTGCTCAGGGTCCAACTGAGCGGCAGATTGAGGGCAATGGTGAGCACCCCCGCGATCACCGGCGTGCGCGTATCCTGCAAGGCGTAGAAGGCGCGCGTGACGATCTCGACGACCGCGTAGGCGATCAGGCCCGTCGCCAGCGCGCCGAGGGCGGTCGCGGTCAGGGTCGGTCGAGGTGCTGTTGAATGCGCCGAGTTGATAGATCGCCTCGGGGATCGCCGTGCGCAAGGCGATCAGCGCCGGCGGTGGCGGGCACGACGAAGAAGAGGACGCTCCGCAGCGTCCCGGCGTACTGCGAGCGGAACTGCTCCCAATCGCCCGCCCCGGCGAGGCGCGAGAGGGTGGGGAAGAGCACCGTCGCGGCGGAGAGGGCGAAGACGCCGTGCGGCAGCAGGAAGAGCGTGTAGCCGTACTGGAAGCCGGAGACGCGCCCCTCGCCGAGCCGGGAGGCGAAGTTCGTCACGATGACGAAATTGAGCGCGAAGACCGCCTGCCCGAACATGCGCGGCACGAGCAGCACGCCGACCTGCCGCATCCCCGGCACGCGCAGCGAGACGACGGGGTAGTAGCGCATCACGCGCGCCAGGGCGGGCAGTTGCGTGAGGAAGTGGCCGACCGCGCCGATCACGACGCCGTACGCCAGCCCCTTGACGCCGTAGCGGGGCGCGAGGACGAGCGCGCCGAAGATGATGCCGAGGTTGTAGGTGACGGGCGCGAGGGCGGGCCAGAGGAAGCGGTTCTGCGCGTTCAGGATGCCCATCGCCGCCCCGCCGAGGCCGAGGAAGAGCGGCTGCAGGAGCAGCACGCGCGTCAGATCGGTCGCGAGGTGCTGCTGCGCGGCGGTCAGGCCGGGCGCGACAATCGTCCGGACGAGCGGCCCGGCGAGGAAGAAGCCGATGCGCGGAGAGCGCGGTGAGGGCGTAGAAGGCGGTATTGAGGACGCTGCTCGCCAGTACCCAGGCGGCGGTCTCGTCGTCGCGTTCGAGGAAGCCGGTGAAGATCGGGATGAAGGCCGCGCCGAACGCGCCGGAGGCGATGACGAGGAAGAGGAAGTCCGGGATGCGGAAGGCGGCGTAGTAGGCGTCGAGGTCCGCGCGCGTGCCGAACTTGCCCGCGATGATCACATCCCGCAGCAAGCCGAGCACGCGGTTGGCGATGAAGGCGAGCCCGACCACCGCGACGGACCGGCCCATCGCCACGCGCGCCCGGGCCGCGACGGGAGTCACCTGCGGCGTGATCTGACGGATTTCGATGGTCGATGGCGCGTTCGGCGGCATGACGAGCGTCGGGATAGGCTCGGGTTCGAGGTCGATTTCCGGTGTGGGGATGACCGGGGTGGCGCGCCTGATTTCGGCTCCGGGCGTGTCGGTGGCCCTCGGGCGCGCTTTCGCCTTCGGGGGGCGCGGCACCCACTTGATGCGCCGGGTCTGTTCGATTTGCTCCTCCGGCGTCAGGCCGGACGCTGGCGCGGCCCCGTCAATCTGCATAACGCAAGCGTTCTCCTTGCACTCCCCTCTCCCGTATGGCGGGGCAGGGGCAGGGGTGGGGCAATCCGGCTGCTTGCACGGCGCCGTCATCCGTGGTAGTCTACCAGACGCGCCCGATGCAGGGCCGTTTGCAGCGTGAAGCGTCGATAGCCGAAGCAATCAGGAGAAGCGCGTGCCGAATCTTCAAGTCATCCATGAAGGATATGCGACGCAGCGAGCGCCGCCGCCAGCGCAACCGCCCGATCATCTCCGCGACGCGGACCTATGTGCGCCGCGCGCGCACCGCAATCGAGGCGGGCGACACCTCCACCGCCGCGACCGCTGTCGGCGACGCGATCAGCGCGCTCGACCGCGCCGCCTCCAAGGGCGTCATCCACCGCAACAACGCCGCCCGCCGCAAGAGCCGCCTGATGGCGAAGTACAACGCTCTCGGCAAGTAACGGATACGTTGACCACAGAGGCACAGAGGGCACAGAGAACGAGAAGAGGAAGGGAGACCGGATGCTCGTACAATGAGTCCGGTTCTTCTTTCTCTCTTCTCTGTGCTCTCTGTGCCTCTGTGGTTCAATTGCGCTCCGATTACGGGAGGTCGGTGCGGTGCTCCCAGGCGGGGCCGGGGGCGCCGACGCGGGCGACCTGGAGGACGGCCCAGAGAAGCGCGTCCGCGTCGCTGGTCGCGACGCCCATCTTGACCGCTTCATCCGCCGCCGCGAGGTCGTGGACGGCGGCGGCCATCCGCCCGGCATCGACGCCGCGCGCCGCGCGGAGCAGGTGGTAGGCGCGGTTCGGCGCGACGCCGAGCAGGCTCGCCGCATCGTTCTGCGGCACATTGCCGAGGCGCTTGGCGCGCGTGAGATAACCGGCCTGACTGGCCAGGAGCGCCATCAGCCGCATCGGCTCCTCACCGGCGGCGAGCAGGTGCTCGGTGCGCGTCACCGCCTCGCGCGCGTTGCCGCCGATCACCGCGTCCAGCCAGGCGAAGGTCTGCTCGTCCGCCGCGTCGGGGACGAGCATCGCGACGTGCGCGGCGGTAATCGTGCCGCCATCGTCGAGCGCGTAGGCGGCCAGTTTGGCGACTTCGCTCTCCAACCGGAGCGCGCCCGTTGGCCCCGTCCCGGTGGCGCCGAGGGCGTTCAGGAGCGCCTCGGCGGCGGGGCGGTCGATCTTCACCCCTTCCGCCACCGCGCGATCGCGGATCCAGCGCAACCAGGCGTCCCGTTCGGTCGGCGCGGGCAGGTTCGCGGCGTGGACGGTGCCGGTGAGCAATGCGTCGCGCACGGCGGGCAGGCAATATGGAGAGATTGAGTGTGCCGGAATCCCAGAAGACGAGCGTCGTCGTGGCGGGCATCACCGGGAGGAACGCGGCAAGCGGGCAGCAGGGCATCGAAGTCCGCCGCCTTGCGCCGCCCGCGTTGCCCCTCCGGCCCCTGGAGGAAGCGACCGAGCAACCCCCGCACGAGCACGAACCGCCCGTCTCCGAAGAAGGGTAGCGCATCGCACGCGGTGATGACATCGCCGACGCGTCGCCCGCTCGCCATCGAGCGTCGTGACATTCAGGCCGCTGGGATCATGTTCCGCGTGGCGCGCCTGCAACTGCGCGACGATCTCCCGCGCCGCCTTCGCATCATCGCCATGGACCAAATGCAGGGCTGAGGGGGATTGCGTCGCCATCGTCTCAGTCCTCGGTCCTCGACTCAGTCATTCGTGGGGTGATCCCGCCCCGCCGTGTGCCTCGGAATGCTCTGAACCTGCCGAGGCAGGTGGGCGCCCCGCCACCGGGAATGGTAACGCCGGTTACTCACCGGCGGCCTCGCTCCTGATGGGTTATGGCTCCCGCACATTGAAGTATTGGCTCAATGGCATAAAGGAGGCATCACGCACGGCGCAGGATCATTTATGCCTCATATATACACCCGCGCCGCTCGGCGTGCAAGGTAGTGGGCGGTGGGGGAAGCGTCTCGAAGCCGGTCGGTCGAGGGAACGAGAGCGTCCCCGATGGGAGCCTGCGCTACCGCTCACTACCGGACAATGCTGAGCAGCGCGACGACCCCGAACGCGGCGATCACCAGGCCGGAGAGGCGGTTCACCCAGACGAGACGCGCGGGCGTCAGTTTCGTCCGCATCAGGCCCATGCCGCTGCTGAGGACCAGCCACCAGAGCGCGGAGCCGAGGAAGACGCCGAGCACGAGCAGACTGGCCGATCCGTACGCGCCGTTGAGCTCGCCGACACCGATCCCGGCGAAGATCGCCGCGAAGGTGAGAATGGTCAGCGGGTTGGTCAGCGTGAGACCGAATGTCGTGAAGTAGATGTTCCGCAAGCCGCTCCTCCCCATCGCCGCCGACCGTTCGGCGGGCCTGCTCAGGAAGGTCGTCGCGCCGAGGTAGCAGAGGAACGAGCCGCCGATCAATCGCAACCAGAACTGCTGGTCGACGAGAAACGTGGTGACGAAGGTCAGGCCGAAGGCGGCGATCGCGCCGTAGCAGGCGTCCGCCGTCGCCGTCCCGAGCCCGGAGACGAATCCCGCCAGCCGCCCGTCCGCCAGCGTCCGCCGGATGCAGAGCACGCCTATTGGCCCGACCGGCGCGGCGATGGAGAGCCCGAAGATCATGCCCCGGATGAGGAAGCGCATGTCCATGGATTCCTCACTCAGCACGTCGTATTGGTGGCGACGGGCTCCCGCCTGCCGAACCTCGCCGCGCCAGGCTGATGAACCTTTACGACTTCAGCGCGTCATTCGGGGACGCGGGCGCCGTGCCTGCGCTACCGGTAGCACAGCCAGAGCGCCTGTGAGTCCGTTTCCGAAACACGTCGCCACGATCACCCCTCGTTCTCGGTTTCGAGGGCGGCCAGTTGCGCTTCCACGAGGGCGGTGAGCGCGCCCATCGTCCCCGCATCGAAGACCAGCGCCGCCCCCGCCGCCCCGAACAGCTCCGGCAAGGGTCGTGTCCCGCCCAGCGCCAGCGCCCGCCGGTATGCCGCCAACGCCTCCGCATGGTCCCCCAAGCTGTTGCGCCACACCTGCAATGCCCCCACCTGCGCGATGCCGTACTCGATGTAGTAGAACGGGTAGAGGAAGATGTGCAGTTGCCGGTACCAGCGGGCGATGCGCTGCCGCTCCAGCCCGGACCAATCGACGCCGCGCTCGAAGCGGGCGCGGATACTGAGCCAGGCGGCATCGCGAGCGTCGCGGTCGTGACCCTCGCCGCTCGTGTAGATCCAGTGCTGGAAGGCGTCCACCGCGGCGATGTGGGGAAGCCCCTGCAAGATACCCTCCAGATGCTCGATGCGCGCCCGGCGTGCGTCCGACTCGGAATAGTAGCCGCCGTCCTCTTTGGCGAGGTAGGGGGCGGTGAGCAGTTCCATGCTCATCGAGGCGACTTCCGCCATCTCCGAGCCCGGTGTGCCGCTGCCAGTAGAGGGGGATGTCGTGCGCCTCGAAGACGTGGAAGGCGTGCCCCGCCTCGTGGAGCAGGGTATCGACATCGCCCGCGACGCCGACCGCGTTCATGAAGATGAAGGGGCGACCCCGGAATGGGTAGTCGATGCAGTAGCCGCCCGGCGCCTTGCCCTTGCGGCTGTCGAGATCGAGCAGGCGCTCATCGGCCATCGTCTTGAAGTAGCCGCCGAGCGTCGGATCGACGCGGTCGAAGATCGTCTCCGCCTGGCCGATCAAGGTGCCGACCTCGTCAAACGGTTTGAGCGGCGGGCGGCCCTCGGGATCGACGGCGGTATCCCACGGGCGCAGCGTGTCGAGCCCCATCCGCTGGCGTCGCCGCTCCAACCGACGCGCGACGGCGGGCACAACGGTCTGCTCGACGGCGGCGTGGAACCGCTCGCAGTCGTCCGTCGTGTAATCGAACCGGTCCTTGGCGCGGTGCATGTAGTCCCGGTAGTTGGCGAACCCGGCATTCTTCGCCATCTGCTGCCGGAGCGCGTACTGTTGGTCGAAGATGTCGGCGAGCGCGTCGTGCTGGTCGATGTAGGGCTGCGTGCCGAGTCGCCACGCCCGCTCGCGCACCGAGCGATCCGGGTTGAGCAAGTACGGCTGCAAGCGGGGGAGGGGAATTTCCTCACCCTCCCACTCGACGGTCATCCCGCCGGTGATCTTGTTGTACTGCGTGTTCAGCCGCTCCTCGTCCCCGACGAGCGGCACATTCTCCTCGCGGAAGATCGCCAACTGGTTGCGGAAACTACGGAGCAGCGTCTCGGTGTTGGTGGGCTCGTAGCCGAGGTCGAGCAGCCGCTTGGAGAGGCCGACGTGCTGCTCGTGCATCTGCGGCTCGATCTCGCTGGAGAAGCGCACCTGCGCCGCCTCCTTCGCCGCGCTCGCCGTATCGGTCGTAGTAGGCGTTGTAGGCAATCGCGCTCGCCTCCGCGACCATCTCCTCCAGCTTCGCCCAGTCGCTCAGCCACGCCTCAACGTTCGTGCGATCGAGCGGCCGGGCGGCCAGTTCCTGGTAGTAGGGCAGAATATCGTCCCACGTCGCCTCCGCGAACGCTTCAGGCGAATTCGGTAGCGTTAGATTTGCCACAGATGACTCCTTTTCGCTTCACGTGCAATGGTGTAACGCTAATGGAGCGTCGTTCTCAGCACTCAGCACTCGGCACTCAGCACTCGCCCAATGCGTCGGAGTATACTGTACCGAGAAGAGGGGAGGCGCACGTGGCAGAGCGGACCGGCACGATTCTCGATGAAATTCTCGCCAAGAAGCGGCAGGAAGTGGCGACGCGCAAGGCGCGCGTCTCTATGGAGTTGATCGAGCTCAAACTGAGCCGCACGCCGCCGCCGCGCGACTTCCTCGGCGCACTGCGGCGCGGGCCGGGCGAGCCGGTGCGCGTGATCGCCGAACTGAAGCGCGCCTCGCCAAGCAAGGGCATCTTCGTGGAGGACTACAACCCCGAGCTGATCGCGGGCGAGTTCGCGCGCGGCGGCGCGGCGGCACTCTCCGTGCTGACTGACGAGTCGTTCTTCCTCGGCAGCCTGACGCACCTGCCGATCGCGCGTCGCGGTCTCGACGGTGTGGGCAGCGCGATTCCGCTCTTACGCAAAGACTTCATCATCGACCCCTATCAGGTCGCGGAGGCGCGGGCCTGGGGCGCGGACGCCTGCCTGCTGATCGTCGCTGCGCTCGACGACGCGATGCTCGCGACGCTCTTCGCCGCCGTGCACGAGTACGGCATGACCGCGCTCGTCGAGGTGAATAACGCGGTGGAGTTGGCGCGTGCGGTCGCCGTTGGCGCGTCCTTGATCGGTGTCAATCAGCGCGACTTGCGCGATTTTAGTGTCAATACCGACCTCGCCGCTGACCTCGCCGCCCAGATGCCCGCGACGACGGTGCGCGCCGCCCTCAGTGGCATCAAGAACGCGGACGACATGCGCCGACTGGCGGACGCGGGGTTCGACGCCGCCCTCGTCGGCGAATCGGTCATCACTGCGGCGGACCGCACGGCGGCGGTGCGTGCGCTAACCCTCCTGCCCCCTTCCCCAGTGGGCGGGAAGGGGGAGGGCAATCTCCCCTCCCGTGTCGGGAGAGGCCGGGGGAGGGGGCATTCTCCCATGACCATCGTCAAGATTTGTGGTGTGCGGCGGTTGGTGGATGCGCGGGCGGCAGCGGCGGCGGGGGCGGATATCCTCGGCTTCACGTTTTGGCCGGGGACGAAGCGGTATATCGCGCCGGAGGATGCGGCGGAAGTGATCGCCGCGTTGCGCGCGGAGGGCGAGCATCAGCCGCTGATCAGCGGACTGTTCGTTAATGCCGAACCGGCGACGATCGCCGCGACGGTGGCGCGCTGCGGCCTCGATCTCGTGCAACTCTCCGGCGATGAGACGGCGGATGATGTCGAGCGGCTGGACGTACCCCTGCTGATGGCGATGCGCGCGCTGCCCGGTGAGGATGTCGATGCGTTGCGCGAGCGATTGCACGCCCTCCGCCACGCGGCGCGCGGCTTGCCTCCCGGCCCGTTCGGCCAGCCGTTGACGCCGCTCCTGGATGCCCATGTGCCGGGGCAATACGGCGGCACGGGCCAAACCGGCGACTGGCCGGTCGCCGCCGCGCTCGCCGCCGAGGGGCGCATCATGCTGGCGGGCGGGTTGCATCCGGGGAACGTCGCCGATGCCCTGCGCGCCGTGCGGCCGTGGGGCGTCGATGTGGCGAGCGGCGTCGAGGTCGCCGGCCAGCCCGGTGTCAAGGACGCCGCGCGCATTGCGGCATTTATCCAGGCGGCCCGTGCCCCGGTCGAGGTCGGTCATGCCGGACGTTGATGCGGGGCGGCTCGACCCGCAACGCCGCGCGACGAACCGGCTGATCCAGATCGCCGGACGGCTCTTCGCGAGCGAGCAGGAGGCATCCGCCGCGATCCAGTACGTCTCCGCCATCGTCGCCCTCGAAGAGGGGCAGGCGTACCTGGAGGCGTTCTACGACCTCGGCCCCGTGCGCACCATCAGCATCAGCGACTGGGCCGGCAACCGCTACGATGTCGCCCGCCCCGCTGCGCTGACGCCGGAGATCGAGGCATCGCTCGTCGCGGAGTGCCGCCACCTGACGAGCGGCGCGGCCCTCCAGCCGATGGATGCCCGGCTCTTCGCGCGCGGCTACCGCGCGGGCTTCTGCTCCCGCTGCCGCTCCCAGTTCGACCTCGGCCCCGCCTGCCACGAATGTCTCTTCGCGGGGTATCCGATCAACTACGACGAGTTGACGACCGATCCGCAGTAGCGTGTGCCATCATCGCGAATGATGGTAGTGGCTCAGTTTGTTTCATGCAGTAACGTTCGTTCGGCAGAGACAGCTCAAGAGGGGCGCAGGGCGAGTGCGCAGAAGGCGGCTGCGGTGCATTGGGGAAAGAACCGGCATAAAGCGTGACCGGCTTAGCCACCTACGGTGGACATGGATCATTCCCCCCGACACTCGCGATGATCATCGGGGTCGCGTTCCTTGCCTTCCCTCATATTGCGTGGTTGGTCACGAAGCGGCGATGGGCGGACGAGATGGTCACCATCGTCGTTTCACTCATCGGGACAGGTTTCATTCTCTCGGCAGTCATCTTCTGGATGACGCATTGATCCGGTGTGCCTTACGGGTCAAATCCCGGCCCCTACAAACGGTCTCAAAACTCGAACGCGACTTCGATAAGGCCACAAATCTCTTTGCCCTCGTGTACGACGACGGTAGAGTACGGGCTGCTACAGTACCTGACGAGGAGGTAAAATGGCCACAATCATTGTGCGAGGCAGGGAGTCGCGAGACCTTGAGGCCATCACCGAGGTCTTCAACTGCCCCGGCGTGGTCGCTGGCACCCTCCAGTTGCCCTATCGTTCGGTCGAGGACCGCCGGAAGTGGTTTGCGGACCCCGCACCGGGCGCGCACAGCCTCGTTGCCGAGATCGATGGCCGGGTTGTCGGTCAGTTGCGGCTCGATCCGGCGACAAACCCGCGTCGGCGCAACTGCGCCAGCATCGGCATGGGCGTCCACGACGACTTCCAAGGCAGGGGTGTCGGCAGCGCCCTGGTGGCGGCGATGATCGAGTTGGCGGATCGCTGGCTCGATCTGCGCCGGATCGAGCTGACGGTCTTCGCCGATAATGCCGCCGTCCATCTCTACAAGAAGTTCGGCTTCGCCATCGAGGGAACGATGCACGCGTACGCCTTCCGAGACGGGATCTACGTTGATGCCTACGCGATGGCACGACTGCGACGGTGAGCGAATCATCAAGCGCGGCCATCATGAATGCGCAGCCTTGCGACGCCTACCGAGGAGTTTTGAGACGGTTTGTAGATTTCAAACTAACTCACTACCCGAATGATCCATCTGAGAGGAGAAAGTATATGAAGCAAATGTTCACGGCAACTATCTGGCATGAAGACGATTGGTACGTCGCCCAATGCCTTGAGGTTGATGTGGCAAGCCAAGGTGAGAGCGAAGTAGAAGCGGTGAGGAATCTCAAGGAGGCATTGGAGGTGCATGTCGAGTCGCCCGTCGCGACCATTGCCCCACATATCCGAACCGTCGAGATCGACGTCAGGGCCGCGTCAACCGCTATCTTTCCGAGAGATGAAGCGAAGGCGTGAGGCGGCAGGGTTCGTCGAGGTCAGCCAGAAGGATAGCCGCGTTAATCGTGAAGGCGATTGGTGCAGAAACCCGGACGGCACTTGTTCCACACCACCGCGACGTGAGTGTTGGAACGCTTGGAAGCATCCTGCGCCAGGCCGGACGAACGTCGGATGAGTTCGAGGCTCTTTGATGTGCTCTGGGAAGGGAACATTGCATGAAGATCCTCATTATCGGCGGGACGATCTTCCTCGGGCGGCATCTGGTGGAGGCGGCGCGGGAACGCGGGCATGTGGTGACGCTCTTCAATCGCGGGCAGCATAATCCCGATCTCTTCCCCGAGGTGGAGAAGGTACGCGGGGACCGCGATGGCGGGCTCGACGCCCTGCGTGGGCGGCAATGGGACGCGGTGATCGACACCTGCGGCTCCTTCCCGCGCGTCGTGCGGGCGTCGGCGGAATTGCTGGCGGACACCGTCGGGCACTACACATTTATCTCTACGATGTCTGTCTACGCGGATCTCGCCTCGTCGGGGAGCGATGAAACGTCGCCCGTCGGCACGATCCCGGATGAGACGGTGGAGGAGGTGACGGGCGAGACCTTCGGGCCGCTCAAGGCGCTCTGCGAGCGGGCGGTGGAGGCGGCGATGCCGGGCCGGGCACTGATCGTCCGCCCCGGCCTGATCGTCGGGCCGCACGACCCGTCCAACCGCTTCACCTACTGGCCGCATCGCGTCGCGCAGGGCGGCGATGTGCTCGCGCCGGGCAGGCCGGAGCAGCCGGTGCGGTTCATCGTCGATGTGCGCGACCTCGCGGCGTGGATCGTCCACATGGCGGAGGCGGGCACGACGGGTGTCTACAATGCCAAAGGCCCGGATTACTCACTGACAATGGGCGAACTGCTTGACGCGTGCAAAACGGTCAGCG
The DNA here is from genome assembly GCA_963847195.1 of uncultured Chloroflexia bacterium. Taxonomy (GTDB): domain Bacteria; phylum Chloroflexota; class Chloroflexia; order Thermomicrobiales; family JALYUS01; genus JALYUS01. The sequence continues at coordinate 86,674 of CAWJZC010000003.1, read as the reverse complement.
GCAGCGGCGCGCGGTTTACCTGGGTGGATGAGGAAGTCTTGCGCGCGCAGGGTGTCGGCCCGTGGATGGAATTACCCCTCTGGCTCCCGGCGAGCATGAACGGTATCAACACCGCGCGGAGCGACAAGGCGTACGCGGCGGGATTGACCTTCCGCCCGATTGCCGAGACGGTGCGCGATACCCTCGCCTGGGACGCGACCATGCCGTCCGACACTCCCCGTCGCGCCGGTCTGGACCCCGCGCGGGAAGTGGCAGTGCTCGATGCCTGGAAGAAGATGGGAGCAATGAGGCCGTGAGCGCGCTCGGCGCGTCAGGCAGCCTCCATGATCTCCTCACGCCGGAACGGTCGTCGCGTCGCCGTGCGCTGGAAGTAGCGGTGCGCCGCCTTGAGGCGGGCCGCCTCGTTTCTGAGGCGCGCGGCGTGCTGATGCAGGGCTGCCGTCGGCGGCAGCGTCGGATCGTGCTGCTCGTGTTCGCTTTGAACCATCGGTAAAGACCTCCAAAACCTTAATATGTCCCATGTGCCCCGTCGCCGGAGCGCATTTTCGTATTATGCCGCATCCCGCGCGCCGACCGATTCCGGAGCGGGGACGCAGCGGAGAATGTTCCAGCAACGGGGGGTGAGGCGTATCCGCTGCTCAGGATGATAGGGGCTGGAGGCAATCCAGCCAATCGCGCGGAGATCGCGGAGCACTGACGTGGTCTGTCCCTGCGTGAGGCGCAATTCCTCCCCAATCGCCTGCGGATCGGGGTAATAGTCACCGGCATGATGATGGGCAACCACCTGTTGGAGAAATCGCTCCTGCTGCATCGAAACGTCGCGCCCGTCAAAGGTTATCATGCCATGCTCCCGTTCCCGCGATGGGTACTCTCCGTGGGGAGGTCGCGCCACCACCGCGCGTGCGTCACCCCGATAGACATGCACCGGGGTCGCGATCATGCAATCAGTATACATAACGGAGTGAGAGGAAACGATGTGCAGCATCGAAAGGTTTGATGTGCGCGATTGGCAAAGATGCACAATCAGCGGGGAACCGTTTGAACTCTCTGCGGCTGGCAATCCCCGTCCTCAGCCGTCCGCGAGTTCGTCGAGAGGTACGCCGATGGTGCGCGTGCCCCGGATGCGGGCGATCAGTTGGCGACCGGAGTGGATCATGCCGGGGAGGAGGCCGCGCGGCAGGAAGAGCATGATGAGGATGAGGATAGCGGCGTAGACGATGGACTGCAAGACGACGGGCGCGCGGGCGGGGAAGTCCGGCCGGGTGGAGAGCCGCTTGAGGAACTCCGTCAGTAGGACGATGGCGACCGAGCCGACGAGCGCGCCGTAGACGTTCCCCAGGCCGCCGACGGCGACGATGATCAGGAAGAGGATGCGAGAGCGGTGGGCTTGAATGAGTCCGGCGAGAGGAACTTGAAGTAACTGGCGAATAAGCCGCCCGCCGCCGCCCGCGAACATCGCCGCGATGGCGAAGATCGTCAGGCGGTAGAGGCGCACATTGATGCCGACCGACTCCGCCGCCCCCTCGTGCTGCGCGATCGCCCGGAGCGCCCGCCCCGGTCGCGAGCGGACGATGTTCCAGGCGACGACGAGCGAGAGCGCCGCGACGATCCAGATGAAGTCGTAGAAGCGCTCGCCGCTGAGTACTGTGCCGCCGATGCGTCGGCTGCTTGATTCCTCGCAGACCGACCGGCCCGCCGGTGAGGCCCCGCAGATTATTGAGGAGGGTGTAGACGATGATGCCGAAGGCGAGCGTCGCCACCGCCAGATGATGCCCGCGCAGGCGGAGCAGCGGCAGGCCGACGACATACCCCACCGCGAGCGCCGCCACCGGCGCGACGACGAGCGCGAGCCAGGGGTTCCAGTGCGCCTTCGCCGTCAGCAGCCCGACGGTATACGCACCGATGGCGAAAAAGCCCCCCTGCCCGAGTGATACCTGCCCCGCGAAGCCCATCAGGAGTGTCAACCCCGCGCCGACAATCGTGTACAGCCCCATGAAGATGACGACATCTTGCTTGTCCGGCGTCAACGCGCGCGGCAGCACCGCCACGACCACCGCAGCAACCAGCGCCAGCAATCCAATCCCCACACGCCGCACGGCCATCATCCCTCCGGGTAACGCTTGAACCACCGAGACACAGAGAGCACGGAGAAGAAACAAGAGAATGACTTCTGGACTTTCTCTACCCCTCATCCTCTTTCCCTCTCTGCGTTCTCTGTGGCTCTGTGGTACATCCCACTATGCGCGGCGCCAGAGGCCGTTGGGGCGGGCGATCAGGACAGCGATCATCACGAGCAGGGCGACGACGAGTTGGTAGGACGGGTCGAAGTAGCCCGCCATCATCGTCTGCGCGATGCCGAGGAGGATGCTGCCGATCACCGCGCCTGCCGGGCTGATCAGACCGCCGACGATCGCCCCCGCGAAGCCGTTGATGGCGATGTTGACGTCCGCGTCCGAGGTGAGTGGCGAGAGGGGCGTCGTCAGGATGCCGGAGAGTGCCCCGCACGCCGCCGCGACGCCGAAGGCGAGGAAGGCCATCACGCGCGGATTGATGCCGACCAGTTGCGCCGCGCGCTGGTTGAGCGCGCACGCCGTCACCGCCTTGCCGATGTAGGTGCGGGCGAAGAAGAGTTGGAAGAGCGGGAAGACGACCGCCACCGCCGCGACGACGACGAGTTGCTGCGGCAGGATAAGGATAGTCGAACACGTCGAGCGCCTTGCTGCCGACGCCGTTGTAGGTCGTCGGGATGTCGCCCCAGATGGAGCAGGCAAATACCCTCGATCAGCACCGAGAGGCCGAGCGTAATCATCAGCGAGGCGATGATCGGCAGGCGCGGCTTGCCGACCGCCAGCACGCCGACGAGCGTGCCGATCGCCGCGACGATCAGCACCGCGCAGAGGGCGGCGAGCGGCCCCGGCAGCGCGCGGTCGAGCATCGAGGACATCACGTAGCCGCCGAGCATCGCGAAGGCGCCCTGCGCGAAGTTGACGACATGCGTGACGCGATAGATGGCGACGAAGCCGAGGGCGACGAGCGCGAACGATGCGCCCGTCGCGATACCCGTCACGAGGTACTGGCCGAACTCACTCAACGGCGCTGCCGCCTGCCTCCATCTGACGCCTGCCTCGACCGGGCTGCCGAGGTAGACGCGCTCGATCTCGGGCTGCCGCCGCAGTTCCTCCGCTGTGCCCTCCGCGTGGACGCGGCCGTTTTCCAGCACGTAGATGCGCGCCGCCAGCGAGAAGGCGAGATGCACATTCTGCTCGACGAGCAGCACCGTCAGTCCGCCGGCGTTCAGGGCGCGCAGATGCTCGGCGATGTCCCGCACGACGAGCGGTGCGAGGCCGAGCGAGAGTTCGTCGATCATCAAGAGGCGCGCCTCGCTCATCAGTGCGCGACCGAGGGCGAGCATCTGCTGCTCGCCGCCGCTCAGGGTGCCCGCCTGCCGCGCCCGCAGGTCGTGGAGTTTGGGGAAGAGCGTATAGACTCGCGCGAGGTCCGCCGCCATCGCGCCGCCGCCCGCCGAGCAGCCGCGCGTAGCCATCGATGAGGAATGGGCGAGCGGAAGTAGCGACCGAACGCGCCGAGCGCGAGATTGTCCTCCACGCTCAACTCGCTGAAGACCTGCCGACCCTCCGGCACCTGCGCGATGCCGCGTTGCACGACCCGCGCCGACGACAGCCCGCCGATCCGCGCGCCATCGAAGGTGATCGTGCCGCGCGCCGGGCGGAGCAACCCGGCAATCGTGTTGACCAGCGTACTCTTGCCCGCCCCATTCGGCCCGACAATCGCCACGAACTCCCCCGGCATCACCGAGAGCGATACCCTGCGGAGCGCCTCGATGCTCCCATACCGCACGCGCAGATCGCGCACTGCAAGCAACGCTCCCTCCGTGCGCCCCCTCTCCGCTTGACGGAGAGGGGGCGGGGGGGTGAGGTTCATGAGGCCACCTCCGCGCCGATGTACGCCTCGATGACGCGCGGATCGCGTTGCACCTCGGCGGGCGGGCCCGAGGCGATCACGCGGCCATATTCGAGCACGACGACATGGTCCGCGAGCGCCATGACGAGATTGACATCGTGCTCGATCAAGACGACCGTCACGCCGGAGGCGACGATGGTGCGGATCAGGCGGGCGAGGTCGCCCCGCTCGCTCGTCGAAAGTCCCGCCGCCGGCTCATCGAGGAGAAGGAGCGTCGGGTTCGTGGCGAGGGCGCGGGCGATGGCGACGCGCCGCTGCTGCCCGAAGGGGAGACTTTCCGCCGCAACATCGGCGATCTCTGCCATGCCGACGCGCGCCAGCAACGTGCGTGCTTTGTCGCGCGTCGCCGCTTCCTCTCGCCAGTGGCGCGGCAGCCGCAGCGCCGCCTCCCAGAAGCCGTGGTGGCCGCTCGTATGGCAGCCGACCATCACATTCTCCAGCACCGACATTTCCGGGAAGAGCCGGACATCCTGAAAGGCGATGGCGATGCCGAGGCGCGCGCGCTGATAGGGCAGCACATCGGTGATCACCCGCCCGAGGAACGTAATATGCCCCGCGTCCGGCCGGTGCTGCCCGGCAATCGTCTGGAAGAGCGTCGACTTCCCCGCCCCATTCGGCCCGATGATCGCCAGCAGTTGCCCCTGCGTCACGGTAACGCTCACATCCGCGAGCGCCGCCACCCCGCCAAACCGCTTCGACACCCCGTCAATGGTGAGCACTCGTCGCTCCGCTCCTGAGTAGCCAGTAGCCAGTAGCCAGTAGTCAGTTGGGAGCGGAGGCGATACGCGCGTTTTCTGCCCACTGGCTACTGGCTACTGGCTACTGGCTACTTCCCGTTCCCGTACATCGTCGGGACGAGGCCGCCGTCCTTGACTTGGGCGACCCAGAGGCTGTCCTGGCTCAGGCCGGTGTGGTCGGTCGGGGAGTAGTTGTAGACGCCGTCCACGGTGACGAAGCCCTGTGTCTGCTCGATTGCGTCGCGAATCTTCGCCGGGTCGGCGCCCGCCTTCTTGATGGCGTTGACGAAGAGCGAGAGCGCGTCATTGGTGTTGTAGGCGAACTGGGCGGGCGGGGTGTTATAGGCCGCCATGAAATCGGCGTCGAACTTGGTGATCAGCGCCTTGGAGGGGTTGCTATCCGGCAGATACTTGCCGAGCGGCCCCAACTGGCACTGCATGACGATGCCATTCGCCGCGTCCCCGGCGGGCTTGATGTACAGGGGGCTTGCCTGCGCGCCGCTGAAGTGGAGCGGCTGCGTCAGGCCGAGTTGGCGGTACTCCTTGGTGATCGTCACGGCGGGCGCGCCGGAGCCCCAACTGATGATCGCCTGGGCGTCGCTATTCTTGATCTTCGTCAGTTGCGGGATGAAGGTCGTCGCGGTCAGTTCGTAGAGTTGCTCGTCCACGCCGGCGATGCCGAATTTGGCGGCATCCGCCTTGATGACGTTCCAGCCGAGCGAGCCGTACTCCGTCGCGTCGTGCATAACGGCGATCTTCGTCTTGCCCTGGCTCTTCAAGTAGCCGAGCAATTGGTCCGCCGCGAAGCGGGTGGACTGCGGGCCGAGGAAGACATTGGGGCGGATCGGCGTGACGACCGAGTCCGCCGCGCACTGCGTAATCATCGGAATCTTCGCCGCCTCGACATCATCGAGGATGGCGGCGCAGGTGGAACTGAAGACCGGGCCGATGATCCCCACGACCTTGTTGGCGACGAACTTCTTGACGATGGTCGGGCCATTGGATGGGTTCGATTGGTCGTCCTCGATCTGCAGGTCGATCTTGGCGCCATTGATGCCGCCTGCGTCGTTGATCTGCTTGACGAGCAGATCGGCCGCCTGCTTGTTGAAGCCGCCGAGCGGGTTGTACGGGCCGGTGAGTGAGGTAATCATGCCGAGTTTGATCGTGCCGCCACTGGCGACCGCGCTGCCACTCGCCGCTGTGCTGGCTGCGGGCGTGACCGCCCCTGCCGGGGCGGTCGCGCCGGACGCGCTACTCGCGGCGGGCCGCGTTGCCGCCGCGGCGGGAGAGGCCGCGCTCGGCGCGGTCGTGGCGGCAGCCGTCGTCGGTTTCGCGGTAGTCGCGGTGGCCGCGCTGCCGCCGCACCCGACGAGGACGAAGGCGCACAAGAGCATCAGCGTGAGCGGGAAGAACCATCGTCGCATCTGCACCCCCCAATAAAACGGTTATACGGCTCAGATAATCATCTCGGCGAGCTGCTCCGCCACGCGACCGGCGTATCAATCGGAGAGTCCCGGCATGATTGCACGCAAGTATAGGGGGTGGCATACAGGGCTGTCTATCGCGCGACCGGGCTGCGGATGCGTCTCAGAGTCGGTCGCGCGCGAGAAGGGCCGGGGAAATGTGCGGTAGCGTAGGTGCGTTTTCGTCCCAGCCGGAGAGCCGCAGGCGCATCTACGCTACCATCAGAGACGCCGCCATTTCATCAACCGACCGGATGAAGGCGCATCCCAGGGGCCGCCGTTACGACGCCGACCGCCGTGCCCGGACCGCCGCCGCGAGGTCGTGGAGGACGGGCACGGTCGTCTCCCAGCCCATGCAGGCATCGGTGACGCTCTGGCCGTAGGTGAGATGGGCTCGATCGACGAGGTCCTGCCGGCCATCGACGAGGAAACTCTCCATCATCACACCGATGATGCCCATCTCTCCCGCCGGCGATCTGCGCCGCAACTGTCCGGGCGGCGTGCGGTTGGCGGCGGTAATCCTTCTCGCTATTGCCGTGGCTTGTGTCGATCATCACGCGCGGTCGCAGGCCCGCGTCGCGCAGGCTCGTCAGCGTTTGCTGGACGCTGCCCGCGTCGTAATTCGGGCCGGGCCGCCCGCCGCGCAGGATGACGTGGCAGTCGGCGTTCCCGCGCGTCGCCACGATGCCGGCCAGCCCCTGCTCGGTGACACCGAGGAAGCGATGCGGGTACGCGGCGGCGTGGACGGCGTCAATCGCCATCTGCACGCCGCCGCCCGTGCCGTTCTTGAAGCCGACCGGCATGGAGAGGCCGGAGGCCAACTCGCGGTGGACCTGGCTCTCCGTCGTGCGCGCGCCGATCGCCCCCCAGGTGACGACATCCGCGAAGAACTGCGGCAGGATCGGGTCGAGGAACTCGCAGCCCGCCGGGAGCCCGAGCGCGACGAGATCGAGCAGCAGGCGGCGGGCGATGTGCAGCCCCTCGTTGATGATGAAGCTGCCGTCGAGGTGCGGGTCGTTGATGAGACCCTTCCAGCCGACCGTCGTGCGCGGTTTCTCGAAGTAGACGCGCATCACGATGCAGAGATCGGCGGCGAGTTCGTCCGCGAGCGGTTTGAGACGATGGGCGTACGTCGAGCGCGGCGTCGCGTGTCGTGGATCGAGCAGGGGCCGACGACGACGACCAGCCGGTCGTCCTCGCCGCGCAGGATGCGGCTGACGCGCTCGCGGGCGGCGCTGACCGTCTCAGCGCCCTCGGCGGAGAGCGGCAATTCTTCGAGCAGGATCGCGGGCGGCACGAGCGGGCGGATGCTCTCGATGCGCAGGTCGCGCGTCTTCAGCGGCTCGGGCGCGGTCGCGGCGCACGGCGGCATCCACGCCGGGCATCGCCGCCAGCGTCTCTTTCAGCCCGGCGGAAGCCTCGCCGGTCAGTTCGATCACGGTACGCCCGTCGTCGGTGAAGACCTCGCTGTCGAGGCCAACTGCCTGCGCCCGGTCGCACACCGCGTCGATCTCCTGCCGCGTACTCCCCGCCCGCATCACGATCAGCATCGCCCCCGGCCCCCTTCTCCACGCGGCTGCACTCGCTCCCGCCCACCCGTCAACGGTTCTCTATTGTGCAACCAATCGCCAGATTACGCGAACCTGCCCGGGCCTTAGCCTGTATGTTAGTGTGTCGAGGAAGAGGGTTGACTCAGGACTTAGCTGCGCGGTGACGCTTGCATGTGAGCTGTCGCCCTCTTCACTCCAGGCACCGGGTGGCAGACTCAACGGGAGCATGTGACCTTCTCCATACAGACCTGTCGCCCCCGCGTGCCGATCGTCAAACTGCGGACGGAGGAGGGCGACGTGCACATCGGTGTCGATACGCACAAGAAACAGCATGTCATGGTTGCGCTCGATACACGCGGACAGGGCTGTGGCACCCAGAAGGTGGCGAATTCGCCCGCCGGGTGGGCCGTAGCGCTCCAGTGGGCGCACGATCGCGACGCCACCTGCATCTGGGGCGTCGAGAACAGCGGCTCGCTGGGCAAGGGCTTTGCCCAGTTCCTGCTCAGCAGCGGAGAAACCGCGGTCCACGAGATCGTCCCGCATCGCACGGCGCAGTATCGCAAGCGCGGACGCAACCAAGATAAGACCGATCACGCTGATGCGCTGGCGATGGCGCGATTGCTGCAAGCCGAGCCCGAGCATTTGCCGCTCGTCCGGCGTGACGATGTCAGCACCGAGTTGCGGCTGTTGAGCGATCATCGCGATAACCTCGTGGCGGAGCGGACGCGCCTGGTCAATCAGTTGCACGCGCAGATGCTGCAGATCGATCCCTGCTACGCCGAGCACAGCGGCACGCTGACGAGTCGGATGGGCATCCGCTATTGTCACGCGCTCGATCTGCCGCACGCCGATGGCGTCGGGCAAACGCGCCTGGAGACCACCAGCCCTTCCTGGGCGCCGCCCAGAGGGCGCCCGAAAGGGGAGCAAGAAAAGCCCCCTCCCGTATCGGGAGGGGGTTGGGGGTGGGTAAAAACCTAGAGCGAGAAGGAATAGACCATCAGCTCCACGTCGCTCCGGTAGCGCTCGGCGTCGTTGGCGCGTGTCCGGTAGGTGAGGACGTAGCCGTCCGCGCCCTTCGTGACGAAGACTTGCTGGACGCGCTGCAACTCGCCGCCGTCGTCGTACGCGGTGTAGTCGAGGATCGGGCAATCCTGATCGGCGCAGGTGACGTAGTCGCGGCGGATTTCCGTGTACCCGTCGAAGGTGGAGACACCGGCAATATTCGCGCGCGCGTACGCCTCGCTGGTCGTGCCATACGGAACGCTCTCGCGGACGATGTTGAAGATCGCGCGACCGCCATCGACGGCCCAGAGGGCGACGACACCATTCGTGTCGGGGGCGCGCTGCGACCAACCGTCCGCGACGCCGATGGCGAACCGCTGATCCGGGTCGACATAAATCCGTGTCGCGCCGACCGGCCCGGCGGTCGTGGCGAGGATGCCGAGCGTGACCAGCGCCATCAGGAGCACGAGACGACCGTGGTGCAAGCGTTTCATCGAAAATCCTCCTCATTGTCGTGTCGATGTATCCGGTGGGACGCGTTTCCCTCCGCACGGCCTCACCACTATCGTGCCAAAGAGCGGCCCGGCCCGCCTCTGGCGAACGGGCAGGATTTCGCCGTAGCGGAAGGCCAGGTGAGTCCCTGTCCTTTCGGTCAACATGGCCCGCACGGGTGACAAGGCGACGCATCATCGGCTACGCTCCGTGCGGTTCGGTTTCTTTCCGGTGGTTCTCTGTACTGCGTGCGGTCGCACCGCGCGAGGGGAGGAATGTGATGGCACAAGGGTTCAATGCGCCGGGCGTCGTCAAACCGTTCGGGATCTTCTCCGCCGCGGCCTGGCAGCCGCCGGGGCGCGTGCTCCATCTCTCCGGCCAAGTCGCGCAAGCGGAGGATGGCAGCGTCGTCGGTGCGGGCAATATCGTCGCGCAAGCCCGGCAGGTACTGGAGAATATTCGGGGCGTGCTGACCAGTGTGGGCGGGACGATGGACGATATCCAGAAGGTGACGATCTTCGTCACGGACATCTCTCGCTTGATGGACATCCACGCCGTGCGCGCCGAGTTCTTCCCGCCGCCCTACCCGGCGAGCACGCTCGTGGAGGTGACGGCGCTCGTCCGCCCCGAATACCTGATCGAGATCGAAGCCGTCGCGGTCATCCCGGAGGATCGGGTACGGGAGCAGCCCTAACCCCCGGCCCCTTCCCCGCTGGGGGAAAGGGGAGCGAAACCGGGAGTTCGATGGTGGCGGCAAAGCACGGCAATGCACATGAGTCACCCCTTCCCCAGCGGGGAAGGGGCCGGGGGTTAGGGGGATCGATGCTGACGATTACCGGCGTGCGCACCTTCATCGTCGATGGCGGGTTCCGGCCGTGGACGTTCGTGAAGATCGAGACGAGCGACGGCACGGTGGGCTGGGGCGACTGCACCGATTGGGGCTCGCCGAAGCCGGTCGCGGCGATGGTCGAGCGGATGGCGGAGTTCATCATCGGGCGGGACCCGATGCAGGCGGAACGCATCTGGTGGGACCTCGACGCCGCCTCCGTCCGCCACACCGGCGGCATCGCTTCCAAGGCGATGTCCGGCATCGACTCCGCCCTCTGGGATATTCGCGGCAAGGTGCTCAATGCGCCCGTCTGGCAACTGCTCGGCGGCAAGATGCGCGACGAATTGCGCCTCTACTGGTCCCATTTCGGCAGCACCCGCGCCACCCGCTGGGAGCGGCTCGGCCTGACGCAAGTCCGCACGACGGACGACCTGATCGCGCTGTGCGCGGAGGTGAAGGAGCGCGGCTACACCGCCGTCAAGACGAACCTCTTCGCCCTCGCCGACCGCCCCGACGCGCTGCCCGTGGACATCCGCACGGCGGACGCGGGGAATCTACCCGCAGCGACGCGTCGCAACGCGGAGGTGATCGTCGGCACGCTGCGGGAGACGCTCGGCCCCGATATAGACATCGCGCTCGATGTCGCCTTCCGCTTCAAACTCGGCGGGGCGATCAAGCTGGCGCAGGCGTTGGAGCCGTACAACCTGATGTGGCTGGAGGTGGAGAGCTTCGACCCCGCCGCGCTCCGGCTCATCCGCGAATCGACGAAGACGACGATCTGCACCGGCGAGAGCCTGTTCGGCACGCGTTGGATTCAAGCCCTATCTCGAACTGCACGCACAGGACATCATCATGCCGGATTTGGCGTGGAACGGCATCACGATGGGCAAGAAGATCGCGGACATGGCCCACGCCTACGATGTGCTCTGCTCGTTCCACAACTGCCACAGCCCGCTCACCACGCTCATCACGGCAAATGTCGCGGCGACAGTGCCGAACTTCTTCATCGCCGAAATCGACGTGGACGACCCGCCCTGGCGCGACGATCTGCTCACGCACCCCTTCACGATCACCAACGGCTACCTCCAGGTGCCCACCCGCCCCGGCCTCGGCTCCGACCTGATCGAGGAGCAACTGCTGAAGCACCCGGCCGTCGATTACCCCGGCGCGCGCTGATTCCTCTTAACCCCTTCCCCACCGGAGAAGGGGAAGAGATAGCCGGATCGCCCATGAACGCTACGGCACAGTACGTCGGCAGCGGGACATGCGAGCGAGAGGCCATATCTTCGAGCGAAAATGGCGCAGCGCAATGAGCGAACGGTGCTAGTATACCGGGCGGGCAAGTGCCGCGATGAATGTGCCGATAGGGGGCGCTTCATGACCGTATCGTGTCGGAAGGGGAGCAGGATGGACTCAGCACTCTTCAAGTCGCTCGAATGGCGAAATATCGGGCCGCACCGGGCCGGGCGTGTCGTCGCCGTCGCGGGGCACCCGCGTGAGCAGGGGACGTTCTACTTCGGCGGCTGCGCCGGGGGCGTCTGGAAGACGACCAATGGCGGCTCCCACTGGCAGAACATCTCGGACGGTTTCTTCAAGACCTCCGCCGTCGGCGCGCTGACTGTTGCGGACGCCGATCCGAATGTCATCTACGCCGGCATGGGCGAGACGGCGATCCGCAGCAACATCTCGCACGGCGACGGCGTCTACAAGTCCACCGACGGCGGGCGGACATGGCAGAACAAGGGGCTCGCCGCGACGCGCCATATCGGCGACATCCTCGTCCACCCGCACAACTCCGACCTCGTCTACGTCGCGGCGCTCGGCCACGCCTGGGGTCCGAACGAGGAGCGCGGCGTCTACCGCTCGAAAGACGGCGGCGAGACGTGGGACCTCGTGCTGCACAAGAGCGCGCGGGCCGGTTCGCACGACATCGCGATGGACACGAGCAACCCGCGCATCCTCTATGCGGCGATCTGGCAGGGGCAGCGCTACCCGCACGCCGCATCGAGCGGCGGCGAAGATTCCGGCCTCTGGCGCTCGCTTGACGGCGGCGATACGTGGACGGAGATCACGCGCAACAGCGGCCTGCCGACCGGCATCCTCGGCAAGATCGGCGTCGCCGCCTCGCCCGCACAGGCCGGGCGCGTCTGGGCATTGGTCGAGGCGGAGGACGGCGCGCTCTTCCGCTCGGACGATTACGGGGAGACCTGGGAGCGCGTCTGCGACAGCCCGGACCTCCGCCGCCGCCCGTGGTACTACATGCACATCTACGCCGATCCGCAGGACGCGAACACCGTCTGGGTGCTGACATTGGGCTGCTGGAAGTCGATCGACGGCGGCAAGACGTTCGAGGCGATCCCGACGCCGCACGGCGATAACCACGGCCTCTGGATCGACCCGCGCGACTCGAAGCGGATCATCGAGGGCAATGACGGCGGCGCGACGATCACCTACGACGGCGGCCGCTCGTGGTCGACGATCCTCAACCAGCCGACGGCGCAGTTCTACCACGTCACGACCGACGAGAAGCAGCCGTACAACGTCTACGGCTCGCAGCAGGATAACTGGGCGATGCGCCTGCCGAGTATCGGTTTCGAGGGCGCGATCTCTTGGAAGGACTACGTCGAGCCGGGCGGCGGCGAGAGCGGCTACATCGCCGTCAGTCCCAAGCCGCCGCACCTCGTCTTCGGCGGCGGCATCGGCACCGGCCTCGGCCACGGTCGGCTGATCGCCTGGAACCCCGAGACGGGCCAGAAGCGCAACGTCACCGTCTGGCCGGAGATGCAGGGCTTTGGCGCGGGCGCGGACAAACTGAAGTACCGTTTCCAGTGGACCTTCCCGGTGGAAATCTCCACGCACGATCCCGACATGCTCTACATCTGCTCGAACTTCGTCCACCGCTCGACCGACGAGGGCGCGAGTTGGGAGGTCATCTCGCCCGACTTGACCCGCAATGACCCGGACAAACTCGGCTCATCCGGCGGCCCGATCACGGCGGATAACAGCGGCGCGGAGATTTATTGCACGATCTTCGCCTTCCGCGAGTCCCCGCACGAGCAAGGCGTCTTCTGGGCGGGGTCGGACGATGGCCTCGTCCATCTCTCCCGCGATGGCGGTAAGAACTGGGCGAATATCACGCCGCCCGACCTGCCCGAATGGGCGATGATCTCGATCATCGAGCCCTCGCCGCACGACAAGGCGACCGCCTACGTCGCCGCCACCTGCTACAAGAGCGACGACACGACGCCCTACCTCTACAAGACGAACGACTACGGCACATCGTGGACGAAGATCACCGGCGGCATCCCGGCGGACGATTTCACCCGCACGATCCGTGAGGACCCGGCGCGGCGCGGCCTGCTCTACTGCGGCACCGAGACGGGCGTCTACGTCTCCTTCGATGACGGCGGCAACTGGCAGCGGATGGAGACGAACCTGCCGGTCGTGCCGATCTGGGACCTCGTCGTCAAGGGGACGGACCTCGTCGCCGCCACGCATGGCCGCTCCTTCTGGATTTTGGACGACATCACGCCGCTCCGCCAGATGCAGGACGATCTGACGAATGAGACGGCGCACCTCTTCGCACCGCGCGACACCGTCCGCTACCGGCTCTACTCGCGCGCCTTCGACCGCAAGCCAGCCTCCTTCGTCAACTACAAGATGACCGGCCCCGTCACCGTCGCCTACAAGCCGACCGAGGCGGCGAACGGCATGAAAACCGAGGATTTCTACGACGCCGGCAAGAATCCGCCGGAGGGCGTCATCATCCACTACTGGTTGAAGGAGCAGCCCGGCGGCGCGGTGAAACTGAGCATCCTCGACGCCGACGGCACGGAGATCCGCTCCTTCACGACCAAGAAGGAGAGCAACGGGAAGAAGGCGGAAGAAAGCGGCGAACCGTCCGGCGAGGTCTTGCAGGCGACCGGCGAGGAGGAAGCGAGCAGCGAGGACGAGTCGTCCGATGAATCGCTCTGGGTGCCCGTCGCGGCGGGGATGAATCGCTTCGTCTGGGATTACCGCTATCCGATGCCGACCAAGCTGGAGAATCGCAAGGGCGGCACCCCGCGCCAAGAGGCGCTCGAAAGCGGCGTCGCGCCGAAGGCCGTCCCCGGCAATTACCAGGTGCGTCTGACGGTCGGTGACCGGGCCTTCACCGCGCCCTTCACCATCGTCCACGACCCGCGTTTGCCCGTCGGAGAGAAGGATCTGCAGGCGCAGTTCGACCTCAAACTCGCCATCCGCGACCGGCTTTCGGAGGTGAATCAGTCGCTCAATCAGATCCAGCGCGTGCGCACGCAGGTCGATGAGTGGGAGACGCGAGCGAAGGGGAGCCCCAACGCGAAGCGGGTCTCCGAGGCGGGCAAGACCCTCAAGGATCAACTGACCGCCATCGAGGGCACGCTGACGATGCTCGACGCCGAAAAGTCGCGGCCCGGCCCCGCGCAGATCAAGGAGAAATTGGGCGCCCTGAGCACGATGATCGACGAGTCCGACCACGCGCCCACCAAAGGCGCGGGCGAGGTCTACGATCTGCTCGCCGAGCAGATCGACGAGCAGCGGAAGAAGCTCCAGCAACTGCTGGACGAGCACATCCCGTCCTTTGGCGACCTCGTCCAATCGCTGGCCATCCCGCCCATCGTCGCGTAATCGGGGAGGGTATTGAACCACAGAGACACAGAGGACACAGAGCAGAGACGAGAAGAAAATAATGGTCTTCTTTCTCTTCTGTTCTCTGTGTTCTCTGTGTCTCTGTGGTAAAGAATAAAGAAAGGAACCGTCCATGAATGAGATGACGGGTGGGCAGGCATTGGTGCAGTCGATTAAGCGGGAGGGGATCGAGACGATCTTTGCCCTGCCGGGCGTCCAATTGGACTGGGCGTTCGACGCGCTGTACGACGAGCAGGAGCACATTAAGATTTACCATACCCGCCATGAGCAGGCGACGGCGTACATGGCCGACGGCTACGCGCGCACGACGGGGAAGATCGGCACCTGCATGGTCGTGCCGGGGCCGGGGCTCTTGAATGCGAGCGCGGCGCTCTCCACGGCATACGCCTGTTCGTCGCCCGTCTTGTGCATCACGGGGCAGATCAACTCGAAGATGATCGAGCAGGGCGTCGGGCAGCTCCATGAAATCCCCAATCAGTTGGAGATGATCGGCTCGGTGACGAAGTGGGCGGGCCGGGCCGTCACACCGCAGGAGATCCCCGCCCTCGTGCGCGAGGCGTTCCGCCAACTCCGCAGCGACCGCCCCCGCCCGGTGGAGATCGAAATCCCGCCGGATACGCTGGGGATGACCGCCGATGTCGCCTTGCTCGACCCCGCGCCGGTGGAGCGTGCGGCGGGCGATCCCACCCTCCTCACGCAGGCGGCGGCGGCGCTACGGAAGGCGGAGCGGCCGGTGATCTGCGTCGGGGGCGGCGTGCTCTCGTCGGGCGCGTGGGACGAGGTGCGCGCGCTGGCCGAAATGCTCGAAGCGCCGGTCATCATGTCCTCGAACGCGCGCGGCACGCTCTCGGAGCGGCACCACCTCGCACAGAATGGCCTCGCCGGGCAACGCCTGCTGCCCGAGGCGGACGTCGTCCTCGCGGTCGGGACGCGCTTCGTCCACCCGAAGGAATGGGGCGTACCATCCGGCGCGACGGTCATCCGCATCGACGCCGACGAGCGCGAAGTGCGGCGGCAGCCCGCCCCGGCCATTGGCATCGTCGGGGACGCGAAGGCGGCGGTGGCTGCGCTCGTCGCGCAAGTGGACGGCATCGGCCCGCGCCCCTCGCGCGAGAAGGAACTGAATGCCCTGAAGGAATCGGTGGCGGATACACTCTTCGAACTCCAGCCGCAGGCGTCCTTCTCGAATGCCATCCGCGCCGAATTGCCGGATGACGGCGTCCTCGTCAACGATGTGACGCAAATCTCCTTCTTCGCCAGCCTCGGCTACCCGGTCTACGAGCCGCGCACGCTGATCGGCCCCGGCTATCAGGGGACGCTCGGCTGCGGCTTCGCCACGGCGCTCGGCGCGCAGGCGGGCAATCCGGGCAAGAAAGTCGTCTGCGTCTCCGGCGACGGCGGATTTATGTACAACGTCCAGGAACTCTCGACGATGAAGCATTACAACATCCCGCTCGTCGCCATCGTCTTCAACGACAATGCCTTCGGCAACGTCAAGCGCATCCAGCAGCAGAACTACCGGGGCCGGACGATCGTCTCGGACCTGACCAACCCGGACTTCGTCGCCCTCGCCGCGTCCTTCGGCATCGCGGGGATGCGCGCGCACGGCGCGGACGCGCTGCAAGGGACGCTGCGGGAGGCGCTCGCCGCCAACGAGCCCGTCCTGATCGAAGTGCCCGTTGGCGAGATGCCCAGCCCGTGGCACTTGCTGATGCGCACGCTCTGATCGGCGATAGAGATAACGACGGAACCGCTTATGCGTGACGGTCTCCGACGATCAGCGCGAGCACGTCGGCGGGGGTTTCGGCGACGGCGTCCGCGAGAGGCGCTAAGTCGCTGGCGCGATTCGGTCCCCAGGCGGCGCCAACGGCGGTCATCCCGGCGGCGCGGGCGGCGATCATGTCGTGCGTGCTGTCGCCGATATACCAACATGCGGCGGGTAGCAGATCGAGCAGCCGGGCGGCGTGCAGGAGCGGATCGGGGTGCGGCTTGTGTCGCTCGGTGTCGTCCTCCACGACGACGACGGACATCTCCCGGTCGAGCAGGAAGCGCGCGAAGGAGGGCGCGGCGGAGATGCGCGCCTTCGAGGTGACGATCCCGGTCGGCAGGCCGCACGCATGGAGCGCCGCCAGCAGATCGACGATGCCGGGATAAACAGTCACGAATGCGTCGTGGTTGGCGAGCATATAGATGCGGTAGGTGGCGAGCAAGGTCGCGCCGCTGCCCGGTGCGATCCGCTCCAGTTCCGCAGCCAGCGAGCGCCCGATGGTCGGGATAATCTCCTCGCGCGACAGCGGCACGCCGAGATGCGTCTCCGTCGCGTGCTGGAATGACCGGACGATCAACTCGATGCTGTCGATCAGCGTCCCGTCGAGGTCGAAGAGGATGGCGCGGGGAGCGGGAAGTAGCGAGTAGCGAGTAGCGAGCAACGAGGGGATGCGAAGCCCCTTCTCGTTGCTCGTTCCTCGTTGCTCATCACTCATTGCTCGTTACTCATTGCTATTCGAGGAAATCCTTCAGCGACCTGGAGCGGGAGGGGTGGCGGAGTTTGCGCAGCGCCTTCGCCTCGATCTGGCGGATGCGCTCGCGCGTCACGCCGAACTCGCGGCCGACTTCCTCTAATGTGCGGCTGTTGCCGTCGTCCAGCCCGAAGCGGAGGACGAGCACCTGCCGCTCGCGGTCGGAGAGGTTACCGAGCACCTTGTCCACCTGCTCGCGCAGCAATCCGCTCGTCGCGCCGTCCTCCGGGGCGATGGCGAGGGTGTCCGGGACGAAATCGCCGAGGTGGCTATCCTCCTCCTCGCCGATCGGCATTTCGAGCGAGACGGGCTCCTGCGAAATCTTGATGATCTCGCGCACGCGCTCCGCCGGGATGCCCATCACCTCCGCGATCTCCTCGCTGGTCGGCTCGCGCCCCTTCTCCTGCAGCAACTGGCGGGAGGTGCGGATCAGCCGGTTGATCGTCTCCACCATATGCACGGGGATGCGGATCGTGCGCGCCTGGTCGGCGATGGCGCGGGTGATCGCCTGGCGGATCCACCACGTCGCGTAGGTGCTGAACTTGAATCCTTTGAGGTACTGGAACTTCTCCACGGCGCGGATCAGCCCCATGTTCCCTTCCTGCACCAGGTCCAGGAGGGTCATGCCGCGCCCGACGTACTTCTTCGCCACGCTGACGACCAGCCGCAGGTTCGCCTCGACCAGCCGCCGCCGCGCCTCGTCGCCGTCCGTCTTGATCCCCGCCCAGTGGGCGGCGAGCGCGTCGTGCCGCGCGTCCCACTGCACGCCGGCCTGATCGAGGCGCATGTCGCGCGGGATGATCTCGAAGTGCATCAGGATCGGCTTGGACGACCGCTGCCACCGCTTGGCGCGCTTGACGGGCGGCTGGTGCATCAGCGACTCGCACGCCTCCGCCACCTCGTCCACATGCGGCCACGGGACGATTCAGCTCGATCGAGTGGCGCAGCGTGTCCGGGAAGAGCGGCAGCGGCAGCAGGCAGTACTCCAGCAGCCGGGACGCGCAGCGTCTCCTCGGTCTCCGCGACGCTCCAGCCGTGCGCCTTCGCGCAGGCGGCGAGCGACCCCTCCGGCAGCGAGTTGAGCGGCACGACGCCGTCGAAGACCTCGTTGCGCTGCATCGGCGGCGGCTTCTGGCGGATCTCCTCGTAGAGCGTCGAGATCATGTGCCAGTTGGCGACGAGGTCGTCGTAGAGGCAGCAGGCGAGCAGGCTGGGGGAGGGGTCGATGCCGGCGAGCGAGTCGCGCAGCTTCTGCTCCTGCCGCACGAGATAGACGCCCATCTCCATCCGCCGCGCGAGGTCCTGCTCCTCCTCGCCGGAGAGGAGCGGCACGCGGCCGATCTCGCGCAGATACATCCGCACCGGGTCGTCGATGCTGATGCCGGGCAGATCGGCGTCGGAAATCTCGATCGGCGCGGGCTTGCCGCTCTGCGGGTCGGGGACCGCCGCGCTGTCGAAGACGCGGACGCCCTGCTCACTGAGGTACGAAATCAGTTGATCGGTCACCTCGATACTCTGCTCGGGCGTCGGCATGACCGCGAGGACATCATCGTAGGTCGCGTATCCCTGCTCGCGGAACCGGACAATCTTCTCGTCCGCGATGAGCGCTTCCATGTCGCGGTCGATGACGAGGTCCGCCGGCAGTTCGTCCAACCCGTCGCCCTCGCGGTCGGCGTCCGGCGTATCATCGTCCGGCAGCGCGTCGAGCGTATCGGGCGCGTCGTCGAGCTCGTCCACGGGCAGATCTGTCCTCGTCGTCCACCGAGGCGGACGGCGGGGTCTCCGCGTGGTTGCGCGCGTCGCGGCGTCGCGGTGTTCGGAGTGGATCGTCAATCACGTTCGTGGGGTCTCCAAGGCAAGTACCGAGTACCGAGTAATGAGCAACGGAGCGCTGGCTGTCTCCTCGCTACAAGAGACGCTGGACGTGTCGCATGGTTCTCCGCCCCCGTCTTCTCAGGTGGAACCTTCTACTACACCGCACACCGGAATGCAAGGAAAAGGAACGGGTCTTGCCATCTGTCCGTACATCCGGGTGCGCGTGGCGCAGCATAGCAGGGGCGCGCTGCGATGGGAATGGCGTTCGGCGTTCGGCGTTCGATGAAAGAAGGGGATGCTGAATCCTCCTGTCCGCACTTCGCACTTCGAACGACGAGCTCCATTTCGCATGGAACAGGTAATCCAACGGTAAGGAGCCGATGGTACACTCGCTTCCAGACAGCGGCGTTTGGCGCGCGCATCTCATACCGCGAGTTGCGAATCTCGGAGGCCCCCATGATCTTCAAAGCCCTGACTCTGCCCGCACGAACCGCGCCGCGTACGGCGACCGGCTCCCGCCCGGCCAGACGCTTACCGATAAGTGGCCCGTCCTCCACTACGGGAGCATCCCGCGCTACGATCCCTTCCGGTGGGACTTCACGATCACCGGCTTGGTTGAGGAGCCGGTGACGTGGAAATTCGACGAGTTCCGCGCCCTGCCGCACACCGAGATCACGGCGGACATGCACTGCGTCACCCGCTGGAGCACGTTCGACAACCTTTGGGAGGGCGTCAGCACCAAGGAAGTCCTCTCGCATGTCACCCTGCAACCGGAGGCGAAATTCGTCCTCGTCAAGTGCGACGGCGGCTATACGACGAATATGCCCCTCCCCGTCTTCGCGGACGACGACTGCCTCTTCGCGTGGCGCAACAACGGCGAGGACATCTCCCCGGCGCACGGCTGGCCGCTGCGCCTCGTCATCCCGAAGAAGTACGCCTGGAAGAGCGCCAAATGGGTGCGCGGCATCGAGTTCCTGCCCGAAGACCGCCTCGGCTTCTGGGAGAAGTATGGCTACCACAACGACGCCGACCCTTGGAAGGAAGAGCGCTTCGCGTAAGAAGCGGGTAGGAGGTGACAAAGAGCCAAGTGGAGGGCGGTTCCTGAAGCGCCCTCCAATGATGTCGGAATATGCTGGACCTTTCCCAAAGATGTTCGACGGACCCGTATGCTTACAATGTATCTCATTGATAGAAAAGGTGATCCCTATCACCGTGACGCGAAAGATGCTTACAGACCAGGGGCTCGATATGGTCCTTAGAGAGGTTGTGGCGCTCGTCTACATATTGATGCCGATGTTCCCTTCAATACGAGTACGGCCGGAGCATCGGCTGACGGAGCGCGCGGCAAATGTTCAGTGAGGGGGGCTTCGGCCAGGCCTCTCGCGTCGAGAGCGCAGAGGACCCCGAAAGTCAGACGCAGAATGTGAGCGGCGATTTGTACAGGCGATCGCCGCCCGGCCCGTCGCTGGTCGCAGGCAATCGATGAAGCGTATCCCAGTACACCGGCATTCAACCGCGCGCTCGCGGACGATGAAGCATCGGCAACGCTCAAGAATGCGGCGAGCGTGCTGAATTACACATTGCTCTGAACGTCTCTGTGACAGAGAAGGGCGGATTGCGCGACTCATCCCTTTTCCGCGCGGCGCGGTATACTATGGTGAGGAAGCGACGTGGCTTCCCCATGCAGCGCAGCAGGAGCGATGATCCATGCGTCGGTTGAGCGGTTCTCTGGTCGGCGTGCTCGCGATCACGTTGGTTCTCACGGCCTGCGGCGGCAGTAAATCCGCCGATACCCCCACCAAGCTGACGGTCGGCTACATCCCCGTGATGATCGATGCGCCGCTCTACGTCGGCATCGAGAAGGGGTACTTCAAGGCGGAAAATCTCGATATCAACCTCGCCCCGCTGGCGGGCGGCACGGACGTCATCACGCAGACGGCGACGGGCAACTTCGATGTCGGCCTTGGCGGGCTTGGGCGTCGCCACCTTCAATGCGCTGGCGAAGAACATCGGCATCACGGTCGTCGCGCCGCTGCACAGCGAGGCGCCGCCCGTCACGACACCGCTCGTCGTCAGCAAGAAGGCGTACGACAGCGGCCAGATCAAGAGCGTGGCGGACCTCAAGGGCAAGAAAGTCGCCATCAATGCGGCCGGCTCGGCGACCGAGTACTGGCTGGCGCGCGCGCTGGAGAAGGGCGGCCTCAAGTTGACCGATGTGCAGGTGGAGAATGTCGCCTTTGCCGATGTGCCCGCCGCCTTGGAGAACGGCGCGATTGCCGCGTCGATGCTCGGCGAGCCGATCGTCACGCAGGCGAAGGATAAGGGGCAGATACAGATCCTCTCCGACGACTTCATCAGCGGCTTCTTCCCGACCATCGTCCTCTACAACACGAAGTTCGCCCAGGAGAAGAAGGGCCCGGCGCAGGGATTCATGAACGCCTACATCAAGGCGTGCCGCGACTTGCAAGGCGGCGCCTTCAAGACCGACGCAATCGCGACCATTATCGAGAAGTACACGAAAGTGCCCGCCGATGTCGCCAAGCGCTCCAACGCGCCGACCTTCGACCCGAACGGCCAGTTCAAGCTCGACGACCTCCAGACGATGCAGCAGTTCTACTTCGAGCGCGGCGGCCTCACCTATAAAGACCCGCTCGACATGCACAAGCAGATCGATACCTCCTTCGCCGATGCCGCCGTGAAGAAGCTGGGGCCATATAAGCCGTGTAGCGTAATGAGTAGCGAGAAGATTGATAGCGTCGTGGGCGGTTCGCGAACCGCCCTCCCCGGCTGGCGGGCACGCGCAGCCTGCGGTCCTCGTCGCAGACGTGACGCAGCAGTTCGGTACGGTGCCCGCGTTGGCGGACACGAATCTGACGGTGCGGCCGGGGGAGTTCGTCTGCCTCGTCGGGCCGAGCGGCTGCGGGAAGACCTCGCTCTTACGGATCCTCGCGGGGCTGGCGCGACCGACGAGCGGCACGGTGCAGGTGGCGGGGCGGGTGGCGACGGTCTTCCAGGGACAGTCGCTCTTCCCGTGGCTGACGGCGGTGGATAATGTCGCGTATGGGTTGCAATTGGACGGGATGCCCACCGCGCAGCGGCGGGAGATCGCCATCGCGCAACTGCGCCGCGTCGGGCTGGAGCGGTTTGCCCGCGCCTACCCGCACACCCTCTCCGGCGGGATGCAGCAACGTGTCAATATCGCCCGCGCGCTCGCGATTGACCCCGATGTGCTGCTGATGGACGAGCCCTTCGGCAGCCTCGATGAGCAGACGCGTATTCTGATGCAGGAGCAACTGATGACGCTCTGGCAGGGGAGCGGCAAGACGGTCGTCTTCGTCACCCACAGCGTCGATGAGGCGGTGGCGATGGGCGACCGCGTCTGCGCGATGAGCGCGCGACCGGGCCGGGTGATCCTCGATCTGCCGATCGATCTCCCCCGCCCGCGTACGCGCTACGCGGACCGCGAAGGGCTCGCCTTCCGCGCCGCCGCGACCCGCATCTGGGAGACACTTGAGCAAGGGCTGAGAACTGATGACTGAGGACTGCGTGCCGGGAGAAGGCTGTCGCTCATGAACGATCAGCAGATCATAGACAACTCAATGTCGGCATCCTCGCAAATGCAGCGAACGGGACGTGATATTCTCAGTCCTCAGTCCTCAGTCCTCAGTCCTCGTCGGGAGCGGCTGCTCGCCTTCCTCTCTCCCCTTTTCCTGCTCGTTCTCTGGGAGATCGCGTCGCGCTCCGGGCTTCTCAATGCGACGTTCTTCCCGCCGCCGACGGCGATCCTCGGCGCGTTGAAACGGCTGACGCTCTCCGGTGAACTCCCGCTCGACGTGCTCGCTACGACGCGGCGGGTGGCGGTCGGCTTCCTGCTCGGCTTCTTCCCGGCTGCCGCCGTCGGGCTCTTGATGGGGCTCTCCGGCACGCTGCGCGCCGTGCTGCTGCCGATCACGTCGCTCATTTACGCCATCCCGAAAATCGCCATCCTGCCGCTCTTCCTCGTCATCTTCGGTCTCGGGGAGCAAAGCAAGATCGCGATGATCGTCGCGAGCAGCTTCTTCTTCGTCCTCCTGAACGCGATGGCGGGCGTGATGGCGATTGACCGGCTACACCTCGATGTGGCGCATTCTTTCCGCGCGAGCCGCTGGCAAGTGATCCGCACCGTCGCCCTGCCCGGCGCGCTGCCGCTCGTGCTGACGGGCGCGCGGCTGGCGCTCGGCTTCTCGCTGATCGTCGCGGTCGGCAGCGAATTCGTCATCCCCGGCGGCTACGGCATTGGCACGCGCATCTGGCTCTCCTGGCAAATCCTCGACATCGAGCAGATGTACGCCGGCCTGATCGCCGCCGCCCTCCTCGGCGTCCTGCTCAACTTCCTCATGGACGAAATCGAGCGACGATTGTTGCCCTATCGCAGGTAGTAGCGAGTAGCGAGAGCGAAACGCGCATTTCCTCGCAACTCGCTGCTCGCTACCGCCCGATGCCCACTTGACATAGCGACCAGACGAACGTACAATACGTAACGTACAAAGTGTCCGTATTGATACGACGGCAGCCGGGTGCGGCACATATCAGACGAAGGAACATATCATGCCGATCGATTACGAACCCGTCATTGATCAGACGCTGCGGCTCATTCACAGCCAGTTGCATCGCTTCCACCGGCACTTGACCGGCGCTGTGCCGGATGCCGTGTCGCTGGAGCAACTGCGCTCCGGCCCGTTAGGGCAGGATCTGCAGCGCCTCGCCAGCATCGCTCGGGGCGAGGAGCGGGTACCGGCCGATCAGGTCTTCCAATCGGTGCGGGCGATCCTCGATCTCCTCTTCTGGCCCGCCGGCGCGGATGTGTATGAGGTGCAGCACCCCTTCTGGACGGAGCCGCTCGGCAAGATGCTCTCGCAGGCGAAGTGGCGCAGCGTCGATCACGCCGAACTGATGAGCATCGGCGCGGCGGCGGAGCAACTCGGCGTCGCACGGCCGACGATCTACCGCTGGATGTACGCGGGCGCCGTCGAGTCCGTGCGGGACGATACGAGCGACCGCTTCTACGTCCTGCGGCGAGATATTAGCAACATTCTCACCGAGGAAACCCGTACCATCGAGGAGCAGCGCACGTCCTTGCGCGAGGCGCCCGTGCTGCATGAACTCGGCAGCCGCGCCGTCCAGTAACGCCTCCTCCGGCCCCTGTCCGGAGGCAGTAGCGAGTAACGAGTAACGAGCGGATGCGGAATTCCCCTCGTTACTCGTTACTTCTCGGTCACACCGCCGCGAGGCGTTCCAGGGACTCGTGGACCTCGTCCCAATTCGGGGTGGCGCGGGCTTCGCCGTCGGCACATTTGATGTTGAGGTAGCCGCTGCGGAAGGGCTTGGCAACCTTTTCATCGGGGACGTACTGCCGCCGGGCGATGCAGCCGTTGTCGTTGCCAAGCAGATGCAGCGAGACGGAGGTGACATCCGAGGTCGTGCGGACGCGATGGATGTCGTTCTCCGGCAGGAGCGTGTAGAAATCGCCGGGCGTCAGGGCATTGTGCTCCGCGACGGCGAGGTCCGCGAAGGCATCGCGCGAGCCGTCGTCCCGCCGCTGATAGACGACCTCATCCTGCTCGCCGCGATAGAGGCCGACGAGGCCCCAGGCGAGATGGTCATGGACGGGCGTCTCGCGGCCCGGCCCGAGGACGAGGACGGAGAAGGCGAGCCCGCCATCCCCCGCGCGATAGAGCAGCCACATGCCGGTGTTGCTGCCCATGCCGCTCTGCGCCGCCGGTTCCTGATACTCCGGCGGCAGCCAATCGGGGTCCGCGAGCAGAGCGGCGAAGTGCGGCCGGATCTGCTCGATCGCCGCTGCCGCCGAGGGGGCGGAAGCGCGGGCGGCATCGACCGCCGCGATGAAGTCGCGCATCACCGGCGTATCGAGGATGAACTGATCCTCGCCATCGGCGATCATCGGCAAATCGTTGTGGAACTCACACATCTGGCGTACCTCCTGTAGCTCAGCGTCGCAGCGTCCATTATACCCGAGAGCGCACGGGCCTTTGAGCACAGTGCCCTTCGCGATCGGTTCTTGTCGCACAGTCGCCGGGATTCGCTCGATCGCACGGATGAGAGGAATTCACGCGCTCACTTCTGCCAGTATGGACCGCCGTCCGGCGGGAACAGCGTCTCGCCGCGCCTGACGACGGTCGTGCCGTTGGACCATCCCTGGGTTTCCGCGCGGAAGATGGCGATGCTCTCGCCCTTCGCCATGGGCGTCGAAGGCCGCTTTGTCCGCGTAGACTTCGTAGTAATATAGGCGCGTTCGGCTCGTTCTCGTCGGCGATCACGTCGAAGCGGATCGTGCCGGGTTCGTTCTCGCGCGCCCGGCGGGCATGCCCGCCGCATGGCGGCGAAAAGGCATCGCGGTGCTCCGGGAGAATATCGATCTGGACCAGCAGGACGTACATGATGGCTTCCCCCTCGTGCTACTTCGGCGGAAATGTCCATGCTCCGCGATGATAGCACGGCGATTGACGAACGCGGCGCGCGCGCGTACAGTCTCCGGCAACTGAACAGCACTGGGGGAGCGCTGGCGCGCTGAGAGTGCGGGGAGACCCGCAGACCCTTCGCACCTGATCCGGTTCGCACCGGCGTAGGGAAGTGGGAGAGCAAATCGTCTTCGCCATCGCGCCTTCCCCACCCACCGTCTGGAGGACGCGCGATGACCGTCAAACTCCCCGATATCGGCAAAATCTCCCCGGAAATCTTCCAGCATCTCATCCTGCCGCATCTCGGCGCGCGCGATGCGCCGCGTCCTCGTCCCGCCGCAGAACGGCGTCGATGTCGGCGTCATTTCCATCGGCGGCGGGCAGGTGATGGCGGTCACGACCGACCCCGTCTTCATCGTCCCCGCCTACGGCTGGGAGCGGGCGGCATGGTTTGCCCTGCATATCCTCGCCTCGGACGCCGCGACCTCCGGTCTCAAGCCCGACCTACCTGACCATCGACCTCAACCTGCCGCTCTCCCTCGATATGGAGGGGCTGGACGCGATCTGGACGACGATCCACCGCGAGTGCGAGCGGCTCGGCATCGCCATCGTCGCCGGCCACACGGCGCGCTACGACGGCTGCGACTACCCGATGGTCGGCGGCGCGACGGTGATGAGCGTCGGGCCGGAGGATGCCTACATCGTGCCGACGATGGCGCAGGTCGGCGATGCGGTGATCGTCACGAAGGGCGCGGCGATCGAGGCGACGGGGCTCTTCGGCGTCTCCTTCCCCGCGCTCGTCGAGGAGAAGTGCGGCGGGGCGGTGGCGCAGGGTGCGGCGGACCTCTTCTGGCAGATGTCGGTCGTCGAGGACGCGATGGCCGCCGTCAGCGTCGGCGTGCGCGGCAACGGCGTCACCGCGATGCACGACGCGACCGAGTGCGGCGTCTGGGGCGGGCTGTACGAGATCGCGCAGGCGGCGGGCGTCGGCATGCGCATCGACCGCGCGGCGATCCCGGTCGCGGACGCGGCCCGCGCCGTCTGCGAGGCCTTCGCGATGGACCCGTACGCGGCGATCAGCGAGGGGACACTGCTGCTCACCTGCCGCCCGGAGAAGGCGGACGCCGTCGTGCGCGCGCTGGCGGAGAAGCAGATCGTCGGCAGCATCGTCGGCGAGACGCTCCCCGCCGACCGCGGCATGACGGTCACCGAGGGCGGCACGGACCGCCCGCTCGTCCATCCGCGCGTCGATCCGTTCTGGAATGCCTTTGGCGCGGCGATGGCGCAGGTAACGGGCCAATGAACCGCCCGCTCGACCTCTCCGTCTATGTCGTCCTCGACCGCGACTTCACGGCGGGCCGCTCGCTCATCGAAGTCGCGGACGGCGGCGATCCGAGGCGGCGCGACCGTGCTGCAACTGCGGGACAAGTCGAGCGATATCCGCCGCTTCTATGCGGACGCGGTCATGGTGCAGGACCTGGCGCGGGCGGCGGGCGTCGCCTTCATCGTCAACGACCGCGTCGATATCGCCCTCGCGATGGACGCGGACGGCGTGCATGTCGGCGAGGACGATCTGCCGGTGGAAGCGACGCGGCGACTCGTCGGGCCGCAGAGTTCGTCGGCGCGTCGGCGGGCAGTGTCGAGGCGGCGCGGGCGGCGATCGCGGCGGGCGCGGATCATCTCGGCGTCGGCCCCGTCTACGAGGCCCGCAACACGAAGGTAGACGCCGGGCCACCCCTCGGCCTGACGCTCGTGCGCGACGATCGCCGCGTTCAGCCCCCATCCCCATCGTCGGTATCGGCGGCATCACCGCCGAGAATGCCGGAGCGGTGATCGCAGCGGGCGCGGCAGGCGTCGCCGTCATCTCCGCCATCGGTCTCGCAGCGGATGTAGAAGCCGCCACCCGCGCCCTCGCCCAATCCGTAGGGGCGGTTCGTCGAACCGCCCTCCCCGGGCGGTACACAACGATGACCGCTCAGCGCTTCAGCCTCGCGCGAGCGTTGACCATCGCCGGCTCCGATTCCGGCGGCGGCGCGGGCATCCAGGCGGACTTGAAGACCTTTTCCGCTTTCGGCGTCTACGGCATGAGCGTCCTGACTGCGGTGACGGCGCAGAACACCGTCGGCGTGCAGGGGGTCGAGACGCTGTCGCCCGCCTTCATCACCACGCAGTTCGAGAGCGTGGCGGGCGACATTGGCGTGGACGCCCTGAAGACCGGGATGCTCGGCACGGCCAAGGTCGTCGCGGCGGTCGCGGCGATGATCGCCAACGCCGGGCTGACGCAGCTCGTCGTCGACCCGGTGATGGTGGCGAAGAGCGGCGACCACCTCCTCGCCGCGGACGCCGTGGACGCCATGCGGGCGCACCTGCTGCCGCTCACGCTTGTCATCACGCCGAATGTGCCCGAGGCGGAAACGCTCGTCGGCGGGTCGATCCGCACCATGGAGGAGATGCGGGAGGCGGCACGACGGCTCCACGCGCTCGGCCCACGCTGGGTCGTCATCAAAGGTGGTCACATGGGCGGCGAGACTGTCACCGATCTCCTCTACGATGGCACATCCTTCCAGTCGCTCGCCACGCCGCGTATCGACACGCCGCACACGCACGGCACGGGCTGCACCTTCTCCGCCGCGATGACCGCCTGCCTCGCCAAAGGACAGACAGTGCCGGACGCTTTCGCGGCGGCGAAACGGTATACCCACGCCGCCATCGCCGCCGCACCCGGCATCGGCCACGGCCACGGCCCCCTCAACCACCTTGTACGACCGGGGGATGAACCGCAGAGGCACAGAGGACACAGAGAAACCCGGAGAAAAAGAGACAAAGGAGACCCCCCTAAGGCGCATACACGTTCTCTATCGCCCCCCTCTTTTCCTCTGTTTCCCACTCTGTGCTCTCTGTGTCTCTGTGGTTCGCATTGCTGAAAGGAGTTGTGAGATGACGGAAACATTTACGGAGACGATGCGGCGGGAGTGTACGGCGATCTGGGAGGCGCAGTTGACGCACCCGTTCGTCGTCGCGCTGGCGGATGGCACGCTGCCGCAGGAGACCTTCCAATTCTATATCTTGCAGGATGCGCGCTTCCTCACCGAATTGGCGAAGACCTTCGCCTTCGCCGCGACGAAGACGGATGACCGCGACCGCATCCTCAAGTTCGGCGAGTTCCTGATGGACACGGTGCGGGTCGAGCGCGCCTTGCATGAGATGTACGCGGCGCGCTTTGGCCTGACGATCGCGCAGATGGCCGCCGTGCCGATGGCGCCGACGAGCTACGCCTACACCCGCCATATGCTCTCGATTGCCGCGACGGGCTCGCTCGCGGAGGTTGTGACGGTGACGCTTCCCTGCGCGTGGATTTATGCCGTCGTCGGCGCCCATTTCACGGCGCAAGGCGACCCGGCCGCCGATCACCCCTACCGCGATTGGCTCGCCACCTACGCGAGCCCCGATTTCGGCTCGGTCGGCGATTGGCTGCGCGCCGTCGTGGATGACGAAGCGGCCCGCCTGGACGACCGGGGTCGCGAGCGGCTGATGGACATTTTCCGCACGAGCAGCCGGTACGAATGGCTCTTCTGGCAGATGGCCTGGACCCGCGAGTCCTGGCCGGTCTGATTGATAACCGCCAAGACGCCAGGGACGCCAGGAAAACGCGAAGAGAATGGCCGTTTGTCTCGTCCCCTCTTGGTGCCTTCGGCGTCTCGGCGGTTCAAATCCGGTCTACTTCATTTGGCTGTTTTTGGTGCGGACGCGCTCGTAGAGGTCTTCCATCACGGCGATGAAGGAGCGGTCCTTATTCCAGAAGGGCGGGTAGTCGCCCTGCTTCTTGATGAGCAGCGCCGGGACACTTGGCGGCGCGAAGTCGCCGGGCGGCGGGAGGCGCCGCGCGCCCGCCCAGAACTCGCGGTGCGTGACGGCTGTGGCCGGTCTCTCCCGCTCCGGCCGCGTGTAGTAGGAGGCGGACGGGGTAATGGCGACCTCTCGCGGCGCCATTTCGGCGGCAAGGATCTGTCCGAGCGGCGAGTGGGCGAGTTCCTCCCGCAACTTCTCCCGCGAGAGTCCGCGCAGTTCGAACATCAGGAAGGGGTCGCGGTCCAGGTCGGCGGCGAGCGCGTAATAGAGGCCCGCGATGTGCTTGCACGGGTTCGCGTAGTCCGGGCAGGAGCAGTCCGTCTCGAAATCGCGCTCGCCGCGCGGCAGCAGGGAGAGGCCGAGCGGGCGGAAAGACTCTTCGATGGAATCCGGCATCTCGTTCATCAGTAGTTTGGCGACGAAGCCCGCGTTCGCGGCGATGCGGTCGATTGCCTTCGTCCATTCGATCGGGCGGATCGGCGCGATGAAGATCGTCGTCCTGTAGCGCGGCTCCTTGTAGATGCCGTAGTACGGGTTGACCGAGCCGCGCACCGTCGCCGTCACCGTACCGTCCACGAT
The DNA here is from genome assembly GCA_963847195.1 of uncultured Chloroflexia bacterium. Classification (GTDB taxonomy): domain Bacteria; phylum Chloroflexota; class Chloroflexia; order Thermomicrobiales; family JALYUS01; genus JALYUS01. Next base: position 56,732 of record CAWJZC010000003.1, on the reverse strand, counting down.
GGTGTATTTGAGGATGCGCCCGTTGGTCGCGTAGGAGCGGCCCCGCCCGAGGCGGCCCGGATCGGTGAACTCCTCCAATGCCACGATGAATCGCTGCCCCCACCAGGTACGACTGAAATTCGCCATCCCGCCTACTCCAGTACCGCGCTTTTACGCAGCGCGATCAACTCCTTGAATGCGTCGTTGTCGAGTTCGGTGAGCCACGATTCGTCCGCGCCGACAATTGCGGCGGCCAGACCCTTCTTCTCCTCGATCATCTGCGTCGATCCGCTCCTCCACCGTGCCGATTGCGACGAACTTGTGGACGAAGACATTCTTCCGCTGCCCGATGCGGAAGGCGCGGTCGGTCGCCTGATCCTCGACGGCCGGGTTCCACCAGCGGTCGAAATGGAAGACATGGTTCGCCTTCGTCAGCGTGATGCCGACGCCGCCCGCCCGCAGCGAGAGCAGGAAGACGGAAGGCCCCGTCTCGGCGTCCTGGAATTCCGCGATCATCTGCTCCCGCCGCTTGGCGCTCGTCCCGCCGTGCAGGTAGTAGGTGTTGGCGCGGAGCGTCTGCTGCACGTATCGCTCCAACGCCTCGCCGATCTCGGTGAACTGGCTGAAGACGAGCGCGCTCTCGCCGCTCTCAACGACTTCCTCGATCATCTCGGCGAGGCGGCTCAGTTTGTGGGAGCGCTCGGCGGTGAAGGCGCTGCCGTCTTGCAGGAAATGGGCGGGGTGGTTGCAAATCTGCTTCAGCCGCAGCAGCGTGGCGAGCATCAGGCCGCGCCGCTCCATCCCCGAGGTCTCCTCGATTCGCTCGGCAACATCCTTGACAACCGCCTCGTAGAGCGAGGCCTGCTCCCGCGTCAGGTTGCAGAAGAGCTTCTGCTCGACCTTGTCCGGCAAATCGCTGATGATGCTCTTGTCCGTCTTGACGCGCCGGAGGATGAAGGGCTCGACGAGTTTCTTCAGTGTGGCCGCGCGCTCACGGTCGTTCCCGCGCTGGATGGGCGACTCGAAGGCCTTGCGGAACTGCGCCTCCTTGCCGAGATAGCCGGGGTTGAGAAAGTTGAAGATCGACCAGAGATCGAGCAGGCGATTCTCGACCGGCGTGCCGGTGAGGGCCACCCGGTGGCGCGCGGGGAGTTTGAGGATGGCGCGCGTCTGCGCCGCCTGCGGGTTCTTGATATTCTGCGCCTCATCGACGACGACGCGCTGCCACGCGACGCCGCGCAGCAGTTTCTCGTCAAGGCGGGCCATCGCGAAGGAGGTGATCACCACATCGTGCGCCGCGCATGCCGCTCGGAACGCCTCCTCTTGCTTCGCCCGGCCGCTCCCCTGATGGACGAGGGCGCGCAGATCGGGCGCGAACCGCTCGATTTCCCGCCGCCAGTTACTGAGCACCGAAGTCGGCGCGATGATTAGGGTTGGCGGCGTGCCGGTGGCGTTCTCCTTCTCATTGAGGAGACGCGCGATGACTTCTAAGGTTTTTCCCAATCCCATGTCGTCCGCCAAACAGGGATTCAGCCCGATGCTTTCGAGATATTGCAACCAGGCAACGCCGCGCCGCTGATACTCGCGCAGCGTGCCACAGAGATTCGGCGAGTCCGGCACCGGCGCGAGCGCGCTCTTGTCCTCCAGGCGAGCGATCATCGCGCGCACGGCGGCGTCATGGTCCCACTCGACCTCGTCCCCCTGCTCGGCGGTGATGCGCATCAGGTCGAGCGGCGTCAGGTCGGTCCGGTCGAGGGCACGAGTCTGCCAAAATTCAAGCATCTGCCGCATCTTGTCGCGGTCCAGTTCCATCCACTCGCCCCGGAAGCGCACGAGCGGCGTCTTGGCGTCGATCAGCCGCCGCCACTCCGCCTCCGTCACCACCTCGCCGCCGATGGACAGTTGATACTCGTAGGCGATGATCGTATCGAGATTGAGCAGGCCTTTCCCGGCCGCCGCGACGCCTTGCGTATTGGTGCGCGCGCTGGTTTTCAGGCGGATCATCGCGCGCCGCCGCCCGGCGGGCGTCCACCACGACGGGACGATGACGGTGAAGCCCGCATCCTCCAACACCCAGGCATCTTCCTTGAGGAAGGCGAACGCTTCTTCGCGGGTAAGCGCGAAGCCGACCGGTTGGTCGGTCTCCAACCCCGCCCAGACCTTCGGGTACATCCGGGCAGCATAGCCGAGCGCGTGGAGGAGGTGCCGCTCGAAATCCCGCCCCACAGCGCGCAAGAACTCCTCACGTTCCCTCTGACCGTATGACCAATACTCGGCCAGGCTGACCTTGCGTGACGGGTCCCGCTTCGGGGCGACGACGAAATGGATACGCCACGTATCCGCTTCCTCGGACTCTGCCTCCTCCAGTCGGAAGCAGAGCGTGAAATCCGCCGTCGCGTGCCCGCCGATCAGTTTCTCGCGCCAGCCAAGCCAGTGTGTGTACTCGGTCAGCGCCGCATCGCTCGACTGACGGATGGGACTGGATCGGTAGGGATAGAGACAGTCGTGGAGCAGCGTATCCGCGATCTGCTTGTCGAAGGCTGCCGTGAAGGGCGTCCCCGTCACAATCGCTCGCAGGAGGTGTTCCGAGAAATGGCGGAGCAGCGCCTCGCGCGCATACAAACCGGCGGCCCCATCCGCCGTCGTCATGCCGGACGCACAGACGAGCGGCATGGCCGGAGCATAATCGCGGACGGCGTCGTCGTACCGGTCGGAGAGCATCTCCCACGCGGGGAGGAGGGTGAACCGCTCCACGCGTTTCCCCTTCTTCCCGCTCGCTGGCGGGAGTGCGCGGTATTTCAGTGCCGGGATGTACTGGTCGCGCGCGACGATTTGTTTGAATGCCTGCGTGTACTGCCACCAGAAGCGGAGATCCGCGCCGAGTTGATATTCCTCTGTGTGATGGAGGGCGGCGAAGTGGATGTCGTTCAGCGTCGCGATGAGGTCATCGAGTTGATGGCAGCAGACGGCCCACGGCTGGAATGTGAATGTCTCAGGCGGATTGGAGCCCAGGAAGCGCAGCAATTCAACCGACGGGAGCGGCCCCGCCTCATCGCTCGGCAGGAGGAAGTGGCGAGTGACGAAGGTGCGGTGCAGCGTGTCGGGGAAGGTGACAGAGACGCCCGCCGTGCCGGTCAGGAACGCCGCCAGCGGTTCGCCGGAGAGGTGCCGGGGGTGCGACGTACCGTCTGGCGTGCGCCGCTTCGTGCCGGCGGGCGCGTCGGTCTCCACCCAAACGAAGAAGCCGCCCGACTGGATGAACTCATCCGTCTCTTCCGGAATCCACGTCCCGTGCATGGTATTCATGGAGCGATCCCCAGCGCATCAATAATTGCCGAGCCAGAGCACACCGGGCTGTGACTGGGTTTGTCGGTAAAACGCCCTATCGGCGGTGACATACGAGAACCCGGTCATCCGTGCGATATGCAGATAACATGCATCGAAAAAGCCGATGCCGAGCGTAGTCGCGAGACGATCACCAACCTCTACGATCAATTGCGGCTGGACGAACGTCATGGCGGTGAGGAGTGTGGCAAAGTCGGCAATTGCTGTCTCCGCCGCTTGCTGCGCCAAGCGTTGACGCCGCCGCACATGATGGATGGCATTGACGACTTCAAAGGGAAAGTGCCCCGGAGCAACGAGATTCCAACGCCCACTATCCCAGTCGGCGTACAGACGATCCGCTTCCGCGACGAGGTCTTCGTCGCGTAGATACCATTTCACTACCACGGATGCATCCGCGACGAGGCCATTAGGCGTCGTTCCCATATGCCTCCGCACGCGCCTCGCGGATCAACTCCGCACTCGTGATACCGAGCGGAGGCTGCCGATCGCGGCGCGCACGCGTACGCTTCACAAGCGCTTCGCGGAAGGCGCGTTCCTCCTCGGTGAATTCGGGGAATTGGATGGAGAGGCGATGCGATCCCTCATCGTACTCACCCGCTATCGCATAGCCAGTCACAACCGCAGGTTTCCGGTCGACTCCCGCTGTTTCGGCTCCTTGCGATGACGTTCTCGTCGTGCGTACCATGCTTCCCTCATTTCGCGCGCTCCGTCAGTATATCATGCGCGACGAGACGACCGGTACGAACAATGGATTAACGGGACGTATCCCCCGGCGCATCAATAATTGCCGAGCCAGTGCATACCGGGCTGTGACTGGCTTTGTCGGTAATACGCCCTATCGGCGGTAATGAGCGGACAATCTTCCATCCGCGCAGTAGAGAGAAAGCATGCTTCGAAGGACCTCACGCCGAGGTCTCCCACCGCTCCATCAACGCCCTCCGAAAGGCGCGCTCCGGGTTTCACATCGTCTTCCGAGTATGTCACTACGCGAACTGCGGCATCACCTCATCCATGAAGAGCCGGATGCCGTCCGTCTTCGGGAAGTCGGCGAAGCGGATCTGCATCTGCGAGACGCCGATCGCCGCCCACTGCCGGATTTGCGCCGCCACCTGCTCCGGCGTGCCGACCAGCGCACTCTCGGGCGCGGAATAGAATGGGCTCGCCGCCGCCATCCGCTCCGCCTCCTCCTGCGTGCGCGCGACGGCGACGCACTCGCACTGCCAGGTCTTCTTGATCGCACCGAAGTCGCGCCCGACCGCCTCGCAGTGACCGCGCAGCACATCGAGTTTGTGCGCATAGGTCTCCCGCGTGCCGCCGCCATTCCACCAGTCGGCGTGTTTGGCGACGACCCGGAGCGTCAACTGCTCGCCGCCACCGCCGATCATGATCGGCGGCAGCGGGTCCGGCTTCGGGTTGAGGTAGGCGTCGTGGATCTGGTAGTGCTGCCCCTCGTACGTGACGTTATCGGCGGTCCAGAGCCGCTTGGCGATCTCGACCGTCTCCTCCAACTGGCGGATGCGCACGGCGGGCTTGGGGAACTCCCAGTTGTACGCCCGGTACTCGTCGTCCTTCCAGCCCGCGCCGATGCCGAAAATGACCTTGCCGGGGATGAGGGCGCAGAGATTCGCGACCATCTTGGCGAGCAGCGCCGGGTTCCGGTACGACTGGCAGAGGACAATCGTGCCCCACGGTAGGTTCGGGTAGCGGGAGGCGAGGAAGGTGAGCGTCGTCCAGCATTCGATCACCGGCGTCTCGACCGCCTGCCAGCGCGCCCACGGCAGCACATGGTCCGTTACCCACGCCGCGTCGAACCGATCCGCGACCAGATCGAGCGTCGCGAATGTCTGCCGGATCATCGTCGCGTTGTCGCTCCCGTCGGCGGGGAACTCCGGCACCTTCCAACCAAACTCCATCGGAACCTCCTTGAAACCGGGGAGAACCGCGAAGACGCAAAGGACGCAGAGATCGCAAAGAGGGAAAAGAAGAGAAAACCCCGATCGACTCAATCATACATGCTCCTGTATCGGCTCTTCTTCCTCCCTCCGATTCTTCCCTCTGTGTCCTCTGTGTCTTTGTGGTTCATCTCTTCCCGGCTCGCATTCGTGGCGACTTCCTTGCGTATCGACGCACAGGAGCGGAGCGGGGGCGAGAACGCTCCGCGGATGGTAGCAAGGAGGAACGTCATGCCGCGAGAAAATATCGAAGGCGTCGAGATACCCCTCGATCCTGAGGCAGTGGGGAGCGAAAACCCGATGGCGCCCGGCGAGCCCGATCCGGCCCGACAGGAGGCATCGTCGCCCGTGTCCGGCACCGGCTACGAGCGGAAGCGGGAGCACCGGGCGGAGCACAACGCCGAGGGCAATGTCGAGGACAGACCCGCGCCACCCCAACGAGTTCATCGACCGGGGGAGCAATCCGACGCGGTAGCGAGTGGGCAGTGGGCAGTGGGCAGTAGACAGTTGGGACCGGGGTATTGCTGACTACTGGCTACTGCCTACTGCGAAACTTCTGGAAGCGGGCGCGGCCCGTCACTTCGGCGATGTAGAGGTCGCCGTGGGAATCGACGGCGAGGCCGTGCGGGGAGTCGCGGAACTGGCCGGGGGCGTCGCCCGCTTCGCCCCAGCGACCGAGCAGTTCGCCATCGAGATTGAAGATGCTCACCCGCTGCGGCACCTCGGTGACGTAGAGTATATCGTCGCGCCCGAAGAGGATATTCTGCGGGCGCGCAACGTCCGTCCACTCCTCCAGGAACGCGCCGTCGCGGTCGAATAATTGGATGCGCGAGTTCTCGCGGTCGGAGACGAAGACGCGGCCACGACTATCCACCCGGACATCGTGCGGCAGGTGGAATTGACCCGGCCCCGCGCCCTCCGCTGCCCCATGAGGCGAGCAGCGTGCCATCCGGCGCGAAGCGGTGGACGCGGGACTGACCGTAGCCGTCCGAAATATAGAGATCGCCCCACGGCGCGAGGGCGGTATTGGTCGGGTTGTTGAATGGCTCACCGGGCGCGCCCACCTGCCCCGGCGTGCCGATCGTCTGGAGGAGCGTGCCGTCGGTGGCGCAAATCCAGACGGTGTGCGAGCCGCGATCGGTCACATAGACGCGGTCGTCCGGCCCGATCATCATGCCGTGCGGCGTGACGAGGAAGTCGTCGCCCCACATGGCGCGGAACGTCCCGTCCCGGTCGAAGACGAGCACGCGGTTGTTCGGCTCCCGGTCGATCACGTAGACGCGATCCCCCGAGTCCACCGCCATATCGGAGACAACGCCCAATTCATACCCCGCCGGCAGCGCCGGCCATCCCTCAACTACCCGAAAGTTGTACATCGCTCACTCCGTTCGCGGAGTAGCAAGTCGAAAGTAGCACGCACGCATGGGTTGGCTCGCTTGCTACCTACTACTTTCGACTTGCTACTCCATAGTCAATCGGCACCGGTTCGTCCTGCGTTGTCGTCTTATAGGGGGTGAAGCCGCGCGCCGTGTAGTTGGCGATGGCGTGCGGGCCATCCAGCGAGCAGGTGTGCAGCCAGACGCGCGCGCCCCCGTCATCGAAGGCGCGTTGCACCCCGACCGAGAGGAGATGCTTGCCGAAGCCCCGGCCATGCACGGCGGGCATCAGGCCGAAATAGGCGATCTCGGTCTCCGCTCCGTCGGCGGAGGCATCGAGGTCGATGTAGCCGACCGGCGCGCCCCGGAAGTAGAGCACGAGCACCGTTGTCGTCGGCTGTGAGAGATAGTCGCGGAACTGCTCATCGGGCCACAAGAGCCGGTCGATCCATACATAATCGCGCCCGACCGCATCGTAGAGGAAGCGATAGTACGGGACGGACGGCTCGCGCAGCGCAAGGACGAGCAGATCGGGGTCACCGATGAACGAGGGGCGAAACTGCTCCCGTGCCGGAATATGCAGATAGGTCGTCGTCACCGAGACTGTCTTTGTCGGGAAAGGCAACATCAATGCGCTCCTTCGGTTTGCGTGGCGCGTATACGTCGCTCACGCTGCCCGGAGCATGATAAACGAAATCTGCCTGCATGGAGGGCGTTTTATCAGAGAGGGTGCCGTTCATGGCGGGGAATCCCAGCCCTCAATCCCCCTTCCCCCGAAGCGAAGAGAGAGCGAGCCGCCGCTGACCTCTCGACAACCGATGGTCGATCGCGTATAGTCGTGAACAACTAATAGGGGACGGCTATATCTGGGAGATGGCGGCGATGGGGAATAAGCGGAATCAGTCCAATCTGCTCGCGCTCGCGCTGCTGGCGCTCCTCGCGGAGCGGCCGACGCATCCGTACGAGATGGATTTCCTGATGCGGAATCGCGGCCTCACCGAGACGATCAAACTCAATCGGGGCTCGCTCTATACGGTCGTCGAGACGCTCCAGCGCGACGGGTTGATCGTGCCGCAGGAGGTGCAGCGCGAGGGGCGCCGCCCCGAGCGGACGGTCTACGCGCTCACCGAGGCGGGGCGCGCGAAGTTCGCCGGTTGGCATCGCGAGTTAATCAGCAAGCCGGCGAAGGAGTATTTGAAGTTCACCGCCGCGCTCGCCTTCATCGCGCACTTTGCCCCGGCTGAGGCGGCGGCGCTCCTCGGCGAGCGCGCGCAACGCCTCGAAGAGGAGATCGAGGAGCGACATTTTCGTCTGAGAACGATCATGGAGCGGTTGAGTGTGCCCCGGCTTTTCCTCTTGGAGGAGGAGTTCGCGCTGACGCAGCGCGAGGCCGAGTTGCGCTGGGTGCGGCAGATCATTGGCGAGATCGCGGGCGGCGCCGTGTCATGGCCCGCCTCTGTAGCGAGTGGACCCACGGCGGGAGCGGATGACCGGACGGCGACGGCGGAAGAGCAGCCGGGACGATGAAAGGAGCGGAAACAGCGATGGCGATGGACGACAGACAGCCGCGGCAGGCGGGAACGATGATCGAGACCCACGACTTGCGCCACACGTTCAAGAGCCGCCGGGGCGATGTTGAGGCGGTGGCGGGCGTCGATTTGCGCGTGGAGACGGGCGAACTCTTCGGCTTCCTCGGCCCGAACGGCGCGGGCAAGACGACGACGCTGAGGATGCTCGCCACGCTGCTATCCCCGACGGGCGGCGGCGCGATGGTGGCCGGGTGCGATTTGCGCCGCGAACCCCAGCGGGTGCGCGAGCGGATCGGCTATGTCGGTCAGCGCGGCGGCACCGACCCGGCCGTCACCGGCCGCACCGAGCTGATCTTCCAGGGGCGACTCTATGGGATGAGCGCGGCGACGGCGAAGCGGCGCGCCGCCGAATTGCTCGCGACGCTCGAACTCGATGCGTGCGCGGACCGTGCCACCGGCACCTACTCGGGCGGGCAGCGCCGCCGCCTCGACATCGGGCTCGGCCTGATCCACGGGCCGCGGGTCCTCTTCCTCGATGAGCCGACCACCGGCCTCGACCCGCAAAGCCGCGCCCACCTGTGGGACGAGGTGCGCCGCCTGCGCGACAATGGCACGACGGTCTTCCTGACCACGCATTATCTGGAGGAGGCGGACGCTCTCTGCGACCGGCTGGCGATCATTGACCACGGCAAGATCGTCGCCGAGGGGACGCCGGATGCGCTGAAACGGCAGATCGCCGGCGACATCGTCACCCTCGGCATCGCCGGCGACGCGCAGACCGCGCGGGACTTGCTCGGCTGCCAGTCCTTCGTGCGCGAGATGGGCGCGGAGGATGGCGTGCTCCGGCTCTATGTCGATCGCGGCGAGACCGCCATGCCGATGATCCTCCGTCTCCTGGACGGCGCGGGCCTGGAGTTGCGGACGATCTCCCTCACCCGCCCCAGTCTCGATGATGTCTTTCTCCGCCAAACCGGCCGCTCCCTGCGCGAGCAGGCCGCGTGATGCGGAAGGGAATGGGGACTCAATCACGAAGAGACAGAGAGGACGAAGGAGAGAGGAGAACAAAGAAGAATCGAATGAGGTCCTTCTCTTCCTCTCCGTGCTCTTCGTCTCTTGGGGTGTAAATCCCGTCGCCTTGCCATGCGTAGAGTAGGAGGAACCAGACATGAAAACGCTGCGTGATACCGCGCTCGTCTTCCAGCGTAACCTCGGGCTGACGCTGCGCAACCCGGCATGGTCGGTGATCGGCGTCATTCAGCCGCTCCTCTACCTGCTCCTCTTCGCGCCGCTGCTGAAATCCATCGCCACGGCGCAGGGATTCCCGTCGGGCGGCGCATACAACGTCTTCGTGCCGGGGCTACTGATTCAGCTCGGTCTCTTCGGCGCGGCTTTTGTCGGCTTCAGCCTGGTCGCGGAACTCCGTTACGGTGTCGTCGAACGCCTGCAAGTGACGCCGGTGAGCAGGCTGGCGCTGCTGCTCGGCCGCGCGCTGCGCGATGTGCTCATCCTGCTCGTCCAGTCGCTGATGCTCGTGCTGCTCTCGCTCCCCTTCGGGCTCGACATTCACCCGGCCGGTCTGCTCGTGATGATGGGCCTGCTCGCCATGATCGGATTGCTGATGGCCTCGTGCTCGTACGCGCTGGCGCTCTGGCTGAAGAGTGAGGATGCGCTCGCGCCGCTGCTCACCACCGTGACGCTGCCGCTGCTCCTGCTCTCCGGCGTACTGTTGCCCCTCAGTCTCGCCCCGGCGTGGCTGCGCCACATCGCCGCCTTCAACCCGCTGGCGTACGCTGTCGATGCCGCGCGCGCGATCTTCAATGACCATCTCGGCGATGGTAGCGTCATCAAGGGCATCGCGATCACGGCCATCCTCGCGGTCATCGCCCTCCTCGTCTCCGGCCGCTCCTTCAGCCGCACCGTCGCCTGACAGATGGCAATGGGATAAACCACCGAGACACCAAGGGCACCAAGGGCACCAAGAAAATGCTTGGTGCCCTTGGTGCCGTGGTGTCTCGCGTTCCCTCCGCTTACCCGCGTGCCAGGTCTTTCATTGCGGCCTCGCGCAGGCCGGTCATGTAGCCGGTGGCGAAGAGGCGGCCGAGGATTTCGTAGCCGGCGTGCTCGTTGGATTCGCCCTCCATCGTCGGCGCGTGGTCGAGACGCATCGGGCCGTCGAAGCCGACCTCCAGATAGGTCCGCATCGCCTCCAACATGTCCGTCTGCCCCTCGTCGTGGAAGACCTCGGCGAACTTCTCGGGCGTGCCGCGCACATCGCGGAAGTGGACGAAGTGGATCGCCTGCCGCTCCGCGAAGTGGCGGATCGCCGCCGGGATGTCCGGCGTCATCAGGGCGAAGTTGCCCTGGCAGAGCGTGATGCCGTTCGCCGGGCTGGGGACGAGATCGAGCAGTCGATCGAAGTTTTCCACGCTCCGCATGATCCGCCCGACGCCCCGGATCGGGGAGAGAGGCGGGTCGTCCGGGTGCATGGCGAGCCGGACGCCCGCCTCCGCCGCCACCGGCACGACCTGTTCGAGGAAGGAGTGCAGCGTCTCCCAGAGATGCTCCTCGCTGACGACGCCCGCCGGGGTGAGCGGGGCATCCTTGACGAGCGCGTAATCGAAACTGGAGACGAGCGCGCCGCCGCGCCCGCGTGTGGAGAGCGAGGTGCGCTGCCAGTTGAACTGCGCCATCCAGTTGTAGCACCAGACGGGGATGCCCGCCGCTCCCATGCTTTGGAGCATCGTGCAGACGTCCGCGATCTCCGCATCACCGCCGGGGAGGCCGAGGCGCGCTCGGTCCATCGGCGGCGAGGATTCGATCACGTCCACTGTCAATCCGGCGTCCGCGAAGCGTTGTGTCATGTAGAGCATCGGGTAGAAATCCCACGGGCGCTCGCCGACCTTCGTCGCTGCGATCCGCTCCGGCGTCCAATACGCGAACCCCTCCGGGCCGACGGGCAGGCCCGTCACGGCGTGCGTGACATTCATCTGCTGGCAGAGCATCCACATCTGGTTCGGATAGGGCGGCAAAATCTCCGCGAATGTCACCATGGGTTCCTCCGTCACGAAGCAACGAGCAATGCGCAACGAGTGCGTCAGCACCCGGAAGGAGGTGCGGACATCGATCGTGAGCGTAGCGTTGCAGGGAAGAGGCGGCGCGTCAAGGCCGCCATCACGAATGATTCCGCCCAACGGGCTCATGCACCAGTCATACCCGGCGGCGACGTGCGGCGACGCTTGCATACCGGCGCGGGTTATATCCAGAATCCGGGATGAATCACGTTTTCCACGGCTGTATGCGCGAAAGATCAATATAATTCATCTTCATATTGACAAAATCAATATCCTCGCCTATGATGCTGATGAAGGAGTCGATAGCGAGGAGGGGATGGCGACGATGACAGCAGGGACCGTGGTGACAAATCGGCGGCCGATTGGCGCGCTACTGACCGCGAGCGCGATCTCGCAGGTCGGCAGCATGTTGACGATTGTCGCGGTGCCATGGTTCGTCTTGCAGACGACGGGGAGCGCGGCGAAGACCGGGCTAACGGGCGTTTTCTCGGCGCTGCCCTTCATCGTTGCGGGCGTTTTCGGCGGCGCGCTGGTGGACCGGATCGGCTTCAAGCGGATCAGTGTGATCGGGGACATCACGAGCGGGTTGACCATCGCGCTGATCCCGCTCCTCTATCATACGGTCGGCCTCGCCTTCTGGCAGTTGCTCGCCCTCACCTTCCTCAGCAACTTGTTCGACACGCCGGGCAACACCGGGCGGCAGAGCCTCGTGCCGGAGTTGGCGGTAATGGCCGGGATGCGCCTCGAACGTGCCAACGCCTTCGTGCAATCGGTGCCGCGCGTCGCGACGCTCTTCGGTCCGCCGATTGCCGGCGTGCTGATCGCGGTGATTGGCGCGGGGAATGTCCTCTGGCTCGACGCGGCGACCTTCGCGGCCTCCGCCCTACTCGTCGGCGTCTTCGTCCCGCCGCGCGCGGTGGCGGAGACGGCGGAGGCCACGCCGGGGCGGTATGTGGCCGACCTGATGGAGGGGTTGCGCTTCATCCGGCAGGACCGACTGATTCGCGCCCTCTCCCTCCTCTTCGCGCTGGGCAATTTCCTCGATGCACCGATCGCGCTGCTCGTCGCGGTCTACGCGACGCGGACGTACGGGAGCGCGGTGCCGCTCGGCATGATGTTCGCCATGCTCGGCGCGGGCGCGCTGGTCGGCTCGCTCTGGTTCGGCGCGGTCGGCCATCGCTGGTCGCGCCGGGGCATCCTCGCCTGCTACTGCATCCCGGTGGCGATGATGTATGCCACCTTCGCCTTCACGCCGCCGCTCGCGGTGCTCCTGGTGGCGATCTTCATCGCCGGCCTGGCGGTCGGCCCGGTCAATCCGCTCAGCGCGACGATTACCCAGGAGCGCGTGCCCGTCGCGCTGCGGGGCCGCGTGCAGGGGATGCGCACGGCCATCTCGTTCATGATGATCCCGCTCGGGCGCGGCCTCGCCGGGTTGCTTGTCGACCCAATCGGGCTGCGGACGATCTTCCTCAGCATCGCGGCGGGCTTCTTGCTCATCGCCCTCGGCGTCACGCTCAATCCCGTCTTCCGCCACATGCACCCGGAGGACGAGCGCGCGTCGCTTGCCTATTCGCACCCCGTACCTGGCGCGACACGCTGACGTACGGGGAGCGCCCCCACGGCCCGGCCCCTCCGCCCACTATGCGGGGGAGGGGCCGGGCCGTGGGAGCTTCTCTGACGCAGGCCGGAAAGCCTACGCTACCGGGGCTCGCTGCTCCCAGAGCTGCCGGGTCAATTCGGCGTGGCCGAGGTGTTCGGCGGCATGGTCGACCGCGCCGCTTAGATAGAAGGAGCGCGGCTCCGGATCGCCGTATGGGGTGATTTCCTCGTCCAGGTCGACCGCGCCCATCCGTTCCAGTGCCGCCGCGGTCTGACTACGGGTTGACTCAATGAGCGCACGCAGCGCGGCGGCGGTCGTCGGGCTATTGTCGAGCGAGTCCGCCTGTTTCCGGTTCAGCGCCTCGTCATCGAGCGGAACCGGATCGCCGAGAGCGACACTGAGATACCACGGCTGCCACGCGACGACATGGCGGACGATCTGCGCAATCGCATTCGTCGTCCCATCACCCGGTCGCCACGCCAATGCTTCCGGTGTCAGCCCGTCCACCACAGCGGCAAACCGCTCGGCCTGCGCATCCAGCGTGCGCTGTGCGTATCGTGTTGCTGCGTCCATGTGCCTCTCCTATCCCTTCAACGCTGCACGGTCCTCCGCTCCCCGGTAGCGCCCGAGGCTGCGTAACCGTCAATAAGAGTTTATCCGGTTATGCTTGCCATCTGTCTGTCATACATGGACGGGATTGCATGGCGCCATACGAAAAGAGCTCCTCCCCCTTGTGAGAGAGGGGCAAGGTACGGGGGGAAGGAATGGATTAAGTGGTGGGCGGCGCGATCAGGCCGCCGAGGACTTGCGTGGCACGTGCTTGCATCAGCGCGTTATTCGCGATGAAGCGCGAGCCGGTGACGCCCTCGCCGGGCGCGAGTTGCAGGCCGTAGAGCATGACGACGCGCTGGTAAAAGAGTTTGCCGCCCCGCTCGATGCGCTGCTCCCAGTAGAGGGTGCTCCACGTCTCGTTCACGTCCGGTTTGATGTAGTTGACGATGCGCGCCGTGACGCCATTGCCGATGCCGATTTCCCGCTCGCCCTCGTTGATGTAGCCGTGGAATGCGTAGCAGTTCTGCACCTTGTGGTATGCCAGCGCCGCCGCATCCTCGGTCGTGACGATGTCGAACCAGAAGGGCTGCGCGCTCTCGGCGCCGTAACTGTAGCGGTTATAAGTCGAGGTCGTGCCCAGGAATTGCTTGGGCCAGTCGTAGGACTCGACGAACGCCCGCTGGAGGTCGGGCACGTCCGGCGTCAGGGCGTCGAAATCGCCCGCCGGGACGCTCGTCTCCGTCGCGTTGCCGCCGAATGAGGCGACGGTGACATTCGCCAGCGCCAGTGTGCCGGTCGTCGTCAGGACGATCAGGGCGATCAATCCCGCGCCGAGCGGCCCGGTGAGCGGCCGCAGGCGCAGCGGCTTCTCCGCCTGCGGACTGAAGCGCGGCGCGCGCACGATCAGCGCCGCGACCGCGACCGCCCCGCCGAGCAGCGCCGCCGCTGCGACGAAGCGCGCCGAGCCGGAGAGCGTATCCTGCTGCCAGGCGCCGATCTGCCAGCCGAGTGATTGGATCGCGCCGGTGTGGACCGCGAAGTAGCGCGACGCGAGATACGCGCCGATCGCCAGCACGCCGCCGACCACCACCATACTGACGATCACGCGCGGGCGGAACGGTGCGGCGGATGCGGGCGCGGGCGGGGCGGGGACGGCCTGCGGTGCGCCGGGGTGATAATCCCGTGTGAAGAGCAGGCAGAGCAGGAAAAGCAGGATGAAGGCGATAATCATCTGGAAGATGCCGAGACCGATCAGCGCGCCCGCCGCGAGGACGAGGCCGCCGAAGGCGAGGAAGGCGGCCTGCACCGGGAAGGGCTTCTCCTCGGCGGGCGCGGGGCGCGGCGCAGTATGCGTCATGACCGGCAGCGCCAGCCCGAAGCGGGGCAAGAGGAGCAGCAGCGCCGCGACGATCACGGCGAAGAGCACCGTGCCGAGCGCGGTATGGACGGTGTTGAAGGTCGTCGTGAGGCCCGAACGGTGCGCGATGGCGAAGAGGGCGAGGATGCGCGCAACATTGCTGGAGAGCGTCATGAGCGTGCCGAGGAGGAGCCAGAGCGCGAGGCGGCCCGCAGTCGCGAAGCCGCCCGCCGCCCGTTTCGTGCCGCGCACGATCGCGCAGAGCACCACGCCGATCAGGACCCAGGCCACGAAGGAATTGAATCCCGAGCAGGCGGAGCCGATGCTCACCGCCTGCGGGCCGGATGGCGTGGCGATGGTGAAGACGGTCGCGTCGCTCGGGTCGATCGCCGCGCCGAGCGGCAGGATACGGGCGAATTGCGCCACGCCCCAGGCCGTCCAATCCGTCAGCGGGTTGAGCAGGCGACCGAGCAGGAAATCATACGGCACGGGCCAGATCAGGAAGCCGTAGGCGAGCGCGGGCCATGCCCAGGAGAGCGCGCTCGTGCCGTAAAGGAGGATGACTAAACCCGCCGCGAAGATCGGCAACGAGAGGAGATCGAGCCGTTGCGACCACGCATAGGCGTCGAGCGCGACGGGCAGGCCGACCGCCATCAGCATGGCGAGGACGAGCAGCGCGCCGCCCGCCGCCGCGTCCAGCGGGCCGATCGTCGCGGGCGTGGCTGCGGCACGCCGGTACCGATAGCAACCGAGCGCGAAGGCGATCGGCGGCACGAGGCCGAGGTAGGCGAGCGGCGTATCGTACTTCATCGCTCCGATCACATCGGAGAGCGAGAAGAAATAGGCGACCACGACGCTCACGATGAGCGTCAGTGGCCGCCATGCGATGCCGATGGACGCGGTCCGCGCGCGCTCCTCGACCTGCCGGTGTGCGACATGGGAGATCGTCGCCATCCGTGCCCCGGTTACTCCGCGACCGGCGTGCGCACGTTGCGGCGGCGCAACGTGACGATCAGGCAGGCGGCGACGGCGACGGCCAGCCCGGCGCCCAGAAGCCAAACCGCCACGGGCGCTTCGGGGAGGACAGGGTTACCGGGGCCGCAGTCTTTGTTACCGTTGCCGTTGCAGTTCCCCTGGCCGCCGTTGCCGTTGCCGCCCGCCGCGGCGAAAACCGGATTGGTCGCCACGAAGAGGCCGATCGACAGAATAGCCAGCGTCAGTACCAATCGTACACGGTGCATGAGATACCTCCTGTAATCCGTCCACTTCAAAAATCGCTCATCCAAAGAGTATAAATGAACTTTCATTCATTATAACGCAAGCGGGCGTCGAAATGTGATGGACGGTGCGCCGGTTTCGTATCGGGGTTCAGGCGCGGGCGCGGCCACCGGGGAAGCGCAGATTGAAGTGACCCGCCGCGATGCCGCCGAGCATGCCGCTGACGCCGCGCTGGACGTACTCGACGAAGGCGTCGTCGGCGGCGGGCTGCGGGGCGCGGTCGAGCCACCACTGCGCGCCGCGCTCGACGATGGCGAGGGTCGATTCGGCGACGAGCGGCGACCAGAAGGAGTCCGGAGAGACGCCCTCCTTGACCGCCTGCGCGAGCGCCTGCTGGACGATCTCCTCGCGCACCCGACGGCGGGCCGTCTCGATCTCGACGCCGAGCGGGCTCTCCGCCGCGCCGGTGAAGAGGAGCATGAAGGCGGGCGGGTCCTGCCGGGCGGCGGTGATGTAGGCGCGCAATGCGGCGCCGCTCGGGGCGGCGGGGGCGGCGACGGCCTCCGTCATCGCGGCGGTGAGCCGGGCGGCGGTATCGGTGAGAATAGCGCGATAAAGGTCTTCCTTCGAGGCGAAGGCGCGGTAGAGGATCAGGCGCGTCACGCCGACGCGCCCGGCGATCTCCTCCATCGTTACGCTGCCGAAGCCGCCCTCGGCGAATGCCGTGGCGGCGACCCTCAATATCTGTCGCCGCCGCTCCGCACGCGGCAACCGGACCGTTCTCTGCGCCATCGCACGCCCCCGGAGGCGAAAGATACATCCTGAGTACACACGCAGATACACTGCCGGAGGAGTATAGCAGTTTCGGAGCGAATAGCCTCATCCCCCGGCCTCCTCTCACCTGCCCAAAGGCGTCCGCTCGCCGACAATAGCGAGGGGAGCATGAGAGGGGCGGGGTGAGGAATGACCGACTACCTCACCCCGTCGCGCCTATACCGACCGGAGCGGGGGCGATCAGGCGGCGCATGGCGCGATCGACGGCGGCGTAGGCATCCTCGATGGCGGCGATGCGGATCGGGGCGCCGTCGAGGAGGCCCGCCGCGCTGCGCTGTTCGAGCGCCTCGCAGAGGCTGGCGAGCGCCGTCGCGCCGAAGAGGGCGCTGGTCGATTTCATCGTGTGCGCGGCGGATTGCAGGGCGGCCGCGTCCGTCGCGTCGAGCCCGGCGTGCATAGCGGCGATCAGGCGCGGCGCATCGTCGAGGAAGCATTCGATCAGTCCGGTCAGGCCGTCCGCCCCGTCGTCGCCGACCATCGCGCGGATGTCGTCGAGGGAGGCGGTATCGAGGACGGAGGGCATCGTGTCATTCCGTCCTGCCGTGCCCGGCCGGGCGTTCCCGTCGACATCCCGCTCCGGGGCCACGTCGAGCGGCTGGGCGCGCGTCAGCGCCGCGATGAGCGCGGCGACCTGCACGGGCTTGGTCACATAATCGTCCATGCCGGCATCGAGGCACTTCTCGCGATCGCCCTGCATGGCGTCGGCGGTCATGGCGATGATGAAGGGGCGGGCGCCGCGCGGCCAGCGGCGGCAAATCCGGCGCGTCGCCTCCAGGCCGTCCAGTTCGGGCATCTGCACGTCCATCAGGATGGCATCGTAGGACTGCCGCTCCAGCGCCTGGATCGCCTCCAAACCGTTACTCGCCACATCGGGGCGGTAGCCCATCTTGCCGAGCAGCCGGACGGCGAGCTTCTGATTGACCACATTGTCCTCCGCGAGGAGGATGCGCAAGGGCATCCGCTCGGCGAGGTGCGGATCGAGGTGATGCGCCACCGCCTGCGGCGTCGCCGTACGCGGCGCGGCGTCGAAAATGCCCATCAGGACATCGTGCAGGTGCGACTGCTTGATCGGCTTGGAGAGGAAGGCGGCGAATGCGCTTTGCTGCCCCTGCTCGCGCCGCCCCATCGAGGTGAGCATGACGAGCGGCAGCGCGCGGGCATCCCGACAGTCGCGGATGGCGGCGGAGAGGGCGATGCCGTCCATATCGGGCATCTGCATGTCGAGGATGGCGACATCGAAGGGGTCGCCGCGCCGGATCCATTCCAGCGCCTCCGCGCCGTGGGCCGCGCTGCGCGCCCGCATCCCCCAGTTCTGCGCTTGCAGCGTGAGGATGCGCCGGTTCGTCTCATTGTCGTCGACGATGAGGATGCGCCGCCCGGCGAGCGAGGGCTGCGCGCTGCGCTGCCAGACGCGCGCGTGGGTCGGCAGGGAGGCGGCGGCGATCGTGAAGGAGAAGGTCGAGCCCTCGCCCGGTGTGCTCTCCACCCACATCGTACCGTGCATCAACTCGGCGAGTCGCTTGGAGATGGCGAGGCCGAGGCCGGTGCCGCCATACATCCGCGTCGTCGAGGCATCCACCTGGCTGAAGGACTTGAAGAGGCGGTCCATCCGCTCCGGCGGGATGCCGATGCCGGTGTCCCGCACCGCGAAACGTACCGCGTGCCGCCGGTCAACGGCGCTGGCGGAGACGGAGACGACCACCTCGCCGCGCTCGGTGAACTTGATCGCGTTGCCGATCAGGTTGACGAGCACCTGCCGCAGCCGCGTCACGTCGCCGACCAGGGTGTTCGGCACCCCGTCGGCGATCACGTAGGCGAGGTCGAGGTTCTTCTCAGCGGCGCGCGGCGCGAGAAGGTCGAGGGCGTCCTCGACGCAGTCGCGCAGATCGAAGGGTTGCTCCTCCAGATCGAGATTGCCCGATTCGATCTTCGAGAAATCGAGGATGTCGTTGATGATCGTCAGCAGCGCGTCGCCGCTCGTGCGGATCGTCTCGGCGTACTCCTGCTGCTCGGGCGAGAGCGGCGTATCGAGCAGCAGCCCGGTCATGCCGATCACGCCGTTCATCGGCGTGCGGATCTCGTGGCTCATGTTGGCGAGGAACTCGCTCTTGGCGCGGTTTGCCGCGTCCGCCGCCTCCTTCGCCGCGCGCAGCGAATCCTCGGCCCGTTTTCGCTCGGTCACATCATTGGCGAGGACGAGGCGCGCCGCGCGCCCGCCGAAGTGGAGACTATTGGCGATTGTCTCGACCTGGATCAGCGTGCCGTCCTTTTTGCGGTGATGCCACTCGCTGACGGCGCGATGCTCCCGGCGCTCCGGCAACTGGGTGAGCAGACGCGCGAAGTCGTCGTCGGGCCGGATATCGGCGAGGGTCATGGCGAGGAAATCGTCGCGGCTGTAGCCGTAATGGGCGATTGCCGCGTCGTTGACGGCGAGGAAACGCAGCGTCTCGCGGTCGTAGACCCACATCGGGTTCGGGTTGCCCTCGAAGAGGAGTCGATACTGCTCGGCGGCCTCCTGCAGGGCGCTCGCGGCGTTGCGGCGCTCGGTGATGTCGGACATCGTGCCGATCAGCCGCACGCACGCCCCCGCCGCGTCGAACTGCGGGATCAGCCGCGTGATGACCGTCACTTCGCGGCCATTGGCGACGACGCGCTCCTCGTAACTGACCGACGTGCGCGCGCAGATCGCCTCCTGGCATTTCTCGGTGAGCAGGGACGCCTGGGTGGCGGGCAGCGAGTCGTTCAGCCGTTTGCCGGTCAGTCGCTCGGTCGTCAGGCCGGTTAATTTCGTATAGGCGGCGTCCACATGGGCGCAGCGGAAGGCGTCTCCATCCGGTTCGAGCAGAAAAAGCGCATCGGTGATCGGGTCCGCGCCGATCCGAAACTGATTTGTATCCAACATCGTCGTTGCCGCCTCTCTGGCGTCGCGTCTGACAATCCTGCAATCCATCCTCACGTCATAGATTACACTATAGTCAACGTATACATTGCCGCCGATGTTACGGGTAGGCCAGGGATTGCCGCAAAAGGGGGCGGTGATTTCCCGTTGATCGCTGATACGGCAGGGACTGCTTGCTCAGCGATCAGCGTCACGCTGGCATGTATCGTGCGGTCATGATGGGCAGCAGGAAAGCCGAGTCAACGCAATGGCGTGTTGCCCACCGCGCGCGTGGCGGCGCACCTGCTTTCCCATGCAGCGCATCGCGCAATGGCGAGCGGCGGTGGCAGATGCCACCGCCGCTCGCCAGGCGTACATTCTCTTGTGTGCTTCTCCGCGCATGTGCGGGGATTCGGCGGATCGGACCTTAGCGATAGACGACGTACGGGGCGACGCCGTAGGGATAGCCGTAGCCGTCCGCATAGATCGGCAAGATGCGCACGCCGGTCGAGGTGCAGACGTCGATCAGATTGCCGTCCTTGTCCGGGACGACCGAGACGCGCCCGTCGCCGCAGTAGCGAGGGTCGAAGTAGCTGACGACGCCGGGCGCGACGCCGTAGTGCGCGTAGATATACGGAGCCTGCACGTACGGCGCGACGCCGTAGTAATAGGGATTGCCGTAGCCGAGACACTGGTAGTTACCGACCGCGCACCCATGTGCCGTGAAGACATTCGCCGGCGCACTCGCGCCCACCGAGAGGGTGCTGCCGAGCGTGAGGACAAGCATCAGCGCCCCCACGGCGAACGTGACGAGTCTCCGAACATTTTGCCGAACAACCATTCTGCCATCTCTCCCTTCATCGGCGGAAAGCCGCCAGTCCCAATAAAGAACCAATCACCGATCCCCGAACGAACATTAGCGATGACGCCTCCGACTGCGGAGCGGTTCCGTCCACCGGATCGATGCCAGTATGCGGGCGCGCGCGCCGCCAGGCACCGGACGAAAGGTGAGTTTGCCCGCTGTCCGTAGGGACAGCACATCGCGCCGTCTCGTGGCACGGATAGACAGGGTGGGGACGCTGAGCGCGGCGACGATTATCCCGGTCGCATACGGTACAATGGCCGCCGCGAGAGCCGGATGACCGAGACAAGGAGGGCGCGCGTGCAGTGGGCCGAGACCGTCCTGGCGAACCTCAAGGAGCACGATGTCCGCCTGATGACCTACGTGCCGGACAACATGCTCATCCCCTTGATCGATGGCGCGCAGGCGGACCCGCATTTCACCGCCTTCACCGCGACGCGCGAGGAGGAGGCGATCGGCATCGCCTGCGGCGCGGATATGGCGGGGATGCGGGCGGTCGTCCTGATGCAGTCGAGCGGCTTCGGCAACACCGTCAACGCGCTCGCCTCGCTCGCCGTCCCGTACCAACTGCCGCTCCTGATGTTCATCTCCGAGCGCGGCGTGATCGGCGAGTTCAACTCGGTGCAGATGCCGATCACGCGCGCCATGCGCCCGACGCTTGACGCCCTCGGCATCCCGCATGTCACCCTCTCGCGCATGGACGAACTGGCATTCCTCACCCACCGCATGACCCGCCAGTGCTTCCAGACGCGCACGCCCGCCGCGCTCTTCCTCTCGCCCCTCCTGACGGGCGGCAAAACGGATGTGTAGGCGAGGGCAGGCAGCGGGCGGCAGACAGCGGGCAGCGTTCAACGAGAGAGGCGAAACGCGATGACGAATGCGGAGGCGGCGAAACAGGGAACACCACTGCAACGGCTGGCGCTCACGCGCGCACTCGTCGCGCTCCTCACGCATGAGGAGGCGGTGGTGGCGGGGATCGGCAACACGAATTTCGATCTCTTCGCCGCCGGGCACCGGCCGCAGAACTTCTACATGCTCGGCAGTATGGGGCTCGCCGTGCCGATCGCCCTCGGTGGCGCGGTGGCCCAACCGGACCGGCGCTTCTTCGCGCTCGAAGGGGACGGCTCGCTGTTGATGAATCTCGGCTGCCTCGCCACCGTCGCCGCCGTCGCGCCGCGCAATCTCGCGATCATCGTCTGGGACAACGGCTCCTACCAGATCACCGGCCAGCAGCGCGCGGCGACGAGCGGGGCGACCGACCTCGTCGGCGTGGCGCGGGCGGCGGGCATCGCGAGCAGCAATTGGGCAACGAACGAAGCCGACTTTTCGCGCCTCGTCACCCAGGCCCTGACCGTGGATGGTCCGCACGTGATCGCCGCGCACATCGACAACGCCCCCGGCGCCTCCCGCCCCGAGCGCGACCCCGTCCTGCTGCGCGACCGCTACATGCGCGGCATTCGGGTAGTAGCGAGTAGCGAGTGACAAGAGGGGAGCGGTGTCTCTCCTCGTTACTCGGTACTCATCACTCGTTCCTCGCTACTGCGTACCGCCCCGCGGTCGCCCCGGCGCGGCGGCCGAAGACGGCGCCGTTGGCGAGGCCGCTGCCGCCGGGGTAATTGGAGTAGAAGAGGC
Source organism: uncultured Chloroflexia bacterium (assembly GCA_963847195.1). GTDB lineage: Bacteria > Chloroflexota > Chloroflexia > Thermomicrobiales > JALYUS01 > JALYUS01. Next base: position 34,547 of record CAWJZC010000003.1, on the reverse strand, counting down.
CGCCGACCAGTTCCCCGGCGGCGTGGAGGCCGGGGATCGGGCGGTCGGCGCGGTCGAGCACGCGAGCATCGGCGTCGATCTTCACGCCGCCGAAGGTGAAGGTGATGCCGCAGGTGACGGCGAAGGCGAGGTAGGGCGGCGTGTCGAGCGGCAGTGCCCAGTTGCTCTTCGGCGGCGCGATGCCAACCGTCCGCACACCATCCTTGATCGCCGGGTTGAAGTCACCGGGCTGGATGGCGGCATTATAGGCGGAGACCGTCGCCTCCAGCGTGTCCGGGTTCAGGCCGATCTGCTCCGCGAGGGCCCGCACGCTGCCCGCTTCATGGCGCGAGACGCCGGGCGCGGTGTACTCGTCCTGTCGGAGCAGCGGATCGGTCTTCGCGTCGAAGAGTTGCCAGGCGATCGCGCCGGGCTGCTTGAGGATTTCCGCGCCATACTTCGCGTAGGTGTAGTTGCGGAAGTCCGCGCCCTCATCGAGAAAACGTTCGGCATTGCGGTTGACGACGATACTAATCGGATACGACTGCTTGGAGAAACGGTGCGCGATCTCCCGGTCGCCGCTCGGCGGTGCGCCGGCATCCCACTGGATGGCGTGGCAGCCGCTCCAGTTGCCGTACGGCTGCGCGCCCGCGTCGAGCGCCATCTGTAGGACCTCGCCCGTGTTGTACGGCGTGCCGCGCACCTTCGCCACATCCCAGTTCGGGCCGAGATAGGCGGCGCGCCGCTGCGGGTCCGCCTCGAAGCCGCCGCTCGCCAGCACGACCGCCCGTGCCGCGATCTCCTCGCGCCCCTCCGGCCCCACCACGGCGACGCCCGTCACCGCGCCGCGCGCATCCCGCAGCAGATCGACAACCGGGCATCCGTAGCGGATGGCGATGCCGCTCCGCTCGGCGGCGGCCGTGTGTTGTTCGATCAGCCCGACGCCTTCGCCGACTGTGCCGAGCGGCAGATTGCCGAAGAAGCGCGATTTGCCCCCGACCGGGAATGACTGCCGCTCGTACATTAGCTTCCAGCGGATGCCTTTGGCGTGCATCCAGCGCACCGCGCCGGCGATCTCATTGACGAGGATGCCCGCCAACGCGCGATCGCACCGCCCCTCGGTGACGCGGAGCATGTCGGCCATGAACTGCTCGGCAGTGTACGGCGGCAGGTCCACTCGCGCGGCCTGCGCGTCGGTGAGATCGTCGAGAATGGGCCGCAGGTCGTCCAGCGTGTCGAAGGTCGTGCGGGTCGCGCCCGCCGTGAAGAAGCTGTTCCCGCCCGCCCAGGCGCGCGGTGCTTTCTCGACGATGAGCACGCGCTCGACCCGCTCCCGCGCCGCATGGGCCGCACAAAATCCGGCGTTGCCGCTCCCCACCACCACGACATCATACGATTCGGGCATCATGTCTCCTGTGGTAGCGGGTAGCGGGTAGCGAGCAGCAGGCCGCTGCGCGATCAGTATAGCAGGGAAGGTCGCGGGTCACGGCCCGGCACTGCGTCCTCAGTCCTCGGTTCCCAGCCCTTAAAATAAGATTGGTGGCGAGAGGGCTTGGAGGAGCCATCGCCACCGGGCAAAGGGGGACAGGGCAGACAGGAATGTGCGTTGTACATCCCGCTCCACCGTCTCAGTGAACCGTCGCATCGCGTCGAGAGCCTGGGACGAGTGACCGCGCGGTGAGGCGCGGCGCGGGATGGTCGGGACCAAAGTGAACGAGTGTTGCCGTCATCAGCGGGGCGGGATTTCCAGAGCGATCATTCGTCTGTCGTACCGCCGGTTTCGCTTCCTCCTCACCACACCCGAATGCCATTCACTGATGATAACGGGATAGCGATATAAAATGTGACGGTCAACTAGATTTTGTCTTGAGTGCTTACGGCGTGCGTCGGCGTCCGCAGGGCTGTCGATGGCGCCCAGTCATCCCGCGTATGATGCGCGCGATCGCATTGTGGTAGCGTAGGCGTAAGCCTGCGCGTCTGGAGCAGGTTGGAGGCTGCGCGACGAGATACGGAGAGCCGATGACGACGCGTTTGCTGCTACATAACCCACTCCTTCGCGACGTACGGGGCGTGCCGCCGGACCACGCGCCATACGCATTTCACCGCCGTTTCCCCGGCTATACGCCGTCACCGTTGACGGAGATGTCCGCGCTCGCGGCCGCGCTCGGCATCGGTCGTCTCTGGGTGAAGGATGAGTCCTCCCGGTTCGGCCTCCCTTCCTTCAAGATTCTTGGCGCGTCGTGGGCCTCCTATCGCGCCCTCACCGGCCGCCTCGCCATGCCGGGCGCATCGCTCGATGCGCTACGTGCCGCTCTCACGGCCCGCCCCCCGATGACCCTGGCGACCGCGACAGACGGCAATCATGGCCGGGCGGTGGCGCGGATGGCGGCCCTGCTCGGTTGCCGGGCGCATGTCCTCGTCCCGGCGGGCACGGCGGACGAACGCATCCGCGCCATTGCCAGCGAAGGCGCCGTCGTCACCATCGTCGATGGGACGTACGATCAGGCGGTCGCCCAGGCGGCGACGGAGGCGGGGCCGGACTGCCTCGTCATCTCCGATACTTCCTGGCCCGGCTACGAGGATGTGCCGCGCTGGATCACGGAGGGATACGGCACCATCTTCGCCGAAGCGGACGCGCAATTGGGCAATCAGCGACCGGACCTCGTCGTCGTGCAGATTGGCGTCGGCTCGCTCGCGACTGCGGTGGTGCGCCATTATCGACCAACCGGCGCGCGCATCGTCGGTGTCGAGCCGGTGAGCGCGGCGTGCATGTTGGCGTCGGTCGAAGCGGGCCGAATCGTCGCGGTGCCGGGGCCGCACACCTCGATCATGGCCGGGTTGAATTGCGGCATCCCCTCGATGCTCGCCTGGCCCGTCGTCTCCACCGGTGTCGATCTCTTCGTCGCCATCGAGGACGAGCGGGCGCGGGAAGGGATGCGCCGAATGGCGGAGGCGGGCATCGTCGCGGGTGAGACCGGCGCGGCGGGCGTCGGCGGGCTGCTCGAACTGCTCGCCGGCCCCGAGGCGGCGCGCGTCCGCCATCTGCTCGCGATCGATCAGTCCACGCGGGTACTCTGCCTCAGCACCGAGGGCGCGACCGATCCCGTCGCCTATGGACAGATCGTCGGCCTCGCAGCGGGAATCGATTGAAGGAGTCAATCATGGCGGTCACACGGTTGGCAGTTCGGGCGCGCGGTGCGTACGCGGACGGGGCGACGTTCGGGGCGGCGGGCGCGTATGAGCAGATTGATGGGACGATCCGCTTCTCCGTCGATCCTGCGCACCCGGCGAATGCGCTGATCGTCGATCTCGACAAAGCAGCGCGGGACGCGGACGGCCGGGTGGAATTCTCCGCCGACTTCTCGCTGCTACAACCCGTTGACCCCACCAAAGCAAACCGGCGGGTGCTCTTCGAGGTGCTGAACCGGGGGCGCAAGCTCGTGCCGCGCATCTTCAACCACGCCGCGCCGACCCCCGTGCCGACCGAACTGATCGACCCCGGCGACGGCTTCCTGCTCCGGCGCGGCTGGACGCTCGCCTGGTGCGGCTGGCAGTGGGACGTCATCAAGAGCGCCGCGCTGATGGGCCTCGATGCGCCCGAGGCAGTGGACGGAGCCGGGCAGCCGATTGCGGGGCAGATCCTCCTCCAATTCCAGCCGGACGCGCGCTCGTACAATAAGCTGCTCGCCGACCGCATCCATCAGCCCTATCCCGCCGCCGACGTGAATGACGCCGACGCCACCCTGACCGTCCGCGATTGGCCGGACGGCCCGCGCACGACGATCCCGCGCGACCAGTGGCGGTTCGCCCACGGCGGCACGGAACCGACACCGGACGATACGCATCTCTGGCTCGGCACGCAGTTCCAGCCGGGCAAAGTCTACGAACTCACCTACCGGACGCGCCGCTGCCCGGTCGTCGGCGCCGGCCTGCTCGCGGTGCGCGATACCGTTGCTTTCCTCCGCCACAGCGATGCGACGGACAACCCGTGCGCGGGCCGGATCGACACAACCTATGCCTTCGGGATGTCGCAGAGCGGGCGGTTCCTGCGCCAGTTCCTCCATCTCGGTCTCAATGTGGACGAAGCCGGGCGGCAGGTATTCGACGGCGTCCATATCCATGTCGCGGGGGCGCGGCGCGGCGAGTTCAACCACCGCTACGGGCAACCCTCGGAAATGCACGCGCAGATTTTCGGTCATCGGATGCCCTTTACCGACGAGGAGCAGACGGACCCGCTAACGGGCGCGACAGACGGCCTCATGCTGCGGCAGCGCGCCCTCGGCGGTCTGCCGAAGGTGATGCAGACGAATACCTCCGCCGAGTACTGGCGCGGCGATGCCTCGCTCATCCACACGGACATCACCGGGTCGCGCGATGTCGAGCCGCCCGAAGAGGCACGCATCTATCTCTTCGCCAGCACGCAGCACGGCCTCGGCGTCGTGCCGCTCGTCGACATGGACACGAACACCGGCGCGCGGGCCGTGCATGGCTTCAACGCGGTCGATTACGCGCCCCTGCCGCGTGCTGTGCTCGTCAACCTCGATCATTGGGTGACGGACGGCATCGCGCCGCCGCCGAGCGTCTTCCCTCGCCTCGCCGACGCGACCGCCGTAGCAGCGCCCGCAGTCTACGCCACCTACCGCGCCATCCCCGGCGTCACGCTCCCGGACGCCGACCGGCTCCCGACGGTGCATCGCGTCGACCTCGGCCCGGACGCCGGGCGGGGCATCGGGCAGTATCCGCCCGTCGAGGGCGCGCGCTATCCGTCGCTCGTGGCGGCGGTGGATGCGGACGGCAACGAAATCGGCGGCATCCGCATGCCGGACATCGCCGTGCCGGTCGCGACCTATACCGGCTGGAATCCACGCCACCCGACGACGGGCGGCGCCGGCCAGATCATTATCATGATCGGCGCGACGATTCCCTTCGCCAGCACTGCCGAGGAGCGGCAGCGCACCGGCGATCCGCGCCCCTCCCGCGCCGAGCGGTATCGCGACCGCGACGATTACCTCTCCCGCGTCCGCACCGCCGCCGAGGAACTGGTGTCGCGGCGCTACCTGCTCGCCGAAGATGTGCCGCTCGCCCTCGCCATCGCCGCCGAACGGTACGATGCCTTTGCGTCCTCATAGCGACGGATTACGCCGGGGGAGGACCGCCCAGAAGAGTGCGGAATGCATCCATTGATCGGCTATCAGACAGGAATCGTGTCCACCTGGCCCGCCGCGCCGGTCATGATTTCGTCGATCGCGCTGAGGTCGTCCGGCGAGAAGCGGATGTCGAGCGCGCCGACGTTCTGCTCGATCTCCTCCGGCTTGCGGATGCCGGCGAGCGCGACGCTGACCGCCGGTTGCTGCAAAACCCAGGCGATGGCGAGTTGCGGCAGTGTCGTGCCGAGGCGAGCGGCGACTTCTTTGAGTCGGTCCGCCACCGCGACGTTCTTGCGGAAAATTCTCCGCCGCGAAGAGCTGCTGGCCGAAGGCGACGCCGCGCGAGCGCCAATCCCACTCGACGAAGGTCGTCTCGGTCGTGAACGTGCCGGTGAGGAGGCCGTGCGCCATCGGGCCGTAAGCCATCACGCCGATGCCGAGGTCGCGCGCGGTCGAGAACATCTCGCGCTCCCAGCGGCGGTCGAAGAGGTTATAGCCTACCTGATTGGCGCAGATGTTCGCCGTCCGCTTCGCCTCCCGCAGTTGCGCCGCGCTGTAGTTCGAGACGCCGATAAAGCGCGTCTTGCCCGACCGGACGAGATCGTTGAGGGTCTCCATCGTCTCGTCGATCGGTGTCTTCACGTCGGGCCAGTGGATGAGATAGAGGTCCACATAGTCGGTGCCGAGCCGTTTCAGGCTCTCGTCCATGCCGCGGGTGATCGCCGCGCGGCTGCTGTCCCGCCATTGCGGCCCGCCGGCGACCTCCCAACTGAGCCCGCCCTTGGTGACGAGAACGATCTCCTTGCGTCGCGCGCCGAGCGCCTTGCCGAGCACTTCCTCGGAGTGGCCGTGGCCGTAGATCGCGGCGGTGTCGAAAAGGGTGACGCCGAGGTCGATTGCCCGGTGGACGGCGCGAATCTCCTCCTGATCGTCCACATCGCCGTACTGGTTGCCGCCCATCTCCCAGCAGCCGAAGCCTATCGCGGAAATCTCTAGGTCGGACGCGCCCATCGTGCGGTACTGCATCGCTGTCTCCCTTGCCTATACCTCTCGCGACTTCGGCGATTTCCCGGTGAGTGTACGACGCGCGCTGAGAGACGGAAAGAGCATGAACCGCCAAAAAACACAAAGAGTGAAGGATGTCCCGGGGGGCCATTTCCGCTATTCTCCTGCGCTACAGGTTCCGGGTTACAATGGCAAGAAGGAGGGCGTAACGATGCACGACGGTGGGCTGACGAGCGAGATCGACACGCGGCTCTGGTCGCTGGCGCACGCATCGCCGGTCGGGGAGCGGCCGGACCTCGGGCGGATGCGGCGGTTACTGGCGCACCTCGGGGACCCGCAGATCGGCCTGCCCGTCCTCCATGTCGGCGGCACGGCGGGCAAAGGCTCGACCGCGACGATTGCCGCCGCGCTCCTGACCGCTGCCGGATACCGCACCGGCCTGCACACCAAGCCGCACCTGCGCCGCGTCAACGAGCGGATCGTCGTCAATGGCGCGCCGATCAGCGATGCGGACCTGCTCGCGCTGATCGACGAAGCGACGCCCGCCGCCCGCGCCGTGCAGCCGACCTGGTATGAGTTCACCGTCGCCCTGGCGCTCCTCCATTTCCGCCGCATCACCGTCGATATTGCCGTCATCGAGGTCGGCCTCGGCGGCACCTATGACGGCACGAACGTCGTGCAGCCGCTCGTCGCCGTGCTGACGAATGTCGGCTTGGATCACACGGAAATCCTCGGTGATACCGTGGAGGAGATCGCGCGCGACAAAGTGGCGATCATCAAGCCGGGCTGCATCGCCGTCACTGGCGTCACGCAGCCGAGTGTGCGCGCGATCGTCGCGGATCGTGCTGCGGACGTTGGCGCACCGCTCTGGAGATACGGGAGCGAGGGTGAGATCGAAACCGGTTCGGTCGCCATGATCCCCGGCGGCTCGCGATTCAGCGTGCGGGTGCAGCATCGCTGGCGCGACGGATTGCGGCTCGGATTGCTCGGTGAGCATCAGATTGTCAACGCCGCGCTCGCCATCGCCGCGACGGACGCGCTGGCACGGCGCGATCTCTCTGTTCCTGACGATGTACTGGCGGCCTTGCCCACGATCCGCATCCCCGGCAGACTCGAAGTGGTCGCGGAATCCCCGATCGTCGTGCTCGATGGCGCGCACAACCCGGACAAGATGGACGCGCTGCTCGCCGCTTTGCCCAAATACTTCGAGTACCGGCGTTTAATCGTCGTCGCGGCCTTCACGCGGCGGCATGATGTGGCGGCGATGCTCAGTCGCCTCGCCCCGGTCGCGGCCCATATCGTGCTCACCGGGTTTGCGATGCACGGCGACTTCGGGCCGGGGCAGGCGATCCCGCCGGAGGAACTGGCCGCGCTCCTCGCCACGCTTCGTCCGCGCGGCACGTCCGAGGTCATCCCGGATGCGCTGGAGGCGGTCGCGGCGGCGCGGGCATGGGCGAATGCGGACGATTGCATCTGCGTTACCGGCTCGCTCTATCTCGTCGGCGCGGTGCGCGATGCGCTGCTCGCTGAGAATCAATCCGGTGGCGGCGGGCTTTAGCCTGCCGAATCTACTGCGGCAGGCTAAAGCCCGCCGCCAGCCAATGTTCTGCTTGTTTTGATATTGGGGCGACAAATGATGACCACGACGCTCCCACCAACCCGCTGCGGCGATACGCTCCTCCACTGGGGCACAAAGACGTACGTGATGGGCATCCTCAATGTCACGCCGGATTCGTTCTCGGGCGATGGCGTGGGCGACGATGTCGGCGCGGCGATTGCGCGGGCGGAACAGTTCGTCCGCGAGGGCGCGGAGATCATTGATGTGGGCGGCGAGTCCACGCGGCCGGGCGCGGCCTTCGTGCCGGAGGCGGAGGAAATGGCGCGGGTCGTGCCGGTGGTCGCCGCGCTCGCGCCCCGCCTGCCCGTGCCGATCTCGGTCGATACCTCCCGCGCGGCGGTGGCGGAGGCGGCGCTCGCGGCAGGGGCGACGATGATTAACGATGTCTGGGCCCTCCACCGGGACCCGGCGCTGGCGCGGATCGTCGCGCATTCGGGCGCGGCGCTCGTCCTGATGCACAACCGCGCCGCGACGGCGACGGTGGACGCTCTCGGCGGCCACTACGACGATGTGGACTATACAGACGTGGTCGCGGACGTGCTCGATTGGCTGCGCGCAAGTATCGCCGTGGCGACCGCCGCCGGCATCCCCCATGCGCAGTTGATCGCCGATCCGGGCATCGGTTTCGGCAAGACCGTCGCGCAGAATCTGGCATTGATGCGCCGACTGCCGGAACTGCGCGCCCTCGGCGTGCCGCTCCTCGCGGGCACGTCTCGCAAGTCTTTTATTGGGCTGACGCTTAATCTCCCCGTCGAGGACCGACTGGAAGGCACCGCCGCGACCGTCGCGCTCGCCATTGCCGGTGGCGCGGACATCGTCCGCGTGCACGACGTGCGCGCCATGGCCCGCGTCGCCCGCATGACAGACGCGATCATCCGAGTAACCAGTAACGAGTAACGAGATGGCCTACAGCGTTTTGCAGAAGTAATGAGCTGGTGGCGGCGGGCTTTAGCCTGCCGTTCCTTGCTGCGGCAGGCTAAAGCCCGCCGCCACCGATACGAAATCTGCTCTATGTTCGGTACACAAGAAGGGATCGAGCCCGAAAGCCCGATCCCTCTCCTACTCGTTACTTCGTGTCAGCCGCCGAGGCGCGTGTCCTCGTCGGTGTGGATCTGCCCGCGGGCTTCGCCGCCGGGATGCAGGACGGTGTGGACGTTGAAGTACGTGCCCCCGCTCTTCATCGCGGCGAACAGGTCATCCATCGTCTTCCCCTTCAGCGGGCCGTCGAGGTCCTTCGCAGTGATCGTGCCGCTGGAGAGCACGCCGCTGACCGCGCCGGCATTCTTGCCAGCGTACAGCGGGACGACGACCGGGCCATTGACCCCGCCCCCGCCGACATGGATGTGCGCGGCGACCGGATCATTGATCGCATTGATCCAGACCTTGTAATCCATGCTCTGCCCATCGTCGTTGATGTGGAAGAAGGCGACACCATAGGTCCCAGCGTCGGTGAGCGGCACTTCTTCACTGGACGAGAAGGTCGCGACATAGTCGTGATTTGCGTCCGCCTGGCCGGCGAAGACCGGGCCACCTGTGACAAAGAGTCCCAAGAGGGCAACCATCATCGCGAACGCGACGAACCGACGGGACAACGTGCGCATCTCTTCCCTCCTCCACACAAAAAATATCCGACGGCGCCATGCTACCACAAAGCATAGTACATTGCATGAATACGCGGAATGACTATCCTCTGGATTGGCATACCGAGGACGGGCGCGCTATAGGCAGAAAACGGCGGCGTGGTATGATATTGCCGTTGCGCGTCACGGGCGAACGTGGAACGACGTTCACCGTCGTCGGGCGCGCAAAACATCGTGCGATGCCGGTCGAAGGGTTGAGGAGGCCGCGGCAATGAGTAGTGTGGTGGAGACGCCAGTAGCAGCATTGGCGGACCCGGGCGATCTTACCGAGGATGACCTGAGGCGGATGTACCGGACGATGGTCACCGGGCGCCTCCTCGCGGAGCGTTTCTGGATTCTCTCCCGCCAGGGGAAGACGCACTTCGTCATCACCAGCCAGGGGCATGAGGCGGCCCAGGTCGGCAGCGCGATGGCGATGAAGAAGGGTGCTGACTATCTCTATACCTATTACCGCAGCATGTCCGTCGCCTTGACGATGGGTTTCACGCCGTACGATCTCCTCCTCGGCGTCCTCGGCAAGCGGGATGATCCGTACAGCGGCGGGCGGCAACTGCCGAACCACCCGTCGAGCGTCGAGTGGCGGATGCCGACCGGTTCCAGCAGCGTCGCCACCCAGATGGCGCACGCCGTCGGCTCCGCGTACGCCGCGCGCGTCAAAGGCGAGGATTTCGTCGCCATCTCCTACTCCGGCGAGGGCGCGACCGCGAAGGGCGACTTCCACGAGACCGCCGCCATCGCCAGTATCCACAAGTTGCCCGTCATCTTCTTCATCGAGAACAACCACTACGCGATCAGCGTTCCCGAGCAGTACGAACTGCCGGAGGGCGGCGTCGCACATCGGGTGAAGGCAGGCTACGCGATGCACGCCGTCGCCATCGACGGTACGGACGTGATCGCCGTCCACAACGCGACGCGCGAGGCGCGGGAACGCGCGCTGCGCGGCGAGGGGCCGACGCTGATCGAGGCGAACTGCGTGCGCCTGGTCGCCCATTCTTCGGACGACAACGACCGCTACCGCACCGACGAGATGCGCAATGAACTGAAGAAGTACGACCCGGTGCCGCGGATGCGCTCCTTCCTGATCGAGCGGGGCGTGTTCAGCGAGGAATCTGACGCCGATCTCGTCAAGGAAATCACGGCGGAGATCCGCGAGTCCCTGGACCGCGCCGAGGCGGCGCCCGCCGCATTGCCCGAGGAGGCTCGCCTCCACATCTTCGCGGAAGAAGGGTAAGTATCCATGCCCGAGAAGACGATTGCCGACGCGATTCACGACGCCATCCACGATGAGATGGCGCGCGACTCAAGCGTCGTAGTAATGGGTGAAGACGTCGGCTATAAAGGCGGGGTCTTCAAGATCACCGACGGCTTGCAGCAGGAGTTCGGCATGTACCGCGCCTTCGACACCCCGATTGCCGAGGTCGGCATCGCGGGGATCGCCATCGGCGCGGCGCTTTCCGGCCTCAGGCCGATTGCCGAGATGCAGTTCGCGGATTATAGTCTGCCGGCGTACGACCAGATCGTCAATGAGGCGGCCTGCATCCGCTACCGCTCGAACGGCCAGTGGGGCTGCCCCGTCGTCTTCCGCTCCCCCTTCGGGGCGGGCGTGCATGGCGGGCTCTACCACTCGCAGAGCGTCGAGGCGCTCTTTTGCCATATCCCCGGCCTGAAGGTCGTCATCCCCGCCACCGCCTACGACGCGAAAGGCTTGATTCTCTCCGCAATCCGCGACCCGGACCCGGTGATGTTCTACGAGCACAAGAAGTCGTACCGCCGCTACCGCGAAGAGGTGCCGGACGGTGATTACACCGTGCCGATTGGCAAGGCGAAGGTGCAGCGCGAGGGGACGACGCTCTCTGTGATTACCTACGGCGTCGGCGTCCACTGGGCGCTCGAAGCGGCGCGCGCCGTCGAGGGCGAGGGGATCACTGTCGAGGTGCTCGACCTGCGCACCCTCCACCCGCTCGATTTGGACGCGATTGCCGCGACGACCGCGAAGACGGGCAAAGTCCTTATCCTCCACGAGGACAACAAGACGATGGGCATCGGCGCGGAGGTCGGCGCCTTTATCGCCGAGAATTGCCTCGACTCGCTCGACGCCCCAATCGCGCGCATCGGCGCCGCCGATTGCCATATCCCCTACAACGCCGAGCAGGAGAACGCCATCATCCCGAACCCGACCATCGTCACCGAGGCGATCCGCAAACTCGCGGCATATTGACGAACGACTGAGGATGGGGGACCGAGCGGGCATCGTCCCCGCTCGGTCCCCCATCTCCGTTCGTCGGCTATGGCTGCCCGCTCCAATGCACCCCGCTTGCGTTGTCGCCGGGTACGGGACGGGCTTCTCTGAGAAGCATCCCCTCTCCCCGCTCTATCCACCTTGCCATGGATCGTTACCGCCCACTAGCGGACATCGCATCAGGCGTGAGGCCGACCGCCGTGATCGTCATGGCTCGCCCGTTGTCGTGAGCGGCGCAATTATCGCATGTGGGAGAACGTGCATACACCATTAAAGCAGAGGGCACGCGCTAGCCCGCAGGCGCCAGCCGCTCCGCGTCCATCCGGGCGAGGTCGTGGGCGACGTAGCGGCTGCCGACGAGGCCCACGATGCCCGCGCAGAGGAGCATGGCCGGGCAGGTGATCAGCAGCGCGCGGCTCAGCCCGTGCGCGCCGCCGCCGAGGTGATCGGAGATGACGCCGACGATCAGGGGCGAGGTGACATCCCCGAAGAGATGGCCGATTAGCAACGTCAGGGAGACGACGAGCGCGCGCACCGCCGGCGGTACGACATCCTGCGACAGGGCGGTGAGCGGGCCGGAGTACATGCTGAGGAAGAGAGCGCTCGCGAAGAAGAGCGGCAAGAATGTGCCGAATCCATTCCGCGTCACGGCGAGGGCGAAGCAGGGAGCGCCGATCGCCAGGGTAATGCCGCAGGCGAGGATGCGGCCGCTCGCCCAGCGCTCCGTCAGTTTATCCGCCAGTGCGCCGCCAAGCAGGACGCCCGCGATCCCCGCGACGACGAGCACCGCGCCGGAGACGGTGCCCGCCTTCCCCTCCTTGAAGCCATAAGCGCGCTGGAGGTAGACGGGCAGCCAGTACGCCGCCGCGCCGAGCACCCAGAAGGCGAAGACTTGCAGGAGGATGCCGACGACGACCGTGCGCGTCCGCAGGATCAAACGCACCTGCGGGCCGAATGGCTGGCCGGTCGATGCGTTGGCCCGTCGCCAGCCGTCCGCCGCGCCGCGCACCGGCTCGCGCATCCGCCAGGCGAGCAGCGCGAAGAGCAGGCCGGGTAGCCCGGTGATGAAAAAGGCCGCCCGCCAGCCGAGACTCCCCGCCAGGATGCCGCCGAGCGAGAAGCCAATCGCCAGCCCGATCAGCGACCCTGCTCCCCACTTGCTCATCACGCGGGCGCGCGCCGCGCGGGGATAGTAGTCGCTGAGGAGCGAGGTGCCCGCCGGGTAGTAGCCCGCCTCGCCGATGCCGACGAGCGCGCGCGAGCCGAACATGGTCCAGAAACCCGTCGCGAACCCGCTCAGGCAGGTCGCGACGCTCCAGATCGCCACGCAGACGCTGATCACATTCTTCCGCACGCCCCGATCCGCCCAGATACTGAGCGGCAGCGCGGCCACGGCATAGACGAGCAGGAAGGCGGTGCTGAGCGCGCCCGCTTTCGTATCGCTCAGGCCGAACTCCGTCTGAATCTTCGAGAGCGCGGCGGGGAGCACGTAGCGGTCGAGGTAGTTGAAGAGATTAATCGCGAACATCACCCAGAAGACGGAGGACGCCGCACGCGATACCCGCCCGGCGGCCTGCTCCCCGGACACCGGAATTTCCGCCGCATGATCCATCTTCGGCTCCTTGCATCGCACGATTCCCGCTGTTCGCTTGCCCGGAAGATACCATGCCGCCCCGGCGTAAACAAGCGGCGCGGATGCCCCCAATTACCCGCCGAGAATCCGCGCAGAAAATTGCTCGCTCGTACCCCTTGACAAATGTCCGAACACTCTGTATATTCATAACTGTGAGGTCCCGATGACCGACGCAACCAGCCGGATACCGCAGCCGCAAGGTGAACGTAGACGGAATGGGGCAGAGGCTATCGGGGTCTCGCACTTTAACGTCCGGGGATTTGAACCACGGAGACACAGAGGACACGGAGAGGGACACGAAGGGGAAATTCTTTGCGTCTTTCCTCACTTCTCTTTCTTGTCTTTGTGTCTCTGTGGCTACGCGTTCTCAGGAGCGGGTGATGCAGGATACGGACGGGCGGCTGCTTGCGCTGGCGCGACGGGTGGCGGGGGTATACATGGCGAGCGAGAAGGCGCGGGCGAGCGCGGTGCTCGGCTCGGTGTCGCGGCGGCAGAGTGACACTGTCTCCGATATTGACCTCGCCATCTACTACGCCACGATGCCGACCGAGGACGAAATCGCCGCCGGGCGCGACGCACTCGGCGGCGCGAACTGGCTGCGCATCTTTACGAGCGCGGATGCCCTGGCCGATTCATTCACGGTGGACGGCGTGGAATGCCAGGTGATCCACTGCACCGTCGCGCAGTTCGACGCCGATCTCGGCGCGGTACTCGATGGCCACGATACCGAGCACGAGAAGCACGCAGTGGTCGGCGGTATCCTCGATGCCCTGCCGCTCTTCGGCGCCGAGGTGATCGCGGGCTGGCAGGCGCGCGCCGCCGTCTATCCCGATGCGCTCGCCGAGGCCGTCGTGCGCGATCATCTGCGCTTCTGGCCCTATCAGGTGCTCGAACGGCGGATCGTGCCGCGGGACGCCCCGCTCTTCCTCCACAAGGCGCTGCTGGACAATGCGAAGAATCTGCTCGCCGTCCTCTCCGGGTTGAACCGGCTCTATCCGCATCTCGAATTCAAGCGGCTGGATGCCTACGCCGCACGGATGCCCATCGCCCCGCCGCATCTGGCGGCGCGGCTGAAGCGGGCCCTCCACGCGGAACCACTCGTCGCAATCGCGACCCTCCGCGCGCTGATCGAAGAAACCCTTGCCCTCGTCGAGCGCCATATGCCCGCAGTCGATACGACTGAGGCCCGCCGGCGCTTCACCCAGCCACCACGGGGACTGACGCAAAGTGGCGAGTAGCGAGTAACGAGAAAGAACTCGATGCCTCTTCTGGCTACTCGCTACTCCCTACTCGCTACTTCGTGGAGCGCCTGCATCGCGCGGGCGAGGTCATCCTCGTTGCCGACGTTGCCGGGGAAGATGACGAGTGGCACATCCGACCAGCGGTCGGAGTCCACGGCACGCCAGACGGGCACGCCGGGGATCAGCGCGCCGAGCACCCGCGCGTGGCGGATACCGAGCGCCTCGGTCGCCATGTCGCTGGAGGTGATGCCCCCCTTGGCGATGAACCAAGCCGGTTGCCGATCCAATCCCCGCACGATCGCGACGATCGCGGACGAAATCTGCTGACCGATACGCAGGTTCGCCGCGTCGTCCGTCGTGTCCTGAAGCAGTGTCCGGCTCGTGAAGAGCACGGCGTCCGCGCTCTGCGTCCCATGCGTCATTGATTGCGTCGACCGCTGATCTGATCGCATCATCGCGCCGATCATCGAGCAGCGCGTCGGCGGGCAGTTCGATGGCGCGAGCGGTCTCCAGCGCGCGGGCGTGCTCCAACTGCGCGCTGCTGCGCGGCACATACGAGCCGACGACGACGAGGCCGGGCCCCGTGCCGCGCACCATCTCGGCGGGCGCGAGCAGCGGGCCGTCGTGGCAGACCGAAGCGCGCACGCACGAAGGCCGCCGCCGTCCGGCAGAGATAGCGCCGCCCGGTCGTTTCCGCCGCGATCATGCCGAGGACGGCGGCGGCCATGTCGCCATCCTCCGCGCTGTTGAGGGCGATGACGGGCTGGTGCGTCGCCATCAACCACGCCGCGACCGCCTCCGCGCCCTGCCGCATCGTCGCCAATGGCAGCGCGGCGACATCATCGTGCGTCCAGCGACCGCCCGATTTCTCGACCGCCCAATCGCGCAGATCGGACGCCGCGAAGCCGAAGGTGGCATCGCGGGCGAACTCCGTCGCGCCGACGGGCACGGCGGTCGCGCCATCGTGGACCCAGTGGACATCATCGACGGTGATGCGCTTCCCCTCCGCGAAGAAGGGGGCGAGGACGATCTGCGGCGCGGGGCCATCCGCCGGGGTGATGAGGGCGTCCGTCTCGGCGGGGAAGTGGCCGCGTAATGTCGAATCGCTCCGGCTGATGATGGTGAACGGCCGCCCCACCTGCGCGGAGGCGTCGCGGAGATGCGCGGCGATCTCGCGATTGCGCGCGACCGCCTCACGCTCCGGCAGGCTCCGGCTATTGGTCAGGATGTAGAACCCCGTGCCCTCCGTGCCGAGCGCTCCGGTGAGCGTGGAGGCATCCCACCGCGTGTAGACCGAGAGGTCATAGACCGTCTGCGTGCCGGTCGGGTCGTCATCCAGCACGACGACGGCGCGGCGGTCGGTCGCCAGGTGCGCGCGGATAGCGGCGAGCAGGGGCGCTTCGTCCGGCGCGGGCGGCAGCCCCGCGAAGAGTGCCGTCAGTGGTCGCGCTGTCACATCCCTCATGCCCGCTGCTCCTTCGTGCAACGATTGCCCCTCATCCGCCGTTCCTCTCACTCTAGCCGATGCGGCGTGCCACCGCGAGGGGTCTGTAAGGTTCCGCGCGCTCGGTTGTCACACGGATGGAACCCCACGGTGGCGGCTCGCGTTAACGTACCACGATCGGAGAGCAGGATGACGAATGATAACGCCGTACGGACAGAACGATCGAAGGAGACACGCATGAGGCGTTTCTTACGCTGCATTGCACCGCTCTGCATCATCGCGTGCGCCGGGAGCGCCTGCGCGCCAAGGGTGGGAACGCCAACCGCACATGCCGATGTGCCGATAGTTGCCGCGTCTCCGGTTCTCTCCGCCCCGACTGCCCCACCGGCCGCAACCACTGCGTTCATCCCGACGGCATCTGTTCCGACGAGCGGGCTGGTCGTTACTGTCCTGGCGACCGATGTCGCGCTCTGGCAAGCGCCGGACACGCTCTCCGGCAATGTGACGGTCGCCTTCACATTCAACGGCAACCGCATCCAGACGAGCGTCTACGTCAGCGGCGAGGTGCCGGTGCTGGAGACGAATGTCGTCGGGGTGGACGGCGCGACCCGCTGGACGCACGTTCTGTACAGCGGGCATGTCGGCCCGTTGGAAAACGGCACCTCATTCACCGTCACGGGCTACCTGCGCAACGATTTGATCAGCGCCCCGCACGCATCAGGGTAAGAAAACGTGGCGGCGGGCGTTCGCCCGCCGCCGACAGGGGAACCCAGGAGGGTCCGAACATCGGTCCCGTCATTTGACGAGCGCGGCGATGTCCAGCAGTTTGGCGGTCTTATCATCGCTGCCGCTGGCGAGGGTCTTACCGTCCGGACTGAAGGCGACAGCGTTGATGACGGCGCTCGGCGCGGCGAGCGTCTTCAGCGGCTGGCCGGTGCCGAGGTTCCAGAGGGAGATGCTGCCACCACCGCTCGCCAGTGTCTTGCCGTCCGGACTGAACGCGACGGTATAAATGCTCAGATCGCTCTTCAGCGTCTTGATTGCATTGCCGCTCGCCATATCCCAGAAGCTCACCGCGCCGAAACTGCCCGCCGCGACCGTCTTGCCGGTCGGATCGAAGGCGACCGAGAGCACGGCGCGCGACTGGCCGCCGAATGTGCGAATTTCCTTGCCCGCCGCGACATCCCAGAGCTTGACGCTCGTGTCCTCGCCGCCGCTTGCCAGCGTCTTCCCATCCGGGCTGAAGGCGACCGAATGCACCTTGCCGGTGTGGCCCGTCAGCGTCGCGCGCAGCTTGCCCGCCGCGACATCCCACAGCCGGACTGTTTTGTCGATGCTGCCGCTCGCCAGCGTCTTGCCGTCCGGGCTGAAGGCGACGGAGAAGATGCTCTCGGTGTGCCCTTTGAGGGTGGCGATCTCCGTGCCGGCGGCGACATCCCAGAGTTTGATCGTCTTATCCGCGCTGCCACTGGCGAGGGTTTTGCCGTCCGGGCTGAACGCGACGGAAATCACGCCATCGGTGTGCCCGGCCAGTGTTTTCAGTTCCTTGCGCGTCGCGGCGTCCCAGAGTTTGATCGTCTTGTCGCCGCTCGCGCTCGCCAGCGTCTTGCCGTCCGGGCTGAAGGCGACCGCGTAGACCGGGCCGGTATGGCCGGTAAGCGCCTGCCCCAAGATGGCGGTGGGGGATGCGGCGGCGCTACCGCTCGGTTGGCCGGTGGCGCGAGCGATGGTGCCACCGGCCGTCGTTGCCCGCGCCGACGCAGCCGGTCGCGTCGGCGCGACGGTGCCGGTCGCAGCCGCCGTGACAGCCGGGCTTGCCGTCGGCGTACTGGCAACCGCCGGTGCGACATTCGCCGTTGGCGTCGGCGTGCCGATCGTCGGCGCGCTTGTCGGGGCAGCGCCGCCACAGGCGACGAGCGCCATCGCGACGAAACCGAGCGCGATACCTGTGCCGAACCGTTGCCGTCTCACCCTGCTCTTCCTTCCCGTTTTCGATTCCTGCTGGTGGCGCGGTCATACCCGCACCACCGACGCCTCCCTGTTCAATGAACGGGCGAGTGCGCGCGTTCGTTTCAGTATGCGGGGCAACCTGTTTATCTTGTCATCTCTTCATTGCTTGCCGTGCGGACGATCTCGATCACCGAGGAGTCGTCGAGGTGCGCCATGCCCGCGTCGGCGGCGCGGCGATAGAGCGTCAGCGCGGCGTCCGCCACCGCGAGCGACAGACCGAGCGACGCGCCGAGGTCGTGGACGATGCCGAGGTCCTTGACGAAGATGGCGAGCGCGCTCTTCGGCGGGGTGTACTCCCCGGAGACCATGCGCGGCCCGCGATCGCCGAACATCCACGAATTACCCGCCCCGTGGCCGACGAAATCCTGCACGACCTCCGGCGCGATGCCGGCGCGATTGCCGAGTTCGATGGCCTCCGCCGCCGCCGCGATGTGGACGCCCGCAAGCAGTTGATGGACGATCTTCAGCGTCATCGCCTGCCCCGCTCGCTCGCCGACCGGGTAATGCTGCGTACCGAGGGCATCGAGCAGCGGCTGGCAGCGCGCCACAGCGCCCGGCTCGCCGCTGATGGCGATGCTCAGGTCGCCCGTCGCCGCGCGGCCCGGCCCGCCGCTGACGGGCGCGTCCACCAGCGCGAGGGCGCGCTCCGCCGCATACCCGGCCAGTTCCCGCACCTGCTCCGGCGCAATCGTACTCATCACGAGGACGACCGCACCCGGCGGCAACGCGGCGAGCGCGCCCTGCGCACCGAGGAGCGCCTCGCGCACTTGCGCGTAGTTCTGTACCATGACGAGCAGCACATCCGCACCGGCGGCCGCCTCGGCGGCGCTCCCGCTGGCGGTCGCACCCGCCGGGATGAGGGCCGCGCCGCGCGCGGGGTCCGCATCGTAGCCGCGGAGCGCGAAACCCGCCTTCAGCAGCGTGTACGCCATCGGCGTTCCCATCGCCCCGAGCCCGATGAATGCGATCTTCATGTTTCTCACCCAATGCCCCCTTGATTGCACACGGATAGTGTGTGCGCTACACTCCGCGCAGTCGATGATTTGCGAAGAAAACTATTGGCGACCTGTGCCCCGTATCGTCTCGCGTGTGCATCTTCTCCGAGGCGCCGAGAGGGAGAGATTTCGCGTATGGGCAGATACATTCTCGCGCGGATGGCGAGCCTGGTCTTCGTCCTCTTCGCAGTGTCGCTGATTACCTTCCTCCTCATGCATACCGTGCCGGGCGGTCCGTTCGATGTCGGCGAGCGCCGGTTGCCCGAGGCGACGCGGCAGGCGCAACTGCAGAAATATGGCCTCGATAAACCGCTCTGGGAGCAGTATGTCCGCTACATGTGGCACGCCGTCCATCTCGATTTCGGCATCCCTTTCCAGAGCCCGACGGACTCGGTGATCGGCCTGATTAAGCGGGCATGGCCGGTGACGATCAAGATTGGCCTGCTCACCATCGGCATATCCTACACGTTCGGTATCCTGCTCGGCTTCATCGCGGCGCTCCGGCAGAACACCTGGGTGGACTATCTCGTCACCTTCGGCGCGACGCTCGGCCTGACGGTGCCGAATTTCGTGGTGGCGATCTGGCTCGTCCTCATCCTCAGCGTGCGCTTCCAGATGCTGCCGACCGGCGGCTGGGGCAGCCCGAAGCAGTACATCATGCCGGTGATCGCCTACTCGCTCGCCCCGATGGCGCTCGTCGCGCGCTATACGCGGGTGAGCATCCTCGAAGTGCTGCGCGCGGATTACGTGCGGACGGCGCGGGCGAAGGGCCTGAGCGAGCGTCGGGTGCTGATCGCGCATGTGGCGCGCAACGCCCTGATCCCGCTCATCACCGTGATCGGCCCGCAAATCCCCAATATCCTCACCGGCTCGATCTTCATCGAGTCCACCTTCCGCATCCCCGGCCTCGGGCGCTTCTTCGTCACCAGCACCTTCACGCGGGACTACCCGATGATCCTGGCGCTCGTGCTCCTCGTCGCGGCCCTCTGGGGCATCACCTATCTTATTACCGATATCCTCTACACGATACTCGACCCGCGCATCCGCCTGACGGGCGCCTCCGGCGGGGGGAGATAAGCGCATGGGGGCCTCGACCGCCACCGCACGCGAACTCCCCGTCGCCGCCGCGGCGCGCACGCGCACGAACCTGCAACAGGCGACGCAGCGTTTCGTCCATCACCGGCTGGCGATGGCCGGCCTCGCGATCACCCTCGCGCTCATCCTCATCGCGCTGCTCGCGCCGCTCATCGCCCCGGAGCCGTACTATTACTCCGACCTCGCGCAGGCCAATCAGTTCCCGAGTCACCAGCACCTGTTGGGGACGGACGCGATCGGCCACGACTTCCTCAGCCGGATGATCTACGGCGTGCGCACGTCGCTGCTCGTCGGCTTCGTCGCCGTGATAATTTCCTGCGCGATCGGCCTGCCGCTCGGCCTGCTCGCCGGTCTGCGCGGCGGAGCGATGGACTTCGCCGTCATGCGGGTCGTCGATGTGATGACCGCCTTTCCGGGCATCCTCTTCGCGATTTTCCTCATCACCGTCGTCGGCGGTGGGGTGCTCAATGTGATCGTCGTGATCGGCCTCACCGGCTGGGTGACGATCTGCCGCCTGATGCGTGCGCAACTGCTCAGCCTGCGGGAGGAGGAGTATGTGACGGCGGCGCGGAGCATCGGCGCGAGCGAGCTCGCGATCGCGACGCGCCATCTCCTGCCGAACGCGCTCGCCCCGATGATTATCACCATCACGCTCGCCATCCCCACCGCGATCTTCGCGGAGGCGGGCCTCAGTTTCCTCGGTATCGGCATCAATGAGCCGACGCCGAGTCTCGGCAAGATGGTGGCGGATAGCGCGCCCTATCTCCGCGTCTACTGGCATCTCGGCTTCTTCCCGACGCTGGCGATCGCGCTGGCGATGCTCGGTTTTACCTTCGTGGGTGATGGGTTGCGCGACGCGCTCGACACGCGGCTGCGCTAGACGGCGACTGCGAGGGAGTCGTCCGAACCTGTTGGCGGTCGGTGGTCGGAAGATTGGAAGGGAGCACCGGAATGTCTGAGGGACGGGGTACCATTGACCGCGATTCGCTGGGCTATCAGCGCATCGCGCTTCTTCAGAAGCGGCTGCATCGGCGGGCGCTGCTCGGCGGGTCGGCGGGTGCGGCAGCAGCGGCGCTGCTCGCGGCGTGCGGCGGCAGCACCGCCCCCACCGCGACGCCTGCGCCAGCGGCGGGGTCCGCCGCCGCGCCGACCGCCGCGCAGACGGTGGCGACGATCGTCCCGACGCGCGCGCCCGTCGTGGTCTCAACGACTGCCAGCGGTTCCGCGCCGGCCGGGACAACGGCGGCCAGCCCCGCGGCGGCAGCCAGTCCATCAGCGGCCAGCCCGTCGGTGGCGGCGAGTGCAGCAGCGCTCCCGGCGGATGCGGCGACGCCGGATCAGCAGGTTTACATCGTCAACACGACGAACGAAGCGAAGGTCATCGACTTCTACGAGGCCGTCTATGCCCGGCCCGCCATCGCGGACCTCTTCAGCGAGCCGCTCGTCCGCCTTAACAACGATTACGAACTCATGCCCGGCGCGGCGGAGTCCTGGAAGGCGAGCGACGATGGGAAGACGTGGACATTCCAGATCGCCAAGGGGCTGGTCTGGAGTGACGGCAATCCGGTGACGGCGGACGATTGGGTGGCGACCTTCCAGTACGGCGCCGACCCGAAGCACGCCTGGGACTTCACCTGGTTCTTCCAGGGCATCATCGCGAACTGGGACGACGCGATTGCCGGGAAAGTGCCGCTCGATCAACTCGGTGTGAAGCGGGGCGCGGACGCCAATACGCTGCTCTTCCAGACGCAGGTGGCCGCTCCGTACCTCCCGGCGATGCTCGTCTACTCCTGGCCGCTCTCGAAGGCGGCGCTGGCGAAGAGCGGCCCGCTTTACAACGCCAAACCGGAGACGGCGGTCTCGTCCGGCCCGTTCATCCTCAAACTCTGGCAGAAGGATCAGCAGATCGTCTACGAGCGCAACCCGACCTACAAGGGCAAGCTGACGCCCGCCTACACGAAGATCATCCAGAAGGTCGCCGACCTGAAGACCTACTTTACGGCCTATCAGAACAACGAGATCGACTACATGGAGAAGCCCGCCCCCGCCGAACTGAAAATCGCGCAGGGCGACCCGGATCTCTCCAAGCAGATCTTCTCATCCAACGGGGACTTCCGCACCTACTACCTCTTCTTCGATGTCAACACGCCGCCCTTCGATAACCTGAAGGTGCGGCAGGCGTTCAGCCATATCGTGGACCGCGACGCGATCCAGAAGAGCATCCTCGGCCCCTCCGGTACGCCCGCCTACTCGTGGCTCGCCCCCGGCTTCCCCGGCTCCCAGCGGGAGGCGGTGCAGAATATTCAGAAGTTCGATGTGGCGATGGCGAAGCAGTTACTCTCCGACGCCGGCTTCCCGGACGGCAAGAACTTCCCGAAGCAGACGATGTGGCTGCGCAACGAGATTCCGCTCAACCAGGCGGTCACCAGCGCGATTGCCGCCTCGATCAAGCAGAACCTCAATATCGATGTGGAGGTCTCCAATAAGGATACGAAGCTCTTCACGGACAGCCTGACCGCCAAGCCGACGAAGATTCCCTTCGGCTTCGTCTCCTATGGCATGGACTTCCTCGACCCGTTCAACATGCTCAGCGTCTGGCTTTCCGGCGGCCGACACTCGTGGACGAACAAGGACTTCGACACGAAGGTGAAGACGGCGGCCTCCTTCCTCGGCCCGACCGACCAGCGCATCAAGATGTTCCAGGACGCCGAGCGCGTCCTCGTCTCGGACGTGCCGGGCGTCTTCATCTACCATGAGACGCCGGTGCAACTGATCAAGCCGTATGTCACCGGCCCCGCGCTACAGCCCGACAAGAGCGGCAACAAGAGCCTCCATTGGCCCGGCTATACGACGGCGGACAGCGTGCCGAGCGGCCTCTACATCACGAAGGACGTGACGAAGCTGCGGAAGGGGTAGACGGTAGCCGCACGCGATTTTTCCGGTGGAGGCGGGCTTTAGCCTGCCGCTCTCCGTGGCAGGCTAAAGCCCGCCTCCACCATGTTTCCCTCTGCTTGCTTACGATAGTATTGACAGGGTACCGTCGCGGGACGCAGGTGCCGTGCCTACGCTACCGGTAGCGTAGGCACGGCACCTGCGTCCCCGGATCATCGAATTGTGTGCCGGGCAGCCGGAGGAGGAGCTGACTGTGGTGGTATCCGTTGCATCCCCGACCGAACTGGCGGCGCTCGGCGAGCAATTTCTCGTCCGCCGGGACATTGCCTTCCTCAATCACGGCAGCTACGGCGCTTGCCCGCGCCCGGTCTTCGCGGCGTATCAGGCGTGGCAGCGCGAGTTGGAGAGCCAGCCCGTCGAGTTCATCAGCCGCCGAATGCGCGGGTTGATGGCCGAGGCGCGCGCCGCGCTCGGCGATTTCCTCGGCACCGCCGCCGACAACCTCATCTTCGCGCCCAATGTCACTTGGGCGATCAACGCCGTCGTGCGCTCCCTCGATCTCCAACCCGGCGACGAAGTGCTCGCGACGGACCTCGAGTACGGCGCGGTCGATCGCACCTGGCGCTTCTACTGCGGTCAGCGTGGCGCCCGCTACATCAACCAGCCGATCACGCTACCCGTGACGACCCCCGAGGTGTTCGTCGAGCAACTCTGGGCGGGAGTCACCGAGCGGACACGCGTTATCTCAATCAGCCACATCACCTCCGGCACCGCGCTCGTCCTCCCCGTCGCCGAAGTTTGCCGGCGCGCGCGGGCGGCGGGCATCCTGACGGTCATCGACGGGGCGCACGCGCCGGGGCAGATCGACCTCGATCTGGACACGCTCGGCGCGGACTTCTACGGCGGCAACTGCCACAAGTGGCTCTGCGCCCCGAAGGGATCGGGCTTCCTTTTCGCGCGCCCGGAGCGCCAGGAGATGCTCTCCCCCTTCGTCGTCAGTTGGGGCTATGAGGCGGATGTACCCGGCCCCTCGCTCTTCCTCGATCACTACGAGCGGACGGGGACGCACGACCCGTCGGCGTATTTGAGCGTGCCGGTGGCCATCGAATTCCAGCGCGCGCACGACTGGCCGCGCGTGCGTGCCGCCTGCCACCTGCTGGCGCGCGAGGCCCGCGAGCGGATCGCCGCCCTGACCGGCTTGCCGCAGATCGCGCCCGATTCGGCGGAGTGGTGGGTGCAGATGTGTACCTGCCCCCTGCCGCCCGTCGATGGCGCGCGCCTCAAAGAGCGCCTCTGGGATGACTATCAGGTCGAGATTCCCGTCTCGTCCCGCGGCGATCGCGCGTCCCTACGCGTCTCGATCCAGGCATACAACCGCCCGGAGGACGTTGACCGCCTGCTCGACGCGCTGGCGGCGCTGCTGCCCTAAGAGCCCTAACCCCCAGCCCCTTCCGGGCGCCCTTTGGGCAGTATCGGGAGGGGCTGGGGGATGGGCAAATTCCCGGTTCGCCGCCGCGCTGCCCGCGTGGTACCATGTGAGACTGCCACGCGCGGCAGCGACAAAGGAGCGATACAGGTATGTTGGTCGACCGGGCAAAGATCTATGTGGAAGCGGGCAAGGGAGGGAACGGCTCGGCGGCGTTCCGGCGGGAGAAGTTCGAGCCGCGCGGCGGGCCGGACGGCGGCGACGGGGGGCGCGGCGGTGATGTGATCCTTTTCGTCAACCCGCACCTCAATACGCTCCTGCCCTTCCAGTTCGCGTCCCATTTCAAGGCCCGCCCCGGCGTGCAGGGCGCCTCCAAGAAGCGTAAGGGCGCGCGCGGCGCGGACAAGCGGATCGCCGTGCCGCCGGGTACCACCGTACGGGATGCCGAGACGGGGGAGTTAATGGCCGACCTCACCGAGCCGGGCGAGGAGGCAATCGTCGCCCAAGGGGGGCGGGGCGGCCTCGGTAACACGCACTACACGACGAGCACGCACCAGGCCCCACGGATGGCCGAACTCGGTGAGCCGGGCGAGATGCGCTGGATCACGCTGACCCTCCGCTTGATCGCCGATACCGGGCTGGTCGGCTTCCCGAACGCGGGCAAGTCCACCTTCCTCACCGCCGTGACGCGGGCGACGCCGAAGATCGCCGATTACCCGTTCACGACGCTCGAACCGAACCTCGGCGTCGTCGCGCCGGACGGCGAGCGCGGCCCCGTCTTCGTCCTCGCGGACATTCCCGGCCTGATCGAAGGGGCGGCGGCCGGGCGCGGCCTCGGCCACGACTTCCTCCGGCATGTCGAGCGGACGCGCGTGCTCGTCCATATGCTGGACGGCTCCGGCATGGAGGATCGCGACCCGCTGGACGACTTCCGCACGATCAA
This sequence comes from uncultured Chloroflexia bacterium, assembly GCA_963847195.1. Classification (GTDB taxonomy): domain Bacteria; phylum Chloroflexota; class Chloroflexia; order Thermomicrobiales; family JALYUS01; genus JALYUS01. Next base: position 9,240 of record CAWJZC010000003.1, on the reverse strand, counting down.
CGCGGAGTTGCTGGCCTATCAGCCGGACCTCGCCGCCCGCCCGCAAATCGTCGCCTTCAACAAGATGGACACCGAGGAGGCGCGCGAGCGCTTCCCGACCGTGCGCGACACGTTGGAAGCGGAAGGGTACGAGGTCTTCCCCTGCTCCGCCGCGACGGGCGAGGGGCTGCGGCCGATCATCAACCGCGTCGCCGCCATCCTCGCCGAGTTGCCGCCCCCCGTGAAGGAAGTGCCCACCCTGCGCGCCGCCACGCCCGACGAAGAGCGCCAGTGGCGTGCCGCCCGGCTCACCGACGGCTCCTATCTGGTGCGCGGCAAGCAGATCGAGCGCGTCGTGGCGATGACGAACTTCGACAACGAAGAAGCCGTCTCCCGCCTCCAGCGCGTCCTCGACCGGACGGGCATCTCGAAGCAGTTGGCGCGTCTCGGCGTCCGCAACGGCGACAGCGTCGCCTTCGGCACGCACACCCTGATCTGGGTCGGCTCCGCCGCCGATGAATTGATCGACGAACCGGACATCGAGACCGACCTCTGGTTCGATGATGAGGATGACGAGGAATAGCGGGAACGTAGGTCGCGGCTTGCGAGCGCGCGAGACGCGCATCGGGCAGGAGGTTACCGCGCGATGGTCTTCACACGTCCGACGTGGCCGGGAGGGGCGCGCTGTGCGGTCGCCCTCTCCTTCGACAACTTTGGGGAGGCCTTCGATCTCCTGCGCTACGGCCACGCCGGGGGCGCGATGGCCGATGGTGTCTACGCCACGCGCCGGGGCATCGAACGCGTCCTCGGCCTGCTCGAACGGCACCATATCCCGGCGACCTTCTTCCTCGAAGGCTGGAATGTCCGCAAATACGCCTCTTTCGCCCGCGAAATCGCGGAGCGCGGGCACGAAGTGGCCGCGCACGGCTGGATGCACGAGCAGTGGAGCACGCTGCCGTTCGACACCGAGCGTGATCTGATCGCTCGGACGACGGACGCGCTTACCGAGGCTATCGGGCGACCGCCGCGCGGCTGGCGCGCCCCTTCCGGCTTGACCACGACGGCGACGGTCGGTCTCGTGCATGATGCCGGGTACACCTACGACAGTTCCTTTGGCGACGATGATATCCCCTATTGGCTGGGCATCGGCGCGGAGCGTGATGAGGAGATCATCGAATTGCCCTGGTCGTGGTCGCTCGATGACGCGGCATTCTATGCCTATCCGGGCACGATCCGGCGGCCGAGCGAGGTGCGGGACCTGTGGGTCGAGGAATTCGACGCCACGCTCGCCATGACCGGCTGCTTCGTGCTCGTCTGCCACCCGCGCTACAGCGGTCGCCCGGCTCGGCTACTGGCGCTGGAGCGGCTGATCGACCATATCGAGAGCCATGACGGTATCTGGTTCGCGCGCTGCGAGGAGATCGCCGCCCACGCACGCGCCGAGGCCGCGACTCCTCATCACCCCGCGCCCGCAGCGATGCCCGAGACGGAATGAGAAGAGTACCGACTCGATTGGCACGATGTCTTTTCCCTGGTGATAGCAGTCAGAGAGCCTGACTCTCATGGCCGGGGGCAACTGGAATGCCTGATGCCAACTCGCAATTGTCGCTGCCGATCGCGATTGAGCGATCAGGTCAGCGCCCCATCTTCTTCGTCGTCATCGCGAGAACGGATGTTGGCAGGCTTGATGGAGGCGGATTCCTCGTCGCCCTGGCGGGGGAGACCGCGGCGGTAGCCGGTGCGGAAGCGGGTCATGCCCGGTCGTGCCGGGTGCTCGTCCATATCATCATCGGTGGAGCGACCCGACGGGCGCGCGGCGTCCGCGACGGCAACGGCGGCGGCCGGGACGGCGGCGCGGGTCGTTTCGAGGTCGCTCGGCGGCGTGGGCAGCGCGTAATTCGGCGCGGGCAGCCGCCGGTTGCGCAGGATCATGAAGAGACCGGCGAGGATGAAGAGGAGCGAGGCCCAGTAGGCGCCGGGCAACGGCCCGATGTGCGCGCGGTCTACCCGGATCGACTCTGTGAACAGGCGCGTCACCCCGTACAAGATCGCGTAGACGCCGAAGATGTCGCCGTCTCGCCACCGTTTCGGCACCATCACCCGCGTGAACAGGTAGAGCAAGACGAGCGCGATGGAGATATCCGCGATCGATTCATAGAGGAACGCCGGGTGGAAATGCTGCGTCGGTGAGAAACAGTCCGAGCCATTGCTCGCCGCGCACTTCGCTTGCAAGCGATCGGGCGAGATCGAAATGCCCCACGGCAGCTTGGTCGGGCGACCGAACTCTTCCTGATTGGCGTAGTTGCCCCAGCGGCCGATCCCCTGCGCCAGCGAGAGTCCGGGGGCGATGATGTCCGCCCAGCGCAGGAAGCGGATGCCCTTTGCGCGGCAGTAGAACCAGCCGGCGATGCACGCACCGGCGATCGCGCCTTGGATGGCGATGCCGCCGGTGCGGAAGCGGGTGACGAGCTCGATCGGACTGGCGAACTGATCGTGTCGCACGACGCCGTAGGCGATGCGCGCTCCGACGATGCCGAAGACGACGAGGTACGGCAGCAGCCCCCAGATGTGCTCCGGGTCCTCGCCCTTGAGGGGAGCGATGCGATAGGCGAGCAGCGTCGCGGCGATCACGCCCGTCATGATGAAGAGGCCGTACCATTTGACGGCCAGCCCGCCGATCTCGAATGCGGTCGTGCTATGGAAGAGCATCGGCTCCCTCCGGTCGCGGATGAGTAACGAGCAACGAGATAAAAGCAACGAGAAGGAAGCCTGCCCTCGTTACTCGCTACGTGTTACTCGCTACTCGCTACTCGCCTCCACGAGGCGAAAGGCGGCGGTGCGGACGAGGGTGACGACGGGTTCCTGGCCGGGGGCGAACGGTATGAATGGGTCATCCGCTTCCTGCATCTCGGGGCGCAGGTCGGAGACGCGGCAGAGCACGTCGATGGCGACGGGCTGCTCCGTGCTGCCGCGCTTGTTGACCGTCGCCAGCAATACCCGCGTGCGTTGATCGCCCTCGCCGTCGTCCAGCCACCGATCCACCAGCGACGACGCGCGTCAGCACCCGCCCGATCACCATCGTCCAACCCGTCGACACCCGCCGCCACGCCATCGCCCCGACGACGACAACCTCCGGGTCGTCGGAGGTCTGAGGACTGGACTGAGTCTCCGCATCCCCATCCTCAGTCCTACCGGAAAGATGAGGGTTTCGCCATAGAGGTCGTGCGTGTCGGGGCGGGTTCTTCGAGGGCGGCGCGGACGCGCTTGAATTCCTCCGCCTCGGTGAAGATGAAGCGGAACTGCGGCAGGGCGACGGCGGGATCATCCGGCATCAGGCCGGAGCCGGGCTCATTGAGGCTCGTGCTCTGCGGCATGACGGTGCGGGTTTCCGCGCCATCGACACTGCCGATGCGGCGGCGGCGGATGCCCTCGCGCAGCGCGCGGAGCGCGTCGGGCAGCGTCGGATCGCCGAGCAAATCGTCGAACGAAGCCGCATCGGTGATCGGGGCGCGAATGGCGGTGAACTTCTCCCCAAAGAGGCGGGAGAGGCCGCGCGGGCCGTCGACGGTGATCGCCGCGCCCTCCTCGCCGCGTTCGGAGAGCCAGAGGTCGGTATCCGGGCGCGGCGCGAGCGATTCGCCGATCACGACTGTCCACCGGCCGCTCTCCGCGTCCAGCCACGCGATGCCCGCCGCGACGCGCGCCAAATCCGGCCCGGCGGGCAGAATGACGATCTCCGCCGCGCCCCGGTTCGGGTCCGAAGGGAGATGCGTCAGCCCGCGCTCGACGCGCCGGAAGATCGCGCGGTCGTTGAGGAAGAGCCCGGCGAGGATCAAGCCCGGCGCGGATGCCCTCGGGGCAGGGCGCCCGCCCGCCGCAGCGCCCTTGCCCGTGCCGAGCGAGAGGACGTTCGTCGTGATGTCGTCGTACGCCGTGGCCGGCGCGCCGGTGGTCGTCTCGTTCATTTCCCGTCCTGGTCGGTGCTCCGTGAATTCCCACGCGACAGTATAGCACCGTGACGATCTACCGATGCCGCGCGTTCACCCGCTGCGTTCGCCAAGGCTGCGTTCGTCAAGGAAATCGGCCAGGTCAAAATCGCCGGGAGAATGCCCGATCTCGGTGAGCATCTGCGCCGCCTCGCCGCGATGCAGCGTCCCGTGTGTGACGACATGGACGATCCGTGCCCAGAGCGGTGCGGTGACTGCGGTGCCATCCCGCAAGGTGTAGGTATGCGGGCGGTCCAGATCATCGTCCGTCAGGGTTGCCAGATAGGATCGGAGTTCGGCCTCATCGTGCGGCCACTGCGCGCGGAGTGCAGCCAGCGTGGGATAGTCCTCGCGGGGTGGGTCTGGGCGCGGCGGCATCCCCTGCCAGACAGAGACCCAGTAGCGCTCCGCGGCAAGCATATGCACGAGCGTGCCGCGCAGGCTCCCCCACGGGAAGCGCGTCGGTGTCGTGAACTGCTCATCGGTGATGTGTGCCGCCGTGCGCAGGATATGGTCGGTCGCCCAGTAGTGGTAGTCGTAGAGCGTTTGGATCTCCGCGATATGCATCAGTTTCTCCCTTCAGGCCTATCGTATATCAGTCTGCGACGGGCAGCGATGAGCGGCGTCAGTAGCGTGCGTGGCGGTCAATCGTGCCCCGCAGCGACTCTCCTTCGGCGAAGCGGCGGATATTCTCGCTCCAGAACGAGACGAACTCGTCCGCGAAGCGGTCCCGACCGGGTGAGACGTGCGGCGTGATGATGACGTGTGGCATCCCCCAGAGGGGGCTCTCGCTGTGAAGCGGCTCAACCACCGTCGTGTCGAGCCCCGCGCCCGCAATCCTGCCCGCGCGCAGGGCCGAGATGAGCGCCTCCTCATCGACAAGCCCCCCGCGCGCGACGTTGATAAGGTAGGCGCCCGGCTTCATGGTCGCCAGCGCTGCTGCGTCGATAATCCGCTCCGTCTCCGGCGTCAGCGCCAGGCAAAGCACGACGAAATCCGCCGCGCCGAGCGCGGCAGGCAGATCGGGCCGCTCGACGTATCGGTCAATATGGGGGTCATCGCGCTGTGTGCGCGCCGTGCCGAGCACGCGCATCCGCAGGCCGACCTTGCACATCCGGGCGAGATGGCCGCCGACCGCGCCGACGCCCATGATGAGGACGGTCTTGCCGAATACATCCACCATCGGGCGCTCATCGGCGAGGAAACGCCACCGCCGCTTGGCCTGGTCTTGCGCGAACCCCGGCAGATCGCGGGCGAGGGCGAGCATGAGCAGGAGCGCGTGCTCGGCCATCATCGGCCCCATCGGCCCTTTCGAGGCGGTGAGCAGCACCTGCTCGGCGGCAACCAACGCGGGCGTGAGCATTCCCTCGACACCGGCGGTCAGGCTGTGAACCCAGCGCAGGCGACCACCCGGCCGCAACGCCGGTGCGAGGAGCGGCGCCATCGTCGGCCAGATCAGCACGCCGTCCGCGCGGGGCAGGAGTGCCACGAACTGGTCGGCATCGTCGGCAAGCACAACCTCGGCGCGCGGATGGGCCAAGGCGAGGGGCCGCAGCCGGGCCTCGCCGAGGAGGGCGCGAAATTGCGCCGGCATATTCACCAGCACGAAGACCTTATCGGAATACTGGGATCGTCTCGCAGATGTCACGCATGTTCCCGCATGAACGTATCGACCTCGGCGCGGGTGGGGAGGGAGTCTTGCGCGCCCCAGCGGGTGACGCAGACGGCGGCGACGGCGGAGGCGAACCGCACGTCATCGTCCGTGAGCGGCGCGGACCAGCCGTGGCCGTGCATGGCGGCGAGCAGGCCGGAGAGGAAGGCGTCGCCCGCGCCGGTGCCGTCGAGCTCCTCGGCGGACCAGGCGGGGACGAAGCGCACCGCATCGCCGTCCTGCGTGTACCAGCAGCCGCGCGGGCCATCGGTGACGCAGAGGAAGCGCATATGCGGCCGCCAGAGTTCGCGGAGCGCGCGGGCCGGATCGCCGTGGCCGGTGAGGATGGAGGCGTCCTCCTGCGCCAGTTTGACGACGTTCGCGTACTCCCAGATCTTCCAGACCGAGTCGCGGGCATCCTGCAAATCGCGCCAGGCGGCGGGGCGGATGTTCGGATCGAAGGCGACGGCGATGCCCGCGTCCCGCGCGACCTGCATCGCCTTGACGGCCGTCTGCTCCATCGGGCTGCCGGAGGAGCGACCGAGCCGGGCGTAGAGGCAGCGCGACCGCTGGATGAGCGCCACCGGCAGATCGTCCGGATTGTAGGTCATCGCGGCGGAGCGGTCCCAGACGAAGTTGAACTGCCGTTCCCCTTCGCGCGGGAAGGTGGCGAAGGCGAGGGCGGTGTCCGCCTCCCGCGTCACGCGCGCCGCGCTCGTGTCTACCCCGGCGGCGCGGAAACTGGCGAGAATGGCGTGGCCGAAGGGATCGTCCCCGACGCGCCCGATGAACGCGACCGGCACGCCGAGCCGCGCGAGCGCGACCGCGACATTGGCGGGCGCGCCCCCCGGCGCCGGCACAAAGGGAGGGAAGGTCTCGAACGCCCCCACCCGCGTCGCGATGAAATCGATCGTCGCTTCGCCGAGCGTCACGACAGCAGGGGAAGTACTCAGCACGTCACGCCACTCCCGCTTCGAGGATGCTGAGCGTCTTATTCGTCGCATCGAGACGTGCCTGGACGCCGATGGGGAGGGTGGCGAGATGCTTGCCGTGGCCGATCGGCAGGTGGTAGAGGGTGGGGATGCCGAGCGGGCGGATGAGGTCGTCGAAGACCTGTTCGAGGCTGAGCGAGGGCGTGTTCCGAGGCGCGCAATCGGTGTGCTCGCCGATGACGATGCCGGCGCATTCCTGCAACTGCCCGGCGGCGATCAGTTGCGAGAGCGAGCGATCAATCGAGAACGGCGGGACATGGACATCCTCGAAGAAGAGGATCTTCCCCCGCGTCTCCACCTGCCACGGTGTGCCGACGAGCGCCGCCAGCAGTTGCAGGCAGCCGCCAACCAGTTCGCCCTCGGCGACGCCCTCCACCATCGTCTCGACGTATGGATCGTCCGGGTCGGGGAGGATGTCGAACGGTTCGCGTCTCCATCAACGCGCGGCGGAAGGCGGCGAGGGTGTACTCCGTCGCGCGGCGGAAGGAGATGATCATCGGGCCGTAGAAGGTGACCCAGTTCAGTTCCTTGGCGAAGATGGCGTGCGGCACGGTGATGTCCGAGAAGCCGATGAAGGGCTTCGGCGGGCGGTCGGCCAGTTTGGCGAGCAGTCGCGGTCGAGCGCGTTCGCGCGTGCGATTGGCGCCGACGCCGCCCCGCATGCACATGACGGCGTCCACATCGTCGCGGAAGAAAAGCGATAGCAGATCGTCCGCCCGGTCGCGATCGGACCCGGCGAGGTAGCCGTAGCGGTCCCGCGCGTGCGGCGCGAAAACGACGTTGAAGCCCAGCCGCTCCAGCGCCGCCACGCCGCGCTCGGTGTCTGACCGCTCGAAAATCTGGCTCGATGGCGCGACGACCCCGATGGTCATCCCGGCCTGCAAACGGGGCGGCTTCTGTCGTGCGGGCATCATTTGCTCCTTTGTCGTAGTAACGAGTAGCGAGTAACGAGTAACGAAAAGATTCGCTCCCGGCTCGTTACTCGCTATTCGCTACTCGTTACTTTCCTAATCGTCGCCCTGGCCGCTGAGGGCGGGCGCGCCGAGGGGTGTTTCGCTCGACGCGATCGCACCCTCCGCATCCGGGGTGACGGGCGGGGCGAAGGATTTGCGCAGCGGCACCTCCTTCAGCCAGAAATTGGTGGCGAAGGCGATGAGGGAGAGGATGGCGCTGATCAGGAAGACGCCGGTGATCGCGTAGACCAGCGCGTCCTTCGTGTTGGCGAGCAGCGTTTGGAGGAGTCGCGGGCCGTTCGGGAGCGCGGCGAACTGGGCTTGCAGTCTCGGCAGCGCCTGCGCGAGTTGCAGCGGGTTCTTGAAGGCGGCCAGCGCCGACGCGGGCGTGCCGGCGGGGACGGTGCCGTTGAAATGGTCTGATAGCGGCTGAGCATGATCGAGCCGAAGACCGCCGCGCCGACCGTGCCGCCGATCTGCCGGAAGAACTGCACGGTCGCGGTCGCCGCGCCGATCTGCCGCTGCGGGGCGGCGTTCTGGACGATCAGGGTGAAGATCGGCATCGTCAGGCCCATGCCCATGCCGACGAGCAGCATGAACGACCACGACGGTCGGGCGCGTAGTGTCGGCAGTCATCCGCGCGAGCAGGAAGAGGCCGACGGTCATCAGCGCCAGGCCGACGAGGACGATCACCTTGTACCGCCCGATCCGCGCGACGAACTGCCCGGCGCTGATGCTGCCGACGGACCAGATCACCATCATCGGCGTGAGCAGCGAGCCGGACTGCGTCGCCGAGACGCCGATCACCGTCTGCATGAAGAGCGGGATGAAGAAAATCGAGCCGAACATCGCCATGCCGGTGAGGAAGACGCTGACCGTCGAGAGCGAGATGATGCGATCGCGGAAGAGCGAGAGGGGCAGGAGCGGTTCGACCGCGCGCGATCTCCGCGAAGATGAAGGCGCCGAGCATGACCGCCGCGAAGACGAGCAGCCCGACGACGCGCGGCGCGCCCCAGCCGTAATCCGTCACCCAGGTCAGGGCGAGCAGCAGCGGCACGAGGCCCGCGAGCAGCGTCACGACCCCGGCGAAGTCGATCACCCGCTTGACGCCCTCCGGCTTGAAATACGGGAAGGCGAAGAAGAGCGCGGCGATGGCGAGGATGCCGACCGGGCAGGTTGATGTAGAAGATCCAGCGCCACGAGAAACTGTCGGTGATCCAGCCGCCGAGCGTCGGCCCGAAGACGGAGGACATCCCCCAGACCGCGCTGAGGAGGCCCTGGTACTTGCCGCGCACGGCGGGCGGGAAGATGTCGCCGATGATCGTGAAGGTGATCGCCATGATGATGCCGCCGCCGACCCCTTGCAGGCCGCGGAAGATGATCAACTGGGTCATGCCGTCGCCCGGCACGCCGGGGATATTCCCCGCCGCGCCGCAGAGCGCCGAGGCGATCGACGAAGAAGACCGCGCCGCCGAGATAGAACCACTTGCGCCCGTAGATGTCGGAGAGTTTGCCGAAGATCGGCACCGCCGCCGTCGAGGTGAGCAGGTAGGCGGTCGTCACCCAGGCATACCGGTCGAAGCCGTTCAGTTGCGCGATGATCCGCGGCATCGCCGTGCCGACGATCGTCTGGTCGAGCGCGGCGAGCAGCAGCGTCAGCATGACGCCGGTCATCGTGC
>CAWJZC010000002.1:0-108257 GCA_963847195.1 uncultured Chloroflexia bacterium | reverse complement strand
AAAACAAACGTCGTTTGTTCCTGGCGATGCGGACGCCTCTCCCATGGATGACACGGAACGGCCCGAGGAACAAACGTCGTTTTTTTCCGAGAGTGCCGATGGATCGGCAATCCATGCCCCAGATGCCACGCCGTCGACGGCACAAATCGGCGCTTCGGATGAGGGTACCCGCCCCGGAACGGCCGTAAATACGTATCTACGCAACTCCGAGGAAAGGGATCAGTGCGACGCATCCGACGAAGCAGCCTCTTCGGCTCACACTGTCGCCCTGCTTATCGAGCGTGCTTTGCGAGATGCACAATGTACCGCGGTTATCGCGCAGATCGCCAGGCAAGAAGACATTGACGTGACGGAGGAGTGGTGGCTCCTCGTCTTCCGGCACCTGCGTGGGCGCTTGTTGACGCCATAGCGAGGTCTCACCTTCATGCATATCGCGCCGATAAGTTTTTAACTCGCCACGAACTCGACCTGATAGATTCGTCCCCACGGGCGGGGGTAGGGCGAAGGAGATCGCCACCTCGTGCGCGCTCGGCCACGCGCGCCGCACCTTCCGCTCACATCGCGGTTCGCGGCATCGTGCAGGGCGACGGTGGGCGCGGGATCATCCAGGCCATGCGGCAGGGTCCACGTCCGCGTCGTCGCCGTCGCCGCGAATCTCGGTGGTGTAGCGCCGGGGCATCGTCATTATCCCCTCGGTCGCCCGGTCACGCGAACTGCTTGGAGAGTAGCGCATCTGGCTCCGCATCCTCTCCGAATGCACGGACCTGCTCCGCACGCACATGCGTCACCCCATCCACGCGCTCGACTCTCCCCTTGATCGCGAGCAGTCGCCAGGCGCAGCGCCTGCCGTTGCCGCGCTGAACACGTCGGGCATCACGACGATGTTCACACGCCCGTCTCGTCCTCGAGCGTGAGGAAATGCACCCCCTTGGCGGTGCCGGGCCGCTGCCGGATCGCCACCACCCCGCCCACCTTCACCCTTGCCCCATGTGGCACGCCCGTCAAGCTCCTTCGCGCTCACCACGCCCCACGCCGCCATCAACGGCCGGTAGAACGTCATCAGGTGCCGCCCGCCCGGCGCGCAGCCCGATGAGGCGTAGTCGAGCCGCACTTCCTCTTCCGTCGGTCAGTGGCGGCAGCGCCGGGATCTCGGGGAGCAGCGTCGGGCAGCAGGTCGTCCCGACCGTCCACGACGCCGACCGCCCACATCGCCTCCCGGCGCGACAAGCCGAGCGAGCCGAATGCCCCGACCGCCGCGAGGTTGGTCAGCACATCCCGGCCGAGCGGCAGCCGCCGCACCACGTCCTGCAGATCGGCGTACGGCCCGCGCTGGACTCCGCCTCGATTCGCTCCTTCTCCTCCTCCCCGACGCCGGCGACGAGCCGCAAGCCGAGACGCACCGCCCACTGCCCGTCCTCAGTCCGCTCCATCCGGTGATCGTAGCCGCTCCGCTGGATGTCGGGCGGCAGCACGACCACCCCGTGCCGCTCGGCATCGGAGATCAGCATCGCCGGGCGAGTAGAAGCCCATCGGCTGGCTGTTCAGCAGGCGCACAAGAAACTGCGCGGGGTAGTACCGCTTCAGGTAGCCCTGACACCGCGATGAGGAGCGCGAACGCCATGGCATGGATCTCCGGGAAGCCATACAAGGCGAACCCTTGGATCATCGCCCACACCTCGCTCGATCACCGCGTCCGTCGTAGCCGCGCGCCCGCGCCCCGGCGACGAACTCGCTCCTTCAGCCCCGCCATCGCCTCGACGCTGCGCTTCGCTGCCCATCGCCTTGCGCAGCACGTCCGCCTCGCCCCGCCGTGAACCCGGCGATCACCATGCCGCCCGCATCCCCTGCTCCTGATAGAGCACCATGCCGTAACTGCGCTTCAGCACCGGTTCGAGGTCCGGGTGCGGGTAGGTGATCGGCTCCCGGCCTTGCCGGCGCCGGATCAGCGGGCTGACCGCTTCGCCCTGGATCGGCCCGGGCCGGATCAAGGCGGTCTCGATCACGAGGTCGTAGAGCGTGCGCGGCAGGGTGCGCGGCAGGGTCGCTTGCTGCGCCGCGACTTTCGATCTGGAACACCCCGACGGTGTCCCCCTTGCAGAACATGTCGTAGACGGCGGGGTCTTCGAGGGGCACCGGTCGAGCGTCAGCGTCGTCCCCTCGTCTCGCGGACGAGGTCGAAACATTTGCGGATGCAGGTGAGCATCCCCAGCCCCAGCACATCCGTCTTGATGTAGCCGAGCGCCTCCAGATCGTCCTTGTCCCAGATCGTCACCGTCCGGTCCTTCATCCGCGCCCTCTCCAGGGGGATGCACTCGGCGAGCGGTCGGGCGGTGACGACGAACCCGCCGTTGTGGATCTCGGCGTGCCGGGGCACGTCCTCCATCGCCGCGACGAGCGTCGCGAGCCATCCGACGGTCCCTTCCCCCGCGCCGAGTTCCTGCGCGATCCCCGCCGCCATCTCCGTGCCGCGATGGTGGCCGATGCGCTTGCTGAGCTGGAGGACGCGCTGGTGCGGGAGGCCGAGCGCCTTGCCCGCGTCGATCAGCGCCGAGCGGCCCCGGTAGGCGTTGACGTTGCACACCATGCCCGAACGGTCCCGCCCCCACTTCGTATAGAGGTATTGGATGACGTCCTCGCGCCGCTCGTGCTCGATATCCAGGTCGATATCGGGCGGGCTCGCGCGTTCCTCGCTCGAGGAATCGTTCGAAGAGGAGGCCGTAGCGCAGCGGGTCCACGTTGGTGATCCCCAGGATATAGGCGACGACCGAGTTGGCCGCCGACCCCCTGCCCTGCATGAGGATGCCCTGTTGCTTGCAGTAGCGGGCGATGTCCCAGACGAACAGGAAGTACTCGGCATAGTCGAGGCGGTGGATCAGATCCAGCTCGCGCGTCAGTTGCACCATCGCCGTCGGGCGTCATCGGGCGATACCGCTCGGCGGCGCCGGTGTGGCACAGTTTGAGGAGATAGGAGAACGCGGCCTCGCCGGCCGGCATGGGAAAGGGGGGCGGCCGGAACGCGATCTCGGAGAGCGCGAAGCGGCATTCCTCCGCGATCGCGCGCGTGTTGCGGACGGCCTGCGGGCACCAGGAGAAGAGTGCCGCCATCGCGGCGGCGGATTTCAGGTACGCTTCCCGGTTCGGCGCGAGCCGAGTTGCCGCCTCGGCGAGCGTCGTATGCTCCCGCACGCAGGTCAGCGACATCGAGGAGCGGCCGTTCGTCGGGGTCGCCATCCGCACCGCGTTCGTGGCGACGATGCGCGCCCCGACCTCCTTCGCCCACGCGCGACGATGGCATTGCGCCGTTCGTCGTGCGCCGTCCGGTGGTCGGTGAGCGCGAGATACGACCTGTTTCTCGCCGTAGACGGCGCGGTGGCTGTCGAGTGCTTGCCGCGCCCCGTCGTCATCGCCCGCCATCAGCCGGGTCGCGACCTGTCCGTGCGGCAGGAGGAGCGCGGTCAGGCCGCCCGCGAACTGCCGAGCAGCCCCGGATCGAGGCGGGGCCTCCCCTTCTCCCCGGCGAAGTTGCCCGCTCGTGCAGAGGCGGCAGAGATTGGTCCAGCCCGCTCGCGTCGCGCACGAGCAACACGAGCGCGTCCCCGGTCGTCGTGGCGACTTCGACGCCGTGGATGGGCCGGATACCCGCCGCGTTGCAGGCCCGCTCGAAGCGGGGCGCGCCGTAGGGATTTGGACGATCGGTGAGGGCGAGCGTGTCCATGCCCGTGTGCGGCAGCGGCGGCGACGAGCGCTTCGGGGCTGCTCGCCGCGTGCAGATAGGCGCAGGACGAGGCGACCTGGAGATGGACGAACGCGTCGGCCATCAATCCACGATCCCGACGCGGGTCCACGCCCCGGTCAGCCGGTCCTCGACGATGAGATGGAGCGTCTGGTCGGCGGTGAGGAGGAACCAGTAGGCGCGGTCGAAGCGGCGCTCCTCCCACCACCGCCCCTCGATGTGGTACGGGCCGAGCGCCGACGAGGACATCGCGGTGGACGCCCCCGCACGCGAGCGCCGTCAGTTGCTCCCCGACCCAGCCGACGATGACCGGTTCCGGCGGGCGGCAGAGGGTCATTCCCGGGAGCGACGGGAGCGAAGATGCTTCGCATCGTCGGTGCGGGTGCGGGCGGCGTGCCGATCCGCGCCGCGTCGTAGGGGCGCGTCTGCCAGCGTTCCTCGGGCAGGTGCGCCGCGACCGGCACATCCTCGACCACCCCCATCGGCCCGAGCAGCGCGTGCAGGCGGGTCAGGAGGTGGCCGACCGCTTCCCGCTGCCGGACGATCCCCGCGCCGAAGAGCGGCAGTTGCGTGCCGCCATCGGGGGCGCAGTCGAGCAGCGTGACCGCGATCTCCGTCACGCGCGGCGGCAGCGCACCGTCGCGTTCCTCCCCCACAAAACGATCGCCGAGTGTCAGGCGCAGGGCATCCAGCTCGGCAGCACCGGGGACACAGGCGGCACCCCAGCGCTGCTCGATCACGACCGGCTCGCGCGCCTCGATGCCGAGCGTGAGGCGCAACCCGGCGGCGACCAGCCCCTCGCGCCGGAGGATCGCGGCGTGATTGTCCAGCAGCGCCTTGGTCACGAAGAGGATCGGGCGTCAGGTCATCGACGGGCGGCTCGAACGGATAGACGAGCGTCTCCTGGCGCTCGCGGACGCGGGGTACGAGCGGACGGTGTCCGTGCCGATGGCGAGGGAGAAGGCGGCCATGCCGATACCTCCATATCGTTCCTGTACCTGCGAGAGCCGCAGCCCCGCGAATCCGGCCACCGTGCGGATACCGAGCAGGGCGAGGTCGGCGACCGCGTGCGCGGGGAGCGGCAGGACGCCGACCGGCAGCGGCGCGAGGAAGGCCGCGCCATGATCGCGGGGTACGAGCACCATCTCCTGGCTCGTCCGTCGGGCGGCGACGGCGGCGACGAAGGGCCCATCGGCGATGGCGGCGCGGGCGGTGAGGCCGAGGAGTGTGGTCAGGGCGTGGAGCGTACGGCGGACGAGCACCCGCTCGTTGCGGCCCGCGCCGGTCAGGTCCACGAGCGCCAGTCCCAGCCCCGCATCCTCGACGACCGGCCCGAGGGCATCCATCTGGTCGAGCACCACATCCCAGAGCGCCTGCGTGCGGCGCGGGTCGTCCGGCGCGAGGAGGAGGTCGGGCGCGTGCGTCGCCGCTTCCGCCACCGTCATCCCGACCGCGACGCCCGACTCCACCGCGCGCCGGTTGCGGGCGAGGACGTGCGCCCCGTCGGTGATGGCGACCGGCTTCGCGCGCATCGCCGGATCATCCCGCGCGACGGCCTGCAGCGGCAATCCCGGCAGGAAGATGGCCGCGACCCGTCGCGTCCGCATCGCCCCTCACCCCCTTCCCCACCGCACGCAGCAGCGACGGCAAGGGCGCCGGGTAGCGGAAGGTCAGTGGCATCGTCGCGTTGCGGTGGCGGCGATGATCGGTCGACTGTGACCGAGACGGTCTTGCCGACGCATTCGGGACGACCCCGCTCCCCCTGCTCCCATCGCTCATGGCGGGCGATGAGGGTCGCGCCGGTGATGCCGGGCGCGGCGAGCGGCACGCCGGCAGACGACGAGGAGGAGCGCGCAGCCGCTCGCGCGCACATCGGGGCGCAGCCGGTCGAGGAGATGGGCGGGCGGCAAGAGCACCGTGTCCCAGACGATCAGGGGACACGCGCTCGTCGCGCAACGCGAAGGCCAGAGCCCGCCGCAGCTTATTTGGATCGCGGACCGGGACGCGCAGGAGATGCGGCAGATGGACACCGAGGGCGGCGGCCCCGGATGGAAAGAAGCGGTTGCGGGGGTCGAGGAGGAGGACGGGGTGCTCCCGCGTGACCGTGGCGAGGAGGCCGTGCAGGAGCGTCGTGACGCCCGCCCCCTCGGTGCCGGCGATCAGGTGGGTATGGCGAAGCGGCAACCCGCCGAGGAAGGCGTCGAGCGGCGGCAGTCCGGTCGGCAGCATGTCGGTGTGCGGGGCGAGATCCGAGGCGCGGCGGATCGCGAGCGATGGCGGCAGTGCGGCAAGGGGCGAGGATGATTCCTGATCGAGTGCGTGCGCCACGTTCGTCACCACCTCCGTTCGCTCGCTTTGCCTCCTCCCCACCAGTAAACACGATCAGATGTAGCACATGCGTTCTGATATTGTCAAGGATGGGAGCGCTTTTTGCCCGAAGGGCAAGGGGAACAGGCTCGCCCTATGTGCGCTCGTGCCGGTCCGGGATCATGCTCGGGCGACGGATGATCACCACGTCCGCCACCCGCTCCCGCCGCTTCAGTGCGGTCACCAGCTCCCGCATACCGCTCCGGCTGCGGCCGGTCGCAGTCGTCGTAGACGAAGACGACCATCCGGTCGAACCGCCCCGGCTCGCGGAAGTAGAGCCCGCTGTCCCCCGCCACCTGCTCCTCGACGGCGCGGAAGTCCGCGGGCGTGCGCACGATCTTCACCTCGATGATCAGGCGGAGGGAGAGGATGGCGAGGTCGGCGCGGCGGTGGCGACCGGTGATCGGGGCGGTTGAGCCAGCGACGGGGCGGTTCGTCAGCCTGCTGGTCGGCGGGTTGAATAGCGCCTGGTTCAGCCTGTTCCTCGCGCATCTGGCGGCGCACTATCCGGGGGAGCGGTTGGTGATCGTGCTGGATAACGCGGGGTGGCACACGAGCGGGAAGGTCGTCGTGCCAGCGGGGATCACCCTCTGGTTCCAGCCGCCGCATTCGCCGGAGGTGAACGTGATGGAGCAGGTGTGGCAATGGATGCGGGGGCAGTACACACGCGGGACGTTGTTCACGACGGACGAGCAGTTGGACGGGGTGCTGTGCGGGGCGCTAGACGGATTGGCGCACGACCCGATGCAGGTCAAATCGCTCACCAACCAGCACTGGCTCTATACCAACACTTCATCCTAAGTCAGTATGAGATGCTTGGAGCATTCTTGGAGTGGAGTTGCCCCGTTTGAGTGGACAGTGAAAGACTACGCGACCAACCCTTCGATTGTCCACCTCCTTTCGTAGGCAAGTGGTGACAAATAGCCGAGTGCCGAGTGCCGGCGATGCGTGTTATAGAACCCCTCGATGTAGTCGAACAGCGCCAGTCGCGCCGCATTGCGCGTCGGAAACGACCGCCGAGCGAGCAGTTCGCATTCGAGGGTGGCGAAGAAACTCTCCGCCATCGCGTTATCGAAGCAGTCGCCCCGGCTGCCCATCGAGGCGGTCATCCCCGCTTCGCGTAGCCGCCTCCCAAGCGCGAGGCTCGTGTACTGGCTCCCTTGATCCGAGTGGTGGATGACACCGGCAGGCCGACGCTGCCAGAGCGCCATTTCGACCGCTTCGATGACTAACTCTGTCCGAAGACGCTCGGCCATCGCCCAGCCGACGATCCGTCGACTGCACGCATCGAGGACGACCGCCAGATAGAGGAAACCCGCCCATGTGGGGACATACGTGATGTCCGCGACCCAGAGTTGATCGGGAGCGGATGCCATGAAATTGCGCCTGACGAGATCGGGCGCGGGAGCCATCTCGGGACTGCGCCGCGTCGTGCGCGGCCCTTTGCGCCGGTGACAGCCCTGCAATCCGGCGTGGCGGAGCAGGCGCGCGACTCGTTTGCGCGAGCAGCACACACCGTCGTAGCGCAGTTCCGCATGGATGCGCGGTGCCCCATAGGTGCCCCGGCTCCGTTCATGGATCGTCCGAATCCGCTCGGTGAGTACGAGATTGCTCTGCGTGCGTGCTGAGGGCGGTCGCTCCCGCCAGGCATAGTAGCCGCTGCGCGAGACGCCGAGCACGCGGCACAACAGGGTGACCGGATAGGTCGCCTTCTCCACCTCGATGAACCCGAACACCGCTAGCGGATCGGGTCGCTCTCCCTGGCGAAGAAGGCCGCGGCTTTTTTTAGGATGTCCCGTTCCTGCTTGAGGACACGGACCTCGCGCCGCAGTTGGGCCAGTTCGATCCGCTCGCTCGTCGTCAGGCCATCACGGGCACCAGCGTCGATCTCCGCCTGGCGCACCCAGGCGCGCAGTGTCGGATCGGAGACGCCCAGGTCGAGGGCGATGGCGGCGATTGATCGATCACCACTGTGGACGAGGCGGACGGCTTCGGCCTTGAAGGCGGGGGGATAGGGTGCATGAGGACTCGGCATCGGGACACCTCCTTGGATTCGCATCTGTGCAAATCATCGAGTGTCCACCGAACCGACGCAACTCCATTCACTCGGTATTACGCTGACCTACGAAAGCCTGCATCTCCGCTCCGCAATGCATACGAGATGCGCGAGACGGAGATGGACAAACCCTTCGATCCGTAACCGCTGAACTACTCCATGCCCGTGAGAAATGCGTCCATGCGCGTGGCCACTTCGCGCAACTTGGACGGCATCATGTGGGTGTACAAATCCATCGTAGTGCTGACCTGCGAGTGTCCGAGCACTGCCATGATCGTGCGGGCGACCTCGCTTTGATGGAGCATGCGGGTAACACGGATGGCAGCGTGATGGCGATCTGTACCCGTGACTACTGCCGTGGTACATTCACCTTCTTAGATGGGTTGCTAATCGCCCGGTGGAACACGGTAACAGCGACGATCCGTAGCATAGAAGAGGATGGATAGAACGATGCAATCGCGTGGCACACTCCCCTCCGTCGAAGGTGTTGCAGTGACGGGGGACGTCACCTCGGCAGTATGCGGAGATACTGACGCGCGGACGCGCTGGCGTTCGTGGCGAAACTGTCGCGGGCGTTCGAGGGGCGACGGCAGGAACTCTTGCAGCGGCGGGTGGCGCGGCAGGCGGAGATCGACGCCGGGGCGATGCCGGACTTCCTGCCGGAGACGCGCGACATTCGCGAGGGCGACTGGACGGTCGCCCCGGAGCCCGCCGACTTGCAGGACCGTCGCGTCGAGATCACCGGCCCGGTGGACCGCAAGATGATTATCAACGCGCTCAACTGCGGCGCGAAGGTCTTCATGGCGGACTTCGAGGACGCCAACTGCGCCGACCTGGGCGAACAACATCGAGGGTCAGATCAACCTGCGCGACGCCATCAACGCGCACGATCACCTTCGATCAAGCCCGACGGACGGCATCTATCAGCCTCAACGACGACGATCGCGACGCTGATGGTCCGCCCGCGCGGCTGGCACCTCAACGAGAAGCATGTCCTGGTCGATGGCAAGCCAGATCTCCGGCAGCCTCTTCGACTTCGGCCTGTACTTCTTCCACAACGCCAAGCAACTGATCGCGAATGGCAGCGGCCCGTATTTCTATCTGCCGAAGATGGAGAGCCATCTGGAGGCGCGCCTCTGGAACGATGTCTTCGTGCTCGCGCAGGACGCACTCGGCATCCCGCAGGGGACGATCAAGGCGACCGTGCTGATCGAGACGATCCTCGCCGCCTTCGAGATGGACGAGATCCTCTACGAACTGCGCGAGCACTCGGCGGGCCTCAACTGCGGGCGGTGGGACTACATCTTCAGCTGCATCAAGAAGTTCCGCAACGACCCGCGATTTCCTCCTGCCCGATCGCGCGCAGGTGACGATGACGACGCCCTTCATGCGCGCCTATTCGCTGCTCTGCATCAAGACCTGCCACCGCCGCAACGCGCACGCGATGGGCGGCATGGCGGCGCAAATCCCGATCAACAACAACCCGACGCCAACGAGGAAGCCTTCGCCAAAGTGCGCGCCGACAAAGAGCGCGAGGCGACCGACGGCCACGACGGCACCTGGGTCGCGCATCCCGGCCTCGTCCCGGTCGCGCTGGAGGTATTCAACGAGCGGATGCCGGACGCCAATCAGATCGACCGCAAGCGCGAAGATGTGCACGTGGCGGCGCCGAACTGATCGCCTTCCCGGACGGACGCGGCGCAGATCACCGAGGCGGGCCTGCGCACGAATATCAGCGTCGGCATCCAGTACATCGCGTCGTGGCTCGCCGGTTCGGGCGCGGTGCCGATCTTCAACCTGATGGAGGACGCCGCGACCGCCGAGATCTCCCGCTCGCAGGTCTGGCAATGGATTCGCCACCCGGACGGCGCGCTGAACGACGGGCGGAAAGTGACGCGTCGAACTCTTCCGCACGATGCGTGCCGGAGGAACTGGCGAAGATCGAGGCAAGCCGTCGGCAGCGAGCAGTTCGCCGCCGTCCCCTACCGACCGCGAGCGAACTCTTCGACCGCATCACCACTGACGATGCCTTCGTGGACTTCCTCACCCTGCCGGGGTACGCACTGCTCGACTGAGACGAGAACGCAGAGCGCCACGAGGGCACGCGAAACACGGAGAGCCGGAGTCCTTGACATCTTCTTCCGCGAACTCGCGCCCTCTGCGCTCTGCTTACAGTGGCTTTTCATGACCATCGAAATTCAGGAGTGCCCGATGCGCTTCACGCACCGTTTGCGCTCGAACGGTGGATGACGACATACGAAACGCAGGTGGAGTACGATCTCGCGGAGTCCGGCATCCACCCGCTGACGACCGCCGAACTGCTCGCCTTTGACCCCGACCCGGACCAGCGCGCCGACGAACTGCTGAACCTGCCGCTCAACTACAGCGAGGCGCGCGGCACGCTCGCACTGCGCATCCGCATCGCCGAGACGTACGCACGACCTGACGCCGGACGACATTCTCGTGACGACGGGCGCGATCGAGGCGAACTACCTCGCTCTTCAATGCGCTGCTCGCAGCCGGGCGACCATGTCGTGGCGGTCTATCCCGCATATCAGCAACTCTACACCGTGCCGGAGGCGATCGGCTGCGACTGTCAGCGCGTCTCGAACTGCGCGAGGAGAACGGCTATCGCTACGACCTGGACGAATTGCGCGCGGCTCGTAGACGACCGCACGCGGATGATCGTCATCAACACGCCGCATAACCCGACCGGCGCGGCGCTCTCGGCGGCGGAGTGCGCGGCAGTCTACGCGCATCGCCGAATCGGTCGGCGCATATGTGCTCTCGGACGAGGCGTATCGCTGGATCACGGTGGACGATCGGCCGCTCGCCGCCGCCGATGCGCAACCTCGGGCCGCGCGCGATCAGCGTCGGCACGCTCTCAAAGCCCTTCGGCATCCCCGGCCTCCGCCTCGGCTGGATGGCCGCGACGGCGGAGATCGCCGCGCGCTGCTGGTCATATCGCGACTACACCTCGCTCAGCCCGAGCGGCCTGAGCGATTATCTCGCCTGCCTCGCCTTCGCGCATCGGGAGGCGATCCTCGCCCGCACGCGCGACATCAGCGCGCAAAATCTCGCGACCCTGCGCGGCTTTATCGCCGAGCATCGGCGACCTCTTCTCCTGGGTCGAGCCGCGCGGCGGCCTGCTCGGCCTGCTCCGCTACCATCTCGACCTGCCATCGGAGACGGTCGCCAATCGCCTCGCGGAGGAAGCGAGTGTCATGCTCGCGCCCGGCGTCGGCCTTCGGCATGGAGGGTCGCCTGCGCATCGGCCTCGGCGCGCGGCCGGATCGCTTCGTCGCCGGTCTCGCCCGCGCGGAGGAGTTCTTTCTCCGTCTCCGCGATGAAACGGCCCGCCTCGACCGAGCGACCTGAATCGGTGGCGGCGGCCTTCGCGGGCCGAACGTCAATGCGGCGGGCTGAAGTCCACCGCCGCCCACGGGTTATCGTAGGTTATTGCTCCCAGGTTATGCGGGCGAGGCGCAGGCGCAGGAGGTGGTCCGCGAGGACGAGCGCGAGCATCGCCTCGAGCACCGGGACGGCGCGGGGCGCAAGGCAGGGGTCGTGGCGGCCCTCCACCTTGATCGTCGTCGCGTTGCCGTGCCGGTCAATCGTTGCCTGCTCTTTGGTGATCGACGAGGGCGGCTTGATCGCGACGCGAATGATGATCGGCTCACCCGTCGAAATGCCGCCGAGGATGCCGCCCGCATGGTTCGTCGCCGTCCGCACGCGGCCGTCAGCGTCCATATAGAACGGGTCGTTGTTTTCCGAGCCATGGCGCGGCACGACATCGAAGCCGTCGCCGATCTCGAACGCTTTCGTCGCGGGGACACTCATCATCGCCTTGGCGATGTCCGCGTCCAGTTTGTCGAACACCGGCTCGCCGAGACCGGGCGGCACGCCCTCCGCGCGCACCTCTACGGTGCTGCCGAGACTGTCCCCCGCCGCCTTCGCGCACTCGATGGCGGCGATCATCTCTTCCGAGGCTGCGAGATCCGCCGCGCGCACAATGTTCCGCTCGATCACCGATGGGTCGTACGCCTCGGCCTTGATGTCGCCCACCTGCACGGTGTATCCGGTGATCGTCACCCCTTCGCGCGCCAGGAGCGCCTTCGCGACGGCGCCCGCCGCCACGCGGCCAATTGTCTCGCGCGCGCTCGAACGGCCCCCGCCGCGATGGTCACGCCGCCCGTACTTCGCGAGGTAGGTATAGTCGGCGTGACCGGGCCGGAAAGTCTCGCGGATCGGCTCGTACTTGCTCGAATCGGCGTCTTCATTCCAGACGAGCATCGTCACCGGCATCCCGGTCGTCTCGCCCTCGAAGAGCCCGGAAACGATCTCGATGCGATCCTTCTCTTGGCGCGGTGTGGTCACGCTCGATTGCCCGGTGCGGCGTCGGTTCAACTCCGCCTGCACCATCTCCGTCGTCACCGGCAACCCGGCCGGGCAGCCGTCGATCGTGACGCCGACCGCGCGGCCATGCGACTCGCCCCATGTCGTGATCCGAAAGACCTGGCCGAAGCTATTGCCATTCACCTGTCGCTCTCCTCCGGCCGGTTCGGCGCGAGCGCCTGGGGGCTGCGGCTCGGGTCCACCCACGCGCCGTAGATATTGTAGTCGTTCTGGTAGGTGCGCTGGAAACCAAAACGGTGATACAGGCGCTGCGAGCGCGTATTGTTCGCCTGCGTCGAGAGGCCGACGCGCGTCGCGCCGCCGTTCCTGAGCAGGTGGACGGCGAAGCGGAGCGCCTCCAGCCCATACCCCGTACCCTGCACACCGGGCACGACGCCGATCCGGTCGAGATGCCCCCAACCGCGAAAATGGGTGATGCCGACATAGGCGACCGGCCGATTGGCCGCATCGGCGCCGATGTATAATTCGACGCCCGGCACGCTCGCGTAGGCGACGAACTCCGCGACGCTGTTCCACCAGAGCCACGGGAACGCCGCGTGATCGACGGAAAGGAGGGCGGCGAGATCGTCCATCCGGTCCACGGAAACGCGCGAGAAGCCGAGCGTGCCGCGCGGCGGATCGGGCGGCACGACGCGCAACTCGTAGCAGATCACCTCCTGCATCAGCCCGAGCCCGAGCCGCGCGTACGCCCCCGGCTGACGCGCGCCGACGAAGTCCGTCATCACGACCAATTCGTGACCGATAGCGGGGTCGGGGCAGCGCAACCGCTCGACGAGAGCATCGCCGTGATCGCGCGCCGCCACGTCCACCACGGCGGTGATCTCGTCGCGGTGTCGCCACGGTTCACCGGCGATGAATTCGCCCGTCTGCGGCAGCCAGAAGGCGCGGTGCGGGTGAGCGCGCACATGGTCGGTGAGCGTCCGGCTATCGAATGGGCTGCTCCATGGCAGGTGCAAGGCGCGGACATCCTCCGGCGTGAGGGGAGCGATGTGCAGGGCAGGCGGCGCCGTCATCGCTCCACCCAGACCGTTTCCAGGCGCAGGATGCCCATGGCGGTGATCGTCAGGCCCTTCACCGCAGGCTTCACCAGTTCGTAGTCGGTCGCGTGGTAGAGAGGGATCGCCGCGACATCGTCGATAATCTGCTGCTGCGCCTGACGATAGAGGTCCGCCCGCTTCGCGGCATCTTGCTCGACGTTCGCCTGATCGAGCAAAGCATCCACCTTCGCATTGCTGTAGTTGCTGTAATTGCGCGGGGACCCGGTGTGGAAGAGCACGCTGAGGAAGTTCTCCGGGTCCGGGTAGTCCGCCACCCAGTTGACGACGAACAGGTTGTAGGTATGCGCGTCCAACTCGCTCAAATAGTCATCGAAATGGGATTCCTGGACATCGACCGTGACGCCGAGGTCGCGCTCCGCGACCGCTTTCACCGTCGTGCCAAGATTCGAGCCGCCGCTGCCGAGCGTGATTGGCGCGAGCGCCTTCGCCGTCGCGGGCGGCAGGAGCGTGCCCGCAGTCTTCGCATCGACAACGGGGATGGTCGCATCCCACTTTCCGCCGGGAATGGCGGGCGGCACGATGCTCTGCGCCGGGGTTTCCTTGCCTTCCAGCATGACATTGGTCACCTTCTGCCGGTCGATTGTCCGCACGAGCGCCGCGCGCACATTGAAGGCATCGGTCGGTGCGAGTTTGGTGTTGATGCCGATGTAGGTGGTGGAAAGCGTCGGGACGACGCGCAACTCGGCCTTCGTCGACGAGCCCGGCGCCGTCACGCGATCGACCGCCTGCACCGGCACAACGGCGACATCGATCTTGTTGCCGTCGTAGAAATTAACCGGATTCGCGGCGCTCGCGCCGACGAGGATCGTCACGGTGTCGAGCGTCGCCACCTGCGCGTAGAATTGATCGAACCGGCTGAAGATGATCTGGTCCGGTTTCCAGCCGGTGAGACGGAATGGGCCGGTGCCGTTCGGCTGCGTGGACCAGAGCGGCCCCCGCGCCAGATCGTTGCGGTCAATGATCGCCGCGTCCGCGAGCGTCAGTTTTTGCAAGAAATACGCCTTCGGCGCATCGAGGACGAGCGCGACCGTCAACGGATCGAGGACCCGGATACCGGAGACGTCAGTCGCCCGCCCGTTGATGCGATCGACACAGCCGATGATGTCGTTGAGGCCGGCGGCGGCGGGGAGATTCTGCGGCTGGCCGTCCGGCGCGGTGCTCGGATCGCAGGCGCGGCGGAGGGAGAAGGCGACATCGTCCGCGGTGATCGGCCGGCCATTCTGGAACTTCGCCGTCGAGCGTAGCGAGAAGGTATACGTCCGGCCGTCGGCGGATTTCTGGTAATCAGCCGCAATGTCGGGAACGGGATTGAGCGCGTCATCGAGCCGGACGAGGCCACGAAAGACCTGACGGACGAGGAAGGCCGTCCCGGCGTCCCGCACCAGGGCGGGGTCGAGCGTGGGCGGTAATTGGTCCGGCCCGGCGAGCGTCAACGTCTGCGCGCCTTTGGGTGTCGGCTTCGGGCCCGGCTGCGGCGTCGGTGTCGGCGCGGGCGGGCGGGCCGTCCCGGTCGGCACGGGCGTCGGCGCTGGCACGGGCGTTGCGGTCGCCGGTGTCGTCGCAGTGGTGGCAGATGGGACGGCAGCCGTGACGTTTGGCGAGACCTGAGCAACCGTCGGCGTGGTCGGCGGCGCCGGGGTCGGCGTCGCGCCACCGCCACGGAGCAACCGGTGAGAAGCACGCCGAGCAACAGGCTCGCGCGCCAGAGGCCGTGCCGCGCAATCCCGCTCCGGTACCATCGCCAAGGTCGTGCTCGCATGGTCGATTATCACCGCCCTATGGACAAAAAGGCCCCGCCAGACGCTCCGCCAGTGTACGCGCGGCAACTACGGTGGTCAATGTGGGCGGGCGGGTCATTTCTCTGTGGTACACTGCATCGACGGCAATCGACCGTGTTGGAGGCAAAACATCGTGGCACTTCCCCCCCCACCTCGCCGCTCTCGAATGCATCGCCACGCGAGTGACGTGATGCGCGCGCGACGAAAAGCGCCGCCCTTCGTCGTCCGGGGCCGCCGCTCGGTCGCGCCGCCAGCAGCGCCCCTGATCGCCGGGCCGATTGCCGCCGTGCTCGGCGTGGTCGGCGTATTGTTCGCCATCTGCGGCGTCGTCCTCGTGATGGGGGTGGCCTCCGTCGGCGGCGCATATTTCTACTTCACGAAGGACTTGCCGCAATTCGACCCGAACACACTGCACCAATTCGAGACGTCCCGTATCTACGATCGGTACGGGAACGTGATCGAGGAAGTCTCGGACCCGCAGGCGGGCAACCGTTTCGAGGTGCCGCTCAACCAGATTTCCCCCTTTCTGATCAACGCCACCATCGCCGCCGAGGACAAGACATTCTGGACGAACAAGGGCATCGACCCGCAAGCGATCGGGCGCGCCGTCCGCAATACCTTCATCGACTCCAGTTACGGCAACTCGGGCGGTTCGACGATCACCATGCAAGTCGTCAAGCAGGCATTCCCCGACCGCTACACGGACCCGACGAAGGAAGATAAAGTCCGGCAGGTATTCCTCGCCTATGGCGTCGCGCAGAAATACTCGAAGGAGGAAGTCCTCACCTTCTACCTGAACCAGATCCCCTACGGGAACCGCTCATACGGCATTCAAGCGGCCGCGCACAACTATTTCAATATCGACGCGAAAGACCTGCAACTCTGGCAGGCGTCGATCCTTGCCGGCCTCCCGCAGGCGCCGTCGCTCTACGACCCGACGATCAGCCTCGACAAGGCGCGCACCCGCCAGGCATACGTCCTCAAACAGATGGTGGACCAGGGCTACATCACCCAGGCCCAGTCGGACGACGCCTACGCGAAATCCAATAATGCCAAAAACTACTTCAAGTTCCGCGACGACAAGCCGACCGGCGCGCCGCACTTCGTCAACTACGTCCGCCAGTATGTCGAGGCCCGCTATGGCACGGACGCGCTCTATCGCGGCGGCCTGAAAATCTATACGACCATCGACATGGACATTCAGAGTCTCGCGGAAGATGTCGTGCGCTCTGGGATCGCGCGGGAAAAGGTCGCATACGACGTGTCGAACGGCGCGCTCGTGGCGATCGTGCCATGGAGCGGCCAAATCCTCTGCATGGTCGGTAGCGTTGACTTCAACGATAAGGCGAACGGCGGCGAATTCAACGTTGCGGTGAACCCACGGCAGCCGGGCAGTTCGATCAAACCGATTGCCTATGGCGAGGCATTCGAGAAGGGGTGGTATCCCTCGTACGTGGTGCTCGATTACCACAAGACGTGGGACGACGGCACCGAAAAGGGATACACGCCCAACAACTTCAATCAGTTGCACAATGGCGCGGTCACCGTCCGCGATGCGCTCCAGCAATCGCTCAATATCCCCGCGCTCAAGGCGATGGAGTACGACTTCACCAAGGACGGCTCCAAGTACGGGCAGCATGACGGCCTGCAGAATTTCATCGACTTCGCCCACGCGGTGGGTCTGAAGGATAGTTTCAATCGTCCGATTGCCGATTATGGCCTCGGTATCTCGCTGGCGCTCGGCGGCGGCGAGGTTTCGCCGCTCCAATTGACGAACGCCTACGCGACCTACGCGAACCTCGGCAAATATGTCGAAGCGACGCCGATTGTCCGCATCGAGAAGTCCGACGGCACGGTCTTCAAGGACCCGACCACGAAGAAGGACGTCGACAACAGCAAGACGATCCCGCAAGGCCAGCAGGTGATGGACCCCGGCAATGCCTATCTCGTCACCTCGGTGCTCACCGACAACAAGGCACGGACGCCGATCTTCGGCGCCTCGAGCCCGCTCATCTTGCGGGACCGACCCGTCGCCGCGAAAACCGGCACGACCAATGACTTCCGCGACGGCTGGACGGTCGGGTACACGACGCAGGTGGCGGTCGGTGTCTGGGTGGGCAACAACGACAATCATGCAATGAAGAACGTGGACGGCGTCGAAAATGCCGCGCCGATCTGGAACGAGTTCATGCGGCTGATCACCGCCCACGAAAAAGCGCCGCAATTGCTCGTCGGCCCCGACGGCAACCTGCCCGCCAAAGAGTTCTTCCGCCCCGCGAACGTCGTCGATGGCGAATCCTGCACCGCGACGGGGCACAAGGTGACGCGCGCCGGCACGGGCACGAAGGACCTCTTCGTCAAGGGCAAGGAGCCGTCGCTCGATTGCGGCGTTCTCGACACGCGCGAGCAGCGGGAGCTGACCGAGGCATGGGCCGACTTCACGCACAACACCTCGCTCCTGCCGACGACCAATCCCGACGGCACGCCTGCCAAGCCGCATACCGAGTTCGGCCATTACACCGGCGCCGGTTCGGCCAAACTGAATGCCTATCTGTCCGCGGTCGATACGAAGTACCGGCCGAAGGGCGCGCAATCCTATAGTCCGAACGCCAACCCGGTTCCCCGCCAGCAGCCAGCAGGGTTGACCGATGTCGCCACGGCTCCAGCCAGCACGAAGCCACCCGGCGCCGGTAGCGTGACGCAAGCGCCCGGTCCGGCCATCCCGCCGACGCCGATTCCCGCCCAAGTGCCGCAACGGCCGGCGCAGGCGCCCACCAAGCAACCGAACGCCCCGCCAACCGCGCGGAGTCCGAGCGGTGGTCTCATCCCCGGCCCACCAAAGTCACCGTAGAATGCAACGCCCATACGCGGTTTGGAGCGGTCGCCGGTGACGGGGAGCGGGCGCCTGCTCCTCCTCAACGTCTTCATCCTTGGCGCGCTGATCACAGCATTCCTTTCGCTCGATGTGACGATCATCGTGCTGACGCCGATTGCCTCCGTGGTGGTCGACCGGCTTGGCATCGATCCGGTGCCATATCTCTACTCCTGCGTCTTCGTCGCGAACACCCCTCGCTCTTCCTGCCGGTGTCGAACCTCGCGAACATCCTCGTCTGTGATCTCCTGCATCTCTCGTTCGCGCACTTCGCGGCGGTGATGCTGCTGCCGAATCTCGCCGCGCTCGCGGTGAACATCGGCGCGTACTTTCTCATCTTCCGGGCGCGTATTCCGCGTGCATTCCCCGTCGAGCGCACCGGCGGATTCCCCGCCCCTGCCGGGTATCGCACCGCAGCCGTCGGGCTGGCCGCTCTTCCCCTTCGTCGTCGCGATGTTCGTCGTCATCAGGGCCGTCGAGCATGGGTGGCTGACGCACATCGGCAGTATCCCGACCGGCACGGGTTTCGGGACGCTCCTGGCGATTGCTGCCGGCACAGGCATCGGCGCGAATATCGTCAATAACATCCCGATGGCGGTCGCGATGATCAGCGTCCTGCGCGCCACCGGCCAGCATGTGCCCGAGCATTTGGCATACGCGACGCTGATTGGCACCAACATCGGGCCGAGCATCATCACCGTCGGCTCGCTTGCGACGATGCTCTGGCTGGCAATTGTGCGCAAGAGCGGCGTCGCGGTGAGCGCGGCCTCGTACATGAAAGTGGGCGCGATTGTCACGCCGCTGATGATCCCTGCCGCCACCGCCGCCCTCTGGATTGACATCCATCTTCTACACCTGTAACTGACGACGTGCGTGCGGGACAAATTGACAGGCGGCGTAGCGGATGCTAGGCTTCGCCGCGCGAAATGGGGTTGAAGGTACAAGGTTGCCGGCGGGAATGTCGTGACATGCCAGGCATGAAGCGCTCCGCGTGTGTCCGCACCTATCAAGAGGAGAGAACGATGAAGCGGCTCTGGGTTCCCATCCTTGTGGTTCTTGCCCTCATGTCTGACCGCCTGCGGCTCATCGTCGTCCACGGCGACCACGGCGCCGGCGGCAACGAAAGCGCCGGCCGCCGCGACGACCGCACCGGCAGCGACGACCGCAGCCGCAAGCGCGGCGACAACCGTCATCTGCGAGCGCGACGCAGCCGGCCGCCAGTGCCGCTTCGGGCGCGGCATCCCCTGCTGCGGCGCTCTCCGGCCAGCCGATCCCGATCGGCCTCGCCATCGCGACGACCAGTAATGTCGCGCTGCTCGGCGAGGAAGAGAAGAACGGCGGCCTACTGGCGGAGAAGTTCTTCAATGACCGTGGCGGCGTGAATGGCCGGCCGATCAAGGTCGTCCTCCAGGACACCGCCGGTGACGAGGCGGGCGCGATCAACGCCTACCAGTCGCTGATCTCGCAGACCAAAGTCGTCGGCATCGTCGGCCCGACGCTCTCCCAGCAGGCCTTCGCCGCCGATCCGGTCGCGGACAAGGCGAAAGTGCCCGTGATCGGCCCATCGAACACCGCGCAAGGCATCGCGCAGATCGGCCCGTATCGTGACGCGCGTCTCCGCTCCCGTCTCGATCGTCGCGCCGAACGCCGTCAAGCAGGCGCTGAAGATCAACCCGAACATCAAGAAAGTCGCGGTCTTCTTCGCGCAGAATGACGCCTTCAGCGTCTCCGAGACCGGGACCTTCCAGTCCACCGCGAAGGACCTGAATCTCGAAGTGACGACGGTGCAGAAGTTCCAGACGACGGACACCGACTTCCAGACGCAGGTGACGAACGCGCTGGCGACGAAGCCCGATCTGGCGATCGTCTCCGGCCTCGCCGCCGACGGCGGCAACCTCGTCAAGCAACTGCGCGAACTCGGCTTCAAGGGCGTCGATCATCGGCGGCAACGGCCTGAATACCACCGAACATCTTCCCGGTCTGCAAGGCGCAGTGCGACGGCATCCTCGTCGCGCAGGCGTATAGCCCCGCGCTGAAGAGCGACATCAACGATGCCTTCAAGAAGGTCTACACCGACCAGTTCAAGAAGGACCCGCCGCAGTTCGCGGCCCAGACCTTCACGGGTATCCAGGTCTTCGTCGAGGCGCTGAAGTCGCTCGACAGCAAGAACAAGATCGCCAATATGTCGATCGACGACCTGCGCGTCGCCCTGAATACCGAGGTGCATGGCGGCACCTACAACACGCCGCTCGGCGCGATCTCCTTCGACAAGGATCATGACCTGGTTCAGAAGGACTTCTACGTCGCGCAGATCAAAATGAATCCCGGATGGCGCGACCGGTACCTTCACCTTCCTCTCGTAGCCGCATTCGCGGCATGGCGGGCGGGACGACCTCTGGACGTGGCTTGACATGCAGGACGTTCCGCCGATCGCCTGTTGCATCTGGTAGCAGGCAGTGGCGTGTGCCACCTGGCCTGTGGAATGCGTATCGCAGACAGAGGCGGACTCGGTTGACGCATTTCATCCAATCGCTACTCAATGGGCTGTCGATTGGCAGCATCTATGCCATTTTTGCGCTCGGCTACACGCTCGTCTTCTCCATCCTCGGCATCATCAACTTCGCGCACGGCGCGATCTTCACCGCCGGGGCGTACTTCACCTACGTGCTGACCGGCGCGGCGTTCGGCTTCAATGGCGTCCTGGCGAATAAGTCGCTGCCCGTTCGGGCTCGCCTTCGTGCTGGCGATGATTGTCGGCAGCCTCCTGGCGGGTTTCCTCTCCGTCCTCATCGAACGGCTCGCCTTCCGGCCCCTGCGTCGCCGTGGCGCGGATCGTCTGCTCTCGCTGGTATCGAGCCTCGGCGTCGCGATTGTGATCGTCAACCTCATCCAGTATCTCGTCGGCGCGGAGATTTACACCTATAAGGACCGGATCACCGGCAGTCTCCCCGTCGCGGTGAACTTCGGCAGCGAGGATAATCCCGATCCCGATCCGCACCGTGCAGATCGTCATCTTCGGCGTCTCCTGCGTCATCCTGGTCGGGCTGACCGTACCTGATTCGCAATACGCGCGTAGGGCAAGGCGCTCCGCGCCGTCTCCGAGGATGCGACGACCGCCAGCCTGCTCGGC
Source organism: uncultured Chloroflexia bacterium (assembly GCA_963847195.1). Lineage (GTDB taxonomy): Bacteria > Chloroflexota > Chloroflexia > Thermomicrobiales > JALYUS01 > JALYUS01. The sequence goes on along the minus strand of CAWJZC010000002.1, from coordinate 86,847 downwards.
ATCAATACCGACCGGCTGATTATGTTCACCTTCTTCCTCAGCGGCTTCCTCGGCGGGCTCGCGGGCACGCTGATCGGCACGAGCGTCAGCATCGCCGGGCCGTATTTCGGCATCGCCTTCGGCCTGAAGGGGCTCGCCGTGATCGTGCTCGGTGGCCTCGGCGACATTCCCGGTGCGGTCGTCGGCGGGCTCGTCCTCGGCCTCGCGGAGGCGTTCGTGCCAGCCGATCATTCGGCCTACAAGGACGCCGTCGCATTTGGCCTGCTTTTCGTCATCCTGCTCTTCCGCCCGCAAGGCATCCTTGGCCGGGTGCAGGTTCAGAAGGTCTAAGCGATGCTCGACTTCTTGCGCGCGCACAGCAATGTCATCGTCTCGATGGTCCTGGCGGCGATGCTCGGCATGTCGCTCTATTTCCCATTGATGGCGGGGCAACTGTCGCTCGCCAGCCCCGGATTCTATGCGCTCGGCGGCTATGTCGCGGCAGTGATGTCGACGAAAGTCTTCAAGGTCGCCAACGGCGCGCACTTCCCGATCCCGCTGCTGCTGTGGAGATGCTGGTCGCGGCGGTCGCTCTGCGCGGCTGCTGGCGATCCTCGTCGGCATCCCGGCGCTGCGGCTGCGCGGCATCTATCTCGCGCTCGCGACGATCGCCTTTGTCGAGATCCTTGCGCGTCGTCTCGCTGAACCTGAAGATCACCGGCGGCGCGGTGGGCATCTTCAAGATTCCGCAGCCGTTTGACTCGACGCTCGCAATACCTCTGGATCGCGCTGCCGATGTTGATCCTCTCGATGGCCTTCCTCTATCGTCTGGAGCGAGTCGGATCGGGCGCGCCTTCACCGCGATCCGCGAGGATGAACTGGCGGCGGACGCGATGGGCATCGCGCCGACCTACCACAAAGTGCTTGCCTTCACGATGGGCGCGATCCTTGCCGGGCATCGTCGGTGCGGTCAGCGCGCATTTCCTCAATACCTGGAATGCCCGCCAGGGGACGTTCGATGCGAGCGTCGCCTATCTCGCCTTCGTGCTGATCGGCGGCTCGCGCACCTTCGTTGGCCCGGTGCTCGGCGGTCTCGTGCTCACCGCGCTGCCCGAGGTGCTGCGCGGCTTCGCGGATATCGGCGGCTTGCCGCACTGGCTGTCGCACAGTTCCTCAAGGATGGGCGTCTGATCATCTTCGGCCTGCTGCTCGTCCTCGGCACGATCTTCTTCCCGCAGGGGCTCGTCACGCCCGATCTCCTGCGGCGATTGCGACGGCCCGTTCGCCCGGCCCTCCGACGCACGGTCGGACAGACCGCGGACGGCGCCATGACGACGCCGATCAGAGGTGGCGCGGCGCCCGATGCCGTGATGACCGGCACTACCACGACGAGTGTCGTGCTTGAAGCGGACGGGCATGACGCGCCGTTTTGGCGGGCTGGTTGCCGTCAACGATGTCACCTTCACCGTCATTGAGGGCGAAATCTTTGGCTTGATCGGCCCGAACGGGGCCGGGAAAACGACGCTCTTCAATCTGATGACCGGCCTCATCCCACCGACCAGCGGGCGACTGCGCTATCGGGGCGACACGATCACCGGGCTGACGGCCGCACCACGTCGCCGCGCGCGGGCATCGCCCGCACGTTCCAGAACATCCGCCTCTTCGGCAATCTCTCAGCGCTCGAGAATGTGATGATCGCGCAGCACGTCCATACCCGCAGTGGTGTGATCGCCGGGGTGCTCGGCCTGCCGCCCGCGCCGGAGGAGGATCGCGCGACGCGCGCGAAGGCGATGGAGCTGCTCGACCTCGTCGGGCTGGCGAGACCGGGCGGAGACAAAGGCGCTCAACTTCGCCTACGGCGATCAGCGCCGCCTGGAAATCGCCCGCGCCCTCGCCCTCGAACCGCGCGTGCTGCTCCTCGATGAACCCGCCGCGGGCATGAACCCGAACGAGAAGCAGACGTTGAGCGGTTTCATCCGCTCCGATCCGCGAGCGATTCAACCTGACCGTCCTGCTGATCGAGCACCATGTCCCGCTGGTGATGGGTTTGTGCGACCGGATCGCCGTGCTCAACTTCGGCAAACTGATCGCGCTTGGCAACCCGGCAGCGGTCCAGCACGACCCGGCGGTGATCGAAGCCTATCTCGGTGATGCCGGATGAGCGCGCCAGTCACTAGACCGGGCGCAGGCGCAATTCCGCGTGGCGGAGCCCGCCGAAACCGAACGCAGACGAGCGATACGCACCTTACTCGAACTGCGCGAACGTAACCGTCAATTACGGCGGCATTCAGGCATTGCGCGAGGTGAATCTGACGGTGCGCGCGGGCGAGATCGTCACGCTGATCGGCGCAAACGGCGCGGGCAAAAGCACGACGCTCCGCACCATCTCGCGGCTGCTGCATCCGCGCGCGGGCCAGATCATCTACGACGGCCGCGACATCGGCAACGCGCGGCCCGATGAAGTCGTCCGGCGGGGCATTGCCCAGTGCCCGGAGGGACGGCGGGTGCTGACCCGATTCAGTGTCCTCGACAATCTCGATCTGGGGGCATACACGCGCGTGCGACCGCGCGCAGGTGCGCGCCGACATCGAGCGACAATTCGCCCTGTTCCCAATCCTCGGCGAGCGGCGGAATCAATTGGCCGGCACACTAAGCGGCGGCGAACAGCAGATGCTCGCCATCGCGCGCGCAGTGATGAGCCGCCCCCGCCTGCTCTTACTCGATGAGCCGAGCCTCGGCCTCGCACCGTTGATCGTGCGCGACATCTTCGCCGTGATCCGCGAACTCCACGCGCAAGGCGTGACGATCCTGCTCGTCGAGCAGAACGCGCGCCTCGCGCTCCAATACGCCGATCGGGGCTATGTCTTAGAAGCGGGGCGGGTGACGATCTCCGGCCCGCCGGCTGACCTCGTGGATGATGACCGCGTGCGGCAAGCGTATCTCGGCTAGCGATACCGCCACAAACCGATCCCTCGCTATTGCGGGAAACTGATCGACGCTTCACCGAGACCCGTGAGGAACGCCTCCGCGACGACCGGGATGAAATTGCGTGCCACTGCCCTGGCGAATCTCGCCGAGCGCCTCGTGCCACGTCCGCGCCTGTTGGTACGGCTGCTCGGAGATCATCGTCGCGAATGCCTCCGAGACCGCGAGCACCGCCGCGCCAATCGGGATCTGACCGCCCGCCAGTCCATCGGGGTAGCCGCGCCCGTCGTACCGCTCGTGATGGTGGCGCACCAACTCGGCGAGCGGCGCGAGTGGCGGATGAACGGATACCATCGCCTCCCCAACCTCGGGGTGTGTGAGCATGTTCAGCCGTTCGAGCGCGGTGAGCGCGCCAGAGTGGTCCGCGATTATCGAGCGGGATGGCGATTTTGCCGACATCATGGAGCAACGCGCCGCACGAGATGAGACGGATGAGATCGGCAGAGAGGTCGAGCGACTCGCCGATCATCAGCGCGTAGAACGAGACATCCGACGCATGCAGCTGCTCCGCACGGTCGAGGCGGTTGCAGCAACTGGCGAATCGCCGCCGAAACATTGCGTGGAATCGGCGGCCGGCGCCGCGCGCTTGTCACCGTCATGCCCGCATGATCTCCCTATCGCATCGTCGTCGCGCTTGCGACGGTAATTGCTCGGTGTGACCCATCATACACCTCACGGCAGCCAAAGCGTAACCTCCGAGGCCTGCAGTTGCACGCGTGCAGGGCCACGCAGCCGCACACATACCCACTTAAATGCGGAAAAGCCCCGACTGATCTTTCGCTTTGCCGTCGCGCGTGTACCGAATCGGCTGCCACTGATTGCTCAGTATTGACATTCGTTCCTGCCGTGGCAGCCAGATCACCGCGTGGGCGCCGATCCGCTTACCCCAGCACCACTCCCGAGAGAGCGAGGCCACTGCCGCCCGGTCCGCTGCTACTCAACGACTCGGGACTTTACCGTGACCGTACACTAGCATGACGAAGCGTCAATGTCAATACTTTCTGCAATCTACCTCTTTACGCTTGCTCGTCGGCACGAATGGCGAGTAAATGCCACGACGAGCGGCCAGCCGTAATTTGACGGCATCCCCTGTCGGCGGACGATCATCGAGGCAGCGAGCTTATCGTCGAAGGAGGAGACCATGTCCTTTCTGAATCGTCTCGCGGCCGCAGCCTGCCGGTCGGTATCCCAAACGGGGAAGCATTCAAACACGCGGTGATGGAGGCGTACGGATTTTCCGACGCGGCACAGCGCGTTCTTTCCGACACGAAATTCACCGTCCGCAATCTGCGCGCGCCGGATGGCGGGGGATTCTGGTATGGGCCGGAGGAGAACCGGATCGAACTCTTCGGCATCCAGGCCGAGGCGGCGATCCACGAGATGGCGCACGCCTGGGCAGACCTGACCGGATTCTATGACGAGTGGAGCAAGGACTGGGATCGCTGGCCGACGCTCAATCGGACCTTCCGCGCCGATGTCCGTCGCGCCGCCGAGGAGCAGGACCCGAACGGTACCCGCGCATCTGCTTCATCGCCGGTGAGTATGAGTTCGGCAACCCACAGACGGGTTTCGCCGGGATGTTCGAGAACGACTCCGAGCGCTTCGCGGGCCTCGCCTCCGGCGCGATGGCCGATCCGATGAAGATGCCGCCCTATATCCGACGATGGTATACGCACTTTTCACCGGGCACGTCACGCCCCTTGACGGCAGTTGATCGCACGTCGCGGGCGCGACGGTGCAACGGCTGCCGGTAGGTATTATGATCCTGGACAAGTTTGTATACGCAGGCCGTACCATACGCATACGTCGTTCGTTCAAAGACGAGACGATTATTCGACCTTTCGTACGGGGAATCGCAGTCCGGGGTTGGGACTGACGGCGTTGCCGCGCCATCGAGCGGCTGATACCGGCATCGCGGCAGCGAGCGAGGACGGTATGCGCCACACGCTCCAAATGAAGTTGCTGATCTTTGGCGTGATCTGTTTCTCATTGATCGTCGGGTGCAGCACCATTCAGTTTCTCCAGTACCGGATGATCACGCGGGCATCAGACCGCGTCGCGCAATACGATGTGGCAATCGAAGACTCGTCGCCGTCTCCGCGACGAAGTCGTTCGCCTTGTCGCGCGCATCAAGGATGTCTGGTTGCGCGGCGGCAAGACGGACAGCGTCGATACGGTCGCGGATACAGCCGACCAATCATGGCAAACTGATCACGATGCTCTGCGGGCGCGCATCGACACCGACTTCACGCTCACCCCGGCGATGCGCGACCAATTGAAGCAGTTCGACGATTCGATGGCCGATCTATCGAACGAGCTACCTGCAAACACTCGCGCATTACCGCCTCGAACTTTCCCAGCCGGATGCCGCCAATGCTGATACCCGTGCCGACGCGCGTTGAAAGGGCAAGGGCTGGCCGCCTCCGGGCTACTAGGCGGCTTTCAGGACGAAGTACATCGGGCGACGGCTCAGCTCCGCGCGGACCGTGAAGCGAGCGTGGCAACCGCGCGCAATACGACGATCGCCGAGACCGCGCTATTGCTCCTCATCCTTGCGTTCGTCGGCCTCTGGCTGGTGCGCACGATCGGTCGCGGCGTCGGCGATGTCGCGCTCGCCGCGGCCGCGCTCGGCAATGGGGCGCGGGACGTCCAGGTGCCGGTGCGCGGCAAGGGTGAACTCGCGCAGCTCGGTCGCTCATTCAACGCGATGGTCAACGTCCTCACACCCAGGAGCGGCAACTCGAAGAACTTCGTCGCATCGCGGTCGCCCTCACGAGCGCGACAACCGAGCGCGATGTCTGCGAGATCGTCGTCAATGGTCTTGCAGATACCTTCGGCTATCACTATGTGTCGATCTATCTCATCCGCCCGCACGACCCCGACAATCTCGTGCTCATTGCCCAGCGCGGCTATGCGACGGTAATCGACCCGATCCCCGTGCAGGGGACCGTCACAGGCCGCACCGTCCGCGAGCGCCGCCCGGTGCTCGTCACCGATGCAAGCAGCGACGATGACTTCATCGCCGCCGAGTATCAGATCGTCTGCGAGGCGTGCGCGCCGATCCTCATACCCGCGCGGGTGCTCGGGACGATCCTTTTGGAGGAAGAGACGATTGGGCGGCTGACCGAGACGGATCTCAATCTCATCACCACGCTGGCGAACAATGTCAGCGTCGCCCTCGAAAATATCCGCTTGAACGTCGAGGCGCGCGCCCAAATCGACAATCTCGCGCGCGTAAACCGCGACCTCGCGTCGGCCAACGCCCTCAAGTCCGAGTTTCTCGCCACGATGAGCCACGAGCTCCGTACGCCCTTAACGCGATCATTGGCTTCTCGGAATTGCTTGCCGATGGCATCGTCGCCGAGCCCGAAGAGATAAGCGAATGCCTCACGGATATCCTCAATAGCGGCCGGCACCTGCTCAGTCTGATCAACGATGTCCTCGACATCTCCAAAATCGAGGCGGGCCAGATGGAACTGAAGCGCACGGTGTTTGACCTACGGGAGGATGTGGGCGAGGTCTGCCGGTCGGTGGCGCCGCTCGTCGCCGCGCGGAGGCACACATTGATCGTCGATGAACCGCCCGTGCCCGCAATCGTCTTTGCAGACCGCCAGCGCATCCGCCAGATCATCCTCAATCTCGTCTCGAACGCGATCAAATTCACCCCGGATGGCGGCACGATCCGCATCGCGATCACACCCGAAGCCGACGACGCCATCGCTCCTGCGCGCTCGCGATCCAGGACTCGGGCATCGGCATCAAAGCCGACGATTTCCCGAAACTCTTCGAGAAGTTCCGGCAACTCGACGCAGCGCATAACCGGCGCTACGAGGGCACCGGGCTTGGCCTCGCGCTGACCAAGCAACTCGTCGAACTGAACGGCGGCACGATCACGGTAGCCAGCGATCCTGGGCACGGCAGCACGTTTGCCTTCACGGTCCCGGCTGCGGACGTCTCATCGCGCTGATCGCACTCCCTCCGTCACTCGCCGTCCCCGCTGATTGAGCGATGCACCTCGCGTATTCGCGCGCCCTTGTTGACGTTTCGCGGACGCTGTACACTACCGCATGTCGTGCAACGGCGCACGGCATGTGGCGCGGATGCTTCGGAGGTGGGCCGAACGATGCTTGGCAACTGGCTGTTTGTTGCGCTCGCGGTGTTGGTTGGTTCCGCGCTCGGCATCGGCGTCATCTTTATGGGCGCGCTCCTGCGCCCGCAGCACCCGAACCGCACGAAGCTGGCGCCATACGAAGGCGGCGTGCCGGGTGTCAGCAGCCCGATGGGCCGCATCACCCCCCGGTACTACGTCATCGCGATCCTCTTCGTGGTCTTCGATGTCGAAGCGATTTTCATCTATCCGTGGGCGGTCATCTTCGGCGCCCTCGGCTGGTACGGCTTGGTGGAGATGTTCATCTTTATCGCGTTGCTCCTGCTGGGCTGGTTCTACGCATGGCGAAAGGGAGCCTTTGAATGGGCTTAGAAGATCAGTTCGACAAGAATGTCATCATCACCAGCCTCGATTTCCTCGTCAATTGGGCGCGCCGCTCGTCGCTCTGGCCGCTCGGCTTCGGTCTGGCGTGCTGCGCGATCGAGATGATTTCCGCCTCGATGCCGCGGTTTCGATGTGGCGGAGCGGTTCGGGATGCTCTTCCGCGCCTCGCCGCGTCAGGCGGACTGCATGATCGTCGCGGGCACGGTGACGAAGAAGATGGCGCCGATCATCCGCACGCTCTACGACCAGATGCCGGACCCGAAATGGGTGATCTCGATGGGCTCGTGCGCCAATGTCGGTGGCCCGTTCGACACCTACTCGGTCGTTCAGGGCGTGGATGCGGTGGTGCCGGTCGATGTCTATGTGCCGGGCTGCCCGCCGACGCCCGAGGCGCTGGCATACGGCATCCTGACGCTGCAAAACAAGATCATCAAGAACGAGACGCTGGCGAAGAAGCCGCGCAACCGGCGACCGGATATGGTGGCGGGCGCGACCGGGCGGAACGTCTAGCCGTTTGTGCGCCATGTTCTCCCGCCGCGCGCCGCTGAAGTCGCGCATGGGGACGGGTCGAGGAGGACCAGAGTGGCCCAGGAACCGCGCACCGCGACGCAACCGGACGAACTGCCGTCGCAGCCGCTTACCACATCCGGCGGTGCAGGCGCTCCAAGCACGCTTCGCCGATGCGATCGAGAGCGTCGTCGTCATTCCGCGACGAAATCACGGTCACGCATCCACAAAGAGCGGTCCATCAGGCGTTGCAGTTCCTGCGCGACGATCCGGCGCTGCGCTATGATATGCTGATCGACCTCACGGCGGTCGATTGGCGCGTCCGGATGCCGCGTTTCGATGTCGTCTATCAGTTCTACTCGACGGACAATCGCCATCGCCTGCGCATCAAGAGCGGTGTCAACGCGCTCGAACGCGGCGATAGTATCCCGACGGCATCCGACCTGTGGGCCTCCGCCAACTGGCTGGAGCGCGAGTGCTACGACATGTTCGGCATCGACTTCGCCGATCACCCGGACCTGCGGCGCATCCTCCTGCCGGAAGATTGGAACGAGGGCTATCCGCTCCGCAAGGATTACCCGTTGCGCGGCCACAAGCAGTGGGGCCAATACCACTGAGGGCAGAAAGGGGACTACGTCATGGCTGATACAACAACAACCCGGCCCGTTGCGCCCGAATTGCCGAACATGCCGGGGGTCGGCGAGGGCAGCGTCGAGAGCGACCACTTCCTCGAAAGCGGCGACCGCGAGATGGTGCTCAATCTCGGGCCGCAGCACCCGTCCACGCATGGCGTGTTGCGCGTTGTCGTGCGGCTCGATGGCGAGGTGATCCGGGCGTGCGACCTCGTGATCGGCTACCTGCACCGCGGCACCGAGAAACTCGGCGAGAACGCGCGCTACGTGCAGTTCACCCCCTGGACGGATCGCACCGACTACATCTCCGCGCCGTCCAATAATCTCGGCTATGTCATGGCGCTCGAAAAGTTGCTCGGCATCGAGGATCGCATCCCGGAGCGGGCGCAGTATTTCCGCGTCATCCTCGCGGAGCTGACGCGCATCGCCTCGCACCTCGTCGGCATCGGCACGCACGCGATGGACATTGGCGCGCTCTCGATGTCGCTCTTCACCTTCCGCGAGCGGGAGATGATCCTCGACCTGTTCGAGAACTACTGCGGCGCGCGCCTGACGACGAACATCATGGAAGTCGGCGGCTTCCAGCGCGTCATCCCGGATACGTTCTGGGAGCATGCTGCGCGAGTTCCTCCGCGTGATGCCCGAGCGATCTGAGTGAGTACGAGAAACTGCTCAACGCCAATCCGATCTGGATCGGGCGCACGAAGGGCATCGGCTACATCTCCCGCGAGGATGCGCTCTCATTCGGCCTGACCGGGCCGCTCCTGCGCGCCGCGGGCGTCAATTACGATGTGCGCAAGGCGATGCCGTATCTCGTCTACGACCGGATGGATTTCGAGGTGCCGCTCGGCGAGAACAGCGACACCTACGACCGCTACCTGATCCGCATGGAGGAGATGCGCCAGTCGCTGCGGATCATCGAGCAGGCGATGACGCAGATGCCGACCGACGGGCCGCTGATGGCGGACGAGCCGAAGTACGTCTTCCCGCCGCACGACGCGGTGATGTTCGAGGCGGAGGCGATGCAGCGGCACTTCAAACTGGTGATCGAGGGCTTCTCGCCGCCGCCCGGCGAAGTCTATGTCGGCATCGAGAACCCGAAGGGCGAACTCGGCTACTACATCGTCTCGGACGGCACGCCGCATGCCTATCGACTGCGCATCCGGCCGCCATCGATGATCAACTTGCAGATCGTCAACAAGATTTCCGTCGGCACCATGATCGCGGACCTCATCGCGATCCTCGGCACGATTGATATGGTTCTCGGCGAGGTGGATCGCTAACTAGTAGTCAGTAGTCAGTATCCAGTAGTTAGAGGAAGAAAACGCGCAAAGCGACTGCCGATGACAACTCGACTACCGTCTACGATCTACTGACGATACTGAGGAGCGGAGCAACGCACATGGCGAAAGACGTCACCTGCACGATTAACGGCAAGAGCGTGACTGTCCCGGCGGGCACGACGATCATCAATGCCGCGAAGAAGATGGGCATCACGATCACGTCCTTCTGCTACCAGCCGGACCTCCGCCCCTGGGGCTCCTGCCAGATGTGCGTCGTCAATGTCCTCGGCCGGCGGGGCGGCACGCAGATTTCCTGCGCGACGCCGGTGCGCGACGGCATGGAAGTCGCGACGCACGACGAGGTCTCGTACAAGGCGCGTCAGGACCTGCTGAAGTTCTTCCTCATCGATCATGCGCTCGATTGCCCGACCTGCGACGCCTCCGGCGAATGCCAGTTGCAGGACGCGACCTATGAATACGGCGTCGCGGAGAACCCCTTCCATCGCCCGAAGATGGTGCGCGAGGTCGAGCATTTCTCCGACCTGATCGACTACAAGCACGATCGCTGCGTCCAGTGCTCGCAGTGCATCCGCACCTGCGAGGAAGTGATCGGCGCGTCGGCGATCACGATGGCCAACCGGGGCTTCGAGAGCACGATCATCCCCGCCTTCGGCCACTCGCTCTACGACACCGACTGCACCCACTGCGGCATGTGCATCCAGGTCTGCCCGGTCGGCGCGCTCACCGACCGCGAGTACGGCGAGCATCCGTGGGATATGCAGACGGTGCGCTCGGTCTGCGGCTTCTGCCCGGTCGGCTGCTCGCTCGATGTGCAGACGCGCGAGGGCGAGGTGAAGCGGGCGCAGGGCTCGGCGCGCGAGTACGGCGTCAATCGCTCCTATACCTGCGTCAAGGGCCGCTGGGGCTACGATATCGTCCAGAGCGCCGCCTCGGATCGAGACGCCGCTGATCAAAGAGGGCGACGGCTTCCGCGAAGCGACATGGGAGGAAGCGCTCTCGCTCGTCGCGGATCGCCTCGCCGCACACCGCGCCACCGGCGCCTTCGCCGCGGTCTCCGCGCCCTCGCTCACCAATGAAGACGCCTTTGTGCTCGGCCAGTTCACGCGCGAGGTGATGGGATCGCCGCATGTCGATGTCGCGGGCCGCGAGGAGCACGCGGCGGGCGACCGGGCGATGCTGAAGACGCTCGGCGACTGGGCGGTGACGAACAGCAAGGCGGAGCTGATCGACGCCAAGATGTTCCTGCTCGTCGGCACGAATATGCCGGAGACGCATCCCGTCCTCTCCTACGACATCCACATCGCCATGCGCACGCGCGACGCCCGGATGGTGATTATCGCGCCGCAATGGAACAACCTCTGCGAGGTCGCGACCGTCTGGCTGCAGGTCCGGCCCGGCACGGAAACTGCCGCGCTGCTCGCGATGGCGAACGTCATCACCCGCGAGAGTCTCCACGCCGCGTCATTCGTCGCCGAGCGCGTCGATGGGTTCGATGCATGGCAGGCAAGCGTCCGCGAGATGACACCGGAACGCGCGGCGGCGATCTGCGGCGTCGAGGCGGCGGACATCGAGCGCGCCGCCCGCCTCTACGCGAAGGGTGGCTTCTCCCGCAATCCCGCTCCCGGCGGATTCGGGCCTCTATCCGCCGTCCGCCGCCTTCTTCGGCTCCGGCATCACGCAACGCACCGGGTGGCGAGGAAGCGGCGACGGCGGTCATCAATCTTGCGCTGCTGACCGGCAACGTCGGGCGCGCCGGTGCGGGCGTCTGGCCGCTGCGCGACGGCGCGAACCATCAGGGCGCGCTCGATGTCGATCTGCGTGCCCGGCGATGCGGGCGTCGGCATGAGCGAGCATGATCGCGGGCGCCGAGCGTGGCGCGATTATCGGCGATGCTCATCTCCGCGCTGAACCCCGCCGGCGAGGCGGACGAGACGTTCGGCGGCGCGCTCGCGCGCGGCGCTCGAAGGAGCTCGACTTCCTTGTCGTCCACGATCTCTTCCTGACCGAGACGGCCCGGCTGGCGGATGTCGTCCTGCCCGCGCCGACGTGGACCGAAGTGAGCGGCACGCTGACGAATGTCGACCGGCATGTTCAGTTGCTCCGCCCGGCGCTGATCCCGATCGGCGACAGCCGCTCGCTCTGGGACGCGCTGAACGACCTCGCGGGCCTGATGGGCAGCGACCTCGGCTACGGCGAGCGCCGCCGATGTCTTCGATGCGATCGCGACGGCGGTCCCGGCGTACGCGGGGCTCAGCCATCAGCGCCTCGACTGGGATGGTGGCATTCAGTGGCCGGCGCCGAGCGCGGACATGGGCGGCACGCCGATCCTCTTCGCGGGCGGCTTCAACACACCGTCTGGTCGCGCGCGGATGGTCGCCGTCGCGCAGCCGCCGCTGGATGAAACGGCCGCCGGAGCGCGCTTCGGCCTCATCCTGACGACGAATCGCGGCCCGGACGCGCACGGCGAGCTGACCGAGAACATGCCCGTCCATCGATCTCGAGCCGGATCGTCCCGACGAGCGATCTTGTCATCCACCCCGCTGACGCGACGACGGCGCGATGTGGTGACGGGTGACCGCGTGCGGATCGTCTCCGCCTATGGCGAGACGACGGTGACCGCGCTCGTGAATGAGAAGACGCAGCCGGGATTGGTCCATCTCGATTTCGATCTCAGCGCGATGGCGGTCAACCACTCCGGCACCCCGACGCTCGACCGCCCGTGGCGGATCGGCGAATTGAAGGTCTGCGCGGTGGATGTCCGGCCGATTGAACAAGCGCGGCCCGAGATGGTCGCGGCGGGAGGCGACTGAGCGATGACCTTCGCCGTAGTCAATGTTCTGAGCAGCCAGCCGGGGTGGCTCACCGCCATCACGGTCGTCGTCCTCCTCTTCATTGCCCTGACGATGATGGCGTACATGACCTACTACGAACGCAAGGTCATCGCCTTCATGCAGGATCGTCTCGGCCCGACACGCACCGGCCCGCGCGGCCTCCTGCAACCGGCGGCGGACGGGCTCAAACTCCTCTTCAAGGAGGACATCATCCCGGCCGGGGCGGATCGCTGGGTCTTCTTCTTCGCGCCGATCGTCGTCTTCGTCACGGCGCTCACGGCGTTCATGATTATTCCGCTCGGCGGGACGGCGTTCATCCCCTTCACCTCGAAGCATGTCAACCTTTTCTTGACCGATCTCAACGTCGGGTTGCTGCTCATTCTGGCGCTCGGCGGCATCGGCGTGTATGGCATCATTCTCGGCGGCTATGCCTCCGGGAACCGCTACGCGCTGCTCGGCGGCCTGCGCTCCGCCGCGCAGGTGATCTCGTATGAACTCGTCCTGGGATTGGCGCTCGTCGGGGCGATGCTGGTGACGGGTTCCCTGAGTCTCCTGAGCATCGTCGAGTACCAGCGCCATCATGCCTGGCTGATTGTGTTGCAGCCAGCCGGCTTCATCCTCTATCTCATCTCGGCGATTGCGGAGACGAACCGCGCGCCGTTCGACCTGCCGGAGGCGGAAAATGAACTGGTCGCCGGGTTCCACACGGAATATTCCGGCTTCCGCTTCTCGATGTTCTTCCTCGGCGAATACATCAACATGCTCGTCGTCTCCGGCGTGGCCGCGACGGTCTTCCTCGGCGGCTGGGATGGCCCGGTGCTGCCGGGACCGATCTGGCTCTTCATCAAGATGCTGCTCTTCATGTTCGTCTACATCTGGTTGCGGGCGACGCTTCCCCGCTTCCGGTACGATCAACTGATGGGCATCGCGTGGAAGGTGTTGCTCCCTTTGACATTGGCGAATATCCTAGTGACGGCGACGGTGAAGGTGCTGGTCGATCGGCTCTAAGTCCGTCGCTGCGGCGACGATAAGGAGTGCCCGGTATGGCGAACTTCGACGAAATTAAGGGCTTCGGCGTCACGCTGAAGCGCCTCTTCCGCAAGGACCTGACGGTCGAGTATCCCGACGAGCGCCGGCCGCTCGAGGAGCGCTTCCGCGGCCTGCCCGTTTTGCGCACCGACCCTGAGACGCAGGAGGCGATCTGTGTCGGCTGCTCGATGTGCGAGCGCATCTGCCCGACGCAGTGCATCTCGATCGAGTTTACCCCCGCTGATGAGGGCGAACGCGACGTGGTGGTTTACACGCTCGACGCGGGGCGCTGCATGTTCTGCGGGCTCTGCGCAAAATCCTGCCCGGTGGACGCGATCACGATGAGCAACGCCTTCGAGTTGAGCGTCACCTCGCGCGACGGATTGATTTTCCAGAAGTCGCAGTTGGCCGAGATCGGCGCGACGGCGCGGGAGTACTTCGCGCAATGAGCGGCGGCATTTTCTTCGCCATCTTCGGCGGGTTGGCGGTGCTGACGAGCTTGCTCGTCGTAATGCAGCGCAACCCGACGCACAGCGCGCTCTTTCTTGTGCTCTCGTTCCTGAATGTGGCGTGTATCTACGTGCTGCTCGGCGCGGAGTTCGTCGCGGTGGTGCAGGTGATCGTCTACACCGGCGCGGTGCTCGTCCTCTTCCTCTTCGCCATCATGCTCGTGCGCATGGAGGACCTGCCGGAGATGTACGGCGGCCATCCGGTGCAGCGATTCGTCGGCCCGGTGCTCGGCCTGGCGCTCTTCCTCGAAGTACTGGCGGTGATCCTCTCGACGGTGCCGCTCGGCGCGTCGGGGACGTTCACGCCTGATACCGTCGCGGCGGTGGGCGGCAATATCCAGGCGCTCGGCCGCAGCCTCTACAGCGATTTCCTCGTGCCGTTCGAGATTTCCTCGCTCGTCCTGCTCGTCGGGGCGATCGGCGCCATTGTCCTGGCGCGGCCGGACGAGACGGCGGCACGTGACAAGGAGATCGGCAGCCTGTTCACGATTTCGCTCGGCCATCCGCAGGAGAGTACCATCGGGGCGCCGTCCGTCTACGAGGTGCGCGACAACCGCGAGGTTGTCCTCCGCGAGGAGCAGGAGACGGATCGGGTGGGAGACAATCTGCGACGCTGACCATCGGTGCGGGAGGGATCATGCATCCGGGTTTGGAGTGGTATCTCAGCCTGAGCGCGATTTTGTTTGTGATCGGGCTGATCGGCGTCTTGACGCGCCGCAATGTGCTCGTCATCTTCATGTCCGTCGAGATGATGCTCAACGCGGTGAACATCAGTTTCATCGCCTTTGGCCGGGCGATCAGTTCCGTCACGGGCCAGATCTTCGCCCTCTTCGTCATCACCATCGCGGCGGCGGAGGCGGCGGTTGGCCTCGCCATCGTCATCGCCCTCGCACGCCGCCAGGATACCGTAGACGTCGGACGCATCGACACGTTGCGCGAGTGAGTTCAGCCCGCCCTGCGGGTCGAGTTGAGGGATAGGACGGTTCAATGGAGAACTTCCTCTGGGTCATACCTGCCGCGCCGCTTGCCGCGTTTCTCATCACGCTCCTCTTCGGGCGGGGCTTTCTCAAGTCGCGGGCGCATTGGCCGGGGATTATCGGCGTCGGCATCTCCTTCATCTGCGCCGTCCTCACCTTCTTCGATGTGCGCGGTCTCCCCGCAGGCGGGGCACGCAGCGATCATCTCTTCACCTGGATGAACACGGGGGCATATGAGTTCGACAAATATCAACTGAAGGTGCCGATCACGTTGCGTGCCGATCATCTCACCGCGCTGATGCTGCTGGTGGTGACGAGCGTCGGCCTGCTGGTGCATATCTACTCCGTCGGCTACATGCACGGCGACACCGGGTACTACCGCTTCTTCGCCTATTTGCCGCTCTTCGTTTTCAGCATGTTGATGCTCGTGCTGGCCGATAACTATCTCCTCCTCTTCGTCTTCTGGGAGGCCGTCGGCCTCTGCTCCTACTTCCTGATCGGCTTCTGGTTCCGCCGGCCGACGGCGAATAACGCGGCGGTCAAGGCATTCTGGGTCAACCGGGTCGGCGACGTCGGCTTCGGGCTCGGCACGATGCTCGTCTGGACGACTTTCGGCAGCTTCACCTTCACCGATGTCTTCAGTAAGGTGGCGGATCGCGTCGGCGCAGGTGACATCACGAAGGGCACGATCACCGCCATCTGTCTGCTGCTCTTCTGCGGCAGCGTGGGGAAGAGCGCGCAGGTGCCGCTGCATGTCTGGCTGCCGGACGCGATGGAGGGCCCGACGCCCGTCTCCGCCCTGATTCACGCCGCGACGATGGTCACGGCCGGTATCTACCTCGTCGCGCGGTCGTGGCCGCTCTTCGATCTCTCGAACGTCGCGCGCAATACCGTGGCAATCGTCGGCATCACGACGGCGTTCATGGCGGCGACGATTGGCCTGACCCAGCGCGACATCAAGCGCGTGCTCGCCTATTCGACCGTCTCGCAACTCGGCTACATGTGTTTTGCGCTCGGTGTCGGCGCCTATATTCCGGCAATTTTCCACCTGATGACTCACGCGATGTTCAAGGGGCTGATGTTCCTCGGCTCCGGCTCGGTCATCCACGGGATGCACGAGGAGCAGGACCTCTTCAAGATGGGCGGCCTGCGCAAGCAGATGCCGATCACCGCCTACACCTTCCTGGTTGGGTCGCTGGCGATCTCCGGCGTAACCGGGTTGGCCGGCTTCTGGTCGAAGGATGAAATCATCGTCGGCTCGTGGCACGCGGGCTACCCGGCCATCGCCATCATCGGCCTGATAACCGCCGGTTTGACCGCCTTCTATATGTTCCGACTCTACTTCCTCGCCTTCGAGGGCAAGCCGCGCTACGACCAGGACCATGTGCATCCGCACGAATCGCCCACAACGATGACCACGCCGCTCGTCATCCTCGCCATCCCTTCGGTCGTCATCGGCGCGCTCGTCGGCATCCCGCCGGACAAGGGCGCGATCCATACCTTCCTCGGCAAGGCGATTCAGAGCGACCTTTTCGAGAGCCACGGCTCGGTTTCGACTTCGACAACGCTCACCTTCGGCGTCCTCTCGACGATCATCGCCTTCGGCGGTATCGGGCTCGCGTATACGATGTACATGCGCCTCAGCCCGAACCCGTACAGCCTCGGTGACCGACTGCACGGCATCTGGGGGTTCCTCTGGCACAAGTGGTACTTCGATGAGGTCTATGATGTCCTCTTCGTCAAAGGTACGCTGGCGCTCGCGATGGCGAGTTGGGCGTTCGATCGCGTGGTCGTGGACGGTGCTGTCAACGGCATCGGCTCGGTGGTCAGTCGTTCGTCAGGCCGTCTGCGCCGGGTCCAGACGGGATTCGTGGCGAACTACGCGCTCGCTATCGCGCTCGGCGCGGTCGTGATCGTCGGCGTCTACTTGATCGCGCGGGGCGACATTTTCAATCAACTCTTCGGCTAGCCGCTGTCCGGGCCGCAATGGCGCGCCCGCGAGGAGGTAATTGGTGAATCACTTTCCGTTACTCTCGGTGATGCTCTATCTCCCGGCAGCCGTAGCCTTGCTCCTGCTCTTCGTGCCGCGGCTCGCGCCGAGCGCGATCCGGTACATTGCGCTCACCACGACGCTCATCACCTTCGTGCTGTCCTTGATCGTCATTTTCTCGGCGAAGCAGACGGCAAGCCTGCGCTGGGAGGAGAATCACAACTGGGTGCCGAGCGTCGGCATCCGCTACCACCTCGGCACGGACGGGATGAGCACCCTCTTTGTTGTCCTCACCACGCTTTCGAGCGTGATCGCGCTCGTCGCATCGTGGACGAGTATTAAGACGAATATCCGCGCCTACTTCGTCACTTTCCTGATACTCGAAACGGGGATGCTCGGCACTTTTCTGTCGTTCGATCTCTTCCTCTTCTACGTCTTCTGGGAGCTGGTGCTGATCCCAATGGCGCTGATTATCGGTGTCTGGGGCAGCGCGAATCGCGTGTACGCGGCGATCAAGTTCTTCCTTTTCACCCTCGCCGGTAGTCTCTTGATGCTCGTCGCCATCGTGGCGATGTACACCGAATACTTCAACCGCACGGGCACGCGGACGCTCGATTTGCAGACGCTGGCGGCGATTCCGGGCGGTTGGTCGCATACCTTCCAGCTCTGGGCGTTCGCCGCCTTCTTCATCGCCTTCGCGATCAAGGTGCCAATGTTCCCGGTGCATACCTGGCTGCCGGATGCCCACGTCGAGTCGCCGACGGCCGGGAGCGTCATTCTGGCGGCGGTGCTGCTCAAACTGGGCGGCTACGGCATGATCCGCTTTTGCTTGACGCTGTTCCCGTATGCCTCCAAGAAGTTCGCCACCACTATTCTCATCCTCTCGGTGATCGCCATCATCTACGGTGCGCTCGTGGCGATGGTCCAGCCGGATATGAAGAAACTGGTCGCCTACTCGTCCGTGACACACATGGGTTTCGTGACGCTCGGCATCTTCTGCTTCAATCCGCAAGGATTCCAGGGCGCGATCATCAACATGTTCAGCCACGGACTCGTGACGGGCGGGCTCTTCCTTTGCGTCGGCGTGCTCTACGAGCGGGCGCATACGCGGCAGATCAGCGCCTTTGGCGGCATCGCCAACAGGATGCCGAATTACGCGGCGATGTTCATGGTCTTCATGCTGGCGGCGCTGGGGTTGCCGGGACTGAGCGGCTTTATCGGCGAGTACCTCAGTACGCTCGGCGCGTTCCGCCTCGGGAACAAGACCTACGCGGCGATCACGATGTTCGTCGTCATCTTCGCCGCCGTTTATATGATGTGGATGTACAAGCGCGTCATCTTCGGCGAGCCGCGCGAGGAGCACAACGGCTTCCCGGACCTGACGCGCATCGAGGCCTCCACCTTGCTGCCGCTCATCCTCGGCACGCTGTATGTCGGCATTTACCCGGTCCCGCTGATGAAGTTGTTGAAGCCGGTCGTTGGCGCATTGCTCGGGCCGATTGTCGGCCCGAGTACCGCTGCGGCCGCCGCCGACGCGATCCCCTAGAGAGAGGAACCGACGCGATGCCGGACGTTACCTTCCCGAGCATTCACTATGTGACGATTGTGCCGCACCTGATCGTGACGGGTCTGGCGTGCATCTTGATGGTGCTGGATGCGATCACCCGCCGGAGCAGGGCGGTGCGCGTCGGGCAGATGGCGTCCGTGCTCTCGATAGTCGGCTACGGCGGCGCGCTCGCCAGCCTGCTCTTCACCTACGACCACCGGCAAGTGACGGGCAACGGCTCGATCCGCTACGACTACATGGCGATCTTCTTCCTGATCGTCATGCTCAGTACGGCGGTCCTCACGGTGCTGGTGTCGGCGAATTTCGTGCAGTTGCAGAGTATGTCGCTGCTGGAGTATCTCGTCATCCTCTCCTTCGCCGTGCTCGGCATGATGGTCGTCGCGATCGCCGGCGATCTCGTGATGGTCTTTATCGGCATCGAATTATCCTCGATTGCGGTCTACGTCCTCGCCGGCTTTTCGCGGCAGAGCCGCATCTCGCATGAGGGCGCACTGAAGTACTTCCTGCTCGGTTCCTTCGCGACGGGCATCCTCATCTACGGCATGGCGTGGACCTTCGGCATCACCGGCGCGATCAACCTCGACGTGATCGCCACGGCAGGCACGCGCATCGCCAACGGCAACCCGTCACTGCTGCTCGCACTGTTACTACTCGTCGTCGGCCTCGGGTTCAAGATTGCGGCGGTGCCCTTCCATATGTGGACGCCCGACGCCTACCACGGCGCGCCGACGCCAGTGACGGCCTTCATGTCGGTCGGCCCGAAGGCGGCGGGCTTCGCGGCGCTGCTCCGTGTGCTCGTCAATGGCTGGACGCCGGCGGCGAACCAATGGGTGCCGCTCATCATCATCCTCGCCGTGATTACGATGAGTTTCGGCAACATCGTCGCCGTCGCGCAGAACAACGTGAAGCGGATGCTCGCCTATTCGAGCATCGCGCACACCGGTTACATGCTGGTCGGCCTCGCGTCCTACCAGGTTGGCGCGAATAAGGGCGACGCGAACGCGCAGGCAATTGGCTCGCTGCTTTTTTACACCTTCGCCTATGCCTTCACGAACATTGGCGCCTTCTCGATCATCACCTGGATGCAGGCGCGCGGGCGCGGCACGAATATCGAGTCGTTCCGGGGGCTCGCCTCGACGGCGCCGGGGGCGGCGATTGCCATGACAATCTTCATGGTCTCCTTAATGGGCGTGCCGCCGCTGCTCGGCTTCTTCGCCAAGTACTACATCATCGTCGCGGCGATCAACGCGAACCTGACGTGGCTGGCGGTGATCGTGGCACTTAATTCCGCCGTCTCCGCCTACTTCTACCTGCGCGTCGTCGCGGTGATGTACTTCCGCGAGCCGGATCGGGCGGTCGTCGAGCGGCGCACGCCCTGGCTCGGCGTGGGGCTCACCCTGTCGTCAATCGGCACGGTGCTCTTCGGCATCTTTTCCGGCCCCGTCTTCGACCTCGCCAAGAAGGTCCTGCTCAGTTAGCCGCGCCGGTACCAGCTTCCGGACCGCCGAGACGCCAAGGACGCCACGAAGAGACAGAGGAGATTCGTTTCTTCTCTTCCCCTCTGGCGTCCATGGCGTCCTTGGCGGTTCTATCCCCGTCCCCAGCCTCGCACCGCACTCTTGCCCGCCTTTTGACGCTGAAATTGCGGAATCCCCGACGAATCTCACCTGAATGCACGAAATCACTTGACAATGTACGGAAAGGTGCTATACTCAGGGTATATAAAGATGCGGGACCACTTGAGAGCCCGCTGGGATGCACAGAATAGGAGCATGACGATGAACAAGTTTGGCAAGTGGATGCGGACAATCGTCTCCGATGGTTCGTTCGACTCGTACTACGGCAAGATCATTCGCAAGGGCGGCGAGGGCCTGCCGACTGCGACCGAAGCACGCAAGGACCTCGAGCGGGCACGCCGCACGATGGACCTGCGCTTCCCGCTCTAACGAGCATACACAGCACATTCCGAGGGGGCAGGGATAGGACTGCCCCCTTTTTTGCGCCCGATGTAATGACAAAGAGAGGCGGCCCCGCATCGTCACGGGGCCGCCTTCGTCTGCCGCTCTCGAACTATGCGAGAAAACCGGATGCACCGCGCGGATCGGGCACCAACATGCGCGGCTGCTGCGTATACGTCTCCATATCGCCCGTCTGGTAGATGAAGGTCGCGCCGGGGCGGTTCGTCGCCGCGGCAGGGCGGCCGTCGCGGTCGAGCGCGACGATATTCATGCCCGCCGCATACGGATCGTCGAGCGACTGGAGGTCCACCATCGCCTCCGCGAGCGCGGCCTCGATGCGCATCCCCATCTTCATGTAGAGCACGACGCTGTGCGCCGTCGCGCAGCGGATCGCCATCTCGCCCCGGCCGGTGCAAGCGGCAGCGCCGTAGCGGTTGTCCGCGTAGTTGCCCGCCGCGATGATCGGGCTGTCGCCGAGGCGTCCTGGGTACTTCCACTGCCAGCCGCTTGTGCTCACGCCGGTGGCGATGTTACCGTTGCGGTCGCGCGCGATGAAGTTCACCGTGCCGGTATTCTTCTCGGGATTGACCATGCGCTTCACCCATTCGCGGACCTGCGTCTGGAAGCGGATGCTGCCGACCTGATCCGGCGGGAACTCCTGTTCGAGCCAGGCGCGCCACTGTTGATGCGTCTCCTCGGTCATCAAATCGCGCTGCTCCATACCCATCTCCGCCGCGAAACGTTCCGCGCCGGGGCCGGCGAGCATCACATGGGGCAACTCGTCCATCACCTTGCGCGCCAGCGAGATGACATGCTCGTAGTTGTGGACCGCACCCACCGCACCGGCGGCCAGAGACTTCCCGTCCATAATCGACGCGTCGAGTTCGACCTCGCCCAGCAGGTTCGGCAGGCCCGCGTAGCCGACGCTGTGGTCCTCCGGGTTCGACTCCACCGGCAGGATGCCCGCCTCGACGGCATCAACCGCCGATCCGCCCCGACGCAACACCGCAATTGCGTCGCCGATGCCGACCCTGCCATTACTGCTCGCCACAACGATGATCTCGCTCATGGGTTTCCCTTCCCTGCCTCAATGACTCGCGACGATGTCAACGCCGCGCATTGTACTATGTGCGGCGTGGCGCGAAATCAGTTTGCGCGCGGTAGCGAGGCGCGGTACAAACGGCGCGGTGCATTATCGTGCGTATCGGGAGGTCGTGTGCCCGAGTCCCTGTCTCGTCGCTTTGTCGTCCGTCGTATGCTCCTCATGCTCGTCGTCCCGCTGACGCTGGCGGGCGCACTGCCCGCCCGCGCGCACCCGGCGGACGAAATCCTCGAACGCGATCTCCTCCATGTCCACGCGGATGCGATGCAGCTTGACCTGACGATCACGGCCGGTGCGATCACGCTGCTGACAGTCTGGAAAACCGCCGACACCAATGGTGACGGCGCGTTGGATGCGGCCGAAGGCGAGGCATTCGGCGCCGCTCTCGCGGATGGTTTCGCCATATCGATCGACGGCGTTACCGCGCTCATGCGATATGTCCCCGGCTCGTTGCATATGGCGGAAATGGAGCGCGCGTTCGCGCTCCAGGGTGGGGATGCGGGCGGGGCGACGGTGGGCGCTTCATTCACGATGCCGTTCGACTCCTCAACCGCGCGCGAGGTAACGATCGCGGTCCATCACTTTGGCGCCGCCGACGGCGCCAAGCCGCCCGATGTGATCCCGAATGCCGATGCGCCGCTCGGTATCATCGTCCAGGGCGGCGCGGATGTCGCCCTGCGCATGACTGTATCCCCGCATTTGATCGGCGCCCCCACGCCGCCTCCTGCGGCGCCACCGACACCGAATGACCGGACGGTGACGATAATGCAGCGATTCGTCCGCGAGGGGGCGGGCAATCCATTTTACCTTCTTCTCGGTCTGCTCGTTGCCGGCGCACTCGGCGCGCTACACGCGCTGACGCCGGGGCACGGCAAGACGCTGATCACTGCGTACCTCGTCGGCGCCGAGGGACGCCCGCGCGATGCGTTCGCGCTCGGCGGCATTATCACGGTCACGCACACCGGGAGCGTCGTTGCGCTGGGCGTAGCGACGTTACTCGTCGCGCGGCTCTGGACGCCATATCGCCTGTTGCCGTGGATCGAGTGCGCGACGAGCGCCGCAATCGTCATCGTCGGCCTATGGCTCGTCTGGACGCGATTCGCCACCGCCGCCGTTAGGAAGCGTCGGCGACCCCGTGTGCGGCGGGCGGCGCACCTCAGTCCCTCGCCGGTCGACAACGCCTTGCACGAACACGAGGACGGTACGGTCCACTCGCATGGATTTGGATCGCACGCACATTTGCATGTCGGCAGCGTGCCTCGCTCGTTGCGCGAGATTGCCGTGGTCGGCATCAGCGGCGGCATCCTACCGTGCCCGGATGCGCTGGCAATTCTGCTTGTCGCCGTCGCGGCCGGGAACATCGTGGCCGGCCTTTCGATCATTTTCGCGTTTAGCGCGGGGCTTGCGGCTGTGTTGATCGGGTTGGGGCTGCTCATCACGGGAACAGGCGTTGTCGGGCGAGTCGCGGGCCGGTCATCGGGAAGGCTGGCGCTGACGCGCTGGATTCCCGCTTGTTCTGCCGTTATCATGGTCGCCGTCGGCGTCGCCGCCTTCGCGCGCGCGGTCGCCGCGATCATCTAACTTGGTTCGTATGGAAGGGACGGAATCGACCGAATGGCAGCCGCATTCACCACAGGGGCGATCATCGTCGCGGCGGGGCGCGGCACGCGGATGGGCGGCACGGATAAGTGCGCCCTGCCATTGCACGGTCGGTCGCTCGTCAGTCATTCGGTCGCGGCGTTCGCCTCCGTCGTCGATGCGATGGTTGTTGTCGTCGCTGCCGATTGCGTCGCGGCGTGGACGGCGACTGCCGCGCACGAGGCATGGTCGCATCTTGCCACGATTGTGGCGGGCGGTGAAACGCGCCAGGAATCGGTACGCGCGGGCGTTGATGCATTCCGAACGATGCGCGCGGTCGATGTCATCGCCGTCCACGATGGTGCGCGACCGTTGATCCCGGTCGAGACGATCCGCCGGTGCATCGCGCGGGGGTGGGAAAATGGGGCGGCGATTACCGCCATACCGGTGACGGACACGATTAAGCGCGTCACGAATGGGCGGATTGCCGAGACACTGGATAGGACGCCGCTCTGGGCCGCCCAGACCCCGCAAGCCTTTCGTGCCGATCTGCTCCGTGCAGCATTCGCGTGGGCGGATTCCCTCCCCCACGATCCTTTCACCGATGAAGCCGGCCTGATCGAGGCGTTCGGGAGCTCGGTGGCAATTGTTCGGGGCGACCGCGCCAATATCAAAGTGACCGAGCCCGCCGACCTGACGATTGCCGAGGCGCTCCTCCGCGCGCGGAGCGGAGCCGTCCATGCCTGACGAAACGCGTCGCGTCGGCATGGGATTCGACGTACATCGCCTCGTGGAAGGGCGACCATTGATCCTCGGCGGCGTGCGGATCGCACACCCGCGCGGGCTCCTCGGCCACTCCGACGCAGACGTCTTGCTCCACGCGATCACCGACGCGCTGCTCGGGGCCGCCGCGCTCGGCGACATCGGCGCCCATTTCCCGCCATCGGACGACCGATGGAAGGACGCCGACAGCCGCGACCTCCTCCGGCAGGCAGTCGTGCTCGTACGCGAGGCGGGCTGGGCGCCCGTCAATCTCGATACGACCATTGTCTGCGAGACGCCGAAGATTCTCCCCCACGCGGCGTCGATGCGCGCGAACATCGCGGCGGATGTCGGTCTGGACCCGGGAGCGGTCAATGTGAAAGGCAAGACGAGCGAAGGTCTCGGCTTCACCGGCACGGGCGCAGGAATTGCCGCCTATGCGGTCGCGCTCATCCGGCGGACCGTGTGAGAGGAGGGCGCTGATGCGGGCGCTGATCCAGCGCGTCGCGCGTAGTGATGTCCGCGTCGGCGACGAGATCGTCGGATCGATCGACGGCGGCTTGACGGTCTTCCTGGGCGTCGGCGATGCCGACACCGCCGAAGATGCGGCGGTGATTGCGCGCAAGATCGCGACCTTGCGGATCTTCGCGGACGATGCGGGCAAGATCAACCGATCGACGACGGAGGTCGGCGGCGCGATCCTCCTCATCTCGCAGTTCACGCTCTACGCGGACTGCAGGAAGGGGCGACGGCCCAGTTTCGTCCATGCCGCCCTGCCCGAAGTGGCGGAACCGCTCGTCGTGCAGGTAGCCGCGTTACTGCGTGCGGAGGGTATCACGGTCGAGACCGGACGATTCGGCGCGGAGATGATCGTCACGATCGTCAATGACGGGCCGCTGACCATCTGGCTCGATACCGCCGAACTCCGCTCCGCGAGCGCCTCGCCTGGTGACGGGAGTGAGAGACCATGATAAACTCGCCCGGTACCACACATCCGGCCACACCAACGGCGGACATACGCCGGAGGGTCATTGCTTCGCTCGGCACCGGGACATCCGTTTCCGCCGCTTGGCGCCCGTCGCGGGTGTTCGCACCGGCGTCATCGGGGCGACGCGGTCAACTGTACCCCGCTTACGCGCCGTTCGCGTGCGCGGTCAATCGGCTCACGTAGGTCGTGCAGAATATGGCAATGCCCGTCGCCGACGCACAACAGACAGACGCGGAGGCTGCGGCGGTATCCCCACGCCAGCTCATCCTTCAGATCGGCGACCATCGCTGCGAGGCGGTGTTGACGGCCGCGACGGAGGGGACGACGCGATTCATCGCGAGCGCCCCCGGCGAATTAGGGCGGTACGGCGGTGCGGTCGGTGCAGCCCTCCGGTTGCTCTCCGAGCAGTGCGGCTATGCGCTGGCCCACGAGGACATCGACGCGGTCCTTGTGCGCGGGCAGCCGCTTCTGGCGCGTGTCGTCGGTGAGCCGAATGACGAGGACCGGGCTGCATTGCACATCGCTGAGCGCGACGGCGCCGTGCGCACGGTCGCCCCCCCCGATGCGCCGCCACGCGGCGGCCGATTGACCGACTGGGTGCGCCAGATCGCCGAGCAATTCGAGCGCGGGGAAGTCGATCTATTGATCGTTGCGTTACCGCCGGGCGACCTACCCCAGTGGGCCGCGCAGTTGCTCAACGCGGTGCAAGCCACTCCGCCGGGTGCGGGCCGACAGCTGATCATCTTCATGTCCGGCGACGCGCTCGTGCCCGCGCTCGACCCCGGCACGGTACTCCTTGAGCGCAATGGCACGCTGCCACAACGATTTGCGGAGCGAGTTGCCCGCATTCGTATCGCACGACGCGTACCCGATCTCCCCACCACGGTCAATGCATGTTCATCCACCACGGCGGTTGCCGCCGGCGTAGCGTTGGCCCGGCACAATGACAAGGAAACGATCGCCTATCTGGACCTCTCGGAAGGGAGCACCCTCATCGTCGCGCACCCGTCGGGCGTGGACGTGCTCCACGACGCTGCGTGCGACCGCGGAGCGGGCGCGGTCACGCTCCTGCACCGGCTTGGTGTTGAGGCAGTCGCGCAATGGATTCCATTCCCGATTGATGCCGCCTCCCTGCGGACGTGGGCGGTGCGCCGCGTCGCGGCGCCGCGTGCCGTGCTCATCGATCCGGTAGATCGGGCGATCGCAGGCGGCTTCGCGCGCGCGACGCTGCGGGCACTGGTCGCGAAATCCGCAGCGATACAGACGGCGACGCGCTGCATCATCGGGCCGGGACTCCTGCACACCGGCACGACGGAGGACGCGATGCTTGCAGTCGCAGACATTCTCCCGGCATCGCCAATGATGGCGATCGAGACAGATGCCGATGACCTTATTCCCGTGGTCGGCTACGTCGCGATGCACCGCCCCGACAGCGCGCGTTCACTCCTCGCGCACGATGCACTCGCGCCGATGGGCGCCATATTGACGCAGGCGGCACGGAACGGACGCGATGATGGCGCTATCGCGGCCGTGCTCGCGGGCCACGCAGGTGAGACGCGCACGGCAATCGCGCATGATGCGATTACGGCCGTCGCAGTTCGCTCCACAGCGAGCGTCAACGTGATCCGGCGCGACGGTCGGGAGGAATCGCTCGTGGTGCCGGGCGGCCCCGGCGGACTCCTCGTCGATACCAGAGTCCGACCGTTGCGCGGCGGCGCGGGCAGGCCGACCGCGCGCGGCAATGTGAGCGACCGCCTGCGCGCGGCGCTGGCCGCGGAGGAGTCCGGACATGGGTTGTAACGTGCCGCACGCCTGGTTGTGGTCCGGGACGGAATCGATCACGTACGCGCTCCCACCTGGGGCCGTGTGTACGGCCCAGACCGGGGATGCCATCTGGGCGGGCAACGCGATTGCGGACGTACCGCCCTCCCCGCGTCTCGTCGCGCTCGCCGACGCTCTGCGGCTGTCGCACGATGCCGCCATCGCGGCGATTGGCGCGCTCGACGGTACCAACGTCACGTCCGGCACATCGCTCGGCAGCCATCGGACGGGGCTCCGCACACGCGCGTTCCGCGCACCCGACGCCGGCGCCATCCGGGGCATCGCGGAATGCGGAGCGGTGTGCATCCTCCCGAGTGAGGGGCATCGCACACTGCGCGCCGAGCGTCCCGGCGTGGTCACGACGATTGAAACGGACCGACTAACGATCACGTCGCGTGTCGTCCGCTGCCGCCTCGCCTTCGCCATCGGGCCGCGCGACGCGTTCGGTAGGTTTGCGAGTGCTGCCGACGCGCATCGTGCGACAACGGGTGCTGACACGGCGATCACGGTAATACCGCATATCGGCAGCGCGGCAGCCCTCACGGCCGCACTCCGGCGCAATCCGGGGCCGCTGCTCGTCGGCACGGTCTCCGAGGCCGTCGCATGGGAGATGCTAGCCGATGAATCGGGGGCTCGCGGAAATGCGGAGCGGGTAATCGCCGTTCTACTCGGCCCCGGCACGCTCGATCGCGGTACGCGGGCGATCGAGCGACTGCGGGCGTTTGACGGCACGATGGTTGGCATCAACCGGCACAGTTGCGTGTTGACGGTCTACCCCAATGATCAATCCACCATACATGCGGATGCGTCGTCGATCGGGCAAGGCGCGGAGGAGACTGTCTACGTCGATCCCGCCCGGTGGTATGCACCGTGCTTTGTCGACGGTGGCGCGCGGATGGGGCTGTATGAGGCGGGCTACCGAACCTTGATGGTGCGCGTCGGTCGGAATGGAGAAGGCGAGGAGTGGACGCCCGTTGTCAATATCACGAAATGTCCAGATTCGCATTAAAATATGCGTACGTACTGGTGTACGTATTGTATGATAGCGACATGGTGCCGCTGTGCGGCGAGCGGTGGTGTGCTAGACTACCAGCGGATGAGGCGGTAGGAAAGTGAGTGGCGTGTGACGCGACGCGAGTGTGGAACCTGCCGATTCTTCGAACAGAGTGGGATAGGCGAATCCGGCTTTTGCCGGAACCAGCGCTGCCGCGAGATTGTTGGGCTCGCACTCGTCCGACGACAGGAACTCGCGTGCCGGATTGGATGGGATAAAGATTACTACGAATCATCGAACGGAATCGACATGATTCCTGGTCAGACACGCCCGGCGCAGAATCCGGGTCGTCAGCGCACCGGCTACCAGGGGGTACGGCCGGACGACATCATCGTCGGCGTCGAGCAACCGCGTGCCGGGTCGGAGCCATCGGCGCCGCCCGTCGCGCGAAGCCGCGTCTCAAACGTCGGCGAGGCGCACCGGCGCGCGCTCGAACGGCGGCAAGTCGCCCAGCAATCGGGTGATACCGGTATCGCGCGGCGTCTCGACGGCACCGTGCCCGCGCTCGAACGTCCGGAGCCGCCCTCCCACAACGGCTACGACGCACGGGATGACCGCCCGCGACCGCTTACCGGGGATGAAGGCGTTTCAGCCCCCCGATTGGCGAGTCCGCCGCCGGAACCGCCGCATGAAGAGAGGCAAGCGTCGCACCTCAGTGTCACCGCCAATATCCCCGTCGCCACGGAATCCGCCGGCGGTTCGCCCCCCGCCGGGGTGCCGGGACGCCGATGGGATGCACCGCCCGGCATGCAGACGTCGCCCGCCCCGTTCGAGCCGCAGCGCGTTATCGCCGGCCAGGGACCGTCGGACGGCGCCCGTCCACCCTTCCGGGCCGACGCACCGAGCGCTATGCCCCCGGTTGCCCCACCGGAGAGAGCGCCCGCCGGTCCGCTTGAAGCCGAGTGGTATCAGGCGGAGCGGCAACGGCACCGCGGGAAACGATGCGCGAATTGCCGCGACTTCCAGGTCGCGGAGAGTGGCGACCGTGGCTGGTGCAGAAATCGATTCGCCTTTCCGACGCCGCAATTGGTCGGGCCAAACGATCTCGCCTGCCTCTCGTGCATCGGGACGTGGTGGGCGGCGAACGACCAGTGGTGGCTGGCGAAAGCGCCGGCTCCGCTGCAGGTACCGACGCCCTATGCCGACGCCCTCTTGGAAGAGTTACAAGAAGAAGAGCGCCGTAACGCCATCGTGCGGCGGCCGGGTGCGGGATAGGCCGAATCCGTCTGCCAGCGCGTGACAAATCGTACCGAGGTGCGTATACTGCGGGCGCGTCAGTACAGGTGGCGCGGGGAGGGGCGAGGCGCACGCGCACGGTTGGTCGTGCGCGCGGCGCGGGAAGGACAGACGATCCGTGATGCAAGGCCCGTGGCAGCACGGGGGACCGATCCATCCGACGACGTTCGGCGCAATCCTGCGCGATGCCCGCCTCGGCCTCGGCCGCAGCCTGCAGGATGCCGAGCGTCAAACGCGCATCCTCGCCCGGCACCTCGCAGCACTCGAGAATGGCGAATTCGAACTCCTCCCCTCCGGCATCTACGCACGCGGCTTCGTCTACAACTACGCCAACTGGCTCCAGTTGAACCCGCAGGAGATGGTGCGGCTCTTCAACGAGGCGCGCGGCGAGGCCGAAGTCGCCTATAAGCCGCAGCCGGTCGGTCGGGGTGTCAACACCTCCGGGCCATTCTCGCCAAATTTCGTCGTCGTTATCTTCGCGACGCTCATCCTCAGCGTTGTCGCGGCGTGGGGATACAGCCTGATCGTCCAATCGCCGCCGAAGAAGCCGATCATCGATGTGCCAACCGTCGCCGCAACGCCGACGGCGATTACTGCGGCGGCGGCGCTGAGCACGCCCACCACCGCCGCGCCGTCCGTGACCGCCGGAACGATCCGCATCCCCTCCGCTTCCACCCGCGCGACTGACACAAGCGCACCAGCGACCGGGACCGTAACCGCGGCGGCGCCGACCGCGACCGTGGCCGCAACGCCGGCGACGAGCCTGAAGGTGACGATCAAGGCGAGCGGCAAATCCTGGGTTGAGGCGTACGTCGATGGCGACACGACGGCGACGTTCAAGGGATTCATCAATGCGGGCGACACGCAAGACATCGTGGCGAAACAGACGATCACGCTCATTGTCGGTGCGCCGGACTACGTGACCTACACAGTAAATGGCGCTGATAAAGGGACCGTCCCGAAAGAGGCGCTCAAAGGTTTGACTATCAAACTGAACGGCTGAGCGACCCAGCCCGGTAGCGCAAGGTTCCAGTTTTCACGATGCCTCCGTCGCCATGCTCTTGGAGTGGCGGGGCAGCGGGGACGTTCAACGTTTGAAGTGCCGATCATACCCCGCTCCGAGCTCCGACCTTCCCCGCGTTGCGGCTTATTCGACCTCGAAAATGGCCTCAATCTCGACGGGGATGCTATTCGGTAACGCCCCCATCCCGACCGCCGAGCGCGCGTGACGCCCCGCCTCCCCGAAGACGGCCAGGAAGAGGTCCGAACAGCCATTGATGACGCGCGGCTGCTGGCCGAAGTCCGGCGCGCTATTGACCATACCGAGCAGTTTCACGACGCGACGGATGCGGTCGAGCGAGCCGAGGGTGTCCTTCGCGGCGGCGAGCAGATTGAGCCCGACATACCGCGCCGCTTCCTCCGCCTGCTCGACCGTGACCTCCGCGCCGACCTTCCCCTTCGGCGATGTGTAGCCGGGCTGATCCGCGCCGTTGCCGGAGAGGAAGAGCAGGTTGCCGACGATCACCCCTTTGACGTAGGAACCGACCGGCGGCGAGACGGGCGGGAGTTGGTACCCCAAATCGGCGATTCGTTCCTCGACGGTGCGTTCGTTCATTGTCTGTGCTCCTTCAACCGCGTTGCCCTCAGCGGGCCAGCGAAGCGGACACTCGTCCGCCGAACCAGAGGTATAGATAAAGGAGGATACCCGTTGTCAGGCCGATGGCAAGTTTCAGCGAGCCCGGTAAGCCGGACGGCGAGACGAATCCCTCCAGCGTGCCCGGCGACGACGAGCAGAGGCACGCAGCCGCACGCGAGGAGGGCGGCCGCGCGCCCGGCCTCGGCAATCGCCTCGCGGCGCGATCGCAGGCCCGGTCGGATGATCGCGTGCGCGACGCGCAACCCGGCCCCGCCGCTGATGAAGATGACCGATAATTCGAGGAAGCCGTGCGCCGCGACGAACGCCCACAATGCGCCGTGGATGCCGTATACCTGCGTCAATCCGGCGATCGACCCGATCTGCAAGCCATTCTGTAGCAACACGAGCACGGTGGGAATACCCGCCATCACCCCACCCGCGAAGCAGAGCAGCGTGACGCGGATGTTGTTCGTCATAATGAACGAGGAGACGAAGGGCCGATCGGCGGGCGGCGTGTCGAACCAGGTACGCCCCTGTTTGATGGTGCCGATCACACCGCTGCCGCCCGGCACGAACGACTCGGCGAGCGAAGGCCGGACAAAGGTTGCCAGGTACGCGAGGGCGAAGCCTGCGAGGACGATGCAAA
Organism: uncultured Chloroflexia bacterium; assembly: GCA_963847195.1. GTDB lineage: Bacteria > Chloroflexota > Chloroflexia > Thermomicrobiales > JALYUS01 > JALYUS01. Next base: position 55,264 of record CAWJZC010000002.1, on the reverse strand, counting down.
ACGCCGCCACCGTATAGCGAAACGTGCCGCGAAAGAGGCGCGGGAATTCCGCGCGATAGAAGTGCGCAACCGCCGCGACGCCGCCGACGCGTCGCCGGTAGAGCCGCCGATTCGCCCGTTCGACGAGATCGTTAAGGTAGCGCGCCACGGGCTCGGACGGGAAATCGCGCCGCGCGATAGCGAGATCCGCCGCCGCATCGCGGTACCGCCATCCGAGTTCTTCGAGCCGCGCGGCGACATTGCCTCCGCCGGATTCGGCGAGTAACACCTCGAGGCGTGCCCATAGATCGCGCCGCCCGAGAATAAATTGGTCGACGGTCGCCGGTCTCGATTGCATCGGCGTATGCTATCTGGCAGCGGCGCGCGCGGCAAGGAGCGAACTTGACGTAACACGGCGATTCGTGTACGGTGCGTACGTACAGCCCGGATATGGCGCGGCTGATTCCGTCTCATGCGGCGGGGGGTGGGAATGGGGTTTACACGGCAAGTGACGCGGCGGGCCATCCTGCGCGCCGGCAGCCGTTTCGTGATCGTCGCCACAGGTTCGACGCTGCTCGCACTCCCTCGGGCGGCGGCCTCGCAACCCTTCGCACTCCGCTTCGCGTGGGAGCAGACCGACTTCCCGGCCGAGGCGCCGTCCTTCGTCTCCCCCGTGCTGCAATCCGACTTTCCGTTCAACGCCCTCGAATCCCGCTGGGATGCAACGGTTCCGGCCACCGCGAGCCTCGATCTCTCCGTACGCACGAGCGCGGACGGGACAAATTGGACGGAGTGGCAGCACCTCCACGCCGACAGTCACGCGCGTAGCGCGGCTGATGCCGGCACGTTCGGCGATTTACTCATCGGCGCACCGGCACAGTTCGCCCAGTACACGATCGCCAGGACGCCGGACGCGGCCGGCGCGCTCCCCGTCGTGCGATCGCTGTCGCTTACCGCCGTCAACACGCTCACCGCTCCGCCGGACTCGGTGGTATATACGCGAGCGGCGGGCGGCATCACGATCGTGCCGCGCGCCGGTTGGGGTGCGGACGAAAAACTGCGCTACGACAAGGACAATAAGGAGATCTGGCCGCCCGAGTATCGCGCCATCAAGAAAGTGCTCGTCCACCATACAGTCACGCGCGACCCGGAGACCGATCCGCGCGCGACGCTACGCGCGATCTATCAGTATCACGCCGTCTCACGGGGCTGGGGCGACATCGGCTACAACTTCCTCATCGATCAGCAAGGGACGATCTATGAGGGCCGCACCGGCGGCGACCGTGTCGTCGGTGGCCACGCCCTCCAATACAATTGGGGCAGCATCGGCATCGCGCTGCTCGGCACCTACACCGACCATTCGATCACGGACGCTGCGCGCGCCTCGTTGCTCGCGCTGATCCGTACGAAAGCGGGCGACCTCGACCCGGTCGGCAAGAGTTTCTTCATCGATCGGGAGAATGTGATGAATGTCAGCGGCCATCGCGGCGTCATCAATACGAGTTGCCCCGGTGACGGATTTTATCCCCATCTGAACAACGTCCGGCGGGAGTTGAAGGGCATGCCGCTGTGGCCCGGCGATCCGAGCGCCGATCCCGTGGCGGCGAATCCGCCCGACGTCACACCCCCACACGCCGCCACCGACGGGATCGATGCCACGCTGACGACCACGGCATGGGGAGCGACCAGCCTCTACGCCCGCGAACTGCTCACGGTGCGCATGACGGTCAAGAATACGGGGACCTTGCCGCTCGCGGCGCAGCAACCGACGCCCGACTTCGTCTACACCGAGGGCGATACCTACGCGAAGCGCGGCCTCGCTGCGGCGGCGGGCGGTGTACGACTGGCAATCGGGCCGGAACTGCTCGCCAGCAGCGACCCGCCCTATCGGTGGGGGCTCGGTCGCACACTGCAACCCGGCGAATCAACGACCGTCCAGGTGGCGGTGAAGGTGACAACCGCGCAGAAGTCCCGCTTCGTGGCAACGATCATCCAGGAGGGCGGCGGCCCGCTCGACACGGACGATGCAGTGCAAGTCAGTGTCCTGCCGAATCCCGCCGATCCCGCGACGGCCGCGACGGACCCGACCGTGAAATTCTTCCCGGAGACGAAGCACAACGTCGCTGCGGACTTCCTCGCCTACTGGAAGGCAAATGGCGGGTTGGCACAGTTCGGCTACCCGGTCACCGAAATGTTCACGGACACCAACCCGGATGACAAGAAGGTATACAAGGTGCAGTATTTCGAGCGCGCGCGCTTCGAGCTACACCCCGAGCACGCCGGAACGCCGTACGCCGTGGAACTGGGGAGACTTGGTGCCATCGTCATAACGGGGCGGCTCGCGGAGAAGCCCTTCGTGCAGGTGCCGCGCGTCGATGACACTGCGGACCGCCGCTTCTTCCCGGAGGCCGGGCATACGCTCAGCGGCGCATTCAAAGCGTACTGGGACAGCCACGGCGGCGTAGCCATCTTCGGTTTCCCGCTCTGCGAACCCTTCGACGAAAAGAGCGCGACGGACGGCAAGACCTACAGCGTGCAGTACTTCGAGCGCAATCGTTTCGAGTACCACCCCGAGAACAAGGGGACGCCGCAGGAGGTCCTGCTCGGCCTACTCGGCGCGGAGGTGCTCCGCCAGCGCGGGTGGCTTACGTAGCGGTCGCGCCGGGCGGCGGTGACACGCCCTGCGTTTGCTGGGCCCACACTCGGTCGAGGGACAATAACGCGTCGGCATCCTCGGCGGTGAGCGGGATTTCGGACGCGCTCAGGCCCCGTTCCAGCAATTCGGCGATCCGCTCGTAGCCGAGCGCCGCGAGGGGTGGAAAGTCCAGCCAGTCGATCGGGTGCCCGGCCCGGCCCTCAACGAGCGCCGCGAGCGTGACGGAGACGGTGACGACAAGCGGTTGGCCGGCAACAAGAAATGACGCGGCCGCCGCGTAATCACCGATCACCCGTTCGGGCGCGATGAAGCCGCCAAATAGAATCGGCGGTGCGTCATTCACTGGCATCAATCCAAGCCGAGGAGTCGAGCAAAACGGACGAAGTCGAAGCGCTCCGTCATGATGGCGGTAAATCGCTCGATTTTGCGCGTCTGCGCGAAGCGGACGCGGCCAAATACTTTGTCGAGCAAGTCTGTCGCCGTCCGCGTATCGTGCCGGACGAGCACAACCGGCAATCCCTGCGCACCGGCGAGCGCCAGCACGCGCGGGGACGGATAGAGGTCGCCGGTAAGGATGAACGCGGCGATTGTCTGCGTCACTTCGGGGCTGTTAAGCGCGGCGGTCAGGAGATCTGTCCGGTCGCCGCCGGTGACGAGCGCGGTACGCTCACGGCGCGCCAGATGATCGAGCGCCGCCTCCACCGACATTGCGCCGACGACGACATGTTCGAGCAGGGCGCTCCCCTGATCCTCGGCACAGAGGATGCGGCCGTCCAGATAGCCCGCCACCTGCCCGACACTGACGGAGCGCAACGTTCGATCCTCCGGCACGACCCCGAACACCGCCACGCCGATCCGTTCGAGCGCCGGCACGAGCGTATGCGTCACATAGGACAGGCTGCCGCGCGGCACGACATTGAGGACGACCCCGAGCAGGAGATCGCCGAGTTCGCGCTGGAAGGCGACGATACGGTCCACCAGCGACGACTCGTGCCCCCGCGCGACGACGAGCACCCGCGCGCCGAGCAGACGTGCCTGATCGCACGCGGTGAGGCCCACGACGCTCCCCTCGTCCCGAGTGTCCGGCCCCTCGACGAGCATGACGTCCTTGTCGCACGCGAGCATCGCGAAGGCCGCTGTGATCCGCTCGGTGAGGTCTGTTTCGCTGAGCGTCGCGTCCCGCAGCCCCTCGGCGAGATCGCCCGCGGAGAACCGGACGGGCGCGATGCGCGCATCCGATTCGCCGCGCAGCCGCAATGCCTCGCGGATGAAGGCGACATGATCGGGGGAGAGTTGATCGTAGTCGTGTTCGAGGAGGAGCGGCTGGCAATAGCCGACCGCGTAGCCCTGCCCTTGCAGGGCGCGACCGATACCAACGGCGAAGGCGCTCTTCCCGCTGAGTGGGCTGGTCGACGCGAGAAGCACGGTCGTTGGTCGCGTTGGTCTCGTCACCGTAATCGCTGCATCGTCCCGGCGCCGTGCCGTCATGTCCCCTCCGCCCATTCTCACCGAGAGAACAATAGCACACTTTTCGCCAACTGACAGCCACGGAATTGCGATGCATCTTCCCCTTGACCGACGCCGCGAGCGTTTGTACACTTTACAATAATTCTTGGGCGTGTGCGGCAGTCGGCTACGCATGTGTACATGCCAGTGTGGCGAGGAGACTGACGTGCGATATTACTCTCCCTACTCCTCCCGAACGCGACCGCCAATTTGGCCCAAGCTCCTCATCATCCTCCTCGTGCTCGCCATTCTCGGCAGCGGTGGTTGGCTCGCATGGTCGATCACGAATCGCGGTTCGACCGACGGCGTCGCTGGCATCAAGGCGACCGTGACGAACGCGAGCGCGGTGGCGAGCAATAGCACCGCACCAGCGGTCGGGGTGCCGGGAGCCCCCGCGGCAACTGCGCCGAATGCGTCGGTAGTCGCCGCGAATGGGACGGTGGCCGTCGGCCCGAATGCCCTCAGCGACCCGCAATCGGCTGCGGATACGTACGTCCAGGCATGGAACGCCGCCGACTATCAGACGATGTACCGCATCATCTCGTCGCGCGCGCAGGGCGCGATTGCCCTCGATGCCTTCCAGCAGCGCTATCAGGCATCCTCGCCGAGTCCGGCATTACGGCGATGCAGATCGAGCGTAATCGGGCCGGAGCCGGGCACCACGCAGTTCCGCATCAAAGTCAGCTACACATCATCGCTCGTCGGCAACATCGACCAGGAAAATGTCATCCCGCTGACGAAAGACGGGCCGTACTGGCGCGTGGAGTGGACGCCCTCGCTGATCTTCCGCGAACTCGACGGCAATGGTCGGGTCCACTTCTTCCCCGATGATCCGATCCGAGGCCGCATCCTTGACCGCAAGGGGCGCCCGCTCGCTGTCGAGGGGCTCGTCAAGCAGGTCGGCGTGGTACCGGGCAAGATCGCGAGCGAGCCGGATCTGCTGAGCCGGCTCAGCGCGATTCTCAAAGTTGACCAGTCGGCGATCAAGAAGGCGTACCAGGACGGGCAGCCGACCTGGTTCATGCCGGTTCGCAGCCTCCCGAATAGCACGCCGGACGACATGGTGGCGCAGTTGAACGCCATACCGGGAGTGGAAGTCCGCGCCCAGGAAGCGCGCACCTATCCCTATGGCACGCTTGCGGCCCATGCAATCGGCTACATCGGCGAGATCTCGGCAGACCAGTTGAAGACGCTTGGCCCGAAGGGGTATCGCTCCGGCGACATCGTCGGCCAGTCGGGCATCGAGGCGTGGGCGGAGGAGCAACTGGCCGGCAAGCGCGGCGGCAAGTTGGCGGTGACCGACCCCGACACGGGCGCGATCCGCTCGACGATCGCCACGCGCACCAAGACCGAATCGCTCGATGTCGCGACGACCATCGACGTCGACATCCAGAAAGCGGCGGAGGATTCGCTGGGCGATAAGACCGGCAGTGTGGTGATGTTGGAACCGGGTACCGGCAACGTCCTGGCGATGGCGAGCCACCCGAGTTTCGACCCGAACGTCTTCGTGCTTGGCCCGTCGAAGGACGATCTCGCCTACCTAACGAACGAGCAGCAGCGCCCGCAACTGAACCGGGCCACCCAGGCGACCTACCCATCCGGATCGATTTTCAAGGTCGTCACCATGACGGCGGGATTCGAAAAGGGCGGCTTCACCGCCGACCAGGCGCTGCCCTGCGGCGGTTCGTTCGATCTTGGCCGGGAACGTCTATCACGACTGGAATCCAACGCGACATACCGTGACGTACAAGGAGGGTCTCGTCCAGTCGTGCGACGTCGTCTTCTATACCGTCGGGAAAAAGCTCGATGACACGGACCCGAACATTCTCCCGACCTATGCACGGCAGTTCGGCCTCGGCCAGTTGACCGGCATTCAGGGCGTCAGTGAATCACCGGGCGTCGTCCCGGACCCGCAGTGGAAGCGCGACCAACATCAACGATGGCTGGTCCACCGGCGATGCGATCAACCTCTCCATCGGCCAGGGGTATCTGCTCGTCACGCCCCTACAGATGGCGAATATCTATAACAGCATCGCGAACGGCGGCACGATCTGGCAGCCGCGCCTCGTCTCCCGCATCCTCGGCGTGGACGGCTCGGTCGTGAAGGATTATCCGCCGATCGAGAAGGGCAAAATACCGACGTCGCCGCAGAACATCGCCACCATGCAGCAGGCCCTCGCCCAGGTGACGACGACACCGACCGGGACGGCGACGAGCGCGTTCGTCGGCTTCAACCCACCGGCTGCGGGCAAGACAGGCACCGCCGAGCAAGCGAAAGACCCGCACTCCTGGTTCGCATCCTACTTCCCGGCGCAGAGCCCGCAGATCGCCGGCGTCGTGATGGTCGAAGCAGGCGGCGAGGGCAGTTCGAACGCCGCGCCGATCACACGCGCGATCTATACCAAATACGAATCGATACCCAAGTGACGCGGCACGAGCGAGGACGGCGTTTGATATCCGTACATGCCGCAGTTTTTTCGGTAGGGGCGGGCTTTCGCCTGCCACACTGTGGCAGGCGAAAGCCCGCCCCCACACCGTTTCTCGGGCCGATACCGCCTCGTGCCGCAGGCTCCATGATGGGCGTGAACGGCGTGGCGCAAAACAGGCAGCGGCCCGGATGCAGATAACGATCATCGGTGCGGGCGCGATGGGCAGCCTCTTCGGGGGCCTCCTGCATCGCGCCGGAAACGCGGTGACGCTGGTCGATGTCCGTGCCGAACAGGTCGCTGCGCTCAAACGGCGCGATCTCGTCATCGAGGAGCCAGGTGGGGCGAAACTCTCGGTGCGCGTGCCGGCCACGACGGACGCCAGCGAGGCGCTCTCCGCCGACCTCTTCGTGCTCTTCGTCAAGACGCCGTTTACGGCCGTGGCGCTCAGGCCGTTCGCCGGGCGCGTGCCCGCGCACGCGATGGTCCTCACCATGCAAAATGGCATCGGCAACGACGATGCGATCACTCGAGTCCTCGGCAAGCGCGTTCATGTCGTCCTTGGTGTTACGGCGCACGGCGCATCTTCACTCGGGCCGAACACGATCCGGCACCGCTCGACCGGCCCAACGATCATCGGCATGCCGGACGGTCAGCGGACGCCGGAATTGGAGGCAGTCGCCTCGCATTTCACGGATGCGGGAATCGCGACACGCACAACACGCCACATCTACGAGCACGTCTGGCAAAAATTGATCGTCAATGTCGGCATCAACGCCCTGACGGCGTTGACGAACCTGCCGAACGGCGATCTGTTCGCCGATGCGGAACTGGCCGGTATCGTCCGCCGATTGGTCAGCGAGGCATCGACTGTCATGCGGTCGGAAGGCGTGCCCGCCCCGCCGCGCGATCCGGTCGATTTCGTCCGCGCGGTGGCGGACGCGACGAAGGCGGATCGCTCATCGATGCTGGAAGATGTCGCCGCGGGCAGGCGTACCGAGGTCGATGCCATCAACGGCGCGGTCGTCCGGCTCGGCGATCGGCACGGCGTAGACGTGACCGCAAACCGCGTCGTCACGGCGCTCATCCACCAACGCACCAAATAGGTAGTGCTCGGCGGAGGCGGTTCTTTCCCACGGCTCAGTATTTGTTCATCGCAACGGGCGTTCGCGCGGCGTGGGGCGCAAGCCGGCGCGCTCGCGTACCTCGCGGAGCGTCTCTGCCGCGACGGCGCGCGCGCGCGCGGCGCCATCGCCGAGAATCTGCTCCACGCGGTCAGCATCCGTCGCAAATGCTTCGCGTCGCTCGCGGAAGGGCGCCAGCGCGGCGTCGAGATTCCGCGAGAGCCATTCCTTGCACTCCACACATCCCTGCAGGGCATTGGTGCATCGGTGGTACACGTCTGCCTGCTCGTCGGGCGTGGAGTAATACGTGTGCAGGGTATAGACATTGCAGACTTCCGGCCGCCCCGGGTCGGTGCGATAGCGGCGTTGCGGGTCGGTGACCATGCTGAGGACACGGGTGCGCAAGTCCTCCGGCGTGTCGGCCAGTTCGATGTGATTATCGAGCGACTTGGACATCTTGTGCGTGCCGTCGATCCCCATCACGCGGGGAAATTCCGTCAGGCGCGCCTGCGGAACCGGGAAGGTCTCACCGAAACGGTGATTGAACCGGCGGGCGATCTCCCGCGCCAGTTCGAGATGCGGCAATTGATCCTCGCCGACCGGCACCGTGGATGCCTTATAGAGCAGGATGTCGCTCGCCATCAGGACGGGGTAGCCGAGCAAGCCGTAGTTGACATTGTCCGGGTGCTCCTCAGACTGCTCCTTGAACGTCGGGGGCGCGCATCAGCCATGAGAGCGGCACGATCATCGAGAGGAGCATGTGCAGCTCGGTGATCTCCGGCACATCGGATTGCGCGAACACGACCGAGCGCGACGGGTCGATACCGGCGGCCAGCCAGTCGAGCACCATGTCCCGGCTGTTCCGGGCGATCTTCTCGGTCTGTTCGAGCGTCGTCAATGCGTGATAATCCACGATGCAGAAGAAACATTCGGCCTCGCCCTGCAAGGCGACGTAGTTCTGGATCGCGCCGAGGTAGTTGCCGATATGCTGGCGACCGGTCGGGCGCGCGCCACTGAAAACGCGCGACCGCGCGGCGGATTCCGTCATCGTTTTCTGAGTCGCATGGTCGGCCTGCATCTCACCCCCCTTGGTCACGCCACGCACGCGCCGAGTGTAGCACGGCGGCAGCGGAAGATACATCGGTGCGGTATGATGCGCGGGCAGGAAAGGAGCGCGACGTGGCAACGGCGACACTCGGTCTCGTCACAATCGGCCAAAGCCCCCGGCCGGACATTCGCGGAACGTACGCGGCGATGATCGGCGCTGACGCGCGGATTGTCGAAGCGGGCGCCCTCGACGGTCTTTCGCCGGGTGAGATTCGCCGTCTCACGCCGGATGAGCGAGACATCCCGCTCGTCACTCTCGCTAATGGCGTAGAGGTGCGCGTCGGCAAGGCCGCGATTACGCCGCTCCTCCAACGGGCGATCACTACTGTCGCCACTGACGGCGCGACGGTCGTCGTCGTCCTCTGTACCGGACACTTCGAGGGGCTGACCGCGCCCGTGCCGCTGATCGAGCCGGATCGGGTGCTGGATGGCTTCATGCGCGCCATCCAGGCGTCCGGCAGGCTCGGCGTCGTCATGCCGGACGCGGGGCAGGAAGGGATGATGCGCCTGAAATGGCACGGCTACGACCTGACATTGGCGACTGCCTCGCCCTACCATCCGCCGACGGCATGGGACGCGCTCATCGAGCGATTCGTCTCCGCCGGCGTGCGGGCGATCGTGCTGGACTGTATGGGCTTTGACCCTGCGGCGAAGGCGTATTTTGCCGAGCGCGCCCATCTCCCGGTGCTTTGCGCCCAGACCGCGACCGCTCACCTGATCCGCGACATGCTCTGGGCTCCGTCGCTCGTCCCGGCCTGAGCGGGAGCGATCACGCGCCGAAGGTCTGACGCAGCCGCTCGATTTCTTCCTCCAACTGGGCATCGTCCAGCTTCTTGAAGAGCGGTTTCGGCTTCGGCAGCGCGCGTCCGGGCGCCAATTCGCTGTATTCCCACCGGGCGTCGGCGACACCGCCGTTCGCGCCGTTCGGGTCGCCGCCCTCGTAGCCGAGGAGGTGATGCACCTGCTGCGCCGAGAAGGGCAAGAAGGGCGCGGTGAGGACGCGGAGCGCGTTGATCCCCTGCAACGCGACGTACAAGGTCGTCCGCGTGCGCTCGGGGTCGGTCTTGCCCGTCTCCCACGGCTTCTTCCGTTCGAGATAGCGATTGAACTCGGCGGCAACGGCCATTGCCGCATTGATGCCGTCCTTCAGGTGGACGCCCTCGATTGCCTCGCCGATCGACCGCAAACGCCGCGCGGCGCGCGATCGAGCATCGCCGTGTCCTCATCGGTGAGCGGCGCCGTGCTCCGGCACCGCGCCGTTGCAGAAACGCTGCGTGAGCGAGAGGACGCGATTGACGAGGTTGCCGTAGGTCGCGACCAACTCATCGTTATTGCGCCGGAAGAACTCGCCCCATGTGAAGCTGGTGTCGCGCGTTTCAGGCGCGCTGGCGATGACGAAGTAGCGCAACGGGTCGGGGTCGTAGCGGCTCAGGTAATCGGGCAGCGTGATGACGATGCCGCGGCTGGTGCTGATCTTCTGGTCGTTCAGCAGCATGTATTCGACGGCCGGGACATCGTAGGGCAACGTCAGTCCGCCGACGCCCATCAGGATCGCCGGCCAGATGATCGTGTGGAACGGGACATTGTCCTTGCCGATGAAGTAGTACGCCTTGCTCGGCGCGTTCCCTTCCTTGTCGAGCGCCCACCACTGCCGCCACGCCTCGGGTGTGCCCTGCGCTCTCGGCCCACTCGATGCTCGCGCTCAGGTAGCCGATCACGGCGTCGAACCAGACGTAGATGCGCTTCTCCTCGAATCCGGGCACGGGGATCGGCACGCCCCAGTCGAGATCGCGGGTGATCGCGCGCGGCTTCAATCCCTCGCGCACCCAATTCTCCGTGAACCGGAGCACGTTCGGGCGCCAGTCGTCGTGCGTTTCGAGTCCAGGCGAGCAGCCGCTCCGAGAACTGGGGCAGATCGAAGAAGAAATGCTCCGTCTGGCGCAGTTCCGGCGTCGCCTGCGTCAGTTTCGAGCGCGGGTTGATCAGGTCGGTCGGGTCGAGCGTGTTGCCGCAGTTGTCGCACTGGTCGCCGCGCGCGTCCGCATAGCCGCAGATCGGGCAGGTCCCCTCGACGTAGCGGTCCGGCAGGAAGCGTCCCGCGACCGGATCGAACATCTGATCGGTCGTCTCGGTGAAGAGATAGCCCGCATTCAGCAGGCTGCTGAAGACGCGACTGTGTGACCCGGATGTGATTCTCCGTGTGCGTCTCGGTGTAGCAGCTCCCAGATCATCCCCATCCGGTCGAAGCCGTCTTTGATGACGCCGTGATAATAGCGGGCGACTTCCTCGGGCGTCTTCCCTTCCCGGTCCGCGACGAGCGTGACCGGCGTGCCGTGCTCATCCGAGCCGGAGACCATCAGGACGTTGTTGCCCTTCATGCGGTGGTACCGCGCGAAGACATCGCCGGGGATATAGGTGGACATGTGGCCGAGGTGACGCGCACCGCTCGCGTACGGCCATGCGACGCAGACGAGGATATTTTCCTTGCCGCTCTCGGACGTTGCAGTCTGTCACTGTCACCGATAATACCCTCGCCAGTCATTGAGCCGCACGCGCAGCACATCGCGCAAGTTCCAGAATGTATCGGCGACCGGGCGGACTTTGCTCTGCGTGCCGTACCGCCAGCGCACCGGCGCCTCGTGGATACGGAACCCCTGCCGCCGCGCGATCACCAGCACTTCGACATCGAACCCCGTCACCCGCGCGCCGCGCACTGACCGGCGCATCCGCGCCGTACAAGCGCAGGCGCGGCACGATCGCGGCCACGGCGTCCGCCCGGAAGAGCTTGAAGCCGCATTGCGTGTCGTTGATGCCGGGCACGGCGATCAGCCGGACGAGGCGGTTGAAGACGCGCCCCATGATATGGCGGAATGCCGGTTCGCCCTCGCGGGATGCGCCCTCACCCTCGCGGGAACCGATGACGACGCCGTACCCTGCATCGAGCGCCGCCAGCATCGCGTCCGCTCTCCTCGATCGGCACCGCGAGGTCGGCATCGGTGAAGAGCACGCGCTCGCCGGTTGCGGCAAGCATCCCCGCCCGGACGCTCGCGCCCTTTTCCCCGGTGCGGCTCCGTCAGCACGCGCCCTTGTGCGGGGTCAATCGCTGCCGCGCGCAAGCCCCGCTGTCGCGTCGGCGCTGCCATCGTCGACGACGATGATTTCGGACGCGATACGGCTTCCCGGCGAGATAGGCGGCACATCGTGCGGAGCGTCTCGGGCAGGCGCGCCGCCTCGTTATAGGCCGGAATGACGATGCTCAGGTAGGGGGACGTGCCGCGTCCGACGCCTGTTCATCATCCGACCCCATCCCGCGTCACTGCCCTCCCGATTGCCGCCCCTCGCCGCGACGGTAGCCCACGCCGCGTATCCGCCGATTCTCGCATACTCGCGTTCCGGCGCATAGAGCAGGCGATCCAGCGCGGCAGTGTCCGCGTTCGCCGGGCGCTGAACGGCACGTCGCTGACGCAGGAGCATGGGAAGCATCGGCACAATCGCCGCACTGTCCGCGCAGTCGCGCACGCGCCGCCGGCTCGCGGAAATGGCGAGCACTCTCGCACAGGAAGCGCACATTGGGCGGAGAGCATCCGCCGCCAGTACCGCCGGATCAGTGGCGATCGGGACATCCTTGACGAGCACCGCGAGCATGTTCCGCCCGATGTAGTACGACGCGAGCGGCCCGCCCGCCGTCGCGCTGAGGTGGTGATAGACGATGGCATCAGGCGCGAAAGCGGTGGCGATAACCGGCCAGCCGCGCGCGCCAGTTGAGATCAACATCTTCGCAGTACATGAAGAATGACTCATCGTACGGCGCACCGATGCCCGGCCCGGATAGCGCCATGAGTGCCGCCCGCCGGAAGAGCGCCGCACCGCCCTGCGGGCCCCAGATCCACCGTCCGTCGTCCCACGACCGTCATCGCGCTCCCAGACGCCGAGATTGCGCGGCACGCCATCGACCCCGAATCCGTCGCCCGCCGCGTGGAGAACGTCGCGCCGATCCCACAGCCGCAGCTTGCCGGCAACCGCCCACGCGCCGGGATGGGCGTCCGCCGCGGCAACGAGCCGTTCGAGCCAGGTCGGCTCCGCTTCGGTATCGTTATTGAGGACGGCGACGTATTCGCTCTCGGCTGCGGCGATACCCGCGTTCTGCGCGCGCGCCAGCCCGCCATTGCGCGCGAAGCGGACGACCCCGACGGTCGGGAAGTCGCGACGCAGCATCGCCACCGTGCCGTCCGTGCTCCCGTCGTCCACCACCACGACCCGAAACGCGGTGAACGTCTGGCGGCGCAACGATTCGAGGCACGGGATCAGGTAGCGTGCAGCCATTGTAGGTGGGGATGACGATCGTGACGCGCGCTGGCGTGGCAGGCGGATCGACGGCATTCACGGCAGCACGGCGGCGGGCGCGTGCTCCCACGCCATGTAGCGCGTCAGGCCCCACGAGCGGACGGCGCGCCGCGCGAGCGACCCAGGCCATCGGCGCGAAGGCGGCGTTCGGCACATGGCGCACGAAATGCTGAAAGCGCGTAAATGTCCCGACCCGCTGCGCGGTGCCGCGCGACCGTCGCCGCATAGATCGCGCTTGCCGCATCCCATGTCAGCGCACCCGTGAGAACACGCATCAAGCAGTCGCCCCGCCAGCGTCGCCGTCCTGAAAGGCGAAGCGGATCCCCTCGCCGGTAAGCGGCAGACAATGGCCCGCCGCATCGCCGAGCAGCCAGAGATTGTCAAGCACGGCCGGGCGTTGCTGCCACGGCAAGCAGACCACCGGTGCGCTCGACTGCTCCGCAGATCGTCCGGCATATCGAGGCGGCGGAGGAAGGCGCGCAGCAGATCCGGCAGCCCCTTCGGAGTTATCGAACGCGCCGAGCCCGACGCCGGCTTCGTCGCCGCAGGGAAAGATCCAGCCATACCCCCAGCGGACGATCTCCCGATTGACATAGAAATGCATCGCGTCGGTGCGGTGCGGCACCGTCACTTCCATGCCGACCGTCAACCGGCCCCGATCAACGAAATCCGGCTGCATCGCGGAGGCGAGCGCCGCACGCCAGCCCGTCGCGTCGAGGAAGTAGCGCGCCGTGAACGCACCTTTATCCGTCGTCAGTGTCGTGGCCGTCGAATTTCGAGACGCGCGCCTGGATGAATGGCACACGCGGCGCCTGCGCGCGGAGGGCTTCGCAGACGGCGCGATGATCGAAGATCGTCCACGGCTCCGGCGAGCGATAGCGCACGGTATTCAGCTTCGTATGGATGACGCCCCACGACGGTCTCCTGCACACTGCTCGATAGCCCACCGACATCGGCGAGCGTCCGCGTCGGCACGGCGCAGGCGGAATGGCGCACCGCGCCGATCGCGTGCTCATCGAGCAGCAACACGCGCGCGCCGTGCGCGTCGAGATGCCGCGCGGCCGTCAGACCCGCATACGACGCGCCCGCAATGATGACATCGAAATCGCTCGTCACGCTTCTCCATCGCCGTACGATACCAGAGAGGCGCGCGCGGTTGAAGTGGCTCTGCGCGAGGTGGTATGCTGGATTGCATGATATGCAACCATCCGCATGAGTGGGTAACGTGACGAAAGAAGGCATCTGTGGTCACTGCCACGGTTGCACCAGCCCTCGAATTTGAGATCGTCATCGGCCTTGAAATTCACGCGCAACTGATCACCAACAGCAAGATGTTCTGCGGGTGCAGCGCCGCCGCCTTCGCCGGCGCGCCCGAACACGCATGTCTGCCCCGTCTGCATGGGGATGCCCGGTGTCCTGCCGGTCATCAACCGCGAGGCGGTGCGGCAGGCGGTACGCGTCGCCCTCGCACTTCATGGCGACATCCAGCGGGAGAGCAAGTTCGACCGCAAGAACTACACCTATCCCGACCTGCCGAAGGGGTACCAGATCTCGCAGTACGATCTGCCGCGTCAGCCGCGGCGGCTATGTCGATCGTCGTCACGGCCGAGGGCGAGAAGCGCATCGGCATTACGCGCGTCCACATGGAGGAAGATACCGGCCGCTCGCTGCATCGCACGCACGCGCGACGGCTCGCGGCTATTCGCTCGTGGACCTCAACCGCGCGGGCGTGCCGCTCCTGGAAATCGTCAGCGAGCCGGATATGCGCTCGCCCGAGGAAGCGCGGCACTACCTCGAAACGCTGCGCGATCTGCTGCGCTACATCGGCGCATCGACCGGCAACATGGAGGAGGGCGCGCTGCGATGCGACGCGAATGTCTCCCTGCGCCCGCATGGCGCGACCGAGTTCGGCGCGAAGGTCGAGATCAAGAACGTCAACTCCTTCCGTGGCGTCTATCGGGCGCTTCAGTACGAAGTGCAGCGGCAGGCCGACGTGCTCCGCGCGGGCGGCACGCTGATCCAGGAGACACGCGGCTGGTCCGAGGATCGCGGCGTCACGCTGCCACAACGGACGAAGGAATACGCGGACGATTACCGCTACTTCCCGGAGCCGGACCTGCCGACGCTCGTCCTCTCCGAGGCATTCATCGCGGAGGCGCAGGCATCGCTTCCCGAACTGCCCGACGCGCGCCGCCATCGCTACATGCACGCGTCTTCGGCTTGAACGTCAGCGACGCCGTCGGCGCTCAGCGAGTCGCCGCGAGATCGGCGACTACTTTGAGGCGATGCTCGACGGCGCGACGGATCGCGAGCGCGTCCGACTCGCCGCGGCGCTCATCACGAACGATTGGTTCACGCTACGGAATGAGCGCGACCTGTCGCTTGCCGATGCGCCCGACGCCGCCAGCCGTGCGCGATCTCATCGACTCTGATCGAGCGCAGGCGTCATCTCGCGCGTCACTGCGAAAGAGGTCTTCGTGGCAATGGTGGAGACGAGGCTGAGCGCGCGAGCGATCGTCGACGAGCGCGGACTCGCGCAACAGAACGATCAAGCGCTATCCGTGGCGTATTGTCGAGCGAGCGATTGCCGCAAATCCGAAAGCGGTCGCGGACTATCGAAAGAAGCCAAACGCGCTCAATGCGACTCATTGGCGCGGTGATGAGGCTGAGTAAAGGCACCGCGAATAATCAGGTCGTCCGTGAGATACTTATACAGCGTCTCGCGGCGACCTGAATAACGTGGAATAGACCGGAAGTGATAGGACCTTCCGGTTTATTTTTTGGGCCAGCCCCGGCGAGAGAAGGGACGCCGGGCCTCGGTAGGTTCGGAGCGTGACTATCGGGGGGAGTCGTTGCACGCACCATCGGGAGGGAAACCCTCAGCATGGTCAGTCACCACTGTCGCACCGGCCGCCGTTTCGACCAACGGCACGGTGCAATCCTCGATCGGCGAACCGGATCGCAGCCTCTACGACATCGCCGTCGAACAGTTCCATCTCGCCGCCGACATCCTCAACCTCGATCACGGCTGGCGCGCCATCCTCGCTCACTGCAAACGCGAACTCGCCGTCAACTTCCCCGTCAAGATGGACGACGGCTCCATCGACGTCTACACCGGCTATCGCGTCCAGCACAACATCGCGCGTGGTCCCGCCAAGGGCGGTCTGCGCTACCACCAGAACGTCTCCCTCGATGAGGTCAAAGCCCTCTCGATGTGGATGACCTGGAAGTGTGCCGTCGTCAACATCCCCTTCGGTGGCGCCAAGGGCGGCATCACCGTCGACCCCAAGCAACTCTCCCTCGGTGAGCTGGAGCGGATGACCCGGCGGTTCGCGGCGGAGATCAGCGTGCTGATCGGACCGGACCGGGACATCCCGGCGCCGGACGTGAACACGACGCCGCAGATCATGGCGTGGATACTGGACACCTACTCGATGAACGCGGGGCACTGCGGTACCGGGGGTGGTGACGGGCAAGCCGGTGAACGTGGGGGGATCGGTCGGGCGCAACGAGGCGACGGGGCGCGGGGTGGTGTTCGCGATCCAGGAGGCGATGCCGGCGGACGGGGACGCCGCTGGAAGGGGCGAAGCGTCGTCGTGCAGGGCTTCGGCAACGCAGGTTCGATTGCGGCGCGGCTGCTCGCGCATCACGGGCGCACAGCGTCGTCGGCATCTCCGACTCGCGGGGCGGCATCTACAACGACAAGGGGCTCGATATCGCCGCCGCCATCGCCTATAAGGATCAGAACGGGCGGCTGACGGACTTCCCCGGCGTCGGACGCGGTGACCAATGCGGAACTGCTGACGCTGCCGTGCGACATCCTCGTCCCCGCCGCACTGGAGAAGCAAATCACCGAGGCCAACGCCGATCAAGATCACGCGCGAAGCTGATCGCCGAGGCGGCCAATGGCCCGACGACCCCGGAGGCCGACGCCATCTTCTTCGATAAGGGCGTCGTCGTGCTGCCGGACATCTTCGCGAATGCGGGCGGCGTCACCGTCTCCTACTTCGAGTGGGTGCAGGCGTTGCAGGCATTCGCGTGGACCGAAGACGAAGTGAACAGCCGCCTCCAGACGATCATGGTGCGCGCCTTCAACGATGTCTACGAGATCGCGCAGCAGCACAAGGTCAACATGCGCACGGCCGCGCTCGTCCTCGCCGTCAAGCGCGTTGTCGATGCGACGCAGACGCTCGGCATCTTCCCGTAATCGGTGCGAGGCGGTCGGATGCACGTGCGCAGTGCATCCGCCGCCTTTCAACGTCCGCATGTGCAATGCCGGTGACCGCACGAATGACGGCTCGTGGCCCTCATTCTGCGTCACCTTAAGATACATTGCCGCACTACCGGGAGGAAACCAACTCAGTATGGTCAGCACTACCACCGTCCATCGCCCGCCCGCCAGCGACGCCGTCCAGTCCTCGATCGGTGAGCCGAGAGCGAGCCTCTACGACATCGCCGTCGAGCAGTTCCATCTCGCCGCCGACATCCTCGACCTCGATCGCCGGCTGGCGCGCCATCCTCGCCCACTGCAAACGCGAACTCGCCGTCAACTTCCCCGTCAAGATGGACGACGGCTCCATCGACGTCTTCACCGGCTACCGCGTCCAGCACAACATCGCCCGCGGCCCCGCCAAGGGCGGCCTGCGCTACCACCAGAACGTCTCCCTCGACGAGGTCAAGGCCCTCTCGATGTGGATGACCTGGAAGTGTGCCGTCGTCAACATCCCCTACGGCGGCGCCAAGGGGGGCATCACCGTCGACCCCAAGCAGCTCTCCCTCGGCGAGCTGGAGCGGATGACCCGCCGCTTC
Source organism: uncultured Chloroflexia bacterium (assembly GCA_963847195.1). Taxonomy (GTDB): domain Bacteria; phylum Chloroflexota; class Chloroflexia; order Thermomicrobiales; family JALYUS01; genus JALYUS01. The sequence goes on along the minus strand of CAWJZC010000002.1, from coordinate 37,313 downwards.
GCCGCCGAGATCAGCGTGCTGATCGGGCCGGACCGGGACATCCCGGCGCCGGACGTGAACACGACGCCGCAGATCATGGCGTGGATCCTGGACACCTACTCGATGAACGCGGGGCACAGCGTGCCGGGGGTGGTGACGGGCAAGCCGGTGAACGTGGGGGGATCGGTCGGACGCAACGAGGCGACGGGGCGGGGGGTGGTCTTCGCGATCCAGGAGGCGTGCCGGCGGACGGGGACGCCGCTGGAAGGGGCGAAGGTCGTCGTCCAGGGCTTCGGCAACGTCGGCTCCGTCGCGGCCCGGCTGGCCGCCGCCGCCGGCGCTGATGGTCGTCGGCGTCTCCGATGTCTACGGCGGCATCTACAACGCCGAGCGGGCTCGATATGGCCGCGGTGACGCAGTACGTCGGCGCAGAATGGCCGGCTGACGGACTTCCCGGAGTCGGAGCCGGTGACGAACGCGGAGCTGCTGACGCTGCCGTGCGACATCCTCGTGCCCGCCGCCCTGGAGAAGCAAATCACCGAGGAGAACGCCGACAAGATCACAGCGCGGCTGATCGCCGAAGGGGCGAACGGCCCGACGACGCCCGAAGCGGACGCGATCATGCGCGATCGCGGCATCACCGTCGTGCCCGATATTTACGCGAACGCGGGCGGCGTGATCGTCTCGTACTTCGAGTGGGTGCAGGCGTTGCAGGCATTCGCGTGGTCCGAGAGCGAGGTCAATAGCCGCCTTCATGTCTTCATGGTGCGCGCCTTCAACGAACTCTACGAGATCGCACAGGACGCACGGTATCAGTCTGCGCACGGCCGCGCTCGTCCTCGCCGTCAAGCGCGTCGTCGAAGCAACGCAGTCGCTCGGCATTTTCCCATAGCGTGGCAGGCTTTTTCGGAGCGGCGGGTCTCGGCCTCCTCCCGAAAGAGCTGCAGGCTGGAAAGCCTGTTACCACCGGAATCACGGCAGGCAAGAGCCCGCCGCCTCCGATTCGTTACTGCGTGGCGTCTCCCGCCAGGGCATCGCGCAGCGCGGTTTCGTGCGCGCGGCGGGTGAGCGCGATGATGCGGTCACCGGGGCTGAATCGTGTCTCGCCGCGTGGCATGACGAGGCTGTTCTCGCGCACAATCGCAGCGACAATTGTGTCCGGCGGGAAGCGCACGGCGCGAATTTCCTGCCCAACGACCGGGGCATCGCGCTCGATATCAACCTCGACAATGGCGAGGTCCGCATGCCGCAGCGTGCTGAGGTGGATGAGCGGTCGGTTCGGAATCTCCTCCTCGATCCGATTGAGGATGATATTCGTCTGACTGACGGTGAATGTGCACGCCGAGGCGGCGGAAGATCTCTTCATTCTTCGGGTTATTGATCGCGCGCGATCACCTTCGGGACATTGAAGAGATGCTGCCCGAGTTGCGCGATGACGAGATTGTCCTCATCGTCGCCGGTCGTCGCGATCAGCACATCCGCGCGCGCGACGCCCGCCTTCTCCAGGACCGCCACCTCGCAGCCGTCACCATGGAGGACGACCGCGCCGAAGCGCTCGCTCCACGTCCTGGACTTTACTCGCGTCCTTCTCGATCAGCAAGACTTCGTACCCCTCGTTGACGAGGGTCTTCGTCAGGTAATAGCCGACTTTGCCGCCACCGACCACTACGATGTACACGACCGCGCTCCCTTATGCTCGCTCGACGACGGTGGCGCCGGCTCGTCGGCCCCGAGGGTCACCTGCTCGCGGAACATCCGGGCTATCGTCGCCGTCGGGCAGATCGTCTTGAGACCGAGGTTCGCGTAGGTCTTCGCGCGCTCAACATCGTAGACGCGCGCGAGGACCTCCGGCACCCGGAAGACCTGTCTGCGCGATCTGCGCCGCCATAATATTCGGGTTGTCGTGATTCGTCACCGCGATAAATGTCCGCGCGCTCCTCGATCCCCGCGCGGCGCAGCACATCTTCGTCGATCCCCGTGCCGAGGACCGTGCGGCCGTGAAACGACTCCGGCAGGCGGCGGAAAGCGTAGCTATCCGTATCGATCACCGTCACATCGTATCCTTCGCTCTCCATCATCGCCGCGAGGCGCGACCCGACGCGACCGCAGCCGAGGATGACGATATCTGTCTCGCCGCTGTCGCTCCCGTTCCGTGAATCCTGCATCGGCGCTTCCCGCTCCCTTCCTCGCGCGCGGCGCTAACGCGCCAGTCGGCCGCGCGCTCAGCGGCACGCGGCAGACCCAGACCTCGCACATCGCGTGCATCATCACATACGGCACGGTTGAGCCATAGGTCGGCTCGCCGAACTTTTCGCGCAACTCCGCGCCGAGGACGATCAAGTCCGCGCCGCGCTGCACGGCCTCGTCCACGATCGCCGCGCCGACCGATCGCGCCTGCAGCACATCGTACGTCGCGCGCAAGCCGCGTTCCCGCGCGGTCGTCTCCGCCGCGATCAAGCACGCGCTCGCCGCGTTCCAGTTCCTCGGGCAAGTCCGCATCCACCGGCAACTGCTGCCCGACCTCGACGACATAGACGACCGCGACCTGCGTGCGATCCCGCTTGCTGATCGTCGCGGCGAGGTCGAGGATGATCGGGTCGACCGCGCCGCCGTTGACGGCGACGACGAGTTGCCGGTGCAGGCGGATCTGGACTGACTGCGGCACGCGCTCGTACTCCTCTCGATGATGTCAGACGCCAAGCCTCGGCAGAGTATATGTCCCGCGTTCGCCCAGCGGCAATCTCACTGCCCGAGCGCGAGACGGGCTCGCGAGCCGCTCCGGCAACCCGGCGGCGTGTATCTTCTCCTGCGTCGCCTCGATCGCGTACGGTACACGCTTCCACGTCACGGTGCCCGCATCCGGGTCGTACCACAGATACGCGGCACGCGGGTCGCGATCGCGCGGCTGGCCGACGCTGCCGGGGTTGATGATGGAGCGTGCGCCGCCGAGCGCGAACGGCACGTCGTTCGTCACCGGGCAGTCGCCGCGGTCGATCGCGGTCCTGCACGTAGCACGCCGCGACATGCGTGTGACCGACGAAACAGCACGGCCGCCGTGAACGACGCAAATGCCTCGCGTGCATCGACCACCGAGAGGATGTACGTCCAGATCGGGTCGGCCGGGCTGGCGTGGGCGAGCGTCACGCCTTCCACCTCGAACGAGCGACGGCAGCGAGCGCAGATACTGCACTTCGTCGGCCGAGAGTTGCGCGCGGGTCCACGTCCGCCGCAGCTGCCGCATTCGGGATTGAAATCGCTCGACAACGGCGGGATCGAAGACGGCGTAGTCGTGATTGCCGGAGAGGACGATCTCGCAATGATCGCGCACCCAGGCGAGGCAGGCGCCCGGCTCCGGGCCGTAGCCGACGATGTCGCCGAGGCACCAGATCCGATCGGCGGCGCCTGCGTCCGCGATTACCGCATCGAGCGCATCCTGATTGCCATGAATGTCCGTGACGATCAATACCCGTGACATCGGCAGTCCTTTTGTCCCATACCGGTCAACCATCGGCGCAGTCTCGCACGCCGCATGCCGCCAAACAAGCGTAGCCGCGCGCTATGGTATACTCTCGACCGCGTCGCGGCTTGGCGCCGCGAATTATCGTGCATCAGGAGCGGGAATCGCATGGGGTTGCTGCGCAGCGTCGTGGACACGGTGATCGGCAATATGTCGCCCGAGGAGCGCGTCGAAGCGATCCACGAGGTCGCGGCGCAGGCGATTGAGCTGATGACGCCGGACGAACGACGCGACCTGACCAACCGCATCCTCACCGATCTGCTCGGCTCACTCACAGGCGCGGAGCGGCAGGCGCTCGCCGCGCACCTGGGCGCATTGCCGCTGCCCGTCACGCAGGAGTAATCGGATGGACGATGTGGACAATCTGACCACCGATTCGTTTGACACAAACGAGATTGCCAGCGCCATCGAAGAGGCCGGCGCGTGGAAGGAGCCTGCCCCCACACCGCGCCGGGGCGGCGGACTCTGGTGGGTGCTCCTCCTGATTGTGGTCGTTTTCGGCTACCTGAGCGCCGCCCGCCGCGCCTCGTTCGGCCGTTTCGCCGAGCAGGTCGGGGACATCATCCACGATTTTCGCGGCTACGACCCCGAATTTTGACGCGGAACGCCCGAGTAGTCTGCCGGTGACGGCGGAATTAATCCCGCCGCCACCTCGCATCAGTCTCCCGATGTCGCGGCACGTTCACGATTCGCGGGGCTCTTGCTGCCGCTCATGCCGAACTTCGTGACGCCCCGCCCATCGCAGCCATTGGCGAGGCCGCAGGCGCCGCAGCAGACCTTGACCTTGCGCCCGGTGCCGTGCGGGCAGGGCGCATTGCGGCCAACCTTGCCGCCGTTCGCCGCTCGCTTTCGCCCGCTTGCGCTTGGGCCGCTGCTCTCTTCTTCCTCGCGGTTCGTCGTCGCGTTCGCGAAGACATTCGTCTCGCGGGCAGCTGCTGAACGAGCGTGACCTGGAAGATCGTGTGCGCGATGTCGTGCATGATGTTGTGCTGCAGCTGCTGGAACATCCGGTAGCCTTCGGTCTTGAAGGAGACGAGCGGATCGCGCTGGCCATATGCCTGCAAGCCGATGCCGACGCGCAAATCCTCGATCGCGGTCAGGTACTCCACCCAGAGCGTGTCGATGATGCGGAGCATCACCAGCCGTTCCAATTGGCGCATGTTCTCGCTGCCGAGTTCGGCTTCCTTCGCCTCGTATGCCTCTTCCATCAGCGCGACGAGGTCTTCCTTCAGCCCATTGATGTCGCGCGTGTCCGGCTCGAAGTCGGGCGGCAGCGGGAAAGATGCCGGAGAGCGCCTTCAGCAACCCCTCAACGTCGTAATCCTGCTCATTCGCGCCATTGTGCGTATCGACCGCATCCTCGATCTCGCTTTGCAGCGCGTCGAGGACGGCCTCCTTCATGTTCTCGCCCTGCGACGATCCTGGCGCGATCCTCGTAGATCTTCTCGCGCTGCTTGTTGACGACATCGTCGTATTCCACGACGTGCTTGCGGAGATCGAAGTTGTACCCCTCGACCTTCGTCTGCGCGCTCTCGATCGAGCGGGAGATCAGGCCGGACTCAATCGGCGTCTCGTCGTCCACGCCGAGTTTGTCCATCATCCCCGCGATGCGCTCGGAGCCGAAACGGCGCATCAGGTCGTCTTCGAGCGAGACGTAGAAGCGCGACGAACCGGGATCGCCCTGCCGACCGGCACGGCCGCGCAACTGGTTGTCGATCCGGCGCGCCTCGTGCCGCTCCGTGCCGATGATGTGCAGGCCGCCGAGCTCGCGCACGCCCTCGCCGAGCTTGATGTCGGTGCCGCGGCCGGCCATGTTCGTGGCGATCGTCACCGCGCCCTTCTCGCCCGCGTCCACGATGATCTCCGCCTCGCGCTCGTGGTACTTGGCGTTCAGGACACGTGTGCGGGATGCCCCGCCGCGTGAGCAGTTCGCTGAGGTACTCGCTCTTCTCGACCGAGACGGTGCCGACGAGGACCGGCTGGCCCTTCTCCTGCCGCTCCTCGATCTCGTCCGCGACGGCATTGAACTTCGCCATCTTCGGTCTTGAAGACGTAGTCGGCCGAGTCCTCGCGGATCATCGGCTTGTTCGTCGGGATCGTGACGACTTCGAGTTTGTAGATCTTGAAGAGCTCTTCCGCCTCGGTCGCCGCGGTGCCGGTCATGCCGGCCAGTTTCTCGTACATGCGGAAGTAGTTCTGGAAGGTGATCGTCGCGAGCGTGCGGTTCTCCCGCTTGACATGCACGCCCTCCTTCGCCTCGATCGCCTGATGCAACCCCTCGCTGTAGCGGCGGCCATCCATCAGCCGGCCCGGTGAACTCGTCGACGATGATCACCTCGCCGTCGCGGACGATGTAATCCTTGTCGCGCTGGTAGACGACCTGCGCCTTGAGGGCATTCTCCATGTAGTGCGTCAGGTCGGCGTACCGCTCGTCGTAGATGCTCGAACCTTCGGGGATGCCCGCCTGCTCCTCGACGCGGTCAATCCCCTCTTCCGTCAGGCTGACCGAGCGCGTCTTCTCGTCGACGGTGTAGTCGCGCTCCCGCTTCAGCGTGCGGGCGATCTTCGCGAACTGGTCGTAGTGGTCGGTCGCCTCCTGCGCGTCGCCGGAGATAATCAGCGGCGTGCGCGCCTCGTCGATGAGGATGTTGTCCACCTCGTCCACGATGGCATAGACGAGCGGGCGCTGCGACCATCTGCATCCGGCGCGAAGACCATGTTGTCGCGCAGGTAATCGAAGCCGAACTCGTTGTTCGTGCCGTAGGTGATGTCGGCCGCGTACGCCTCCGTGCGCGGCACGGGCCGGAGGTGGTTGTAGCTCTCGTCCTCGATCTCGTACTCGGGGTCGTAGAGGAAGGCGCTCTCGTGCTGGATGACGCCGACGGAGAGGCCGAGGAAGTGGTACATCGCGCCCATCCAGCGCGCGTGCAGCTTGGCGAGATAGTCATTGACCGTCACCAGGTGGCAGCCCTCGCCGGTGAGCGCGTTGAGGTAAAGCGGCAAGCGTCGCGACGAGCGTCTTGCCTTCGCCCGTCTTCATCTCGGCGATTTTGCCCTCGTGCAGGACCATGCCGCCGATCAGCTGCACATCGAAGTGCCGCATATTGTTGACGCGCCGCGACGCCTCTCGGACGGCGGCGAACGCCTCCGGGAGGATGTCTTCGAGCGTTTCGCCCTCTTCGAGGCGGGCGATGAGTTCGTTCGTCACGCCGCGCAGTTCGGCGTCGCTCTTCGCCTTCATGTCGTCTTCGAGGGCGTTAATTCGCGGCGACGCGCGGCTGGTAGGTGCGAATTGCCTTCTCGTTGTTGTCGAATATCTTGCCGAGAAACTTGAACATGCGTTTCGCCTCACTGGTGCCGTGGCAGACACTTTCCAGAACATGCAAAGGAACGTGCGCCGCACGTTCACCATCCGTAGTGTAGCCGATTTCCACCCGCCGTGCCACGTCCCGCCGCCCACGACGGCCGATGGAGCAGCGTCGGCGGACCGTGCTCTGTTGTGCTACACTATGCGCCTGAGGGATGAGGAGTGCGCACGCTCGCGGACGAGCGGAGCAGCCGATGTGCAATGTGGCACAACGAGGAGGACACCCTGATGACATCGATGGGCCAGCAGCTTTCGCGGCGAACCCTTCTCGGCGGGATGGCCGGGAGCGCGGCAGCGGCTATCCTCGCCGCCTGCGGCGGTAGCAACGCGACATCCACACCGAGTGCGACCACCGCGCCGACGAAGGCAGCGGCAAGCGCACCCGCCACCGTCGCGGCGACGAGTGGCACGGCGGCGCCCGCCGCAACCACGGCATCCAACGCGACTGCGGGAACCGCGGCCAAGACCGCTCCCGCCGCGTCGGTGACAACGAGCAGCACCGCCTCGGCGGCGAGCGCGGTCGCGCCAAGTGGCCCGGTCGCCGGGACGCTCCGCTTCGGCGCGGCGGTGTCACTGACCGGCGCGAACTCCAACGAGGGCAAGCTGACGCAGGACGGCTACAATTTCTGGAAGAAGACCGTCAACGACGCGGGCGGCCTGATGGTGGGTACGCAGCGGTACCTGGTCGATGTCAAAGTTTACGACGACGAATCGAGCCCGGACACGAGCGCCAAACTGACCGAAAAACTCATCACGGACGATAAGGTAAACTTCGTCCTCGGCCCGTACGGGACGAGTCAGACGCTCTCCGCCAGCGCGATCACCGAGAAGTACAAGATGCCGATGGTCGAGGCGAACGGCGCGGCTGAGGCGATCTTCAATCGCGGCTTCCGCTATGTTTTCTCGCCGATGACGCCCGCAAAGTTCTACCTACGCGGTATCGTCGATGCCTGCCTCGATAAAGACCCGACCATTAAGACGATCGCCCTCCTGGCGGACAATGATGCCTTCTCGGTCGAGGTCGCGGATGGCACCCAATCGTACGCCAAGGACAAGGGACTTACCGTCGTCTACTACGAGAAAGTACCGGCGGATACGAAGGACGTCTCCGCACAATTGACGCAGATCAAGCCGAAGAACCCGGACTTGTTCATCTCATCGGGCCATTACGCCTCCGCCGCGCTGGTGATGAAGCAGTCGAAGGAGCTAAAGTTCAATCCGAAAGCCTTCGGCTTCAGCGTCGGCCCCGCACTGCCCCAGTTCACCGACTCGCTCAAGGCGGACGCCGACTATGTCTTCGGCGGCACGCAGTGGACACCTTCCCTGAAGTTCCAGGACGACCAGTTCGGCACGGCGGCGGACTACGCGGCGAAGTTCAAGGCATTTGCTGGATACGATCCCGCTTACCAGAACGCGGAATCCACCTGCGCCGGGCAATGCTTCCAGCAGGCGATCGCGAAGGCGGGCAGCATCGACTCCGAGAAGGTGCGGGACGCGCTGGCGACGCTTCAGTTCAAATCCTTCTTCGCGGACGTCAAGTTCGACAGTCGCGGCATCAACGTCGACAAGCCGATGGCCGCCGAGCAAATCCAGAGCGGCAAGAAAGTGACCGTCTGGCCGAAGGGAGCGGCGAGCGGCGCCATCATCTACCCAACGCCCGGCTGGGACAAGCGGTAGCGGGGAGAGCCTCACCCCCGACCCCTCCCCTTTGTGATGGAGCGGGAGATGGATTCTCGAGAGAAATTCTACCCGTTCGGCCTCGGATTATCGGCGATGCTCCCCTCTCCATCGCGATGGAGAGGGGCAGGGGGTGAGGTTCCCTTTATGGATTTCCTGCTGCACCCGTCGTTCTGGCCCCAGCAGATCATCAATGGCGTGCTGATCGGCGGCGTCTATGTGCTCGTCGCGCTCGGCTTCTCAATCGTCTGGGGCATCCTCAACATCGTCAATCTCGCGCATGGCGTCTTCATCATGCTCGGCGCATTCGTCACCTTCTTCATCTGGGACGCCACCAACCTCGATCCGTTCCTCGTGCTGCCGATCGCGGCGGCGATCCTCTTCGTCGTCGGCTACGCGACGCAGGCGGGGGTCATCAATTTCGTTGTGCGCGCGCCGCTTCTCGTGACGCTGCTCCTCACCTTCGGCATCGAAATCTTCGTCACCAATCTCGCCCTCTATAAATGGAAGGCGGACATTCGCTCCGTGTCGCCGTCGTATGCGGGGAAGAGCATCGAAATCGGCAGCGCCATCGTCCCGGTGACGAAACTCGGCGCATTGGGGCTCGCCTTCATCATCACCGGGCTCCTGGCGCTCTTCATGAACCGGACGAAGGCGGGCGCGTCGATCCGCGCGATGGGCATGGATCTGACGGCGGCCCGCCTGATGGGCGTCAATATCCCGCGGACCTACGCGCTGACCTTTGGGCTCGGCGCCGCGCTCGCGGCAGCGGCGGGCACGCTGATCAGCGCCACCCAGCCGTTCGATCCCGGCATCGGCTCGTCGTACACCATCCGGGCCTTCGTCATCTGCGTGCTCGGCGGGCTCGGCAGCATCCCGGCGGTGCTCATCGGCGGCCTGCTCTTCGGGTTGATCGAGACCATTGGTTCGGTGGTGATCGGGGCGGGATATAAGGACGCGATCACCTTCGTTGTCCTCGTCGTGCTGCTCGTCTTCCGGCCAAACGGCCTGATGGGCAAGGAGTACTACCGCTGATGGCCGAAAGCGCCGAACCGCTCATCCAACAACCGGAGACACAGGAGGCCCCCGCCGGTCTCGGTGCGAACAAGACCCTGACGACCGCCACGCTCGTCGATCGCGTGCTGCTGATCTGCGCGCTCGTCTCGCTGCCGATCATGATCCTCGTGCCGCTCCACGCCACGGGTTACTGGATGAACCTGCTCACCCAACTCTTCATCTTCGCCATCCTCGCGTCGGCGTGGAATTTGATCGGGGGCTACACGGGATATGCCGCATTCGGCAATGTCGCCTTCTTCGGCGGCGGCGCGTATGTGACCGCCGAGTTGATGACGCGGCGCGGCTGGGGCTTCTTCCCGGCGGCGATTGCCGCCGGCGTCGTGATGCTCCTTTACGGGGCGCTCGTCGGGCTGCCGGTGCTGCGCTTACGCGGCCATTACTTCGCCATCGCGACGCTCGGTGTCGCCATCGCGACGCGCGAGTTGGCCAACAATCTCGCGATCTTCGGCGCGAGCCAGCCGGTCAACCTGCCACTGAAGAATGCGCCGAAGTTATTCTACTACGTCGCGCTCGGTTTGCTCGTCCTCGCCGTCATTCTGACCTACCTGATCGCCCGCTCGAAACTCGGCTATGGGCTGGCGGCGATCCGCGAGAATGAGGACGCCGCCCTCGTCATGGGCATCAACACGACGCGCTACAAGGTGATCGCGTTTTCGCTCAACGCGATGCTGTGCGGGTTGGCGGGCGGCATCTATGCCTACTGGCATTCAACGATCGATCCGCCGACCGTCTTCGATCTGACGACGAATGTCCGGTTGATTGTCTTTGCGGTCCTCGGCGGCATCGGCACACCGCTCGGGCCGGTGCTCGGCGCGGTGGTACTGACCGGCATCCAGGAGACGCTCTGGCGGAACTTCACCAATCTCCACGCCGTGCTCTTCGGGGCGTCCATCGTCGTCGTCGTCCTGCTGATGCCGCGCGGTATCGTCTACTTGATCCGCCAGAAGTTCTCCTGGCGCGTCTTCGTGCGCAATCTGCGCCAATATCGGGTCTGAACCGGGAAATCGACGGGACCGTAAAAGGTGCCTTCGGTTCAAGCGGTGTGTCGATCCAGGAGGTCCGGTGTGGCGGAGGTTGTGCTTGCGGCGGAACATGTGAGCAAGGTGTTTGGCGGCGTCACGGCGCTGCGCGATGCCTCCTTCACGCTCCACCAGGGCGAAATTCTCGGGCTGATCGGCCCGAACGGTGCGGGCAAGACGACGCTCATCAATGCAATTACGGGCGTCGATGCGCCGACCACCGGCCGGGTCATCTTCCACGGCAAGGATTTGTACGCGCAATCCGGCGCGACGGGCGGCATCGCCGGGCGGGTCTCCGGCGCGCTCACCAAGACGCGCGCCTACCGCATCGGGCAGATGGGCATCGCGCGCACCTGGCAGGTCGTCAAACCCTTCCAGGGCATGTCGGTCCGCGAGAATGTCACGGTCGGCGCGCTCTTCGGCAAGGGAAATCGGTCGAGCGTCGCCGCGGCGGCCGCGAAAGCGGACGAAGTGCTGGAGTTCGTCGGGCTGGCGCGCGTGCGCGACCGCGTGGCCGACGAGCTAACCATCGCGGATCGCAAGCGGCTCGAACTGGCGAAAGCGCTGGCGATGGAGCCGGAAGTCCTGCTGCTCGATGAAGTGATGGCCGGCCTCAATCTCGTCGAAATCGAGGGGGCGATGGACCTCGTCCGCCGCGTGCGCGAAAGTGGCGTCAGTGTGATGATTATCGAGCATGTGATGAAGGCGATCATGGGCATTTCCGATCACGTATTCGTGATGGACGCCGGCGCGAATATCGCGGAGGGCGCACCGGCGGAGGTAATCGCGAATCCGCGCGTCGTCGAGGCATATCTCGGCAAGCGCTATGCCCAGAAGGTGCTTGACGGCGGTATCGACCCCGCGCAGGCGCTGATGGGCGCGCACGCGGAGCCGGAGGCATGATGGCGACCGTCTCATCCCGTACCGGATCAGCGGGCAAGCGAGCGGATGAACCGCTCCTTGCCGTGCGCGGATTGAATGTCGCATACGGGGATGTGCAGGTGCTCTGGGATGTCGATCTGGCGATTTATCCCGGCGAGACCGTCGCGCTGGTTGGCTCGAATGGCGCGGGGAAGAGCACGCTGCTCAATGCCCTCTCCGGCCTGCTCAATCCGCTCTCCGGTTCGATCACGATGGCCGGTACGGACCTGGCGCGTCAGCCGTCCGGCCGGTTCGTGCAGGCGGGGATTTGCCATGTGCCACAGGGCCGCCGCCTCTTCGTCGGCATGACCGTCAAGGAGAACCTGATGATGGGCGCCTTCAGCCGCTCGGACGGCGCGGCGGCCATTAAGCGCGACTACGACCAGGTGCTCGCGCTCTTCCCGCGCGTCAAGGAGCGCCTGAACCAACTGGCGGGCAAGCTCTCCGGCGGCGAGCAGCAGATGGTCGCCATCGGGCGCGGCCTGATGGCGCGCCCGAAAATCCTGATGATCGACGAACTCTCGCTCGGCCTCTCGCCAATCATGGTGGATACGATTTTCGAAGTTATCAAGGCCGTCCAATCCGAAGGGCGGACGCTGCTGATCGTCGAGCAGGACATTCAGGCCGCGCTCGAACAGGCGAGTCGCGGCTACGTCCTCGATACCGGGCGCATCACCCACAGCGGCGCGGCGGCGGACCTGCTCGCGAGCGACACGATTCGGGCGGCGTATCTCGGTATCTAGCGCGTACGATGTACCTTTCGTTCGCTTAAGTCATTTTGATGCACCTTGCGGCACCGGTGCATCTTGTTACAATCCCCCGTACGGCACGACGTCACGGGCACATGAGGGGTTCGCGGCGAGCGGAGAGACGCAACCGCATCGCATCATCTCCGGAGGCAGCAGATTTGCACGTCAATGGCTCGTATCAATTCAACGCAAGCAAGCAGGCCGTCTACGACCTGATGATGTCGAAGGACGCCCTTACGCATTGCCTCCCCGGCTGCGAGGGCATGGAGGAGATCGGCCCGGACAAGTATCGGGCCACACTGAAGATCGGGCTGGCCGGCATCAAGGGCACCTATGTCTGCGTCATCGAGACGACCGACAAAGTGCCGCTCGAATCGTGGACGCTCTCCGTGGAGGGGCAGGCGAAACAAGGCAACGTCAAGGGAATCGGCCACTTCACCATCGCCGATAAAGACGGCGGCGCGGAGGTACAGTACGACGGTGAGGCGGATATCATGGGGCCGCTTGCGGGCGTCGCGCAGCGGATGATGGGCCCGGCCTCCCGCATGATAATCGGCAAGTTCTTCGAGTGCATGTCGGGTGAGTTGACACAATCCACCTAACACCGGCCTTGCGATCGTGTGATACAAGGCGCAGAGTGAGTGTGGAATCGACGTAACGTAGGGAGGGGTATCGCGTGAAAGTCTCCATGACCGTCAACGGCGAACAGTACTCGAATGATGTGGAGCCTCGTCTGCTCCTCGTCCATTACCTCCGGGAGGTGCTCGGCCTGACCGGCGCGCACATTGGCTGCGAGACGACGCAATGCGGCGCGTGCACCGTGATGGTCAACGGCCAATCGGTGAAGTCCTGCACGATGCTCGCCGTCCAGGCCGATGGCGCGGACCTTCTCACCATCGAGGGCTTGCAGAAAGACGGCGTCATGCACCCGATCCAGGAAGGCTTCTGGGAGGAGCATGGCCTCCAGTGCGGCTACTGCACGCCCGGCATGATTATGTCGACGTTGCAACTGTTGGAGCGCAACCCGAACCCGAGCGAGGCGGAAATCCGCGAGGGGTTGCAGGGCAACCTCTGCCGCTGCACGGGGTACCACAACATCGTCAAGTCCGTGCAGCACGCCGCCGCCCACATGAAGACCGGCGCAGCGGCGGACTGAGAGAACCGACCGGGACATTCTGAATTTCGCTCCTCGCGTCTCGCCTGGAGAAAGGAATGACCGATGGTACTCCCGAAACTGGTGGGCGAGCGCATCAAACGGCGCGAAGACCCTCGATTGGTTGCCGGCACGAGCACGTACGTTGACGACATGAAGCTGAATGGGATGCTCTATTGCGGCATCGTCCGCTCCGTCTACGGTCATGCGCGGATCAAGAGCATCGACACCGAGGCCGCACGCCAACACCCCGGCGTCTTCGCAGTCATCACCGGCGAGGATTTGAAGGCGAGTGGCGTCGGCACGCTGCCCGTCGCGCATCGCTTCGGGGAGGGGCTGAAGGTGCCGCCCCGCTACCCGCTGGCGGTCGGTGAGGTGAACTTCGCCGGCGAGGCGGTCGCCGCCGTCGTCGCGACCGATCGCTACGTAGCGCGCGACGCCGTTGATCTAGTCCAGATTGAATACGAACCGCTGCCCGTCGTGATCGATCTCGATGCGGCGTACGCGGGCGGGCCGTTTGTCCACGAGGAGTTCGGAACGAATGTCGCCTTCGAGTGGGCGATCAACAGCGAGACCGGCACGCCAATGGACGATGCTGAGATCAAAGTCTCGCAGCGCATCGAGCAGCAGCGTCTCGCCCCCGTCCCGATGGAGGGACGCGCGGTTCTCGCGGACTACGACAAGGGGAAGAAATCGCTCACGATCTTCACCTCGACGCAGATCCCGCACCTGCTGCGGACGTTTCTCAGCCTGCTCATCGGGTTGCCGGAGAATCATGTCCGCGTCGTCGCGCCGGAGGTCGGCGGCGGCTTCGGGATGAAGCTGAATGTCTACCCCGAGGAAGGCATTGCCGCCGCGCTCTCGATGAAACTCGGCAGGCCGATCAAATGGATCGAGTCCCGCGCGGAGAACATGTCCGGCAGCATCCACGGGCGCGGGCAGGTGCAGTACGTCGATGTCGGCGCGACGAAGGACGGCACGATAACCGCCCTGCATGTCCACATCCTCGCCGATCTCGGCGCGTATCACCAACTGTTGACCCCGATCATCCCAACGCTGACCGGTCTGATGCTCACCGGGCCCTACACGATCGCGAATCTCCAATGCACCGTTCACGGCATCTTCACGAATAAGGTACCGACCGATGCCTACCGAGGCGCCGGTCGCCCCGAGGCAACCTATCTGATCGAGCGCGTATGCGATCTGGTCGCGAATGCCACCGGCGTCGATCCCGTCGAGGTGCGACGGCGCAACTTCATCGCCGCCGACAAGTTCCCGTACACGACCGCCGTCGGCCTCTCCTACGACAGCGGCAATTACCAGGGCGCGCTCGAGAAAGCGCTCGAACACATCTCGTACGACTCCTTCCGCGCCGAGCAGGCCGAGGCACGCACGCACGGCACGTATCTCGGCATCGGCTTCAGCACCTACGTCGAAGTCTGCGGCATGGGCCCCTCGGCCGCGATGCCTGCCGGGTTCGGCTGGGAGAGTTGCACCGTCCGTGTGGACCCAACCGGCAAGGTGACGGTGACGACCGGGGCGTCGCCGCACGGCCAGGGGCAGGAGACGACGTTCGCGCAGATCACCGCGGAAGAACTTGGCGTCGGCGTGGACGACGTACTGATTAACCACGGCGACACGGCGGGCTCGCCCTATGGCGTCGGCACCTTCGGCTCGCGCGGCACAGCGGTCGGCGGTGCGGCGATGATGCTGGCGATTGAGAAGGTGCAGGAGAAGGCGAAACGGATCGCGGCGCACATGCTCGAAGCGTCGGTGGATGACATCACATTCGAGAATGGCAAGTTCGGCGTCAAGGGCGCGCCGGACCGCGCGAAGTCGCTCGGCGAGATTGCCTGGATCGCCTACACCGGCGACACCATCCCCGCCTCAATCGAGCCGGGTTTGGAGGCGACCTCCTTCTTCGAGCCGCCGAACTTCACTTACCCCTTCGGCACACACATCGCCTTTGTCGAGGTGGACGCGGAGAGCGGCGAGGTGACGTTGAAGCGATACGTCGCGGTGGACGACTGCGGGCGCGTCATCAACCCGATGATCGTGGACGGGCAAGTCCACGGCGGACTGGCGCAAGGGATCGCGCAGGCGCTCTTTGAGGAGGTCGTTTACGACGCGCAGGGGCAACTCGTCACCGGCTCACTGATGGACTATGCGCTGCCGACCGCGCGCGGATTGCCGTCGTTCGAGCTCGACCACACGACGACACCCTCGCCCGTCAACCCGCTCGGCGTGAAGGGCGTCGGCGAGGCGGGCACGATTGGCAGCACACCGGCGATTGTCAATGCGGTGGTGGACGCGCTCGCGCCCTTCGGCGTGACGCATATCGACATGCCGCTTCGCGGCGAGAAACTGTGGCGGTTGATGCACGACGGGAGTGGGCAGTAGCCGGTAGCCAGTAGTCAGTAAAGGCTGCGAGATACCGGCGATTGCATCCCAACGGTGCGTGGATAGCACCGACATGAGCACTCTGGCTACTGACTACCGGCCACTGGCTACTATGAGGAGGGAATCATGCTTCCAGGGGAATTCGAGTACCATCGTGCGGGCAGCGTTGACGAGGCGATCAAACTGATCGGGCAGTATGGCGACGACGGCAAGTTCATCGCGGGCGGGCACAGTTTGCTACCGTTGATGAAACTGCGCCTGTCCGAACCGGCGCATCTGATCGATATCAGCGGCATCCCGAACCTCTCCTATGTGCGGCGCAGCAATGGCAGCGTCTCGGTCGGCGCGCTGACGACGCATTACCAACTGGAATCGAATGCGGAACTGGCGAAGGCGGTCCAGATCATCCCGGAGGCGGCGGCGCACATCGGCGATGTGCAAGTGCGCAATCGCGGCACGGTCGGCGGCAGCGTCGCGCACGCGGACCCGGCGTCCGATCTCCCCTCGGTGCTCGTCGCGCTCGATGCCGAGTTCGTAGCGACGGGCCCGAACGGCGAGCGGACGATTAAAGCGGCGGACTTCTTCGAGGATTTGATGACCACCTCGCTCGGCGAAAATGAGCTACTGACCGAAATCCGCTTTCAGGCGCCGCAAGGAAAAGCGGGCAGCGCCTACGAGAAGCTGGCGAACAAGGCCTCGCATTATTCAGTGGTCGGCGCGGCGGCGATTATCATCGTCGGCGGCGACGGCACGGTGCAGGATTGCCGGTTGGCATTCTCGGGGGTAAGCGCGAAGCCCGTCCGCGCGACCGCGGTGGAGAATGCATTGAAGGGCAAGCAGCCAACAGCGGAAGCGATTGCCGAGGCGGCCAGCCACGCCGCCGAGGGAATTCGTGACGCCCTCTCCGACATCCACGCCTCGGAGGAGTACCGACTGGCGATGACGAAGGTCTACGCGAAGCGGGCGCTGACGAAGGCGGTCGATCGGGCGCAACGGGCGTAACCCACCGCCTCGCACACCGTGGGAGTGGTATACTTGGAAGCCCGGCCGTGGGATGGAATGGCCGGGCTTCTCTGTGTGTTGTAGTTTTGTATGGATAGATGGCCCGGTGACGCGCTGTAGCGCGCCGGGGAACGGAACAGGAGAGACGGTGGCGACAACGATCGACTCAATCGACGGCATCCAGCATATCTTGCAGGAGCACCGCTACGTCGCGGATCGCTCGCTCGCGACGACGATCTTCCTCGCCTTGCGGCTGCGCAAGCCGATCCTCCTCGAAGGGGAGGCGGGCGTCGGCAAGACGGAGATCGCCAAGGTCCTCGCGGACTTGCTGGGCACCAATCTCATCCGTCTCCAGTGCTACGAGGGCATCGACGTCTCGAACGCGCTCTACGAGTGGAACTACGCGCGGCAGATGCTGGAAATCCGCCTCGTCGAGGCGACGGGCGGCAACCGCGAGGAGACCCTCAAGGACCTCTTCGGGCCGGAATTTCTCATCCGGCGCCCGCTCTTGCAGGCGATCGATCACGGCTTCGATTCCGCGCCCGTCCTGCTGATCGACGAAATCGACCGCGCGGACGACGAGTTCGAGGCATTCCTGCTCGAATTGCTCAGCGACTTCCAGGTGACGGTGCCGGAAATCGGCACGATCACGACCGACTCGCCGCCCGTGGTGGTTATCACCAGTAACCGGACGCGTGAGATCCATGATGCTCTCAAGCGGCGCTGCCTCTACCAGTGGATCGACTACCCTTCGTTCGCCAAGGAATTCCAGATCGTCACGACGAAAGTGCCGGAGGCGCATTCGACGCTGGCACGGCAAATCTGCGGCTTCGTCCAGGAACTGCGGACGATCGAGCTGTACAAACTGCCCGGTGTCGCGGAGACGCTCGACTGGGCGCGCGCGCTCGTCCAACTCGGGTCGGAGACGCTCGACGACGCGACGGTCGAGGCGACGCTCGGCTGCTTCCTCAAGTATCAGGAAGATATCGACGCGATCCGCGGCCCGCGCGCGCATTCGTTGCTCGCCACGGCGAACGCGGGCGTGGTGGGAAGCGACGGGGCTGATGGCCGCTGAGCAGTCGCCGGCGGGGCTCACCGAGGAGGCGGGGCCCGTCCTGCTCGTGCAGGTGGTCCGCTTCACGCGGCTCCTGCGCTACATGGGCATGAAGGTCTCGCCGGGGCATATGCTCGACTTCCTCAATGCGCTCGAATTCGTCGGCTGGGACCGGCGCGACGATGTCAAAGCCGCCGGACGGACGACGCTCATCAGCCGTCACGAGGACTTGCCCCTCTACGATGAGGCGTTCGACGCCTTCTGGCGCGCCGTGGACCACTCGGACGGACACGAGGGCCTCGTGATGGCGGATGACGAGTTGCAGCAGCAGCAACCGCGCCGCCGCCTGATGGACGCCCAGCACCGCGACGAGGAGGCGAAGGAGCGCGAGGGAGAGGATCGCCGCTCGAATAAGGGGCGCGATCCGAGCCGCAAGGAAGTGACGAGCGCGACCGAGAGCGAGCAATCGCAGTCGGAGATGGATGTCGTTCGCACCTACAGTTCGTCGGAGTTGCTGCAAGCCAAGGACTTCGAGACTTTCACTGCCGATGAGTTGGCCGAGGCGCGGCGCGTCATGCAGTTGATGCGCCTCCAGATCGGTCAGCGCGAATCGCGCCGCCTCAGACCGGCGCGCAATGGCAAGAAAATCGACATGCGCCGCTTGATCCGCAACAATATGCGCTACGGCGGCGAACTGATGGAACTGACCTTCCGCGAGACGAAGATGAAGAAGCGGCCGCTCGTGCTGATCTGCGACATCAGCGGCTCGATGGAGCGGTACACGCGGCTGCTCCTGCAGTTCGTCCACACGCTGGAGAACAGCCTCGATAAAGTCGAAGCGTTCGTCTTCGGCACCCGGCTGACACGCGTCACGCGCCTGCTGCGCCGCAAAGACATTGACGACGCGCTGGATGACGTGTCGAAGGTCGTGCAGGACTGGGGTGGCGGCACGCGCATCGGCGAATCGCTCCACGCCTTCAACTACGAATGGTCGCGTCGGGTGCTCAATCAGGGCGCAATCGTCATTGTTATTTCGGATGGGTGGGATCGCGGCGAACCGGAGTTGCTGCGCGATGCGATGTCGCATTTGCAGCGCAATTGCTTCCGCCTCATCTGGCTCAATCCGCTCCTTGGCACGACCGGGTATCAGCCGCTGACGCGGGGGATGCAGGCCGCGTTGCCCTACTGCGACGACTTCTTGCCCGCGAACAATCTTGCCAGCCTGCAGGCACTCGCCAAACTGCTCGTCGAGGTGCAAGGCCGGCGACCAAGCCGCAGCCAGGGGCGGGACAACATGGCGAAGGCGGCCGTGGCCGCCCGCTAGGAGGATTCCTCATGTCAACGTTGAATGATGTGCAGCCGCAGGTCGATGCGTGGCTCGCGCAGGGCGAGCCCGTCGCGCTCGCCACGGTCGTCAAGGTCTGGGGCTCGGCGCCGCGACAGCGCGGCGCGAAGATGGCGATTTCCGCCTCGGGCGGCATCGCCGGATCGGTGAGCGGCGGCTGCGTCGAGGCGGCGGTCGTCGACGTGGCGCAGGAGGTCTTGCGCACCGGGCAGCCGCGCCTCGTCTCGTATGGCGTCGCGGACGAACTCGCCTTCACCGTCGGCCTCTCCTGCGGCGGCGAGATCGATGTCTTCGTGGAACCGATCAAGGGGAACTGATGGACGTCACGCTTCTCCGGTCATTGGAAGCCGCCATCGCACAGCGCCAGCCCGTCGCCACCGCCACCGTCATGGATGGCCCGCTCGTCGGCGCCAAGCTGCTCGTTGCCCAGGAGGGCGCGATCGTCCACGGGACCAGCGGCGATGCGGCGGCGGACAACGCGCTCGCCACACTCGCCGCCGACATGCTCCGCGAGCGACGGACCGAGGAGCGCGCCGTCGCACTCGCGGGGAACAACGCGCGCGTCTTCGTCGAGTCCTACCTGCCGCCTCCCAGTCTCGTCGTCATCGGTGCGGCGCATATCGCCATCCCGTTGACGCAAATGGCGCAGGGCCTCGGGTTCGATGTGACGCTGATCGACGCGCGCGAGTGGTTCCTGACCGAGGAGCGCTTCCCGCATGTCGCGCGGCGCATCCTCGCCTGGCCCGACAAGGGGCTGGCGCAGGTACCGCTCGACACGGAAACCTATCTCGTCATCCTCTCGCACGACCCAAAGTTCGAGCGGCCCGCGCTTATGTACGCACTCCCATTTCCGCTCCGCTATATCGGCGCCATCGGCAGCCGAAAGACCCACGCGGACCGCATCGCCACATTGCGCGCCGA
This sequence comes from uncultured Chloroflexia bacterium, assembly GCA_963847195.1. Taxonomy (GTDB): domain Bacteria; phylum Chloroflexota; class Chloroflexia; order Thermomicrobiales; family JALYUS01; genus JALYUS01. The sequence goes on along the minus strand of CAWJZC010000002.1, from coordinate 17,132 downwards.
GGGCGTCGGCGAGGACGATCTCGCCCGCATCCACGCGCCGATTGGTCTCGACATCGGCGCGGTGACGCCGGAGGAAGTGGCGATCAGCATCCTCGCCGAGATGCTGGCGGTGCGCGCCGGGCGACCGGGCGGGTTCATGCAATCCGAGCGCACCGGCAAGGGCAAGGCAGCGTGACCGGTCATGGCGCCGTCGCCGCCGTCGTGCTGGCCGCCGGTTCGTCGTCCCGCCTCGGCCAGCCGAAACAACTCGCGCCGATTGCCGGTCGCCCCGCACTCGCCTACACGCTCGACGCCTTGCGCGCGTCCGATGTCGACCGCGTCGTCCTTGTGCTCGGCCACGCCGCCGACGCGGTATCGGCGGCGCTCGACCTCACGGACGTGTCGGTCGTGCGCAATGAGGAATATGCTGAAGGTCAGAGCACGAGCGTCCGCGCCGGGATCAAGGCATTACCGGGCGATGTCGGCGCCGCGCTGATGGTGGTCGGTGATCAACCGATGCTCTCGCCCGCCGTGGTGGATGCCATCGTCGCCGTCTTCAATGAGACCGGCGGGCCATTCATCGTGCCCGTCTACGCGGGAGAATGGGGAAATCCCGTGCTCCTTGCCCGCGCGACCTGGCCGCTACTCGACAGCCTGAAAGGCGATACCGGCGCGAGACCGATCCTCCGCAAGCATATGGATATGGTGCTCGAAGTGCCGGTCGATGGCCCGCTCCTCGACGACATCGATACCCCCGACGATTATGCCCGCATCCGCGCGCGCATGGAGCACCCGCGATGACGGCCAGCACCCCTCCGGTCTATCTCGACCCGAAACTGGCGGCGGCCGTTATCATCGCCGATGCGCGCGGCATCCTCCTGCAACAGCGGGCGATGGAGCCGCGTCGCGGCCTCTGGACCTTCCCATCGGGATACGTCGATCGCGGCGAGCAGGTGGAGCGCGCGGCGGAACGCGAGGTACGTGAGGAACTCGGTGTCGCCGTTCGGCTCACCCACTTGCTTGGTGTCTATTCGGAGCCCAATAATCCGGTCGTCCTCGTCGTGTATACCGGCGACATCGCCGATGACGCAACCGCGACGATGCAGGAGGCCGAAATCAGCGCGGTCGGCTACTTCCGTCCCGACGATCTCCCGCCTCTCGCCTTCCCACATGACGTGACGATCATCGCGGACTGGCAGGCGTTCGTGCGCGACGGGCAGGAGGTTCCACCCCGATGAGAGCGTCTGTCATTCCACCCGGCTACGCGTCATATGCCGCCCTCGCTGGCTCGGTGCTCGCCCATGACGTTGAGGTGACGACGGGAGACGGCAAGGTCCGTCTCCGCAAGGGGCGCGTGCTCCGGGCCGATGACGCGCCTATCTTGGCTGCTGCACAACGCACGTTGCATGTGCTCTCACTCGATGAGGGCGATGTACATGAGGATGCGGCGGCACGACAACTCGCACAGGTCGTCGCCGGCACCGGCATCGACATCGGTGACCCGCACGAGAGCATGATGACGCTCCGCGCGGAGCATCGCGGCCTCCTTACCGTCGATGCCGACCGCTTGCTGGCGGTCAACTGCGTGCCCGATATGTCCGTCTGGACCTTGTATGACGCGCAACTCGTCAAAGAGCGCCAAGCGGTCGCCGGCGTGAAAGTGACGCCGCTCGTGACGCGCAACGAGATGTTGCGGGAGGCGGAGTACGCCGCACGCGGCGAGCCGGCTGTCATCCGCGTCCTCCCGTTCGTCCATCGACGCGCGGGTGTGCTCGTCCGCGAGGAACTGATACCGGCGGCGGGGGAGCGATTCCGCGAGGCGATTACCGCCAAGGTGGAATGGTTCGGCTCGGATATCAGCGCCATCGTCCATGCCGGCAACGATGTGCAGAGCGTCGCCGACGCTTTGCGGCAACTGATCGACGGCGGCGCGGATATGGTGCTCTGTGCGGGCGTCACGTCCACGGACCCGCTCGATGTGACCGTTCAGGCGCTGGACGCACTCGGCGTGCGCTGGGAGAAACGCGGCGTCCCGGCGCACCCCGGCAGCACGTACTGGCTCGCCTATCTGGGCGATGTGCCGATCCTCGGCATGGCGTCGTGCGGCATGTTCTCCCGCGCAACCGTCCTCGATCTGATCCTGCCGCGCTTTTTCGCCGGGCAGCGGGTCGATGCGCGGATGTTGGCGGCGCTCGGGCACGGCGGCCTGCTCAACAAGGGGATGGCCTACCGCTTTCCAGAGTACGCGAGTCCGCAGATTGCCGCCGACCCGGAATGATGAAGGAGCAGCGATGAAGACACTGGTGACAGGCGCGGCGGGCTACATTGGCAGCGTGACCACCGAGGTACTGCTCGCCGCCGGGCATGACGTAATTGCCCTCGACAGTCTCGAACTCGGTCACCGTGCGGCGGTCCACGAGGACGCGACTTTTGTGCAGGCCGACCTGCGCGACCGGCAGGCGGTTATGGACGTTTTCGCCGCGCACCGGCCCGATGCGGTCCTGCACTTCGCCGCGTATGCGCTCGTCGGCGAAAGCATGGAACGGCCCGAACACTATTTCTCGAACAATCTCGTCGGCGCGTGCAATCTGTTCGAGGCGATGTTCGCCAACGACTGCCTGCGCTTCGTCTTCTCATCGTCATGCACCGTCTACGGGCAGCCGGAAACCATGCCGGTGATCGAGTCGCTGCCGCGCCATGCGCTCAATCCCTACGGCCTGACGAAAGTGATGATCGAAGAGATGGTCGAATGGCACGTGACGTTGCGCGGACTGCGCGCGGCGATTCTCCGCTACTTCAACCCGGCAGGCGCGACAGAGCGCTGCGGCGAGGATCGCCCCCACGAGACGCATCTCGTGCCGCTCGCATTGGCCGTTGCGGAAGGGAAACTGCCCCACCTGCCGATCCTCGGCACCGACTATCCGACGCCGGACGGCACCTGTATCCGCGATTACATTCATGTCGTCGACCTCGCGGAGGCGCACGTCCGCGCCCTCGAAGCGCTGGACAACCATGCGTTGCTCGCCCTCAATCTCGGCACCGGAAACGGCGTCTCCGTGCGGCAAATCGTCGACGCAGTGCGCGGCGCGACCGACCGACCCGTCCCCGTCGTCGAGAGCGCGCGGCGGCCCGGCGGCGCGGACGCCGCCGTCGTCTATGCCGACCCGTCGCTCGCCGCCGAGCTATTGGGCTGGCGCGCGACCCGCGGCCTCGATGAGATGATCGCCAGCGCCTGGGCATGGCGACAGCGCCATCCAAACGGCTATACACGATAGTCGGCAGGGCCACTCCGCGTACACCGTGAATAATCTGGAAGCATGACGAAATGTTCTTCCTGATCGATACTTCGGCTGATTTGCGCCCGCGATCAGTGTGCGGGTGCGCCCGACTCAGGGTTGTGCGGGGTTACTTTATCGCCGATCTTGCGCTCCGTACCGGCGAGCAGCCGCTGAATATTGTCCGAGTGATTGATGAGAATGAGCGCGCACCCCGCCAGGCCGAAGACAAAATACGCCCAGGGGGACCAGCCGAGCAGCGCACCGATCAATAACACGACGGGTGCGCTGAGCGAAGCGGTGACGTTGCCGAGCGACATGTAGCGTGTGAGCAGGACGGGGATAAGGAAGATGGGGATGAGCAGGATCAAACCCGGCGCCATCGTGAACGCCGCGCCCATCGCCGTCACCATCCCCCGCCCGCCCCCACGGAAGCCGAGGTACGGCGACCAGCAATGACCGCTGATGGCGAGGATGCCCGCCGCGCCCTCTACCCACGAGTTCCCCGTCACCGCCCGAGCGAGGAGCACCGCGCCGACGCCCTTCGCGGCATCGAGCACGATAATCACCGCGAATCCCTGCCAGCCGAGTAGCCGGAGCACATTCGTCGCGCCCGTCTTACCGCTGCCGAAGTTCCGAATGTCCACCCGCTTGATCAGCCGCACCAGCACAAGTCCCCACGGGATACCGCCGATGCAGTAACTGGCGATGAGGACGAGGACAATCTGGGCGACGCGGGTCATGGCGCAGGCTCCTGTCGATTGCGAAATCGCATCCGTAGCGGATTGCCGACGAAACTGAACTGCTCGCGCAACTGATTCTCAAGGTAACGTCGATAGGAGAAATGCACGTCCTCCGCATGATTGCAGAAGAAGACGAACGAGGGCGGCGCGACGTCGACCTGCGTGGCGTAGAAGAATTTGACCCACTTGCCGGGGCGCGACGGCGGGGCATGCTTCTCGACCGCCTCCTGGAGCATCCGGTTGAGCGCCGCCGTCGGCACGCGCTTCTGCCGCTCCTCCATCACAAAGAGGGCACGCTCCATCACCTGCGCCACGCGCTGATTGAACTTCGCCGAGATAAAGACCGCCGGGACGTACGGCATGAAATCGAGCGCTTCGGCTGCGGCGGCCTTATATTGCTCCATCGTCCGGCCGTCTTTCTCGACGAGGTCCCACTTGTTGACGACCAGCACCAGTCCGCGCGCCTCGTCGGCGACGTAGCCCGCGATGTGCAGGTCCTGTGAGGTGAACCCCTCGGTGGCGTCTACGACAAGTAAGACGATGTCCGCGCGCGTGATCGCGCGCATCGAGCGGAGAACGCTGAACTTCTCGATGCCCGGTTCGATCTTCCCGCGCCGCCGGATGCCGGCCGTGTCGACGAGGGTGATCGTCTGCCCTTCCCACTCCAACTCGGTGTCGAGCGAGTCGCGCGTCGTCCCCGGCTCGTCGCTGACAATCGCCCGCTCCTGGCCCAGAATCGCATTGAGCAGGCGCGATTTGCCGACATTTGGCCGCCCGACGATGGCGATGCGCGGCCCCGTTGTTTCGATTTCATCTTCACGGTCGGGGAGCGCCTGCACGATGGCGTCGAGGAGGTCGCCGGTGCCCCGTCCGTGCAGGGACGAGACGACAATTGGGTCGGTCAGGCCGAGCACGTAGAAGTCCGACGCATTGGCGGCGCGCGTATTGCTCTCGCCTTTGTTGGCGGCGAGCACGACGGGCTTCGCGGTGCGGCGCACGAGGTCGGCGACGGCGAGATCGGCGGCGGTCGCACCATCGCCGACATCAACAACCATCAGGATGACATCGGCCTCATTGATCGCGTATTCCGCCTGCCGCCGCGTCTCCGCCGGGATGATACTGAGGTCGAGTTCCGCGCCGCGCTCGTCCACCATCATGCCGCCCGTATCGACGAGCGCGAAGGAGACGCCGTTCCATTCGACCTCACCATAGACACGGTCGCGGGTCGTGCCCGGCTCGTCCTGGACGATCGCGCGGCGCTCGCCGATGAGGCGGTTAAAAAGCGTAGACTTCCCGACGTTGGGCCTGCCAACGACGGCGACAATTGGTTTCGCCACGGTACCTCCCGGCCCCCTGCCACACGGCAGCAACAGACGCTCGCGCAGACGCGGAGACTGCACCAAGTATACCAGAGGAGCCTACCCGCGCGAACACCGCGCCGACGCGGCTATGACGCCTCGGACAGGACCGAGACAAAGCGGTCGAGCATCGCGCGGTCGAGCGTCTCCGTGGCGCACACGAGCATGTGCCCCGCCAGGGCCGGGTAATCGCGGCCGAGGTCATAGCCGCCGATCATCCCGGCCGCGAGCAGCCGCGCATTGATTTCCGACGGCGCGACGGGCGTCTTGACAACGAATTCATTGAAAAAGGTCGTCGCCGGGCCGGAGCCATTCTGCCCGGCGCCATCCGCGTTGACGACTGTATAGCCGGGCAGCGCGCCGACCGCACCCGCGAGATAATGCGCCTTGTGGTAGCACTGCCGGGCCAGTTCGCGCACGCCGCCGTCGCCGAGCATCGCCATCTGGATGGTCGCCATCAGCGCGTTCAACCCCTCATTCGTGCAGATATTGGAGGTGGCGCGCTCGCGGCGAATATGCTGCTCGCGGGTCTGGAGAGTCAGCACGTAGCCGGGGCGCCCGGTCGTATCCGTCGTCTGCCCGACGACGCGGCCGGGCATCAGGCGGACGAGCGATTGCTTGCAGGTCAGCACGCCGAGATACGGCCCGCCGAAGGCGAGGCCCGTCCCGAAGCACTGCGCCTCACCGACCGCGACATCCGCGCCGAATGCGCCGGGCGGCGTGAGCATGCCGAGCGACACAGGGTAGCTGCTGACGATGAAGAGCGCGCCGACGGCGTGCGCCGCGTCGGCGAGCGCCTGCAGGTCATCAATCGTGCCGACGAAAGACGGGTACTGCACCACCAGGCACGCCGTGTGCTCATTCAACGCCGCGCGCACGTCGGCGACCGTCGTGGCGAGCGAGCCGCCATTGACGCATTCGACGGTGGCGAGTTCCACATCGAGGCCGCTGGTGTAGGTCGCCATCACCTTTCGGTGCGCCGGGTGGACGGAGTCGGCGACGACGACGCGCCGACGCTTGGTGCTATTGATCGCCATCAGGGCGGCTTCGGCGAGGGCGGTCGCACCGTCGTACATTGACGCATTCGAGACTTCCATGCCGTACAGTTGGGTCATAAAGGTCTGGAACTCGTAGATGACCTGCAATGTGCCCTGCGAGACTTCCGGCTGATAGGGCGTGTACGCGGTGTAGAACTCGCCGCGAAAGGCCGTGTGATGGACAGCGGCGGGCGTGAAGTGATTGTACGCGCCCGCACCGAGGAAGGTCGGGTAGCGCACGGCGTCCGCGTTCCGCTCCGCCAGCGCACCCAATTCGCGCAACGCTTCCAACTCGGACATCGCGCCCGGCAATCGGAGGCGGGGGAAGCGCAAGTCGGCGGGCACCGCCTGCACGAGCGCATCGAACTCGTTGACCCCGATCGCGTCGAGCATCGCGCGGCGTTCGGGATCGGTCGTTGGCACATAAGACATGCGTTACTCCTCGATGGCGGAATTGATTGGCGAGCGTCAGTGCGCCGTGAATGCGTTGTATGCGTCCGCGTCCATCAGTGTGTCGAGCGCGGACGGATCGGCGACGCGGACGCGGATCATCCAGCCGCCCTCATACGGCGCGTTGTTTACCTGCTCGGGCGCGGTTTCGAGCGCGGTATTGACCTCGGTGATCTCGCCGGGAACCGGTGTGTAGACATCCGAGACGGCCTTGACGGATTCGACCACGCCGAAGCCTTCACCCGCCGTCAATGTCCGACCGACGCTCGGCAGCTCGACGAAGACGATGTCCCCAAGCGAATCTTGCGCGTAGGCCGTGATGCCGATGGTCGCCAGGTCCCCATCCACGCGCACCCATTCGTGCTCCTCGGAATAGCGCAGGTCTGCCGGTGTCTCCATGCTACAGATTCCCCTTCTCGCTCGCGTCGGGCCGACGATAGAACGGCGTGCGCACCTGCTCCGCCGCGACGGGTTGGTTGCGGATGATAATATCGAGCGGCTTGCCGATCCCCGCGACATCCCGCCGGACGAGCGCGAGGCCGATGTTCGCGTCGAGCGTCGGCGCGTAACCGCCGCTGGTCACGGCGCCGACGGTCTCGCCATCGACGGCGACGGGATAATCCGCGCGGGGGATACCGCGCCCGACCATGCGAAAGCCGACCAGCCGCCGTGCGGGGCCGCCAGACTCCTTGACCGACGCCAGCGCATCGCGACCAATAAAGTCGCCCTTATCCAGCGCGACCGCCCACGAGAGGGCCGCCTCCAGCGGATTGATCTCCTCGGTCAGTTCATGCCCATAGAGGGCCATCTTCGCCTCAAGGCGCAGCGTGTCGCGCGCGCCGAGGCCGATCGGCATCAGGCCATCCGGCTTGCCAATGTCGAGCAGGTTTCGCCAGAGGTCAACGACGGCAGAGATCGGCGGATAGAGTTCGACGCCATCCTCGCCGGTGTAGCCGGTGCGGCCAACGATGGTCGGGGCGCCGTTCACCGTCGTCTCGATCACGCCGAAGCGCGGGAGGGCGGCGAGATCGGTCTCGGTGAGGCGCTGGACGATGCCGAGGGCACGCGGCCCCTGGATGGCGAGCATCCCCACCGTATCGGACAGATTGTCGACGGTGCAGTCCATCCCGGAGGCCGCGTGCTGCGCCTGCATCCAGCCGACATCCTTGTCGGTGTTCGACGCATTGAGGCAGATGAAGAGGCGATCCGGCAACCGATAGACGAAAATATCGTCCACCGTCCCGCCGGTCGGGCGGCAGAGGATGCTGTATTGGGCCAGTCCGTCCGTGATGCGGCCCAGGTCGTTCGTTGCGATGTAGTCGACGAAGCGGTGAGCATCCGGGCCGGTGACGCTCGCCTGCCCCATATGGCCGAGGTCGAAAATACCCGCCGCATTGCGCACCGCGCGATGCTCCTCGATGATGCCCGTGTACTGCACCGGCATGTCCCAGCCGCCGAACGGGATCATCCGCGCGCCCAGTCGCCGGTGCTCCTCATAGAGCGGCGTTCGCTTCGCCGTTTCCGTGCTCACTACGCTTGCCGTCCCCTCCCACGCCACGCTGACGTGTACCACGCTACATCGCACATGTGGCGCATTGTCCGTGCCTGACCATCCTCCGTCAAGGCCAATGACGAACGCCGCGCAACGGCATCCGGTATAGTAGAGGGCGTGTTCGTCGTTCGCGCGGTAGGAGGGGTCGATGGGCAGCTATGACGGATTGCGGGAACGGCTGCGCTCGGGGCCAGGCATTGCGCCATCCATCCTCGCGGCAGATTTCGCGCACCTCGGCGACCAGATTGCCGAGGCCGAGGCGGCGGGTGCCGCCTCGATCCACTTCGACGTGATGGATGGCCGTTTTGTGCCGAATATCTCCATCGGTTTGCCGGTATTGGCGGCCGTCCGCCGGACGACGACCCTGCCGGTTGAAACGCACCTGATGATTATCGAACCGGAGCGCTATGTCGAAGCCTTCGCGCATGGCGGGGCAGATATCGTGACCGTGCATGTCGAGGCGACGGCGCATCTGAACCGCGTGCTGGCGATGATCCGCGACGCGGGCGCGGTGCCAGGCGTGACGTTGAACCCCGCAACGCCTCTCGTCATGCTCGATGAGGTGCTGCCACTCGTTGGGCTGGTGTTGGTGATGAGCATCAATCCCGGCTTCGGCGGTCAGTCATACCTGCCGGCGAGTACCGCACGCATCCGACAACTCGCCGCGCTGCGCGCCGAACGCGGGCTCGATTACCTGATCGAAGTCGACGGCGGCGTCAATGCGACGACAATTGGCGACGTGACGGAGGCGGGATGCGACCTCGCGGTGGCGGGCACCGCCGTCTACAACCCGCACGGCTCCGTCGCCGCGAATATCGACGCCATCCGTGCGGCGATGCGTGACAGCCGGTTCACCGCATAGCATTCCCGGCGGCGGGCTGGAGCCCGCCGCCACCGATGCAGACCTCCGCAAGTGCGCTAATCGCTCCTGACGACTGCGGCTTCATCGCCAACATGCGTGTGCTGGTGAGTATGCCGATGCCCGAAGAAGAGCACGGGTATCACGGCGACGAAACAGACGATCGCCGCGACGACGAACGTCTCCCGCAGGACGACGAGCGAGTAATGGACGGTCTGCTCGCCGATGTAGGCGAAGACGCGCGTCTGGAAGTCGATGTCCGTCTCGTTCTTCATCTGTACGGGCGCGTTCGTCTGCAAGAGGGTACTCAGCCGACCGACGCCCCAGCCGCTGAGCACCGAGAGCCCGACCGTCATGCCGATCAGGCGCGTGACGACGACGAGGCCGGAGGCGACGCCAAAGAAGGCGCGGCGGACGGCATTGATCGCCACGGATGCCACCGGAGCGATGACGACGCCGAAGCCAAGCCCGGCGAGGAGCAGCGTCGCGCTCATCGGGACGGCCCGGATGGCATCCGGCCAGAAGCGCATGAGCAGCAACCCGACACCCGCAAGCGCCACACCGCAGGCCGCGACCGCGCGCGCGCCGACACGCCCGGTCATGAAGCCGCCGAGCACCGAACCCACCGCCATCATCAGGGTGAACGGCGTTAGCAGCGCCGCGCCGACAATGCTGGCGCGGTTCTGATCGGACTCCAGGAGCGAGGCGAAGAGCGGCACATCGACCATCACGACGATCAGCGACGCGCCGATCAGCAGATTTGCCACCGCCGCCGCCGAGAAAACCGGCAGTCGGAAGAGCGCGAGCGGCACGAGCGGCGCGCGACAGCGACGCTCCCAGAGGACGAACGCGATGCCCGCCACCACCGCGCCCGCGATCAGCGGCCACTTGTACGCGGCCAGTGGATTGGCGGAGCCGCCAAGTTGGCCCCCGCCCGTGCCCGCCTCGGCCCCCGACGACAAGGCGAGGTTGAGGCAGACGAGGCTCCCCGCGAGCAGCAACGCGCCGAGCAGATCGAGCCGCTCGCGCCGCCGCTGCTGCGGCACGCCCCGCCAGGTGAAGAGCAGGATGAGGACGGTGACGACCGCCACCGGCACATTGATCCAGAAGACGACGCGCCATGAGTTGGTCAGTTGGAGCAGCACCGCCCCATAGAGTGGGCCGAGCACCCACCCCATCGTGTCGATCGCTCCGACGAGACCGATAACGGCGGCGCGGCGGCGCGGCGGCAGGAGGTCTCCGACCAGCGCCATCGTCACCGGCACGAGCGCGCCGCCGCCGAAGCCTTGGATTGCCCGCCCCGTGACGAGCGCGCCGAGCCCGCCAGCCCGCGCGCTCAACACCGAACCGACGACGAAAATCACCAGCGCGCCCGCGAACACCGGTCGCCGCCCGAGGAGGTCGGAGACCCGGCCGAGGACGGGGATCGTTACCATGTACGCCAGGAGATAGCCCGAGACGACCCAGACATACCGATTGATGTCCGCCGTGTTGATCTGCAGGTCATTGACCATCTTCGGTAGGAGGGTGGCGATAACTGTCAGGTCCAGGGAGCCGACGAAGACGGCCAGCAACGCGGCGGCGAGCACCCAGCGGGCGCGCCCTTCGGGGAAGGGCTGCGCCTGATCGTCGTGCCCATCCTCCGCCGTCAGATTGGTGACGTTCGCGCTGTCGGCCACCGTGCCCGCCCTCTCAGCCGATCGTCGGCGCGTCGATCTTAATCGTGCTGTCATTCTGCTTCGAGAGGTCCAGTGTCCACCGTGCCGCCGCCGTGCCGGGCGCGACCGCCGCCGGTTGCTCGGAGAGGACGAAACGGATCACATCGTTATTCTTCGCTTCGATGTAGAGATCGACATCGACATTGTCGCCGCGAAGCGAGGAACTGACCAGATCGTTGACCGACGCAACAGGCACCGGGCCACGGACGTGCCGGGTATCGACGCCATTAACCTTCTCATTGCCGACAAGCGTCCAGCCGCGCACCTTGCCCATAATCGCCGAGACGCCGCGATCCTGATCGAAGACGATGCGGGGATCGTAGGCGAAACCCGCCGGAGCCTTCTCCCACTTGCCGGTGAGGATATTCGTCAGATACGCCTGATCGCCGATCTGGATGAACTTGATTTGCGCGTTGATTGGGCCGACGGAGGCTTTCGCGGTCAGCGATACCTTGTCCGGACGGATGAGATCGCCGTCCGCGGATTTCAGTTTCTGCGAGTGGAGCGTATCGAGATAGACATCTCCATCGACCGTCAATGAGAAATGGAGAGAATTGACCTGGTCGAAGCGCGCGCGCGCCGTATCCACGGCCGCTTGCGCTTGCGGATCGGAAGCCGCCGACGCTGCCTGAACGCTGCCCGGTGTCGCCGTCCCGACGAACGCGCTACTCGTCGCGCTGAGCGCGGTCCCCGTCGCGACGAGCGCCGTGCTCGTCGCGGCCAGCGGCGTGGGGGTCGCGGGGACGCTGGTCGCCGTGGCAGGCACCGACGTCGCCGCCGCAGTTGCAACCGCAGTCGCAACCGCAGTCGCGGCAATGGCCGGGGCCGCCACATTCGGTGTCGCCGTCGCCTTCTTGCCCCCGCACGCGCCGAGGAGTAATCCGAGTATGAGCAAGGCTATCACGCCGATGCCCCGCGATCCCTTTCTGCGAACAGTCAACTGGTTACCTCCTCGGGTCGGCCCGTCGTCACGACGGCGACCGCATCGCAGTTCGTGCGGCACGTATACGTGCAACGTAGTGTACGGTATCACCTATAGCAAACACCACGCCGCTGGATCGCACACACAGATCCGCCGATTCGCAAACCCCTTGCGCATGTCCCCATCACTCCGTATACTGCCACTGTGCCAGACGCGAATGCGCGGGTGTAACTCAGTTGGTAGAGTGTCTGCTTCCCAAGCAGAATGTCGTCGGTTCGAGTCCGATCACCCGCTCCATCCCTTGCCCCACAACGATTCTTCCCGTATAATAGCGTAGGTAGCGAGATGCCACAACGCTCCACGACACGATAAGTGTACGTGGCCGCTTGAAGGGAGAATCCGTGCCATTCGCGCGTAAGGTCATCCGAGCCGAAGCAATACCCGGCGACTTCAGCATCCTCGCTCGCTCATTTCGCCGATCACTACAAGCCGAGAACAAGAGCGCCCGGACGATCCAGACGTATCTGGAAGCGGTCGAGCAATTGGGCGAGTTCCTCGTCGCCAATGGCATGCCGACGGACGTGGCGCATATCCGGCGTGAGCATGTCGAGGCGTTCATCGCGGACATTCTCGCCAGATATAAGGCGACGACTGCCCACAATCGCTATCGCTCCCTGCACTCGTACTTCAAATGGCTGAGAAGAAGAGGAAATAACAAGCTCTCCCATGGAACGGATGAATCCGCCCATCATCCCAGAGGAGTCGCCTGATGATTCTGAGTGAGGAGGATATGCGGAAGCTTGCTCAAGGTTTGTGCCGGTAAGGAGTTTGAGGACCATCCGGGACACGGCCATCATTACTCCTTTTCATGGACACGGGGATGCGGCGCGCGGAACTCGCGAATCCTGACATCGATGATATCGACTTCGATCAGAATGTCGCACGTCGTGCTCGGTAAGGGGCGAGGCCGCGAGCCTGTCCGTTCGGTAAGAAGTCCGCTGTCGCCCTCGACCGCTATCTGCGGGTCCGTGGCAAGCATCGCCGCGCAGATCTGCCGGACTATGGATCAGCCGACTCGGACCGATGACCGATAACGGTATCTATCAGTAATCCGTGACCGTGCAGCGGCGGCAGGATTGGGCGCGATTCACCCTCATCAGCTTCGTCATACATACGCGCACCAGTGGCTCTCAGCAGGCGGCAATGAAGGCGATCTGATGCGCCTCGCGGGCTGGCGATCCCGGACGATGCTGGACCGCTACGGCAAGAGCGCGGCCGACGAGCGGGCGCGCGAGGCGCACAAGCGACTATCACCCGGGGATCGCCTCTAATGATGGCAGGTGAAACGACCCGCCGAAATCGTGTGCCACGGACGGTCGAGGCCCGTTGCAAGCGGGCTCGGCATTCCGGCGATTATCGTATCGTCTGCGGCGGGAGCGGCGCGGGCGGAGGGCGCTGCCCCGTCTCGCTCGGCTTCGCGATCTATCGGGGTGACGGCCCCGTCCAATGGCCCGAGCTGACGATTCCCGAGGGTGTCTGGTACGCGCGGCAGAATGATGGCACCGGCTTTCGGATGGATTCGGCCGGCGATTATCTCACCGGAACACCCAGGCGAATTCGGCGTCCCTCCCGGAGGAAGTCGGCGCGCCATTCTTCCCGAACGCGGGCGATTTCAGTGCGGATCCCGACGATCACGAGAGCGATTTTGTCGGACATTTCCCTGTCCTGCCGATCCATATCGTTTGCCCGAAGTGCGGCTGTCGGAATTGGGTGGCGTCATCACCGCGCGAGCCTCGCTCGTGACTTGACGGCCGCCGATAAATGTGCGAATATCGCGGCGATCCAGCTCGCGGGAGCTGTGATCGCAGCGATATATATCCGAATCCGCCAGCGCGGCCCGGCACGCCCTCCCTCAGTTGTCCACCAAGCAAGGCCTCACCCATGAATTTAGAGGCAAGCAGGGCATGAGAGCAAGTCCTTGGAAGGATGTGCCCTCGTGCCGAGCAATTTCGTCACCGTTTGACCCCCACGAGATGGCCCTCCGTGGCCGCATCGGCGCCTATCGGCTCCACGCAACCCACGATCCCACCGAGACGACCGCGAAAGCGCGCGCGGCCTTCCTCGGGCGCTTCGAAAAGGAGGTCGACCCCGACGGTATCCTCCCCGAAGCGGAGCGCATGCGGCGGGCAGACTTTGCGCGCAGGGCATTTTTCGCCCGGCTCGCGCGCGCGAGCGCCGCGGCGCGTAAAGAGCGCAAAGCGATGCGCTCCGCTTCCGGGCAACGACAGGAACGGGCGGAGGTGAATGCATGAAGCATCCTTCCGCCCTCGCCGCCGCCCTCGCCCTCGCCGGCCACGGCATGCACGTCTTCCCGGTCGGCGACACCGGCATCCCGCTCGTCGCGTGGGGCGAGGCGGCGACCGACGACCCCGCGCGTATCGAGGCGATGTGGCGCGCGGCCCATGACAGGGACCGGTGGCGCCGGGAGGCGTCGTGCGTCGGCATCGCCTGCGGCCCGTCGGGCATCGTGGTGCTGGACAACGACCGCGATGACGGCGGCGACACATGGATCGGGCGGGCCATCCTGGATCACGGCGACGAGTGGCTTCGTACCGTCACCGCCCGCACCCCGAGCGGCGGCGACCACCTCTACTTCGACGCGCGCGGCTTGACCTTGAAGAGCACGGTCGGCAAGCGGGGCGGCTTCTTCCCCGGCATCGACACGCGGGCGCGCGGCGGCATGGTCCTCGCGCCCCCGTCGACGACGAGACGAGGCAGCTACGCATGGCTGGAAGGCGGCGCCCTCGGGGAGAGCGCCGTGCGGCCCGTACCGGACTTCATCGCCCGACAGATCGCCGCGCCGCCGATCCCCCGACGGCTGCCACGGGGGAAGGAAACGGGAACTAGTGAAAGAAATACTATTTCTTTCACTAGTGGCCCCTGCATCCTCCCCTCGGTCACGCCCGAGGGCCTGGCGGGTCTCGATCGGGACGACGCCTATGTATGGGCGCAGGCGTCGTATCTCGGCATCCCCGCCGGGCCGCTCGGGGCGGGTTTCCTCTGCGTGGTGCATGGCGACACCCATCCATCTGCCGCCCTGTACCGCCTCGATAGCGGTCACGTCCGCTACCACGATTTCCACGCGCAGGGCCAACCCGAGGAGTGGCTGACCCTCGCCGAGGTCTACGCGGCGCAGATGAGCGGCAAAGCGCGCAAGTTGGCCGCCCCCTTGCACGCCGTCTGGCAGTTGCGCCTTCTCTACGAGATCGGCCTCGTCGACCCGGTGGAGGTGACGCTCCCCCCATTGCCGGAACGCGCCTTCGATTCGGTGCGTAAGGCGTACGAGGGGTTCCGCCTCCTCTGCGGCCTTCGGTGGCTGGCGTACCCCGCGCGCGAAGCGGTGACCTACACGCCGGGATTCACCGCGCCGTGGTGCGGCATGGCCGTCGAGACCGCGAAGAAGGCGGTGCGGGCGCTCGTGGCGATGGGCATCGTCGCGCAGGTCGGGACGTGCCCCAGCGCGTACGGCAAGCGCACGTCGCTCTTACTGCCGAGGGAATCGCCGTAGGCCGCACGGCATCTCGCGCCGCCGCCAACGATGCTACTACGCCCGTGGCGAGGGGGGATGCACGAATAGATCGCGCGCGGGATAATGTGTGCGCGGCGTACGCTTCCCCGGTGTGGCCCTGGCTCCGCGTCGCGGTCGCGCCCGCAGGTCGCGGCGAGGGCGGCCCCTCAGCGGCCATCCCGCCCGCGCCGGAAAGTGACGCCGCCCGCCGCCGTGTCGAGTTGCCCGTCCCAGCCGGCCATCGCCCATTCGCCATGCCGTAGGGATGCGACTCCCGAGACGAGCCGCCGTGCGCTGCTCGCGGCAGGGCGAAGCCGACGATCGCCCTCGATCTCCGCGAACGTGATAGAAGGTCTTCGTCGCGCCCGCACATGCGCTCGAGGTGGGCGGCGAGCGGGGTAGCGCTCCTGTGGCCGGCGCGGATCGGCGGCGGCGGCGAGCATCCAGGGCGCGGGCGCGGCGAGGTAGGCGATGCGGTAGCCCGCTTCCCGCCACGCCACCAGCCCCCATTCGTCGATCCGACGCGCGGTGCCGTGGTGGGTCGCCTGGTAGAGCGCGCCGTCGGCGCCGATGAAGACCCGCTTCGGCGCGATCCCCGCTGCGGCCATCCGCTCCGCGCGGGCCTCCATCCTCGCGCCTTCGGATCGCGATGGACGCCGCTGAGCGCCCCGCTGCGCCGTTGCGCGGGCGGGAGGGGCGGATTCCCCCTCTCGCGGCGATGGCGCCGTCCGGGGGGCATCGTGCGGCGTTGTCGCCCGCGCTCGTTGCCGGGGCCGCCCGTCCGGCGGCGTGGCCGTGCCGCCCGCCTTGCGGCCCGGCTGACCGCGGCTGCGCTGCCGTACCGCTCGAGCGCCTCCTCGTCGACGATCCAGACGCCGCCGACGGCGGACGCTTCCAGCGTGCCGCGCCGGGCGGCGTGGGCGAGGGTGAAGCGGCTGAGGCCGAGGCGGGCGGCGGCCTCGGGGAGGGTCATCACGGGCGATCTCCATCCTGCGTCGATGCGGCGAATGTGACACATCGGTGCCGCTATCGCGCGAACCACCTCATGGCGGCCATCGCGGCGAATATGGCACAGCGGTGCCGCGTCCGGCTCGACGAGCGGGCCGGCATACCGTGTGATGATAGCACTGATGTGCCACATTTACAACGATGATGGGCGTCGGACGGCGCACCGGGTTGGCCGATGGGGATGCGCCGAAGGCTGCCCGAGGCGGCCTGGGCAGCCTGGACGGGGCGGGGGCGTGGGAGGCTGTACGGCGATGGTACTTTGCCCGCTTGGTGGGGGTATGAATGAAATAATTCCCCATAGTCATATATGTCGATGGGGCGATCGAGGCTACCGATCCGACGGGTACGTGCGCAGGGCGAGCGGCCCGTCGTACCGATGCGGCGCGTTCGTGGCGGGCAAACGATGGCGTCGATTGTAGCTTAGCGATGGTACCGATGGCGGATCGAGGGCTGGCCGACCGCCTCCGGACCCAAGAAGACAAAGCCGCGACTCTGACGGATGTGAGGGCCACGGCCCTGGCCAACCCAGCGCTATTTGACAGTCGTCAAGACGGCTGTCAGGGTGAGTCGAATGTTCTATGCTCGATGCGATTTCGATAGAGAGGAGCGATCGATGCCCCGCCGCAGTGCCCCCGTGTCCGCCCCGACCGCGACGCAGACGGT
>CAWJZC010000001.1:0-124786 GCA_963847195.1 uncultured Chloroflexia bacterium | reverse complement strand
TCCCCGCTTGCTAGAGTGAAACCATGAAGAACGGAGACGACTGCGCATTGCCAACCGGCTTGGCCAAGTTCCTGGCCTACCTCGCGGGAAGAACCGGAGTGCCGCGACGATCGCCGCGTACGCGACCGACCTCATGCAGTTCTTCAGCTACCTCACGGAGAACGATCTGACCGTCGCCACGCTCGCTGATATATCCAGACAGCACATCCATGAGTATCTAGATCTACATCAATACGCAGATCCCGGATCGGTGGGAGGCACCGACATCATCAACGGAAACAGCCATGATGCGAGACACGACGCAAGCGCCCCATAGGCGATGACTTGAGGCTGATCACCAAAGGCGCGCACCTGTTTGCGCGCCTTTCGGCTTTGAGCGGGGCGAAACCGTTTCGCGGAACAGGTCAGGCTGATCCTGAGCTGGACGTACCGCGCCGGTGGCCGGGTCTTCCATGCGCTCGATGCGGGGAATGTCGCGAACGGTGGCGGAGGTCTGCTGCGGGCACACGGATATGGCCGCCAGCGGCGCGGAGGACCGAGAAGCGGGCCGCGACGGCGGGTTGGCTCAGTCCCTCGCTTCGACCGCATGGACGATCAGAGCGGAGATCATCACTGCATGCTTTACGCATATCCTCAGTCTCGCACCGCCGCAGCTATTCCGCAATCCGCTCTATGTTCGCGGAGATTGAAGGTCGCGGAAAACGCTGCTCGGCGGTGGGTAGAGTTTGAGGAGGCCGGAGAGCCGCGTGATCTCTGCCGCGTAATAGCGCATCAACTCTTCGTCGCCTTCGGCGCGCGCGTCGGCATAGAGGCCGTTCATCTCCTGAATGCGCATATTCGCATGCTCTCGCAGGAGGTTGCGCAACTGCGACTCTGCCTCCTGCACGACGCGGCCCACGTACCAGGTGTCCTGCCGCTCCGTAAAGGCGAGGAGCCGCGCGACATCGTCGGCGAAGATGGTCGGAAGCAGCTCGGTCACCGCCTCGGTGTCCAGGTACGCCTATTGTCGTCGGCGAGCGTGACGAGCGCTTCCCAGATCGCGCGGTGAAACGGATCGGTGAATGCCTCCGCGACATCGTCTGGCGCGATGGCGAGCAGGTCCGGCATCGCGGCGGGATAACGGACAAGGAGGGAAAGAAGATATTCGACGCGGTTCGGCCCGAGTCGCGCCGCGCGCGGCGTCGGGTTGCTGGCGAGTGGCCGGTCGCGCGGCCTGGCGCAAGGCGCTCTCAATCTGTTGCTCGCTCACACCGAGTTGGCGGGCGAGGAGACTGATATAGACGCTGCGCTCTACCCGGTCCGCGAGTTCGGGAATGAGTGGCGCGATCTGGTTGATGATCGCCGTCTTGCCCCGCCCCGAATTCGTATCGCCCGCCGCAATTACGGAATGAATGATGTAGTCGAGGAGCGGCTCGGCGGCGGCGATGAGTGGCGGCCATGCGGCTGGGTCGGTGCGGATGAACTCGTCCGGGTCCTTACCGGACGGCACACTGAGGACGTTGATCTGAACGGAGAGGCGGCGTTGCGAGCGGACGAGCCCACGCGCATCCACCTCGAAATCCGCATCGTCGCCGAGTGCGCTGCGCAAGGTGTCCACCGCACGCAACATCGCCAGTTGCCCCGCCGCGTCGGCATCGAGGGCGAGGACGATGCGCGGCGTCAGTTTCTTAACCAGGCCGACTTGTTGCTCCGTGAGCGCCGTGCCCATCGTCGCGACGACATTGCGGTAGCCGAACTGATGCGCCGTCAGCGCGTCCACATACCCCTCGACGATCACCACTTCCTGCTGCTTGCGGATGGCATCCGCCGCGCGGTCGATTGCATAGAGCAGGTGGCTCTTGTCGAAGAGTGCGGTTTGTGGCGTATTGAGGTATTTCGGTTGCTGATCGTCGCGCAGCGCCCGGCCACCGAAGCCCACCACTTTGCCCTGTCGATCGCGGATCGGGAACATGAACCGACCACGGAAGCGGTCGTAGGGGCCGTTGCCGCCGTCACGTTGCGACAGGAGGCCGATGGCGAGCGCATCCTCCAGGCTGTGCCCCCGCCCGCCCAAGTAGCGCGTCAGTGTCTCCCATTCGTCCGGCGCGTAGCCGAGTTGGAATTCCTCGGCGACTTCCTGTGAGATGCCACGTTTGGCGAGATAGGCGCGGCCTGGTTGCCCTTGCGGATGGACACGGAGCAGATTCTGGTAGAAGAGCGCTGCCGCCTCATTGAGCGCATAGAGACGTTCGCGCCGCTCCTCTTCCTCGCTCGCTGTTTTCTTCTCCGGGGTGCGCGTCAGCGTCACGCCCGCACGCTCCGCGAGCAAGGTGAGCGCATCCTTGAAGTCGAGATTTTCGACCTTCATCATGAATGTGAAGAGGTCGCCACCCTCGTTGCTGCCGAAATCGCGCCACGTCTGCGTCTCCGGCCAGACATGGAACGAGGGCGTGCGCTCGGAGCGGAACGGCGAGATGCCCGAATAGGTCCGCCCGGTCTTTTTGAGTTGGACATACTGCCCGATTACCTCGACAAGGTCGAGGCGCTCGCGTATCTGGCGGACGGCGTCTTCGCTGGCCATACTGCTCCTTCGGCCCGATGTGAGCGTGATGTGTGAGTATGCGACGCGTCAGCGCGCTGCATGCTCAGTATAGGCGACGTACGTACATTGCGAAACCTCCCCCCCCCCTCTCCTTTCCCCACAAAGAGGTGACTCGCTGCTTCCTACAAACCGTCTCAAAACCCTGATCGGGTAGATCGCAGCATGAGAGACTTGACTGACGCCCAGTGGGCGATCCTCCAACCGCTCCTCCCACCGCGCAATCGCACCGGTCGCCCGCGTGCCGACGACCGCCGCACCCTCAACGCCATCCTCTACGTCCTGCGCACCGGCTGCGCCTGGCGCGACCTACCGGAGAAGTACGGCGACGATTCCACCGCCCATCGCCGCCTGCAACGCTGGCAGCAGGAAGGCGTCTGGCAGCGCATCCACCGCACGCTCCTCGGCATGCTCGAGCGCATGAAGCGCATCGACTGGTCCTCCGGGTTGCTGGACGGGTCGTTCGTCCCGGCGAAAAAGGGGGCGATGCGCGTCGGCCTGACCGGCAAGGGGAAGGGCAGCCGCCTGCATGCTCGCCACCGATGCCAACGGCCTGCCGCTCGGGCTGCTGACCATCAGCGCGGGCGTCGGCGAGGTGCGGATGGCCGACGCGACGCTGGCGACCATCACCGTGCCGCAGAAGAAAGGCAAGCCGAAATCCCGCCCGCGGCAACTGATTGCTGACAAAGGGTACGACAGCCGGGCGTTCCGCCGGTTGCTGCACCAGCGGGGCATCCGCCCCTGCATCCCGCCGAAGCGACGGCCTGCGAACTGGAAGCCGCGCCAAGGCCGTCCGGTCAAGCCGTACACCGAGGAATACCGGCATCGCTGGCCGGTGGAGCGGACATTCGCCTGGCTCGGGCATCAGCGGCGTCTGCTCGTGCGGCACGAACATAAGGCCGAGAACTTTCACGCCTTCTCTACCATCGCCTGCATCCGCATTGCATTGAACGTCCTCTTGCGATGAGTATCGGCTTGGTGCTGTAATGTGCCTTCAACGCAGTCTTGACCGTCGATACAGGAGAGGACGGGGCAATCGCGGCTACGGCGCGTCATTCAGGGACGCATCGGACCGACCAGTCCGGACGTGACCGGCTCGGGCGTTCGCGCCCGTCGCGGTACGTGCTCGCGGCAATCGTCACGATCGCATTGAAGTCGAGAGGAGGAGCAGACGATGGCGGAGATCGACACATCTGATCGCGGATGTCGCCTCTGCACGTCGGCGAGTCATGGCGGCGATCGCGGGCATCACCGAGGAGCGGGCAACGCGGCAGCCCACCCCGGACGAATGGTCCGTGGCGCAGGTGGTCGAGCATCTCGTCCTGGCGGAGCATTCCGGCTCATCCGCATGTGGCAGGCGGTGATCGGTCTGGAATGCGGGCAGCCGGTGTGGCAGGGGGAGCCGGTGCATCGCGGCAAGTCCATCGAGCAGAACATCGCCGAGACGTGGCGCGAGCGGGAGGAAGCACCACCGAACGCCACGCCGCAGACGAACGGCCCGCTGGCGTACTGGGTCGCGTCGCTCGCCGCCTGCGAGCCGGTGCTGGTCGCGCTCGGGGAGTGCTCGAGCCCTTCGACCTCGAATCAGTGATCGCGCCGCACTTCCTCTCCGGCCCGCTCAACAGACCAGCGGTTCGAGTCCTCCGCTGGCACATGGATCACCACCGCCAGCAGATCGCGGAGATCATGGCGCGTGAGCATGAACGGGGGAGCTGAGCAGATCGGTACACGACGATGGCGGAGGGGAGCCGGATACCAGACACTCTCCGGCAATCGGTGCGAAGCAGGCGATGTCTCGGAAGCCCAGAGATGGGCGATCTCGAGCGAGGGCTGTGCCGCGTGTGACCGGGCGTGAGACGATACGCGGCTAGGAGCATCAGCATTCAGGAGTTTTGAGACGGTTTTAGGAACCTGTCACTTCCCCTGCATGTGCTCCCCCTCTCCTTTGCTGACAAGCAAAGGAGAGAGGGGCCGGGGGTGAGGCCCCGCCCCTTACTTGTCGCGCTCACCACCGGCGATGGCGGCCTGCGCGGCCGCGAGGCGGGCGATCGGCACGCGGAACGGCGAGCAGGAGACGTAATCGAGGCCGATCCGGTCACAGAAGGCGACGGACGACGGCTCGCCGCCGTGCTCGCCGCAGATGCCGACTTTGAGTGTCGGCTTGGTCTGTGCGGCCGAGTTCGGTGCCCATCGCGACCAGTTTGCCGACACCCTGCTGATCGAGCACCTGGAAGGGGTCGGCGGGAAGGATACCGCGATCGACATAGAGCGGCAGGAAGCGGCCGGCGTCATCGCGGCTGAGGCCGAAGGTCGTTTGGGTCAGATCATTGGTGCCGAAGGAGAAGAAATCCGCCTCGGTGGCGATTTCGTCCGCGATTAGTGCAGCGCGTGGCAGTTCGATCATCGTGCCGATCGTGTAGGGCACCCGTTTGCCCGTGCGCCTGAAAACCTCGTCAATCGTCTCCTCGATCACGGCGCGCTGCCGCTTCAGTTCCTCGACGGTGCTGACGAGGGGCACCATGATCTCCGGTTCGACATGTGACGCCATCTGCCTGCACCTCGATGGCGGCAGTGATGATCGCGCGCGCCTGCATGCGGGTGATCTCCGGATACAGGATACCGAGGCGGCAGCCACGGAAGCCGAGCATCGGGTTCGCTTCGTGGAGCGCATTCACCTTGTCGCGCACCTGGCTGCACGGGGATGCCGAGCTTCGTGGCGAGGTCCTCTGCTCCTCCGGCGTGTTCGGCAGGAACTCATGCAGCGGCGGATCGAGCGTGCGGATCGTGACGGGGAAGCCGTCCATCGCGCGGAAAATGCCGGCGAAGTCCGCGCGCTGGAGCGGCTCGATTTCCGCGAGCGCCGTCTCGCGCTCCTCGCGCGATGCTGGCGAGGATCATCGCGCGCATCGCGTCGATGCGATTGCCCTCGAAGAACATGTGCTCGGTGCGGCAAAGGCCGATGCCCTCCGCGCCGAACTCGCGCGCGACGGTCGCGTCGTGCGGCGTGTCGGCATTGGCGCGCACCGTCAGTCGCCGCTCGCCGTCCGCCCACCCCATCAGGATCGCGAAGTCGCCGCCGACGGTCGGTTCGACTGTCGGCACCTTGCCGAGCATGACATTGCCGGTCGCGCCGTCAATCGTGATGAAGTCGCCGACGCGGAAGGTGAACTCGGCCACATGCACCTCGCCCTTGGCGTAGTCGATCTGCAAGGCGGTGCAGCCGGAGACACACGGCTTGCCCATGCCGCGCGCGACGACCGCAGCGTGCGAGGTCATGCCGCCGCGAGCGGTCAGGACGCCCTGCGCGGCGACCATGCCGTGAAAGTCCTCGGGGCTCGTCTCGATGCGCACAAGGATGACCGGTTCGCCCGCCTGCCCGCGCCGCTGCGCCTCGTCGGGATCGAAGACGACCTTGCCGGTCGCCGCGCCGGGCGAGGCGGGCAGCCCGGTCGCGAGCACCTGCACGCGTGCGGCGGGGTCAATCGTCGGGTGCAGCATCTGATCGAGTTGCGCCGGTTCGACGCGGCTGACCGCTTCGCGCTGCGTGATTAGCCCCTCGTTCGCCATCTCCACGGCGATCTTCACCGCCGCGCCCCGGTGCGCTTGCCGCTGCGCGTTTGGAGCATGTAGAGTTCGCGGTGCTGGATGGTGAATTCGAGGTCCTGCATGTCGCGGTAATGCTGCTCGAGGCGCTCCGCGATGCCGAGAGTTGCGCGTACGCCTCACTCAGCAGCGGGTCGTCGCCCATCTCGGCGACGGGCTTCGGCGTGCGCACACCCGCGACGACATCCTCGCCCTGCGCGTTCGGCAGATATTCACCGAACAGGCCGCGCTCGCCGGTGTTCGGGTTGCGGGTGAAGCAGACGCCCGTCGCGCAGTCGTCGCCGAGGTTGCCGTAGACCATCGATTGCACATTGACGGCGGTGCCGAGATCGTCCGGGATGTTGTTCTGGCGGCGATAGCGGATGGCGCGCGCGTTGTTCCATGAGCGGAAGACCGCCTCGATCGCCATGCGCAGTTGCTGCTGCGGATCGTCGGGGAAGTCCACGCCGCTCTCGCGCCGCACGATGGCGCGGAACTCCTCGGACAAGGCCTTCAGGTCGTCCGCCGGGATTTCTGTGTCGCTCGTCACATTGCGGCGGCGTTTCACGCGGTCGATGGCGTCCTCGAACAACTCGCTGTCGACCTCGAGCACGACTTTGCCGAACATCTGGATCAGGCGGCGCATGCAGTCGTAGGCGAACCGGGCGTCGCCCGTCTCCTCAATCAGTCCGGCGAGCGATTGCGGCGAGAGGCCGAGATTGAGGATCGTGTCCATCATGCCCGGCATCGAGAACTTCGCGCCGCTGACGGACGGAGACGAGCAGCGGCAGTCGCTCGCCGCCGAATGATCGACCCATCTGCTGCTCGATCTCGCGCAGACCGTTGAGCGCCTGCTCCCACAGGCCATCCGGCAGGGCACCATCGCCCGCGAGGTAGGCGTTGCAGGCGGCGGTCGTGATCGTGAACCCGGGCGGCACGGGCAAACCCGGCGTTCGTCATCTCGGCGAGATTCGCGCCTTTGCCGCCGAGCATATCGCGCTGGCTCGCATCGCCATCGCGGAAGAGATAAACCCAACGTGTCGCTGTCGTCGCCAACTCGGCCTCCTTCGTCGCAAGGACTGAGGATTGAGGGACTGAGCGGACGTGAGCGATCGACTGATCCGAGAGGAATCGTCCGCCAGCGCGTTGCTACGCGCCGCATGCGGCCAGCGACTGAGCGCGATCGTGCTACCGGCGCTTCTCGATCCGGGCAAGGGACGCCATCAGTTTCTTTACGCCCGCGCCGACGAAGGCGATGGTCACTTCCTGGTCGTCGCCGAGGTCGCGCACCGCGACGACCGCACCGTCGCCGAACTTCGGGTGCGAGACCTTGTCGCCGGTGCGGAAACCCGCGCCGTTCGGTGGGTTGCGCGCAGCCGCGCGGGGTGTCTCCCAGCGGGTGACATTGACCTGCGGCGGCGCGATGGCGGGCAAGCGGCGTGCGGACGCGCCCGTCTCCTCGATGATGTCCGGCGGGATGGAATCGACGAAGCGCGAGCGCGTGGCGTATTGCTCGTTGCCCCAGACCGTGCGCTTGAAGACATGCGAGATATAGAGCCGCTCTTTGGCGCGGGTGATGCCGACGAAGAAGAGGCGGCGCTCCTCCTCCAACTCGCGCGGGCTCTCCTGCGAGCGGCTGTGCGGCAGGATATTCTCCTCCGCGCCGACGATGAAGACGACCGGGAATTCGAGCCCCTTCGCGGCGTGGAGCGTGATCAGCGTCGCCGTTCGGCATCGGATGCGTTGCGGTTGTACATATCCTGATCGGAGACGAGCGCCGCTTCCTCCAGGAAGGTGGCGACGGCGCTTTCCGGCCCGAGCGATTCGTAGTCCGCGATCACCGTGCGCAGTTCGCTGACGTTCTCCACGCGGTCGACGTCGTCGATGCCGCCCTCGGTCAGCATCCGCAGGTAGCCGGAGCGCTCCATCAGCACATCGAAGAAGGCGAGGACGCCGACATCGAGCATCGTGGCGCGCATCCCGGCGACGAAGCGGGCGATGTCCGCCAGCCCGGCGGCGGGGCGGCCGGAGACCGGCGGCAGTGGCTCCATGCCCTCGACAAGCGCGCGGCACCCCGCGATCGGCGCGGTGTTGTGCGCCCGCGCCCAGGCATTGAGCGCCGCGACCGATTGCTTGCCGATGCCGCGACCGAGCGGCGTATTGTCGATCACCCGCTCGAAGGCCGCGCCGTCGGCCGGGTTGTGGACGAGGCGCATCAGGGCGAGGACATCCTTCACTTCTTTGCGCTCGTAGAATCGCGTGCCGCCGATCAGTTGATAGGGCAGGCCGAAGCGGATGCACGCCTCCTCCATGATGCGGCTCTGCGCGTTGGTCCGATACATCACCGCGCAGTCGTTCGTGCGGTATTTGCCGACCGTGACGAGGCGCTGAATCTCCTGGACGACGAATTGCGCCTCCTGCCCCTCATCGTAATGCTCGCGCACGGAGATCGCCGGGCCGGCGTCGTTGTCGGTCCGCGAGCGTCTTCTGCTTTGCGCTCCGTATTCATGCTGATGACGGCCTGCGCGGCATCGACGATTCGCTTGGTGGAGCGGTAATTCTGTTCGAGCAGGAGCGTCTTCGCGGTGGGAAAGTCGCGCTCGAAATCGAGGATGTTGCGGATGTCCGCCTGCCGCCAGCCATAGATGCTCTGATCGGGGTCGCCGACGACGCAGAGGTTCTGATGTGCCGCCGCCAGGTCTTTGACGAGGCGGTACTGGACATGGTTCGTGTCCTGATACTCGTCCACATGGATGTAGCGATAGCGATGCTGATACCGTTCGAGCACATCGGCATGAGTGCCGAAGAGTTGGAGCGTCGAGAGGAGCAGATCGTCGAAGTCGAGCGCATTATGGCGGCGCAGGAGACCTTGGTAGACCGGATAGACGCGCCCGGCGACCTCCTCCCAATAGGACGACGCAAGGCCGGCGAACTCGCTGGCCGTGACGCCGTTGCTCTTCGCTGCGGAGATCGTGCTGAGGATGGTGCGCGGCCCGTACTGCTTCGGGTCCAGATTGAGGTCGCGCAGCGCCTGCTTCATCGTGTTGATCTGATCGGCGTCGTCGTAGATGGTGAAGTCCCGCGCGATGCCGATGCGCTCGCCGTCTCGCCGCAGCACGCGCGCGCAAAAGGAGTGGAACGTGCCGACCGTCAGCCCGTTCGCCTGCAGGCCGACGATCCGCTCCATGCGGTCGCGCATCTCCTTCGCCGCCTTGTTCGTGAAGGTCACGGCGAGAATATTGTGCGGATCGACGTGCCGGATCGCCGAGCAGATAGGCGATCCGGTGCGTCAGGACGCGCGTCTTGCCGCTGCCCGGCCCCGCCACGATCAGCACGGGCCCTTCAGTGGTCGTGACGGCCTCGCGCTGCTGCGGGTTGAGGCCGTTGAGGATGGATTCTTCGACGGTCATGCGTTGCATTATACCCCTTGCGCGCGCTCGCTCGAACACCTGCGCGGGTGTCTGTACACCCGTACTCTCCGTAGTGTACATGCTCATTCCGCCATGCGGTAGGGGATACATTAGGCCTGGGGTGAGGTTCCCAACCGGTCACGGAACGCATACGTCCTGTGGGCGCGCGTTAGCGCGTCAGTTTGATGCCAAAGTCGTCGAGGTGGCTGAGGATATAGATGAGGAAGGCACTTGACGCCGCGATGCCGATGATCGAGCAAATGATCCCCGCAACGGCCTGGCGGCGATCGGGGCTGGGGTATGGCGCGTTGCCAGCCTGCTCGCGGCGGCGAATCTCATTCAGGCCGATCAGGCTAAAGATCAGCCCGAGTACGCCAATGACGATACCCACCCAACTGAGGATCATCCCGGGAACACTGGCGATGCCGAGCCACATGCCGGCGATCGCTTTGCCACTTCGGGCAGGCTGATAGGGATAGCCGGGTACGACCGGATACGGCGGGGGAGGATATGCATAGTGCGGCGCGGATGCCGCAGCTGTGGCATCGCATGCGGCGGCGGTTGCGGCAGGGCAGAGGCCTCAGCTGCGGCGGGGCTACGCGGCACCGCGCCAGCGTAGCCGGCGACATCCGCGCCACAGTTCTGGCAGAAACGCGCGCCGTCCGGAACTTCGGTCCCGCATGTCGGGCAATGCACCATCCGTTTGTTCCTCTTCCTACTACGATCAGGCGAGATCGATGCGCCGTTCGCGGCACGCAAAAGCGGCGAATGCCGAAGCATCCGCCGCAGTATGCCACCTTGACGAGCAGAGGGGGAGGGGAGAGGCATGGTGTATACGCGGCAGACTCTTCCGTGCGGCGGTGGACCGCTGTGCATCCTCCCCGGCGGCGGCCCTCCTCGGAACCCCCGCCGCCTCGCCCGCGCCTCAGGCGGCGGGCCGATGCGGTACCCACGTCTCTCCCCACGCCCTCATCATCCCCCGCTTGACCTAGGATGGCTCCCACGGTCGCCGTGGTCGCTTGCTCCCTAGAAAGGAGGTGATCCAGCCGCAGCTTCCGCTACGGCTACCTTGTTACGACTTCGTCCCAGTCATCGGCCCCACCCTCGACGGCTCCGTCCTTGCGGTTCGGGCACCGGCTTCAGGTGTTGCCAACTCCCATGACGTGACGGGCGGTGTGTACAAGGCCCGGGAACACATTCACCGCGGTATGGCTGACCCACGGTTACTAGCAACTCCGCCTTCAGGGGGGCGAGTTGCAGCCCCCCATCTGAACTGAGACCGGGTTTGTGGGATTGGCTCCCCCTCGCGGGTTGGCGACCCTCTGTCCCGGCCATTGTAGCGTGTGTGTCGCCCAGGGCGTAAGAGCCATGCTGACTTGACGTCATCCCCGCCTTCCTCCGCATTAACAGCGGCAGTCTGGACAGAAACGTGCAACTGTCCACAGGGGTTGCGCTCGTTGCGGGACTTAACCCAACATCTCACGACACGAGCTGACGACAGCCATGCAGCATCTGTGCGGACTCGGACGAACCCACGGGCTTTCACCCGCTGAACTCCGCATGTCAAGCCCTGGTAAGGTTCTGCGCGTCGCGTCGAATTAAACCACACGCTCCGCTGCTTGTGCGGGCCCCCGTCAATTCCTTTGAGTTTTAGCCTTGCGGCCGTACTCCCCAGGCGGTCGACTTGTCGCGTTAGCTGTGGCGCGGACGGGGTCAAGACCGCCCACACCGAGTCGACATCGTTTACTGCGTGGACTACCGGGGTATCTAATCCCGTTCGCTCCCCACGCCTTCGTGCCTCAGCGTCAGTACCGGCCCAGTGGGCCGCCTTCGCCACGGGTGTTCTTCCTGATCTCTACGCATTTCACCACTCCACCAGGAGTTCCACCCACCTCTACCGGCCTCAAGCCCGCCGGTTTGCCACGACCCTCCCGGGTTGAGCCCGGGGCTTTCACGTGACACCTCGCGGGCCGCCTGCGCACGCTTTACGCCCAGTAATTCCGGACAACGCTCGGACCCTACGTATTACCGCGGCTGCTGGCACGTAGTTAGCCGGTCCTGATTCGCCGGGTACCGTCCGTTCTCTCCCCCGGCAAAAGACGTTTACACCCCAAGAGGCGTCATCCGTCACGCGGCGTTGCTCCGTCAGGGTTGCCCCCATTGCGGAAAATTCCTTGCTGCTGCCTCCCGTAGGAGTCGGGGCCGTGTCTCAGTCCCCGTGTGGCTGATCATCCTCTCAGACCAGCTACCGATCATCGCCTTGGTGGGCCGTTACCCCGCCAACAAGCTAATCGGCCGCAGACCCCTCCCAGCGCGCATCGCTGCTTTCTTCGTCCAACCCTCCGTCGGACGACCGTACGCGGTATTAGCCGCCATTTCTGGCGGGTATCCCCCACGCCGGGGTAGGTTGTCCACGCGTTCCTCACCCGTTCGCCACTCGGCACCACCGAAGTGATGCCCCGTGCGACTTGCATGCATTAGGCACGCCGCCAGCGTTTATCCTGAGCCAGGATCAAACTCTCAATCCAATATCTCCAGCACATAGGCGAACCTATGCACTCTCCAGGCACTGCTGCCTCTCTCCCTCCCCCTCTGCTGGTAAGGTGCGCACGCTGCTCTCAGGCAGCAAAGGGGATACTACCGCCACGTGCGGATCGTGTCAAGGGTTTGCCGGATTTTCACGATTTTGCCCCTCGTGGCCGCGCCCGTCTTGACGATTCTCCCCGGTGGGTGCTACATTCTCGCGTGCACACCTGCGTCGTGCCGACGTAGCTCAGTGGCAGAGCGGGGGACTCATAAGCCCTATGTCGCAGGTTCGAATCCCGCCGTCGGCACCAATTCTCCTCTCGTAGATCAAAGAAGCACCGATGCCGCACCGACCGCAATCCGCGAACCGCCTGACCGAGCGGGTGCATGCCGCGGTGCGTTCAGCGGTTGCCGTGCGCGGTGCCTCGCATCTGCTTGTCGCCTGTTCGGGTGGCGCGGACAGCACCTGTCTGGCGCACGCGGTCGCCGCCGTCGCTCGGCAAAATGGATGGACAGTGACGATTGCGCATGTGCGGCATGGCGTCCGCGCGGATGACCGTCTCGACGTCGAGACGGTCCGCATCCTCGCTGCCAGTCTCAACCTCCCGTTCGCACATGACGCGCTGGCCTGGTCGGAGCGAGCGTCGCCGGAACGGGCGAACGAAGCGGCGCTCCGGGCCGGTCGGTACGCGACGCTCTCGCGCATGGCGCGTGTCGCTGGCGCGCGCGATCATCCTCACCGGTCACACGATGGATGACCAGGCGGAATCGATACTCTTGCACCTGTTGCGGGGCACGGGATTAGCCGGGCTGACTGGCATGGAGACCTCCGCGATGCTGCCGGGTGGCGGCGAAAATCCTGCTGCGTACATCGAGGATCACCTACGGATTGTCCGGCCCCTGCTCGGCATTCGACGCGCCGAGACGGAGGCGTACTGCACCGCTCATTCCCTCCCCGTCGTCCATGATCCGTCGAATGATGACCAGCAGTGGACGCGGAACTGGCTGCGTCACACGGTCCTCCCGGAACTGCGCACCCGCAATCCCGCAATCACCGAAACGCTTGCCCGTGCGGCTCGGACGCTGGCGGCGGACGCGGAGTTTCTCGACGAGGAGATGGCTCGTGCGTTCGTGCGGTCCGACGAGCGGATTGAGAAGAATATTTCCGTGATCGACCACGCGGCATTCGTGGCCGAACCGGCCTCCCTCCGGCTGCGGATGGTGCGAACGCTCTTGGAGCGTCACGGGGGCCGTTCCCCCGGAGCGGACCTCGTCATGCGGGCAGACGATGTCCTATCGGCAGCGCGATCAACACGCATTATGCAGTTCGGATGCGTCGCCTGGGCCGTGATCGATGGTCGGATGATCGTCGGCGCACCTGGCGCTGTGCGCGGATGGATCATTCGCGGTGCGGCAGCGCAGTATCCGCTCTTTCGCGGGAATCAGCCGCTGGAAACCGATGCGACATTCGCTCTGCATCCCATCCCCGAGGCGGAAATCGCCTATACATGCACTATCAAGGCGCTGAATGCGCCAGCCAGCGACGTTCTGCCACAAGCCGTGCAGTCGCAGTATCTCGCGCTGTCAGCGGGCGCGCGATTGACGGTGCGCAATCGCAGGCCGGGCGACCGCTTCCACCCGGTGGGGCGGCAGCGCGCACTCGCGCTCCAGGATTATTTGAGCGAGCGTGGCGTCCCCGCACTCGTGCGCGACTGGTTGCCGCTCCTTGTCGTCAACGATACGATTGCCTGGGTGATCGGCCACGACGTCGGCGTGCGGTTCGCGACCAATCGCGACCATGCGACGCACGTCGCGCTGCTCCATCGCCGCGAATCGTGACGGCACATGTGATAGGAAAGGAACGCGACCGCGCATGGGAAACGTCAACACCCCGACGCCCTGGGACAGCCGAGATGCCGATGACCGTCTTGCTCTCCGAGGAAACGATTCGCGAGAAGATTGCCGAACTCGCGCGCGCCATCGACCGGGATTACGCGGGCCGGGTGCCGGTGCTGGTCGGCGTGCTGACCGGCGCGACAATCTTTATGGCGGATCTGATCCGTCAGATCAGCGGGCCGGTCGAGATGGAGTTCATGGCCGTCTCCTCCTACGGCGCGGGCACCGAGTCCACCGGCGTCGTGCGCATCCTCAAAGACCTCAATAGTGAGGTGACGGGGCGCGACCTGATTATCGTTGAGGACATTGTGGACAGCGGACTGACGCTCGCCTACCTGCAAAGCCTCTTGCGGGCGCGCGAGCCCGCCTCATTGCGGACGTGCGTGCTGCTCGACAAGAAGGAGCGGCGCGAGACGGATGTCGTGCTCGACTACATCGGGTTCACGATCCCCAATGCGTTCGTGATCGGCTATGGACTCGACTACGGCGGGCTGTACCGGCAGTTGCCCTTCGTCGGCGTCCTCGACCCTTCGGCGATCACCTGACCACCTCACGCGCCGCGTGCGATCTCGTTCCGCTCGCGTCACCCGTCCGGTCACGCTCGCGTATGATAGAATGAACGTGCGCGTGACTGGTGGCTGGGGTACCGCGCGGTTCGCTGGGGATCATCTTCCATGCAGCGCTGCGGCGCCGGAGGCTCGTTGATGAGTGAAAACAAGTGGCTGAAGAACAGCCTCGTGTATTTGATTATCATTGTCGCGGTCATTGCCCTCTGGTTTACGGTCGTTCAAAGCCCCGGTGGCAACAAAACGACGGACATCAGCGCCGTTGTCGCGGCGGTGCGCGTCAATCAGGTCGCGAAGGTGACGACCACTAACGGGAGCAGCAACGCCGAAGTCGAATACCAGGACGGCACCAAGAAAAACGTCCGCCTGCCGGATAACAGCTCGATCTACGAAATCCTCAAGGACAACGGTATCCAGCCGGAGAATTACCCCGCCATTGCGGCGCGGGGCGCCAGCCAGTGGGGCAGCTGGCTCGGCACGCTCGGATTCCTCCTGCCGACGCTCTTTCTCGTCGGCATCCTCGTCTTCATGATGCGGCAGGCGCAAGGCTCGAACAATCAGGCGATGTCGTTCGGCAAGAGCCGGGCACGCATGTTCACCGGCAACCGGCCGTCCGTCACCTTCACCGATGTCGCGGGCGTCGAGGAGGCGAAGCAGGAACTGGCCGAGGTCGTCGAGTTCCTTAAGTACCCGGACAAATTCGCCGCCCTCGGCGCGCGCATCCCGCGTGGTGTGTTGCTCGTCGGCCCCCCCGGTACCGGCAAGACGCTACTCTCCCGCGCGGTGGCGGGCGAGGCGGGCGTGCCCTTCTTCTCGATCTCCGGGTTCCGAGTTCGTCGAGATGTTCGTCGGCGTCGGCGCTTCCCGCGTGCGCGATCTCTTCGACCAGGCGAAGCGCAACGCGCCCTGCATCATCTTCGTCGATGAAATCGACGCGGTAGGGCGGCAGCGCGGCGCGGGTCTCGGCGGCAGCCACGACGAGCGCGAGCAGACGCTGAACCAGATCCTCGTCGAAATGGACGGTTTCGATAGCAGCACGAACATCATCGTCATCGCCGCCACCAACCGGCCCGATGTGCTCGACCCCGCGCTGCTGCGGCCCGGCCGCTTCGACCGGCAGGTGATCCTCGATAACCCGGACATTCGCGGCCGGCAGGCGATCCTCGAAGTCCATACGCGCGGCAAGCCGATTGACGACGCCGTGACGCTCGAAGAGATCGCCCGCCAGACGCCCGGATTCTCGGGTGCGGACCTGGAAAATCTCGTCAACGAAGCGGCGATCCTCGCCGCGCGGCGAAACCTGAAGGTGATCGGGCGCGATGAGGTCGCGGAAGCGATTGACCGCGTGATCGCCGGGCCGCAGCGCAAGAGCCGCCTGATTAGCGAGCGCGAGCGGATCATGACCGCGTACCACGAGGCGGGGCATGCGCTCGTCGCCCGCGTGCTCGCCAATGCCGATCCGGTCCACAAGATCAGCATCGTCGCGCGCGGCATGATGGGCGGCTACACGCGCATCCTGCCCGACGAGGACCGCTTCTTCTGGACGAAGGCGCAGTTCAAGGACCGGCTGGCGTACGCGCTCGGCGGTCATGTCACCGAGGAACTGGTCTTTCAGGAAGTGAGCACCGGCGCCTCGAACGACATCGAGCAGGTGACGAATCTCGCGCGCAAGATGGTCACCGAGTACGGCATGAGCAAGGAACTCGGCCCGATCCAGTACGGCAAGCGCGAGGAGATGGTCTTCCTCGGCCGCGACCTGGGCGAGCACCGCAACTACTCCGACGATGTCGCCTTCCAGATCGACAAGGAAGTGCGCAAACTGGTCGAGGAAGGATACGAGCGGGCGCGGCAGGTGCTGACGACCTACATGGAGCAGTTGCACCAGATTTCCGCGCTGCTGCTTGAAAAGGAGACGGTCGACGGCGAGGAGATCGAGGCATTCTTCCACGAGCCGAAGCCGTCGCCGAACTACGTCATCCCGGACCGCGCGCGGGAAGCGGTCGCCGCCGCCATCCTCGCCGCCGAGCAGAAGTCGCAGAGCCAGCAGCCGAACGGCGCCGCTCCGCCGAAGCCTTCGGCTAACGGCCCCGCGCCACCGCCGCGCTTCCGCAATGCGCCCGGCGTCGCGTAGTCGTTCCGCGATACATGAAGCGGGGCCGGAACATTCCGGCCCCGCTTTCTTGAGGACGATCACGATGGCCGAGGACCGCGAAAAGCCGACGAATCGTGGTGTGGGCGAGACGATCGCTGTGCATACGACCTCAATGGCGAACGGTGGCGCGGCCGTCGGGCGTGTCGGCGATCTTGTCGTTTTCGTCGATGGCGCGATGGCCGGCGAGGTGGTGCAGGCGCGGATCACCGAGCGGCGGCGGACCTTCGCCCGTGCGACGGCGGTCCATATCGACGCGCCATCGCCTGAGCGGGTCACGCCGCCGTGCCCGTATTTCGGCCCGTGCGGCGGCTGCCAGTGGCAGTACATGGCGTATGCCGCGCAACTCGCCGCCAAGCGGGAGATCGTCCGCGATCAGTTCCGTCGCGGCCTGCGGCTCGGCGACGATACGCTCGACGCGGTAATCCGCGAGCCGCTCGGCATGGTCGATCCCTGGCGGTATCGGAATGTCGTCACGGTCGAGCCGGACCGCGACGGCAAGCCGTCGTATCATCATCGGCATAGCGCGCAACTCGTGCCAATCGACCATTGCCCGATTAGCCAAACGGGCATTAGCGACACGTTGCGGGGCCTCTCAGGGCGGGGCATCGATGCGGAGACGACTATCCGCGTGGGGGACGGCGGTACGGCGGTCGCATTCACCGAGCGGCAGCGCGAAACGGTCCACCTGTCGCTGCACGGCGTGCCGTTCCGCGTCTCGGGCGGCGCGTTCTTTCAGGTGAACACACGCCCGGAAGCGCGGCCCGATTCCCCAACCGAGCGGAGCATGGCGGATCTCCTCGCGACGGCGGTGCTGGACGGGCTGGCGCTCACCGGCGCGGAGACGCTGCTCGATCTCTATGCCGGGGTGAGCACCTTCGCGATTCTCGCCGCGCCCCATGCCCGCCGGGTGATCGCGGTCGAGGAGGTGCCGATTGCGGCGACCGATGCGCGCTATCAATGCCCAGGCGGCGGGAGCGCGGAATGTCGAGGTCCATACGCGCAAGGCGGAGCATCTCCTCGCGACGTTCGACGAGCGGATCGACGTTGCCGTGCTCGATCCGCCGCGATCCGGGTGCGCACCGGCAGTGCTCGATGGCCTGATGCGGTTGCGGCCGCGCCGGATCGTCTACGTCTCGTGCGATGTCGCGACGCTCGTCCGCGATCTGCGCGCTGCGCGATGCCTATGCGATGGAGTCGTGCCAGGTGGTCGATATGTTCCCGCAGACGTTCCATATCGAGACCGTGACGGTCTTGACCCGGATGGAGAAAAGGCCATGAGCGAGGAAGCATTCGATCTCACACGAACGCGGGCGCGGGTCTATGCGCTCGTGCGCGCCTGCCCGCCCGGTCGCGTGACGACCTACGGCTGGCTTGCCAGTGCGGTCGGCCTACCCGGCCATGCGCGGCTTGTCGGCTGGATCATGAATGGCACGCCCGCCGAGGCGCAGGTACCGGCGCAGCGCGTCGTCAACCGCGAGGGCGTGCTCACCGGCGCGTGGGCGTTCGGCCACCCCGATACGATGGCCGGATTGCTCCGGGCCGAGGGTGTCGCGTTCGATGCGAAGGGCAGGGTCGTCATGAAGGTACACGGCTGGGATCCCGCTGGCGGACCTCGATCCGGGGGAATTGCAGACGATCCTGGCAGACGCGCCGGCAGCGTTCGCGGATTTGCCCGACCCGCGCGAAGAATTACCGGCGATGCTGCGACGCGATCTCAGTGGACCGTTCCGCGTGCGGCCGGAGTCGCCGTAGCGGGCGTCCGTCTCATCGATTATTCGCACGCTCCCCGCGATCGCCGCGCGATCGCCGCTTCGTAGACGGCGACGTGACGATTCGTCACCGCATCGAGGGAAAAATGGCTGGCGGATCGCTCGCGCGATGCGGTTGCCATGCGCTCGCGTAGGGCCGTGTCGGCGGCTAAGACGCCGAGATAGCGCGCCATTGCCGATATATCCCCAACCGCCGTCAGGTAGCCGGTGACATCAGGGACGACAATCTCGCCGGTGCCGCCCGTGTCGGTCGCGACGATCGGGCAGCCCGCCGCGAGCGCTTCGAGATGCGTGCGACTGAGCGGTTCCGGCCATCGCGCGGGCGTGATGAGCGCGATGGCGCGGCGCATCAGGCCGATGACCGCGGTATTCGGCACGCGGCCGAGCACGCGGATGCGGCGCCCCGGCGGCGGCAGCGGCCCGCAGCGCATCCGCTTCATCGCCATCGCCGACGACGAGCAGCGGCGGGGCGTCACCGCCCATTGCCCGCATGACGGCGGGTAGGAGGTCCGCGCCCTTGTGGGCGGAGAGTTTTCCGGCGAAGAGGAAAAAACGCGCCGGAATGTCCGCGATGGTGCCCGTGTCCGCTGTCGCGACTGCCGCCTGATCGACCGCATTCGGGATGCGCGTAATCGCGGCGGGGCCGACGACGCGGCTGACTTCCTGCTGCAATTGCCTCGCTGAGCGCGATCACACCGGCGGCGGAGCGCAGGACGCGCCCGCGTTGGGCGAGCATCGCCCGCATCGTCGTTGCTTTGAGCAGGTGTGCGATGTGCGGCGCCCTCGGCGAGCCGCGCCGGGCGTTGCACGCCGTCTGCGTGCCGTGGAGGCAGGCCGGACAGTGGGCCTCGACGAGCGCGGTGCCGTAGAAACAGACCGGCCAGTGGTCCCGCACGGTGATAATAATCGGCGTCCCCGCCGCCGCGCGATGCGCGATCAGTGCGGAGTTGATGTGCTGTGCGTGGATGATGTCGGGCCGCCATCGCCGCACCATCGCACGCGCAATCCGGCCCGGCCCGAGACCGCTCGCGGCGAAGGTCGCCGGATTGTATCGCCGGCTGGCCGGTGATGCGCGCCAGACCGGAAAGTCATCGTAGCGGGTTTCCTGAACGTGCAAGGTGGGATCGGCGAGAATGACGTTGACGGCGTGCCCCTTGGCGCGCAAGCCGCGCGCGAGATGGTACGTGCTCCACCCGCTGCCATACGCGTGCGGCGGGAAGGCATCGGTGATGAAGAGGATGCGCAGCGGTCGCGTCATGGATTCGCCACAATCCGTGTGAGGATGCGGTCGAGATGGCGGCAGTGCGCCTGCCATGAGTAATGCTCGATCACTCGCGCGCGTCCGCGCGCGCCCATCGCATCATGTGCCTGACGATCCTCGATGATCTCGACGATTGCGCGCGCCATTGCCGGTGCTGTCGCCTTCCGGCACGCAGACGCCCGCATCGTCCGACGATCTCGGTGAGCGGCGTGATTGCCGTCGTGACGACTGGCACGGCCATCGCCATTGCCTCGAAGACCTTGAGGGGCGACCAGTAGAAGCCGAAATGGCGCAATGGCGCGTGCTGACTCGGCGCGAAGGGCGCGACCACGACGCCGCAGAGCGCGATATGGGCGGGTACGTCCGCATAGCGGCACGCGCCGGTGAAGATGACGCCGCTGATCGCTCGCCTGCGCGTCTTCGGCTCCAATGCACGACGCTCCGGCCCGTCCCCGACGAAGAGGAGGCGCGCATCGGGCAGCGATTGCCGGACGATGCTGGAATGCATCGGAGCGCTTCGCGCGCTCCATGCCACGGGCGGAAGCTGCCGACAAAGCCGATGACCGGCGCTCCGTCCGCGATGCCGTATCGCGCGCGGAGGCCAGCAACGACGTGGCTATCCGCAGGCAGGCGGGCGGGATCGAAGCGTGAGATGTTGGCGCCCCACGGGAGCGGATCCACTTTCGCGCGGACTTCCTCCGGTACCGTGGCTGCCAGTGGGGTGACGATGCGATCCGCCCACCGGCATTGCTGCGTCGCCCATCGGCGCATGAGCCGGCCGGTGAGCCGGTCGATGCGCTCTTTGCGGCTACCCGGCGGATCAACGACCGGCGCGTTCACCTCCAGCAGCGACGGGATGCCATCGGCGTGCGCGGCGATGATGCCGCCCCCCGCGAAGGTGTAGAATCGCTCCATCACGACGTCCGGTCGCCACGTGCGGACGATGCGCCGCACGCGCGGTGTCATCAGCCAGGCGAGCGCGGGAGGCGTCTGGACGAGTGACACGCGCCCATTGATCTGCCCGGTGTGCGCGTCATCCCCGCCCGCAGCGATCACCCAGAGTCGTGGCCGAGCGCGCCAAGCCCGTTCGCGACCTCGGTCGACATGCGTCGCGCCGCCGTGCGAGCGGGTGATATCGATCGCGAGCGCACAATAAAGAACCTTCATCGGCGTCTGATGGGGCGCGCGAGCAGGAAGAACGGGCCGGTGCGGATGCGCCGGAAGAAGACGACATCGGCCATCAGGAGCGCCGTTGCGGCCCGCAGCGCCACATGCACCGCCGGTCGTTGCGCCGCCGCCGCCCGCACTGACGGCGACGATGCTCCACCAGCAGACGGTCTCGGTTGCGTGTCTGTCGCCGGCGCGCCGGTCGAGCAATCGCTCAACAATCGCGAAGGCGATTGTTTCGACGTAGGTCGCGATAAATGGATTCAAGATACCAGAGTCGCTCCGACGCGAAGGCCGGCGCGACAGAATTCGTCCTGCAAGGCATCGGTCGTTTCGACCGCTTTGACGTGGTCTCCCTTGCGGAGATGATCGCGCGTGCGGTCCACGACGCCGGCGCGATGCAGTGTCTCGGACAGCCGCCGCCCCGGATCGATCAGTCGGTTGAGCCACGAGCGCTCCCGCGTGTTCGAGAAGCAGAAATAGCGACCGTCGGTGCGCGAGACTCCGGCGCACCTCGGCAAGATGCGCCCGCACGCCGGGGAGGTCGAGATGCTCGAAGACATCGACCGAGTAGGCGCCGGTGAAGGCGCCGGGTGCGAACGGCAACGCGCGCGCGTCGCCCTGCACGAGATCTACCGCCGCGCGGGCCGCCTCCGCGAAGCGCGCCGCCGGATCGAGGCCGACCATATGGGCGACCGCATCGCGATTCCAGACGGCGAACTTGCCGTTGCCGCAGCCGATTTCGAGCAGCGCATCGTCGGCGCGGGGGCGGAGCAGCAGGCGTAGGACGCGCTGGCGAACCCCCGCCGAGAGCACCGGTGGCCGGATTTCCGGGTCGTCGAGATCGGCCGCCGCGTCGAGATAGACCGTTTCTTTGCCCGCGAGCGCCGTTGGCGGTCGCATATCGACATAGTCGCGGTGGAGCGGGTAGGCTGCGCCGCATGATGCGCAGACCAACGCATCGTCCAAAGGCGTGAGCCCGCTCGTGGCAAGGCTTTTCTCAACGCAGACAGGGCAGCGCAACACGGAGAGCAGCCACGGCGAGATCACTGACCCGTCCTCCCGCCAGCCGAATGCGACGATGCCATTGCCGACGAACGGTGGATATGGGCATCGCCACTCGAATGGGTAGTCGCCTGCCGCCGATGCGCACGATTGGCTTAAAGCCGGTGCGGACTGCGAACGTGCCGGAAGCCGATATCGCGGAGCAGCGGTCGCCATCTCGCGCGGTCGCATAGAGATGCGTGTGGGTCGGGTCGGCGTCGCCGCTCCATGTCCGGCGCAGCGAGCGCGAAAAACGGGCGGCGCGCGTCCCAGAGATTCGGCGTCGTGATCGCGACGCACCCGCCGGGCCGCAAGACGCGCAGGCAGTCGCGCAGCGTCCGCTTCGCCATCCCGCGACATGCTCGATCGCCTCGCGCAAGACGATCAGGTCGAACGTCCGATCGGCGAACGGCAAGCGGCATATCGAGATCGGCCTGGACGAGCTGCGCGTCCGGCAGCATTCCGTCGCGCCGCCCGCAGCGCCGCACGTGGAGATATCGAGGCCGACGACCTGCGCGCACCCGCCCGTCGAAATAGCGCAGGCCGGGCGCCGCGCCGCACGCCGCATCGAGGACGCGCGCATCGGTGGGCAAGGCGATGCCGCCC
The DNA here is from genome assembly GCA_963847195.1 of uncultured Chloroflexia bacterium. Taxonomy (GTDB): domain Bacteria; phylum Chloroflexota; class Chloroflexia; order Thermomicrobiales; family JALYUS01; genus JALYUS01. Next base: position 102,229 of record CAWJZC010000001.1, on the reverse strand, counting down.
AACGCAATCAGGCGCGAGTACTCCCAGCGCACCTTCGCGTCCGATTTCGCGATCTGCACCGCGAAATAGGCGTCGTCGTACGCCGTCATGGGTCTGGCGCGGTCGGCGTCGTATGCGTCACGAACCGCCCCCTTGATAGAACGAGCCCGGATTGCGGACGAATCGCCAGAGGTCGCCCGCCAGATGGCGCGGCACGAGCGTGAACTGATTGACGAAAACGCGCGGCCATTCGAGTTGCTGGCGATCCATATATTGCTTGACGAACTGGACAATCAGCCCGCCAGTTCCAGAGGATCACCAATGCCGCGAGGATGGGCACCCAGCGGCGCACGACCGGGCCGATCTGCCCGCGCTGCTCGCCGAAGCGAGCGAAATGACCTCCGCGAGACCGATCGCGAAGATCGGGCTGCAGACGATGAACCGGCGCGCGCCGAATGCCCCGGCGGTCGTCCAGGTCTGGAATGCGCCATTCAGGTAGACGGTCAGCAGGAAGCCGGTCGCGAGCGCGATGCCCAAGCCGCGGATCACGCCGGACGAGAAGACATATCCCGAAAGCGGCAAGCAGGAGAATCGGCGTCCAGAAGAAGAGGCCATGCGCCGGATCGAAGAGGACGCGGAGCGCGTTCGGGGCGTTCCAATGCAGTTTGTCCGAGACTTCCGATGATGGGCGGAAGTTGCCGTTGAGCCGTTTGTAGACGAGCAACTGCGGGGAGAAACGCGATGATCGCGCAGCACGCCCATCGACGAGTCCGCCACGGACCGTGCGCAGCAGATCGCGCAGCCCAGGCGCGGCTCGGGTCGGCGCGCGCCGGGGAGCAGGCGGAACGTTTCATCGACGGCGGGGACGAGCAGGAAGACGGCATCCTGCTCGCGGATCATCGCGACGAGTCCACCGAGCGCGCCGAGCGCGACCCACGCCCGCCACGCGCGCCGCGTGCGCGTGCGGTACCAGACGGCGAGGAATGCGGCGACCGCGAACCATGATGTCGCGTGGGCGTAGGTCGGCGCGAGGTGGCTGTAGAAGAGCGCGGGCGTGCCGAGCCAGATAATTAAGCGACGCCCAGAACGCCGCGATACGGCTCGGTGATCTGCCGCGCCAACCAGTAGGTGAGCGCGAGCGCGATGCCCGCGTAGATCGCCGCGCCGAGCGAGACCGCCCAAATGTACGGCAGGCTATAGCCATCCGTGGCGACGTGGAAACCCATGCCGTGCAGCGTGCGGGCGACGAGGTCACCGGCGACGAAGAATGGCGCCCAGAGGATCGCCGAGCCGCACGGGCCGTTATTGATCGCATTCCCGGCGGGGTTGCGCTTGTCGATGAAACCCTCTTTGAATTTCGCCAACCCGTTCGGGTTGCGGGCGTAGAAACCCTGCGTAATCGTTGGTGAAATCGAGGTCGTGATCGAAGTAGACCGATCGGTCGTAGACGTAATATTCGATCGCGTCCGACGCGGTCATGCGATGCGCGACGAGCGGGAGCGAGCAGAGATAGAGGATGATCAGGACAGCGACCCCCCGGTCAACACGCGACCACCAGAGACGCATGCGGCCCGCGAGCGGCGGGGCTGGTCGGGCGACGTTTCGCGGCGTGCCTGCATCGCGACGTGATTCATGGGCGTTGACCCGTAATGTCGGCGCAGAACGACGCGATTGCTGCGGCGCGCGCCTGATAGGTATGGATCGACACGGCGTCATGCGCGCGTCGGGCCATCGCGCGCCGCCTCCACGGGATGCTCCGCCACCCACTGGATTCCATCCGCGAGCGCGCCCGCGTGCCCTGGCGCAACGTACCGCACGCTGTCAGCAGGCAAAATCTCGCGCAACGCCGGGAGATCAGACGCGACGATTGGCCGGGCCATAGCGGCGTATTCGAACAGTTTCAGCGGCGACGCGCTCGCCTTCGTGACCGTGTCCGGGATGACCAGAACATCAGCGGCCGCCTGATAGGCCGGTATCGCTTCGACCGGCAGCGGCGCAACGATGGTCACACGGTCGCCGATGCCGGCAGCACGAATCCGTCGCCCGATGCGTATCGCGCTCGCCCTCCCGGCCACCGACGAGGATGAGAAGCGCGTCGGTCAGACGATCTGCCAGCAATGCGAAGGCATCGACGAGGAGATCGACGCCATGATAGGCGAAGGTCAGTCCCGTATAGACGACAACGAATGCCTCGGCGGGAATACCCAGCACAGCGCGTGCCGCATCCCGATCTCGCGGCGTGTAGAGCGCGTCGTCGAACGCATCCGGGATGACCGTCACCGCCGAAGCGTCGTTGTCCGGGCGGCGCCGGTCGATCTCAGGCAGGAACGTCTCGGTCAATGACACGACACCACGTGCCCGCGCGAAGGCGATGCGATCAATTCGCCGGGCGATCGCGACGGGCAACCGGGCCGGTATTCGCCGACCGATTATCGCTTTCCAGATCGTGCGCCTCGAAGATCACGGCCGCGCCGCACACAGGCGGCGCGAGCAGCGCGAGCCACATCGCACAGACGACATCCCTGACATACAGCACATCAGGAGGCGAGCGCCGCAGCCGTTGCCGCACCAGCCAACCGACGACGCGCAGGGAGAACCACGTCCGCTCCGCATAGGACCAGACCACGGAACGAATCAGATGTCGCCCGGCATTGAAGGGGAGGCGCAGCAGATGCGTCGCGTTCGAGTTCGGTGAACCGGCTCTCGCGGATGGCCGAAGCGGGGGATGAGGATGCGCGCTGTTCGGCGGCAATTGCGCGGAGTGCGCGCACCGTTGCATAGGTTTGCACCGCATTCGCGGATCGGAGGACGAGGCTCGACGGATACGCCACATAGACGATGCGCGGTGGGTTCGCGATAGGCGCGGGCGTGGCATGCCGCTCCCCCAAAACCTCTCGTCGTCCCTGCTGCCAACTCCGCCTCCGTCACTCCCCCATACCGCCGCGGAGTATAGCATAGCGGCGCGGCCGGTCACGACGGCGTGAGGAGGCGTTCGTACAATGCGAGGACGCCATCGGCGGTGCGGTCGAGCGAGAATGCATCGGCCATCTGTGTCGCGCCGGCGGAGGCATCGCGCCATGCGGCTTCGTTCCCCGAGGAGGCGGAGTATTGCCGCTGCGAGGGCCTCCGGGTCGCGCGGCGGCACGACCGCTCCGGCCCCGTAACCGCGCGACATAATCGGCCAGTCCGGCCGTCTCGCTGACGATTGACGGCGTCCCGACAGCCGCCCGCCTCGATGCCGGTCTTGTTCAGTCCGTCGATCAACGACGGGATCAGGGCGATCTCGGCGGCGGCGAAGTAGCGGGGAACCGCATCGAAGGCGATCTGGCCGGCGAATGCGCACGTGGTCCCGCACGCCGAGGTCCGCCGCGAGCGATGCGAGGGACGCCACATATGCCGCTCGCTGCCGCATCGCGCGCGGGCCCGGCGAACATCATGACTCATGTCGGGGTGTGCACTGCAGGACTGCCGGGTAGCGCGCGAATGGCATCGTCGTACCCCTTGATTGGCACCATTCGCCCGAGGCCGAAGCAGCATTCGGCCCGGTGGAACGGCGCCAGCAGGATTCCAATGCCGCGCGCGAATGCGGCGCGGAAGTCCGCGACCTCCGCCGCCGCAACCGTCTTGTGCGGCGATTGCGGCGGCTGCACGGCGATCCGTGCAACGGGAGCACGCCATGTGCTGCGACGACGCGCGCGGATCGCGGCGAGTTTGCTTGCACGAGCGTCGCCCATCGCAGCGTGCGCTGAATCGCGCGCCGCGTCGTCGGCAGCCGCCCATAGCCATACCCCGTGCCCTCGTCGGTGAGGATGTCGCCGCCGGTGATCGTTGACGATGGCGGGCGGGGTCGCCTGGCCGCGCAAGGCGTGACGGAACGCGGTCGCGTATGGGAACGCCATGCCGACGTGGAAGAGGTCGTAGCGCGCGAGCCGCTCCGGCGTGAGAAACGCGCGCAGGGCGCGGACGACATCAGCGAACGGCGGGAATGCCCAGACGCGCGCGCTATATGCCCGCCGCAGGCGGGCCATCGCGCCCGATGGCGGGCGAATGCGCCAGACGACGGTGCCGTAGATGTCCGTCTCGCGCGCACGATCGCCTCCGGTTGATCGCGCGTGCCGATGGTGGCGATCTCCATCGCAACGCCGCGCGCGCGGAGCGCCGCGACGAGCTCGCCGTGTGTGTGGCTGACCATCGAGTCCGGTCGGTACGCGCCGGTGAAATAGAGGACGCGCATCAGCGGCCGCCGATCGGCGAGCGATGCATAGAGGCGCTCGAATTGCCGTGCGACGACCGGCGCGGCGTAGCGCCTCATCGCGATCTCATATCCCGCTGCGCTCAGGCGGTCGCGCAGTCGCGCATCGCGCAAGAGGCGGACGAGGGCGCCGGCGAGCGCCGCTGGATCGTCGGGCGGCACGCGCAGGCCGTTCGCGCCATCCTGGACGATTTCGTTGCAGGCGGGCACATCGGTCGTCACGACCGGCGTACCGCACATCATCGCCTCGACGAGCGGGATACCGAAACCCTCATACCGGGCGGGCAGCGTCAGCACCCACGAGGAGCGGAGCAGCGTCACCTTCTCCGTCCTCATCGACGCGACCGCGCATATCGATCCACTGGGCGACGCCGAGTTCACGGACGAGCGCGTCGAAATGCGGCGCGATCCCGCCCGTATGGCCGGCGAAGATGAATCGCGCCTCCGGCACGCACGCGGACGGCCTCCGGTATCGCGCGCAGCAGCACGTCCCATCCCTTGCGATACTTCGTCTGTCCGATGAAGAGCACCGTTGGTTGGTCGGTGCGCGCGACCGGCTGCGGCGACTTCGAGCAGGTCCGCGTCGATGCCGACCGGGATGAAATGCACACGCTCCGCCGGGATGCCGAGGTCGTCGATGAGGATGCCCCGCTCGTGCTCGGACATCGCGTGGACCGCGTCGGCGGCAAAGAGGGGCGGTGGAGTGCCCAGACGAACGCGCCGTGCTTCGCGCCCAATCGCGCGCACCGACGGCGATGAGCGAGCGCTGAATACGCTCGGCGCGCAGCGGCGCTTCGAGCGGACGGTCGGTATCCGCGACCAATTCGGGGTCGTGCAGGATGCCGTAGGGCGAATAGACGACGGGGACGCCGCGCGCGTGATAGGCCGGCAGCGCGAGCGCGGAGAGGCGATTGCTGTGATGGTGGAGATGCGCGACATCCGGCGGCGTCCTGCGCGATCCAGCGGAGCGTGCCCGGCGCGATCAGCCCTTTGCGGCGGATGCGGTGGACGACGGTGCCGTCAATCGACGTCGTGATGCGTGTCGATCATCGGCGACGACTTCGCGAAGTAGGTGAGCGCGCGCACGGTATGACCGTCCTCGGTGAGGGCGCGCGCGAGCACCGCCTCGGGAAACGACGGGAAGCCCGCGACGAGCCCGAAGGTCGTCACGAAGTCAATGCGCATCGAGCGCCTCCGCATAGGCCGCGATGACGCGCTCGGTCACTTTTGGCCACGCGAAGGCGGCTGTCACGAATGCGCGCCCGGCCGCGCCCATGCGCGCGGCATCGGCGGGATCGCCAATGATCGCGTCGATTGCGGCGGCGAGTCGCGCGGGATCGCGCGGCGGCACGAGCAGCCCCGTCTCGCCGTGGCGCACGACCTCGGGGAAACCGCCGAAGTCGGTCGCGATCACCGGTCGGCCACAGGCGGATGCCTCCGCGAGCGTCATCCCGAATGTCTCGTTCGCGAAACTGGTCCCGAGCACGACCTGCGTCGCGGCAAAGAGCGCGGGGAGGTCTTCGTGCGGCACGCCGCCGAGGAAATGGACACGATCGGCGATGCCCAGTGACGCGTGCCGCCTCGCGCAATCGCTTCTCCTCCGGACCGGTGCCCGCGATCAGCGAGATGGACCGGGGGTGCGGGCCAACGCGACGGCGCGTACTGCGTCAATCGTCCCCTTCCACCGCACCAGTCGCCCGGCCCAGAGCGCGACCGGTGCGCCCGGATGTTCGATACCGCTGCCATCGGGCCGCATGCGGGCGATTGCGGCGCGAATTGGTCGGTGTCTACGCCGTTGTAAATGACGCGCGCCTCGCGGCCATATCGCGCGAGCGACCTCGGCGGCGTTGTAGCGGCTGCACGCGGTCATCACATCGATGGAGCGCGCTGAACCGCCGGTCGCCGGGGAAGAAGTCGCGCCCATGCGAGCTGTAGACGACGCGCGCCTGCGTGCGGGCGCGCAGCCACGCCGCGAGCGGGAAATCGAAAGGCTTATGGATGTGGATGATATCGAAGTCGCCCGACTCGAGGACCGCCCGCGCGCCGACCGCGTACGAGGCGCGTTCAAGCAGTTTCGTCGCGCCGTACTGGCGGGAGAGCAGCGGTACGCGGCGGAATTGCGCGCGCTCGATGTATCGGCGTGGTATGGACGTGGACGCCCGCTACGGATGGTTGATCGTCGCACGTCGATCGTGCCGCCGAAGATCGACACGTCGATCCCACGGAGCGGAGAGGAAACGCGCCAGTTGCCGGACGAAGGTCTCGACGCCGCCAATTTTGGTCGTCGTCGTGACGTTGACCAGTGCAACGCGCATCAGGCACGTTCCCCGGTGAGCAGGCGCACGATCAGCCCGCGCATCGGGATGCGGAGCGTGCGCAGGCGGTCGATATCGGTCGGTTCGATGCCGCCGATCCGCCGGAAGACGGCGAGATAGACGCCGCCGCCGATTGCCGCGATCGCCCCTGTCACTGCCAGCCAGAAGATGCGATGGAGCCCACCCCCCGCGTTGGCGGGGACGCGCCCGACCGTGAAGGCCAAGCCAGCGACGACCGCTCCCATACAGAAGGCGGCAACGCCCACCCGCCGCACAAAATCGACCGGATAGCGGATGGGCAGCACCGCGTTGGCAGCGACGGTGCCGACCAGTGCGGCCAGGACCGCGAATCCGCCGGAGGTGAGCGCCGCGCCCATCGCGCCATAGGTCCGCGCGGTGAAAAACATCACCGGGAGGGCGATCAGCGCAATCGCGCGCGCCGCGATGACCGCCCCATAGCGCTCGAAGGTGAGCAGAACCGTTGTGCCGGTGCTCAAACACGACTCCGCGAAGAGAAGGATAATGAGCACGATGCAGACGTTCGTGAAGGACTCGTATTTCGGGTACAAGATGCGGAAGAGGTTCGGGATCAGCAGCGCCAGGCCGACCGCGCCGGGTATGAGGATGAGGGCAAGAAACCGCGCGACCAGTGCGTAGGCGACATTTAACTGTCGGTCGTCCCGCGCGGTGAAGATACGCGTGAAGATCGGCACTTGGATACCGATGATCGGCGTCGTGAGCGCGGCGAGGATCTCCCGCACCGAGCCGGACGCGACGCGGTACCCGGCGATCTCCTCGGCGTTGGTGAGGATCAGCGCGGCGAAGGCGTACGACGTGAAGAAACTCGTCACCTGCAAGGCGTATTGGAGGCTGGAATAGAGGGCGAAACGGCGGATTGGCAGCGGGCGCTCGTGCTCTTCCGCGCTGACGTACTGGCGCTCCTCAGCGACACTCTCGCGCACCGCGTAGATCGAATAGACGCCGGCGACGCACATCGCTATCAGCGCGACGAAGACGCGGCCAACCAATACGATCGCGATATTGCCGCCGCTCAATACGATGACGGCCACCGTGAGCGGATCGAGCAGGGTCACGAAGATCGTGATGACATTCCAACTCTTGTTCTTGAAGGTGGCGACGAGGCTTTGCATCGCTACGTCATAGAACGCGCCGACGAGGACCAGCGAGACGACCGACGCGAAAATCGTCCAGTGCTCGCCCCGCACGATGGACGCGACGTTCAGTTGGTCGCTCGGCACGCGGCCATCGAGATAGCGGAAGAACGCTTGATGGAAGATGGTCGCGAGCGCAAGCACCGGGACGAGGACGGCCAATTTGAAGCCGAAGACCCAACCGAGCAGCGTCCGCACACCGCGCCGCCCTTGCCTGCCCGCGACCTCGGGGAGGAACTTCACCACGCTCCGCTCGGTGCCGAGATCGACCAGTGAGCCGGATGTGACGCCGACCGAGAGCGCCAGCACATAGACACCGAACTCCGCCTTCGGCAGCGCGTTGGCCAGCACGAGTTGGGCGAGTAGGTGCGAGCCGAGTTTGGCGGGCAGCAGCACCGTGTTCCAGAAAGCGGCGCGCGTCGCGTGCGCGCCGAGCGCCGTGCGGCTCGTGTCATTGCCCGCAGGAGGCGGAGCGGCGACGGGTACGTTCACGACGCGACTTCGATCAGGCCGGAGCGCAACCTCGTACGTGCTGGCGACCGCGAAGCGATAGAGCCGATACGCAGGGCGCAAAAGGCCGAGTCGAGCGAGCAGCGCTTTTGGTGCAGGCGATTGCGCGCGCCGGTCGTCGCCCCGTGCCGCGCGATCCATGCCTCCCGCGTGTCGGTCGCGGCGAAGCCCGCTGCCGCCGCGCGTGCCACGAAACCGCCGAAGGTATCGTAATACATCTCCGTCAGACGCTGGTTGTCGGTGAATCGGGCGCCGCGCTTGGAGCGCCCGATGCCGCTCGACAATCACCCTCCCCGAATCGACGCGGCAGCCAGTTGATGCCGCGCAGATGGTAATGCGGATCGCGCCAGGCGAAGCGGTTGATGACGGTCACGAGCGCGATGCCACCCGGACGGAGAACGCGATGGATCTCCCGCAGCGTCTCGTCGGGGTCCCGGACATGTTCGAGGATGTCCTGCGCGAGTACGACATCGAACGATCGATCGGGGAAGGGGAGCGTTTCACCGACACCCCGAATCACCGCCGGCGGGAGGCCGTATCGCGCGGCGCGTAGGCGCGTGATCGTGCAGTAATCCGCGTTCGGCTCTACACCGCAGACCGTGTACCGCGTTGCGCGCGGCGGCGACCAGGAAGCCGCCCATACCGGAGCCGATGTCGAGCAACGCGTTTTCCATTCAGCGAGCCACACGCACGCTCAATCGCGCGGATGCGCGGCGTCTGCGTGTCTTCCTGCCAGAGCCGATCTTCGCGCCAGCGGTCGTAGTTCTTCCGCCAGCGCATATGCGCCGTCCATCGATCGATCAACGCCGCCAAGTGCCGCCTCACGCGTCGGCCATCCGCAGCGGACGGATCACGCGCGTCGAGCGCGGCGATGGTCCGTATCGCTCTTGTGCGTCCTGCTCTCATACTTGCCAATCCACGACCATCCCTCGGACATCCCGCCCCATGCGCCACCGTCGGCATCGTAACACAGCCCGCTAGCGGAGCGCGTGAACGGGCCGCCATGGACGATGCTCAGGGCGGCCTCGTGGATCGCTTCCGGCAGCGTCGGATGCGCGTGGATCGTCTTCGCGATGTCGGCGGCGCTCGCACCGAGTTGGATGCCGAGGGTCGAGTTCGGCGATCAGGTCGCTGGCGCGCGGGCCGAGGATGTGCGCGCCGAGCATGTTTGCCGTCGGCATCGGTGACAAACTTCACCACGCCGGCCGATTCGCCGAGGATCTGCGCGCGGGCGATGGCCGCGAAGGGGAAGACGCTCGTGCGCACACCATCGCCGAATTGCTCGCGCGCCTGCTCCTCGGTGAGGCCGACGCCGGAGATCTCCGGGATGGTGAAGACGCAGTTGGGGATCACCGACGCGTTGTAGTGCGTCTCGTGCCCCTTCAGGTTCTCGACGACGATCTCGCCCTGCATCGACGCGGTGTGCGCCAGTTGCGGCATGAGGGCGACGTCGCCGATCGCGTAGACGCCGGGGAGATTGGTGCGCGAGCGCGGTATCGACCTTGACCGCGCGGCGGTTCATCTCCAGCGGCACATCGGGCGCCCAGACGCCCTCGGTGAATGGCACGCGCCCGACCGCGACGAGGACGGCGTCCGCCTCCACCGACTGCTTGCCGGCGGCGGTGCTGTAGTGGACGGCCAGGTCGTCGTCATCGCCCCACGTCACTTCCTCGACGGAGGCATCGACCGTGATGCTCAAGCCCGCCTTGCGATAGAGCGGCAATGCGCGGCGAATCAATTCCGGCTCGACGCCGGTGAGGATATTCGGCAGCCGTTCGATGACGCTGACCTCGGAGCCGAGCGCGGCGAAGATGGAGGCGAACTCCATGCCGATGATGCCGCCGCCGATGATCGCGAGTCGTTTCGGGAGCGCGGTCAGCGCCAGGATACCGTCCGAAGTGACGACGCCGGGGAGGTCAAGTCCGGGGATCGGGATCGATGGCGGGGACGGAACCGGTCGCGATGATGACGTTCGACGCCGTAACCTCACGGCGTGCCGCCGTCGATGTCGTTGACCGTGATCCGGTGCGGCGGTGCGGCAGTGAGCAGGCAGCCCGTGCCGCGCAGAACCGTGACCTTGTTGCCCTTTTCCAACCCCTCGACGCCGCTGACGAGGCCGCGCACGACCTCGTCCTTGTGCGCCATCGCTTTGGCGAAGTCGAGGGTCGCGTCGCCGTACGTTGACGCCATAGGTGGCCGCGTCATGGACCGTGCGCCAGATTTCGGCGGTATGATGCAATGCTTTTGTCGGGATGCATCCCCAGGAGAGGCAGGTGCCGCCCAGCGCCGCACGCTCGATCAGTGCGACCGATAGCCCCTCCTGCGCGGCCCGGATGGCGGCGACATAGCCGCCCGGCCCGCCGCCGATGATCGCCACGTCGTACGGTGCTCGCTTCCTGCCATGCGGGTTTCACTCCTCATATCGTCACCGACCGGAACCACCTCTCACCGAGATGAAACAACGCCGTATTCCGGTGTGGAGAGAGCCTACGCGGGGCGCGGGGTACGGTCAAGGTGGGGCAACCCAGAGTTCGATGCCGCTGGTCTTCCCGTGGGCGACCACTTGTGCGGTGCCAGGCGGCAAGGCGGGCGCGGGGATGCTGAGCGTGCCATCCGGTTGCGCGACCGTATCGCGCAGGGCGATCGTCTTGCCATCCTTCGTCGTGACCCACATCGCCACCGGTTCCCCGGCGGTGTAGAGCGGCGGGCTCGTCAGGCGCGCATCGGTGAGGACGAGATGTGGTAGCGCGGTAAGGCCGACGACGTTCACCGAGAAGAGGGGCTGATCCTCGAGAATCGGCACGGTGGACGATTTGATGTCGATCGTATAGGTGCCCGGCTCATGCGGGAGCCCGACCGAGATCGGGACGGCCGTCGTCCCCGCCGGAACAATGGCGGGAAGAACGATGTCCGCCGGCTGGAAGGAGATTTGTTTGCCGTTCGCGTCGCGGATCTGCGCGCCGAGGTCGAATTGCCCGTGCGTATACAGCATCCGTGCGCTTTCCCCACCGTTAGCGATTTGCACAGTCCCGGTTAGTTTGTCGATGTTTCCGGCCGGATTGATGGTGAAGTTCACGGAGGCGGTCAACGGGGGTGCAGTGGGATTCGGCGACAAGTGGTAGACATCGGTATCGCCGAAGGTGCCGAGGGAGATGATGCGGCCCGGCATCCCATCGAGGGCGCCCGTGATGCGCGCGAGCATATCAGGCGTGTAGCCGGATCGGTGGATCATGATCGTCCCGACGCCCATATCGGCCAGCGCATCTATGTCATCCGCGCCGGGGAAATCGTCGCGGCCCACGAACCGGCCGCGCAGTTGGTAGGTTGCCGCAGGGATAAAACCGGAGTGCCCCCAGAGCACCGGCTGCCAGTGGTACGTGGAATAAAACGCTGTCGTCTGTTGCGTATCCGCGACGGGGAATTCCGCGACGATCCCGGTATTCGTCTGGGACGCCAGCCACTGATAGGGGGCGAGTGTTGCCGCGGATCGATCGACAAGGATCGTGGGCGGTAACCTTGCCGCCGCTTCGCCGATCGCGAGGCAGCCGAGGGCAATCGCCGCAGCGGTGCCGTAGCGTCGCAACGCGGGATTATGCCGGATCGCAGCTCGCCAGAGGCGTGTCGCGCCAATAGCCGCCAGCGGACAGAGTGCGAGGAGGACGAGCGCCGCGAAGCGATCCGGCCCGCGAATGCCCTGATACCCCGTGACATGCTGATAGAGGAGCCGATACGGGAGCGGTAATCCGCGACCTTTCGCGCCCCACGTCGGGCCGAACGAGAGTATCCCGCTCACGACGCCGAGCCCGACGAGCCCGGCCACCCAGGGGCGACGTATCGACGCGAGCCCGGCGGCGGCGAGGACGAGGAGGATGGCGCCCGGGAAGAGCGCCGCGTGTTCCGGGCCGGAGACCGGCAGGAGGTGGCCCCAGGCGATGTTGCCGGGCGTCACCGTAAGGTACGAGAGCGCGTGGGCGCTGTCGTCATATGCCTCGTCGAGCGTGCGGATGATGTGATGCTCGCGCCGCATCGCCAGATACGGCACATCGAATACGGCAACAACAATCCCTGCCAATGCGAGGGCGCCAGCCAGGATATATGCCGTGCGTGACAGGAGCGTGCGACGGGAGAAGAACATGCCGCGCTGCCGAATCGCTTCGATGACGAGGAATGCCGCGACACCTGTACCGAACATCATCAAGTAATAGACCGAGGAAAGCCCCGAGAGCATCGACGGTTGCGGTCACCGCGACAAAACGCAAGGGAGATCGTCGCTGCATCAAGCGGATAACCGCGAGGAGTGCGAGCGGCATCCACTCCATCGAGAGCACCTGCAGATGCGCATTATTGTCGATCCGAAACGGCGCAAATGCGAAGCAGACGCCAGCGAAGAAGGCCGCGCCCCGATTGGCGCCGAGCGCGCGGCAGAGCGCGTACATGCCGAGCGCCGAGAGGGGGTAGGTGGCGAGGAGGGTGAGGTTATACGCGAGCAATGCATCATGCGAAATGAGCCAGACCGGCCATGCCATGATCGCCTGGGGAAGGAGAAGCTCGGAAAAAGCGAGGCTGCGCGCGTTCGGCGCGAACATGTTGCCGTCGTAGAGGTGCGCCGGATTGGTGACCAATGCGTGCTGCACCCAGCGCAACGTCCAGACATTGAGGAGCGGGTCACCCAGCGTATCGGCGACCGCCGTCTTAACCTGCGCGACCAGCGGCCAGAGCATCACGACCGTCAGGCCGATATAGAGCAGCGGAATGATGATGTGCCAGCGGAAGCGCCGGAGTGAGAGCCGAGAACGTGTGCGATAGCGGGTGGAAAGAATGGGAGGAGGCGCGGTGGCGAGACCCATGCGGGAGATTACCTCCAGCAACGTGCGAAAAAAAGAGTGGTCGGGGAGAGAGGATTTGAACCTCCGGCCTCACGGTCCCGATCCGTGCGCTCTGCCGGTCTGAGCTACTCCCCGACGCCTGCGGCAGCATAGCACACCCGCGCCGCCTTGCCAACCCCCATCTGGCGACCGCCGCATCGGGAGAGATTTTTGGCGCGCGGCGCATTGACGCTGAGCGAATCGCGGTGCTACAATGTTTTGCCGACCGCAGCGTGGTCGGTTCATCGTGTCGCGTCACTCATTGTCTTGCGCGCCATCGTGCGCGGGGGATGTTCAGGAGGTCAGGAATTAGCAGACCGCTTCGCACCAACGATCGTATCCGCGTCCGGGAAGTACGGGTGATCGACGAGGAGGGCAACCAACTCGGTGTCATGCTGACGCGCGATGCATTGGAACGCGCGCGCGACCTCGGGCTCGATCTGGTGGAGGTCGCGCCGAATGCGACGCCGCCGGTGTGTCGGTTGATGGACTTCGGTCGCTTCAAATACGACCAGAGCCGCCGGGAGCGAGAAGCGCGCAAGAACCAGAAGACGCAGGACATCAAAGAAGTCCGCGTCACCGGTATCTTGATCGACCAGCACGACCTGGAGACGAAGGCGCGCGATGTGAAGCGGCTGCTGAAGGAGGGGAACAAGGTGCGTGTCTCCGTGATTTATCGCGGCGCGCGGCAGATGTCCCATCCCGAGATCGGCGACCAATTGATGCGGCAACTCGTGGCGATGCTCGAAGCCGACGCGGTGATCGAATCGCCGGCACGGCAAGAGGGTCGCATCCTCAGTATGTTGGTCAGTCCGCGCGTCGCGCCGGCTGCGAAGGCGACGAAGGAACCGGCCGAGCCGGAACCAACCGAGAACCAGTAGGGGAGTGTAGGGCGGCATGTCCAAACTGAAACTGAAGACGAATAAGCAGGCGGCGAAGCGCTTCAAGATCACCGGCACCGGCAAGATTATGCGTACCAAGGGGATGAAGAGCCATTTTCGCCGCCGCAAGGCATCCCGCGTCAAGCACGCGTTCGATAAAATGGTGCCACTGAGCAGTGCGAACGCAAAGAGTGTGCGTCGCAGCCTGCCGTATGGCGTGAAGTAAGGAGAACAGGAATGCCTCGCGCTACGAATAATGTTGCGGCGCACGCACGCACGAAAAAAATCCTCGCCGCGACGAAGGGACACAAGGGCTCGCGCTCGCGCTGGAAGCGGTCGGCGATCGAATCGCGCATGAAGGCGATGCTGTACGCGACGCGCGACCGCAAGAACAAGAAGCGCGAGTTCCGCGCGCTCTGGATCGCGCGGATCAATGCGGCGTCACGCCAGCACGATATGCCCTATAACCGCTTCATCAGCGGCTTGCAGGCAGCGGGTGTGGATATCGACCGGAAGATGCTCGCCGACCTCGCGGTGCGGGACAGCGCGGCGTTCGCCGAGTTGGTGACGGTTGCCAAGAAGCGCGGGCGCCGCTGCGGCATAACCGCCGGGAGGCTCGCCACGGACGCGCGGGTGACGATCACGAGCGTTCATAACCCATTGATCGCGGAGATTCGCTCCCTGCACCGCCGGAAAGGTCGGCGCGAGCAGGGAGCGTTTCTTGTTGAGGGCGTGCGCCTCGTCACCGAGGCGGCCAATGTCGGCGCACCCATTCGGTCGCTCATTCTCTGCCCCGACATGCTCGGCGATGCGGAAGATGTGCTGCGGGCGCAGGTCGAACGGATGTCGGCCGTGCCGCGCGTCATCACCGTCGATCCGCATGTCATGCGACTGCTCGCCGATACGGAGACGCCGCAAGGCGCCGTCGCGGTCGCCGCGCTGCCGGTGACCGAATTGCCGCGACCCGATCCAGAGCGTGCGTTGCTCCTGGTATTGGACGGGCTGCGCGATCCGGGCAATGTCGGGACGCTGCTCCGGGCGGGTGCGGCGGCTGGCTGCGACGCAGTCGTGACGACGCTTGGCACCGCCGATCCATTCGCGCCGAAAGTGGTCCGGGCGGCGATGGGCGCGCATTTCCGCGTGCCGGTCCTCTCGGACGTGGAGTGGGATTGGCTTGGCCCGACGCTCGTGCCATTGCCCGCGATCTACGGCGCTGATGCGGGGGCGCCGGAAATGTACGACGCGGTTGACTGGCGAGCGGGGACGGCGCTCGTCGTCGGCCATGAGGATCACGGCCTGTCGGAGAAAGCGCGCCGCTGGTGCCGGGGGACGGTGGCAATCCCGATGGCGCGCGGCGTGGAGTCGCTCAATGCCGCCGTCTCCGGCGCGATCATCCTCTTCGAGGCCGTGCGGCAACGCCGGCTCCCGGTTCAGGGTTGACATTTCGCGGTATTCACCGTATGACTATACCCAGAAAACGCGATGACGGAGCGCGTCGCGGCGGCATGGGCGTGATGCCCGACTGATGCACCAGGGACGGCGAGCACGACTGAGACTCGCCGGATTGTCGGTCCGTCGCCGGACATTCCCTCCCGAGCGTGGCGGTGAACGCGAGTAGCCGCACACGGTTGTTCCCCGTTACCGGAACGCCGCCATCGGCGCGTGGGCGTCCCGTGGCTGGCACGAGATGCGCCGTGAGGCGTAAATCAGGGTGGTACCGCGTTGGCCATGCCTTCGCCCCTGCCGGGGAGCGAAGTGGCATGGTTTTTTTGTGCGAAGGAGGAGAGGCGATGACGGCGACGGAACCGACGATCATCGAGCTACGGAGCGAAGCGCTGGATCAGCTGGCGGCCGCCAATGACGTGGCGGCGACGCGCGAGTGGTATCGCGAGTATTTGGGCGATCAGGGCGCGGTGACGGCGCTCTTCAAGCGAATACCGATCTTGCCTGCGGAGCAACGACGCGCGTTCGGCATCGCCGTCAATGCGCTGAAGGCGGAACTGTCCGCCGCCCTCGATGCGCGACAGTCGGCGCTTGCGTCGGTCGCGCTGGAGAGCAGGATCGAGGCGGAGGCGATCGACGTGACCTTGCCCGGTCGCCCGGTGCAGCGCGGCTTCCTGCACCCGACGACGCGGATCATCCGCGAGATCTGCGACATCTTCGGCAAGATGGGCTTCCAGACGGTCGAGGGGCCGGAGGTCGAGTACGCGAAGTACAACTTCGACATGCTCAACATCCCCGCCGATCACCCGGCGCGCGATGTCTGGGACACTTTTCACGTCGCGTCCGGCGAGGGCGAAATCGTCCTGCGGACGCACACCTCGCCGATGCAGGTGCGGACGATGCTCCAGCAGCAACCGCCCGTGCGCGTCGTCGTGCCGGGCCGCTGCTACCGCTACGAGGCGACGGACGCGACGCACCTGGCGATGTTCTATCAGGTCGAGGGGTTGGCGGTAGACGAAGGGATCACGCTCGCCGACCTGAAAGGGACGCTGACGGAGTTCGCGCGGCAGATGTTCGGCGCGGAACGGAAGACGCGTTTCCGCTGCGACTTCTTCCCGTTCGTCGAGCCGGGCGTCGATTTCGCCATCGACTGCCCGCAGTGCGAGGGCAAGGGATGCCGCCTATGCAAACAGACCGGCTGGATCGAACTGCTCGGCGCGGGGATGGTCCATCCGCGGGTGCTGGAGATGGTCGGCTACGATTCAAGCAAATATACCGGCTTCGCCTTCGGCATGGGGCCGGAGCGGCTGATGCTCCTCAAATATGGCCTCGATGACATCCGAGATTTCTACAAGAACGATGTCCGGTGGCTGCGCCAACTGGATCGGGCGTGGCTCTAGCTCGGGGAGGAATGGCGAGATGAAAGTATCGTGGCGCTGGTTGCGGGAATATGTTGATCTGACGGTCACCCCGCGCGAACTCGCGCACCGGCTGACGATGGCGGGGCTGGAAGCGGAGAAGATCGAGCGAGATCGGGGCGGACTGGGACCGCGATCTGGTCCGCGTCGCGCGGGTGAAAGAAGTACGAAAAATCGAGGGCGCGGAGCGTGTCGTGCAGGCGATTCTCGAATTGCCGGAGCGCGAGGTGATGGTGGTCACCGGCGCGCCGAATATCGCCGCAGGGCAGATGATCGCCCTCGCGCTGATTGGCGCGCGGCTCTATGACGGGCATCGCGACGATCACGTGCTGCGCACGCTGAAGCCGCGTCCGATCATGGGCATTACTGGCGAGGGGATGGTCTGCTCCGAGAAGGAACTCGGCATCTCCGACGAGCACGAAGGGATCATGGTGCTGCCCGACGATGCGCCGCTCGGTGCGCCGCTGGCTGACTACCTCGGCGACACGGTGATCGAGTTCGAGATCACGCCGAATCTCGTCCATGACTACTCGATCGTCGGCGTCGCGCGCGAGGCCGCCGCCGTATTGCGGACCGAGTTTCCGCGATCCGTTCCCGCACTGGGAGCATGATCCGCTCGTTGCACCGGAGTTGCCCGGTATCGTCACCATCGAGGATGCGGGCCTCTGCGCGCGCTTCACCGCGCTTCTCATGACGGGCATCACGGTCGGGCCATCACCGGACTGGATGCAGCAGCGGTTGCAATCGGTCGGCGTGCGACCGGTGAACAACATCGTGGATGTTTCGAATTACGTGATGCTGGAATACGGGCAGCCGAATCATGTCTTCGACCTGCGACCGGCTGGTTGGTGGTCGGCTGATCGTGCGACGCGCGCACCCTGGCGAGACGCTGGAATTGATCGATCACGAGGTGCCGCGTGCTGACGCCCGACATGGCCGCAGTCTGCGACGAGGGGGGCGTCACGGACATCGGCGGCACGATCGGCGGCACGCGCTCCGAGATTGTCGACAGCACGACCAATATCCTGATCGAGGCGGCGACCTGGGAGATGCGGATTATCCGGCACACGCGGCAGGCGCTCAATATCCGCACCGATGCATCGGCGCGCTTCGAGCGCGGCTTGGAGCCGGAATTGACATTGCCGTCCGCGCGAAGGGTGGCGGAACTGATTGCCATGTTTGCCCAGGGGCGCGCGTCACAGGCTGGCACGGACATCTACCCGTCGTCGCCCCCGCCTCGGACCGTCTCACGTCCGATTCGGAAAGATCGCTGCGGTGCTCGGGGCCAATTATCCGCTCGACGAAGTGCGCGATGTGCTGACGCGTTTGGAGTTCGGCGTTGACGTTTCGGGCGACGCGGACCCGCTCCTGACTATCACGATCCCGCCGCACCGGTCGGATGTCTCCCGGCCGGAGGATATCATCGAGGAAGTGGCGCGCATCATCGGCTACGAGACGATTCCGACGACGCTTCTGACGGGCACCGTGCCGCATGTCATCCGCGAGGATCGCTGGATCGCCCGCGAGGCGGCCCGCGACGCTGTGGCGAGCGCCGGGCTCGTCGAGGTGATGGCGTATTCGTTCACGAATACCGAGGCGCTCGACCGCCTGGCGACCGTCGGCGGTGCACGCGGCGCCGATGTGCCGTTGGTACGTCTCATGAACACGATGGGTGATTGGGAGGCGATGCGACCGACGCTGCGGGCGAGCCTGCTGGAACTGGCGTCGGACAATCGCAAGTTCGTTGAGGGGGTGGCGCTTGGCGAGGTGGCAAATGTCTATCTGCCGCGCGGCGATGGCGAATTGCCGGACGAGCGACTGACGCTCGGCATCGTGCTCGCCGGGATGGATCAGCCGCGCTCGCTCGGCGTCGAGCCTCGCGCCTACGACTTCTTCGACCTCAAGGGTATTGTCGAGGCGATGCTGCCGACGCTCGGACTCGGCGGGTTGTCTTTCGCACAATCCGACGATCCGGTCTTCCAGCCCGGTCGCGCCGCTACGGTATCGGCCAATGGCGCGAAGCTCGGTGTGCTTGGAGAGGTCCACCCGCGCGTCGCCGATGCGTTCGGGCTGGGTGGGCGCGTGATGCTCGCGGAACTCGACATTGAGCCGGTCGTGGAGACCGTCGCGGCGCATCGCGGATCGCTGCGACGACTCCCGGTAATCTCTCGCTTCCCCGCAACGGAAAATGACTTCGCGATTGTGGTCGAGGAGGGAGTACCCGCGGCCGACGTGGCGGCGGTGCTCGCACAGGCGGTCGGCACGCTTGGACAACACGTCCGCTTGCTCGATGTGTATCGCGGGGCACCGATCGCGGCGGGGAAGAAGAGCCTGACCTTCGGCGTGGTCCTCCAGGCGCCCGACCGCTCGCTGACGGATGCCGACGTGGCGAAGGTGCGTGACCGCGTCGCGCAGGCAATCACCAAGCGGCTAAAGGCGACGCTGCGCGCGTAGCGGGGGGCAGGATTTTCCCGGCAGACGATACGACAGCACCCAGAGCGGTCGGTGTGCATGGTAAGATAAGACCCGGCAAACGGACAGGATGCCGGGGGAGATGCGTTCGTGGCGATGCGACAGACCTCGACGATGGCAATTGAGCGGGTGCGCGGGATGAATGACATCGCGCACCCGCAGTATGTCGCGCGCGAGCGGATCGCGACGCGGATTCTCGATCAATGCGGGCGGGCCGGCTATGCGCTGATCGACGTGCCGGTTGTCGAATCGACCGAGCTCTTTCTCCGCAAAGCAGGCGAGGAGCGCGTGCAGCAAATGTACGCCTTCCGCTACCGGAACCGCGACCTCTCGTTGCGCCCCGAGTTCACCGCCTCGGTCGTCCGCAGCGTGATCGGCACGATCCAGAGCGCGCCGCTGCCGGTGCGCGTCGCCTATCACGGGCCGGTCTTCCGCTATGAGCGGCCGGGCCAGGCGCGCTATCGCCAGTTCACGGAGGTTGGCGTCGAACTGCTCGGCGCTGCGACACCGGCGGCGGACGCCGAGGTGATCGGCGTCGCCGTGACCGCGCTGCGTGCGGCTGGCGTCGCGCGGCCACGAATTGTACTCGGCCACGTCGGTATCGTGCGCGGCTTTCTCGCCGGGCTCTCGCTGGATGAGCGCGTGCGCGAGTGGCTGGTCTGGAGCATGGAGCGGTTGCGGCCGGATGATCCGCGCGGCGAGCGCATCCATCCGGCGCTCGCCGCGATGTTGGCCGAGGAGACGGCGGAGCGACCGGGCACACTGGTTGCCCCGCCGGATCGCGATGTCTTCCTCTCGCTGCTGCGGGAGGCGGGCATCTCGCTCGACGGGAACCGCCGTACGCCGGAAGAGATCGCCGATGGGCTGATCCGCAAGGTGGCGCGCCGCGCGGAGGGGAATGACGTCCGTCGCGCGCTCGACTTCCTTCGTCGGTTGGTGATGCTGCGCGGCGCACCGGCGGACGTCCTGCCGCAACTCGAAATGCTGCTCGCTGAAGAAGGACTCGCGCCCGGCGCGGTGGAGCGGCTTCGCACGGTGCTGGCCCTTCTGGCCGCCTATGATGTCCGCGCGGGCGACGTGACACTCGATCTCGGGCTGGGGCGCGGGCTGCATTACTACACCGGCGTGCTCTTCGAATTGTACGCGGAGGGTACGGAACAGTTGGGCGGCGGCGGCAGATACGATGATCTCGCCTCCATCCTCGGTGCGCGGCAACCCCTCCCCGCAGTGGGCTTCTCGCTCGGGCTTGAGCGGGTGATGGAATATGTGAGCCGTGTCGATTCTCCACCCGCGCCGCAGCCGCCAACGGTGGTCGTCAGCCAGGGCGATAGCGCTGGCGCCGTTCATGCCGTGACGATCGCGCGCCTGCTCCGCGACGCGGGCTGGACGGCGCTGCTCGATGTTCGAGAGCGGAAGACGAATGCCGCGCTCAAACATGCGCGCGCAATCCGCGCGGACGTCTACGTCGAACCATCCGAGGACGGGGCATCCATTCGCTGGCTGCCGCTGGACGGCACGGCGGAGCAACGCATTCGTTTCGCAGGCGACACACTCCCGCGACCGCCAATGCCCTTCGACCGCACTTCCGTAACGGCGGATACCCCGAATGGCGCGCACGATGACGAGTGAGCAATTTGCGCCTTGCGCTGCCGAGCAAAGGACGGATCGAGGAAGGAACGCGCGACTTCTTCGAGCGCGTCGGCTTCCCGGTCCGTCGCCCGAACGCGCGGCAGTATGTCGGCACGTTGCGCGGGATGCCCGGCGTCTCGGTGCTCTTCCAGCGCGCCTCGGATATCGTCACGAAGGTCGAATCCGGCCTCGCTGATGTCGGCATCACCGGGATGGATATCGTCGCCGAGTATCAGGCGGACAATGACGCGGTGATCGTCCTGATGCCGGATCTCGGTTTCAGCCGCTGCCGCTTCGTCCTCGAAGTGCCCGAGGCGTGGGTCGACATCACCACGATCGCCGATCTCGCCGATCTCGCGGCGGATTTCCGGGCGCGCGGGCGAACTTTGCGGGTGATCACCGATTCGCCCAATCTGGTCAAGGATTTCCTCTACGCGCAACGGCGTCACCTATTTCGTCGTCGTCGAGGGCGAGGGCGGCTTGGAAGCCGCACCCGCGATTGACACGGCGGACATCGTCGCGGACCGCACGGAAACCGGCACGACACTGCGCGACAACCGCCTGAAGGAACTCGAGGGCGGCACGATCATGGAGACGCAAGCGTGCCTGATCGGCAACCGGCGCGAACTGCGCGCATCGCGCGAGAAGCGCGAGCAACTGCGCCATCTGATGGAGTTCGCCGAGGCGCATTTGCGTAGCCGACGCTACCGGACGCTGACGCGCGAATGTGCGCGGCGACAGAGCGCACGTGAGGTCGCAGACCATGTGATCGGCCAGGTTGAAACCGCGGGAACGCTCGGGCCGACCGTCGCGCCGGTCTTTCCAAAGGTGGCGAGTGTGCGCACGAGTCCGGTCATCACGGCGATCGAAACGGGTTGGTACGCCGTGAGCATCGTCGTCGAGGAGCATTTGCTTCTGCCGGCCATCGACCACCTGCGCCGGGCGGGGAGTGGAGGCATCACGGTCGGTGCGCCGGATTATGTGTTCGAGTCCGAATCTCGCGCCTTCGTCGGCCTGCTCGCATCGCTCGGCCTTGCCGGACGAGGCGGAGTCGTGATGCGCATCTTTACCGACATCGAGGAGGCGCGCGCGACGATCCTCCGCCGGACGCCGGCCGATAGAGCCGGAGTTGCCCCCGCATGTGCGAGCAGGGCATCGCGCGCGTCTTCGGGCGCGACCTGTCGGCGGCAGGTGTCGCGGAAATCATCTGCCATGGCGGTCGCTGCCGGATGGCGACGCGGCGGTACGCGACTATACGGCGCGGATCGACGGCGATAACCCTGACGGAGATGATCGTACCGCAGGCGGCGCTGGACGCCGCGTTGGCGCGCATCCCCGCTGCGCTCCGTGCGGCATTGGAGCAGGCGGCGGCGCGTATCGAGGCGTACCACCGGCACGAGCACCACGAAGGGTGGCTCTGGAGCACTGCCGACGGCACGCTTGGGCAGATCGTCCGCCCGCTGCGAACGGGTCGGCATCTATGTGCCGGGCGGCACCGCCGCCTATCCGTCGTCATTGCTGATGGCGGCGATCCCGGCGCGCGTGGCCGGTGTGCGGGAGATCGTTGTCGCGACGCCGCCGCATCCGGCGGGCGTCGCCGATGTGATTCTCGCCGCTGCCGCGATCGCGGGGTCGATCCATGGTCTTTACGATTGGCGGCGCGCAAGCGATTGCCGCGATGGCATATGGCACGGAGACGGTACCGCGCGTCGATAAGATCGTTGGCCCCGGCAACTCCGTTTGTGAGCGCGGCGAAGCGGTATGTCTTACGGGCAGGTCGATATCGATCAGATCGCGGGGCCGACGGAGACGGTCGTGATCGCGGACGACGCCGCCGATATCGCGCGCGCGGCGGCGGACCTGATCGCGCAGGCCGAGCATGGCGAGACTTCCTCCGCCATTCTGCTCGCCCTCTCGGCGCACGATTCGCCGAGGCGGTGGCGGCAGAAGTGGAGCGGCAACTGCGCGACTTGCCCCGCTCCGAGGTCGCGCGCGCGGCGATTGAGGGGAATGGCGGCGCGGTGGTCGTGCCGGACGTTGAGACGGCGGTCGCGCTCGCGAATGACGTACGCGCCCGAGCACCTCTGCCTGCTTGTGCGCGAGCCGTGGCGCTATCTCGGTCTGGTCACGAATGCCGGGGGCGTCTTCCTCGGTGAGGAGAGCCCGGAGGTGCTCGGTGACTACATCGCCGGGCCGAGCCACATCATGCCGACGGGCGGGACGGCGCGCTTCTCGTCGGCGCTGCATGTCGGCGATTTTGTGCGCACGATGAGCGTCGTCGGCCTGACACCGGGCGCGGCGGCGGCACTCGCCGGCGCGGCCGCCGCGATTGCCAGCGCCGAAGGGCTCGAAGGCCACGCCCGCGCCGCACGATTGCGGGCAGCGCCGACGCGGCGGACGCGAGGCGCCGCGTATGACCGATAGCGTCGTCCGATCCGCGCAACCTCCTGCGGGCGAGCGTCGCGGGCGTCGAGCAGTACCGGACGATTGAGCCGATCGAGAGTCGTCGCCGCGCGGCGCGGCCTTCGCCCGATCGCATCCTGCGGCTCAATGCCAACGAGAATCCCGTACGGGACGCCGCTGCGCGTGCAGGAAGCGCTCGCATCGTTCGATCAGTATCACCTCTACCCCGATCCCGAGAGCCGCACGGTTCGCCGGTTGCTCGCCGAGTACACCGGCGTCGATGCCGGCCGCATCGTCGTCGGCAATGGCTCGGACGAGATCATCGACATGCTCTTCTGGCTCTTCGTCGAGCCCGGCGAGGCGGTGCTTGTCCCGACGCCGACCTTCGGGATGTATCAGGCGCGCGCGCAGGTCTTCGGGGCGGAGACGCGCGTCGTGCCGCGCCGGCCCGATTTCTCGCTCGATATGGAGGCGATGGAGGCGGCGCTGACGCCGGAGGTGAAGCTCGTCTTCCTCGCCTCGCCGAATAATCCGAGCGGCAATCTCTGCCGCGACCGGGACATCGTGCGGCTGCTGCGGCACGACGTGATCGTCGTCGTGGATGAGGCATATTTCGAGTTCAGCGGCCGGACGGTCGCCCCGCTGATCGCGCGAGTTCGATAATCTGGTCGTGCTGCGCACCTTCTCGAAGTGGGCGGGGCTGGCCGGGCTGCGTATCGGCTACGGGCTGATGCCGCGCTGGATTGCCGCCGAGATGTGGCGGATCAAGCAGCCGTACAATGTCAATGTCGCGGCGCAGGTGGCGGTGCGAGGCCGTCTTCGATGAGATGCCTATTTCCGCTCGACGATCCGCCGCATTCGTTTGGAACGGTTGCGGATGTATCGCGCGCTGCGGAAGCTGAACTTCGTTCGGCCGCACGAGAGCAAGGCGAACTACCTGCTCGTCCATGTCCTGCACGGGACGAGCGCGGCGCTTCAGGAATGGCTGGAGGAGGACGGCATCTTCGTCCGGCGCTACTCCACGCCCGACCTCGCCGACTATGTGCGCATCTCGGTCGGCAAGCCGGAGGACACCGATCGCTTGATGCGGCGGATGACCGCGCTCGCGCAGCGCTACGCACGGGAGATGCCATGAGCGCGACGGAGACGCGGACGGGCACCATCGAACGGAAGACCGCCGAGACGCATGTCGTTGTGACGGTCGGTATCGACGGCACGGGCACGCCGGACATCGCGACGGGCATCGGCGCGCTCGATCATTTCCTGACGCTCTTTGCGCGGCACGGTCTGTTCGATCTGGAAGTGGCGGCGAACGGCGATCTTGAAGTGGACGGCCACCACACGGTCGAGGATGTCGGCCTCTGCCTCGGTCGGGCGATCGGCGCGGCGTTGGGCGAGCGGCGGGGCATCCGGCGCGCCGGTCATATGGTGATGCCGATGGATGAGGCGCTCGCGACCGTCGCGGTCGACCTCGGCGGGCGCGGCTACTTCGTCATGACCGGCACATTCTCCGCCGCCATGATCGGCACGCTGGAAACCGATCTTGTCCGCCATTTCCTGCAATCGCTGGCAACCGAGGCACGGATGAACCTGCATGTCCTCCTGCACTACGGCACGAATGCGCACCACGAGGTCGAGGCGATCTTCAAGGGATTCGGGCGCGCGCTCGACGCCGCAACCCAGCTACGACGCGCGACTGGGCAACGCGGTTCCCTCCACAAAGGGCGTCATCGAAAGCTGACGTCGGAGTCGGGCTTCGACCTGCCGCGGCGCCAGATGCAGGGCGAGAGCCCGCCGATCACCGCTGGTGATCTCAATCTTCGTTTGGCAGCAGCCGCGCTATGCCGTGTCGAGGGCCTGCTGTTGGATGGCGAAGAGCTCCGTGATGCCCTTTTGGGCAAGGGCGAGCATTTGGGCCATCGCGTCGCCGCTGAAGGTGTCGTGCTCGGCGGTCATCTGCACCTCGACAAAGGCGCCCGCACCGGTCATGACGACATTCGCATCGACATCGGCGGCGCTGTCCTCGCGGTATTCGAGATCAAGGCGGGGTTCGCCATCGACGATGCCGACGCTGACGGCGGCGACCGGGCTGCGGACCGGGGGCCGGAGTAGGTGCGAGCCATCGACCAGTGTGCGCAAGGCCAGGACGAGCGCGACATATCCCCCGGTTATGGCGGCACAACGCGTGCCGGCGTCCGCTTGGAGGACGTCGCAATCGATCGTGATTGTGCGCTCGCCGAGCGCCTTGAGATCGACGACGGCGCGCAGTGAGCGACCAATCAGTCGCTGGATTTCGTGGGTGCGTCCGCCGATCTTGCCCGGTCACGGACTCGCGCGGCGTGCGGGTGAAGGTCGCGCGGGGGAGCATCGCGTATTCCGCCGTCACCCACCCCTGGCCGCGCCCGACGAGAAAGGGCGGCACGCGGTTCTCGATGCTGGCGGTGCAGCGCACCTCGGTCTGACCGAAGCGGATCGTCGCGGAACCCTCGGCGAAGGCGGCGACGCCCGTGGCGATTGTGACGGGCCGCAGTTGGTCCGACCGCGCGACCGGTACGGGGGACGGTCATTGCTTCTGCTCCTTCGTGTCGTTGCGTAATTCCTCGATGCGTTGCCGCCGTTCGGCGAGTCGCTGACCAATTCGCGCCTCGACACCGCGATCGGTCGGCTCATAGTAACGGCGATTGCTTCAGATTGTCCGGCAGATGGTCCTGCGCGACGATCGCGTCTGTCGGCGTCGTGCGCATACTGGTAGCCCTTGCCGTAGCCGAGACCCTTCATCAGCCCCGTCGGGGCGTTGCGCAGGTGGAGCGGCACGGGATCATTGCGCGTCTTCGCCACATCGGCCTGCACCGCCTTGTAGGCGCGGTAGAGCGCGTTGCTCTTCGGCGCGATGGCGAGGTAGGCGGCCGCTTGCGCGAGCGCCAGTGCGCCCTCCGGCATGCCGATGAAATGGACCGCCTGTTGCGCCGCCATCGCGATGACCAAGCGCCTGCGGGTCCGCGAGGCCGATGTCCTCGGACGCGGCGCGGACGAGCCGCCGCGCGACGAAGAGCGGGTCCTCGCCGGATTCGAGCATCCGGCCGAGCCAGTAGAGTGTCGCATCGGGGTCGGAGTCGCGCAGCGATTTGTGGAGGGCGGAGATCGTGTCGTAGTGGGCGTCGCCGCCCTGATCGTAGACGGCGGCGCGTCGCTGCGCCGCCTCCATCACCGTCTCGTCGGTGATCGTGCGCTCGCCTGCTCTCGCCCTCGTCGGCAGCGACGGCGGCGATTTCGAGGGTATTCAGCGCGAAGCGTGCATCGCCATTGGCGAGATTGACGAGCGTCTCCCGCCCCGCTTCGGTGAGGGTGAGGCGTTCGTTGCCGAGGCCGCGCTCCGTATCGGCGAGCGCGGCGGTGATGATCGCGCTGATGTCGTCGTCCGTGAGGGCATGGAGCACGAAGACGCGGGCGCGCGAGAGCAGGGGGGCGTTCACCTCGAAGGAGGGGTTCTCGGTCGTCGCGCCGATGAAGATGACCGTGCCGTCCTCGACATAGGGCAGGATCGCGTCCTGCTGGCCCTTGTTGAAGCGGTGAATCTCGTCGATGAAGAGCAGGGTGCGCATGGCGTCGGTGCGCCGCCGCTCCTGCGCCTCGCCGACGACGCGGCGGAGGTCGGCCACGCCCGCCGAGACGGCGCTGAGGGGCGAGAAGTGCGCGCGTGATTCGGCGGCGATGATGCGGGCGAGCGTCGTCTTGCCCGTGCCGGGCGGGCCCCAGAGGATGCAGGAGCGGACGCTGTCCTGCTCGATCGCGCGGCGGAGCAGACGACCGGGGCCGAGCAGATGCTCCTGCCCGACGTACTCAGCGAGCCGGCGCGGCCGCATCCGCGACGCCAGCGGCTCGCTGCTGCCTCGCTGCGCTGATCAGGCGCCGTTCGCGCTCATCCATCCGCTCGTTCGAGCGTGTCCAGCCGCTCGTGGATGGTGGCGATCAGCGCTTCCGCCTCGTCGCGGGTCCGGACGTGCAGGTCATCCATGTCCTCGACGAGACTTTCGAGCCGGTCAAGCAGATCGAGCAGTTCGTATTCGGTTTTCGGCAGCGGTTGCTCGGTCCATCGCGGCTGCCCCTTACGTTTGGAACCAGACGGCGGCGGAGACAATGGCGATGGCGACGAGCGCGACACCGCCGAACTCGACGACATCGAACGCCTGCACCCGGTCGCGCAGTTGCGCGGCGCTCAAGCCGGCGACGAGATAGAAGACGGCGAGCAGAAATGCGCCGCCCGTCCAGCCGGTCGCGGACCAGTAGTTGATGACCCAGGTGACCTGGCCGACGATGAGCGCGCCGACGACCGCGTAGACGATGCGCCGCAGCAGCGACGCGTGCTCGCCATCGGTCATTTGCAGAAGGAGGAGGAAGCAGATCAAGCGTCACGGCGGTAGCGGAGAAGACCGAGCGATATTTGTTGATGTAGATCATCGCGAGGGCGATGAAGGCGATCACATAAGTGACGACGGTCAGCGATGTGCGCGCGACATCGTGGCCGAACCCGACCGGTTCGGCGAGCAGCGTACGCGCGATGGCGCCAATCAGGATCGCCAGCCAGACGACGACGGGCGCGACGAGCCACCAACGCCGATCGTGATAGACGGCGATGACCAGCAATCCCGTGACCGAGCGCGACCGCCGGGAAGATCGCCGCCGTGATGCGGGGCAAGTCCGGCGCCTCATCAGCGCGGCGAGCAGCGCGCAGACGGCGCCGATCACCAGGCGAGCAGAAAGCCGGGCAGCCAGTACTTCCAGCCGTTGTTGCTGCGGATCGTGAACGAGAGCGTACCGTTCGCCGCCATGTGCCGAGATACATATCCCAAGAGATAGAGCAGCCCCGCCCCAATCGTGCCAACGACAAACAGGAAGGCCACGCGAAGCCGGGCCATCACCGAGATCGGCGCTGTCTCCGAACGGCATCGACGTTCGTCGGTGTCGTCACGACCGGTTCGTTGCTCGAGATTGCGGTGTCGGTCGGTTGATCCATGATCCCTCGTATTTACCCACCTACTGCGTGGTCGCAGCGTCCGTTCACCGGCAGTGTAGCAAACGGACACGACAGATGCAACGGGCGGTCTAGCTCAGCCCAGCGCCGCCTTGACGCGCTCGGCGACATCGTGCGTCATGCCGGGGGCGGCGGCGATCTCCTCGACCGTCGCAAGTTTGATCTGCTTGACGGAGCCGAAATGCGTGATCAGCTGCTTCTTGCGCTTCGGCCCGATGCCATGCACATCATCGAGGCTCGATTTCAGCCCGGCAGTCGAGCGCTTCTGGCGGTGATAGGTGAGCGCGAAGCGGTGCGCCTCGTCGCGCACCCGCTGCACGAGATAGAGCGCCTGCGCGTCGCGCGGCAACATGACGGGGTCGCGGCGACCGGGGAGATAGAGTTCCTCATTCTGCTTGGCGAGGCCGACGATCGGCAGATTGTCGAGATCGAGCGCGCGGAGCGCTTCGAGGGCCGCGCCGAGTTGGCCCTTGCCGCCATCGACGATGATCAGGTCCGGCCAGGCGGACCAACCGGCGGCGTCCGTCGCATCGGGCGTTTGCAGCCGCTTGAAGCGCCGCCCGATCACCTCGTTCATCGAGGCGAAGTCGTTCGGGCCATCGACCGTCTTGATGGCAAACTTCCGGTAGTCGCTCTTCTTCGGGCGCGCATCCTCGAAGACGACCATGCTGGCGACGCTGTTCGTCCCCTGCGTATTCGAGATGTCGAAGCACTCGATAC
This sequence comes from uncultured Chloroflexia bacterium, assembly GCA_963847195.1. Taxonomy (GTDB): domain Bacteria; phylum Chloroflexota; class Chloroflexia; order Thermomicrobiales; family JALYUS01; genus JALYUS01. Next base: position 73,138 of record CAWJZC010000001.1, on the reverse strand, counting down.
GGCGCGGCCAACCGGAGAGGCCGAGGGCATCCTGGAGTTCGCTGAGGGCGGCGGTCATTTTCTGCTCGTCGGTCAGCCAGCGCAGGCGGTCCTGCGCGAGGTTTTCGGCGGCGCTCTCGGCGGTCATCTGCACGAGTTTGCGTTCGCTCGCCGCGCTGCGGCACGACGATCTCGACTTTGCCGCCTCGCCGTGCGCGCAGGAAGTCATTGAGCGCCGGTCATATCATCCTTCGCGAGCGGCTTTTCGAGAATGAGGAGCGGCGGCACCTCGCGCTGCGTCGCGTAATATTGCTCGACGAACGACGAAAGCAAGCGACGCGTCGCGTGTCGTCGATGCGCGCGCCGAGCAGGCGCAGATGCTCCGTGCCATGAATCTTGTGGTTGCGCACATTGAGCACCTGCACCGCCGCATCGCCACCCTCGCCGCGCGCGAGGGCGATCACATCCGCATCGGTATCGCGCTGCGAGACGATCTTCTGGCGCTGGAGGACGTGTTCGAGGGCGCGGATATCCTCCTGGTAGCGTTGCGCGCGCTCGAACTGCAACTCCTCGCTCGCCTCGTCGCGCTTGGCGATCAGGTCCGCCTTGATCGTCTCGTCTTTCCCTTGCAGGAGCAGGCCGGCGCGCCGGAGTTCCGCCTCGTAATCTTCCGAGCGTCGTCTTGCTGGCGCAGGGGGCGAGGCAGCGATGGAGATGGTAGTAGAGGCAGGGGCGCTGATCGCCCTTGATCGTCATCGTGCATTTGCGGAACTGGAAGAGGCGTTCCAGGAGATCGAGCGTGCGCTGCGGCGAGCCGCCCGTCGTGATCGGCCCGAAGTAGCGGCCGCCATCGTTCGCCACGCGCCGCGTGATGACGACGCGCGGCCACTCCTCGTTCGTGATCTTCAGATACGGATAGGTCTTGTCGTCTTTGAGGAGGATATTGTAGTGCGGCTGGTACCGCTTGATCAGTTCGTTTTCGAGGATCAGCGCCTCGCGCGGCGTGTCGGTGCGGATCACCTCGAAATCGGCGATCCGGCGCACGAGTTCGCGCGTCTTGCCCGTCATCGAGCGGGGCGAGCCGAAGTACGAGCGGACGCGATCGCGCAGCGACTGCGCCTTGCCGACGTAGATCACCTGCCCTTCGGCATCCTTCATCAGATAGACGCCGGGCGCGGCGGCAAGCGCCGCCAGGCGATCGGCGAATTGATGCCGCTCGCCGGTCCGCCGCGCCGCGGGGGGCGCGAGGCGTCCCCGCCGCCCAGCGTGATGCCCGGCTTCCTCAACGGTGGCCAGGTCGGCAATTTCTTCTTCGACTCGATGGCGCTTCGGCCGCAGCATCACTATTCATGCTAAGATTGTACCAAAGGGCGTCGCGCCCGGCAGTATGGAGCGATGGTAGGAATCGATGACACGATTTCAGCAGCACATGAAGGGGTGGGGTGTGGGTGGCTGGCCAGCCACCCCTCTGGCCCGCTTGCCTATTTCCTAACCGGCTTTCATACATCCCAGTGCTACGGAGATCGTCACGCGCCCGTCGCTATGTGTACGGACAGTACGTACTTGCGAATTCGTTGACAGCGCGATGCGCGCTCGCCTACAATATGGGGAGCGGACCGTCGCAAGGAGCCACAACGCCATGAAACAGATGGACAGTGAGACGATCCGACAAACCTTCGTCGAGTACTTCACGAAGCACGATCATCGCTATCTGCCGAGCGCGTCGCTCATCCCGCCGAGCGATACCGGGTCGCTCCTGACAATCGCGGGGATGCAGCAGATCACGCCCTTTTTCCTCGGGCTGGAGCAGCCGCCCAGCCCGCGCCTCGTCACCGTCGCAGAAGTGCTTCCGCACCGGCGACATCGAGGAGGTGGGCGACGAGAGCCACGGGACCTTCCTCGAGATGCTCGGCAACTTCTCGGTCGGGGATTACTTCAAGCATGATGCGATTACCTTCGCGTGGGATCTGCTTGACCAATGGCTACGGCATCGACCCCGAGCGGATGTACCCGACGATCTTCCCCGAGGATGAGGATGCGCGCCGCATCTGGCACGAAGTGATCGGCGTGCCGCTCGACCGCATCGTCGTGACCGCCAACGGGCGCGAGGATAACTGGTGGTCGCCGGGTCCGACCGGGCCGAACGGCCCCTGCTCGGAAGTCCACATGGATCGTGGTCGGCAGTACGGCAAAGACTATCCGGTGGGGCGACCAGGTGACGATGTGCGCTACCTCGAGGTGTGGAATCTCGTCTTCATGGAATTCTCGCGCAGCGCCGACGGGACGAATGTGCCATTGGAGCAGAAGAATATCGACACCGGGATGGGCCTGGAACGGCTGGCGATTATCCTGCAGGACGCGCCGACCTTCTACGAAACGGATCTTGCATCTGCCGATTATCGCGCAGGCGGCGCGGATCGCGGGGGTCGTCTACGGCCGGGACGCGAAGATCGACCGGGCGCTCCGGATCATCTCGGACCACAGCCGCGGCGTCACCTTCCTGATCGCCGATGGCGTCTTGCCGAGCAACGAGGGGCGCGGCTATGTATTGCGGCGCGTGCTGCGGCGGCTGATCCGGCAGGGCCGGCTGCTCGGGATCGAGCGACCCTTCGTGACGCGAGACGGTCGGCGCGGTGATCGACAAGATGGCGCGCAGTTACCCGGAATTGCGCGAGCGCGAGGGACATATCCTACGAGTCGTGGAGCGCGAAGAGGAGACGTTTGGCCGTACCTTGCAGGCGGGACTCGGCCGTTTTTCCACATTGGCGCAGGAACTCCAGCGGCAGGGCGGCACGGAGATAGCGGGCGAGCAGGCTTTTCGCCTCTACGATACCTTCGGTTTCCCGCCCGACCTGACGCGCGAGTTGGCCGGTGAGCAGGGGCTGACGATCGACGAGGCGGGCTTCGATACCGCGATGCAGGCGCAACGAGAGCAGAGCCGTTCCCGCGCCTCGTTCGACAAAGCGGCGATGGCGACGATGCAGACAATCGGCGCGCTCGGCTTGGCAGCGACGGACTTTCTCGGCTATGAGGCGACCGAGGCCGAGGCGACGATCGTCGCGATTGTCGGCGACGACGGCGCACAGGTGGGCGCGGAGGCGGGCGAGACGGTGACGATCTTCCTCGACCGCACGCCCTTCTATGCGGAATCCGGCGGCCAGGTCGGCGATACCGGGCTTATTACCGCGGAGGCGGGCCTCTTCGCAGTCGTCGATACGCGGCGGCCGAACGCTGGGCTGATCGCCCATCGCGGCCAGGTCACCGAGGGTTCATTCCGCGTCGGCGATGGCGTAACGGCGGCGGTCGATTTCGCGCGGCGAAACGCGATCCGCCGCAACCACACGGCGACGCACCTGATCCATCGCGCGCTGCATATCGTGCTCGGCGAGCACGCAAAGCAGGCGGGTTCGCTCGTCGCGCCGGATCGACTGCGATTCGATTTCACCCACTCCGGTGCATTGAGCCCGGATGAAATGAAGCGCGTCGCGGAACTGGCGAACGATCAGGTCATTGCCGATACTCCAGTGGAGACGGCGTCACAATCATACGATGAGGCGGTAGCGGCGGGGGCGATGGCCCTCTTCGGTGAGAAGTACGGCGATGTCGTGCGGGTGGTGCGCATCGGTGAGTATTCGCGCGAGTTGTGCGGCGGCACGCATGTCCGCCGGACGGGCGAGATTGGCCCCGTCGTCATCGTTGGTGAAGAGAGTTCGGCAGCCGGTGTGCGGCGCATCGAGGCGCTGACCGGCGTCCCGGCAATCGAGTATATCGGCTCATTGCAGGCGTTGGTTGGGCAACTGGCCGCCGAGTTTCGTGGGAAGGCCGGAGGAGTTGCCCGAGCGCATTCACGCGCAACGTGAGCAACTCCGGGCGAAGGATCGTGAGATCGAAACCTTGAAGGCGCAGGCGGCGCGCGCATCCACCGGCAGCCTCGTCGATCAGGCGACACGCGTTGGCGGTGCAGCCGTCCTCGTCGCGCGCGTGGAGACGGGTGACCTCGCCACGTTGGGCGACCAATTGCGCGATCGACTCGGCCCGAGCGTGATTGTGCTCGGCGCGGTCACGAATGGGAAGGCGCAAATCCTCGCCCTCGTCTCGCCGGACCTCGTTGCGCAGGGCGTCTCCGCCGGGGCGATCCTCGCGGAGGCAGCGCCGATCGTTGGCGGCCGCGGCGGCGGTCGGGAGCAGCGCGCGCAGGGCGGCGGCCCGAACGGAGACGCGCTCGACGCCGCGCTGGACGCCGCGCGGCATCAGATCATGGCGCGCTTGGGAGAGCCTGACTGAGCGACGAAAGGGGTCATATGGTCCAGCACGCAACCGAGCGGGTGATCGCGGTCACCCCACGATCGACACTCGATGGCGTGCTGGACCAGTTGCGGGATCTCCCGCCCGGCGCGGTGATCCTCGCGCTCGATCCGCTCTCGGTCCTCTTCTCGACACCCGATCACTTCCGCGCATTGGACGGTGTGCGCGTCGCGCGTTCCCTAAGCGTGACGATAGCGGCGGATGATCCCCACCGCACCGGCCTAGCCCTCGCCTTCGGCTATCGTGTCCGCCCGCGCTCAGTACCGACACTCCGGCACGATCTCATTCGCCCCCGCGAGCCAGTCGAATCGCCTCCCGGCACAGACCGAATCGCTGAAGGTGTGATCGCCGAGACGGAGATTGCAGAGCGCCGAAGCCCGAAGCCCGAAGCCAATCGAGAGCACCGGCCTCCCGTACCCGGCTTCTGGAAGGCGGGTGTTGTCGTTGCCGTGTGCGTTGCGGTGGTTTTCGGCAGCGGTGCGCTGCTGATGTGGCGCGTACATACCGCGGAGGTTGCCATCACGCCAGCGGAGCAATCGTTCTCGCGAGTCGTGCCATTTGCCGTCTCGGTGCTGCCCACGGACGATCCGAATGCGATCCAGACGACGGTCTTCGAGATTACGGTCGCGCGCGAAGGCGACGCTCCGGCGACCGGTAAGATGACCGTGCCGGACGGCGCGGCGACGGGCGGGATGACGTTCCGCAGCCGTGCGGACGGCGCAACGACGATCAAGGCGGGTACGACATTCAAGGGCCCGAAGGAAGTTAGCTACACGCTGGTCGCGGATGTCGTCGTGCCGGCGCTCGATTTCGTGCGCGGGCAACTGGGCGAGGCGTCGGGGAAGGTGCGCGCGACGCAGCCTGGGCCGGTTGGCAATCTCAGCGCGGGGTTTTCGGCCCGATACACCGACAATGTAACCTATATATGCGGCGACATGAGTGGCGGTACCGAGAAGCAAGTACCGGTCGTGACGGAGGATGACATCGCCGCCGTCCGCGCGCGCCTCGAAAGTGATGCCCGCATGCATGCGCTCACAGAGATTACCGCAGGCCTGCCCGGCGGCACGACCGCCTTGAATGATTACCTTTCTCTCGGAGCGCCGACGAGCACGGCGCAACCGGTCGCGGGTACGCAGGCCGACAGCGCGCATGTGCGCGTGGCATTGGGGGCGCAGGTCCCGGTCTACCGGAATGCCGATTTCGATGCGCTGATCGATCGCCGCCTCGGGGACGCGGCGCGGGAGGCGGGCGGGGGAGGGGACAGTGGGCAGGTACTGGTACCCACGACCATTGTCAAATCGAAACCCGTCTTCGTCAGCGTCGAGGGCCCGCTCGTCCGCTACTTCGCGACCGTCACGGGTAAAACCCGCTCGGTGATTACCGATGCAGCACTGCAGCAACTGCGCGACAATCTCACCGGGCACGATGCACGGAGCGTCAGCGCTATACTGGACGCGACGCCATCGGTTGCGCGCTCTCACATCACGTACGGACCCTCATGGCTTCCCAAACCACTGCGGGAGCGCATGCCTCGCCAATCGTCACACATCCACCTCCGCGTCGAGGGCATGTAGCTGAGGGTCGCCGATGAGAGTGAAAAGTGCGGATCAAGGAAGCGATAACCTATTGTTTAACATATCCCATGAGATACGCAAACCAATTACTTGGGCTCGACATCGGCACCCATCGCATCGGCGTCGCCGTAAGCGACGAACTCGGACTCATCGCTTCTCCAGAGACGACGGTCGCCGTAACGCAGGAGAGGAAGGGCAGGGAACAGGCGATCGCGGAGATCGTTACGCTCGTGCGACGTTTCCATGCGCGGCATGTCGTAGCGGGCCTGCCGAGGAATATGAAGGGCGAGCGGGGCGTTCAAGCAGAGTGGACGGAAGCATTCGTCGCGGACTTGCGCGCAGTACTCAACCCGGAGGGGATATTCGTCTCCCTTTCTGATGAGCGCCTGACGTCTCTTCAGGCGGAGCGGTCCTTCCGGGATGACGCGGGCCCTTCCCGTCGCAAGACACCGGGGAAGGTGGGCCGGCAGAGCGTTGATGCACGCGCCGCAGCGCTCATCCTGCAAGGGTATCTCGACCGGCACCGCCCGCGTCCGGCGGCGCTGCTTGACGATGGGCATGATGAATCGTAGGATCGACACGTGCCGCGCCAGAACGGTAGACGGCAACGGGGGCGCAATCAACGCCTCGTAAGGAGTTTCTCGTGAAAGATCAAGTGTTGGTTGCCCTGAACAAGGTTCGCCCCGCGCTCCAGGCGGATGGCGGCGACCTCGAATTGGTCGAAGTCACGGAAGATGGCGTTGTCATGGTCCGCCTGCACGGCGCGTGCGGCGGCTGCCCGATGTCCACGATGACCCTGACGTACGGCATCGAGCGCTTCCTGCGCCAGCAGGTGCCGGGCGTTACGCAACTGGTACCTGTGGAGTAGGGACGGACCGAGGACCGAGCGCCACTGAGCCCTCAGCTTCCAGACGAGTACGAAAAGAGTCACCTGTGCAACCGCACGGGCGACTCTCATTTTCTCAGCATCCAGCACTCGGCATTCGGCCTGTCGCTATTGAATGTCGTCGCGCTCCATGCGCAGGTATGCCTCATCGTCACGGGGCAGAATCTGGTCGTGGTTGACGCGCGATGCATCGTCGTGCAACTGATCGACATCCTGGCGGAAGACAAAGGTCCGGCCGCTCATCTCATCCCGCACATAGTTCAAGGTGTGATCGTCCATCCAGCGGTAAATCGTCGGGCGGGTGACGCCGAGGCGGGTGGCGGCGCTGCCGATGCTCATCAACTCGCTCGCGTCCACCGCGCGCAGCTTCGCCTGCGAGAGCATCTTCCCGAGCGACTCCTCCCAGAAGGAACGCGGGACTTGATACTGGTCCTCCCCGGCGGGCCAGAAGAGGAGTTCGAGGACGGAGTTCACGGCACGGAAGACATCGTCCTGATTCGCTTGCTCCTCGCCGCGCGCCAATCGGCCGAGGCGGTACAAGTCCTGCCCCAACGGCCCCTCACGCAAGCCCTCGACGGAGACCGCGTCCGGCGCCTTGCCGAAGAGCTTCAGATGATACCGGTGCATCTGGCTGTAGACGAGACGGAGCGTCTTGTCGATCGTCTCTTGAAACGGTGACGTGTCGGCACTCATACGTTCCTCCCCAATCCTGCACGACGGCGTAAGCGCTGTGGGACGCTTGTACGGACGCGACATACTTCACACATTGTACGTGCGGTATATACATTCTGTCAACTAGGTGACAGACATGCAATGATTTCGCGACAGCCCAAAGATTCTCAGGCTCGTCGCAGGGGAGAGTATCTCGCTAGTCGACCAATCAGATTGTCGCTTAACTTCGCTTATGCGACATGTCTGGCGACAGAAGACCAGACGTCCGAGGTCCATCGGGGCCTCGGGCGTCTGGTCTTCGGCTTCTGACTACTCCGTTATTCGATTTCGACGGCGCGTGCGGGGGCGTCGAGCGTCGCGAAGCCGTCGCGGACGGATGCCGCGATGTAGGCGAAGGTCTGCCGGAAGTACGCCGGGTATTTCTCCCATTCCTCAGCGGACGCCGGGGCGACGCGGATGGTCGTCGATTTCGTTTCATCCGCCTCGACGGTCAATTCCTTCAACAGTCCGAGACGCGCCATCGTCACACGATCGGCGAGGCGCATGATCTGTATCAATAGTTCCTGATGTTCGTCCACGGGTTCCTCTTTTCTCGCATCGAATGTCCGCACATCGGCAGATGGTATGCGACGCGGCGCGGGAGCGCAACGGCGGAGCGTGGCTGTGCTATACTCCGCCGCAGTGCGGCCCCGTATCGGTTCTGGAGGCTCCCCGGTTGGTGCGGACACTCGATAGGCTGCCGACCGCGTCAGAAGACGCGCCACGTCCAATCCCGCGCGTCGATTGGTATCTCCGTGTCGTCGTCTTCATCGGGGGCGGCGTCAGCATCGGCATCGAGTTGGCCGCCTCCCGCCTCCTCGCGCCCTTCTTCGGCACATCGCTCTTCATCTGGGCGAATCTGATTGGCCTCACGCTCATTTACCTCTCAATCGGTTACGCCGTCGGCGGGCGGATCGCCGACCGTTGGCCGTCCGCCACACTGCTGTACACGATCACCGCCGTCGCCGCATTCGTCACCGGCTTGATCCCGGTGCTCGCCGGCCCCATCCTCGCCAAGAGCCTGGATGCGTTCACGACGGTCTCGCTCGGCGGGTTTTACGGTTCGCTCGTCGGCACGCTCGTTCTTTTCGCAATCCCCGTGACACTGCTCGGCTGCGTCTCTCCCTTCGCGATTCGCTTGGCGCTGGAAACCGTCTCTGGCGCAGGGAACACCTCAGGATCGTTATACGCACTGAGCACCGTCGGCAGTATCGTCGGGACGTTCGTGCCAACCTTCCTCCTCATTCCGCGCATCGGGACATTTCGCACGTTTTACCTCTTCGCACTCACGCTGCTTGCCGCGTCCGTGATCGGACTATTCCGCACACCAGCGACGCAGCGGCGCACGCAGTTACTCGCCGTGGCGATCGCGCTCCTCGTCATGATGATTGCCGTCGCCGGTTTTGGGCAGCGCGGCTTTGTCCGCCCTGTCGAGGGCAATCGCACGATCATCTGGCAGGGCGAATCGGCGTATAACTTCATCCAGGTGGGCGAGAATCGGGATACCGGCGCGTACGAACTCTATCTGAACGAGGGGCACGCGATCCACTCGCTATATTACCCCAATCGCGCGACGCAGCCCCTCAGCTACGGTCCGTGGGACTATTTCACCCTCTCGCCCTTCTTCGTCGCCAATGTACGCCCCGAGACGATTAAGGATGTCTGCGTGATCGGGCTGGCCGGTGGCACGGTGGCGCAGCGCATGACAGAGGTCTACGGACCGAACGTGCGGATCGACGGGGTGGAGATCGACCCGAAGATCGTCGATGTCGCCCGGCAGTTCTTCAACCTCAATGAGTCGAATGTCCATGTCATTGTCCAGGACGGCCGCTATTATCTGCGCGCGACGGCGAAGAAGTACGACGTGATCGCCGTCGATGCCTACCATCAGCCGTACATCCCGTTCCAGTTGACGACGAAGGAGTTCTTCCAGGAGGTCGATGATCACCTCAATACCGGCGGCACCGTCGTCGTCAATGCCGGTCGGACGGAGACGGACTACCGCCTCGTCGATGTCATCAGCCAGACGATGCGCGCGATCTTCCCAAATGTATACTTGATTGACACTCCCGCGTACACGAACACCATGATCATCGGTACGCGAGACCCGACGGCGATCACCACTTTCGCACAGAATATCGACGGTATCCGGGCACAAACCCCCAATTCTTCGCTGGTTGCACTCGGCGATGAGGCAATCCGCGATGGCCGCCTGCGCGAGGCCGCACCCGGCCCGAAGGTTTTCACCGATGACCTGGCGCCTGTCGAGGACCTGATCGATCGTATCCTCCTCGATTACGCACGCAAAGGGGGCACATGACGCCGTGACAACAGCCGCTTCGCTCATCACCCTCCCGGCCCTTGATGCGATCCCGTGGTTGCGATATGTCGTGACCGAGCGCGATGCTTCCGCGCCGGTTGGTGGGGATATGAGTTTCACGACGGGGGCTGCGGACCCGGAGGGTGTACGGGCAAACCGCCGCGCTGCGCTGGAACGCATCGACCGTCGCCCGGAGGACGCGGTATTGTGCGGTCTCGTCCACGGCACCACGGTGCGCGTCGTCGGGCACGATGACGGAGGGCGCGGTATCCTCTCTCCAAGGGATGCGATCCCCGATACCGACGGCATCATCACGCGAGAGGCGGGGCTGGCATTGGTGATGTGCTTCGCCGATTGCGTGCCTTTGATTGTTGTCGATACTGCAGCAGCGCATCATCGCGCTCGCCCACGCGGGCTGGCGCGGCACCCTCGCGGGTATGGCAGGCGCGCTCGTTGCCGCGATGTGCCAGCGGTGCGGCGCCGATACCGCCTCTCTCCGCGCAGTGATCGGGCCAAGCATCGGCCCCGTTGTCTACACCGTCGGGAGCGACGTCGTGTCCGCCTTTACTCACGCGTATCCAGACGATGCGCTTTTCAGTCGAGATGAACATGGAGCACGTCTTGATCTGTGGGGAGCGAATCGGCGGCAGTTGATGCGCGCGGGGCTACCGCCGGAGGCCATCTCGTGCGCGGGGATATGCACGTTCACGCACGGCGCGCGCCTTTTTTCCCACCGCTATGCCCTCGCCCGCATACGAATCGGAGGGACGTTTCGCGATCCTACTCACGATGGAGGACGAAAATGCCATCGGCTGAAATGATTGTGAGCACGAACGTCGCGCGGGTGCAAGCCGAGATTACTGCCGCGTGTACGCGCGTCGGGCGTAGGGCGAATGAAGTCACGCTGATCGGCGTCACGAAGAGCGTCGATCGATCGGTCGCGGACGCGCTGATCGGCGCGGGAATCCATGATATCGCGGAGAATCGCGTGCAGGACGCGCTGGCGAAGTTCGGGCGCAAGAGCGATGCCCCGCCCCTCCCGCCGGGTGTCCGTCTGCATATGATCGGCAATCTCCAGACGAATAAAGTGCGCGACGTGCTCGATCTCTTCACTGCGGTGCAGTCGCTCAATCGTGCGGGCCTGGCGGATGCTCTCCAACGCGAGGCGTCACGACGAGGGAGACCAGTCGACGTACTGCTCGAAGTCAATGTTGCGGAGGATGTATCGAAGCAAGGCGCATCCCTTGATATGGTAACATATCTTATGGGATATGTAGCTTGAAAGATGCCCGGCGCTTCGTGTTCAGGGCTTGATGACAATCGCTCCGCAGGTTGAGGATATTGCCGCAGCCCGCCCCGCGTTTCGCGGGCTGCGCGCAATTCGCGGGACTCGTTGAGCTTAACCTTTCCCTCTCTCCCCTTGCCCGTACTGTCAATGGGCATGTCGAATGACTTCCCCATCGCAATTGAAGAGGGCGCGACCCATGTGCGCATCGGTCGCGCCCTCTTCGCCGGACTCCCCTCCCCCGCTTAGGGCTTGGGGGTCGCCGCCCGGCGATGCACGCGGCGTGCCCGATGCGGACGGAGCGGTGGGAGTCGCCGGTGCGGCAGGCATCGCGGTGCCGGGCGTGCCGGCCAACTGCTGCAGGATCTGCTGCACCTGCGCCAGTTCAGTACCAAAGGTCGCCCAGTCCCCCGTCTTGAGCGCATCCTGCGCGCGCTGATAGTGACTCAGGGCATCGGCCGCGCGCGCGGAGTCAACCGCCGGTGGCCCCGTCGGGGCACTATTCGCGGCGGGCGCGCTCGCGCCGGGTGCCGGATTCGCGACCGTGGGGCCGTTTCCGACCAGCGCAACAAGCGCCTCATCGAGCGACGGCCTCATCACCACCTTATCTCTGCGACGCGACGATGACGCGCTTCAACTCGGGGAAGGGGCTGTTCGTCGCCTGCACATAGAGCGGTTCGACGTAGAGGAGCGTGTTCTCGATCGGGATGATGAGGAAGTTCCCGAGGATGACCTGAGAACCCGCCTGATCGAGCAGGGTGATCTCCTTGGATATGTCCGGCTCTTGATTGATGCGCGCCTCGACCTGCTGAGGCCCCTGCACGGTCAATTGGCGGGGGAACTCATAGTCGACGAGTTTCCCGTAGTTCGCGCCGTCGGACCGGCCCGCGAGGAACGCGACCATGTTCTGCCGGTTACTCGTCCCGCCGCCGGGTGTGAACGGACGCACGAGTACGTACTCTTCCTGCTGCTGCCCCGGCAATCGCACGAGGACGTAATACGACGCGATCGGCTGGACGATCTTCTTCTCGCCCACCTGCTCGTTGGCGATGGCCCACTGATCCTCGCTGCCGTAAAAGACCTGCGGGTCGGTGACATGATAGCGGGTGTACATCGCAGACTGAATGGCGAAATAATCTTCCGGATAGCGGAAGTGGGCGCGCAGCGACGGCGACGCCGAATCGCCCGAGACGAAGAGCGACGGGTAGATCTTCTGATAGGTCTGCGACGATCGGGTCTTTCGGATCGACAACGTACAGCCGCACCGTGCCGTCGTACGCATCGACGGTCGCCTTGACGCTGTTGCGGATATAGTTGATGCCGCCGGGGATCGTCCCCGCGCCATTGAATTGCGAGGCGTACGGATAGCGGTTTGTGACGGTATACGCATCGTTCACCCAGACGAGGCGGCCATCCATGACGACGAGGTACGGGTCGGCGTCGTAGCGCAGAAAAGGCGCGACCGTGTGCAGGCGGTCGACAACATTGCGGCGGAAGAGGATTTCGGCATTGCCGGTGATGTCGCCGCTGAGGAGGATTTTCGGCTCGCCGAGATACGCCGCGAAGACCATCTTTCGGATCAAGCTGCCCGCCGGCACGCCGTTTCCGCCCGTATAGTTCGTGTATTCGCTCCTGCGACTGCGACTGCCGTGCCGGAGGGACGGTCGAACTCCGGCTGCTGCGTCTTGACGAAGACGTACTCGCCCGTCGATTCGCCGTAGTAGATGCGCGGCTCCTGCACCTGCAGATCGCTCGGGCCGCGCGGGGGGATGTCGCCGAGGATGATGTTCGGGTTGCCGCCGCCGACGACCTCATTGGCCGTGCTGGCGACGACGCCATAGCCGTGCGTGTAAATCAGGTGGCGGTTCTGCCATGTTTGCGATTGAACCGCCAGTTGCGCGGGGTCCAACTCACGCGCCGAGAGCATTGATTTGGCGATATTGCCCGTTCACAATATAGCGGTCGACGTCTACATCGCGGAACGAATAGTACTGACGAATCTGCTGAAGCTGCGGATAGGATTTCAGGAGGACGTTCGCTATCCCACAATCGGATATTGCTCACCGACGCGCTTATTGGCATCCAGCCCCTCGCGTGTGGGTTCACCGACGCCGGCCAATTGCTGCTGATCGACCGTATCAATGCTGAACGCCTGCCGCGTCATGGCGATGTTTCGGTCGATATAGGGCCGCTCTTTGCCGAGTTCATTTGGCCGCACGCGCACCGACTGCACCGCCGCCGGGTAGGCGCTCCCGATCAAAACCGCCGCCACGATCCAGACCGCCACCGTGCCGACAAGCAGCGCCATTTGCCGCCGAAAGACATTGATCGGCGAGCAGGAGCAGCCGCGACGAGCGAGATGCCGAGCAGGATGTAATTGGCCGGAATCTGCGCGTTGACATCGGTGTACGATGCGCCCTCGACGACGCCGCGCGTCGAATACACCAACTCACGGCTGTTGATCCAGTAGCCGAGCGCCATGCCGATAAGAAAGATCATGCCGAGGATGGACAAATGCGCGCGCATGTGCGGCGGCAATCGGAAGGTGCCGCCCATCAGTTCGGTGCCGAGTTTCGCGGCATAGACCGCCGCGACACCGATAGCGGTCAGCACGATCAGCGACATCAGCCACGAGCGCCAGAACTCGAGGACCGGCAGCGTGAAGACATAGAACGAGACATCCTGATGGAATTGCGGGTCGGTGACGCCGAACGATGTGCGATTGAGGAAGCGGAGGAAGAGCTCCCATTCCGACGCGACCGAGAGGGCGAACAAGTCCGCTGAGCACGATGGTCGCGCCGATCAAGGCGAGGATGCTCAGTCGCCGCCCGATCGTGACGTCTCCGACCGTCAAGCCGATCCCCCCCTCGGAGCGCAGCGCCGCCCAGAGGTTGACCCCGACGAAAAGCGCCGCGACTGCGAACCCGACAAGGAATGAGAGCGCAACGGCGATGTACCGCGTGAGCAGAACGTCGCGAAACCCGAGGCTGGAAAACCACCAGAGGTTCGCCCAGAACCCCGCCGTGCTTGTCAGCAGCACAAAGAGCAGGACGAGCGCACCGATCACCGCTGCCGGGCCGAGCCACCACGGGCGGCCACCAGGCGGCGCTGTCCGCGTCACCCCCGAGGCCTCCCGGTGCCGGAACCGGGCGAACCCGCGCGCTCGGGACCAAACGGACGCGGACGGCCGCCGAAATCGAACACCATCGGTCACTCTCTTTCCTATGCAAATCGCCCCTGCTACGATACCACTCTTCGCCGTCTTTGTGCGCGGCGTCCGTCGCGGAGCGGACACGCGCGAGGAGTTGCATTCGGTGCTGGTTTGTAGTCTCGGCAGCGGCAGTAGCGGCAACGCGACGCTCATTCGCGGCGCGTCGGGGCGGACCGATCCTGATCGACTGCGGCGTGCAGTATCCTCGCTTGGTCAAGAATCTGGCGCGGCTCGATGTCCGACCAGACGAGATCGACGTCGTCTACCTCTCGCACGAGCACTCCGACCACATCCAGTCCGCACGGCCGCTCCACGAATTGTGGGGCAGTGCCAATCATCGCCAGGCGCGAGTTACTCCCGGCCGACGCATCCTGGCTCGGCGACCTCGTCACGGATGTCTTCGATGCAGACCAGACGCGCACGATTGGCGATATGACCGTCATACCGCAGGCCGTCGCGCACGATGCGTCGGCCACCTACGGCTTCGTCGTCGAGTGCGATGGCTGCACCGCCGCCTTCTTCACCGATCTCGGCGGCAGTTCGGAGGCCGTGCGCGAGGCGGTCGCCGAGCCGATCTGACGATCATCGAGGCGAACTACGACGCGGCGATGCTCGATAACGGCTCGTATCCCTGGTTCCTCAAAGCGCGCATCAAGGGCCGCGGCGGCCATCTCTCGAACGACGATTGCGCGGCGATGCTCGTGCGCGCCTATTCAGGACGATCTGCCCGCGCGATGTCTGGCTCGCCCACCTCTCCGCGAACAACAATACGCCGGAGACGGCCGTGCGCACCGTCAGCGACGCCCTCGACGCGGCGGGTATCTTCCGCACGCGCGTCACCGCGCTCCCGCGCTACACCATCGGCCCCTCTGGCATATGATGCGGCACCAGCAACTGACGCTCTTCGGTGAATTAACAGCCAAACTGCCTTCGGCGCAGTATTGGCGGTTTTGATTCTGGCCTTAATCCGCCGCCACGGTGTCGCGCATCGCCCGTGCTGCGCGCGGAACTGCATCGCATAGAGGTTGAAGTAATAGCCGCGCAGCGCCAACAGATCGGCATGGCGTCCGCGCTCGACGATACGGCCCTGATCGAGCACGATCACCTCGTCCGCATCGATGACGGTGCTCAAGCGGTGCGCGATCACCAGCGCTGTGCGGCCCGCGAGCACGCGCTGCATCGCCTCCTGGATCAGCCGCTCGGTCTGCGTGTCGATGCTGCTCGTCGCCTCATCGAGGATCAATACGCGCCGGTCGGCGAGCAACGCGCGCGCGAAGGCGATCAATTGCCGCTGGCCGACGCTCAAGCCGCCACCGCGCTCCTGAATCTCGGTCTGGTAGCCGCCGGGCATCTGCGCGATGAAGGCGTGCGCCCCGACCGCCCGTGCCGCCTCCTCGATCTCCGCATCCGTCGCATCGAGCCGCCCGTAGCGGATATTGTCGGCGATGCGTCCCCGCGAACAGAAACGGGTCCTGAAGCACGACGGCGATCTGACTGCGCAACGACGCGAGCCGCACATCGCGCACATCGTGGCCGTCGATCAGTCACCCGCCCGTCCCAGACATCGTAGAAGCGCGGCACGAGATTGACGAGGCTCGACTTTCCCGCACCCGTCGCGCCGACGAAGGCGACCGTCGTGCCTCGTCTTGATCGTCAGGTTGAGGTCGTGCAGCACCGGCGTCCGCGTGTAGCCGAAGGTCACATGATCGAGCACGATCGTCCCGTCGATCGGCGGTAGGGGTCAGCGGCATCCGGCGCATCGACGATGTCCGGCTGCTCATCCAGCAATTCGAAGATGCGCTCGGAGGCGACGGTCGAGGCCTGCAGAGTGTTGTAGCGGTCCGAGAGCGTGCGCACCGGCTGGAAGAAGCGCGTCACGTAGCCGAGGAAGGCGATCAGCGCCCCGATGCTCAGATGACCGTTGATAACGGACAGGCCGCCGAAGAAGAGCACGATCGCCGTCGCCATCGCGCTCAGCAATTCGACCGCCGGGAAGAGGAACGCGGAGAGCCGCGCGGCATCCGCGTTCGCATCGAGGTTCTCCTGATTGAGGACGCGGAAACCGACGAAGTTGCGCCCCTCGCGCCCGAACGACTGCACGACGCGCATCCCGTTGATGTTCTCCGCGAAGTTGCCTGTCACCCGGCTGATCGTGATGCGCGTCGCGCGATAGGTCTGCACCGCGCGGCGCCGCCAGAAGTACATCACGACGAACATCAGCGGCATGACCGTGTACGAGATCAGCGCGAGGCGCAGATTGAGCGCGAGCATCGCGAAGATGACGCCGAAGAGCGTCAGGATGTCCGAGAGCACGCTGATCATGCCGGTGGAGAGAAAATCCTCCAGCACCGTCACATCGTTCTGGATGCGCGACATCATCCGCCCGACGCCCATCTGATCGTACGTCTTCAGGCCGAGCACCTGCATACGCCGGAAGAGCGCGGCGCGCAGATCGAAGATCACCCGGTTGCCGACGCGCGCCATCAGGAAGAAGAGCGCCCAGCGGGCGAGGAAAGCGATGACGAGCGACACGAGAAAGATGCCGACGATCGATGAAGAGCGTCCGGTAACTGCCGTGGCCGACGCCCTGATCGATCGCGCGCCCGAAGAGCCAGTAGAGCGACAGGTCGCAGAATGTGCCGAGCAGCACGGCGACCGAGGCGAGCAGCACCTGCCAGCGATACGGCTTGAGGAAGCCGAGCAATCGGCGCGCGACATTCGTGTCGAACGCCTTGCCGAGCAGGTCATCGGGGTCGCCCTGAAAATGCATCATCGTCTCGTTTCGCTCGCTCTCAGTCGCCGTCGGCCTCGACGGGTATCTCCGCGAAGGCGCCGGTGATCGCCGCCTCGTCGCGCATCTGCAGGCCGTGCAGTTCCGTATAGAGGCCACCGAGCGGCAGCAATTCGGCGTGCGTGCCGCGCTCGACGATCTGCCCCTCACTCGAGCACGCAGATTTGGTCCGCGCTGCGGACGCTGCTCAGCCGCTGCGCGATGATAAAGGTCGTCCGGCCCTCCATCAGCACATTGAGCGCCCGCTGAATCTCGTACTCCGTCTCCATGTCCACGCTCGAGGTCGCGTCGTCGAGGATGAGGATGCGCGGATTGAGGAGCAGCGCCCGCGCAATCGCCAGTCGCTGCTTCTGCCCGCCGGAGAGGTTGACGCCGCGCTCACCGAGCTGCGTGTCGTAGCCACTCGGCAACGCGACGATGAAATCGTGCGCCTGCGCCGCTTTCGCCGCCGCGACCACCTCCTCGTCCGTCGCATCCGCGTTCCCGTAGGCGATGTTCTCGCGGATCGAGACGGAGAAGAGAAAGGTCTCCTGCAGCACGAGGCCGACATTCTTCCGCAGCATCGCGAGGTCCCACTCGCGCACATCCACGCCGTCCACCGCGAATCGCGCCCGCGGTCACATCGTAGAAGCGCGGCAAGCAACTGGATGATGCTGCTCTTGCCGCTCCCCGTCGCGCCGAGCAGCGCCGTGACGGAACCGGGCGGCGCGTCAATCGAGACGCCGCGCAAGACATCGCGCCCGCCCTTCGTATAGGCGAACTGCACATTGTCGAGCACGACATGGCCGCGCATCGCCTCCGGCCGGTAGGCATCGGGCGGCGAGACGATCTGCGGCTTCTTGTCGAGCACCTCAAAGACGCGCTCCGCCGACGCCTGCGCGCGCGCGACATTGTTCACGATCCAGCCGACATTGCGCACCGGCTCCGCGAGCATGTTCAGATAGAGATAGAAAGCGAGCAAGCGTGCCGACCTGCAAATCCTGGCGGATCGCCGCCGACCCGCCGAAGGCGATGATTGCAGCGGTGCCGAGCCCCGTGATGAATGACATCAGCGGGAAAACGAACGTCCAGCGCCGCGCCGCGTCCATCTGCCGGTCGTAGAGCGCCGTCGTCTCGCGCTCGAACTTGGCGATCTCGAACTCCTCCCGCGCGAAGGCCCGCACGACGCGCACGCCGGCGAGATTCTCCTGCAAGGCGGTCATCGCCACGCCGAACTGCGTCTGAGCGCGCAGGAACAGCGGCCGGATCGCGATGCTGAACCAGAGCGTCACCCAGAGCAGGAACGGCACCGTCGAGAGGGCGAGCAGCGCCAGCTGCCAGTTGAGCCGCAGCATGATGATCGCCGACGCCGAGCAGCAGCAGCCCCGATTGCGCCGCCATCCGCAGGCCGAACATGAAGAAGCGCCGGATATTGTTGACGTCCTCGGTCGCCCGCGAGAGGAGTTGCCCGGTCTGCGCGGTATCGTAGTACGAGAAAGAGAGCCGTTCGAGATGCTGATACATCTCGTTGCGCACATCATAGGCGACCCGCTCCGCGAGATACTGCAACCAGTACGAGCGCGTGTACATGAAGGTCGATTGCGCCGAGCGTCACGACGACGATGCCGATCGCCGCAATCGTGAGGAAGCGGCGATCGCCCGTCGCTGATCGCCGGTATTGATGATCTGCCGCACGAGCAGCGGCACCGCCAGTTGCAGGAGAATGGCGATAATCAGCGCGGCGTACGAGCAGATTGCCTGCCGCCGGTACGGCCGCAAGTATCGCATCATCCGGAGAATCAGGTGCATGCGGCATCCTTTCGATCAAGTGTTGCGATCCCGCACCTATCGTACCAGATTGCTGCACATGCTAACCGGCCATATCCGCATCGATGGCGCCGAGGCGGGTTCCGACGCAGTTCTGGAGCGGCCTGCGCGCGAATGCCGCTGCGGACATCGCCGCCTTGCCTTCCGGCTGGACACTGGCAATGCACGACATCGCCGTCGCCCGTTCGCACGCGCAATCCCGCATGGCCCGACCGCAACGATCGTGCCGGGCGGCCGCATCTCCGTCGGATGGCAGCGCGGCGACGCCATGCACGATCAAGCGTTTGCCGCCGAGCATCGTGAAGAGGCCCGGCCACGGCGCATACGCGCGTTCCATCCGCGCGAGGCGGGCGGCGGGCGCATGCCAGTCGATCGCGCCATCCTCTTTCTTCAAGAGACGCGTCACCGTTGCCGCGGCATCATCCTGCGGGTCGGGCACGATTCGCCGGCAAGCCAGCGTGCCGCCGTTTCGACGAACAGCGGCGCGCCGATCGCCGCCAATATCGTCTGTCAGCGTCGCAGTCGTCGCATCCGGCGGGATGGCGACGCGCTGCCTGCGCGAGTACCGGGCCGGTATCGAGCCCCACATCCATGAGCATGATCGTCACGCCCGTCTCCGGCTCGCCATCCAGGATCGCCGCGTTGATCGGCGACGCGCCGCGATAGGCCGGGAGCAGCGAGGCATGGACATTGAGTGTGCCGCGATCGGGAATCGCAGCACGTCCGGGCGGAGAATTTTCCCGTATGCCGCCACGACAAAGAGCGACGGCGGACGCACGATCAGCCGCGTCCATCACCTCCGGCGCCGCGCAGGCGATCCGGCGTAATGACCGGCAGGCCCCGTCCGTCCGCGGCGACGTGGACCGCACTCCGCTGCACGTCCCTGCCGCGCCCCACCGGTCGCGGCGGCTGCGTGACGACGAGTCGCACCAGAAAGCGCGCGTCATCCGCGAGCGCATCGAGCGTCGGCACCGCGAACGCCGGGGTGCCGAAGAAGATCACCGGCGCGGGATGCGGCACCCCGGCATCGGGACGTGGAACGACCACGGCGACCCCCTTTATGGCACGTGGTAAATCGAGACCGAGCCGTGCCGGTAGGCAAGCTCCAGCATGTCATTGAACTTCGCCAGCCCGGCGGGCGGGTAGGGCGGGCAGCCGAGCGAGATCGCGCACTGCCCCTCGCCGTCCTGCTCCGTCAGGCCAACGATGACCCAGTTGATCTGATATTTCGCGAGAATCCGCCGCGCGTCCTGCGCGTTCGTCGTGCCATAGAGCGTGCCGATGTCCGCCGCGCGCTCCGGCAACACGGTATCGATCACGTTCTGCGGTGCCGCCCCGCCACTGCACTTCGTGGAAATACCAGCCGAGCACATCGGGCGTGCCGGACGCCGCGCCGAACCGGCTCTGGAACCAGCCATGGGCGTCGCCGTACGAGTTCCCCGGCGCCTCGACGAGCCGGTCGTCCTGCCCGCGTGTGGTCGCGCAGCCAGATCAGTGCGGCGTACTCATCGGGGTTCGTCTGCGTGACATACTGGAAGCCATCCAAGCCCTTCCACCCCTCGGCGGGCCCACCGAAGTCAATCGCCCTCGGTGCCGAAATGCCCGGTGCGTTGGAACGGGACGATGCAGCGGATAGATGATCGCCATCGCCGCGAAAACGGTCACGCCGATCCGCGCCGTCGCGATCAATGCGCGTGTCGATCTGACCGCCGGGCGCGCGACTTCGTCGGCGCGCACGCGTCCGCACGAGCGTCACGATGCCGTATGCCCCCGCCAGCATCAGCAGCACCCACGCCTGGTAATCGACCTTGAACATCGTGTTCATGCGGTTGTCGAAGGCGTCACGCAAGAAAGACGAACTCCGGGATCACCGGCAGGAGCGCGCCATAGACCGCAACCGCCGCAGCCGCGCGATCGACCGGCGTCCAGACCGCCCAGGGAGATGTGCCGACCGTCGCCGGCGCGCAAAGGGACGGCGTACTGCGACGACACCGGGGATCACGACGAGCCCGCACGGCAGCAGCATCGGCGTGCGCGTCACGACGGCAACGACGATCACCGCGAAGCGTGACGATGAGATATGACCCGTCGCTCATCGGGCGATCGTCAGCCCCGGAGCGCCGATGCACCCGCGCACGCATGACCGTGCCGGCAGCGGCGAGCGGCAGGGCGAAGAAGGCGAGAAATTGCCGAGCGACGTATGCGGCCAGGTCACGACGCCGAACATCTTGATGATCGTGCCGAGCAGTGGCGTCGCCTCTAGGTTTTGAATGAAGGGCGGCTCGTCGCCGCGATGGCCGACGAGGCTCTTGAAGTGCAGGTAGTACGGGAGGAAGAGCACCACCGCGCCGACGAGTATCCCACCGACCGGATGATGCGCCGGGCCATCCCATCGGGCCGCCGCAGCACAATCGCCGCGACGACCGGCAGCGCGAATGTCGGCAAGTCCCAGGCATTCGTTGGATAGAGCGCGCCGATCACCAGCGCGGCGAGCAGATAGCGCGGTATCGCCGCAACGCCGCCACCCCGCCGGTCGCACCCAGAAGCCGAGGGCCACGCCGACCGCGAGCAGCACCGTCGGCAGCGCGAGGACATGCGGATGGATGTCGCCGAGGATGAAACTGAAGAGCGGGAACTCGGTAATCATCTGGCTCGGATTGCCGGGGATGATGTGGTCGTAGATCACGCGCGAGCTGTTCCAGCCGATGCCCGTCCAGAAGTTCGCGCTGCAAAATCTCGGCGGGCGCGCCGATCAGGCGCGCGAACCCGTACGCATTGCCCGCCACCGCGACGAGCAAGCCCGCCGACGAGCGCCGCCAGCACGGGCCGCACGGGGAGCGAGATCGCGCGCTGGCCCCGCCGCCACCGCCCGAGCAAGTCATAAGACGATGCCGCTCGCGCCGCAGAAAGTGAGCGCGGGGAGGGTGATGCTCATCAGATTGAACGACAACCTCGGGCCGCACGCCGCCGAGCAACCCCAACGCCGCCGTCTCGACATAGCCGAAGTAGTAGTAGTTGATCGTGTAGCCGGAGAGCCAGGCATCGTTCGGCGGCATCCACCGCGCGTGCATCGTGCTGGTCAGGAAGCCGATCTCCATCGGCTTCTCCGTGCTGCGCACATCCGGATAGAAGCCGCGCAACCAGAAGAAGCAGGCGAAGACGATCAGGAACGCCACACCGAACGCCGCGATCAGGCCGCCATGGCGCCGCAGCCAGCGGAGCGCCGCGCCGCCGCGAGGCCATCTCCGACCACGCCGAGAGGAGCGCGATCGAGCGCCACCGCGAGCAGCAGCGCGCCCCGCCCGAAGGGCATCAAATGCACCGATGCCAGCAGCCACGCGACGTACGAGACGAGCAGCAAACCGAGCGCCGGGCTCATCGCGACGCCCCGACTCGGCAACCCCGGCATCAGCCGGTGCATGAGCGGGAAGGCGACCGCGCCAAGGACGAAGAGCGCAAGGAGCCAGAGCGCGGCCCACCCGAGCGCGTTAGCCACCATTGATCGGCCCCCCGCGCCAGCCGCCGACCACCTCGTAGAGGATCGTCGTGCCCGACTGCCACGCCACCCGCAAGCATGCCCTGATCGTTCATCCGTGCCAGCGTCGTCCAGCCCGACCGCCGACGCATACGCCTCGCCCGTCCGCGTCGCGCCGATCTGCCCGGCGGCCAGCTTCGTCTTCCGCTCCACATCGCCGAGGACGATGTACCGCACATGATAGCGGTTCGAGCACATCCTGAGCACGGCGCCCGGCTCGCTACTCGTGTAGATTTTGCGCACATCATCGACGCGCGCCGGCAGGATCGTCCGGTCGCGCTGCTGCTCCTCGTGCCGCTCCCAGCCGATGATCGTCGGCAACCCTGTCGCGCTGGAAATGCGCGACCCATTGCCGCGATACGGGCCGATGCTCGCCTCCGCGATCACGGGCGTGCCGCGGATCGTTCGTATTCAGGTAGTCGATCAACGCGAGGTCATCCTTGAAATAAACGGGCTCGCCGCTGCCGCTGTTGTTGAACTGATCGGCGGGCACCGATCCCGATGCGCATCCACGCGAAGCCATCCAGCCCGGCATGGGCGGGCACCGGGCTTCATCCGTTGGTGCAATCGCGACGGCGAACCGAAAACCGGATAGAAGAGCGACAAGAATAATTCCGAGCGCGAGAAGCGTGGACACCCCGACTTGCGCGGCAGGCGGCGTCGCATGCCAGCGCTCTATGATAATCGATACGACGCCAATCGCGCCGAGCATCAGCAGCCACCACGCCTGATAGTCGAACTTGAAGACCGTATTCATCCGCTCGAAGTCGCTGCCGATCAGGTCGTCGGCGAGGAAGACGATCTCGATCACCGAAAGGAGACCGAGGCCCGCGCCCGCCAAACCGAGCGCCATCCGCCGCCCCGGTTGTCGCTCCGACCGGAACCAGACAATCGCCGCCAGCGTGAGCAAGGGCAGAGTGACGAGCAGCACATAGCGGTGCGACCACGCCGACGCGATCACCCCAAGCGCGCCGGCAGCGCCAACGATGCGGCAGCGCACGTCCACCATCAGCGCGCGCAGCCACCCACCACCGGGGCACAGCAGCGCGACGCCAACCGCGATCACCGCGCACGGCAGGCCGAAGATGACGAGAAACTCCCCGAGCGGTGTTGGCTGGCGCACGCGGGCAAGCGAGCCGTAGAGTGACTGGAAGTGCTGGAAGAAGGGCAGATACAGGATGTATCCCGCCACACCCGTTCCGACGGTTCCCAGTGCCGCAAGGCCCAGCGTGCGCGGCCAATTGCGCCCGGAATCGCGCAACCCGACGACAAGGCCGAGCGCAGAGCAAGACCAGCGCCGTCGGGAAGTCCCATGCGTTGATGCAATAGAGCGCCCCGACCACGAGACTCGCCAGCGCAAGCAGCGGGACGAGGCAGGCCACCCCACACCCACCGGCGCGACGATGCGATCTGTACGCAGCGTATCGCGCCAGTAGGTGGCGACCGCGAGGCTCACCGCCGCCATCAGTAGCGCGAACGGCAGCGCGATGACATGCGCATGGAGGTCGGCCCAGAGCCCGCTGAAGAACGGAAACTCGTTGATCGTGCCGGGGATGATGCGCGTGCTCTCCCAGAAGTCGAAGCGATCCATCGCGCCACGCAGACCGAGGCCGTCGCGGAGCGACCCGGCGACCTGGCCGAAGGCATCGAGATTGCCGAAGAGCGCCACCGCCGCAGCCGCGCCGATGCCGCCGACGATGACCGGGCGACTTCCCGTCTGCGCGTCGCCTGCGTACCGTACGCCACAGCGCCGCGCCAACCGAGAAGGCCGCCCCCCAGATCACCGCCATCGTGATCGGCACCGCCACATTGAAGGCGACCTCCGGCGCGGCGCCGGTCAGTTTCATCACGAAGGCGTGCAGGTAACTGCCGTAGTAGTAGTAGTTGATGTAGCCGCCCGCGAACCACGGGTCATAGGGCGGGAAATGGGCGCTGCGCAGGATCGCGTTGATATGCACCATCTCGAAGGGCTTCTCGCCGCCCCAGTACGTCTGCCACAGATCCGGATTGTGCAGCCGGAAGAGCAGGAAGAGCGCGAATCCCGCGAGCATCGTCCCTTCGCACGCCACCATCACCGGCCACGCCGACCGAATGTCCGCCACGACGACGCGCCGCCGCCGCCAGAGCGAGAAAGCGGCGCAGGCCGCAAGCGCGACCACCGCGACGATGCACCAGAGCAGCGTGAAGGAAACCACCCGCACGCTCGCGCCGATCCAGACGAGATAGGCGCAACCGAGCCAGCCGATCAGTTTGGCGAGCCCCCACCCCCGGTCCGGAAAGCCGCGAAAGAGCATGGAGGCGAGCGCCCACCCGATCAGGCCGAAGAGTTCGAAGACGAGGAGGTAGGCCGCGACGACGACGATGCCATTCCGCCCCGCCGCGCCCGCCCATGCCCGATCCGTCACCGCCGGCAGCGTCTCGACCGGGCCGGAGAGCAGCAGCGACTTGCCCGGCGGATCGCGCTGCGGGAGCGCATGCACGTCGAGCACATCCGCGAAGAGCGGGCGCAACTCGTCGATCGTCATCGGCCGCGTCTTCTGGAAGATCGTCACGCGCGGGTGGTCGTAGACGGTGAAGGATTCGTCCGCGTGCTGGTCGTTGATCTGCCACGGGCCGAGATGCGGCGAGACGGTCTCGTCGTAGACCTTCGTGAAGCCGAGCGCATTCGCGAAGAGGAGGTCGTAGTAGCGGATCGTCACCGGATAGCGCCACGGCAGTTTCGGGAATCGAGCCATAGAGCCGGTTGCTGGACTCGACGATGTAGTCGGATTGATTGAGCGCGCGGGCGATGTATTGCAGCCGCGCCTCACCGCTCCCCTCATCCGGATAGAAATCGAGGCCGGTGCATTGCGACGGATTGACGCTGTTCGAGGCGCACGCAGTCATAAGACGGCACATCGGGCACGGGCAGCGGCAGCGCGTCGTCCCAAACTTCGGTAGCGACCGCGCGTACCTTGCGGGATATGTGTCGCTCATCCATTCGCTGGCAGCGACTCGCGAGTGCGTCTGATCGTAGATCGACGAGAATGCCACCGCCCACAGGGTCGTGCAGAGGACGACCGCGAGTGTCGCGAGCCGTGCCGCGCCGCGAATGCCGGGGGCAATCCGCCTGGTACGCGCGCCAAGCGCCGTGCGCCGGATCACCGGAAAGATCGCGCAGCAGTGCGACACCGAGCACGATCAACACCGGGTAGACGGGCTGGAGATAGCGCATGAACTTCACCGACTGCGGCACAGTATACGACGAGGTACGGCAACACCCACGCGACGAGGACGATGTCCACCGCCGCCCGCCGCCGCAACAGGCGGACGATTGCCCAGAGGAGACCGACGAGCGCGAGGATGCCGAGTGCCGGGCCCATGCCCCACAAGACGAGATTGCGCAGGTGATAGGTCAACCCGGTGCCGACGTATTGGCGGGTATACGGGTAATCGAGGTCGCCCCGGACGAGACGCGCCTGCGTGCCGATCGCGGCGAGATAGGTATGGATGCGAAAGAGCGCATACGGCTCGGCGATGGCGAAGGTAATGAACGCCGACCAGAAGGTCGTCAGGGCAAGGAAGAGGGCGCGTAACGCCGGCGCGGGTTCGCCCTCCGCGACTGCACCATTGCTGCCGCGCTCGCGCAATGCGACGGTGCCAACCGCCGCCAACGCCGGGAAGGCAAGGAATGCGACCGACGCTTTCGAAGCCACCGCCGCGCCGGTGAGCGCGCCGGCCAGAATGAAATCGCGCGTCCGCTCCCGCTCCGCCCCCCGCACCAGCGCCAGCACGGCAGCCGTCGCGAAGAAGGTCACCCACGTATCCGTCGCGAAGAAGTGCGCTAGTTGGATATGCAGCACGCAGACGGCGAGGAGGAATGCCGCGAGGTTCGCATATGCACGGCCATAGCGGCGGGCAAGCGCATAGACGAGCAGCACCGTCCCGACATCGAGGAGCGCCGAGAGCACCCGCCCGACCAGCACGATATGGTCATAATCCGTCCACGGCGTACCGGAGACGACCTGCATCCCCGCGGCGACGGCCTTGGTGACGAACAACGGCAAACTGCCATAGGCGAAATCGCGCGGCTGGCCCGTCGCGGGATCATTCGAGCGCGGGTTGAGCGGGCTGGTGTCCGGGTCGAGCAGCGCGCGCCAGTGCGGCGGCCAGTCGGGCAGGATGCGCTCGGTGATGACGATGGTGATGAACCGCTCGTCGGGATGGAGATGATAGCCGCCATCCCACTTCAGCCCATGCACGCGCAGCACAAACGCCAGGAGCGCGATTGGCAGGAGCAACCACGGCGACCGCGCCGTCCGTCGGGCCAGCCGCCTCATCGCTGGGCGCGACAAAACGCCAGCCCGTCGCGCAGATGCTGCGGGGGGCGCGAGCGTGGCGTGGCTTGATCGGGCCGAGCAGTCGTGTTCATCACCCTCGTCGTGTCATGCAGCCGCTAGCCCGCTAGCGGCGGGAGAATTGACGTTCAAGGTCGTGCTGGCTGATATGAATCATCGTCGGCCGGCCGTGCGCGCAGTGGCCCGGCGTCTCGACCAACTCCAACTGCCGGATCAACGCGCGCATCTCCGGGTCGCTCAGCACCTGCCCGGCGCGGATCGCATTATGGCAGGCGAGCAGCGCGGCCAGTCGCTCGAATGCGTCCTCTCCCGCGCCGCCGGCGCCGAGTTCGGCTAGCGCGCCTTCGAGCGCACGACCGGGATCGCCGCCGCTCCGCGCGTGCAGCGCCGCCGGGACGCCGCGCAAGCAGCCACGTACCGTCGCCGAACGGCTCCACGCTGAAACCGAGGCGGAGCAAGTCAGCCGCATGCGCTCTCCAGCGTCGCGAGCACGGGCGCGGGGAAGGTGCAGGTGAGCGGCGTGAGCAGCCACTGCGTGTCCGTCTCGCCGCCGCGCAATCGCTCGCGCATCCGCTCCAGCATGATGCGCTCGTGGGCGGCGTGCTGGTCGATCAGATACATCCCGGAACTGTCCTCCGCGATGATGTACGTATTGACGACCTGACCGACAACGCGTAATCGCGCCGCATCCGGCAACGCCACCGCGCGCACCGCTGGTTCACGCTGCTCAGCCTCCGCGCTGACTGGGAATGCAGCACGTTCGCCTGATCCCGACGGCAGCGACCACGCGCTGCCCGACGCAGGGCGGCTATCGATACGCTCGGGCGTGAATGCCGACCGCGCCGAGGTATACGAACCACCGGCGCCGGAGAACGCGGACGGCAGGCTGACGAGCGGCACGGCGGCGCTCGTCGCATTACCGAGGAGCGCGGCCCGCACGCGATGCGCCGAGCGCACGCGTGACGTCCCGGTCATGCAGGAAGCGCACCTCTTGTTTGGTGGGGTGGACATTGACATCGACCATGTGCGGCGGGACGGTCACATTGATGACCGCCGATGGATGACGCCCGACCATCAGCAGGCTGTGATATGCCTCCTCGAGCGCGTACATCATGCCGCGATGCTGCACCCACCGCCCATTGACGAAAAAGATGATCTCCGACCGGTCGCGCGCGATCCTGCGAGGGGTGCGAGACGAAGCCGCTAGCGCTACGGGCGCGTCCGCCTGCGCCTCGGTTTCCGGCAGCGCAATCACGCGCGACGCGACCGCGTGGCCGAACACCTGACCGATCGCGGCGCGCAGATCGCGATCGCCCGGCGGTGCGTAGCGTATGTCGACCATCGATCGAGAGTTCGAAGCGCACATCGGGCCGACCGAGCGCGTACGCATGGATAGCGCGGGTAATGAAGGCCGATTCGGTGGCGACGGAGCGCAGGAACTTCAGGCGCGCGGGCACATGCTGGAAGAGATCACGCACCGTGACCGCCGTCCCCTGCGGGCAACCGCGCGCCCGCTCCGTGACCGGGCGACCACCGTCGATCTGCACCTCGAACCCTCATCGCTGCCGAGCGGGCGGGAGAGGAGCGTGAACCGCGAGACGGCGGCGATGCTGGCGAGCGCCTCACCGCGAAAGCCGAGCGTCGTGATATTCTGCAGGTCCGCGAGGGCGCTCACCTTGCTGGTCGCGTGCGGTTCGATCGCCAATTTGACGTCGTCGGCGTCATGCCGATCGCCGTCATCGGTGACGCGGATCAAATCCCGGCCACCCTGACGAATCTCGATGCGCACCGTCAGCGCGCCGGCATCGAGGGCATTCTCGACCAGTTCCTTGACGACGGACGCGGGCCGCTCGACGACCTCGCCCGCCGCGATCTTACTGACGAGTTCCGGCGGCAGGATGCGGATTGCCATTGCGCGTTTCTCACTTGAGGGATGTGGTGGAGGCAGGGGGATTCGAACCCCCGACCTCTACAGTGCGATTGTAGCGCTCTCCCAGCTGAGCTATGCCCCCGCGCTCCACCGGGGCGCAGTATACCAGACGATGCCGGAGAGGACAAGCGGCGCGCGTGCAAATCGTCGTCGGGTATCCAGCCTGCGCCGCGCTCGCGGGCTGGAAAGCCCCCGGGTGCGGTGAAAAAGGCGGCAACGCCGTTCTGGCATGAGGGCACATCGCCGATTGCCGCCGATGTGCCCTCATGCCAGAACGGCATTTCAGATCGGAATCAGGCGCATTTTCGGCCACAAACTGGTAACACCGATCGTGTCATCCGGCCATGGGCGCCGTCCCCAGCCCTACCGATCGGGTTCGTCGCGGCCACCGTGACGCCGACAAGCCCAAAGGCGGGGAGTGATCCCCGCCCCGGTTGTCAGTCACTGCATGGTGTCCGTATCGGGATTGGCGTATCGGCACCTCCCTCTGCCGCGACTGCGGCGTGGACCGTCCGACGGCTGCCGCTCAGGGCCGGGCCGCGGGCAGCGGATTCGGCGCGATGCCGCCCGCCGGCCCTGCCGGCCCTGCCGGCCGCGTCGCCGGGAGCGTGTTCGGCTGCGGCCCCGGGAATCCCCCGATCGCCTGCCCCCCCGGCAGGGCATTCGGCGCGCCGTAGAAGTAGGCACCCGGCGCCGTCTCGCTCAGGCCGCCCTCCGTCACGACGACATCCACCGCCCCCGGTGCGTGCGCGCCGCTCGTGCAGGTCAGCGTCGCACTGTTCACCACATGCACGTTCGTGCAGCCCACCCCGCCGAGGCTCACCGTCGCGCCGGGCGCGTAGCCCGCGCCAGTCAGCGTCACCACCGTGCCGCCGCCGGCCGGGCCGAGTACCGGGGCGATGTCGGAGAGGAGGGGCTCGAACGCGACATCGCGCAGGCGGCGGGGCGGGCGAGGCCGCGCTGATCCTTCCCGGCGATGGGGGCGGTGCCGCCCGCGTTCGCGCAACGGCGGGGTCACCGCGACCGGCGGCGGGGGAACCCCAGAGGGGCATCGTCGCGGTGGGGCCGCCGTTGGCGCCGAGGGGGCCGAGCCGCGGGTCAAGCTGGTAGTAGAGCCCATCCGAGCTCATCGGACGCGTGCCACGGGGAACCCAAGATCGTGATCGAGCCGATCAGGTTATGGCCGCCGGAGACGAAGGGGGTGTCGACATTCTCGATGTCGGTGGTGTCGTGATCGGGGGCGGTGTTGCCGGCGATGATCGTGTTCGTCAGGGTCGCATAGTCGCTGTTCGTCTCAGCAACTCCGCCGCCCCTCCCCGTGGCGGAGTTGCCGGCGATCGTGTCGTTCGTCAGCGTCAGCGTCCCCTGGTCGTCCTCGATGCCGCCGCCGTACCCCAGGTTGCCGTCCCCCC
The DNA here is from genome assembly GCA_963847195.1 of uncultured Chloroflexia bacterium. GTDB lineage: Bacteria > Chloroflexota > Chloroflexia > Thermomicrobiales > JALYUS01 > JALYUS01. The sequence continues at coordinate 43,056 of CAWJZC010000001.1, read as the reverse complement.
CAACGGAGTTGCCGGCGATCGTGCTGTTCGTCACGGTCAGCGTGGCGAGAGCGTCAACCCACATGCCGCCGCCATGGTTGAAGGAGCCGTTGCCGTCGTAGATCGTGGCGTAGTTGCCGCTGATCGTGCTGCTCGTGATCGTCGCCGTCCCTCCACCGATCGCAAGGGCGCCGCCGCTGTCGGAGACATTGCCGGTGAAGGTGCTGTGCGTCACCGTCAGCGTGCCGCTATAGACGAAAATGCCGCCGCCGGTGCCTCGATTGCCGATGAAGGTGCTGTTCGTCACCGTCACCGTGCCGCCTTCGTTGTAGATGCCCCCGCCGCTGTCGGACCAGTCGCTGGAGAGGGTGCTATTCGTCACCGTCAGCGTGCCGCCATTGTTGTATATGCCGCCGCCGAGGCCGTTGGCGGAATTGACGGAGAGGGTGCTGTTCGTCACCGCCACCGTGCCACCATTGTTGTCGATGGCGCCGCCGCTGGCGTTGCCGCCGGCGTTGCCCACTGTAGAGGCGTGCTGGATGGTCAAGGCGCTCAGGCTCGCGGCCACGCCGCTGTTGACGGCGAAGGCCGTCACCCCGCCGCTCTCACAGGCAACAAAGCCATACAGATTGCCATACGTGCAGCCCCCGTCCAGCACCACCGCGTGCCCCGTCCCGTCGATCGTCACATTCTTCGCCAGCGTCAGCGTGCTCGCCAGGGCGATCGTGCAGTTCTGGTTGAAGACGATCGTGCTCCCCGCCGCCGCCGCGGCGATCTCGCCCCGCAGCGTGGTCGCCCCGCCATCGTCCGCGCAACTCGTGACGTGCAGCGTGGTCGCCGCGGAGACCGGCGGGGCGGACAACGCCACCCCGCCGAGCAGCAGCCCCACCGCGAGAACGAATGACACCGGCCAGCGTCGGGTTGTGTTGCCTACCGTGCATGCCATGATCGGTCCCCCTTCTCCTTCTCCACCGTCCGGCGCCGCCCTCACAGCCCGCGCAGCGCGATCACCGCGCCCGCGCCGACTTCCTCAACGCCGCCCCCGGCGGCGCCAGCGGCCTCCGTGTGCCACGCGGCGGTCCGCCGCTGCGCCGCTACGAGGCTCGCCCGGTCCTCCACGATGCAGAGCGCGGCGACCGCCCCCGCCTCCCCCTCCGCCTCGAGGGCGACGAAGGCGACGAAGCCAGGCAGCGCGCCGAGGGCGGCGGCGAGGGAGCGCCCCGGTGCGCCCGCGCTCGGCGGACGAGGCGAGGGCGCGCAGGTCGTACCGGATGATCGTGGCGTACATGCTGCTCCTTGGCCGATGGGGTGTCGCGCTCCCCGACACCGAACGTGCGTGCGTCAATGCCCCCATTGTGGGCATCGGGAAGGTGGGCGCACATCTAGAGACTGTATGGATCGACTGTATGGATGCTGTATGTTTTTTGTGGGGTAAGCAAGGTCGGGTCGTCCCGGCCGCGATCGCTGGGGCGTGTCGTCGGGGATACGGGGTGCCGCCCGATCAGTCGGGGTCGGCGACCTCGGGTTCGCGCTCGTGCAGCCAGTGGGCAACCTGATGGCGCGACGAAAGTTCGAGCTTCTGCAAAATGTGGTGGACATGCCCGCTGACCGTCCCGGCGCTGAGGAAGAGCGCCGCCGCGATCTCGCGGTCGCTCCTCCCCTGCGCGAGCAGCCGCGCGATCTCGCGCTCCCGTCGCGTCAGGGGCACGGTGTCCGGTGGGGGCGGCGGAGGCGCTTCTGGCGCGGGTGCGGCGTCCGTCACGATGGCGAGCGCCGCCGCGACGGCCTCCGCCAAGCGAAGCGCGTGTCCCGCCTCCCACGCTGCGGCGAAGCGCGCCGCGTCCAGATGTTCCCGGATCGCCGCGCGCATTTCCTCGTAGGATTGGTCCCCGATCTTACTGCTCACGCCCGCCCCGATTGCCTCCGCCGCGCCGAGCAGGTGGGCGGCGACTTCCCACCGCCTGCGGGCCATCTGGACCCGCACCAGCATCGTCAGGGTATAGGCCACGAACCACCAGTCGGCGCGCTCGACATGTCCGGCGAGACCCTCTACGAGCGTCCGGGTCGCGGCGTCGAGGTCGCCCTGCTCGAGCAGCACGGCCCCGAGCAGCGCCTGCGCGATCGCGATATGGCGCAGGTCGCCGAGCGCCTCGGAGCGCGCCAGCGCCTCGGCGAGCACTGCCACCGCGCGCGTCAGGTCGCCCTGGTTGCCCACGGTAGCGCCGAGGTTGAGCAGCGCCACCGCGATCCCCGCCTCGTCCCCCAGTGCGTGAAATCGTGCGAGGCCCTCCTCGATCAACCGGACCGAGCGCGCGGTCATCTTGCCGCCGCGCGACCATGCCCAACTCGGTCAGTGCGCTGGCGATCCCCTGCACATCCCCCAACTCCCGCGCCAGCGCCAGGCTCTCACTGTGCAGCCGCTCCGCCTCGTCGTATGCGCCGTGCAGATGGGAGAGACGCCCGGCGCCGGCGAGCGCCCGCATCCGCAGCGCCGGCGGGACGGTCTCCGCCGACGCCGCGAGCGCCGCTCCCAGCCACTGCCGCCCCTCCGCGAGGTGGCCGTGCGCCTCCCAGAAGGGGACGAGCGCCGTCGCCAGCCGCAGCCCGATTTGCCCTTCCCCGCGCTCCTCCGCCCAGCCGAGCGCCGCGCGCAGGTTGCCCTGCTCCCGCTCGAGGCGCACCAGCCAAGCATTTTGCACCGGCCCGTGCAGCGCCGGTGCGGCCCGTTCCGCGAGGGTCAGCGAGAACATCGCCCGTCGCGCGCGCGTCGCATCGGCCTCGCCACGCGCGATGAGCTGTTCCAGCCCATACTGTCGCACGGGTTCGAGCAGGCGGTACCACGCCTCCTCGCCCGCGCCATCGACGACGACCAGCGACTTGTCCACCAGCCGCGTCAGGACCTCGAGGACTGCGGCGGCGGGCAGGTCGTCACCGAGGCACACCGCCTCCACCGCTTCGAGCGTGAACTCACCGGCGAACACCGCCAGGCGACGGAACAGCGCGCGCTCCAGCTCGGCGAGCAGGGCATAACTCCAATCGAGGGTGGCGCGCAGCGTCTGCTGGCGCGTCGGCGCGACCCGGCTGCCCCCGACCAGCACGCGGAACGCATCGTCGAGGCGGGCAAGGATCTGCGCGAGCGAGAGGACCCGGACGCGCGCCGCCGCAAGTTCGAGGGCGAGGGCGATGCCGTCGAGGCGGGCGCAGATGCGCGCGACGATCGGGGCGTTCTCAGCGGTGAGGGAGAAGGCGGGGACTACGGCTTGTGCCCGGACGACGAAGAGCTGCACCGCGGGCGATCGCCCGATCCCGTCCACGGACGTCGCGTTATCGGGGTCGGGGAGCGCGAGGGGCGACACCCGGTACTGGCGCTCGTCCGCGATCTGCAGCGGTTCGCGGCTGGTGGCGAGGATGCGGAGCGCGGGGCAGGTAGTGAGGAGTTGATCCGCAAACGCGGCACAGGCGTCGACCAGGTGCTCGCAGTTGTCGAGGACGAGCAGGGCGGGCCGGTCCGCGAGGAACGCACACACGTCTGCGACGGATGGATGCGCCGCCGTTTCGTGCAACCCGAGGAGGGAGGCCACGGCGCCGGGGACGAGCGCGGGATCGATGATTGGCGCCAGTTCGACCAACCAAACCCGATGGGCAAAGGCCGGGGCGAGATCGGATGCGAGTTGGGACGCGAGTCGGGTCTTGCCGCAGCCGCCGACGCCCGTGAGCGTGAGCAGGCGCGCATCCGCATGCAGGACCAGGTCGCGCAGCGCGGCGAGCGTGTCGTCGCGGCCAATCAATGCGGTACGTGCACGTGATACTCGGGCACCGAGAGGGCGGGGATCCACCGCATCACTCCTCACCTGCGGAGCGATCATCGGGAGATCGCGAGCATAGCATACCCCCGCCGCATCCGGCGAACTACGCGACAGTGGGTGGCCGCGAACATATCCGCCGTACGTGAGCAGGGTCGTTCGCCGGGACGAGAACAGCCTGACACGAACCATGGCGAACGGTAGTCGATCGCGCGTTGTCGATCCTTATCAGAAGCGAGAAGCGTGACGAAATGGCACAGAACGCCCGAGGTTATTGCTACATACTTTCACACCGTCCGAGAGGCATCAAGAGGACCTATCCGAGCCGCCCAATGACCCGAAATGGTCCCGAAAACGGCTCATCCCGACCGCATTTTGAGGCGGCCGAGCCGCTCCGAGGGGAATTTTCACCAGGCTGCCCCGCTACCGGCACCGTCGTAGTTGCATCACGGGGCTCGCTGCGGTATCGTGAGACGTGAGACCGTACCACGCGATCGTCAAGGAGAGTGAATGTCGGCACAGCCCACCGAGGTCAGCATGGAAGCGCAATCCCTCGCGCGCGACCTCGCGCATGTTGCATCGGACGCCCACGCGAGCGACGTGCTCGTCCTGGACATTGCCAGCCTGACCACCCTCGCCGACTATTTCGTGCTCTGCACCGCAGATAATGAACGGATGTTGCGCGCCATCACCCGTGCCCTGAGCGAGTTCGGTGACGGGCCGAGCGCGCATCTCAATCGGCAGGAAGGCGCACCCGACTCGGGATGGGTGCTGATGGATTTCGGCGATGTGATCGTCCACGCCTTCGGCAAGCACGAGCGCGAGTTCTACCAACTCGACCGGCTCTGGGCGGACGCGCCGCGTATCCTGGTCATTCAGTAGCGAATGGGAGCTGAGACGCCGGTGGATGAGATGGATCAGGTACGAGGTCCGCACGTTGGCGGCGAGCGGCCCGGTTCATGGGGGCTCTTCCTCGCCGGAGGCGGCGCCGGTCTAGTGCTCGGCCTGCTCGTCGGCTCCATCGTCGGCTCGATCTTCGCCCGCCCGATTGCCGCCGCCGTCCGCTCCCTGCGCCGCCGAATGGCGACCGACGGCGAGCCGCATTTCGAATTCCTTGCCCAGTAAAGATTCTCACCCCCTGCCCCTCTCCTTTGCTTGGGGGCAAAGGAGAGGGGTGACTCACGCGAACTGCTATGGCATTCCCTCTCTGCCTCGACCTATCGGGATTGCTCCCCCTCTCCATTGCCGACAAGCAATGGAGAGGGGGTCGGGGGGTGAGGTTCCCGGCCCGGCGGCCCGCGCATGACGAGCGCGACCAGCGCGATCAAGAGCGCCGCCCCCATGACGCTGAAAACGTAGAACTTTACCCGCTTGTCGAAGAGCAGTGCGATCACGCCGAAAAGCGCGCAGATGCCGTACGCGGCGGCGGCAACCTGCCGCTGCGACCAGCCAATATCGAGCAGGCGGTCGTGCAAATGGCGGCGGTCGGCGCGCATCGGATTCGCGCCGTGACGGAGCCGGTCGAGAATCACCCACGCAATATTGAGAAGCGGCACGATCAGGACGAGCAGCGTCGTCGCGATCTTCGCGCCGCCGATAATCGAGACGACCGCCAGCGCGTAGCCGAGGAACATCGCCCCGCAGTCGCCCATGATAATGCGCGAGGGGTGCCAATTGAAGGGCAGGAAGCCGAGCACCGCCGCGCCGAGCGCCAGCGGCAGGAGCGAGATGGTGAATTGCGGGCTGCCCGGCGGGCGGAAGTACGTGTGAATGAAGAGAACCGCGCTGGCGATGAAGACGATGCCGCTGGAGAGGCCGTCCACGCCGTCGATCCAGTTGATCGCGTTCGTCATGCCGACGATCCAGAGGAGCGTGAAAGGGATGGCGATGAGCAGCGGGAGCGCCAGCGAATCGGAGGCGCGCAGATGGAACGGGTCCGGCACCGTGCCGATGACGATGCCGGAGCCCGGCCCATCGAGGCGCGGCAGGACGACCAGGGCCGCCGCGCCGAACTGCCAGAGCAAGCGCGGGAAGGCCGCCAACTCGACCAGATCATCCGCGAGCATGACGAAGAAGATCAGCAACCCGCCGACGAGCATCAGGACGATGCGCGCGACCTCGTTCGGGAAGCGAAGGACCGGCAGCGCGAAGGAGATGGCGACGCCGAGGAAGAAACCGAGAAAGATTCCGACCCCGCCGATACGCGGCAGGGCGCGCGTATGCAGGTGGCGGTCGCCCATCCGCCCGAAGAGCCCGAGGCGGATGGCGATGCGGCGCACCTGCCAGACGAAGAACGCCGTGCATCCGACGGTTGCGACGAAGATGATCGCGGCAATGAGCGGTCGGGGCACACGGTCTCCTCACTGGCTGGCGAAGCGACGCGGCGGGGTTCAGTCCGCGATGCTCGCCCCGACCTTGAGCATGTCCGCCGGCACGCTGAAAACCCTGGCACAGCGCGCGCACGCGCTCCCGCACGCCGCTCAGGACGGCCGCATCGTCCGCATTGCGCAGGGTCAGTGACGATCAAGTCCGCGACCTCGTCCATCTCCCGCAGGCCCATGCCGCGCGTCGTGATCGCCGGCGTGCCGAGGCGAATACCGCTCGCCTGCATCGCCCAGCGCGTCTCGCCGGGCACGGTGTTCTTGTTCACCGTGATCGCGACGCTGTCGAGCAGCTTCTCCGCCGTCTTGCCGCTCATGTCGATGCCGCTCTTCGCCAGATCGACGAGCATCAGGTGGTTGTCCGTGCCGCCGGAGACGATGTGCATGCCGCGCTCCTGCAACGCGGCGGCGAGGCGGCGGGCGTTCGCGACGACATCGATGGCGTACTGCTTGAATTCCGGCCGGAGCGCCTCGCCGAAGGCGATCGCCTTGCCCGCGATAACGTGCATCAACGGCCCGCCCTGGATACCGGGCAGGACCGCTTTGTCGATCGCCTTCGCGTGTTCTTCGTTGCAGAGAATCAGCCCGCCGCGCGGCCCGCGCAGCGTCTTGTGCGTGGTGGTCGTCGTCACATGCGCATAGCCGATGGGCGAGGGATATTCGCCCGCCGCCACCAACCCCGCGACATGTGCGATGTCCGCCATCAAGCAGCGCGCCAACGCTATCGGCGATGGCGCGGAAGCGCGCGAAATCGAGGTGGCGGGAATAGGCGCTGAACCCCGCGATGATCAGTTTCGGGCGGAATTCCTCCGCCTGCTTCGCCAGCGCGTCATAGTCGATCAGGTCCGTGCCCGGTTCGAGATCGTAATGCTGCACGGTGAACCACTTGCCGGAGACATTGACCGGCAGGCCGTGCGAGAGGTGGCCGCCATTGGCGAGCGATTGGGAGAGGATGCGGTCGCCCGGTTCGAGCAGGGCGAAGAAGGTGGCGAAGTTCGCCTGCGCCCCGGCGTGCGGCTGCACATTGGCGTGCTCCGCGCCGAAGAGCTGCTTCGCGCGGTCGATCGCCAGGGTCTCGACCACATCGACGTACTCGCAGCCGCCGTAATAGCGCCGCCCCGGATAGCCCTCGGCGTACTTATTCGTCAGCACGGAGCCGACCGCCGTCATCACCGCCGCGCTAGGTGTAGTTCTCGGAGGCGATCAGCTCGATATTGTCGCGCTGCCGCCGCTCCTCGTCGTGAATCGCCGCCGCCACTGCCGGATCAAACGCCGCGAGATCGAACACGGGGAGCCTCCTCATCGAACCATCGGATGCCAGCGTGGGCCGCGCGGTACGAACCGTCCGTCGCGCGTCAGTATGCGCTCGGACGCCGCAGCGCGTCAATCGGCGGTTGCCGCGTCGCCGGTCAGGTGCTACACTACCGCCCGTGCGGGAGTAACTCAGTGGTAGAGTTCCTGCCTTCCAAGCAGGCTGTCGTGGGTTCGAATCCCATCTCCCGCTCCACACATTATCTGGCCAGGTAACCCGAAACCCTGCAATATCCCGCGACGATCAGCGGGCTATGACATCCATACGAGCGGCACCGCCCCCCTGGTGGACGCACGTCCCCATGCTGATCCCCGGCCAGACCGGGCTGGAACGGGCCAAAGACGTTACTTTTTCCTTCGTCACTCCCGCTCAGCTAGCGGTGGTGAGGCGGCGGATCGCCGCCGTCAACGATGTTGTGCGACATAGCCGAAGAACGCGAGAGCAAAGAGGATAATAGCGAAGATGAAGAGCGAGAGCTTCACCCCGCGCCACCAAGTGCGTAGGACGAACGAGATAACCAAGAGGATCGCTGCGAGAATGGCGATCAGCGTGACGGGAGCATCCGGCATGTCTTCGATCCTTCCAATGTCACGGCCCACCTACGATAGCTACTGTTCGCGCTATGGGCGATCCCGAAGGGTTACTGGACCACGCAGCGGAACGACGTTCTTGAACATCCGCAAACGCCCTTTCGTTCTCGCTTCTCAGGCGAATAACGCGATCGTTTCCGTTGGCATAAGCAAATGCAAGAAACTCGCTTTCGACTTCACCTAATTCCTTCGCCGCTGCCTTTGTCTGCTCATCCTTCGCGTCATGATCGACCTGGGCATCGTCAATCCTCTGCCATTGCTCATCAATCAGTCGGACTACTTCCGGCAGTTGCTGCCAAAGTTCGTCCTCCATGCCTGCCTCCTTCGCTGTTCGCGCCCGTCTGTATTCGACGCTATTATACGCTGTAGCAGGTACGCTTCCACGACACGATAACTGGACAGAAAACGAAAAAAACCGCAATGGCCATGAATCCGGTGACGGCAAGAAAAACAGGCTTTCCGGCTACAGCGCAAAGGGCAGTTTGCCTTTCTGGTAGGCTGTCGTCGGTTCAAATCCCATCTGCCGCTCGATTTTCCCTGATATAGCAATGAAGCGGAACCGCGCGCTCGCGGCACTCGTTGTTATCGGGTGTATCCCCCACGGTCGTTCGCACGCTCAGCGCGGATCGGAGACACCAGATGGCGCTCTTTGCGAGTTGGATCCCCGGTAATGCGCTCAAGGTCGAGTCGCCCGAACATCTCGCCCTGCTCGGCCACTTCGGGTGGGGCGCGGACATGTACATGCAGCCCGGCAAGGGAAGCTGGTTCCACATCCCGACCCCGACCCCGGTGATCGTCAACAATGTGCGCGCCGCGTTGGTACGGGTCTTCCTGCTCTTCGATATCGCACCTGGGACGGGCAGCATCCGCAATGTGCATATTTTCGACGGCTCGTTCAAGCCGTAGGAGTTCAACGGCCTCGACCTGGACGGGTCGCACCGAACGGGCGTCGATGGGGTGAATACGTTCACGCTCGCCTCGCCGCATACCGTCGTGTTCGGTATCGGGATAACATTCTTCTTCCAGGCAGCCATCGGGTTCGACACCCAGATCGCGCCGCCGCTCATGCGCCTGGCGACGGCGGGTGGGGATTTCACAGTATAGCGTCGCTGCCCAACGGGCGTTACTTCGACCCGGCCAGGGCGCCGCGTCTCTGCCGGTAATCTCTTGCGCAAGCTTCTACAGCGGGAACGACCTTCATCCGGTGAACCGGCGCAGACGATGCATGATATACCCCGGCAGCCGAGAGCCGCAGAAAGTTCAATGCCCCGTCCTGCGTTGCGCGGAACGGGGCATTGATCCCATGATATATGTGGGTGGACGGATGGCGCCGCGATGCTCGCGCTACCGCGTCCCGGCGTGTACCGTCTTCACTGCGGTCGCCATCCGGCTAAGGACCTGCGAGAGCACGTCCTCGGAGGTGGCGAAGTTGAGGCGGACGCAGGTCTGGCCGGTCGGCCCGAACATGCCGCCGTCGTTGAGGCCGACTTTCGCCTCGTTCAGGAAGAACGCGTGCGGGCTGTCCGGCAGGTCGAGCGCGCGGCAATCCAGCCAGGCGAGATAGGTGCTTTCCGGCGTGTAGTGATGGACGCCCGGCATCTCTTCCTTGACGAACTGGGCGACGTAATCGCGGTTCGACTGCAACCTGCCCATCACCTCATCCAGCCACGGCTGCCCGTGCCGCCACGCCGCGACGGTCGCGTCCGTGCCGGTGATGCCGATCTGTCCCATCAGGTAGTCAGGGATGCGCTCGCGGTAGCGCGCCTCCAGTTCGCCCGATCCGAAGTGCATCACGGCGGCGCGGAGTCCGGCGATATTGAAGCCCTTAGTGGCAGAAGTGATCGTGATCGTCCGGGCGGCGATCTCCGGCGAGAGGGTCGCCATCGGGATGTGCGTCGCGCCCGGATAAAGCAAGTCGGCGTGAATCTCGTCGCAGAGGATGACGAGATCGCGCTCCACCGCCAAATTGCCGAGCGCCATCAATTCCTCGCGGGTGAAGACGCGGCCCGTCGGGTTGTGGGGATTGCAGACCATCAGCACGCGCGTCCGGTCGTCCACCACCTGCAGGAGATTGTCCACATCGAGCACGAAGCGCGTGCCGTCGTCGCGCAGCCGGTTCTCGATCAGCCGCCGGTTCGTCTTCTCGATCGCCGAGTGGAAAGGCGGGTACACCGGTGTCTGCAAAATGATGCCGTCGCCCGGCTCGCTGAAGGCCATCGAGACGCCGAACATGCACTGCACGCACTCGGTGACGGGATGCACAAGGTTGGGATCGACCGTCCAGCCGAAGCGATCCTGCATCCGCTCGACGAAGGCAGAGACGATCGAATCCTCGCCCGTTCGATACGGGTACGCGTAGTCGCCCTGCTCGACGATGCGCTGAATCGCCGCCTGGACGGGCTCGGCGACGGCGAAATCCATGTCCGCCACCCATGCCGGGATGACATCGTCCGGGTAGTAATGCCACTTCGCGCCACGCCGCGCACGCAAGGTATCGGCCGTCAACTCGAAACTCGCCATTGGGTCACTCTCCTCTCGGGGGCGGCCAACCAAGCCGGCCCGCCTCAGCGCTCGCACAACGATCTACCGTGCGTGCTTGAATACCATCGCTGGCAGGTGGCGTCAAGCGTTGTTCCTCACCATTCGGAGCGTATTTCACGACACAATATCAGGCGCGGTCGCGTCGCCAGCGCCATTCTGCCAAGGGGCTTGCACCGGCAGTTCCGCCGCGTCGGCGTACACGACGACCGCGCCGTCCTCAATACTCACGGGATATGTCTTGACGCGGACTTTCGGATCGACCAGGCAGGCGCCAGTCAGGAGGTCGAACTCCCAGAGGTGCCACGGGCAGCGGATGATCTCGCCGTCGCGGACGAGGTCGAGGTTCGTATCGGCGGCGGTCGGCGGGGCGTCCGCGACGACGCGGCCGCTCACCCGGCCCGTGCAGAGCGGCCCCGCCTTGTGCGGACAGAGGTTGCGCAGCGGCGCGAAAGGTCCCGTTGACATTGAAGACGCCGATCCCCGCGCGACCGCGAAACGGCACGACGATCCGGCGCGTCCCCGGCGGAAACTCCGCGACGGGCCCGACCACCACCCGCCGCGTATCATCAACCGGCATCGGAGCGGCCCTACAACCCGAACAGTTCGCGGGCGTTCTCGGCGAAGACGCGCCGGTGAAGGCGTTCCGGCAGCTTCGGGAAGGTCGTCGCCGGGTCGTCCCAATCCCAGTGCGGCCAGTCGGAGGAGAAGACGAGCGTCTCCTCCGCGTGCATCGCGTCGAGCATCGTGAAGAACTGCTCGTTGTTCTCCGGCTCCAGCATCGGCTGCGAGCCGACGCGGATATGCCCGCGGAAATACTCGCTCGGCAACTTCTTCAGCCACGGCGTCTGGTCGCGCAGCGACTTCCAATCGGCGTCCATATGCCACATCAGGCCGACCGCCCAGAACTGGTCGCACTCGTCGAAAAGCACCTTAAATCGCGGATACTTCTCGAAGACGCCCTCCGCGATGAATGAGACGGCGTGCGCCATCGCCATCTGCGGGCGCGCCATGCGCGTCTCGATGTAGTAGGTCGGGTAGCCGACGCCGGTCGGCGGGCCTGCCATCCCCGCGCCCTCGTTGCCGGGGTGGATGACCACGGCGAGGCCGTGCCGCTCGCACGCCTCCCAGATCGGGTGGAAAAAGCGATTGCCGTACGGCATCCCGCTCCCAGTCGGCAGGATGACCGCCTTGACGCGCGGATCGGGGCCGAGCCGTTCGATCTCGGCGATGGCGAGCAGCGGGTCGCGCGTCGTGACCGAGATGCGCCATCATCAGCCGCTCGTCCCTCTCCACCCAGTGCTCGATCGTCCAGTCATTGAAGGCGCGACAGAGCGCCGCCGCGAAATCCGGGTCGGGCAGGACGGCGGCGCCGTAGGTGCTCGCCCCCGTCAGGAGCACTTTATCGACATTCCAGAGATCGAGGTGCTGCTCGCGCAGCCGTTCGTAGGTCGTGCCCATCTGGCGGCCGTCGTGTTTCGGCAGGTCGCAACTCGTGTTCATGTCGGTGCGTGCCGCGTCGTTGGCGACATTGAAATAGCCGGAACCGGGGAAGCGAATGCCCTGCTCGATGGCCTGCTGGCGGTAGACGCGGGAGAGATAGGGCAACAGGTCTTCGGGCTTATCGACCGTCTGATGCACGTCGCAATCGATCAAGCGCCAGGTCCGTGCGCGCGCCGCCGGACCAGCCCGGCGCCTTAATCGGTCGGGCCCCAACTGCCATCGCCATCGTCATCTACCTCTTTCCCTGTCGTCGCGCGAGGCGCGCACCGGCAGTACACGAAACAGCGGAAGGATCGTCCCCTCATTTTGCCCGACATGGCCGCGAAAAACAACCGTTCGCGGCGGCCTCTCGCGGGCTGAAACATCCGTTCACGCGCAAAAGACGTATGCTTGACTGGTGTGGACGGCACGGGAGTTGCCACGGACGCAGACGCGCCGCATGCGTGGTCGCTCGCGCAATGGCGCGCCGGGCATCGCCGCCGAAATGGGAAGAAGACCTGTATGTTCTATGCGTTCGGCCACCTTGTCTATCGTTTCCGCTGGTGCGTCCTCGCCGCCTGGATGGTCGCGCTCATCGTCTCGTTGCCGATGGTGCCGCACGTCACGGAGCCGTTGCGCGTCGGCGGATTCGCCGACCCCACCTTGGAATCCTCCAAGGCGGCAGACACGCTATCTCGCGATCTCGGCTACAGCACAAGCAGTGTCATCATCACGTATACAAGCCGCGATCCGGCGCTCCTGGCCTCGGATCCTCGCTTCATCGCCGAGACGGGCGCCTCGCTCGCGCGGCTGCCGTCGCTCGCCGTCCACACGACGGTATTGAGCCACACCGCCAACCCACGGCAGATCTCCCGCGACGGCCTGACGGCATTCGAGGTGATCAGCCTCGACACCGACACCGAAGCGGCGGCGAAGCTGATGCCGGCGATCACCGCCGCGATCACGCCGCCCCCCGATCTGACGATGCGCATCGGTGGCGGACCGGCCTTCTATGCCGATGTCGAGACGGTGAGCCAGCGTGACCTCGCCCGCGCGGAGGCGGTCGCCTTTCCGATCGCCATCATTGCGCTCCTGATCGTCTTCGGCAGCGTGCTCGCGGCGGGCCTGCCCGTCCTCGTCGGCGGCGCGGGCGTCGTCGTCATCCTCGCCGTCATCTATACGCTCGGCCGGTTGATGGAACTCTCGATCTTCACGGTCAATCTCGCGACGCTGCTCGGCCTCGGCCTCGGCCTCGATTACTCCCTCTTCCTCGCCAGCCGCTTCCGCGAGGAACTTGCGCGCGGCCACGACGTGCCGGAGGCCGTCGCGCGGACACTGGCAACGGCGGGGCAGGCCGTGACATACAGCGGCCTGACGGTGCTGATCGGCCTCTGCGCGCTGCTCACCTTCCGCATCAATCTGCTCGTCTCCATCGGCATCGGCGGCGTGGTCGTCGTTTTCGTCTCGGTACTCGCCGCGACGACGCTCCTGCCCGTCCTGCTCTCGATCGTCGGTACCCACATCGACGCCCTCTCCATCCGCAAGCTCATCGACCGCGTCCGGCCACGCGCGGTGCGGGATGAGCGTGACGGGCTGTGGGCGCGCCTCGCGCATCTCGTCATGCTCCATCCGGTCGCCGTTTTCCTGCCGACGCTCGGGCTGCTCCTCGTGTTCGGGCTGCCCTTCCTGCACATCAAATTCAGCAGCCCCGATGCGTCGATCATGCCGACGTCGGCGCAAAGTCGGCAGGTGTATGACATCCTCCAGCGCGATTTCAGCGCGAGCGAGACGACGCCCATCCTCGTCGTCGTCAAGACCGCGCCGGGGACGACGGCCTTCACGCCCGCCAACCTCGCCTACCTCTCGCAGTTCGTGCAGGACGTGCGGAGCGATCCGCGCGTCGCGCGCGTCGAGAGCATTGTCTCCGTCGATCCGCGCCTGACCCTCCCGCAGTATCAGGTCTATTACCAGAATATCGCCGCGCTCCAGGACCCGTATATCACGCAATTCGTCCATCAATACGCGCGCGACGACACCACACTCGTCTCGATCATCAGCAAGTTCGCCGCGAACTCGGACGAGAATCGCGCGCTCGTCTACAAACTGCGCAACAGCGCTATCGGTAATGGCATGACCTTTCAGGTCACCGGCGCGACCGCCGGTGTGATCGACGTGGTGGACGGCCTCTACCGCAGTTTCCCCCGCGCGCTCCTCTTCATCGTCCTGACGACGTATGTCGTGCTGCTGCTGCTCTTCCGCTCGGTCGTCCTGCCGCTCAAGGCGATCGCGATGAATGCGCTGAGCATCATCGCCAGTTACGGGATGCTCGTCTTCGTCTTTCAGGAAGGGCACTTCGGCGGGCTGCTCAACTTCTCCGCCCTGCACTTCATCGAGCCGACGCTGCCGATCATCATGTTCTGCACGCTCTTCGGCCTCTCGATGGATTACGAGGTCTTCCTGCTCAGCCGCATCAAGGAGGCGTACGACGCGACGGGCGACAACACGCGCAGCGTCGCGACGGGCATCGAGCGGAGCGCCCGGATCATCACGAGCGCCGCGCTGATCGTCGTCCTCGTCGCGATCTCGTTCGTGACGGCGGACATCGTGCTCGTCAAGGCGCTCGGCCTCGGCGTCGCCGTCGCGGTCGCCGTGGACGCGACCGTCGTTCGGGCGCTGCTCGTCCCGGCGACGATGCGCCTCCTAGGCCACTGGAACTGGTACGCCCCGGCCTGGCTCGCGCGCTTCCTACCCCGGCACGCCCTCGCCCTCGAAGGAAGCATCGACGGCGGAGCACCGCCCGTCGCCGACCGCTCCGAAGAACGCGAGCCGGTCAGTACCCGCTAATCTGGAAGGAAATTGGCCGTGCATCGCTCTTTTTCTCGCCTCGCGCTCTGTCTCCTCGCCCCGCTCCTCCTCGCCGCTTGTGGGGCGTCGGGCGGCTCCGACGCCTTCCCGACGCCCGCGCCGAACCTGAGCGCGGCGACCGTGCCGGTCAAGACGCCGGGGCCGGTGCCCGGCACGGTCATCCGCTTCCCCGCCGACGAGGCGCCGCACCCGGCGATCACCGAGTGGTGGTACTACACCGGCCACGTCGTCACCGCCGATGGGCAGCGCTACGGCGTCGAGTACGTCATCTTCCAGGGCAGCCGCGCCGATTTTCCGATCGGCTACGCGGCGCATTTCGCGATCATCGATGCGCAAACGCGCTCCTTCACCTTCGATGAAGGGGCATCGCATCGCCCGCGACGTTCGCTTCGGCGGGGCGGACGGCTTCGATCTGCGCGTCAACGACTGGACGATGCGCGGCGCGAACGGCACAGACCTCCTTCACGCGCGCATGACGAACGGCTCCTACGCACTCGATGTGACGGCGCAGGACGCCAAAGGCCCGGTCCTGCAAGGCGGCGGCCAGTTCAGTTACGGGCCGGGCGGCAGCAGCTATTACTACAGCCGCACGCGCATGAACCCGACCGGCACGATCACCGTTGGCACGGAAGTCAAGCAGATTACCGGCGGCTCGCTCTGGTTCGATCATCAGTGGGGCAATTTCCTGCCGACCAATGGCGGCTGGGACTGGTTCAGTACCCAGATGGACGACAACAGCGAGATGATGATCTACAGCCTGCGCGACGCCGCCGGCAATGTCCTGCAGACCTTCGGCGAGTACGTGCCGCCATGCTCGGCTGGCTGCTCGCCGGCGCAGCCCGTTCCGTCCATCCAGTTGTCGCAAGACCAGTTCACCATCACGCCACGCGGCACATGGACGAGCCCCGACCACCGGCATTACCTACCCGAGCACCTGGCGCGTGCGCATTGCGGCCACGGGCGATGTGCCCGCGATGGACCTGACATACACGCCGGTTATCCCGAACGCCGAACTCGACACCCGCAAGAGCACGAGCGTCATCTACTGGGAGGGCGACTGCACGATCACGGGCACGAAGGGCGCCGGCCCGCTCACCGGTTCCGGCTACGTCGAATTAACCGGATATGACAAGCCGAAGGCATGAATCCTGATCCCCCACTGCCGAGCGGGGGTTGCGGATTCCTCCCCAAAATGCGCTACAGTACCATCACATCGGTATGTCGTTCCGCCAGAGGAGGATTGGCAGCATGGACCTTTCACGACAATACGTCTTCCACGCGCCGACGCGCGTCATCTTCGGCAGCGGCTCCGTGCAAACGACCGGACGCGAGCTCGCCGCGCTGGGCGGGACCGCCGCGCTCGTCGTCACTGACGCCGGTGTCGTCAAGGCGGGGCTCCTTGACGCGGTGCTCGGCAGCCTCGCAGCGGCGGACATCGGCGCGACGGTCTTCGATGCGGTGGAGCCGAACCCGAGCATCGGTACCGTGGAGGCTGCCCAGGCCGCCTATCGCTCCGGCGGCTGCAACGCGATTGTCGCGGTCGGCGGCGGCAGCCCGATGGACGTCGCCAAGGCGGTCGGCATCCTCGCGACCAATGGCGGCGCGATCGGCGATTACGAGGGCAAGCCCGACGCGATCCGTGCCGACCTGCCCCCCTTCATCTGCGTGCCGACGACCTGCGGCACGGGCTCCGAGGTGACGCCCTTCGCCGTCATCACCGACGAGGCGCGCCACTGGAAAATGTCCATCGCCTCGCCGCGCGAAGTGCCGCGCGTCGCCATCGTCGATCCCGACCTCTTCCTCAAGATGCCGGCATCGTTGATCGCCGCGACCGGCATGGACGCGCTGACCCATGCGATTGAGTCCTACACGAATCAAGACGTGCAGCCGTTCGCGGATGCCTTCGACATCCACGCCATCGCGTTGATCGGCGCCTACCTGCGGCCCGCCGTCGCGAACGGCAACCGCGAGGCGATGGCGTACATGGCGGTCGCCGCGACGATGGCCGGGATGGGGTTCAGCCAGAACCGGCTCGGCATCGTCCATGCCATCTCGCACCCGGTCACGTCGTACGTGGGCACGCCGCATGGCGTGGCGAACGCCATTCTCCTGCCGTATGTATTGGAGTACAACGCCATCGGCGCGGGCCCACGGATCGCCGAAATCGGTCGCGCGCTGAGCAATAGTCAGGGAGGCCCGCGGTGGCGCGACGGCGCGGATGCCGGCATTCAGGCCGTCCGCGCCCTCAGCCGCGATGTCGGCATCCCGGAGACGCTTGGCGAGGTCGGCGTGAAGGAGGAGCACGTCACGGCCATTGCGACGGACGCGATGAAGTCGGGGAATATTCGTATCAACCCGCGCCGCGTCACGCAGGCGGACATCGAGCGCGTCGTCCGCAACGCGATCAACGGCATACACACCGAGCAACCGCACCGGCGGTAGCCCGATTCGTACGAGCATCGAATTTACCGTCCGTGGCGGCGGCCTGATGGACTTTGACAATGTAGTCCGGTACACCGGGGGCGCAGGCTGGAAAGCCTACGCTAGCGATAGCATCGGCCTTCCAGCCTATGCGTCCATTGGGCCTACCGCGATCACCCGCCGTCCGCAGCAGCGGATGGCGGATCGGTCATACCGTCGTCAGATTCGGGCGCTACGGCCGGCCGGTATTCTCCGAAGGCTTCCTGATACTCGGCGCGCACCTCCGCGTCAACGAGGTGGACGTAGACCTGCGTCGTCGCCAGATTCGCGTGGCCGAGGACGCGCTGCACGACCGGGGCGGGCACCTTGCCCTCGACCAACTGCGTGGCGAGACCGTGCCGAAACGAGTGCGGCGTGATGCGAGCGGCGACACCCGCCTGCCGCGCCACCTCCAGGACGATGCGTTCCACCGAGCGGGAGGTGATACGATTCCCCGGTTTGCCCGGTATATCGCGCCCGCTGAAGGCGGGCAGACTTGCCAGCGCCACCGGCTGCGTGCCGTCCAGTCGAGCGGTCCAGTAGCGCGTCAGCGCCTCCGCGGTGCTCGTGTCGAAGTAGACACGGCGGCTCTTGCCGCCCTTGCCGCGAAAGACGAACGCCGTGCCATCCTCCAGGTCAATTTCGCCGCGCCGCAACGCGCAGCACTCCGAGACGCGCGTGCCCGTGCGATAGAGGAAGCGGATCAGCGCCGCCACCTTCAAGCGCCGCAGTTCAGCCTCCGGCTTCTCGCCGCGCGGCTGGCTGGCGAGGAATTGCAATATCCGGTCGAGGTCGCGCGTGCGCACCTCGGGCGGCGGGGCGGCGAACCCCGTCTGCTGCGCGGCCAACTGGAGGCCCATTTTTTCCAACGAGAGCGACGGATGCAGATCGTTCGCGACCAGATGCTTGTAGAATTTGCGCACCGCCGCGCAGTAGGTGAGGGCAGTGCGCGTCGCGCCCACATCCTCGCGCGTCTGCCGCTCGCGCGGTAGCAGCCAGGCGGCGAAGTCGACGACCTGCGCCGTCGTCAACGCATTGACCGGCGCGGCCGCGACATCAACTCCTTCCGCCGCGAGGAACGCCGCGAACTTGCGCAATCCATAGCGATAGGTTGTCACGGTGCGCGGACTTTTACGCATCGTCGTGAGGAAATCGTCGATGGCGCCCGCAATCGTCATGTCCACCGTAGCGACCGTTGATGGTTCCATTCAACCCTCCACGAGCGGCGCGACGGCGAGCAGTCGCGGGCGTAGGGCGGCCAGCGCCCGCGCGCGGTGGCTGATGCCGTTCTTCTCGTCGTCCGCGCAGCTCGGCGAGCGTGCGCTCGGTACCGGCGACAAGAAAAATCGGGTCGTAGCCGAAGCCATATGCGCCACGCGCCGCGTCGGAAATTGCGCCTTCCAGACGGCCCTCCGCTTCGATCACGGTGCCATCTGGCAGCGATAGTGCGATGGCGGCGACGAAGCGCGCGGCGCGGCTCTCCGGCGGCACATCGCGGAGCGCGTGCAAGAGCAGGGTGCAGCGGTCGGCATCGGTGACGTCAGGGCCTCCGTAGCGGGCGGAATAGATGCCGGGCGCGCCACCGAGGGCATCGACGACGAGGCCGGAATCGTCGGCAATGGCGGGCAGGCCCGTCTCGCCCGTGACGAAGACCGCCTTCGCCCGCGCGTTGGCCGCGAAGGTCTCGCCCGTCTCGGGTGGAAAGGCCGCCACGCCGGCATCCCGCGCCGAGATGAGGCGGACGGGCAGATCGGCGAGGAGCGCCGCAAATTCGCGCACCTTCCCGGCATTATTGGTGGCGAGGACGAGCGAGACGAACGTGGCATACCTCCTGTACGTACACCTAGTATGCCACGTCAGGGGCCGGTCGGCAACGCGCGTGATAGACTGACGAGCACGAAAACGGAAAGGAACGCCCGACTTGGATAACCGCCACATCGCCGCCGCCTTCCGGGAACTCGCGGACCTGATGGACCTCGCCGGGGAGGATCGCTTCCGCGTCTCCGCCTACCGGCGCGCGAGCGACACGATCCGCCACGAGGCGCGTCCGCTGGCGGAGATGCGGACGCTCCACGCCTTGCAGACCCTCCCCGGCATCGGGCCCGCCATCGCGGCGGAGATTCAGGAAATTCTGACGACTGGCCGCTATCGGCGGCTCGAAGAGATGCGCGCGGCGATGCCGGCGGTCGTCATCGCGCTGATGCACGTCCCCGGCATCGGCCCGAAGACGGCGGCGCAACTGCACGCGAACCTCCAATTACCCGACCTCCCGTCCTATGAGCGGGCGTTCCAGGCGGGCGCGTTGCGCGGCATCAAGGGAATCGGCGCGCGCCGCGAGGCGGAAATCCTCAGCGGCTTGCGCGCCCGCATCGTCAATGAAGGGCGCATCCTCCTCGGCACCGGTGTGGCAATCGCCGCGCAATTGATGACTGACTTCGCCGCGCGACTACCGGATGTCGCCATGACACCGATTGGCAGCCTGCGACGCTGGGCACCCACGCTCGGCGACGTCGATCTGCTCGCGGCAACCGACGACCCGGCCGCGACGCTCGATACCTTCGCCGCCCTGCCCGACGTTCTGCGCGTCATCGCGCGCGAAGATGACCGCGTCCGCGTCCACCTGATCGACGGCGCGGAGGCGGAGTGCGTCACCCGGCCGGTGCGCACGGCGGGCGGCGCGCTCCTCTGGCTGACGGGCGACCGGGCCACCCCGGAGCAACCCGGCTTTCGCGAGGCGCTCGCCGACTACGCGCGACGATCACGGCATGACGCTCGACGCCAAGGGGTTGCGTCGCGGTGAGGCGTTCGTCGAAGGCGACGAGCAGGCGGCATTCGCCGCACTCGACCTGCCCTTCATCCCGCCGGAACTGCGTGAGGGCGCGGATGCGCTGGAACGGATGCTCGCGGGAGGCGTGCCCCGCCTGGTGACCATCGGCGATATCCGTGGCGATTTGCACACCCATACCGTCTGGAGCGACGGCAGCGCGTCCGTCGCGGAGATGGCGGCGGCGGCGCGCGCGCGCGGCTACCAGTACTACGGTGTCAGCGACCACTCCTACTCGCTGCGCATCGCCAACGGCCTCGACGCCGAGCGGCTGCGCCAGCAGGCCGAGGAGGTAGCCGCTGCTGCGACCGGCCTGCGCATCCTGCGGGCGTGCGAGATCGAAGTCCACAGCGACGGGCATCTCGATCTCGACGAGGCCGCGCTGGCCGCGCTCGACTACGCAATCGCGTCGGTACACAGCGGGCAGCGCGGCGACCGCGGCGTTGTCACCGCGCGGACGCTCGCCGCCATCGCGAACCCATATGTCGACATCATTGCCCACCCGACCGGGCGGATGCCGCTCCATCGCGAGCCAATGGACCTCGATTTCGATCTCATCTTTGCCGAGGCGGCGCGCACCGAGACGGCGCTGGAAATCAATGCCGACTATCACCGGCTCGATCTGGACGCGCCGCTCGCCAAACGCGCCGCAGGCGCGGGTGTCGTCATCACCATCAACAGCGACGCGCACAGCGCCGATGGGCTGGGAAATATGCTTTTCGGGGTGATGGCCGCGCGCCGCGCATGGCTCGTGCCGGAGCAGATCCTCAATTGCTGGCCGGTTGACGATATTCTCGCGCGGCGCGCACGCCGGATCGCCCGTGATTAGTCGGCGCTGAACGCTTCCCGCTCCGACTGCCCGCCGCGCGTCACGACTTCCAGCCGCACCGCATTCGGCCCGACGAGGGCACGCGCCGCCGACGCAAGATGCTCGTCCGCATCCACCCGCAGGCGGGGCAAGAGCTTCTTCGGTCCGTCCGGCGACGTGCAATGCAACCAGACGCGGTCGTCGCCGGGGTAGGCTTTGAGCAGTTCATAGAGACGATGGGCGAGGTCTTCCGTGTTCTCGTGCGGCAGCCAGATATGCGCGTGGCGCTCCTCGCGCGGCGCGGCCGGGGTCGGTTCGGTCTCGGCACAGCCGCGCACCGCTTCGATGATGAGCTGCACCTGCTCGCCGCGCAAGTCCACGCGCACATCAACTTCCACCACCGCGTCGGCGATCAACGACTCCTTGCAGCGTTCATACGCCTCGGAAAAAGCGATCAGGTCGAGGCTCACGCCATCCACGCCTTCGAGCGTGGCGCGGAGCATCATCGTCCCCTTCTTGGTCAGCATCGCGCGCGGCTCGATCAAGAGCCCGATCACCGTCGCGCGCTGGCCCGCCAGACTCTCGTCCACGAGTCCGAGGTGGACGATCTGCTTCCCCCGCACCCGGTTCGTAATCGACGTGAGCGGGTGCTCGGAAAGGTAGATGCCGAGCAATTCCTTCTCGTGGCCAATTGCTCCTTCAACGGCCAGTCCGGCACGTCCGGGAGCGGCACATCGAGGAGGTCGGTCGCGCCGGGGAGTTCCGCCCCGAATAAGCCGAACTGGCCCGCCGCCGCCGCCTTGCGGGTCGACTGCGCCGCCGCGAGCGCGCTATCAAGCGCCAGCGACAACTGCTGCCCGTTGCCGAGATCGCGCATCGCGCCGACGCGGATCAGACACTCGACCGCGCGCCGGTTCAGCTGCCCGCCGACGCTCGCACAGAACTGCGCCAGCCCGGCGAAGCGACCGCCGGGCTGCTCGGCGCGGGCGGCGATGATCGCGTCAACGACGCCGACGCCGACATTCTTGACCGCGCTCAGGCCGATCCGCACGACGCGCACCGGCTCCGCGTCGTCCGCTGTCGCGCCCGCCTCCTCGACGCTGAAATCGCGCTCGCTCTTGTTGATATCGGGCGGCAGGACGGCGATCTTCATCCGCCGGCACTCGGCGATCAACTGGACGACGCGGGCCGTGTCGCCCTGCTCGCTCGTCAAGATGGCGGCGAGGAACTCCGCCGGATAGTGCGCCTTCAACCAGGCGCACCAGTAGCCGATCAGGCCGTAGCAGGTCGAATGCGCCTTGTTGAAGCCGTAGCCGGAAAACTTCTCCAGTTCTTCGAAGAGCGGCTCCGCTGTTTTTTTCGCGATCCCTTTCTTGGCGCACCCCTGGATGAAGCGATCGCGGTGCTTCGCCATCTCGGCGGGCAACTTCTTGCCCATCGCCTTGCGCAGGCTGTCCGCCTCGGCGAGCGAGTAATCGGCGAGCACGCGGGCGATCTGCATCACCTGCTCCTGGAAGAGCGCGAAGCCGTACGTCTCGCGCAGGACGGGCTCCAAATCGGGGTGCGCGTACGAGACTTCCTCACGCCCCTCCTTGCGGGCCGCAAACCGGGGCGCGTGCTCCATCGGGCCGGGCCGGGCCAGCGCGCCGACAGCGACGAGCTCGGCGAAGTTGCGCGGCTTGACGAGCGCGCAGATGCGCTGGCCGGTCGGCTGGTCGAGTTGGAAGACGCCCATCGTCTCGCCGCGCATCAAGGGCGCGTACGCCGCTGGGTCTTCCAGATCCAGCGCGTCCAGATCGACGGTGATGCCGCGCCGTTTGAGCAGATTCAAGCGCTTTGGTGAGCACCGTGAGCGTCTTCAGGCCGAGGAAGTCCATCTTGAGGAGGCCGAGTTCCTCCAGCCAGCCCATCGGGTACTGCGTCGTGACGCCCGCATTGTCGCCGTTGCCCGCGCGCTGCAACGGGACGTGCTGGATGAGCGGATCGCGCGAGATGACGATGCCCGCCGCGTGCGTCGAAGCGTGCCGCGAGACGCCCTCCAACTTCTGCGCCGTATCGAGCAGCCGCTTGATGTTCGCGTCCCGCTCGCGCAATGCCTTGAGGTCCGGCACCTGCTCCAGCGCTTGCGCGATCGAGACGGGGTGCGCGGGCACCTGCGGGATCAGTTTCGCGACCTGATCCACGTCGCCATACGGCATGCCGAGCGCGCGGCCCGACATCGCGGATCGCCGCCCGCGCCGCCAGCGTCCCGAAGGTGATGATCTGCGAGACCTGCTCCGCGCCGTACTTCTCGGTCACGTACTTGATAATCACGTCGCGCCGGTCGTCCGCGAAGTCGATGTCGATGTCCGGCATCGAGATGCGCGACGGGTTGAGGAAGCGCTCGAAGAGCAGGCCGTGGCGTGAGCGGATCGACCGTCGTGATGTCCAGGCTGTAGGCGACGATGCTGCCCGCCGCGCTGCCGCGACCCGGCCCGACGAGGACGCCCTGCTCCTTCGCGTAGCGCACGAAGTCCCAGACGACGAGGAAATAGGTCGGGAAACCCATGTCCGTGATCACGCTGAGTTCGAAGGCGAGCCGCTCGGCCGACTTCGCCCTCGACATGGCCGTACTTGCGCTCCGCGCCCTCGCGGCAGAGATGTTCCAGGTACGTCGCGGGCGTCAAGCCCTCCGGCACGGCGAAGTGCGGCATCAGGAAGCCGGGATTTTCCAGCTTCAGGTCGCACTGCTCGACGACGCGCATCGTGTTCGCCACGGCGTGGGGGATCTCGGCGAAGCGTTCGAGCATCTCGTCGCCGCTCTTCATGTAAATCTGGTCGGTCTTGCTCGCGAAGCGGTTCGGGTCGTCGATCGTCGCGCCCGTCTGGATGCAGAGCAGGATGTCGTGCGCCGGGTGATCCTCGCGCCGGACGAAATGGACATCGTTGGTGGCGACGAGCGGCAACCCGGTGCGCGCGCTCTCCGCGATGAGGAATTGCGTCTGCTGCCGCTGCTCGGTCATGCCGTGGTCCATCACTTCGAGGAAGAAATGGTCGCGCCCGAACCACTGCGTCATGTCGTCGATTAGTTGGCGCGCCTCCGTCTCGCGGTCGTGGAGGATGTGCGCGGCGAGGTGCGACGAGAGGCAGCCGGAGAGGCAGGTAATCCCCTCCGCCTTGCTGCGCGAGCAGGTCGTAGTCGATGCGCGGCCTATAATAGAACCCTTCGAGGCTGGCGCGACTCGCGAGTTCGAGCAGGTTGCGGTAGCCCGTCTCGTTGCGGGCGAGCAGCGTCAGGTGGTGGATCGGCCCCTTCTTGCGCTCGTGCCGCCCCTCGGGCGCGACGTACGCCTCCATGCCGACGATCGTGCGGAAGCCGCTCTTCTTGCCCGCCTTCATCCAGTCCATCGCGCCGTACATCACGCCGTGATCGGTCAGCGCCGCCGCCGTCATGCCGAGTTCTTCCATGCGCGCCATGTAGTCGGGGATCTTGCCGAGGCCGTCGAGGAGCGAGAATTCCGAGTGCAGATGGAGATGCGCGAACTCTACCGTCTGCCGTCCCCCCGACGCTGCTACCATCCTGCGACCCCCGGATTCTCGCGCCGCGCACCCCGCGCCGACGCCCCCATTCACACTGTACGTTCAGGGTACCAAAGGGCGTACGTACTGTCCATACATCTTACGAGTCGTGCGCATCCGCGATGCGCGCTGTATTCCTCGACCAAGCAGCGCCGAGGATGCGCCGCAAGGTCGCGCGCGACGCGTCCGGCAGTCGCGTGTCCTCCAGAAGCGCCGCCAGTTTCGCGAGCGCGGTTTCGCCCGTCAGCAGGTGCGCCGGATCGACGGGCAGGAAGCCCGCCGCCATGCGCAGATCGTCCGCCTCCCGCCCCGACGCGATCGAGCCCGAGCGCGCCGACGAATTGCTCGACCACCGTGCGCGACGGGTCGCCGCGCCCGCCCGATTCCAGGCGGCTGATGTAGGAGTGATTCAGCCCGGCCCGCTGCGCCAGTTGATTCTGCGAGAGCCGCTGCGCCGTCCGCAGCCGCGTCAGCATCTGGCCGAACCGTACCGCCGCCTCGTTCACGTCCGCCGCACCATCCTCCCTCCCGCCGATTGATCCGTTCCCTCATCAGTCTACGCCTTCGTGCCATTCAGTCAATGACGATTGACAGCACGGCAACGTAATGCACGCAGGGCTCGGTGACGGTGAGGCAACCACTGTGCCTCTCAGGAATATACGAGCAATTGCGGACATCGACACGATCGCCGCTGACCGGTCGGTTGCTGACCGCCTGCACCCTGCTTGCGCGCCGCCGCGCGGCGTGGTAGAATCCGTGCGGCGATCGAGGCCGACGTAGCTCAGCGGCAGAGCAGCTGTTTCGTAAACAGCAGGTCATCGGTTCAAATCCGATCGTCGGCTCCATTGGCCGAAGTGGCGGAATCGGCAGACGCGCTACGTTCAGGGCGTAGTGTCCGTAGGGGCGTGAGGGTTCAAATCCCTCCTTCGGCACCATCTTGACCCATCCCTGAATGCCGCGCACGCACGACGTGTGGCGGCACATTGACAAGGCAACATGGGGTGTTGGGCAGGATGGCCGCTGGGGCGCAAGCACCAGAGGAAAGTCCGAGCAGCACAGAGCAGGGTGCCCGGCGAAAGCCGGGGCAGCGCTTCAATGGAGTGCTGACAGTCCCAAGGCACGGGCGCAAGCGTCCGGTGCGGGCGCGTGTGGGACCACGCGAGAGCAACAGAAACGGTGCCGGCCGCCTCGGCGGGCCGGATGAAACGGGCAATCCTCCCTGCTGCAATCTCCGATCCGGTCGCACGCAACCCTCGTGGTTGCTGACGGTGACTCGCCGAGACCGAAAGTCGAGAGCCGCCGCGAAAGCGATGACGCGGCCCGCCCTGTTACGGGGCGGAGAGAGATGGCCATCAGCGCAGCGAATGCGTGAACAGAACTCGGCTTACGCGCCTGACACCCCTTGTGCATTGTGGTGCCTCTAGCTCAATCGGCAGAGCGCCGGCCTGTGGAGCCGGATGTTACGGGTTCGAGCCCCGTGAGGCACCCCACTTCTTTTCCCACACGAATGCGCTCGTAGCTCAATTGGATAGAGCGTCTGACTTCGGATCAGAAGGTTGGGGGTTCAAGTCCCTCCGGGCGTACCATCCCTTGCCATACAAGTCGATATACCCTATATTGGCGGTAGCGGATCTCGCATCTATTGTGCCACTGCGCTGCCGCACACTCTGATTGGACGCTTCGGCAGGGGGAGCCTTGGTATGACACGAATGCGGTTGTCACGCCCCCGGGCAGTATGCCGGAGATGGCGATTACCCCCTGCTTGCTCGCTCGTTCCATCGCACGCTCCTCGCCAAAACAAGAGCCCGCGCACGGTCCAGTCCTATGGCGAAGCGGTCCGCTTGTTTGGCGGAGTTCCTCGCCGCGCGCGGGATGCCGACCGATGTCGGCGCCATCCGCCGGGAGCATGTCGAGTCGTTCATCGCCGACCTCCTGGCGAGATGGAAGCCGACGACGGCCGCCAATCGGTACCGCTCGCTGCAGGCCTTTTTCAAGTGGCTCGCGGCGGAGGGGGAGATCGCGGCGTCGCCGATGGTCCGAATGAAGCCACCTGCTGTGCCGGAATCGCCGCCGAAGGTCCTCACGGTGGATGATCTGCGCTCGCTGCTGAAGGCGTGCAGCGGGAAGGATTTGGAGGGGCTGCGCGACACCGCGATTATCCTGCTTTTCGCGGACACCGGGATGCGGCGTGCCGAGCTGGCAGGCCTCAAGGTCGAGGACATCGATTTCGATCAGGACGTCGCGCTGGTCCTCGGTAAAGGGAGGAGACCCCGCGCCTGTCCCTTCGGGAAAAAGGCGGCGGTCGCGCTCGATCGCTACCTGCGGATTCGCGGACGGCAGACGCTAGCAAATCGCCCTGAGTTATGGATCGGGAAGGCGCATCCGATGACGGACAGCGGGATTTATCAGGCGCTCAATCGACGTGCCGAGGCGGCTGGATTATCCGAGATCCATCCCCACCTCCTTCGTCACACCTACGCGCATCAGTGGCTCGCGGCAGGTGGCAACGAAGGCGACCTCATGCGCCTCGCGGGATGGCGCTCCCGGACGATGCTGGACCACTACGGCAAGAGCGCCGCCGACGAGCGGGCGCGCGAGGCGCACAAGCGACTATCACCCGGGGATCGCCTCTAATGATGGCAGGTGAAACGACCCGCCGAAATCGTGTGCCACGGACGGTCGAGGCCCGTTGCAAGCGGGCTCGGCATTCCGGCGACTATCGTATCGTTTGCGGCGGGAGCGGCGCGGGCGGAGGGCGCTGCCCCGTCTCGCTCGGCTTCGCGATCTATCGGGATGACGGCCCCGTCCAATGGCCCGAGCTGACGATTCCCGAGGGTGTCTGGTACGCGCGGCAGAATGATGGCACCGGCTTTCGGATGGATTCGGCCGGCGATTATCTCACCGGAACACCCAGGCGAATTCGGCGATCCCTCCCGGAGGAAGTCGGCGCGCCATTCTTCCCGAACGCGGGCGATTTCAGTGCGGATCCCGACGATCACGAGAGCGATTTTGTCGGACATTTCCCTGTCCTGCCGATCCATATCGTTTGCCCGAAGTGCGGCTGTCGGAATTGGGTGGCGTCATCACCGCGCGAGCCTCGCTCGTGACTTGACGGCCGCCGATAAATGTGCGAATATCGCGGCGATCCAGCTCGCGGGAGCTATGATCGCAGCGATATATATCCGAATCCGCCAGCGCGGCCCGGCACGCCCTCCCTCAGTTGTCCACCAAGCAAGGCCTCACCCATGAATTAGAGGCAAGCAGGGCATGAGAGCAAGTCCTTGGAAGGATGTGCCCTCGTGCCGAGCATTTTTCGTCACCGTTTGACCCCCACGAGATGGCCCTCCGTGGCCGCATCGGCGCCTATCGGCTCCACGCAACCCACGATCCCACCGAGACGACCGCGAAAGCGCGCGCGGCCTTCCTCGGGCGCTTCGAAAAGGAGGTCGACCCCGACGGTATCCTCCCCGAAGCGGAGCGCATGCGGCGGGCAGACTTTGCGCGCAGGGCATTTTTCGCCCGGCTCGCGCGCGCGAGCCGGGCGAATAAATGCCCTGCGCGCAAAGCGATGCGCTCCGCTTCCGGGCAACGACAGGAACGGGCGGAGGTGAATGCATGAAGCATCCTTCCGCCCTCGCCGCCGCCCTCGCCCTCGCCGGCCACGGCATGCACGTCTTCCCGGTCGGCGACACCGGCATCCCGCTCGTCGCGTGGGGCGAGGCGGCGACCGACGACCCCGCGCGTATCGAGGCGATGTGGCGCGCGGCCCATGACAGGGACCGGTGGCGCCGGGAGGCGTCGTGCGTCGGCATCGCCTGCGGCCCGTCGGGCATCGTGGTGCTGGACAACGACCGCGATGACGGCGGCGACACATGGATCGGGCGGGCCATCCTGGATCACGGCGACGAGTGGCTTCGTACCGTCACCGCCCGCACCCCGAGCGGCGGCGACCACCTCTACTTCGACGCGCGCGGCTTGACCTTGAAGAGCACGGTCGGCAAGCGGGGCGGCATCTTCCCCGGCATCGACACGCGGGCGCGCGGCGGCATGGTTGTCGCGCCCCCGTCGACGACGAAGCGGGGCACCTACGCGTGGCTGGAAGGCGGCGCCCTCGGGGAGAGCGCCGTGCGGCCGGTGCCGGATTTCATCGCCCGGCAGATCGCCGCGCCGCCGATCCCCCGACGGCTGCCACGGGGGCAGGAAACGGGGACTAGTGAAAGAAATAGTATTTCTTTCACTAGTGGCCCCTGCATCCTCCCCTCGGTCACGCCCGAGGGCTTGGCGGGCCTCGATCGGGACGACGCCTATGTATGGGCGCAGGCGTCGTATCTCGGCATCCCCACCGGGCCGCTCGGGGCGGGTTTCCTCTGCGTGGTGCACGGCGACACCCGCCCCTCCGCCGCCCTGCATCGCCTCGACAGCGGCCACGTCCGCTACCACGACTTCCACGCGCAGGGCCGACCCGAGGAGTGGCTGACCCTCGCCGAGGTCTTCGCGGCGCAGCGCTACGGCAAGGCGCGCAAGTTGCCCGCACCGCTGCACGCCGTCTGGCAACTGCGCCTGCTCTACGAGATCGGCCTGATCGATCCGGTGGAGGTGGCCCTGCCCCCGCTGCCAGAACGCGCCTTCGATTCCGTGCGCACGGCGTACGAGGGGTTCCGCCTGCTTTGCGGCCTCCGCTGGCTCGCCTACCCCGCGCGCGAGCCGGTGACCTACACGCCGGGGTTCGCCGCGCCGTGGTGCGGCATGGCCGTCGAGACCGTGACGAGGGCGGTCCGGGCGCTCGTGGCGATGGACATCGTCGCGCAGGTCGGGACGTGCCCCAGCGCGTACGGCAAGCGCACGTCGCTCTA
Source organism: uncultured Chloroflexia bacterium (assembly GCA_963847195.1). GTDB lineage: Bacteria > Chloroflexota > Chloroflexia > Thermomicrobiales > JALYUS01 > JALYUS01. The sequence continues at coordinate 13,603 of CAWJZC010000001.1, read as the reverse complement.
TCTGCCGGGGGATCCGCCGAAGGTCGCGCGCAATCCCGCACCGCCGCCAACGATGCTACTGCGCCCGTGGCGAGGGGGGATGCACGAATAGGTCGCGCGCGGGATAATGTGTGCGCGGCGTACGCTTCCCCGGTGTTGCCCTAGCTCTGCGTCGCGGTCGCGCCCGCGGGTCGCGGGGAGGAGGATCGCGGCCCCTCAGCGGCCATCCCGCCCCGCCGGAAGCGGACGCCGCCCGCCGCCGTGTCGGGCCACCCCTCCCAGCCGGCCATCGCCCACAGGTTCGGCGTAAAGATGCGCAAATGGGCACCCGAGCGCGGCCGTTTGCGCGCCGGGGGCAGCGCGAAGCCGAGGATCGCCTCGATCGCCGCGAAGGTGAGGAAGACCTCCTCGTCCCCGCGCACGTGCCCCGCAAGGTGGGCGGCGAGGGGTTGGTAGCGCTCGCGCGGCCGGCGCGGGTCGGCGGCGGCGTCGCGCATCCACCGTTCCGGCGCGGCGAGATATTTTATCGGGATTCCTGCCTGTTTACACCCGACAATCTCCCATTCGTCGATCCGGCGCGCGGTGCTCTTATCGGTCGCCTGGTACAGCGCGCCATCGGGGCCGATGAAGATCTTGATCGGCGGGGCCCCCGAAGCGGCCATCCGCCGCGCATGGGCTTCCATCCGCGCGCGCGCCGATCGCGACGGAAGCCCCTGTGGGCCACGCTGCGCCGTTGTACCGGGGGCAGGGGTGGATTCCTCCTCTCGCAGCGATGGCGCCGCCCGGGGGGCAGGGTGCGGCGGCGTCGCGCGCTGCGCGGGGCGCTCGGTCGGCGGCGTGGCGGTGCCGCCCGCCTTGCGGCCCGGCTGGCCGCGACTGCGCTGCCGATACCGCTCGAGCGCTGCCTCGTCGACGATCCAGACGCCGCCGACGGCGACGGCCTCGAGGGTGCCGCGCCGGGCGGCGTGGGCGAGGGTGAAGCGGCTGAGGCCGAGGGAGGCGGCGGCTTCGGGGAGGGTCATCACGGGCGATCTCCATCCTGCGTGGTCGCGGCGAACGTAACCCATCGGTGCCATTATCGCGAGGGGCCCTCGTGGCGGCTACTACGGCGAATATGGCACGGCGGTGCCGCGTCCGGCTCGACGAGCGGGCCGGCATGCCGTGTGATGATAGCACTGATGTGCCACATTTACAACGATGATGGGCGTCGGACGGCGCACCGGGTTGGCCGAAGGCGGCCTGGGCAGCCTGGACGGGCGGGGCGTGGGACGCTGTCCGGCGATGGTACTACGCGCGCTTCGCGGGGGTATGAACGAAATAATCATCCGTGGCTAGCTATGTCCATGAGGCGATCGTGGAGTTGCCCCGGTTTCGTGGATAGAGAAAGATTACGCGACCTGAGCGTCGATTGTCCACCTCCTTTCGTACGCCATCGGTGACAGATACCCGAGTGCTGAGTGCCGCCGATGGGTGTTGTAAAACCCCTCGATGTAGTCGAAGGGCGCGAGTCGGGCGGCATTGCGCGTCGGGAAACTTTGTCGCGCGAGCAGTTCGCATTCGAGGGTGGCGAAGAAGGTCTCCGCCATCGCGTTGTCGAAACAATCGCCCCGACTGCCCATCGATGCGACCAAGCCGGCGTCTCGCAACCGTCGGCCGAAGGCAAGGCTCGTGTACTGGCTCCCTTGATCGGAGTGATGAATCACCTTGCCCAGCGGCCGTCGTCGCCCGAGAGCCATCTCGACGGCTTCGATCACCACCTCAGTACGGATCCTGCCCAGGGGGCACCCGTCGGCCATCGCCCAGCCGATGATCCGGCGGCTCTACACGTCGAGCACGACGGCCAGATAGAGGACCCCCATCCAAGTCGGCACGTAGGTAATGTCCGCGACCCAAAGGCGATCCGGCGCCGGCGCAGTAAACTCCCGCCGGACAAGGTCCGGCGCGGGGGCGGCATCCGGCGTGCGACGCGTCGTGCGCGGTCCTTTCCGTCGGTGACAGCCGTGCAATCCGGCGGTCCGTAGCGAGCGCGCAACCCGTTTGCGCGAGCACGAGACGCCGGCCGCACGCAGTTCGGCATGGACGCGGGGCGCACCATAGGTCCCGCGACTGCGGGCGTGAATCTCCCGAATCTGCTCGCTCAAGGCAGCGTCACTCACCGCTCGCGCTGAGGGCGGTCGCTTCACCCAGGCGTAGTACCCGCTGGGGGAGACACCCAGCAATCGGCACATTCGGGTGACCGCATGGTTGGCCTTCTCCGCCGCGACAAACGCGAACACCGCTAACGGATCGCATTGCTCTCCCGGGCGAAGAAGGCCGCGGCTTTTTTCAGCATGTCCCGTTCCTCTTTGAGGATCCGGTTCTCGCGGCGTAACTGGCGCAATTCTTCGTGCTCGCCGCTGGTCAACCCATCGCGCTGACCGATATCAATCTCGGCTTGCCGAACCCAGCCGCGCAATGCCTGGTCCGAAACGCCGATGCTGCCCAGAGGGCTCCCGTTTGCGATGACGGGAATGGACTTGCCGCTACTGTGAACCAGTCGCACGGCTTCTGCGCGGAACGCCGGTGGGTAGGGCGGCTTCGTGCGTGGCATCGGGACACCTCCTTGGGGCACTTCCCCAAATCATCGAGTGTCCACCAAACCGACGCAACTCCAGTCGCGGTAGAAGCGCAGTACCTCGCTCGCCCGCTCGGCCGCGTGCAGGATCGGCCCGGCCATGACCATGGTGCCGAGCGCATGCAGCCCGAACGCGAACTCGGTGACGATCCCGAAATTACCGCCGCCGCCCTGAATCGCCCAGAAGAGGTCGGGGTGGTCGTCCGCGCTGGCGACGACGCTGCTGCCGTCCGCGAGGAGCATGCGGACCGAGAGCAGATTATCGCTCGTCAGTCCCCAGCGACGGCTGAGCCAGCCGAAGCCCCCGCCAAGGGTCAGGCCGGCGACGCCGGTGTGGCTAACGATGCCAGCGGGCGTCGCCAGGCCGTAGGTCTGTGTGGCGGCATCCACGTCGCCCCAGAGGGCCCCCGGCTGGACCGTGGCGCGGCGCCGGTCGGGATCGACCGTGACGCCCCGCAGTTGGGAGAAGTCGAGGACCATCCCGTCCTCAACGAGGGCGGTGCCGGCCACATTGTGGCCCCCGCCACGGACGGAGACGCGCAGCCCCGCGCGCCGTGCGTAGGCCAGCGCGGCCGCCGCATCCTCCTCATCCGCGCACTGGACGATCAGCGCCGGTCGCGTGGCGATTGCACCGTTCCAGATCTTGCGGGCCTCGTCATAGCGCTGATCGCCCGGACGGATCACGCTCCCCTTAACCCGCAACAGCGCGTTCGCGACCATCCTCGTACCTCCTGACTCAAGCGAATGACGGTCCGAGGCCGTGTTCCGTTGGCTGGCGCGGATGCGAAGAAGCGATGAGAGCGGCCCTGACTACTGCCACACTAGCATAAATGCGTTACGGAAGGGTTACGCGATGGCTACGCGACGCTGAAGAGCGGTCGGCATAGGTGGGACAGTCAGCGTCCCACAAACGAGGGAGGCTGTTGGGTTGTGTCCGGGAAGTTCTGTCGATTGCTCCACGGCCCTCGGGTGACCGTCTCTCGCATCAGTCCTGTCCCCCGTCTTTTGCTGTCCCCTCTCCTTCGTCCGCCATTGCCCGCCCCACATCGTACCGCCACAGCCAGTCGAACCGCGCCACCGGCGCCTCCGGGCTCGCGGCTAATCGCGCGTTCCGCTCCTCCACCGCCGCCGGGTCCGTCAGGCGCACCACCCGCCCCGCCTCCCTCGACGCCGCCTGCACCGCCGCCGTGCGCGCGTATCTGCGTACCGCGTATCGCGCGAGGGCCGCCTCCGGGTTGTCCCGTCCCGCCGCGAGGCAATGCGCCAGGACATATGCATCCTCGATGCTCTGGCTCGCCCCCTGCGCCATGTACGGCAGCATCGGGTGCGCCGCGTCCCCCAGCAGCGTCACCCGCCCCCGCGTCCACCGCTCCAGCGGCGGCCGGTCGAACAGCGCCCACTTGAACACCCGCTCGGTGCCCGCGATCAGCGCCCGCACCGCGGGATGCCACCCCGCGTAGAGCGCCAGCGCCTCGTCCCGCTCGCCCCGCGCCGACCAGGACTCCTCGCGCCACTCGTCGTCCCCCTCGGCGTTGCCCACCCAGTTCACCAGCCGCCCGCCGCGCACATAGAAGCAGACGAACTGCTGGCGCGGCCCCCAGAATGAGTGGTGGCGCACCTCCAGCCCCGCCTCCTGCGCCACCGCCGCGGGTGCGATGCCCCGCCACGAGACCTGCCCCGCGTAGCGCGGCCGGTCCGCCCCGGCGACGTGCTCGCGCACGACCGAGTGGATGCCGTCGCAGCCGATCAGCAGGTCGCCGCGCGCCTCCCGCCCGTCGGCGAACCGGGCCGTCGCGGCGGCCGCGTCCTGTTCAACGGCGACGCAGCGAGCGCCGAGGGTGAGGTGCCCCTCGCCGAGGGCGGCGCGCAGCGCGTCGTGCAGGTCGGCGCGGTGGAGGTGGTAGAAGGGCGCGCCCCAGCGTACGACCGCCTCGTCGCCGAGCGGCACGCGGCCGAGGAGCGCGCCGGTGCGCCAGTCGCGGGTGTCGAGCGAGAGGGAGCGGACAGCGACGGCGGCGAGGGCGTCGGCGAGGCCGAGGTGGTGCAGGACCCTGGTCGCGTTGGGGCCGATGGCGACCCCGGCACCGACCTCGCGCAGGACGCTTGCCTGCTCATAGACCTGCACATCGACGCCGGCGCGCCGCAGTGCGAGGGCGGCGGTAAGGCCGCCGATCCCGGCGCCGACGACGAGGATCTGCATGGTGCGCTCCTTCCCGATCCCCCTTGCGGGCGGTGGATGCCCGGCAGCATAGGGCCCGGTGCGCTCCCATGCAACCGGCGGCATTCAGCGACACCGATCCTCGGTCTCACCGGCGAGCGGACCCTCGGATGCCATCGGCAAGCAAAGGCCGCCCATGTCGAGGTAGCGCCGCCCGCTGAGCCACTCCTCCGACCGCTCGACGCACAGCGCGGTCACCAACCGCCGGCACGCATCCGGGTTCGGGAATCTGCCCGGAGGGCACCCGGCACCACCCGCGTGCGCCGCTTGATCCCCTCGTGCAATCGCTCCAGGTCGTGTCCGTGAAGTTCGGTAATCCCCTCCTCGGCGATGAGCGCACCACGTCGGGGACGGTATTTTCCCTGCGTCGTTCGTCCTGCGCTACGGATGCGCGATCGCACCGACTTGCTCCAGCATCCCCAGCCGGTCGAAGACGCCCCAATGCTCCGCCAGCTTCCTCGCCGCGAAGCGGCACCGGTCGATCGTCGCTCGCGCGTCCGGGAAGGCGGTGTGCAGCATCGTGACGATCGCCTTGACTCCCTCCAGCCCCGCCCCTCGCCCGGGCCCGCCTCATGCTCGATGAAATCCGGGGCCATCAGCTCGTCCAACACGGCGAGGTTGCCCTGTCCGAACCCCTCCTCGATCACACGCCGGAAGATCGCCTGGTTGTCCGCGGACCTCATGGGAAGCCTCCTCGCCACTCTCTCGACGCGCCGATGGTGCGATCGTACCACGCACCAGCCACCGCACGGGAGATCGGCGACCCGGGACCGGGAGCGAGGGCGGACGGCGCGCGCGAGGTGGCCGCTCGGTCCATGGCGGCATCATTGGTCCCCGTCGCGGAAATCGGATCGCCCAGGTCGAGCTAGCGCGTCCCGCTCCCCGGGGCGAGCGAGGAGCGACCGTGAGTGGCCGGTGCCGCGGGCGACGGACCCGCGCGCTCGTTGCCGTCGCCGTGCCCGCTTGGTACCATCGGGACCGCGCTCCCGTCGGCCCGCCCCCGAACCGCCGCGACCCCTGAGGAGGTTGCCATGCGCGTCCTTTTCACCACCCACCCGGCCGCCGGCCATCTCCACCCTCAGCTCCCGCTGGCGCGCGCGCTCCGGCGGGCCGGCCACGCGGTCCGGTTCGCCTGCGCGCCGTCGTTCGCCGCGACGGTCGAGCGCGCCGGCTTCCGGGCTGTTCCCGCCGGCCTGGACTGGCTCGAGGCCGAGGCGGAGCGGACGTTCCCGCACCTGGGCGCGATGACCCTGGAGGAGCAGAGCCTGCGCTTCGTGACGGATATTTTCGTCGGGGCCGTCGCGGGCCCGCTGGCGGAGGCGGCGATCGCCCTCGCGGCCGGCTGGCCGCCCGACCTGGTGGTGCGCGACCCGTGGGAGTTCGGCGGCTGGCTCGCCGCGGAGCGCCTCGGCATCCCGCACGCGACGGCCGGGGCCGGGCAATTCATCCCGCCGCCGGCGCTGCAGCACATCGTCGGGCCGCAGCTCGCGGCGTTGCGCGCGCAGGTCGACGCTCCTGCCGACCCGAGCCTCGCCACGCTCCATCGCTACCTGAACATCGTCACCGTCCCCCCGGGCCTCCTCACCGCCGCCGACTTCATCCCGCCGGTCACCCACCATGTGCGCCCGGAGCTCGACGACGTCGCGGGCGACGCGCCACCGCCGGGGTGGCTCGCCACCCTCGCCGCGCGGCCGACGGTGTACGCCACGCTCGGCACCGTGTTCAACCGCGTGCCGGGGATTTTCGCCGCCATCCTCGCCGGGCTGCGCGACGAGCCGGTCAACCTCATCCTCACGGTGGGGCGGAATCAAGACCCTGCCGCCTTCGGCCCGCAGGGGGGACAGGTCCACATCGAGCGCTACGTCCCGCAGGCGCTCCTCCTACCGCGGTGCGACGCGGTGGTCGCGCACGCGGGGATGAACACGGTCATCGGCGCGCTCCGCCACGGGAAGCCGCTCGTCCTCATCCCGCTGACGGCCGACCAGCCCCAGAATGCGCGGCGGTGCGTGGAGGCCGGGGTGGGGGTGCGGGTCCCGGCGGATGGGGCACTGCCGGACGCGGTCCGGGCGGCGGTGCGGTCGGTGCTCACCGACGCGCGCTACCGGACGAATGCCGCGCGTATCCGCGACGAGATGGCGGAGCTGCCGGGACCGGAGCACGCCGTAGCCCTGCTCGAACGGCTCGCCGTGGAGAAACAACCGCTGCTCACGGCGTAAGGAGAGGAGGTCCATAGCGAGGGCGCGTCGTACGCGTGGGGGGATCTACAGAACTTCATGGGCATGACCGGATCAGATGGTAGCGGGAATGGCAGTGCTGGCTGCGGCGGTGTGTCCAGCTGGAGTAGACCCTACCTATGAAGTGTCCCTGTAGAACCACTGGGACTTTTCAGTCTCTCACCCCACATCGGATCCCCACCAATATACAAGGGATTTCTGTCCTTTCCTCCACGCCGCGCGAGTCGGGACGGTGGCGATCACGCACCGCCCGACTTGACACCGACGACGATGAACGCCGTGAATCCGAGCAGGAACACGCCCCGCTCCTCCGCTGCTCGTAACCCCTCCCACCATCGCCGCACCTGCTCCGCGGTCAGCACACCCTCCGCTTGCAGTCGGGTGCAGTGCCCGCCCAGCAGCAACTCCGCGAAGGTGTAGGGGAGGAACACCTCGACGGCATCCACCGACACCCCCGTCAGCCCGCGCTCCTTGAACAGCCGCGGCAACTGCCGCCCGATCCAGCCCTGCCGGATCGCGTCCGTGAAGGTGCGCACGATCGTCCGTGTCGTCTCCCTCTCCGGGCTGTCCGCCACCATCGTCTCCTGATCGATGTCGAAGACGCCGATCCGCCCGCCGGGGCGCGCGACGCGCACCATCTCCGCCAGCACCCGTTCCGGATCCGACACGTGCATCAACATCCGCTCGGCGGAGCAGACGTCGAACGTCCCGTCCGGGTAGGGCAGCGCCTGCGCATCCCCGACCTCGACGGTGGCCGGTATCCCGGCCTGCCCGGCGCGCTGGCGGGCCGCGGCGACCATCGTCTCGCTCGCGTCCAGGCCGACGCACCGCCCCCCCGACCCGACGACCGCCGCCATCTCGACGAGGGAGATGCCGGGGCCGCACCCGACCTCGAGGGCGGCATCCCCGGCGCGCAGGCCGAGCCGTTGGCGCAGCAGGGACGTGCAGGTGTGGATCGCGGGGATCTTGTGCCCCTCGTCCATGAAGCGGACGAAGAAGTCGGGCTCCTGCGTGTGATCGACCGCCCGGAAGCCCACGAGATCCAGGTTGGCGCCCATCGTTCTCCGCCTTTCCCGAGCCGATCGAGCATCGCGGTGTGGATCGCGACGCTCGCCGAGGATGCTGCGCTCCCTGCGTGGAGGGGAGCCGCGCACGATGGAGAGTCCCACGCGCGGACAGGGTAGCATGGTGGACGGACGGCGAAAAGATCGGACGCGGCGGTGCCCGCGCCGGCGAAAGACTGAGTGGCGCACCGAGCCAAGACCGACCCGGCGCCCGTTTGCGTTACCCGTGGCAAGAAAACGCATCGGTGCGAGACGGGGTTCGGACCCCATCTCGCGCCGTTCATCGCTCCGCCGAGCATCGTCGCCCCACGTACCCAGGCGGTCGCTCGTGCACCTGTTCTCTCAGTCCGACGGCGGTGGCCCGGCGAAAACCACGCCATGTTTCCGGCAGATCCCCATGAACCGCTCCATATCGGGCGGCCCCTGCGGCGCGGGCACCGTCGCCGCGTAGGCCACCGGCTCGCCCACCTCCGCGAAGAAGTCGTCCATCCCGGCGGGGGCGAAGACCGCCAGGTAGCGCGCCGTCGTCCCGCCCACGTTCAGGTTCGTGTGCGGCACCCCGCCCGGGACATGGACCACATCCCCCGCCGAGGCGCGCACGGTCCCCCCGAGGCCGGGGAAGGCGAACTCCCCTTCGAGGATGTAGAACGTCTCCTGGGCCGCGTGGGTGTGCAGGCCGGGCACCCCGCCCCCGGGCGCGACGATCGTCTCGGTGATCGCGTAGGCGCCGTCCGTCTGCGCCCCCGTGACCTTCAGCGTGACCAGATTGTCGATGATCAGATAGGAGGCGCCCTCGCCCGACGCCACCGGCGCGAACCCACATGTCGTATCCATCGTGCCATGCTCCTTTTTTGCGCGTGTTGAGCCGCCCGCATCGTGCGGCTGTCTCTCGGGAACGTGTCGCCGGGGATAGCGGGTGCCGTTCAGCGCGGCCCGTCGCGCGAGCGCTGGGGCGTCCACGCCGTGCGCAGGAGCGCGAGGCAGTCGCCCGTCGCATCCTCGGCGCGATCCGCGTCGGGATCGATCGGCTCCTTGCCGAGCGCCTCGGCGATCACCCCGCGAGATAACGCGAACAGGAGGCGAAGCGCGCGGAGATTGGGGATGCCGGGCGCGATCACCCCGGCCTCGATCGCGTCGTCGAGCGCCCGGGTCACCACCGCCCCGGCGGCCTTCACCGCCGCGACATTTGCCGCCGACGGCGCGAAACCCGGCACGGGGCTGCTGGTGACGAGTTCGTAGAGTTCACGGTGCGCGCGCGCCAGGGCGAGGCGGGAGCGGAACCACGCCTCGATGCCTTCCCAGCCCGGCGGGTACGCGGCCCAGATCCGCGCGTCGTTCTCCCCGATCAGGCGGACGCCCTCGGCATAGAGCGCGTCGTAGAGGGCCGCCTTGCTCGGGAAATACTTGTAGAGGCTCGGGGGGCGCACGCCGACGCGCTGGGCGACCTCGTTGAGATTGAGGGCGGCGACACCGCGCTCGTGGAGGATCCGCTCGGCGGCGGCGAGGATGGCGTCGAGCATCTCGCGCCGGTTGCGCTGCTGGCGCTGGACGGGAGAGGGGATGATCGTGTCGGGGCGGGGGATGTCTGCCACAAATCACCTCGTCGATGCTCTGGTATCATTTGGCTAATGATCATTAGCCAGGGCTATTAGTCGTAGCATAAGCGGCGATCGGCGGGATGTCAAGCGGAGCTGCGCATGCACCCCCGGCCATCCGCGCGCAGCAACGTGCGCGTGCGCTATGGCTTTCGTGATGGGATGCCCTATCACGCCCCGCCTGCCACGAGCGTCTGCCGGAGCGCTGCTCCGTGGCGTTCGATCTCGCCAATCGCGAAATACTCGATCAGTTGCGCGACGCTCGCCGCGTGACCGCCAACCAGCAGCGTCGCCGTGCGCGCGAGTTGCTCATCGCTCAGACCGCGGTACGTCCGGGCCGCCATCGCGCCGTTCTCTCGCAGGAGCGCGACCGTCTCCGCTTTCGTGACATTCGCGCACTCCTCGGCGTGGCGCGCGTTGATTGCATCTAACGTCTCCGGTGCCATCGGCGGATGCGGATGCCCCTCAGCAACCGCCCGGATTGCGGCCTCAATCGGCGCCTCGCCCGATGCGATGTGGTGCGCCTGCACGCCGACGGTCCAGCCCGTGTCTGCGCAGACCGCCCGCCACTGCTCCGGTGTGCATCCCGCGACGGTCGCGATCAGCGCCGCACTGGCCTGCTCAAAGCGCCAGGCGAGCGCCCGCGCCCGCTCGCTCGTCGCGCCCTCCGTCGCGGGTTCCGGGCGGCTGCCTTCGCCGCCGTAGAGCACCTCGGTGCCGTACTTCGCGTTGAGGGCGAGCATCGTCTCCATATCCGGCCGGGCGCCGGGCGGGAAGGCCGCGCCCAACTCCCGCAGGAAATCCACCAGCTCCGGCGAGACGACCTGCAGCATCGTCGCCCGCTCCGCGCCGACGTTCTCGAAGCGGTGCGGCGCGCCGCCGGGGGCGTGGACGACGGCACCCGGGCCGGCCCGGAAGGTCGAGACCCCGGTCGCATCCCGCTGGGTGAACGCGAACGCGCCGGTGAGCACGTAGAACGTCTCGTTGCCCGGATGCGCGTGGAGCGGCGGCCCGCCGCCCGGTGCGACGCTGAGGGTGATCACGGCATAGGCGTCCGCCGTCTCCGCACCGACCACCTTGACGACCGCCTCCTCATCGAAGATGCGGATCCGCTCGCCCCCCTCGGGCGGCACGTAGGAACAGCCGATCTCCGTCGCCACATTCGTTGCCATACCAATCCCTCCTGATGCCTCGCAATCCCCCATCACACACGGTCGGCGGTGGACACCCTCACGGCGATAGGCCCTCCTTCCCGCCGGTCGCGCCGGCGGAGCCGTGCGGATCCCAGGCGGCCCGCAAGACACCCATGACGACCGGCACGAGGGAGGCGAAGCGGTGGGAGGTGGGCGGTACGAGCGCCTGCTTGCCCAGCGTCTCCGCGATCACCCCGTGCCGCAGTGCGAGCAGGAAGTCGCGCGCCCGGTCGGGCGGCAAATCGGTCGCGATCACGCCCGCGTCGATCATCTCCGCGACCGCCCGTGCCGCGTCGACGCCGATCTGGAGCGCCACCGCCGTGCTCGCTTCGCCCGGCGCGAAGCCGGGCACCGGCGCGTCGTAGACGAGGTGGTACAGGTCCGGTTGCTCCATCGCCAACGACAGCCGGGCCTCGAACCACGCGCGCAGTTGCTCCCAGCCCGGCGGGTAGGTCTCCCAGACGCGCGCATCCGTCTCGGCGAACCGGGTGATGGCGTGCAGATAGAGCGCGTCGTAGAGCGCGGCCTTGCTCGGGAAGTATTCGTACAGCGAGGGGGCGCGCATCTGCAGACGCCGCGCGACTTCGTTGAGGTTGAGGGCGGCAACGCCCTGCTCGCGCATGATGGCCTGCGCGGCGGCGAGGATGTTGGCGATCATCTCGTCGCGATTGCGCCGACGGCGCTGACGGGGCGAGAGGGCGGGTGCGGGTAGTGCGAGATCGGATGGCACCAATGGGTCCGCGTTCCTTTCATAGGTAGGATATCCTAATATCATTAGGATAAGGGCGGCCGGTGGCTTTGTCAAGGGAGTTCCCCCCTGTTTTGACACGGGCAGGGGAGTGGCGGACCGTACGCGCTCGTGGATAGCGCATATCCCTACGTATGCCTACTGGCCCGCGGAACTGCCGGACACCGCTGTCGCCCCGCACCACCCCATCCTCCCGGTTCGCGGCCATCTCGGCCGGGAGAGCAGCCTGCCGGAGGCATCTCGCGCGCCTATCGGGCGTACTCTAGTTGCTCGTTCGATCCGCTGCCGACCACCGCCGGGATCACCCGCTCGGCGGCCAGGCGCAGCGTCTCTGTATCGACCCAGCCGCCCCCGAGGATGATGTACCGGAAACCGGCCTCCACCAACCCGCGGATATGCACCACCGCGTCCTCCGGCGTGCCGGCGAAGGGCATCCGCTCGAGGTGGGCGAGCAGCCTCGGTGGGAGGTGCTCGAGCTTCGCCTGAGCCGCCGCGGTTGTCTCCGCCAGGCGGAGGGCGAGCGTGGTGGTGCGGAGGACCGACCCATCGGGCCGCCCCGCCTCCGCGCAGTGCCGCCGCACGATGTCGAACTTGCGCCGGGCATCGTCGGGGGTGAAGACGCCGCCCGCCCACGACGCGGCCGACAGATTGGAGGCATCGGCATACTGGGCCACGAAGCGCAGCGTCGTGCGCTCGCCGCCGCCGGCCACGATGATCGGCACGTGGGGCTGCTGGGCGGGCGGCGGGCGGAGTTTCGCCCTCTCCGCCCGGAAGTATGCGCCCTGGTACGTGACCTCCTCGCCGCGCAGCAAAGGGCGGAGGATCCGCAGCGCATCCTCGAGGGCCGCCTGCCGCTCCTTGGTCGGCGGATAGTCGATCCCGAGCTGGCGAAACTCCTGCTGCATGTCGCCGCTCCCCACGCCGAGCACGACCCGGCCATCGGAGATGCGATCCACGTCGGCGACGGCGCGCGCGAGCACCACGGGGTTCCGGTACGACACGCAACTGACCAGCGTCCCGAGGCGGATGGTGCGCGTCGCCGCGGCCAGCGCCGCGAGCGTGGTCCAGGCGGCGCCGCCGGCGATCAGCGGATGGTCGGGCAGGAAGAGGCCATCGAACCCCAGTGCCTCGGCCGTTTGGGCGAGGTCGCGCGTGACCGCCCAGTCGTCCGGGACGGCGGTGATGACGCCGAAGCGCACGCGATGCGCCCCTTCGATGGCCCACGGATGCGGCGCGGCGACGGCAATCGTCATCTCGGCTCTCCTTTCACGATGCTCCCCTGCGCCGATCGCAAGGCTGCCACCTCGTCACCGCGCGGTCGGCGGCGGTATCTCGCATCCATACTTCGCAGCGGTCGCCACGAACTTCCCCATATCCGGCGGCCCCCCTTGCGGGGGCGAAGTGTCGGTGACCGGCTGCCCCATTTCCGCCAGGAACGCTTCGAAACCGCCCGGCAGGAAGAAGACGAGCGCCTTCGCGGGCGCGGCCCCGACGGTGCGGTAGCCCCGGAGCACCCCTTTCGGTATGCGCACCAGCGACCCGACCGTGGCGGTGGCGGCGATGCCATCGATGACGAACTCCATCTCGCCTTCGAGCAGGTAGAACGTCTCTTCCATTGTATGGTGGATGTGGGGTGGCGGTCCGATCAGGGGCGGGGTTGTCACCTCCACGACCGCATAGGCCCCGTACGTCTCGCCGCTCGTCACCTTGATTGTCGCCCGCTCCCCGCCGATCATCCAGTAGGATCTTCCCGCGCCCGACGGGACGTGCATGCTCGGTCCATTGGCGATCTCGTCCATGACCATCTCCCTTGCTTCCTCCCGCGATACATGCCGATCGTTCCCGCCGGGTGCCGTTCGCCGCTCACCCGTGCCACCACTCTCGCATCGACGGCGGCGGCGAACCAGCCACAGCGCTGGAACACCGCTGGAACAGTTCGCAACCCCAACAGGATGGCG